>NZ_CP107907.1:3987405-5316540 GCF_041434015.1 Streptomyces sp. NBC_00454 | reverse complement strand
AGCTGCAGAGCGAGCAGCGGTTCACCGCGGACGTCGCGCACGAGCTGCGCACTCCGCTGACGGGACTGCAGGCGGCCTCGGAGCTGCTGCCGGAGAGCCGGGCCACGGAACTGGTGCAGGAGCGGGTCCGCACGATGCGGCAGCTGACGGAGGACCTGCTGGAGATCTCCCGGCTCGACTCGGGCAGGGAGGTCGTGGAGACGGACCTGCACCAGCTGGGGCGCCTCGCCCAGCGGGTGGTACGGGCCTCGGGGACGGCCACGGAGGTGTCCGTGGTGCGGGACGCGCACGTGGAGACGGACCGGCGGCGCCTGGAGCGGGTGCTCGGAAACCTGGTCGCCAATGCCCACAAGCACGGGCGGGCACCGGTGGTGGTGACGGTGGACGGGCCGGTGGTGACGGTACGGGACCACGGGGACGGATATCCCGAGTACCTGGTGACCCACGGGCCCCAGCGGTTCCGCACCGAGGGCGCGGGCAAGGGGCACGGGCTGGGGCTGACGATCGCGGTGGGGCAGGCGGAGGTCATCGGGGCGCGGCTGGAGTTCCGGCAGGCGCGGGACGGCCGGGGCGGGGCGGAGGCCGTGCTCACCCTGGCCGAAGCCGCGGTGCCGTAGCCCCGGCCCACCGGGGAACGGCCCCTCCCCCGGTCAGGCCTCAGGCCGCTCCGGCTCCGCCTCCGCCTTCGGCTTCGCCTTCGTCCAAGGCCACCGCGGGCGGGGCTTCTCGCCCGTGGGCGAGTAGGCGTACTTCCAGCCCTTCTGGAGCCCCAGACGCTTCGAGTACCCGGACGGGACCCGCTCGTAGAGCAGCACCGTCGGGGCGCCGCCGTCCGGGTCCGGGACCGGGATCTCGTACCACTTCGGCGGATGGCCGGTCGGGCCGAGGAGGATCGGGAGGGTCCGGCCGTCCATCGGGCCGCCCTCGAAGGAGGTGGGTTGGCTTCTCACCCCTCCAGTCTCACAGCAGTCCGGAAAATCACCGCAGTCCGCGAAGTCACAGCAGTCCATAAGGTCACAGCAGGTGGGCCGCCTCGGAGACCACCGGGATCACCCGCCGCGCCAGCACCCCGACCGGGCCCTCCGCCGATTCGAGGGCGAGTGCCGCGCGGGCCGCCGCCGCGGTCTCCGGGTCGGTGGCGGCGGTCGCCGTCAGGAGGGCGATGAACTGGTCCACCAGCCAGTCCCGGAGCGAGGAGACCTCCGGCTGCTTGCCCTCGTCGATCCAGATCAGCGAGGCGGCCTCGACCGCCGTGATCCACGTACGCACCATCATCCGCAGCCGCGCGCCGGGCGCCGGGACGCCGAGGTGGAAGAGGATCGCCTCGGCGGCCGCGCGGCGGATGCCGTCGACGGTGGCGGTGGTGCGGGAGGTTTCGACCACGCTGCCGCCCTGGAGGAGGGCGGAGAACCCGGCGTCGTGTTCGTCGACGAAGGCCAGGTAGCGGTCCAGGGCCCGGGAGAGCCGCTGGGTCAGCGGGCCGGCCTGGGGTTCGGCGAAGCAGAGCTGCAGGACGTCGGCCGCCGAGCGCAGGGCGGCCTCGTAGAGCTGCTGCTTTCCGCCGGGGAAGTAGCGGTAGACGAGCGGGCGCGAGACTCCGGCGGCCTCGGCGACGTCGTCCAGCGAGACCTCCTCCGGAGCCCGGTGCGCGAACAGCGACAGGGCCGCGTCGAGGAGCTGGGCCCGCCGCTCCTCGACGCTCAGCCTGCGGTACGCACGCGCGGTGGTCATGTCCGCAGGGTAGCCCCACCCGGTGGCCTTCCGGCGGGGAGTTCGGGCCCGGACTTCAGGCTCGGACTCAGGCCCGGACTCAGGCCCGGACTCGGCCCGGGTTCCCGGGAGGTCCCTCAGGCGAGCAGTCCCGAGCTCTTCCATAGCTTGCGGCCGACCCCGCGCATCACGCCGATGTCGTCCAGGAAGTCGGTGAGCCGCTTCGCTCCGGTCTGCATGACCTCCCGGCGGTGGCCGCTGGCCTTGACCTGGGCCAGCGCCTCGCGCCGGTCGATGCCGATGTTGTCGTAGACCTGGGGGTTCACGAAGGCCTGCGAGAAGACGCGGGCGGCCTGGCCGCAGCTGACGCGGGTGAGTTCCTGTTCCCAGCGCGGGGCGGTGAGCATCTGGCGGCGCAGTTCCTCGCGGGCGTAGCGGACGTGGCGCGCCTCCTCTATGACGTGGATGCGGGTGACTCCGCGGACCAGGGGCTGGATCCGCTCGTCCGGGAAGGTCAGCCGCTGCATCCAGTCGAGGACCTCCTCGCCGAGGAGGGTGCAGGCGAAGGAACCGGGGGTGGTGGAGACGGTCTTGAGGACGCGGGCGAGGTTGTGGTTGGTGCGGGAGACCGGGTACTCGGGGGCACCGCCCGTCTTGATCATGCGGGCGAACATCATCGAGTGGCGGCACTCGTCGGCGATCTCGGTGAGCGCGTAGCGGACGTGGTTGCTGGTCAGGGACTTGTCGTAGACGTGCCGGACCAGCAGCTGCATGAGGATGATCTCGAACCAGATGCCGAGCGAGGCGAGCGCCGCCGCCTCGTGGCGGGAGAGTTCGATGCGCTGCTCCTCGCCCATCTTCTTCCAGAGCGGGGTGTCGAAGAGGGAGAGCAGCTCGGGCGGCCAGTAGTACTTGCCGTCGATGGGCGGGGCGTCCCAGTCGAGCTCCTTGTCCGGGTCGAAGGAGTGCTTGGCCGAGGATTCGAGCAGCCGCTCGGCCGTCTGCTCGCGGTCCTTGAGCAGGCCGAGGGCGTCACGCAGCTCGGCTCGTTCGGTCACGGTGGTCATGGCTTCGGACACCTCGTCGTCGAGTTACCGGCGGTCACTCCTTATGAGACTGCCTGTCAGCAAGACCGTCAATCCCTCGCGCACGACTTGTTGACCGCGCGTCTACCAACGTGTGACGCTGCCAACTGTCCGGTCCTGTACGGAAGTACACGGCTACGTGAGACGAGGGGGCGTCAGTGTCGACGCACGAGCTCTACACCAATGACCCGGGCGCAGCCGTCTGGCCGGTCCCCGCGTCCGGCAGCGCCCGTTTCAGCTGGGAGTACGACGGCGGTCGCGAACGGCTGCTGGCCTTGTACCAGAAGGGCAAGGACAAGCAGTGGGACGGCGCCAAGCGCATCGCCTGGGACATCGAGGTGGATCCGTACGATCCGCTCGGCACCCCCGACGAGGCGCTGACGCTCTACGGCACCCGGCACTGGGCCAAACTCTCCGAGCGGGACAAGGGCGAGCTGCGCCGGCACTACAGCGCGTGGAACTTCAGCCAGTTCCTCCACGGCGAGCAGGGCGCGATGGTGTGCGCGGCGCGGATCGTCGAGTCGGTGCCGGACCTGGACGCCAAGTTCTACTCCGCCACCCAGACCATGGACGAGGCCCGGCACGCCGAGATCTTCGGACGGTTCCTGCACGAGAAGGTCGGGATGCTCTACCCGATCAACGACAGCCTCCAGGGGTTGCTCGGCGACACCCTGCGCGACTCCCGCTGGGACATGCCGTACCTGGGCATGCAGGTGCTCATCGAGGGCCTCGCGCTGGCCGCCTTCGGCATGATCCGCGACACCACCGACAAGCCGCTGCCCAAGCAGATCCTGGCCTACGTGATGCAGGACGAGGCACGGCACGTGGCGTTCGGGCGGATGGCGCTGCGCGACTACTACAGGCAGCTGTCGGACGCCGAGCTGCGCGAGCGCGAGGAGTTCGTGATCGAGGGCTGCTACCTGATGCGCGACCGGCTGCGCGGGGTGGAGGTGCTGGAGAATTTCGGCATCTCCCGCAAGGAGGCCGAGGAGTTCAGCGAGCAGTCGGAGTTCCTGGCGCTCTTCCGCAAGCTGCTGTTCAGCCGGATCGTGCCGTGCGTGAAGGACATCGGGCTGTGGGGCGAGCGGCTGCAGAAGGCGTACCTGGACATGGGCGTCTTCGAGATGGGCAACTCCAACCTGGACCTGCTGATGAGCCAGGACGAGGAGATCGCCGAGGCCCTCGACCGCGAGCGGTTCGCGGCCGAGGAGGAGCAGCGGGTGGCGGAGGTGGCCGAGGCCATCGCGGAGGGGGCGGCCTAGGAGGGCTCCACCGGCGGGAACTGCTCGCGGAAGGTGAACGCGTACGGGGTCGGGCCGTGTTCCCGCAGGCGGATCAGGCGTTCCTCGGCGTCCGCGACCGTCGGGCGCTCGCCCGCCGGGACCCACCACAGGGCCGTCATGGCCTCCTTGACGGGCTCGAAGAACTCGCGGCGCCGCGCCATCAGTTCCCGGTGGCGCCCGGCGTACATGAAGGTGTTGAGGGACGCCGCGTCGCGCCAGACGGACATGTTGATGATGATCCACTCGTCGTCGAAGACGGACACGTCGGTCGCGTCGCCGCCCTCGCCCTCCAGCCGCCAGACGAAGCCCTCCGCCGCCTCGGCGACGGCGTTGACGTGGTCGAGTCCGTCGACGAAGTCCTTCAGCTCCGGTGAGTCCAGGGGGTACTTGAGCCGGGATATGTTCACTTGCGCCAGTTCGTGGGTCATCCCGCCAACGTAATCACGGAACTGCCGCTTCCCCCCGGCCGTTTCATGGGGTGGACGGTGCGGGGGCGGCCAGCGCCGCCTCCATGACCGCGCGCGCGATCGGCGCGGCCGCGCCGTTGCCGCTGATGTCCCCGCGCACCGCCGAGGCATCCTCGACGACCACGGCCACCGCGACCGCGGGCGGCGCCCCGCCCTCCTTGGCCGCCCAGGAGATGAACCAGGCGTAGGGGGTGCCCGCGTTGCCGACTCCGTGCTGGGCGGTGCCGGTCTTGCCGCCGACCACCGCGCCGGGGATCTCCGCGTTCTTGCCCGTGCCGTTCTCCACCACCTTCACCATCAGCTCCTGCATCCGCATCGCGGTCAGCGGGGTCATGGCCCGGCCGAGGGTGTGCTGGTCGGTGCGGCGGACCGGGTCACCGTCGTCCTGCGTCGTGCGGTCCACCAGGTAGGGGGTCTTGAGCACGCCGCCGTTGGCCACCGCGGCCGCCACCATCGCCATCTGCAGGGGCGTGGCCTTGGTGTTGAACTGCCCGATGGAGGACAGGGCCAGCTGGTCCGGGCTCATGTCGGTGTCGAAGTTCGAGCGCGAGACCCAGGCCGGAACCCGCAGCCCGTCGTCGTTGAAACCGAACCGGCGCGCGGCCTCCGTCATCCCGCGCAGGCCGACCTGTACGCCGATCTTCGCCATCACCGTGTTGCAGGACCACTGCACGGCGTCCGCCATCGAGGCGTCGGCACAGCCGGTGCCCGCGTTCGGGAGCAGGGTGTTCGTGCCGGGCAGCGGGTAGGGGTCCGGGGTCTGGGTCGGCGCGTCCACATCGGTGACCGTGCCCGCGTCCAGGGCGGCCGCCGCCGTCACGATCTTGAAGGTGGAGCCGGGCGGGTAGGTCTCGCGCAGCGCGCGGTTGAGCATGGGCTTGGCGGGGTCCGCGTTGAGCTTCTCCCAGGCCTCCTTGACCTTCGGCCCGGTGCCGGAGAGCAGCGCCGGATCGTAGGAGGGGCTGCTGACCAGCGCGAGGATCCTGCCCGTGGCCGGCTCGACGGCCGCGACCGCGCCCCTCTTGCCCGCCAGCCCGGTGTACGCGGCCAGCTGCATGCTCGCCCGGATGGTGGTGGCGGCGTTGCCGCCGCCGGGGCGGCCGCGCGCGAGTTCGTACCAGAGCGGGAAGGCGGAGAGTCCGGGGTCGGTGCCGGAGAGGACCGGATCCTCGGCGCGCTCCAGGAAGCTGGTGCCGTAGGTCTGGGAGGAGAAGCCGGTGACGGGGGCGTAGAGGGGGCCGTTCTTGTACGTCCGCTCGTAGCGCAGGAGTTGGCGGCTGTCCCGGGAGCCGGTGACGGGCCGGCCGTCGACCGTGATGTCCCCGCGCGGTTCGGCGTAGCGCTCGATGGCGGGGCGCTTGTTGGCCGGGTTCACGCCGTAGCCGGCGGACTCCCAGACCTGCACGCGGGCCACGTTGACCAGCAGGGCGACGAGCAGCAGGGCGCAGAAGTACGCGCACCAGCGGATGTAGCGGATCACGCGTCGCCCTCCTCGGCCGACCGGTCCGACCCGTCCGGCCCGTCCGGCCCGTCCGACCCCTCGGGCCGGGGTCTGCGGGCGCTGTCGCTGAGCCGGATCAGCAGGGCGACGATGATCCAGTTGGTGACGACGGAGGAGCCGCCCTGGGCGAGGAAGGGCATGGCCATGCCGGTGAGCGGGATCAGGCCGGTGACTCCGCCGGCGATGACGAACACCTGGAGCGCGAGGATCGAGGCGAGTCCGGTGGCGAGGAGGCGGCCGAAGGGGTCGCGCAGCGCGAGTCCGGCGCGGAAACCGCGGGAGACGAGGAGCCCGTAGAGGAGCAGGATCGCGGTGAGGCCGACGAGGCCGAGCTCCTCTCCGGCGGTGGCGAGGATGAAGTCCGATTTGGCGGCGAAGCCGATGAGGAAGGACTGGCCGTGGCCCAGGCCCGCGCCCAGTAGCCCGCCGGCCCCGAAGGCGAAGAGGGACTGGGCGAGCTGGCCGGGGCCGTCGCCGCGCTCGATGGAGGCGAAAGGATTCAGCCAGTCGTCCACGCGGCTGTTCACGTGCGGCTCGAACGTCCCGACGGCGTACGCGCCCACGGCCGCGAGCAGCAGCCCGATGGCGATCCAGCCGATCCGGCCGGTGGCGGTGAACAGCATGATGACGAAGAGGCCGAAGAAGAGCAGCGAGGTCCCCAGGTCCCGCTCCAGGACGAGCACGCCGACCGAGAGCAGCCAGACGGCGAGGATCGGTCCGAGGACCCGGCCGGGGAGCAGCTTCAGCCTCCAGAAGAGGGTGCGTCCGGTGAGGGCCAGGGCGGTGCGGTTCGCGGCGAGGTAGGCGGCGAAGAACACGGCGAGCAGGATCTTGGCGAACTCCCCCGGCTGGAAGGAGAGTCCGCCGAACCGGATCCAGATGTGCGCGCCGTTGACGGCCGGGAAGAAGACGGGCACGAGCATCAGCGCGAGCGCGGCGGCCGCGGCGAGGTACGCGTACTTCTGGAGCACCCGGTGGTCCCGGAGCGCCATCACTGCGAGCACGAACAGGGCCACCCCGAGGGCCGACCAGCGCAGCTGCTCCCCGGCGGTGACGTGGCCGGGCGTGGTGGCGTCGAGCCGCTGGATGAGGACGAGGCCGAGCCCGTTGAGCAGGACGGCGATCGGGAGCAGCAGCGGATCGGCGTACGGGGCGCACAGCCGGACGGCCAGGTGGGCGGCGAGCGCGGCGAGGGCGAGGCCGGCGGCGTAGTGGGAGGCGGGGTGCGGGATGTGGCCGGTGGTGGTGAGGCCGACGTAGAGGTGGCCGAGGACCGCGATCGACACGGCGCCGAAGAGCAGCGACAGCTCGACGCCGCGACGCTTGGGGGCGTGGACATCGGGGGGCGGGGGCGGGGCGGGCTCCGCCACCTTTGCCGTCAGAGCGGTCATACGGGGAAACGTAGCAAGCAGGCGGCCCGTATGTCCGCTTATGTCATAGTGTGCCGAAGAGTCGTCAGAACCGGTCGGAAGCGAAGTAGCGGATCAGGAGCCTCTCCCCATGGGACCTGCGGAGTTCATCGTCCTGGCCTTCCCCGAGGAACAGTTGCGGGTCGCGGCGGTCGAGGCGGTGATGGGACTGCGCAAGGCCGGGGTCGTACGGCTGATCGACGGTCTCGTGGCCACCAAGACGGCGGCCGGGGAGGTGCTGGCCGCCGAGTTCGACGAGTTCGTCGAGCTCAGGGGCCTGCTCGCGCACCGCGAGGCGGCCCCGCTGATCGGCCCGGAGGACGTCACGGAAGCGGCGGACCTGCTGGAACGCGGCAGCTGCGCGCTCCTCCTGGTGATCGAACACGTATGGGCCGAGGACGCGGCCGTCGCGGTGCGAGCGGCGGGCGGCCGCATCGCGGGCGCGGTCCGGCTCCCGGCCGACCGGCTGGGGGTGGCCTGATGTTCATCCGCCCCATCGGCTCAGTCGTCAACCCCGCCCAGCGCCCGACGGGCAACCCGCTGCTGCGCGGGATCCTGAAGCGCGGGGCGTACGTGTGGGACTCGGCCCGGCCGCAGCCCGCTGCCTCCGCCGCCGCCCCGGCCGCCTCGCACGCCGCCCCGGCCGCCACCTCGTCAGCCGTCTCGTCCGCCACCTCACCCGTCCCCTCCGCCTCCGCCTCCGCCTCGGCCTCGGCCTCCGGTCCGCGGAGCTCCGGGCCAGCCGCGGCCGGAGCCGAACTCACCGACCAGCTGACCCGACTGGCCGCCCTGGCCCGCGAAGGCCTGCTCACCCCCGAGGAGTTCTCGACGGCCAAGGCCCGGCTGCTGGGCCCAGGGGGCTGAGCGGACGGCAGGGCGGTCCGGTCCGGCGCCGCCCCGGCGGGCAGCCGTACGCCGACCGGGTGAGCGGCACGGCACGGCCGACTCGGGTGGCCGAATTGTCATACCGGGCGTGGCAGCATCGGCCGCCTGGAGGTGACCACATGTCACGTCGACATCGGAGTCGGCTGCTTCGCGCCGCCTGCGTCGCCGCGGTCCTCGCCACCGCGGGCCCGCTCCCGGCCGCACAAGCCGCGCCCGACATGCCCGACATGCCCGCCTCGCCCGGGGCCCCCGGAGCGCCCCGGGCACCCGAAGCTCCCGGCGCGCCGGACTCGCTCACCGCCCCCGCCGCCCCCGGTCTCCCCGGCGTCCCCGACGCCCCCGCCGAGCCCGTCGGGGTCCTCCTCTCCCGGCTCCAGGGCCTCTACCAGCAGGCCGAGCAGGCCACCGAGGCCTACAACGCCGCCGAGACCGCGCTGACCGCCCGCCAGGGCGAGGAGCGCCGGCTCGCCGCCGAGCTCGGGAAGGCCCGTACCGCTGTCACCGAGGCCCACGCCACCACCGGCAAGCTGGCGCGCGAGCAGTACAAGGCGGGCCGGGGGTTCTCCCCGTACGCCCGGATGCTGTTCGCCGGGGACCCCCAAGGGGCCCTGGACCAGCGGCGGCTCGCGGAGCGCGAGGGGACCCGGCGGGCCGCGGCGCTGGAGCTGCTGGGCCGCAGCGAGCAGCAGGCCGACGTCCTCGCCGTCGCCGCACGCAAGGCCCTGGATTCCGAGCAGAAGCTGGCGATCGAGACGAAGAAGCGCAAGGAGACGGCCGCCGCGCAGCTCAAGGAGGTCGAGCGGATGCTCGCTTCCCTCTCCCCCGCCCAGCTCGGCGAACTCGGCACCCGCGAGGCCGAGAACACCGCCGCCGCGCAGCGGGAGCTGGTCGATTCGGGGAAGCTGGGCACGAAGCCCCGTAACCCCACGGCGGCCGGCGGCTCGGCGCTCACGTACGCGGCCGCGCAGATCGGCAAGCCGTACGTCTGGGGCGCCGAGGGCCCGGCGTCCTTCGACTGTTCCGGGCTGACCTCGCAGGCCTGGGCGCACGCGGGCCGCGCGATCCCGCGGACCAGCCAGGAGCAGTGGGCGCAGCTGCCCAGGGTGCCGCTCGACGAGCTCCGGCCGGGCGATCTGGTGGTGTACTTCCCGACCGCCACGCACGTGGCCCTGTACGTCGGCGAGGGCAAGGTGATCCAGGCGCCGCGGCCGGGCGCGAAGGTCAAGGTCTCGCCGATCGCGGCGAATCCGCTGCTCGGCGCGGTGCGGCCGGACCCGGACGGGGCGCCGCTGCCCGCCTTCACCCCGCCGCCGCTGCCCGCGAACGGGGGCGGGGCGGCGGGGGACGACTCGGGTTACTCGGAGGCGGAGGCGCCCTCGTCCGAGGCGGCGTTGGAGCCGGCGACCGAGGCCGCGACCTCGGCCAGGTAGTCGGCCGCGTCCTCGGGGTCGTAGAAGAACGCGTCGAAGTCGGCCGGGTTGTCGAAGCCGTTGGCGAAACGATCCGCCACCGGCTGGAGCTGCCCGGCCGCACCGATCAGGTTCAGCACGTGCTCCGGCGGGACGCCGAGCATGGCGTTGGTCCACTGGGTCGTCGGCTTGCCGCTGGTGAACCAGTACTTGTCGAAGGTGGCCTTCATCCAGGCCTCGTCGAACGGGTTGTCCCCGTGCATGATGATCGACGACAGGTACGAGGCCGCGCACTTGGCGGCGGAGTTCGCGCCCTGGCCGGTGATCGGGTCGTTCGCGACGACCACGTCCGCGACGCCCAGCACCAGGCCGCCGCCGGGCAGCCGGCCGATCGGGTTGCGCACGACGGGGGCGTAGCGGCCGGCGAGCGTGGCGCCCGCGTCCGTCAGCTCCACCTTGGTGGCGCGCGCGTACTCCCAGGGCGTGAACTTCTCCATCAGTTCCAGCGTCAGCGCCAGGTGGTCGGCCGGGTCCTGCACGCCGTTGAAGACGTCCAGGGGACCGCCCGGGACGCCCTCCCAGAAGAGGATGTCGGCCCGGCCGGAGGTGGTCAGCGTCGGCATGACGAACAGCTCGCCGACGCCCGGGACCAGGTTGCAGCGCACGGCCTCCGTGTCCGGGTGCTCGGGGCGCGGGCCGAGGCCATGGACGTAACTGACGGCGAGCGCGCGCTGCGGGGCGTCGTACGGGGAGCGGGCGGCGTCCCGGCCGAACAGCGAGACCAGCTCGCCCTTTCCGGCCGCGACCAGCACCAGGTCGTACGTACGGGAGAAGAAGTCCAGGTCGGAGACGGTGGCCCCGTGGATGACCAGCTGGCCGCCGCGCTGCGCGAAGGTGTCGAGCCAGCCGGACATCTTCACGCGCTGGTCGACGGACTGGGCGAAGCCCTTCAGCGTGCCGAGCCAGTCGACGGCGCGGCTGGTGTCGGGGGCAGCGACCGAGACGCCCAGACCCTCGATCTTCGGGGCCTGCTGCTCCCAGAGGTTGAGCTGGAGGTCCCGCTCGTGCCGCAGCGCGGTGTCGAACATGCACTGGGTGGACATGACCCGGCCGGTGCGTATCTCGTCCGCCGTCCGGTTGGACATGAGGGTGACCTCGTAGCCCTTCGACTGGAGTCCGAGGGCGAGCTGGAGACCGGACTGGCCGGCGCCGACGACGAGTATCTTGCGCATCTGCACGTTCTCTATTCGGGGGTCGAGTCGAGGGCGTGGCCCACGAGGGTCAGCAGGGATTCCACTACCGTGACCCGGCTCCGGGCGTCCATGATCACCACGGGAACCCCGGCCGGTATGGACAGCGCCTCCCGCACGTCATCGGGTTCGTACGACCGGGTGCCCTCGAAGTGGTTGACGGCGACGGCGTACGGCAGCCCGCAGCTCTCGAAGTAGTCGAGGGCCGGGAAGCAGTCGCGCAGCCGGCGGGTGTCGGCGAGGACGATCCCGCCGATGGCGCCGCGCACCAGGTCGTCCCACATGAACCAGAAGCGCTCCTGGCCCGGCGTCCCGTACACGTACAGGACGAGGTCGTCGTCGAGCGTGACGCGTCCGAAGTCCATCGCGACGGTGGTGGTGTGCTTGTCCGGGGTCGAGGACAGGTCGTCGGTCGGGACGCTGGCCTGTGTCATCACCGCCTCGGTACGCAGCGGCGCTATCTCGGAGACGGACCCGACGAAGGTGGTCTTGCCCACCCCGAACCCGCCCGCCACCAGCACCTTCACGGCCACGGGCGCGCGCGAGCGGTCGTACTGCCAGGGCTGTACGGGCTCGTCCCCGGGGACGGGTGAACCCGCCCGGGAGAAGAGGTCGGACGGGGGGAGGAAGCCGGTTTCAGAGACGGCGGAGCCCACTGAGCACCCTTTCGAGCAGCGCGCGGTCGGGACGGCCGGTGCCGTGCCCGGTCCCGTAGACGCGGATCCTTCCCTGGTCGGCGAGATCGCTGACGAGGACGCGCACCACACCGAGCGGCAGCTTCAGCAGCGCGGCGATCTCGGCGATCGTGCGCATGCGGCGGCAGACCTCGACGATGGCCGGCATCTCGGGCATCCGGTCGGGCTTCTGCGGCGCGGACACCTTGGTGTCCAGGGCGGCGACGAAGGTCTCGACGTTCAGGACCTGGGTGAAACGGGTGCGGCCGCCGGTCAGCGAGTACGGGCGTACACGCGCGGGGCGGCGGTCGGCGCCGCGTATCGGCAGCCGGTCGGAGGCCGGACTCCTCACGGGGTTTTCTCCATCGACTGGCGCAGCTCACTGCGGACTTCGGGGGTCAGGACGTGGCCGGCGCGGCCCACGAACAGGGCCATGTGGTAGGCGACGACGCTCATGTCGCAGTCGGGCGTGGCGTGCACTCCGAGGAGCGAGCCGTCGCTGATGGACATGACGAACACGGAGCCGTGCTCCATCGCCACCATCGTCTGCTTGACCGCGCCGCCGTCCATCAGGGCGGCTGCGCCCGTGGTGAGGGAGCCGAGGCCGGAGACGATGGTCGCGAGGTCGGCGGAGGCGCCCCTGGGGCCCCTGGGGCGGGCCGCGGCGGCCTCGGCCGGGGGCGTGTCGGGTGCCACCGGTTCGGAGGACAGCAACAGGAGCCCGTCCGAGGACACGACGGCCACGGAATTGACCCCGGGGACCTCCTCGACCAGGTCGGTGAGCAGCCACTGAAGGTTGCGGGCCTGGGTGCTCAGTCCGTACGTACTGGGCGCGGTCATGTGCGTGCCTCCTGTGCGGTGTCCCCCCGGTCGGTCTGCCCCTGGTCTTGCCGTTGGTCGTGCCCCGGTTCCTGCGCGAGCTCCGCCTCCACGACGCGCCGCCCGTCCTGGGCACCGCGGTAGAACCCGCCGAGGCGGCGGCGCAGCTCGTCGGCGTCCACCCGGCGCGGCGCGGCCGGTACCTCTTCCGCCCGCCCGGCGGCCACCACGCGGGGGGTCCGCTTGGGCAGGCCCTTGTCGGTGAGGGCCTCGTCCTCGACGGGTACGGGGACCTCGGCGGGCGCGGACGCCTGGGCGGGGACCTGGACCTCGGCGGGCACCTCCGCGGGGGCCGGAGCCTCGGCGGGGGCGGGTGCCTCGGCCGGGGCCGGGACGCGGAAGACCTGCTCGGCCGGCGGCAGCTGCTCGGCCGGGGGCGCGAAGGCAGCCGGAGCGGGCTCCGGGACCACCCGGGCCAGCAGCTCCTCGGCCGGAGCGGGGGCGGACTCGTGGACCGGCTCGGGCTCGGGGGCCGCCTCGGGCTCGGGCTCGGAGGCAGTCGCGGGCTCGGGCTCGGGAGCCGTCGTGGGCTCTCCGATCGGCTCGGTGATCCAGCGCGGCTGCTCCGCGGGAGCCGCCTCGGGCTCGGGATCCGCCTCGGGCTCGGCGGCCTGCGCGGGAGCCTCCTCCTCGGTGGCGTCGCCGGTGGCGGCAAGGCCCCGTAGGCGGGACGGGAGGGTGTTCTCGTTCGCCTCGGCGACCACGCCGGGCAGGTGCAGTGCGGGGGCTCCCGGGGTACCCAGGGTGTGGACGGGCGAAACCGGCGGAGCGGTCGGCAGCAGGGACACCGGTACGACGACCAGCGCCTCCGTGCCTCCGTGCCGCGAGGTCCGCAGCTCCGCGCTCACGCCGTGCCGGGCCGCGAGCCGGCCGGCCACGTACAGGCCGAGGCCCAGGCCGTGTTCCGACTCCGGCTCCTCGTCGTACGCGTCCGGGGTGGCCAGGCGGGCGTTGAGCGTCTCCAGCCGGTCCCCCGCGACCCCGATGCCCTCGTCCACCACGGACAGGACCACGTCGCCGGAGTCCAGCAGCCAGCCGGACACCTTCACCTTGGCGTCCGGCGGCGAGAAGGTCGTCGCGTTCTCCAGCAGTTCCGCGAGCACGTGCGAGATGTCGTCGGCCGCGTGCCCGGCGATCTGCGTGTACGAGGGCAGCGCCCCGAGGTCGACGCGCTCGTAGCGCTCGATCTCGCTGACCGCCGCACGCATCACGTCGACGAGCGGCACCGGCAGGCCCTGCCCGTGGCCGTGCTCCTGACCCGCGAGGACCAGGAGGTTCTCGTTGTGGCGGCGCATCACGGTCGCCAGGTGGTCGAGCTTGAAGAGGGTGGCGAGCCGGTCCGGGTCCTGCTCCTCGGACTCCAGCTCCTCGATGACGGCGAGTTGGCGCTCGACGAGCCCGAGGGTCCGCAGGGACAGCGACACGGAGGTCGTCGACATGATGCGGCGGTGCTCCTCCAGCCCGGCCCGCAGCTGCCCGAGTTCGTCCTCCAGCGCCTCGCGGCCCGAGGTGAGCGCCTCGTTGCGGCCGATCAGGCGGCGGCGGTCGGCGTCGAGCCCGGCGATCCGGGTGTGCAGGGAGACCGTCTGGTCCCGCACGGAGTTGAGGCTGCGTACGACCTCGGCGAACTCGTCGTTGCGGCCGGTGAACCGGACCGGCTCCACCGAGCCCTCGGGCGTCGCCAGCCGCGCGGCGCCGCGCCGCAGGACCGACAGCGGGCGGGTCAGCGAGCGGGCGATGGCCGTGGTGACGCCGATGGTGACCAGGAACAGCACGCCGAGGAAGGCGAGCAGGGTCTCCAGGGCGGTCACGTCGTCGTCCCGCAGCGTGGCGAGGGCGGTGGCGCGCTGGCCGGCGAGGGTGGCCTCGACCGAGCGCATCCGGTCGATGCGGGCGGTGAGGGACGGAGCGACGGCGTCGGAGTCGAGCTTGCGGTCGGCGGAGGAGAGCGTAGGCCGGTCGGTGAGCCGTCTGAGGTACTCGTCTGCCGTCTTGACCTCGGGTCCGGCGACGGTGGCGGCGAGGGTCTGGCGCACGTCGGGGCGCGCGGCCCGCGCGAAGTCGTCGAGGGCGCCCAGTTCCCGTACCCGCGTCCGCTGGGCGGCGGTGGTCAGTTCGTCCACGGCGGCGGCGCCCGAGGTCTCCCCGCGGGGCACGTCCAGCGCGGCGAGGATCAGTCCGCGGGTGGCGGAGGCCTGTTCCACGGCCTGGCCGAGGGGGGCCAGCGGGCGGGTGGTGACGAGGGCGTCCTCGGCGCGCGGCGGGGTCAGCTCGGCGAGCCGGGCGCCGGGGGCGAGGAGTTCGGCGATGACCCCGGAGTAGGCCTGGTGCGCGGCGAGCGCGCTGCCCTTGCCTTCGACGGCCTCGGTGCGCACGGCGCGGACCCTGCCGAGGGCGCGGGCCAGTTGCCCGTCCTGCCCGTCGGCGTCGGCCCGGACCTCGGCGAGCTGGCGGTCGGTGCCCGCGGTGTGCTCCTGGACGGCGGCCAGCGCGCCACCGGGGCGGCCCTGGGCCACGTACTCGGTGACGGCGTCGCGTTCGTCGCCCAGGAGGTGCGCGAGGGTGAGGGTGGCCCCGGTCTGCTCGGCGAGGGTGACCAGGTGCTGGGAGTCCTTCAGGTCCGCCGAGGCGGACAGGACGGCGGGCGCCCCGGCCGCGAGGACGGCGAGCCCGGCCACGGCAACTCCGATGACCAGCCTGCGGCGCACGCGCACCCGGCGCCCCGCGGGAGCTCCCGCTGGGGCTCCCGTTCGGGCGTGGGCGGTGGCGGTGCCTTCGGAGGCTGGTCGGTCGGTTGCGGTGCCACCGGGTGCGGTGCCGTTCGCGACGGTGCCGTTCTTCCGAGGCCGCTTCTTCTGCACCGGTGCTCGCAATCCTGTACGTGTGCTGCTCGTGCTCGTCTACTCGTGTGGCCGAGGTAACGGCCGGTCAACAAGTAAACGCCCCCCGCCCCTGTCGTCTCGCGCTGCTGTGCCGCCGTACCGCCTCAGACCTTCGCAGTGCCCCGGGAAGAGGGCCGTACATCACCCACCCGGCCACACGAAGGAGTGAACATCACGGACGAGTTGGCGGCCAACTCGGCGAACCGCCGTCAGAGCCCCGCCGTGGACGGGTGGTTGAAAGATTGATGCGGCTTTTGGCAGGATGCCCGCCCACATACCGACGGTCACCCCACTGGGCCCGGGGATTCCCTACCGCCCCACCCGTACCTCTTTGGTCCGCACTCGCCCCGACCCGTCCCGCCCCTCCGGCACCCCGCACGGGCAGAATGTCCGTATGCGCATCGACCTCTCTTCCGCCCCCGGCGATCCGGAACGCCCCAACGAGGACTGGCTGTCGGCCGCGATACCCGCGTCGGGCGGCGGAGTCCTGGTCGCCCTCGACGGGGTCACCCCGCCGCCGGGCGAGGTCGGATGCGCGCACGGAGTCCCCTGGTTCGCGGCCCGGCTCGGCGGCCGATTGACCGAACTGTCCGGATCGCGGCGGGACATGCCGCTCGACCGGGTCCTCGCGGAGTCCATCGCCGCCACCGCCGACGCCCACCGCGACACCTGTGACCTTTCTCACGTCCGGACCCCGCAGGCGACGGTGGTCATCGTCCGCTGGGACGAGTCCTGCGTCGAACACCTGGTGCTCTCGGACTCCGTACTCCTCCTCCAGGCGCCCGGGGGCGAGGTGCGCGCGGTCCTCGACGACCGGCTGGACCGGATCCCGCGCGAGCAGCTGCGTACGAACGCCTCGGCGGACCTGCTGCGCAACGCGGAGGGCGGTTTCTTCACGGCCGCCGCGGACCCGGCGGTGGCCTCCCGCGCGGTGACCGGGCGGACGCCCCGCGCCGAGGTCCGGGCGGTGGCGGCGCTCACGGACGGGGCGAGCCGGTGGACGGACACCTTCGGGGAGGGCGACTGGGCCGAATGCCTGGCGGTGCTGCGCAAGGAGGGCGCCCAGTCCCTGATCGACCGCGTCCGGACCCTGGAGACGGACCCCGACCGGCAGCACGGACGCGGCAAACGGCACGACGACGCCTCGGCGGCTTACGCGGAGCTGTAGCGGGGGCGAGGGCGGGCCGCCCGGGGTGGCGGCGAGCCGCTCCCGGTCCCGCCCGGCTGCTCCCCTGCTCCCCTACTCCACGCCCGCGTTCAGCTGGTTCAGCAGCCGGGCCAGCTCCGCGACCTCCCCGCGGTCCCAGTCCGCGAGCTTGCGCATGTACTGCTCGCGCCGGGCGTCGCGGACCCGCAGGAAGCGCTCCCGGCCCTCGTCCGTGAGCCCGACCAGGAAGGCGCGGCCGTCCGCCGGGTCCGGTTCGCGGGCCACCAGGCCCAGTACCTCCAAGGCCCGCAGCTGCCGGCTCATCGTGGCCTTGCCGACCCCGAAGTACCCGGCCAGCTCGGTCGCCCGCTGCCGGCCGGCGGCCTCCAGGCGGACGAGGAGCCCGTACGCGGCCGGCTCCAGCTCCGGGTGCAGTTCGCGCGCCATCTCCCCGGACGAGGCGCGGGCGCGCCGGAGGAAGACGGACAGCTCCCGCTCCAGGGCAAGGAACTCCTGGTCTTCGCTCCCGTGCACGTGTCCCGCTCCTTCGGTGGTGTGTGGGCCACCAGTATTTCGCAGCGGGTACGCCGAGGGCCCGGGGCCCCGCCGGTCGGCGGGATCCCGGGCCCGAGGGCCTTTCGTCGGGGGCAGATCAGGCGGCCGGTCGTGCAACCGGTCAGGCGACCGGTCAGGTGACCCGTCAGGCGACCGCGGTCACCGTGACCGCGTCGGGGACCAGGGCCAGCGCCAGGACCTGGCGGACATCCGTCACCGGGTGCACCTCCAGCCCCTCCAGCACCTCGGCCGGGACGTCGTCCAGGTCGGCCTCGTTGCGCTTGGGGATGATGACGGTGGTCAGCCCGGCCCGGTGCGCGGCCAGCAGCTTCTGCTTGACCCCGCCGATGGGCAGGACGCGTCCGGTCAGCGAGACCTCACCGGTCATGGCCACGTCGGTCCGCACCTGCCGCCCGGACAGCAGCGAGGCCAGGGCCGTGGTCATCGTGACGCCCGCGCTCGGGCCGTCCTTGGGCACCGCGCCCGCCGGGAAGTGGATGTGCACGCCCCGGTCCTTCAGGTCGGCGACCGGGAGTTCCAGCTCCGCGCCGTGCGAGCGCAGGAAGCTGAGCGCGATCTGCGCCGACTCCTTCATCACGTCGCCGAGCTGCCCGGTCAGCGTGAGCCCGGCCGCCCCCGTCTCGGGATCGGCCAGCGAGGCCTCCACGAACAGCACGTCCCCGCCCGCCCCGGTCACGGCGAGGCCGGTGGCCACGCCGGGCACGGCGGTGCGCCGCTCGGCCGGGTCCTGCGCGGACTCCGGTACGTGGTGCGGCCGCCCGATCAGCGCCCGCAGTTCGCCGGCCCCGATCCGCACCGGCAGCTCCCGCTCTCCGAGCTCGTGCTGGGAGGCCACCTTGCGCAGCAGGCGGGCGAGGGAGCGCTCCAGGGTGCGTACGCCCGCCTCGCGGGTGTACTCCCCGGCCAGCTTGCGCAGCGCCTCGTCCTCCAGGACCACTTCCTCCGCGCCGAGGCCGGCGCGCTCCAGTTGGCGGGGCAGCAGGTGGTCGCGGGCGATGACCACCTTCTCGTCCTCGGTGTAGCCGTCGAGGCGCACCAGCTCCATGCGGTCGGCGAGGGCCTCGGGGATGGCCTCCAGGACATTGGCGGTGGCCAGGAACACGACGTCGCTCAGGTCCAGTTCCACCTCCAGGTAGTGGTCCCGGAAGGTGTGGTTCTGGGCGGGGTCGAGCACCTCCAGCAGCGCCGCCGCCGGGTCCCCGCGGAAGTCGGAGCCGACCTTGTCGATCTCGTCGAGCAGGACGACCGGGTTCATCGAGCCGGCCTCCTTGATGGCCCGGACGATCCGGCCGGGCAGCGCGCCCACGTACGTACGCCGGTGGCCGCGGATCTCGGCCTCGTCCCGTACTCCGCCCAGCGCGACGCGGACGAACTTGCGTCCCATGGCGTGGGCCACCGACTCCCCGAGGGAGGTCTTGCCGACTCCCGGAGGGCCTACGAGCGCCAGCACGGCCCCGCCGCGGCGGCCGCCCACGACGCCCATCCCGCGCTCGGAGCGGCGCTTGCGCACCGCGAGGTACTCGGTGATCCGGTCCTTCACGTCGCCCAGCCCGGCGTGCTCGGCGTCCAGGACGGCCCGGGCGCCGCGGATGTCGTACTCGTCCTCGGTCCGCTCGTTCCAGGGCAGTTCGAGCACGGTGTCCAGCCAGGTGCGGATCCAGGAGCCCTCGGGGGACTGGTCGCTGGAACGCTCCAGCTTCTCGACCTCCTTGAGCGCGGCCTCCCGCACCTTCTCGGGCAGGTCCGCGGCCTCGACGCGGGCCCGGTAGTCGTCGGACTCCTCGCCCTCCTTCTCGCCGCCGAGCTCGCGCAGTTCCTTGCGGACGGCCTCCAACTGGCGCTTGAGCAGGAACTCCCGCTGCTGCTTGTCGACCCCGTCCTGGACGTCCTTGGCGATGGACTCGGCGACGTCCTGTTCGGCGAGGTGGTCGCTGAGCGCCTTGACCGCGAGCTTGAGCCGCGCGATCGGGTCGGCGGTCTCCAGGAGCTCCACCTTCTGGGCCACGCTCAGGAAGGGCGAGTACCCGGAGTTGTCGGCGAGCGCCGAGACCCCTTCGATCTGCTGCACCCGGTCCACGACCTGCCAGGCCCCGCGCTTCTTGAGCCAGCTGGTGGCGAGTGCCTTGTACTCCTTGACCAGCTCGGTGACGGCCCCGGGCAGCGGATCGGGGACGCTCTCGTCCACGGTCTCGCCCTCGACCCAGAGCGCAGCCCCGGGCCCGGTGGTCCCGGCCCCGATACGGACCCGCCCGCGCCCCCGGATCAGCGCCCCCGGGTCCCCGTCCGACAGCCGTCCCACCTGCTCCACGGTGCCCAGCACCCCGGTCCCGGTGTACTTCCCGTCGACCCGCGGCACGAGCAGCACCCGCGGCTTCCCGCTCCCGGCGGCAGCCTGAGCCGCCTCCACGGCCGCTCGGGCCTCGGAGTCGGTCAGGTCCAGCGGTACGACCATTCCTGGCAGCACGACCTCGTCGTCGAGCGGCAGCACGGGCAGGGTGAGCGTTACGGACGTCGAAGCCATGATCTTCCCTCCGGCAGTGAAGTTGAGCTATGCCGACTCAATGCACATGCGCGCCCCAATGTTCCCCAACCCCCGTTCGCCGGGGGCGAACAGGGGTCGCGGCAGCCGTCCGGTCCAGGGGCCCGGGAGCCGGGACCGGGACCGACGGCGTTGTCAGTGGCCCCTGCGACGATCCGCGGACATCACCACGAGCGGGAGAAGAACATGGGCACCTGGGACGTCGGCCCCTTCGACAACGACACGGCCGCGGACTTCTGCGGAGACCTCGACGAAGCGCCGGAGAACGAGCGCGAGGCCCTCATCCGCAGCGCCCTCGGGGAAGCGATCGACACACTCGACTACCTCGACCAGGACATCGCCGTGCAGGCGGTCGCCGCGGCCGCGCTGATTGCCGCACAGTGCCCCGGCGGCACGCCGGTGACCACGCCCTACGGCCCTGACCTGCCCCTGCCCCGGCTCTCCGGCGACCTGCGCGCGTTCGCCGTCAGGGCCCTCGACCGGGTGGTCACCGAGCCCTCCGAGCTCATGGAACTCTGGGAGGAGACGCAGCGGCCCGGGCCCTGGCGGGCCGGCATCGGCGAACTCCGGACCGTCCTCGCACCGCAGCAGGCGTAGACATAGGCGTACGCATAGGCACAGGCACAGGGCTCAGCCGTTCACCCCTGCGATGCGGAGGCCTCAGGCCGCCGAGATCTGGATGTCGCCCGAGGTGGTCTTCACCGACAGGCTGGCCGGGGCGGCCGGGTCCGTGGGGATGGTGATCGCGCGATCGCCCGAATCGGTGGAGACCTCGACCCGGTACGGGGCCGAAGGGACCTTCAGCTTCGCGTCGCCCGAGGTGGACGCCACGGCGACCGAGGCCGGGGCCTTCGCGAAGGCCAGGTCGACGGCGCCGGATTCGGAGCGGGCCTCCACCGTCCGGCCGGCCAGGTTCTCGGCGGAGATGTCCCCCGAGGAGGTACGGATCTTCAGCTGCCCGGCAATCCCTTCGGCCTTGACCTCGCCGGAGGAGGTTGCGAGGTCGGCCGCGGCCACCCCGGCCACGGTGATGTCCCCGCTGTCGCCGTGGAGTTCGACCTTGGCGGAGGCTGGCACCTCCAGGCGGTAGTCGACGGCGCATTCGTCGGAGCAGTCCCCGTTGGTGAGGGTCAGCACGCCCCCCGAGACCCGGTGGGCGGGCTCGGGCTTGCTGTCGCCGCGGTAGCGGACGGTGCGGTGGACGACGACGCCCGGCCCGGAGCCGACGGTGACCTCGATGTCGCCGCTGCGTGCGTCCGGCACCTCGACCGTCGTGACGGCCTCCGAGACGGTGACGTCGGAGCTCGCCTTCTTCTGCGGGGCCGTCAGGGAGAAGGAGCAGCCGGTGAGGAGCAGGCCCGCGGCGAGGGCGACGGCGGTGGAGGTGACGGCGGTGCGAGCAGTCAGGGTCATGAG
The DNA here is from genome assembly GCF_041434015.1 of Streptomyces sp. NBC_00454. Taxonomy (GTDB): domain Bacteria; phylum Actinomycetota; class Actinomycetes; order Streptomycetales; family Streptomycetaceae; genus Streptomyces. Next base: position 5,295,428 of record NZ_CP107907.1, on the reverse strand, counting down.
GACGATCGTGCCCGCGGGCCGGCGGCGAAGGCCATGGGGACCACGCCCCGTTCCCGGTGGGGATAACCCCCCGGACCCGGACCCCCACGGAACCGCGCGGCACCCCCGGCACCGGCACCCGCCGGGCGGCGCTGCGGCTGACCGACCTACGAACCGGCCTAGGTCCCCGTCACCACCGGCCGGTCCGGTGACGGCATGCCCCACTCGCTCCAGGAGCCGTCGTACACCGCGAGGCGCCCGTACCCGGCGAGGTCCGCGCCAAGGGCGAGCACGCAGGCCGTGACCCCGGATCCGCAGCTGAAGTAGAGCCGCTCCCGGTCCCCCGCCACCGCCCCGATCGCCTCGCGGAGCTCCGCGGCGGGGCGCATCAGGCCGTCGGCGTCCTGGAGTTCCCCGAACGGCAGGCTGACCGCTCCCGGCATGTGGCCGCCGCGCAGGCCTGGGCGGGGTTCGGGGGCGGTGCCCGCGAAGCGCTCGCGGGTGCGGGCGTCGAGCACGGCGGCGGCCGGATCGGCCAGGGCCGCCGAGACGGTGGCGGCATCCACCAGGAGCCCGGCTCGGGGGCGGGCGGCGAAGGAGCCGCGGGGGCCCTCGTACGCCGCCGCGCGCTCCTCCACCGGCCGCCCGGCGGCGAGCCACGCGGGGAGCCCGCCGTCGAGGACGGCGACCCGGTCGAAGCCCATGGCGCGCAGCATCCACCAGGCGCGGGCGCTGGAGTAGATCCCGGCGCCGTCGTACGCGACGACCGTACTGTCCTCGTCGACCCCGAGGGCGCGCATCGCCCCGGCGAAGGCCTCGGCGCCCGGCATGGTGTGCGGGGCGGCGGCGCTGTGGTCGGACAGGTCGCCGTCGAGGTCGAAGGGCCGGGCGCCGGGGATGCGGCGGCCGCCGTCCCGGTGACCGCCGACGGAGGCGTCGAAGACGACCAGCCCGGGGGCACCGAGGCGCTCCGCGAGCCAGTCGCCGCCGACCAACGGGCCGGGCGGCACCAGGGAGTGGGAACGGACCGCGCTCATACGACACCTCCGGCAGAAGCCAACGGGCCTCACCCCACCGGCCCCCTCGGCCCCATCCTCCTACGGGGCTTCGCGAGTTGCCGGGGCGGGTGGCCGGCCGGGCCCACGGGCAGCCCGGTTGGGGTCAACGGACCGTGCCGGCCATCCAGGCCGAGATCTCCGCGGCACCCCGACGGACGGCCCCCTCCTGGTCGCGGGCGAGCTTCCCGCAGGCCGCGGCGACGTCCGGCAGACCGTCCGGTCCCTCGTGCGCGTCATGCACCCCGGTCTGCAGCCAGTCGGCCTGGTTTTCGTCGGCCTCGACCACCGCGAGAGCGATGAGCCGCACCGCGGCCGCCGTCCCCGTTCGGGCCAGGGCCTCCGCCGTCTGCCGCGTCACCGCGGTGTCCTGGGCGTCCAGCAGCAGACCCACCAGCGCGCCCGCAGCTTCCGGAGCATCGGCGAAGGCGGCCAGATCACGCCCGGCGCGGGCACGTCGTATCCACGAAGGGGACGACGCCTCGTCCAAGGCCGACTCCGGCCCACCCGTCATCTCCGTCACGACCAGAAGGTCTCACGCCCTGCGAAGAAGATCGAACCTGGGGCAGAAACGGGCGTGGCCGCAGGCAGTAGCCGACGCGGGCGGCAGCAGGCGGTCGCGGAGCAGCCCGCGGCGGAGGAGCCGGCTACGGCGGACGGCTCCGGAACGGCCCCCCGCGGCTACCGGCAGCCGCCCGGCTTGGCGAAGAGGGCCACTCGGGCGCCGCGGACCTGCGTCACCGAGCACAGGTCGAAGGAGGAGACCAGGGTCTGCCGTTTCACCGCCTCCGCCGGGTCTCCGTCCAGCGGTTGGCCCGACGGGTCCAGGAGGGCCACCACCCGTTCGGTGGAGGGGTCGAGCAGGGCCTCGCGGATCTCCTGCGCGGTCCGCTCCACCCCCTGGAGGCTCCGCGAAGCCGCCGGGGTGCGGGACAGGGCCGGGTCGCGCAGGGACCCGTAGACCTCCGGCGAGGACAGCAGCCATTCGCGCCGCCGGGAGGGCATGAAGAGCACCGCGTCGCCCGGCCAGGCCCGCTCCCGCACGGCCGCCGCCACGGCGAGCGCGTCGTCCTTGCGGCTCTCCGGGGTACGCAGCCACGCGGACCAGAACCCCACCGGGACCAGGAGCGCCGCGGCCAGCAGCCAGGGCCACCAGTCCCGGGCCCGCACGGGCCGCCGCACCTGTGCCAGCCGGGTCCCCGCGAGGAGGGCGAGACCGGCGAGCGAGTAGAGGACGTACCGGTCCACGTACCAGGGGTGCACCAGCGAGACCGCGAGCAGCACCCCGGGCGGCAGCAGCGCGAGCGGCAGGGCCACGCGTACGAGGTCCCGCGCGGCCGCGGCGGCCGGTTCCGCGGCAGGCCGCTTCGGCCCGTCGGGGTTCGGCGTCCGGTGCGTGCGCGCGCCGGGCCGGCCGGAGGCCCCCGTACCGGACGGCGCACCCGGGCTTCCGGCCGGTGCGGCGAGGCCCCGCGACACCCGGCCCCGCGAAGGGCCTGGCGTCGCGGGGCGCGGCGCCAGGAGCAGCGCCGCCGCCGCGAGGACTCCGTAGGCCGCCCAGTCCTGCCAGCCGGGCCGGCCGAGCCAGCCCAGCTGCTGCTGCGCCTGCCGCGCGCTGACCAGGGCGAGCGGCAGCAGCCCGGCCACGACGGCGGCGGCGCTCCACCGCCAGCCGCGCGAACGCCACGCGGTGAAGGCGTGCGCGGGCAGGGCCAGTACGGCGAACTCGTGCAGCCAGCACCCCAGCACCAGGACCACGGCGTAGCCGACCCACCGCTCGCGCAGCATCAGGTACGTCGCCCAGATCACGGCCGCGGCGACGAGGGCGTACGAGCGCCCCTCCTGGGCGTACATCTGCACGGGCGGCAGCACGGCGTACCCGACCCCGGCGAACAGCGCGGCCCGTTCCGCGGCGGGCCGGTCCCGGGGCGACCGGTACCCGGGCCGCCGCGCCCCGGAGGGCTGCTCCCCGGAGGGTCGCTCCCCGGACAGCCGGTCCGCAGCCGGCCGGTCTCCGAAGGGCTGATCCCCGGCCCGTCGCTCTCCGGACAGCCCGTCCCGGGACGCCCCGTCCCCGGACAGCCCGTCTGCAGCCGGTCGGTCTCCGGGCAGCTGATCCCCGGAGGGGCGCTCCCCGGACGGACGCTCCGCGGACAGCCCGTCCGCAGCCGCCCGGCCCTCCGGGGGCCGCCCCCCGGACGCCCCGTCCTCACGGCGCGCCCCGTCCTCGCCAGTCCGTCCCCCGGCCCCCGCCAGCCGGTGGGCCACCGCGGCCACCCCGGCCGCGGCCAGGGCGGTGGCGGCCACGGAGGGCAGGCGCAGCGCCCACAGGCCGGCGGAGGCCCCGTCCGCGCCGCCGCCCGCCACGGCGAAGACCGCGTGCATCAGCAGGTAGTAGAGGCCGTGCACGGCATCGACCTGGCCGAGGAGTTCCCACAGCGCGCCGAGCGGGCGGTGTGCGACCTGCCAGGTGACGGACTCGTCGCGCCACATCGAGCCGCCGCGCGGGAGGCCCCAGAGGCCGAGCGCGAGGGCGGTGAGCGGCGGCAGCCAGCGCCAGAGGGCGAAGCGGCGGATGTGGGGCCTCCGGGTGCTATCCGTACGGGTGGTGCCGACTCCATACTCGGGGTTCGAGCCGAATACCTGCGGGGGTGGGGCGTGCGAGCACGTGGATGGCGAGTCGGTCTGGTGGCCGCGACCGTGGCGCTGGCCGTTGCACCGGCCCTGACCGGGTGCTCCTTCGGCGGGTCGAAGGACGGGGCCGGACCGAAGGCGACACCATCGGGCCAGGTCCTGACCCCGGGCACCAGCGGCGGCTCCGGCGCGCCGACGGCCACCCCCGGCGGGAGCCCGGACCCGAGCGCGACGGGCTCAAGCGCGGGGACCGGCGGGACGGGCACCGCCCCGCAGCCCTCGGCCAGCGGCTCCGTGCCCGCTCCCGCACCCAGTGCCTCGGGGCCATCCTCCACCGCGACCCTGGTCACGGTCACCCGGAGCGGGGGCATGAAGGGGCAGACGAGCAGTCTGGTCATCAAGGGCGACGGATCGTTCCTGCGGCTCGACGCCCAGGCCAAGGCGGTCTCCGGGGACAAGCTCTCGGCGGCGGCCCTGGCGAAGCTGCGCACCGCCCTCCAGGAGGCCGACTTCGCCCACCTGCCCCGGATCTCGATGCCCGACCGGCCCGTGGCCGACGCGTTCACGTACGCCTTCGCGTACGGCGGCTACGAGGTCGCCGCCGCCCAGACCACGCTCCCGGCCCCCTTGGTGAAGGTCTTGGGCGCCCTGCCGCCCTTCGACCCGCGCTAGGGGGTGTCCGAAAGAGACGACCTGGCCGCCCCGCTACAGCCCCGTCCCCGCCACTGTGATCTCCCGTAGCCGCCGGTCCAGGTACCCGCGCAGCAGGACCGCCATGTCCACGCCCTCCGGGTCCAGGACCCACTGGATCTGGAAGCCGTCCATCACGGCGAGGGTCTCGCGGCAGACGGCCTCGCAGTCCGTCCCCGGCCGCAGCTCGCCGCGCGCGACGCCCGCCTCCAGCAGGTCGACGCTGTAGCGCAGGACCCGTGCGTAGCGGCGGCGGAAGTAGTCGTGCGCGGGGTGGCCCGGGTTCCCGGACTCCCCGACCAGCGTGTTGAACATCCGTACGAGGCCGGGCCGGCGGGCGTTGTCCTCCGCGAGGGCGACGACGGCCGCGAAGTGGGCGGCGACCGAGGGGACCTCCTCGGCGGGTTCGGCGAAGAGCCGGTCCATGTCGTGCTGCTCGCTCTGGCCCAGGACCGACAGCAGCAGGTCCTCCTTGCTGCGGAAGTGGTGCAGCAGGCCGCCCTGGGTGATCCCGCAGTCGTTGGCGATCCGGGCGAGCGAGGAGGCGTGGAACCCCCACTGCGCGAAGTGCTCGACCGAGGTGTCGAGGATCTTCTGGCGGCGGGCGTCGCCCACCGCGTAGCTGCCCCGGCCCTTGGCGGCCGTCGAATCGGGGACCGTTCGGTCCTTGTCCTGTGCCGTTCGGCCCTTGTCCTGTGCCATGCCCAACACCCTAGACGCAGGGTGTTTTCGGCCACGCCGGGAGAGTGACCCAGGTCACCAAACCAAAACCTAGTAGGTGCATGGTTTTCGCGCTTACGGTGAAAAAGCCGGGTCGGCGACGAGGCCGATCGCGGGAACGCTGGAGTACCCCATGACGCTCACGCAGGACGCCAGAGGCGCACACCAAGCCGAAGACCGACCGGATCAGGCCACCCCCGCCGACGCACCCGCCGACGCACCCGCCAAGCTGATCTTCGGCCTGGTCGCCGCGCAGCTCGGCATCTGCATCGCCGTCTTCACGCCGATCGTCGTGACCCTGGCCCTGCGCGTGGCCCAGATCGTCCCCGAGGCCGAACGCGGCGCCGCCCTCGGCAAGGTCCTCTCCGTCGGCGCGTTCCTCGCCCTCATCGGCAACCCGCTCTTCGGCGCCCTCTCCGACCGCACCACCAGCCGCTTCGGCCGCCGCCGCCCCTGGCTCGTCGGCGGCATGGCGGTCGCCGCCGTCGGCCTGACGGTGGTCGGGCTCGGCTCCAGCGTCCCCACGCTCCTCATCGGCTGGGCCATCGCGCAGCTCGGCTGCAACGCCGCCCTGTGCATGGTCACCGCCTGCATCCCGGACCTGATCCCGGACCACCAGCGCGGCCGGGTCTCCGGCATGGTCGGCATGATGCTGTCCGTCTCGATGGTCGCGGGCAGCTTCCTCGCACAGGTCTTCACCGACAACATGGCGCTGGCCTTCATCGTCCCGGCCTTCGTCGGCGTCCTCGGGGTCTGCGTCCTGGCCTCCGTGATGCCCGACCGGCCGGCGTCCGCCGCGTCCGTGGCCCCGTACAGCTTCAGGGAGTTCCTGCACAGCTTCTGGGTCGACCCGCGCAAGAACCCGGACTACGCCTGGAACTTCGCGAGCCGGTTCCTGGTCTTCATCGGCATCGCCTGCGTGACCAGCTACCAGGTGTACTTCCTGATGGACCGCCTCGGGGTCGCCGAGGCCGACGTCGCCTCGAAGATGTTCACCACCACCCTGGTCACCGTCGGCGGCGTGGTCGTCGGCTCCCTCGCGGGCGGCTGGCTCTCCGACTCCACCGGCCGCCGCAAGCCCTTCGTGCTCGCCTCCGCCTTCGTCATCGGCGTCGGCCTGCTGCTGATCGCCACCGCCGGCACCTTCGGGATGTTCCTCTTCGCCGTGGCCGTCTTCGGCTTCGGCGAGGGCCTCTACCTCGCGGTCGACGTGGCGCTGGCCGCCGCCGTGCTGCCCGACCCCGAGAGCGCCGCCAAGGACATGGGCGTGCTCAACATCGCCAACGCCCTCCCCCAGTCACTCGTCCCGATGCTCGCGCCCTTCGTCCTGGCCATCGGCGGAGGGGGCAACTACGGAGCCCTCTTCCTCTTCGGCGGCATCGCGGCGGCCGTCGGCGCGGGGCTCGTCCAGCTGATCCGCTCGGTCAAGTGATCGCCACCCCTCCCCTTGACCGCCACCCCTCCCTGTGACCGCCACCCCTCCCCGTGACCGCCACCCTCTCAGGAGCCAGCCCATGACCACCGCCTCCCACGGCCTGCCCGCCTACAAGGACTCCGCGCTCCCCGTCGACCGGCGCGTCGAGGACCTGCTGTCCCGGATGACCCTGGAGGAGAAGGCCGGCCAGCTCTTCCACTCGATGCTGATGATGAACCCGGACGGCACGCCGGTCACCGAGACCGACGGCTCGATCCTCCCGTTCACCACCCCCGAGCTGATCGAGGGCCGCTTCCTCACCCACTTCAACCTCCTCGGCTCCTACGGCGCCCGCGAGATGGCGATGTGGCAGAACGCCGTCCAGGAGATGGCCGCCGCCACCCGCCTCGGCATCCCGGTGACCCTGTCCACCGACCCCCGGCACTCCTTCACCGACAACGTCGGCGCCTCCTTCAACGCCGGCGCCTTCTCCGCCTGGCCCGAGGCCATCGGCCTCGCCGCGATCGGCGACCCGGAGCTGGTCTTCGCCTTCGCCGACATCATGCGCCGCGAGTACCTCTCCGTCGGCTTCCGCGTCGCCCTGCATCCGCAGATAGACCTGGCGACCGAACCCCGCTGGGCGCGCCAGTCGGGCACCTTCGGTTCGGACGCGAAGCTGACGGGCGAGCTGGTCCAGGCGTACGTACGGGGCCTGCAGGGCGAGGAGCTGGGCGCGGGCTCGGTCTCCGCGATGGTCAAGCACTTCCCGGGCGGCGGCCCGCAGAAGGACGGCGAGGACCCGCACTTCGCGCACGGCAAGGAGCAGATCTACCCGGGCGGACTGCGCGAGCACCACCTGGAGCCGTTCAAGGCGGCCATCGCGGCCGGCTGCTCGCAGATGATGCCGTACTACGGCCAGCCCATCGGCACGGACTGGGAAGAGGTCGGCTTCGGCTTCAACAAGGGCGTCGTCACGGGCCTGCTCCGCGAGGAGCTCGGCTTCCAGGGCATCGTCTGCACCGACTGGGGCCTGCTCACGGACTCGGTGATCTTCGGCGAGAAGCACCCGGCCCGCGCCTGGGGCCTGGAGCACCTGTCCACCGCCGAGCGGACGGCGCGTTCGCTGGAGGCGGGTTCGGACCAGTTCGGCGGCGAGCAGTGCCCCGAGGTCATCGTGGAGCTGGTCCGCTCGGGCCGGATCTCCGAGTCCCGCATCGACGAGTCGGTACGGCGGCTGCTGCGCGAGAAGTTCGTCCTCGGCCTGTTCGAGAACCCGTACGTGGACCCGGACGCGGCGGCCCAGACGGTCGGCCGGGCCGACTTCGCGGCGGCCGGCGCGGCGGCCCAGCGGCGCTCGCTGACGGTCCTGACCAACACCGGCGGGATCCTCCCCGTCACCTCCGGCCCCGCCTCCGGCAAGCCGAAGCTGTACGTCAAGGGCGTGGACGAGGCCGTCGCCGCCGGGTACGGGGACCTCGTGTCCGACCCGGCCGGGGCGGACCTGGCCGTGCTGCGGCTGCGCACCCCGCACGAACCCCGCACGAACATCTTCGAGTCCTTCTTCCACTCGGGTTCGCTGGCCTTCCCCGAGCCGGAGCTCACGGAGATCCTGACCCTCCTGGACACCGTGCCCACTCTGGTCTGCATCAACCTGGAACGGGCCGCGGTGATCCCCGAGATCGCGGAGCGGGCGGGGGCGCTGATCGCGGATTACGGGGCCTCGGACGCCGCGCTGCTGGACGTGGCCTTCGGGCGGGCCGCCGCCGAGGGGCGTCTGCCCTTCGAGCTCCCGCGCTCGATGGAAGCCGTGGCGGCTTCCCGCCCGGACGTCCCGAACGACACGGTCGACCCCGTGTTCCCGTACGGGCACGGGCTGCGCCTCTGACCCTGCGGGGCCGATCCCCTACCCACCCTTCCGCCGTTCCCCGGGGCTCTGCCCCGGACCCCGCACCTCAAACGCCGGCGTGGCTGGAAAATCCAGCCACGCCGGCGTTCGAAGCGGAACCCCCTGTTGAACCCGTCATAGCCGGAGGCCAGCCGCTCCTCTACGCTGCACCCCTATCCACGCGGGATCTTCAGGGGCGGGAAATGGAACAGACGCACACCACCACCCACAACGGCGCCGCGGCCACCCCCGGCGCGCAGCGCCGGGTGCTCGTCGTCGAGGACGACCACACCATCGCCGAGGCGATCGCGGCCCGGCTGCGCGCCGAGGGCTTCCAGGTGCAGACGGCCGCCGACGGCCCGGCCGCGGTGGCCGCCGCCGAGAGCTGGCTGCCGGAGCTGCTCGTGCTCGATGTGATGCTGCCGGGCTTCGACGGCCTGGAGGTCTGCCGCCGGGTCCAGGCGCAGCGGCCGGTCCCGGTGCTGATGCTCACCGCCCGGGACGACGAGACGGACATGCTGGTCGGGCTCGGGGTCGGCGCCGACGACTACATGACGAAGCCCTTCTCGATGCGCGAGCTGGCCGCGCGGGTCCACGTACTGCTGCGCCGGGTGGAGCGGGCCACGCTGGCCGCGCACGCTCCGCGCGGGGCCACGCTGCGCCTGGGCGATCTGGAGATCGACCACGCGCAGCGCCGGGTACGGGTGCACACGGAGGACGTGCACCTGACGCCGACCGAGTTCGACCTGCTGGTGTGCCTGGCGGGGACCCCCCGGGCGGTGCTCTCGCGGGAGCAGCTGCTGGCCGAGGTCTGGGACTGGGCCGACGCTTCGGGGACCCGTACCGTCGACAGCCACATCAAGGCCCTGCGCCGGAAGATCGGCGCCGAGCGGATCCGTACGGTCCACGGCGTCGGGTACGCCCTGGAGACCCCGGCGCAGCCGTGAGCCGCCCCGGCGGGGAGCGCGGCGTCAGCCGCTCCAGTGGAGCCGGTGGCACCGGGGGGCTGCGGCCCTTCTCGCCGTTCTCGATCAAGACCAAGCTGGGCACGCTCGTCGTGGTGTCGGTCTTCATCACCACGGGGCTGCTGATGGTGGCGCTGCGCACGGCCACCGAGGTCCGCTTCATCACGGTGTTCTCGGTGATCGCCTCGATGCTGATCACCCAGTTCGTGGCGCACAGCCTGACGGCTCCGCTGGACGACATGACCACCGTGGCGCGGGCGATATCCCACGGGGACTACACGCGCCGGGTGCGCGGGGCGGGGCGCCGCGACGAGCTGGGCGACCTGGCCTCCACGATCAATCTGATGGCGGACGACCTGGAGGCGGTGGACCGGCACCGCAAGGAGCTCGTCGCCAACGTCTCGCACGAGCTGCGCACGCCGATCGCGGCCCTGCGGGCGGTACTGGAGAACGTGGTCGACGGGGTCTCGGCCGCCGATCCGGAGACGATGCGGACGGCGCTGAAGCAGACCGAGCGGCTCGGCCGGCTGGTGGAGACCCTGCTGGACCTGTCCCGCGTGGACAACGGGGTGGTGCCGCTGCGGGCCCGCCGCTTCGAGGTGTGGCCGTACCTCTCGGGGGTGCTGAAGGAATCGGGGCTGGCGGCGTCCGGCCGGCCGGGGCTCTCCTCCGGCTCGGGCGGGCACACCCGCAACGACGTCCACCTCCACCTCGACGTGTTCCCGACCGACCTGGCGGCGTACGCGGACGCGGAGCGGCTGCACCAGGTGGTGGCGAACCTGATCGACAACGCGGTCAAGCACAGCCCGCCGCACGGCCGGGTCACGGTCCGCGCGCGGGCCGGCGACGCGCCCGGGAGCCTGGCCCTGGAGGTCCGGGACGAGGGTCCGGGAATTCCGGAGGAGGAGCGCCACCGGGTCTTCGAGCGGTTCAACCGGGGCAGCGCCCGGGGCGGTGACGGCGGGACGGGGCTGGGCCTGGCCATCGCCCGCTGGGCGGTCGGGCTGCACGGCGGGCACATCGGGGTGGCCGAATCGTCACGGGGCTGCTGCATCCTCGTCACGCTTCCGGGCAGCTCACAGGCGCCGGGTTGACGTAGGGTTCTAGTGGGAAGGACATGATCTCGGCCACACATACCGGGGTCCGTCAGGGGTGCGAGGCCTAGGGGGTCGCAACCGCGGTGCCTCCTGCCCGAACCACGCTTGTTTCCCGCCATTTCAAGCGGTGAAACCCGCCGTTCGGTGTGACCTACGCGACGGAAGTCCCGCCCGGTCTGCATCTCACGGCCCGGGAGGCGTAGCCTTTATTCCCGCTGTCCATACCTTGTGAAGCGGAAGAGGGCGGTTGCCGCCGTGTCGCCACAGTCCCCCAGTAACTCGAGCACCACGACCGAAGCATCAGAGGGCGGGAAGAACCCCGCTCCAGGCTTCGGCGCGAATGAGTGGCTCGTCGACGAGATCTACCAGCAGTACCTCCAGGACCCGAATTCTGTCGACCGGGCCTGGTGGGACTTCTTCGCCGACTACAAGCCCGGGGGCGCCATCGCCCCCGTGAAGGCCGAAGAGCCGAAGAAGTCCACGCCGACGACGGATGGCGCCTCCGCACAGGCCGCCACCTCCGTCGTGCAGAACCCGCAGGCCTTCGACGCCGCCACGGGGGCGGCGAGTGTCACGCCACCTTCTGCCGCCGCGCCCACGACGCCTGTGTCAGCACCTGCCCCTGTACCTGCCACCCCCTCTGGTGCCCCTGCTGTGACTGTCACCTCCCAGGCCCCGGCCGCCGCCGCACCGGCTGCCCCCGCCCCTCAGGCTCCGGCTCCCGCCGCCGCTCCCACGTCTGTAGCCCCCCAGAAGGCCGCGCCCGCCACCGAGGCCCCCACGGGCCCCGCACTGGTGACGCTCCGCGGCCCGGCGGCTGCCGTGGTCAAGAACATGAACGCCTCCCTCGAAGTGCCGACGGCCACCTCCGTCCGCGCCGTCCCGGTGAAGCTGCTGTTCGACAACCGCATCGTCATCAACAACCACCTGAAGCGCGCCCGGGGCGGGAAGATCTCCTTCACCCACCTCATCGGCTACGCGATGGTGCAGGCCATCAAGGCCATGCCGTCGATGAACTACTCCTTCGCGGAGAAGGACGGCAAGCCGACCCTGGTCAAGCCGGAGCACATCAACTTCGGCCTCGCGATCGACCTGGTGAAGCCGAACGGCGACCGCCAGCTCGTCGTCGCCGGCATCAAGAAGGCCGAGACCCTCAACTTCTTCGAGTTCTGGCAGGCGTACGAGGACATCGTCCGCCGCGCCCGCGTCGGCAAGCTGACGATGGACGACTTCACCGGGGTGACGGTCTCCCTCACCAACCCCGGCGGCCTGGGCACCGTCCACTCCGTGCCGCGCCTGATGCCCGGACAGTCGGTCATCATGGGCGTCGGCTCGATGGACTACCCGGCCGAGTTCCAGGGCACCTCCCAGGACACCCTGAACAAGCTGGCCATCTCCAAGGTCATGACCCTGACGTCGACCTACGACCACCGGGTCATCCAGGGCGCGGCCTCCGGCGAGTTCCTGCGCATCGTCGCGAACATGCTGCTCGGCGAGAGCGGCTTCTACGACGACGTCTTCGAGGCGCTGCGCATCCCGTACGAGCCGGTCCGCTGGCTCCGGGACATCGACGCCTCGCACGACGACGACGTCACGAAGGCCGCCCGCGTCTTCGAGCTGATCCACTCCTACCGGGTCCGCGGCCACGTCATGGCCGACACCGACCCGCTGGAGTACAAGCAGCGCAAGCACCCCGACCTGGACATCACCGAGCACGGCCTCACCCTGTGGGACCTGGAGCGCGAGTTCGCGGTCGGCGGATTCTCCGGCAAGTCGATGATGAAGCTGCGCGACATCCTCGGCGTGCTGCGCGACTCGTACTGCCGCACCACCGGCGTCGAGTTCATGCACATCCAGGACCCCAAGCAGCGCCGCTGGATCCAGGACCGCATCGAGCGCCCGCACTCCAAGCCGGAGCGCGAGGAGCAGCTGCGGATCCTGCGCCGCCTGAACGCGGCGGAGGCCTTCGAGACCTTCCTGCAGACGAAGTACGTCGGCCAGAAGCGCTTCTCCCTGGAGGGCGGCGAGTCCGTCATCCCGCTGCTCGACGCCGTCATCGACTCGGCCGCCGAGGCCCGCCTCGAAGAGGTCGCGATCGGCATGGCCCACCGCGGCCGCCTGAACGTGCTCGCGAACATCGTCGGCAAGTCGTACGCGCAGATCTTCCGCGAGTTCGAGGGCAACCTCGACCCGAAGTCCATGCACGGCTCCGGCGACGTCAAGTACCACCTGGGCGCCAACGGCACCTTCACGGGCCTGGACGGGGAGCAGATCAAGGTCTCGCTCGTCGCCAACCCCTCGCACCTGGAGGCGGTGGACCCGGTCCTGGAGGGCGTGGTCCGCGCCAAGCAGGACATCATCAACAAGGGCGGCACGGACTTCACGGTCCTGCCCGTCGCCCTGCACGGCGACGCGGCCTTCGCGGGCCAGGGCGTCGTCGCCGAGACGCTGAACATGTCGCAGCTGCGCGGCTACCGCACCGGCGGCACCGTGCACGTGGTCATCAACAACCAGGTCGGCTTCACCGCCGCCCCGGAGTCCTCGCGTTCCTCGATGTACGCGACCGACGTGGCCCGCATGATCGAGGCGCCGATCTTCCACGTGAACGGCGACGACCCGGAGGCCGTGGTCCGCATCGCGCGCCTGGCCTTCGAGTTCCGTCAGGCGTTCAACAAGGACGTGGTCATCGACCTCATCTGCTACCGCCGCCGCGGCCACAACGAGTCCGACAACCCGGCGTTCACGCAGCCGCTGATGTACGACCTGATCGACAAGAAGCGCTCGGTGCGCAAGCTGTACACCGAGTCCCTCATCGGTCGCGGCGACATCACCCTGGAAGAGGCGGAGCAGGCGCTCCAGGACTTCCAGGGCCAGCTGGAGAAGGTCTTCGCGGAGGTCCGCGAGGCCGCCACGCAGCCCGCGGTCGCCCCGGTCGCGCCCGTCCAGGTCGCGCAGGAGTTCCCGGTCACCGTGAACACCGCGATCTCGCAGGACGTCGTCAAGCGGATCGCCGAGTCCCAGGTCACCATCCCCGAGGGCGTCACCGTCCACCCGCGTCTGCTGCCGCAGCTGCAGCGCCGCGCGGCGATGATCGACGAGGGCACCATCGACTGGGGCATGGGCGAGACCCTCGCCTTCGGCTCGCTGCTGATGGAGGGCACCCCGGTCCGGCTGTCCGGCCAGGACTCCCGCCGCGGCACCTTCGGCCAGCGCCACGCGGTCCTCATCGACCGGGAGACGGGCGAGGACTACACCCCCCTCCTCTACCTCTCGGACGACCAGGCCCGCTACAACGTCTACGACTCGCTGCTCTCCGAGTACGCGGCCATGGGCTTCGAGTACGGCTACTCGCTGGCCCGCCCGGACGCGCTGGTCCTCTGGGAGGCCCAGTTCGGTGACTTCGTCAACGGCGCGCAGACCGTCGTCGACGAGTTCATCTCCTCGGCCGAGCAGAAGTGGGGCCAGACGTCCGGCGTCACGCTCCTGCTCCCGCACGGCTACGAGGGCCAGGGCCCGGACCACTCCTCCGCCCGCCCGGAGCGCTTCCTGCAGATGTGCGCGCAGGACAACATGACGGTCGCGATGCCGACGCTCCCGTCGAACTACTTCCACCTCCTGCGGTGGCAGGTCCACAACCCGCACCACAAGCCGCTCATCGTCTTCACCCCGAAGTCGATGCTGCGTCTGAAGGCTGCGGCGTCGAAGGCCGAGGAGTTCACGACCGGCGGGTTCCGTCCGGTCATCGGCGACTCCGCCGTCGACCCGAACGCGGTCCGCAAGGTCGTGTTCTGCGCGGGCAAGGTCTACTACGACCTCGAGGCCGAGCGCGAGAAGCGCGGTATCACCGACACGGCGATCCTGCGCATCGAGCGCCTGTACCCGCTCCCGGGTGCCGAACTCCAGGCGGAGATCGCCAAGTTCCCGAACACGGCGAAGTACATCTGGGCCCAGGAGGAGCCGGCGAACCAGGGCGCGTGGCCCTTCATCGCCCTCAACCTGATCGACCACCTCGACCTGGCGGTCGGCGCGGACATCCCGGCCGGCGAGCGCCTGCGGCGCATCTCCCGCCCGCACGGCTCGTCCCCGGCGGTCGGCTCCGCGAAGCGCCACCAGGCGGAGCAGCAGCTCCTGCTGAACGAGGTCTTCGAGGCGTAACCGCTGCACTGGCCCGAACACTGGAAGGCCCGGCCCCCCTCACGGGGAGCCGGGCCTTCCGGCGCATTCCAGCCCCGCCGGGCAAATCCAGCCCCGCCGGCGTTTGAGGCGCGGGGTCCGGGGCGGAGCCCCGGGGAACGGTGGAAGGGCGGGTAGGGGACACGGCCCCGCGCAGCGGCTCCCGAAGCGTCAGCCGACCGTGTAAGGGGCCAGGTTCGGGTGCGCCTCGCACCATGCGGCCCGGTCGTGCTCGACCACCGCACGGGCCACCGCATACCGGCCCCCCGGCGGCGCAACCCCGTCCATGCCCCGCTCGGCCGCAGCCATCGCGTCCACGAACACCCGCCCCCCATCGGTGAGTTCCCAACACCCCACGAGCACCGGCAGGACAGCCGCCACCTGCGCCCGGATCCGCGCATGCTGCGCCCACGCCCCCCTGGCCCCGTAGAGCGCGGCGCGCTGCCAGTACCCCGCCAGTGCCAAGTGCGCGTACGCGCCCCGCAGGAGCCCCTCCAGCGGCCGCGGATCGGCTCGCCAGGGGGCCCAGTACCGCGCGGTGCGATCGGCGGTGTGCAGCGGGAACGCCCCGGCCAGCGCGGCCAGTTTCCCGTGCTGCACCTCGTGGACCAGGGCCGCGGCCAGCGTGGGCGGCGGTTGCGCCCGCGCCAGTACGGAGCCCTGCGCCGCGGGCAGGGTGCCCCCGGCCGGCCGGGCGCTGCCGGACAGCGGGACGACGGAGCGCAGCAGCCGGCCGGTCTCCTCCGCGCGGGCGGCGTCGTAGCGGTGCAGCAGGGTCAGGGCGCCCGACCACTGGGTGTCCCAGCGCTTGTGCCCCTTGGGGGTGAGCCGGCGGGCGGCGGGGACGGCCGCCGAAGCCCGGTAGGGGTCGAGGTCGTCGAGCGCGGTGTGCCCGTCGGGCAGTGCGTGCAGGGGCAGCGCCGCCGGGTCCCCGGGGTCCCAGGAGTGCTCGGTGAGGGCGAGCGGGCCGGGACGGGACGGTCGCAGCAGCCCGAGCGTGGGCAGGACGAGGCGGCCGTTCGGGGCCCGCAGGGTGGCCTTGAAGCCGATCCCGGCCCGCAGGGCCGCGGCGGCGG
The DNA here is from genome assembly GCF_041434015.1 of Streptomyces sp. NBC_00454. GTDB lineage: Bacteria > Actinomycetota > Actinomycetes > Streptomycetales > Streptomycetaceae > Streptomyces. The sequence continues at coordinate 5,279,740 of NZ_CP107907.1, read as the reverse complement.
CGAGCGCTCCGAGGTGCCCGAGGTCGGCCGGTGGCCCGTACGGGGCGCGCAGCCGGCGCAGCGTCTCCTCGGCCCATATCCCGGTGGCCGGATACTGCACCACGTCGGCGGTCGCCACGGGGTCGTAGCGCTCGGCCTCGTCGAGCAGGGCCCAGTGCTCGGCGGCCTCTCCCCCGGGCAGGGCCTCGCGCACCTCCCGGAGCAGCTCCAGCCTCCGGTCCCTCCGTATGCCGCACACCAGCCGGGTCCCTTCGGCGGACGGCTCGGTGGACCCGAGCGCCCGCAGCACCCCGTCGATCGGCTCCGGGTGCCTCATCGCCTCACCTCCAGCCGTGGACGCTCCATCCCTGCCCTGGGGACGAGCTCCACGAACGGCGGAAAGCGGTCAAGTCCGGCTAGGGCCTGCCGTGGGCCCCGGGCGGATTATCCTGGCGGGAAACACCCCACCACCGCACGGAGCCCGACTTGTACTTCACCGATCGCGGCATCGAGGAGCTGGAGAAGCGGCGCGGCGAGGAGGAGGTCACCTTCGAGTGGCTCGCCGAGCAGCTGCGCACCTTCGTCGACCTGAACCCGGACTTCGAGGTCCCGGTGGAACGCCTCGCCACCTGGCTGGCGCGCCTGGACGACGAGGACGACGACGAGGACGCGTGAGAACCGCCCTCGCCGCTCCCGCTCCATGACGAAGGGGCCCGACCGCTGAAGCGGTCGGGCCCCTTCGTCATGGTCCCTGGGGACAACGAGGACAAGGTCGCGATCAGGCGGCCTTGGTCTCCCAGAAGATGCGGTCGATCTCGGCGATGAGCTCCAGCGCCTTGGCGCCGGTCGCCGGGTCGTTCGACGCCTTGGCGGCCGAGAGGGCCTTCAGGGTGTCGTTGACCAGCGCGTGCAGCTGCGGGTACTTCTCGAAGTGCGGCGGCTTGAAGTAGTCGCTCCACAGCACCGAGACGTGGTGCTTCGCGAGCTCGGCGCGCTGCTCCTTGATGGTGATGGCGCGCGCGCGGAAGTCGGCGTCGTCGTTGGCCTGGTACTTCTCCTGCACGGCCTTGACGGACTCGGCCTCGATGCGGGCCTGGGCAGGGTCGTACACGCCGCACGGCAGGTCGCAGTGGGCGGAGACCGTGGCCTTGGGGGCGAACAGGCGGGAAAGCATGGGGTTTGTCCTCCTCGTGATCGTCTTCTCAAGGGGGAGATTACTCCGTGAGAGAGACGTTTTCGCGGCCGCCCCCATGCGGTTGGGACAAAAGTCCAGGGCGCTCCCCGGGGCGGTGAGCGAATGTACGGACGCGTGCGGCAGCATGCGGGGTGGGACGAGACCCGGCGAGCCGGGCGAGGAGGTCGGGTATGTCGGGGTCGCGCATGTCGGGGAACGCTCACTCGCGCCGGGGGACGCGGGAGTGGAAGTCGCCGCTCAGGCAGATCGGCGTGGTGGCGGTGCAGGGGCCTTCGATGGCGCCGACGCTGGAGAACGGGGACCAGCTGGTGGTCCGGTACGGGGCCCCGGTGCGGCGGGGCCACGTCGTGGTGCTGCGCCACCCGTTCCAGCAGGACCTGCTGGTCGTCAAACGGGCGGCGGAGCGGCGGCCGGGCGGCTGGTGGGTGCTGGGCGACAACCCGTACAACGAGACGGGCGACAGCACCGACTACGGGCCGGTCCCCGACGAGCTGGTGCTGGCGACCGCGGTGGCGCGCTTCAGGCCCCGCCCGCGGCCGGAGCACGCGGCGCAGGATCAGCGCTCGCTGAGGGCGTGGCTCTCCTGGGCGGCGTCGGCGCTGCGCCCGCTGCGGGCGGACTCCTCGGCCTCCAGCCGCTTGCGGGCCCGGTAGGCGGCGACGTTGGCGCGGGTGGCGCACCGGTCGGAGCAGTAGCGCCGGGAGCGGTTGGTGGAGGTGTCCAGGTAGGCGTTGCGGCAGGGCGCCGCCTGGCAGAGGCCCAGCCGGTCCGGCCCGTGCTCGGTGAGGTGGAAGGCCAGCCCGAAGCACGCGATCGCGGCGTAGCCGGCGGAGGCGTTGGAGGGGTGGTCGGCGAGGTGGATGTGCCAGTCGGGGCCGCCGGCCTCGCCGAGCGTCTCGTGGCCGGAGACCTGGGGGCTGACGGGGAACTCCATGAGCAGGGAGTTCAGCAGGTCGACGGCGAGGACGTGGTCCCCGCCGTCGGCGGCCTCGAAGACGCTGCGCAGCCGGCCGCGGACGTTGCGGAAGCGGGTGACGTCACCGTCCGTGACGCGGCGGGCCATCTGCACGCTGGCGCCGAAGAGCGCGCGGACGGCGTCCACGGAGGTCAGCGAGTCCTTGTTGCGGGCCGGCTCCTCGGTGTTGACCAGGCGCACGGCGTAGTCCGAGTAATGGGCCAATTCCACTTGTAGTCCTTACGGCTGCGGATTAGTCTCGCGGTAACGGCTGAGATAGGTACGAGGGTATTACGCATGGAGGACTTCGTGGCGGAAACCGCACGCTCCGGTACGGCAGGATCCGATACCGCACGCTCCGATAGGACATCACCCGACTGGCAGGCCTGGCAGGACAGCTGGGACCGCCAGCAGGAGTGGTACATGCCCGACCGCGAAGAGCGGTTCCGGGTGATGCTGGACATGGTCGAGGCACTGGTCGGCACGGCCCCCCGCGTGCTGGACCTGGCCTGCGGTACCGGAAGCATCACGGACCGCCTCCTCAAGAGGTTCCCCGAATCCACCAGTACGGGGGTCGATCTCGACCCCGCGCTGTTGACGATCGCCCGGGGCCACTTCGCGGGCGACCCCCGCGTCACCTTCGTGACCGCCGACCTCAAGGACCCCGACTGGCGCGCGGCCCTCCCCCACGACTCCTACGACGCCGTTCTGACGGCCACGGCCCTGCACTGGCTGCCCAGCACGGACCTCGCCGTCCTGTACGGGCAGCTCGCGCCCCTGGTCCGGGCCGGCGGGGTGTTCATGAACGCCGACCACATGCCCGACCCCGCCACCCCCCGGATCAACGCCGCCGAGCGCGCCCACCGGCACGGCGGGATGGACCGGGCGAAGGCTGTCGGCGCGGTCGACTGGCGCGAGTGGTGGGAGCTGGCGGCCGCCGACCCGGCGCTCGCCGAGCCGACGAAGGCCCGGTTCGAGATCTACGGCGAGCACGCCGACGGCGACACCCCGCCCGAGTCCTGGCACGCGGCCACGCTGCGCGGCTCCGGGTTCGCGGAGGCCCGTACCGTCTGGCGCTCGCCCTCGGACGGACTGGTGCTGGCCCTGAAGTAGCGGGCCCTTAAGCAGCAGGGCCCGGACATGCGGCAGGGGCGGTACGGGAGACCCGTACCGCCCCTGCCGCATGTCGGTCGGCGCCGGTTACAGCACCTTGGACAGGAACGCCTTCGTCCGGTCGTGCTGCGGGTTGCCCAGGACCTCGCGCGGGTGGCCGGATTCGACCACCACGCCGCCGTCCATGAAGACGAGGTTGTCGCCGACCTCGCGGGCGAAGCCCATCTCGTGGGTGACCACGATCATGGTCATGCCCGACTCGGCCAGGTCCCGCATGACGTCGAGGACGTCGCCGACGAGCTCCGGGTCGAGCGCCGAGGTGGGCTCGTCGAAGAGCATCAGCTTCGGCTCCATGGCCAGCGCGCGGGCGATGGCCACGCGCTGCTGCTGGCCGCCGGAGAGCTGGGTGGGGTAGTTCCCGGCCTTGTCGCCGAGGCCGACCCGGTCGAGCAGCTTGACGGCGCGCGCCCGCGCGACCGCCTTGCTCTCGCCCTTGACCATGACCGGGGCTTCCATGACGTTCTCGATGGCCGTCATGTGCGGGAACAGGTTGAAGCGCTGGAAGACCATGCCGATGTCCCGGCGCTGAGCCGCGACCTCGCTGTCCTTCAGCTCGTAGAGCTTGTCGCCCTTCTGGCGGTAGCCCACCAGCTGGCCGTCCACCGAGAGCCGACCGGAGTTGATCCGCTCCAGGTGGTTGATGCAGCGCAGGAAGGTCGACTTGCCGGAGCCGGACGGGCCGACCAGGCAGAACACCTCGCGCGGGGCGACTTCGAGGTCGATGCCGCGGAGGATGTGGGCGGCGCCGTACGACTTGTGGACGGCCTCGGCCTTGACCATCGGCTGGGCGGTCACTTCGCCACCTCCGTACGGCGGAACATGTTCAGGTTGGCCTTCAGCCGCTGGAGCGGCGTGGGCGGCAGGGAGCGCAGCGAACCGCGCGCGTAGCGGCGTTCCAGGTAGTACTGGCCGATGCTGAACACGCTGGTCAGGGCCAGGTACCAGATGGAGGCCACGAACAGCATCTCCATGATGGCGCCGGCCGTGGACCCGATGTTCGAGGAGGCGCGCAGCAGCTCCGTGTACTGGACCGCCGACACCAGGGACGAGGTCTTCAGCATGTTGATGAACTCGTTGCCCGACGGCGGGATGATCACGCGCATCGCCTGCGGGAGGATCACCCGGCGCATGGTCTGCGTCTGGGTCATGCCCAGCGCGTGCGAGGCCTCTGCCTGGCCCTCGTCCACGGACTGGATGCCCGCACGCACGATCTCCGCCATGTACGCGCCCTCGTTCAGGCCGAGGCCCAGCAGGGCGACCATGAACGGGGTCATGAGGACGACGGTCTCTTGCTTGTAGATCGGCCCGAGGTCGATGTACTGGAAAATCAGCGAGAGGTTGAACCAGACGAGCAGCTGCACGTAGACCGGGGTGCCGCGGAAGAACCAGATGTAGAGCCAGGCGACGGAGTTCGTCACCGGGTTCTTGGAGAGCCGCATCACCGCGAAGAGGATGCCGAGCGCCAGACCCAGCGCCATGGCCGAGACGCTGATGATCACGGTGTTGCCGAGGCCGCTGATGATGGAGGGGTCGAAGAGCTTGTCTCCGACCGTCTTCCAGATGATGTTGCCCTGCGAGAACGCGTAGACGAGCCAGACCAGCAGTCCGACAACCACCACACCGCTGATCCAGCGGCCGTAGTGCCGGACGGGAATTGCCTTGATGGCCTCGTACGGGGTGCCCGAGGCGACGGGTCCGGCCGGCGGGGTGTCTGCCGGACCCTTGTCGATCTTGTCAGTCACGATGACTGCCCTTCAGTGGAACTCAGGACCGTCGAACGCCGGGCCGCGAGGGCCCGGCCGTTCGCTCGGGTCACTTGCCTGCGTTGACCGTGGCGGCCGTGACCGCGCTGTCCTTGACGTTCCACTTCTCCAGGACCTTGGCGTAGGAGCCGTCCTTGATGATCGCGTCGAGCGCCTGCTTGAGGGCGTCGCGCAGCTGGGTGTTCTCCTTGCTGACGCCGATGCCGAAGAGACCGACGTCGCTCTGCGCGCCGCCGACCTCGAAGTCGTTGCCGCCGCCGGAGGTCTTCGCGATGTACGCGGCGACCGGGAAGTCGTTCAGGTCGGCCACGGCGCCGCCGGCCTTGACGCGGGTCTGGGCCTCGGCGTCGGTGTCGAAGGACTCGATGGTGAGCTTCTTGTCACCGCACTTCGTGGCCTGCGCCTTGAAGGTGTCCTCGTAGATCGTGCCGCGCTGGACGGCGACCGTCTTGCCACACAGGTCGTCCAGGGACTTGATGCCCTCGGGGTTGCCCTTCTTGACGAGGAGCGAGACGCCGGAGGAGAAGTAGTCGACGAAGTCGATCCCCTTGCCGATCTGCTTGCCCGAGTCGTCCAGGCCCTTCTGGCGCTTCTCGTTGTCGGTGACCGAGGACATGATCGCGTCCTGGCGGCCGGTGTAGATCGAGGTGATCAGGCCGTCGAAGGCACCCGCGGTGAACTCGAACTTCACACCGAGCTGCTTGCCGAGCGCCTCGGCGATGTCGGGGTCGACACCGACGATCTTGCCGCCCTCGGTGAACTCCATCGGAGCGTAAGCAGCGTCCGTGCCGACCTTGATGACGCCCGCGTCCTGGATCTTCTTCGGCAGGGCCGAGAAGAGCGGGGCGCTGTTGGTCTTCGAGCTGCCGCCGTCGTTCTTCTTGGTCTGGTCGCCACAGCCGGTGAGGATCAGGGCGCCGGCGACCGCGATGGCGCCGACCGCGGCGATCCGGGACCGGGCGGCGGTCGTACGACGGGTGGTGCTTGCGGTCATGAGCTGATTCCTCCGGCAGTGGGGAAAAACGCGTCCGAGAGCGGTCGGGCACGCACCATCGAGTGTCGCGACCTTGTGTGATTACGGCATCTTGCCATTCGGACTGAGACATTCAGGGTGCCCGTCAGGTCAAAATCGGATAACGGACACCCCCCGGCTCCCAACAGCCCTGCGGATATGGGGCTTCGGGGCCGGATTAAACGCTGTGACCAGGCGTTTCCACCGAAGTTTTTGCGGTGTGTCTCGCCTATCGGACGCCAAGGTTTGGACTTTTCGCCAAAACCGGGGCAAGCAGCCTATGGTCGAGCGGGAATCGACTCGTCTGGGTGAGTGTTCTTCGGGTAGAACAGATCCTTACACCCCTCATCCGGGGCTCAGGGCGCGCGTGCGGCGCGCCCGCGCGTACGAACCTCCCCTTCGCGGAGACGGGCAAACCGTTGACGCGGAGTACGGACGCGGTGCCCGCCCACCCCTTAACAAGGAGTGGTCACCCTCAACGATTCAAAGACTTAAGGGGTCAACACAGTGGCAGCGGAGATCGTCAATCCTCGCAGCGACAGCGTGACGGACAACAACCCGGATGCGGTGTTCGCGCTGCACCGGGGGGGCAAGATGGCCATCGTGGCCACCGTGCCGGTCCACAACAAGGACGACCTGTCCCTGGCGTACACGCCCGGCGTTGCGAAGGTCTGCAGCGCCATTGCCGAGCAGCCCGACCTGGTGAACGAGTACACCTGGAAGTCCAACGTGGTCGCCGTCGTCACCGACGGTACGGCCGTGCTCGGACTCGGTGACATCGGGCCGGAAGCCTCCCTCCCCGTGATGGAGGGCAAGGCCATTCTCTTCAAGCAGTTCGGTGGTGTGGACGCGGTTCCGATCGCGCTCGCCACCAAGGACACGGACGAGATCATCGAGACCGTGATCCGCCTCGCGCCGTCCTTCGGCGGGGTGAACCTGGAGGACATCTCCGCCCCCCGTTGCTTCGAGATCGAGCGGCGCCTCCAGGAAGCCCTGGACATCCCGATCTTCCATGACGACCAGCACGGCACGGCCATCGTGACGCTGGCCGCCATGCGCAACGCCGCGAAGCTCACCGGTCGCACCCTCGGCGACCTGCGCGCCGTGATCTCGGGCTCGGGCGCGGCGGGCATCGCGATCGCCAAGATCCTCGTGGACGCGGGCATCGGCGACGTCTGCGTCACCGACCGCAAGGGCGTCGTCTCCGCCGACCGCTCCGACCTGACGGACGTCAAGGCGGAGATCGCGGGCCTGACGAACAAGACGGGCCAGAGCGGCTCCCTGGAGGACGCCCTCGTGGGCGCCGACGTGTTCATCGGCGTCTCCGGCGGTACGGTCCCCGAGGCCGCGGTGGCGACGATGGCGAAGGACTGTTTCGTCTTCGCCATGGCCAACCCGAACCCGGAGGTCCACCCCGACGTCGCGCACAAGTACGCGGCGGTCGTGGCCACGGGCCGCTCGGACTTCCCGAACCAGATCAACAACGTGCTGGCGTTCCCGGGCATCTTCGCGGGTGCCTTCAAGGTCCGGGCCTCCCGGATCACGGAGAACATGAAGATCGCGGCCGCCGACGCCATCGCCGGTGTCGTCGCGGACAGCGAGCTCACCGCCGAGTACGTGATCCCGTCGCCGTTCGACACGCGCGTCGCCGAGGCCGTCACCGCGGCCGTCGCGGCGGCCGCCAAGGCGGACGGCGTGGCCCGCCTCGTCTGAGCGGTATCGCACTGAGCTGCACGCAGCGGGGCCCGGCCGGAACCATTCCGGCCGGGCCCCGCTGCCGTCATTCCAGCCCCGCCGGCGTTTGAGGCGCGGGTCTGGGCGGAGCCCAGGGAACGGTGGAAGGGCGGGTAGGGGACAGCCCCCGCAGGGCCCAACCCCGCAGCGGGCCCGCGCGGCCGCTGGCCGGGCCGCACCGGGTCCGGATACCCGGGCTCGGGGCCGCAGGCCGCGGCAAGGCCTGGCCCCCCGGGCTACCGGCCGGTAGCGTCGCCGACATGTTCGCTGCCTACGCCGCCCGAATCGACCGTGACCAGCCGCTGAGCGGCCTTGAGCTGGGCGAGCGCCCGGCGCCAGGGAGCCGCCCCGGCTGGGTGACCGTGAACGTCAAGGCCGCCTCCCTCAACCACCACGACCTGTGGTCCCTGCGCGGAGTCGGCCTCTCCGGGGACAAGCTCCCCATGATCCTCGGCTGCGACGCCGCCGGGATCGACCAGGACGGCAACGAGGTCGTCCTGCACTCCGTCATCGGCCAGAGCGGCCACGGGGTCGGCCCCGACGAGCCCCGCTCGATCCTGACCGAGCGCTACCAGGGGACCTTCGCCGAGCAGGTCACCGTCCCCGCCTGGAACGTCCTGCGCAAGCCCCCCGAGCTCTCCTTCGAACAGGCCGCCTGCCTGCCCACCGCCTGGCTCACCGCCTACCGCATGCTCTTCACCAACGCCGGTGTCCGCCCCGGGGATTCGGTACTGGTCCAGGGCGCGGGCGGCGGAGTCGCCACCGCCGCGATCGTGCTGGGCAAGGCCGCCGGCCTACGGGTCTTCGCGACCAGCCGGGACGAGGCCAAGCGCAAGCGTGCCGTCGAGCTGGGCGCGGTCGAGGCCTACGAGCCGGGTGCGCGGCTCCCCCAGCGGGTCGACGCCGTCATCGAGACGGTCGGCGCCGCCACCTGGTCGCACTCGATCAAGTCCCTGCGCCCCGGCGGAACCCTGGTGATCTCGGGCGCCACGAGCGGCGACCGCCCGGCGCACGCGGAGCTGACCCGGATCTTCTTCCTGGAGCTCAAGGTGGTCGGCTCGACGATGGGCTCCAAGGACGAGCTGGAGGACCTGCTGTCCTTCTGCGCGGCGACGGGCGTCCGGCCGGTGATCGACGAGACCCTGCCGCTGGACCGGGCCCGCGAGGGCTTCGCGAAGCTGGAGTCCGGGGACCTGTTCGGCAAGATCGTGCTCACGGTGTAGCCACGGCCCACCACCCATGGCCGTCAATACAGGTTGACACCTCCCGTGCGTCAACCTACATTGACACCCATGACCGAAGCCACCGATCTCGCCGAACGGGCCGGTGACCGTGACCCGCGTGTGGGCCTGCGTGCCGTGGCCGCCCTCCGGAGGCTGCTCGAGCAGCTGGAGGCCGTCCAGGTACGCAGTGCCCGCGCGCAGGGCTGGTCCTGGCAGAACATCGCGGCCGAGCTGGGCGTCAGCCGGCAGGCCGTACACAAGAAGCACGGGAGGCTCTGATGTTCGAACGGTTCACCCACGACGCGCGCGCTGCTGTGACCGGAGCGGTGGCCGAGTGCGGCCGCGCCGGGGCCGCCGCGGTCGCCGAGGAACACCTGCTGCTCTCCCTGATGGCACTGGGCGCGCTGGAACCGGCGGGCGTGGATCCGGCCGCGATCACCGCCGACCTCGCGGCGGCCCGCCGCCGGGGCGGAATGTCCAAGGCCGACGAGGAGGCCCTGGCGGGTCTCGGGATCGACCTCTCGGAGATCGTCTCCCGCATCGAGGAGACGCACGGCGAGGGCGCCCTGGCCGCGCCACAACCCCGCCGGCGGGGCCTGGCGGCCTCGGTCCGCTCGGCGCTGGGCCGCCCGGAGCCGGACCGGCGCCACTTCCCCTTCACCCAGGGCTCGAAGAAGGTCCTGGAGACGTCCCTGCGCATCGCGCTGGGCCACAAGGACCGCCACATCGGCACCCCGCACCTCCTGCTGGCTCTCCTGTCCCGGCCGGGCCCCGTCGCCGAAGTCCTGGCGGACCACGGCGTCACCTATGCCACGACCGAAGCGAACCTGGCGGCCTGACCGACGGACCCCCCGATCTCGCTGCCCCATACAACCATCGGCGCGGCCCGCGAGTCCGGTACAGCGAAAAGAACGTTTTCCAGGGGGTTTTTCTGTGAAGTTGTCCCGGATCGCCGCTGCGGTCACCACCGCTGCTCTGGCTCCGGCCGTCCTCCTGGCATCGCCGGCCTTCGGCGCCGGTCAGGATTCCGCCGCGCCCGCCAATCCGACGGGTCCGACCGCACCCGACCAGGCAGGCCAGGCAGGCCAGGACCAGGCCGAGCAGGACCGCAAGAGCATCCTCGCGATCATCGCCGACCCGATGGCCAGCGAGTACATGAAGGAAGCCGGCCTCAAGGCGATGGCCGACGGCCCCGCGGCCATGCGCCAATTCGTCGAGACCGACCAGTACAGGATCCGCCTCGACGACTACCGGGTGCTGGTCGCCCGGCTCGAACACAGTGCGGGCCCCGGCCTGAAGGAAGCGATCAAGCAGCTCTTCCGGAAGGACCACGCGACCCTGGAGGAGTGGCGCCACTTCTACGAGGTCACCCAGCACGAGCTGCGCGACGAAGACAACAAGGTGGACATCTCCAGGATCATCAACAAGGGCGGGGAGTCCTTGAGGGAAGCGGGCAAGAAGGCCCTCAAGGGCACTCCCGCCGACCGCACCGCATTCCTGGCGACGGGGCAGTACCTCGCACAGGCCTCCGACGACCGCGTCGAGCTGGCCCGGATCGACGAAGCCTGGGACGGCCCCATCCTGAGCGGGGCGATCAGCAAGCTCCTGAACGGCTCCCCGACCCCGGCCGACCTGCGCCACTTCCTCGAGGTGACCCAGTTCGAGCTGCGCGACCAGGACAACCGTGTCGCCATCGCGAAGATCATCGACGGCGGAGGCCCGGAACTGGTCAAGGCCGGCCGCGCCGCGCTGAACGGCACCGCCGCGGACCGCACCGAGTTCCTGAAGACGGGCCAGCACGAGGCGCGCGCCAAGGACGAGAAGAACCAGCAGGAGAACGACAAGAACAAGGACAAGGGCCAGGGCCAGGACAAGGGCCAGCAGGATCAGGGCAACGCCGGCACGGGCACGGCTACCGGTACGGGCACCGGCAACACCGCCGTCACCGCCCAGGGCGGCAGCGGTGCCCCCCTCGCCACCACCGGCGCGGGTGAGTCGGTGCTGATCGCGGGCGGCGCGGGCACCGCCCTCGTCGCCGGTGCGGGCCTCCTGCTCGCCGCGCGGATGCGCCGCGCCGGGTCCGCACGCTGACCCCACCACGCACCAGCCGTCGGGGATCGACCCCGGTCACCACGTCAGGCCCCACCGCATCGTGCGGCGGGGCCTGACTGGCAAGAGGGTCTAGCGCCGCGGGCCGAGGGTGGCGGCGATGCGGGCGGCGGCCTCCGCCAGGTGGCTACGGGCCTGCGCCAGCTGCTCGGCTCCGACCCCGTGGTCCCGGGCCGCGTCGCGGATGTCGTCGCGGAAGCGGTCCAGCAGCCGGTCCAGGTCACGGGCCGGGTCACCGGTCTCGGGCACGTCCCGAGCCCAGTCCGCACCGGCACCGGCAGCCGAAGGCTTCGCGGTGTCCGAAGGCTTCCCGGTGTCCGAAGGATTCGGCGCGCCCGGGGTGGAGCCGCCGAGCCAGGCTCCCGCCAGGGAGCCCAGGACCCCGCCCGACTTCGCGAACTGCTCCTGCAGCTGGCCGGCGATCCGCTGGACCTCCTCGCGGGCCCGGTCCTGCGCCTCCTTGGCCTGGCGGCGGGCCTGTTGGGCCTCCTCGCGGGCCCGGCGGCTCTCGTCCTTCGCCCGGCGCGCCTGTTCCTTCCACTCCGCCTTCGCCTTGCGGAACTCCTCCTTGGCGACCTTCCAGGACTCGTCCTCCACCTGCGCGGCCGACGCGTTGGCCGCGGCCCGCATCTCGCGCCGCAGATCGCCCGCGGCGCCGCTCACGTCGGCGCGGATCTCGGCGGCCAGTTCGGAGACGGAGTCGCGGATCTCCAGCTCCAGGTCCGCCAGTTCACCGCCGCGGTCGGCCAGTTCCGCGCGGCCCGCCTCGGTGATCGAGTACACCTTGCGCCCGCCTTCGCTGGCGTACGTGACCAGGCCCTCGGCCTCCAGCTTCGCGAGGCGCGGGTACACCGTGCCCGCGGAGGGTGCGTAGAGCCCCTGGAAACGCTCCTCCAGCAGCCGGATCACCTCGTACCCGTGGCGCGGGGCCTCGTCGAGCAGCTTGAGGAGGTACAGGCGGAGGCGGCCGTGGGCGAAGACGGGCGGCATGTCAGAGCACCTTCTTGTCGAGCGCGAGGGGAGCGGCCTGGGCGGCCGGGCGCCGCAGCAGCGCGATGGAACCGGAGACGGTGGTGGCGCGCAGGGTGCCGGTTCCGGCGCCCAGGGTGCCGGTGATCCGCTTGGCGCCCAGCTGGCCGGAGACGCGCAGGTCGTCGAAGGCGTTGGAGACGCCTCCGGTCGCGGTGTTGGCCTCGACGCGGGCGTCGGCCGGGTGCGGGAGGCGGATGGCGACCTGCCCGGAGACGGAGGTGAGGGAGATGTCGACGGGGCTCTGCCCGGCCCGGTCCTCGAGGGCCAGGTCGATGAGCATGTCGCCGCTGACCGAGTCGGCCCGTACGTTGCCGCCGGCGCCGTCCACGACGGTCAGGCCGCCGGAGACCGTGTGGAAGCCGAGCTCCCCGGTCACGGACTGGGCCTCGACGCTGCCGGAGACGGTGTTGGCCTTGATCTTGCCGGACAGGCCCACGAGCGTGGCGTCGCCGGAGACCCCGTGGACGTCGGTGTCGCCGCCGATGCCGGAGACGAAGGCGGTGGCTGCGACGGTGGCCAGCTGGACGCGGGTGGCGGCCGGGACCGCGAGGGTCACGATGGCGCTGCGCTCCCAGGCCTTGCGGCCGGTGCCGGAGGAGGACCAGCCCTTCCACGGCTTGCCCTCGAACCACTTCTTGAAGCCCTGGGAGCCGTTCCAGGGGAGGTCCTCGTAGGAAACGGTGAGGATGCCGCCCTCCTGCACCACGTGCAGGGGCGGTCCGTCGACCTCGGCCACCTCCAGGCGGGCCGGGCCCTCATCGGCCGCGACGACGTTGACGGTGCCGCCCACCATGCGGACGCGGACTTCGGCGACCGGCTCCTCGAAGGTGAGCTTCTGCGGTCCGGCTACCGACCACGTCTTCTGCGCTGACTCTTCCATGGTGCTGGTCCTCCTCGGCCTAGGCTCTCCAAGCACGCAACATATCGCGTCTTCTGGCTAACACGATATATCGCGGTTGTGGGAAGTCAAGCACGTCAGGAAGATCCAAAATCATCACTTTGGGGTGATTTGGCTTAGCGTGTGGGCATGCCGATCTCCAAGACCACGGCCGGCGGGATACTGCTCTGCCGCGCCGAACCGCTCGCCGTCCGCCCCGCCGCGCACATGCTCCGCGAACGCCTGCTGCTCGCTCCGGCCGGCGGATGGACCGCGCTGGTCCCCGAGGGCAAGCCCTGGCTGGAGGGCGAGGAATCGGTGGCCGAGGTCCTCTCGGGATGGGGTTCGGCGGTCGCGATGGGAACCAACTGGCCGGTGCTGAGCCTGTGGTGGCAGGACGGGCGGACCGGCTTCGTCCTGTCCTCGGGATTCCGGCGGTCCGCGGCCTACGAGTGGGACGCGGCGGGCCGTCCCCACGGCGGCCCCGACTCCGGCACCGCCGACGCCATGCGGGTGCTGGCGGCGCGGCTCGGCCTGGATCCGGTCCTGGACCTGGAGGAACTGGAACGCCTCACCCGCCCCGACGAGGCGGCCGACGGCCCCGCCCGGCTCCTCGGGGTCATCGCCCTGCTGGCCCGCGCCGGGCTGGCGCTGCCCGCCGGGCTGGCCCCGGGCGAACCGGCCGACCGGCTGCGCGAAGCGGCCCGGGTCGCGCCCGGATCGGAGTCGGTGGAGTGGTCCGGCTGGCGCGACGCGATGCGGGCGGAGCTCGCGGTGGTCGAGGACGGCCCCCTCGGCCGGCTGCTGCGCGGCCCCAAGCTCCGCCTCGCGGGCACGGACCAGCTCACCGCGGGCGCACCCCTGATGCTCTGGGCGGCCCGCCGCCGCGATCCGGGCTGGCTGGCCGCGGGCACCCTCCTGGTCGCCCACGGAGCGGGCGCCCTGGCCTACGACCGCGCCCGCACCCGCCTGCGCGGCCGCCGCTGAGCCGGTCCTCCGGCGGCCGGGAGCGGCAGGTCCGGCGGGACCCATGGGCCCGCCCGGTCCCGGTCTAAGCCGCCAGCAGCGGGCTCGCGTGCCGGTGCAGCCAGGCCCGGTACGGCGGGATCCCGAGGGCCGCTTCGCGGTAGGCCGCGCGGAGGTCCTCGTACACCTCGGCGTGGAACTGCGCGTGCGCCCCCGGCCGGGTCGCGAGGAGGAGGCGTACGGCGAGCGGGTCGCCCGAGAGCGGCCGGATCGCCATGTCCTCGCGCGGCCCGGAGGTGGGCTGGCAGGGGGCGACGGCCTCGCCCGAGACGATGAGCGAGGTGGCCGTGTGGTAGTCGGCGTGCAGCAGCGGCGGGTCGAGGCCGGCGACCGCGAACACCCGGCGCAGGCCGTCCCATTCGCCGTCCACGGAGGGGTCCACGGTCCACCGGTCGGCGGCCAGGTCCCGTAACTCCACCACCGGCCGCGCCGCCGCCGGGTGGTCCCGGGACATGGACACGAACTGCGGCTCCCGCTCCATGAGCACGCGCAGTTCCAGCCCGGCCGGCACCCGCAGCGGGCTGCCCTCCACCTCGTGCACGAACGCCACGTCGAGCTGGCCCGAAGCCGTCATCCGCAGCAGGGCGTTGGCGGAGACGTCGACGACCAGGTCCGTCTCCGTGTCCGGCAGCCGCCGGTGGAGGCGGCGCAGCCAGCCGGGCAGGGCGCGGCTGGCCGTGGAGCCGATCCGCAGCCGCGGCCCCTGGGACAGCGAGCGGGCCTCCGCGACGAGGGCGGCCATTTCGGCGAGGAGCGGCCGGGCCCGGCCGAGTACCGTGCGCCCGAAGGGAGTCGGCCGGCAGCCGGTGCGTTCGCGCAGGAACAGTTCGCCGTCCAGGGCGCGTTCGATGCGCCGCAGCTGGGTCGTCAGCGAGGGCTGGCTCACGCCGAGCTGCCGGGCGGCCTTGTGCAGGCTGCCGGCGTCGGCGATGGCGCACAGGGCGCGCAGGTGCCTGACCTCAAGCTCCATCCCCCGAGAGTAGGCCGGTCGCGGCTGACCGCACCAGCCACCGGTATCCCCCCGAATCCCGCCATTCTCACGGGAGTCGGCCTGTCGAAAACCCCCCGATAGCCCCGCGCTATCGGCCTCTGGCATCATCCGCCGGCCGCTCCCGCTCCCGCAGACTCCGGTACCGAACACCCCCCACCGCACCGGATGAGCAGGAGTCCCCCACATGCGCCACTCCCGCAAGACCGTCATGTCCGCCGCCACTCTCGGCCTCGGCCTGGCCGCCGCCCTCGGCGGTGTCGTCCCCAGCGCGAGCGCCGCCGCCCCGACCGGCAGCCCGGCCACGTACGCCGCGTACGAGCGTTCGCAGGAGAACCAGGCCGCCAACCGCGCCTTCTTCGAGGCGGTCCAGCGCTCGGTGTCCGAGCAGCGGGCCGCGAACCCTGGCCTGCAGGCCGTCACCGTCACCTACAACACCCGCAACGCGCCGAGCTTCCGCAGCCAGATATCCCGTTCCACGCAGATCTGGAACAGCTCGGTGGTCAACGTCAAACTGCAGGAGGTGTCCTCGGGCGGGAACTTCGCCTACTACGAGGGCAGCGACTCGCGCGGTTCGTACGCGAGCACGGACGGCCACGGCCGGGGCTACATCTTCCTCGACTACAGCCAGAACCAGCAGTACAACTCCACCCGCGTGACCGCGCACGAGACCGGCCACGTGCTCGGCCTGCCGGACCACTACTCCGGCCCGTGCAGCGAGCTGATGTCGGGCGGCGGCCCCGGCACCTCCTGCCAGAACACCAGCCCGAACTCCGCCGAGCGCTCGCGCGTCAACCAGCTCTGGGCCAACGGCCTCGTCGGCTCGGGCCTGGACTCGAAGGGCTAACCGCCGGCTGCCGCCCGGGGAGGGTCAGCCCTCCCCGGGTACGTAGGCCGCGCAGTCCGGGTTCCGGCAGGAACCCGGCACCCACTCGGGGATGAAGATCCCGAGCGCCTTGCGCCGTCTGACCACCGTGTCGACGGGGCTTCCGCAGGCCGGGCACGTCTGCTGCTCGTGTCCGGCGTGCGGGGCGACCGTTTCGTGCGCGCGCTGCTGCTGTTCACCGGCCATACCTCCACGGTAGGCCGCTTTCGCGCGTCCGGCGGGTCGTGAGTCCCGCCGGCGCCCGGGGGTCAGCGCTTGACGGCGTACGAGGTGACGACCTGGCCGCCGCCGAGGACGGTGGCGCCGGTCAGCTCCAGCGGGCGGACCCCGAAGCCCGCCCGCGACATCGGCATTCCGGTGCCCGCGAAGACCGGGTAGGTCTTGATCACGTACTCGTCGATCTCGTCGATCAGCTGGGTGGCGAGGTCCGCTCCGCCGCACAGCCAGATCCCGAGCCCGTCCTCGGCCTTCATCTCCCGCACCCGCGCGGCGATGTCCCCGCTGATCAGCCGGACGGCCGGGTCGGGCGTCTCGGCCAGGGAGCGCGAGATCACGTACTGCTCGCGCAGGTGGCCGTAGGGGCTGGTCATGCCGGCCTTGAGTCCCGGCTCGTAGGTTCCCCGGCCCATCAGGACCGCGTCGAACCGCTTGGGCGGGGTGTCGGCGAGGCCGAGGTGGGCGCGCCCCTGGGCCGAGATCGTCTCCGGGTACTCGGCCTTGAGGTGGTCGATGAACTCGGGGTCCAGGTGCGCGTAGAAGAACTCGCCGTCTCCGTCGGGGGCTCCGATGAACCCGTCGACGGTCGTGGCGATGAAGTACGTGAGCTTGCGCAAGCGATTCTCTTCCGTTCGACAGTGCACCCCCATCAGGGCACGTCGATCAAAGTACTTCGCCTGAAGTGGTTACGCAAGGGATTCCTGCGGCTTGCGCCACATCGGCCACATCAGCGGACCGTCCGGCAGCCGCACCGCCGCACCCGTGAACTCCCAGCCGAGCCGCTCGTAGAGCCCCTTGCTCCGCTCGCTGCTCGCCTCCAGGTACGCCGGCACGCCCTCGCGGTCGCACCGCTCCAGCACCGGCGCCATCAGCTGCGTGCCCAGCCCCTCCCCCTGCCGGTCCGGCGCCACCGCGATCATCAGCAGGTACTCGTGCTCCTCGGCCGTCGGGTGCACCTCGCCCGTCAGCCTGCCGACCAGCTCGCACCGCTCGTTGTCCGGATCGGCCGCCGCCCGCATCTTCGCCGGGATCCCGTCCTCGCCCTCCGGCTCGCCGGCCGGGATCCGCAGCCAGAGCGCCGCCGCCGAACCGTCCACCGCGTAGTCGATCCGGCCCTCGGCGAGCGCCACGTCGACGAAGACCCCGAGGAACTTCCCGTGCACCGCCGCCCGGTGCGCGGGGTCCGGGAACACCCAGCTGCTCACCGGGTCCTCGCGGAACGCCTCGTCCAGCAGCCGCGCCACCGCATCGCGGTCCGACCGATCCGCCCGACGTATCTCCAGCACCACGGGACCAACCCCTCACTCGCGTTTCAACGTCCGCCAGTGATCCTAGAGTTGGGCCGAGAAACCCGGAAAGCCCCGTTCCGGCACCATGAGATGCCGGAACAGGGCTTGCGCCTTCCCCCGGGAGGCCTACGGGGCGTGCGCGCCGGCCGGGATCACGGGGCCCGCCGGGGCTCCGCGTTCACCGGTCACAGGGTCCGCCGGGTCACGAACTCCGCGAGCGCCAGCAGCCCGCCCGCCGCCCCGAGGTCGGGAACCGCCCGCGACAGCTGCTGCACCGCCCGCCCCATCCGGTCGGCGGCATGGGCCTGCGCCCAGTCCCGCCCGCCGGCCCGCTCCACCGCGTCGGCGGCCCTGCGCACGTCGTCCCCGGTCATGGGACCCGCGTACAGCGCGGCCAGTTCCTCCCCCGCCGCGGTGCCCGAGGTGAGGGCGGCCACGACCGGGAGGGACTTCTTGCGGGCCAGCAGATCGGCTCCCGCGGGCTTCCCGGTGTGGCCGGGGTCCCCCCAGATGCCGATCAGGTCGTCGATGAGCTGGAAGGCCAGCCCGGCCTCCCGCCCGAAGGCGTCCATGGCGTCGACCTCGTCCGGCCCGGCCCCCGCGTACAGGGCGCCGAGCGCGCACGCGCAGCCCAGTAGGGCCCCGGTCTTGGCCATGGCCATGGTCAGGCACGCGTCGAGCGGGACGTGGGACTGCCGCTCGAAGGCGCAGTCGGCCTGCTGTCCCGCGCACAGCTCGACCACGCAGGCCGCGAGCCGGGAGGAGGCCCGCGCCGAGGCCGGGTGCGGGTCCTCGGCGAGCAGCCGCAGTGCGAGCGCCATCATGGCGTCGCCCGTGATGATCGCGTCCGGTATCCCGAAGACGGTCCAGGCGGTGGCGCGGCCGCGCCGCCGGACGTCCTTGTCGATGACGTCGTCGTGCAGGAGCGTGAAGTTGTGCGCCAGTTCCACGGCCACCGCGGCCCGCACCGGCGCCGCGACCCCCGCCACCTCCCCCGCCCGGCCCCCCGCGCCGTGCAGGGCCTGGGCCGAGGCGAGCACCAGGGCGGGCCGGATCGCCTTGCCGGCGTTGCCCGTGGCCGGGGTGCCGTCCTCCTGCTCCCAGCCGAAGTGGTACATCGCCACGCGCCGCATCGAGCCCGGCAGGCTCTCGACGGTGCGGCGCAGTTCCGGATTGACCGTTTCTCTTGTCCGTTCGAGCAGGAAGGCGGCTTCCTGTCCCTCGCCGGTGGTGATCGCCTCGGTGGCCGACACGGTCAGCGCCAGCGCGCGATCTCGACGTTCTCCAGGACGCCGAGCGCGTCCGGGACCAGCACCGCGGCGGAGAAGTAGGTGGTGACCAGGTACGAGATGATCGCCTGCTCGCTGATCCCCATGAACCGCACGGAGGTGCTCGCCTCGATCTCGTCCGGGATCCCGGGCTGGTGCAGGCCGATCACCCCGGACTCGTCCTCGCCGGTGCGCATGCACAGGATGGACGTCGTACGGGCGTCGCTGATCGGGATCTTGTTGGACGGGAAGATCGGCACCCCGCGCCAGGTCGGCACCCGGTGTCCGCCGATGTCGATCGACTCCGGGTACAGGCCGCGCTTGTTGCACTCACGGCCGAAGGCGGCGATGGCCTTGGGGTGCGCGAGGAACATCTTGGAACCGCGCCGCATGGAGAGCAGCTGGTCCATGTCGTCGGGGCTGGGCGCGCCGTCGTGCGGCTGGATGCGCTGGTCGTAGTCGGCGTTGTGCAGCAGGCCGAAGTCGCGGTTGTTGAGCATCTCGTGCTCCTGGCGCTCGCGCAGCGCCTCGACCGTGAGCCGCAACTGCTGCTCGGTCTGGTTCATCGGCTGGTTGTACAGGTCGGCGACACGGGTGTGCACGCGCAGGACCGTTTGTGCAATGGAGAGTTCGTACTCGCGCGGGCGGGCCTCGTAGTCCACGAAGGTGCCGGGGAGCACGGCCTCGCCGACGTGGCCGGCGGAGAGGTCGATCGCGGCCTCGCCGTACTTGTTGGTGCGCTGCTCGGGCAGGGACCGTACGGAGTCCACGTGCGCGCGCAGCGATTCGACCCGGTCGGCGAGGAGCTGGAAGTCCTGGCGGGAGAGGACGAGCGCGGTGCCGGCGGTGGCGGCGCGGGCGGTGTACTCCCAGATGGACTCCTCGTCGACGAGGGAGTCCTCGCCGAAGAAGGCGCCGTCGGCCACGGTCTGCAGGACGGCGTCGTCCCCGTAGGGGCCGGTGCCGATCTGGTCGATGCGTCCGTGGGCGAGCAGGAACACCTTGTCGGCGGGGCTGCCGAAGGAGGTGAGCTCCTGGCCGGCCTCGAAGTCGATCTGGTGGCAGCGCGCGGCGAGTTCGGTGAGGACGTCGAGGTCCTCGTAGTCGCGCAGGAGCGGCAGCTCACCGAGCTCGGCCGGGATCACCTGCACCTGTGTGCCGGTCTTGATGAATTCCACGATGCCGTTGCCGACCGAGTAGCTCAGGCGGCGGTTGACCCGGTACGTGCCGCCCTGGACGGACACCCACGGCAGCATCTTCAGGAGCCACCTGGAGGTGATCTCCTGCATCTGCGGTGCGGACTTGGTCGTGGTTGCCAAGTTCCGTGCTGCCGATGTCCCAAGACTGCGCTGCGGTGCCTGGGCCTCGGATTCGGAACCTGCCTGGACCGACATGTATTTCCCTTTCGATCACTCCATGGATCTGCGGGACGGAAGCCTTCCAGTACGGACCGTGGTGAGACCATTACACAAAAGGGTGGGACTACTCCGTCCGTGGCTGGGCACTCTCTAGAGTTCAACTCCCCACCAGGAGGCCCTCGCACCCCACCCGTTTCAGCCACACCTGGCGGCGGCCGGGGTTTAAATTTGCATAGAGGATGCAAGTTTTCTACGGTGGACCCATGCGGCTGACCCGATTCACCGACCTGGCCCTGCGCGTCCTGATGCGCCTGGCCGTCGAGGAGACGGACCTCCCCACGACCCGCGAGGTCGCGGCGACCATGGAGGTCCCCTACACCCACACGGCCAAAGTGGTCGCCAAGCTGCAGCACCTCGGCCTGGTCGAGGCCCGGCGCGGCCGGGGCGGCGGCCTCGGCCTGACCGCCGCCGGACGCACGGCTTCGGTGGGCGGACTGATCCGCGAACTGGAGGGCGCCGGCGACGTCGTCGACTGCGACGGCACCGTCCCGTGCCCGCTGCGCGGCGCCTGCGTCCTGCGCGGCGCGCTGCGCAGGGCCCAGGAGGCCTTCTTCGCCTCACTGGACCCGCTGACGGTGAACGACCTGGTCGCGGCGCCGACGGGGCCGCTCCTGCTCGGCATTTCGGGCGGATCGACCGGGGCCGCAAGGCCCTGACGACGGGGGCCGAATGGCCGATTCGCACCGACGGCCGGCCCCCATAGCCTGAACCCGACAGGGCTCTCGAACACAAGTCCGCACCACGGTGGACCCTGTGCGCCTGTTTTCAAAAATAAGCATTTCATATGCCGATTTAGAAGATCGCCTTGAAGATCCACCCCTACGCGAGGAGTCACCGATGCTTTCCGAGAAGTCGACCGCGACCGTACGAGCCACCCTGCCCGCCGTCGGCGCGGCGATCGGCGACATCACGGAGCTCTTCTACGGGAAGCTCTTCGCGGCCCACCCCGAACTGATCCGCGACCTCTTCAACCGCGGCAACCAGAACGCCGGACTCCAGAAGCAGGCCCTCGCCGGCTCCATAGCCGCCTTCGCCACCCACCTGGTCGACCACCCGGACGCCCGCCCCGACGTGATGCTCAGCCGCATCGCCCACAAGCACGCCTCCCTCGGCGTCACCCGCGAGCAGTACCCGGTGGTCCACAAGTACCTCTTCGAGGCCATCGCGGAGATCCTCGGAGACGCCGTCACCCCAGAGGTGGCCGAGGCCTGGGACGAGGTCTACTGGCTGATGGCGAACGCCCTCATCACCATCGAGGAGCGCCTCTACGCCGAGCAGCAGGTCCTCGCCGGTGACGTCTGGCGCGAGTGGACCGTGGCCGCCCGCGTCGAGGAGACCACGGACTGCACCACCTTCCACCTCACCCCCGCCGACGGCGCCCCCGCGCCCGGCTTCAAGCCCGGCCAGTACGTCTCCGTCCAGGTCGAACTGGCCGACGGCGCCCGCCAGATCCGCCAGTACAGCCTCTCCAGCGCCCCCGGCTCCCCGGTCCGCTCCCTCACCGTCAAGCGCGTCCACGGCCCGGCCGCCGCGGGCCCCGACGGCGAGGTCTCCAACCACCTGCACGCCCGGGTCCGCACCGGCGACACCCTGCGCGTCTCCACCCCCTACGGCGACCTGGTCCTCCAGGACTCCACCGCGCCGGTGATCCTCGCCTCGGCCGGCATCGGCTGCACCCCGATGCTCTCGATGCTCGAACACCTCGCCGACACCGGCCACACCGCCCCCGTCACCGTCCTGCACGCCGACCGCTCCCCCGCCGACCACGCCCAGCGCACCGACCACCGGGCCCTGACCCACAAGCTCCCCGACGCCGCGGCGCACTTCTGGTACGAGGAGGCCGCCGAGCCCGGCGACCGCGAAGGCCTGCTCGACCTGACGGAGATCCCGGTCGCCCCGGACACCAAGGCCTACCTCTGCGGGCCGCTCCCCTTCATGCGGGCCGCGCGCCAGCAGCTGATCGCCAAGGGCGTGGCGCCCGCGGACATCCACTACGAGGTCTTCGGCCCCGACCTGTGGCTCGCCTCGGCGTAACCCCTGCCCGCCCCCGGCGCCCGCCCTGCGCGCCCTTGCGGCGGAACAGTCGCCTCCACTAGACCGTTGAGTGACCGATCACTCACACAGAGTCAAGGAGGCGGCCATGTCCGCACCCATGTCCGCGGACCGGTTCATCGGCGTCCTGCGGGGCGAGGGCCTCACTGTCGTCGAGGTCGGCGCGTGGCGCACCCACAACCGCAACCACAAGGGACCCTGGGGCCCGGTGAACGGGGTGATGATCCACCACACCGTCACCCACGGGACCGCGTACACCGTCCAGCTCTGCCGCGACGGCGACGAGGCCCTCCCCGGCCCGCTCTGCCACGGGGTCATCACCAAGGACGGCCGGGTCCACCTGGTCGGCTACGGCCGCGCCAACCACGCGGGCGCGGGCGACTCCGACGTACTGGCGGCGGTCATCGCGGAGAAGCGCCTGCCCCCGGACCACCATGCGAACACCGACGGCAACCGCCACTTCTACGGCTTCGAGTGCGAGAACCTCGGCGACGGCGAGGACCCCTGGCCGGCGGTCCAGCTCGACGCGATCGCCCGCGCGGCGGCCGCCCTGTGCCGGTTCCACGGCGGGACCGCCCGCTCGGTGATCGGCCACCTGGAGTGGCAGCCGGGCAAGATCGACCCCAAGGGCTTCACGATGGACTCGATGCGCGCCCGGATCGAGGAGCGCCTCAAGTAGCGGATGGCATGAGAATGGCCTGGTGAACGAGGTTCCCGATCCGCCCGACCCCTCCGAGACGTCCGACCCCTCCGAGGCGTCCGAGGCCGCCGCGGTGCTGCGCCCCCGTCCCCCGTCCCCGCTGGTCGAAGCACCGGACGGGCGGTTCGCCGCGCACGGCGTACGGCTCCTGCTCAAGCGGGACGACCTGGTCCATCCGGAGCTGCCCGAGAGTAAACCCACTGGTGTTTGCGGGCCTGACCAGCAGAAATAATCGGTTTGGCCCGTGATCACCCCAACCTAGGGTGACTCTCATGGGCATACCGACCGACCCGGCCAAGTTGTGTGACCTCTACCTGCGCCGCAGCACCTTGCAGGACAACAAGGACACCTTGAAGGCGCACGAACGCGACCTCAGGGACCGGGCGCAGCGCGAAGGACTGACCGTCCGGGAGGTCTGGACGGATGAGGTCTCGGCGTTCAAGGCCGGCGTGACGCGCGAGAAGTTCGACAAAGCCATTGCCGCTGTGGTCGCAGGGGAGGTCCGTCACCTCCTGGTGTGGAAGCTGGACCGCCTAAGCCGTCGGGGCATGCGGCAGGTGGGCGACGTGCTCGACACCTTCGAGAGCCGCGACGCCCGGCTGGTCGCGCACATGGACGGGTTGGACAGCTCCGTGCCGCAGCACCGTGGGCTGTTCGCGTGGCTGGCCGAACAGGCACGCGCCGAGTCGTACAACACGAGCGTCCGTACTCGGACTACGAAGGCGGAGAAGAAGCGCCAAGGTGCGTGGCCAGGCGGACAGCCGCCCCTGGCCTGCGGGTCCGGAAGGGCCGCACGACCACCGAGCACCACCCCAAGGAGTACGGCACAGCCCGCCGCATCGCCGACCTCCTGGTGTCCGGGGAGTCCGCGAGCGCGATTGCAGAGAAGCTGAACGCAGACGGTCTCACCACCCGCCGGGGCGGCAAGTGGCGCTCTTCCACAATCACGCAACTCGCCCACTCCCCCGCGTGGGCCGGCCTGATGCCCACGCACGACCGGTACACGGACGCCCAGGGCCGGGAACGGTGGCGTGCAACGCAGGAACCCATGTTCGGCGAGAACGGACAGCCCGTGAGCGTCGGGGAGGGTGTCATCACGGTCGGCGAGCGGGCGCGCATTCAGGCAGCGCTGAGGCTCCGCACATCTGAGTCCATGGCCAACGGACGCCGGGGAAAGCCTGCCGCTCAGTCGCTGCTTTCCGGACTCCTCAAGTGCGGTCGCTGCGGCGGCAACATGGTCAAGGGCGGCCCCTCGTACCGCTGCTACCGGCGGATCAACATGGGCAAGACCGCCTGCCAGGGCATGTCCGTGTTGGTGGATGCTGCGGACGACGCAATGACGCACGTCTTCATTTCACGCGTCTCCACCCTGCCGGACGACGACGATCTCCTGGTGGATCTAGCCATCCGCTGGTTGGCCGTGGAGGACCCGGAGAAGGACGTGCGCCGCACGGAGCTGACGCTCGCGATAGACGACGCTCAGGCACGGCTGGACAACCTGGACGAAGCGCACTTCGTGCACGGGCGCTTCAAGGGCCCGAAGGGTCAGCAGCGCTACGACCAACTACGCGACGCGATCGCTCGCCAGTTGGATGCCCTTCAAGGGGAACTGGCCGAACTGACCCGCGCCATCGACATCACGGTCCTGCGGGACGGCGAGATGTTGCACCAAGCGTGGATGGCAGCAGACCAAGAGCGCGCCCGGATGCTACTACGCGTCGTACTCCACTCCGTGGCGCTTCTCCCGTCCCGTGGCCAGGGCTGCAAGGACCCGGTTCCGACCCGGCTCAGGTTCCACTGGGTGGGCGAGGACCCTCAGCGCGTGGAGTCCCACCACCGGTCGCTGGGCCTCACCTGAGCGTCGCTATGGCCCGCCCCTGGACTTTCCTCGGTAGCGGACCGTTCGCCTGCTGGCGCTCTCGGGCCGGGCCGCTCACGCGGTCGGTCAAGCCTTCCTCGAGCGACGACATCCGGGAAGACTGCACCCCTACAGCACCCGCGTCTCATACGTGACGCGGAAGGCTGAGCATGACTGGGCACACTCACTGAACGTCAGCCGGTCCCGCCTGGAATGGAGCAGCATTTGGAAACCTCAGACTGGATTGCTCTGGGTAGCGCGGTCACCGCTACCGCAGCCCTCATATACACCCGAACACAGGCCCGTGCCGCCAAGAAGGCAAACACCACTGCGGAAGAAGCCAACGTCATCGCCCGAGACGCCAACAGGGTATCCCTGGAGGCGAGTGAGACTGCAAAACAAGCCTTGGATCTGGCCCGCACACAATTTGACGCCGAGCAACAGGCCCGACACGAGGCGGACGGCCCGACGTTTCAGATCGAGTCTGCGGTGAAGGAATACTCCGGCGAGTGGTTCGCCAACATCCGCGTACAGCAGGTGGGCGGCACCGCGCTGAAGATCGCGAACGTCACTGTGTCCGGCGCAGACGTCCGAGGAATCCAGCGCGGGCGATATGGCGACGACTGGGTAGAACAGCCTGTCGAGTGGAAGATCCCTGCTCCAGGAACCGCCCTAGAGCTGTACGTCGAGCTAGAACACGAGCACCTAGACCCCGTGAACATGCGAATCGGTTTGGAGTGCCGCGCAACCGATGGCCGTACATGGAACAGAGAACTCACAGCGCAGCCTGTTGCACCCCCGCCGCAGAGTAGGGACGGCCGACGCGGACGTATCTAGGCGTTGCTCAGATGCTGACCTTGCCCTTCACTTTAGGTCCCAGCAAGCCAGTGGGCTGGCAATCCCTGGATTCTGCCTCTGGCCCAAAGAGTCACGGTCGGCACCAAAGGCACATTGGTGCCGACCGTTACGCGCTACGCCCTGCCAGCGGCAAGGGTGACGGTATGACGCACAGTCCCGGCCACCTCTCATATAGAGACGTTTCTGTTGCTATGCATGGATCAGAATTAATCGTCATTCCGTCACTTCGTCACCCTTACAGCCCTCGGCCTGGACCTGACCACGCCGGCCCGAGTCGGCTGGTGCCAGCCTGCGGGACAAGCCGAGTCGACGCCGATCACGCTCGATCCGCAGGACGATGACTCGGACCTGGTCACCGACTTGGACAACTTGCTCTGGGGTCTCGACTGGTTCGAGAGCCAGCTCATCGAGATGGACAAGCCCCTCCACACCCTCTGCGACGCACACGAAGGCGCCGAAGGGCACGAGCTTGGTGACTATTCCGTCCACCTGCACGCCCTCACGCGCACTATCAGCGAACTGCTGGAACGGGTCCGGCTCCAGAGCGCGCAACGAGAGTCTGGCCTCACCGTTCCATGAGTCGAAGTACAGGAACTCGCAGGTGATCCGCTGCCCGATCTCGACAACCTCCGCGACGGACTCGAACCTCCGCCATGACAAGTCGGGGATGGCAATGAAACCGACACCCGGATAGACGGGATGCGGCGGCCCCTCGTCCAGCGCGACAAACACCCCGAACTGCCGAACGTCCGCCACAGTTCCGGAGAGTCTCTCACCAGAGCTGAGGGACTTCAGGTACGCCCAGAGTTCGGGCTCCTCTGGCACGCCACCCACATGGGAGGAGTTGGCGATGCCGTTCATGCCTTGATCGGGTAGCGGCCGGTTCACGACGGTCAGCCTCTCACGGCAGCCGTACCGAAAACGATGGTTTATGAGACGGTCGCGCCGACGTCCCCAAGGGGCTGGATTGGCGTTCAAAACCCGTCTCAAAACATACGTGGAACCGGTGATGTTGTGAGACGAGTTCTGAGACGATCTGGTCATGGACACGACCTCGGGACACCTCATCGGCTACGCACGGGTCAGCACAGATGACCAGGAAGCTCAGTTGCAGCACGATGCGCTTGCCGCAGCGGGTTGCACTCGGGTCTTCACGGACAAGGCGAGTGGTAAAAACACGGACCGCCCCGAGCTTGCCGCCGTTCTGGACTACGTGCGCCCCGGGGACACCCTGTGCGTGTTGAAGCTGGACCGGTTCGCTCGCTCGCTGATCGACCTGGTGAACATGGTGGATGCTCTCGCTGCCCGAGGGATCGGCTTCAAGGTGCTGACGGGCGCGCTGGCGAGCATCGACCCGAACACTCCTGACGGACGACTCATGCTTCAGGTGGTGGGCGCCATGGCGGAGTTTGAGCGCAGCCTGATCAAGGACCGGACGCGTGCGGGTCTGGATGCTGCCAGGGCCCAAGGACGCGTCGGTGGCCGTCCAGCGGTGATGGACGCTGACAAGCTCGCTGCGGCTAAGGCTCGCAGGGCTCAGGGCGAGAGCGTCACGGCCATTGCGAAGGCGCTCAGGGTGTCCCGCGCGACGCTCTACCGGGCGCTGGACGACAGCAAGTAGCCCGCCCCGCCTTCAGAGACCGCCCGCCCCGCTGTGGATGGGCGGTCTTTGTGCTGTCTCGGCGGGATGGAGGCTGAACTCTGCCCTCACCGGAGGTCAGTGGGTGTGGTGGTTCGGTGGTTCTGTGGGTTTTTTGGATTCCACTAAGAAACATATGAGGGAATCCGAAAGTTCCTCAGAACCACCGAACCACCACACTAGGGGGAGGGCGCTCCGAAAGTTCAGTGCGCTTGCCCGCTGGCGATCCCGGCCCAAGCACGAAGTACGCGAGCTGGGTGTAGGCCCGTTTTGGGACTGACATCTGCAGCCTGGCCAGCAGCAACGTGCACCACACCACCCGAGAACGGGTGCAGTAAGGGCCCCTGAACCCCTGCCAAGTGGCTGTCAGTGCACGGTTAGCCGAGGTATGGCGCGGGACGGCGCTCCAAGAAGTGTTGGAGGCGCAGGCGTTGGGTGTGGTGCATAGGCAGCGCGTCGAGGTCGGCCAGCGCCACGAACCGCAGTTCCGTGCTCTCGTCGGAGAGGGACAGTTCTCCGCCGGTGATGCGGGCCGTGAAGCAGACGTTGAACTGGCGGCGGACCTCGCCGTCGCTGTATTCGATGATGTGACGGGGGTCCGTGTAGGTGCCGACCAGTCCCGTGATCTCCACGTCGAGCCCGGTCTCCTCCTTGACCTCGCGGACAGCCGTTCCGGGCAGCGAGTCGCCCAGGTCCATCCCTCCGCCGGGCAGCGCCCACAGGTCGTTGTCCGTGCGCCGTTGCAGCAGGATGCGGCCCTCGCCGTCGGTGACCACCGCCGATGCGGCCACGACCATGCTGTTCGGCTCGGGCGCGTGAGGATCGTCGTAGTACTCGGTCCGGGCCATCCGGTCATACCTCCACAGGGCGCGCTGTCTCCCACACGGCATTGAAGCTGTCCGCGTAGGTGTCGAACATGCCGCCGGAGTCGTGGCGGCGAAGGTGCCACACGGGCGCACCGTACGCGTTCACACCCCAGACGTGGGCATTGACCAACACCTGATCATCAGCCCGGTACAAGCTGTTGTAGAGCGTGGTGCCGTGTGTCCGAAGCTCGATGCCCTGCACGCTCTCCAACGGCCGGTAGTGCATGAGGGCGAGGCGGCAGCGGGATTCGATGCCGTGCCCGAATTTCTCTTCCTGCCCTCGCTGCTGGACGTTCTCGCTGTCCGCGTCACCGACTGCGATGCGTACCGCGCACCCGTCGGCAGCGCGCTCCCGTAGGAGATCGTTCAGCCGAGGATACGCCTCGTGCAGGAACACCGCTGCGTAGACCAGGATGTCGATCCGCTCGCACCCAGCCGTAAGGAGATCCACGAACACAGATACGGGAAGGTCTGCCCGCTGGTCGTACAGAGCGACCAGTTCCGGACTGACGGCCCGTGCTGCCCGTGCTTGCCTGAGCGCCGGCCACAGGGCGTGGATGTCCTCGCCCAACGTCTCGGCCACCTTGAGCGCAGTTGCCCGCCGTGGGGTGCGCCCGAGGTTGACCCAGCGTTCCACGCTCTTCGGGTCCACGCCGGTCACGCTGGCCAATGAGGCATGAGTCCAGCCTCCGGATGCCATGACAGCCCTTAACCGCTCGTTCTGCATAGGGACGTTCTACAGGCTGCGGGACGTCCCGAAGTGCCGAACGTACGAGGTTCCACCGTCCTGATCACCAGCGCGACGATCGCTAGACCAGCGGACGGTGAAGGGGTTTCGGAATGGTGCGGGGATTGTGGCAGCAGGTCGAACAGCGTGATCCGTTCCCGGTGCCGGACCCCGATCCGGCGGACCCGGACTGCGACGTGTGCGGGGCGCTGGTCGCTCAGCGCACTGAGTGCTACCGGCACCGGGATCTATCGGGGGTCGTGGACTGCAACGTAGAGATCCGCCAGCACCCGCACGCGGAGGTGAGTCGATGACCCGCGCCGTGCTCCGCTACGTCCCCCACACGATCCGGCACGCCCCCGAAGGCGGGGTGACCTACGAGGCGTTCTGCGTCGTCGAGGGCTGTGGAGCCGAATCCGGCGCTCACGACGAACAGACGGACGCACAGGACTGGGTGCTCCGGCATGCCGGGCGGACGGGGCACGACCTGTTCAGGCGGGTCTTCACGGATCACGCGCGCGTCACCCACGAGACGTAGACCCCGGCCCGCTGGGCGACGGCGATCAGGACAGTCCAGCGCGCCGGCTCCGGCCCCGCTCACACCACCCGAATGGCGTGAGCGGGGCTCTGACGTGCGACGGCATGGGCAGGAGCGCCCCACAATGGACGGGTGAATCGCCCCGCGAACGTTGACGTGCTCTTGCAGCCGCGCCCGCCGTCCCCGTTGCAGGAGATCCGTGACGACAGGTTCGAGCGGCACGGCGTCCGCTTGCTTCTGAAGCGGGACGACCTGATCCACACCAGCATCCCGTGGGACTCAGACGTACTTGGACCAGTGGACCTGTACCCTCCGGGCAACAAGTGGCGCAAGCTCGCGCCGAATCTGCGGGCGGCCGTCGCGGGCGGGTATCCGGGGCTGGTGACCTTCGGCGGGGCCTACTCCAACCACCTCCGGGCCACCGCCGCGGCGGGCCGGCTGCTGGGGATGGCGACCGTCGGGATCGTACGGGGCGACGAGCTGGCGCGGCAGCCGCTGAACGAGTCGCTGGCCCGGTGCGCGGCGGACGGCATGCGGCTGCACTTCGTGTCCCGGTCGGCCTACCGGGACAAGGCGGGACTCCCCGCGGAAGCCGGCGCGGGCGACGCGTACGTGATCCCGGAGGGCGGCAGCAACGCCCTGGCGCTGACCGGCTGCGCCGAGCTGGGGCGCGAGCTGCGCGGCAGCTGCGACGTGGTCGCGGTGGCCTGCGGCACCGGGGGCACGCTGGCCGGGCTGGCGGCGGGCCTGGACGCCGGTCAGCGGGCGGTGGGCGTGCCGGTGGTCGGGGGCGGCTTCCTGGAGGCGGAGATACGTTCCCTCCAGACGGCGGCCTTCGGCGGCCCGGCGGGCGACTGGTCCCTGGCGGAGGGCTACGCCCACGGCGGCTACGCCCGGGTCCCCGAGGAGCTGGAGGCCTTCGCGGCGGAGTTCGAGGCCCGGCACGGGCTCCCGGTGGAGCGGATCTACGTGGCGAAGCTCCTCTGGGCGCTGCTCGCCCTGACCCGCGGGGGCGCGTTCCCCGAGGGCACCACCCTGACGGCGGTCGTCACCGGGCGCCCCTGACCTGCCGGGGGAGTCGGCCTAGGCCGACTCCTCGCGGTAGGCCGCCGCCTCCTCCAGGTCCAGGCGGCGCAGCAGGACGCGCAGCATCTCGTCGTCGATGCGCCGCGCGTCCCGCAGGGAGACGAAGACCTCGCGTTCCGCCGCGATCATCTCCCCCGCCAGGCGGCGGTAGACGTCGTCCGCCGACTCCCCCGTCACCGGGTTGACCTCTCCCAGCCGCTCCCACACCGCGTTGCGCCTGCGTTCCAGGACCGTCCGCAGCCGGTCGGCCAGCGGGGGCGGGAGGGCGTTCGACGGGGAGGCGAGGAGTTCCGTCAGGCGGTCGTCCGCCGCCCGCGAGGCCTCGCTCTGGGCCTGGGCCTCGGCCAGGGTCTCCGCCTGCGCGTCCCGGGCCGGCAGCCGCAGCAGCCGGATGAGCGGGGGCAGGGTCAGGCCCTGCACCACCAGCGTGCCGATCACCGTCGTGAAGGTCAGGAACAGGATCAGGTTCCGGTGCGGCACGCTGACCGGCACGGAGAAGGCGATCGCCAGCGAGACGACGCCGCGCATCCCGGCCCATCCGACGATGACCGGGGCCTTCCAGTTGGTCTCCGGTTCCCGCTCCCGGACCCGTCGCGAGAGCAGGCGCGGCAGGAAGGTCGCCGGGAAGACCCAGGCGAAGCGGGCCACCACCACGATCACGAAGACGGCCAGCGCGTACCCGGCCGCGGCCAGGCCCTCGTACGGCCCGAGCCCCTTGAGGACCACCGGCAGCTGGAGTCCGATCAGGGCGAAGACCACCGATTCGAGGATGAAGGCGACCATCTTCCAGACCGCCTCCTCCTGGAGCCTGGTCGCGAAGTCCACCTGCCAGGCCCGGTGCCCCAGGTACAGGGCGACGACCACCACCGCCAGGACCCCCGAGGCGTGCACCCGCTCGGCGGCCGCGTAGGCCACGAACGGGATCAGCAGCGACAGGGTGTTCTGCAGGAGCGGTTCGCGCAGCCGCTGGCGCATCACGTGGATCGGGACCATCAGCAGCAGGCCCACGCCCACCCCGCCCACCGAGGCCAGCAGGAACTCCGCGATCCCGCCTGCCCAGCCGGCGCTCGCCCCGACCGCCGCCGCCAGCGCCACCTTGTACGCGGTGATCGCGGTGGCGTCGTTGACCAGGGATTCCCCCTGGAGGATGGTCGTGATCCGGTTCGGCAGCCC
The DNA here is from genome assembly GCF_041434015.1 of Streptomyces sp. NBC_00454. Taxonomy (GTDB): domain Bacteria; phylum Actinomycetota; class Actinomycetes; order Streptomycetales; family Streptomycetaceae; genus Streptomyces. Next base: position 5,248,100 of record NZ_CP107907.1, on the reverse strand, counting down.
GAGCTGGCGGGCGATGGCCGTCGCCGCGACCGCGTCGGGCGGGGCGATGACCGCGCCCAGCACCAGGGCCACCGGCAGCGAGAGATCGGGCACCACCAGGTACGCGGCGTACCCGACGGCGAGGGTCGCGAAGAGCACGTAGCCCACCGAGAGCAGCGCCACGGGCCGCAGGTTGGCCCGCAGGTCCAGGTACGAGCTGTCCACCGCGGCCGTGTAGAGCAGCGGCGGGAGCAGCAGCGGCAGCACGATGTGCGGGTCCAGGCCGTAGGCGGGCACGCCCGGCACGTACGCCGCGATCAGCCCGGCGGCCACCAGCAGGAGCGGCGCGGGCACCGGCGTGCGGCGGGCCAGACCTGCCACGATCGCGCAGCCGGCGACCAGCGCCACCAGCGGCAATACCTCCATCGAAGATCATCCTCGCTTGATTCGCGTCATCCTCGGGCGCCCACACCTCAGTACGCTGGCCATCATGAGCGAGTGCACCCACGTTCCCGAACTGCCGCGCCCCGAGCCCGCCCCCCTTGCCCCGACCTGCCCTGAATGTCTGGAGCTCGGCAGCCATCCCGTGCAGCTGCGGATGTGCCTGCAGTGCGGGTACGTCGCCTGCTGCGACTCCTCGCCGCACCGGCACGCCACGGCGCACCACCACGCGACCGGCCACCCCGTCATGCGGAGCTTCGAACCGGGCGAGACCTGGCGATGGTGTTTTGTCGACGGTTCGATCGTCTGAAGCGGGGTAGGTCAACCCTCCGCCGGTTCCCCTGATTTGGGCCCGCAGACCCCTAGCCACTGTGCGTACCCATGGGCTTACCATCAGTCACTGGTCGCAGGCATGGCCTTCCGGCCAGTCGTGTTCGACGGGGCCCTGCGCTCTCCAGCACGGGGTGCCGCGACACGATCGCCCGGATCGCGATAGCGTCACCGGCGAACAGAGCTCGTACCACCTTGGAGGTGAGGGTGTCCCAGATCGCAGGCGAGCCCGGGACCCAGGACTTCGTGGAAGTCCGGCTGCCCGCTGCGGGTGCCTACCTGTCGGTGCTGCGGACGGCCACGGCCGGCCTCGCGGCACGTTTGGACTTCACCCTCGACGAGATCGAGGACCTCCGCATCGCGGTGGACGAGGCCTGCGCGATCCTGCTCCAGCAGGCCGTGCCCGGCTCCGTCCTCAGCTGCGTCTTCCGGCTGGTGGATGATTCGCTGGAAGTGACCGTCTCCGCCCCGACCACCGACGGGCGGGCACCGGAGCGCGACACGTTCGCGTGGACGGTCCTCTCGGCCTTGGCCGGGAAGGTCGAGGCCACGGTCGAGGAGGACCGAACGGTGAGCATCAGCCTCTACAAACAGCGCGGCGCGGGACCAGGCCCGGCGTGAGCGGCGGGGAGGTCCCGGTGCGGGGCGGGGATCGGCCCCGGGTACGGCACGAGGTCGACGGCGGCATTCCGGAACAGCAGCACGCCCGGCCGCACCCGGCTGACACGGATGCGGAAGACGGCTTTTTGGACTCGGCGGAGCGACGGGCGGGCCCTGTGAGCGACAACCAGCACGACCAAACACTGCCGGTCCAGCCAACGGGGGCCGCTGCCACGGCCCCCGGGGCCCCGGCCCGGGCCGCGGCGACACCTGCCGCGGACACACCGGACGCACCGGAAGCCCTGCAGCCTCCGGTGTTCACGGCCCCGCTGCCGCTGCCGGATCCGCGCGACCGCAGTGGCGCGCGGGCCCTGTTCATCGAGCTGCGGGCGCTGCCCGACGGCTCGGTGGAGAAGGCCGAGCTGCGCAACCGGCTCGTACGGATGCACCTGCCGCTGGTCGAGCACCTGGCGCGGCGCTTCCGCAACCGCGGCGAGCCGCTGGACGACCTGACCCAGGTCGCCACCATCGGCCTGATCAAGTCGGTGGACCGGTTCGACCCGGACCGCGGGGTCGAGTTCTCCACGTACGCCACGCCCACGGTGGTCGGCGAGATCAAGCGCCACTTCCGCGACAAGGGCTGGGCGGTACGCGTCCCGAGGCGGCTCCAGGAGCTGCGGCTCTCGCTGACCACGGCGACGGCCGAACTGTCCCAGCAGCACGGCCGCTCCCCCACGGTCCACGAACTGGCCGAGCGGCTGGGGATCTCCGAGGAGGAGGTCCTGGAGGGCCTCGAATCGGCCAACGCCTACAGCACGCTCTCGCTGGACGTCCCCGACACCGACGACGAGTCGCCGGCGGTCGCGGACACCCTGGGCTCGGAGGACGAGGCGCTCGAGGGCGTCGAGTACCGCGAGTCGCTCAAGCCGCTGCTGGAGGGGCTGCCGCCGCGGGAGAAGCGGATCCTGCTGCTGCGGTTCTTCGGCAACATGACCCAGTCGCAGATCGCGCAGGAGGTCGGCATCTCCCAGATGCACGTCTCGCGGCTGCTGGCCCGCACCCTGGCCCAGCTCCGCGAGAAGCTCCTCGTCGAGGAGTAGGAGAGGTACCCGTACGGGCTATCGGGCCTGTTCCGCGGGCCCGATGCCCAGTGCCCCCGTGGCCTTCTGGTTCACCAGGAGGCCTACGACGGCCAGCGCGGCCAGGGCCAGACCCATGGCGGCGGTGACCTTCATCGCCCCTCCTGCGGTCCACAGCATCCAGGCCACCGGCAGCGCCATCAGCTGGGTGATCAGCGCCGGGCCGCGGCTCCAGCGGCGGCCCAGGCGCAGCCCGCGCGCCGCGACCAGCGGCAGCGCGGCCAGGACGAGCAGGGTGACCCCGCCGGTCAGGGCCTGCAGGGAGTCGCCGTCCCCGGCGATGCCCATGTACAGATCGGCGACGCCGAGGCCGGCCAGGGCCAGGCCCTCCAGCGCGGTGAGCGCGGCGGCCGCGGTCAGCCTGCGGGGCAGGGAGGCGGGGACGGCGGGCGCGGCGGGGGTCGGCTTCGTACTCACCCCAGCAGGGTATCCGCGCGCCTCGCGCCCCCGGAGGGACGGGCAGTATGGGACGCGTACGAACGGGTCGGTAGGCTGCGCTCATGCGTGCACTTCTCGTGGCCAACCCAGCAGCGACGACCACCAGTGCGCGCACGCGCGATGTCCTGACCCACGCCCTGGCCAGCGAGATGAAGCTGGAGGCGGTCACCACCGAGTACCGCGGGCACGCCCGGGACCTGGGGCGCAGGGCCGCCGAGACCGGAATCGACCTGGTCGTGGCCCTCGGCGGGGACGGCACCGTCAACGAGGTGGTCAACGGACTGCTGCACGAGGGCCCCGATCCGGACCGGCTGCCGGGCCTGGCCGTGGTCCCCGGCGGTTCCACCAATGTCTTCGCCCGTGCGCTCGGCCTGCCCAACGACGCGGTCGAGGCGACCGGCGCCCTGCTGGACGCGCTGCGGGAGCGGCGCGAGCGGACCGTGGGCCTGGGGCTGGCGGCGGGTACGCCGGGCACGGAGGACGAGTCGGTGCCGGCGCGCTGGTTCACCTTCTGCGCGGGCTTCGGCTTCGACGCGGGCGTCGTGGGCCGGGTCGAACAACAGCGCGAACGGGGCAAACGTTCGACGCACGCCCTCTACGTACGACAGCTGATGCGTCAATTCTGGGAAGAGCCGAACCGCCGGCGCGGCTCGGTGACGCTGGAGCGCCCCGGCGCGGATCCCGTCACGGACCTGGTGCTGTCGATAGTGTGCAACACCTCACCCTGGACGTATCTGGGCAACCGGCCGCTCTACGCCTCCCCCGAAGCATCGTTCGATACCGCACTTGACGTATTGGCACTGGACCGTTTGTCAACTCCGGCGGTCGCCCGGTACGCGACGCAGCTCCTGACCTCGACTCCTGAGCGCGGCCCGCACGGAAAGCATGCGGTGTCTCTGCACGATCTGACCGACTTCACCTTGCATTCCAAGGTGCCGCTTCCGTTCCAGATGGACGGAGACCACCTCGGACTGCGCACCAGCGTTCGGTTCACAGGCGTACGCCGGGCACTGCGTGTGATTGTGTGAGTGGAAGGGCCCAAAGTCCTTTCACTCGAACGTTTACACGCCGGTCCACCCCCACGAAGTAGGGCTGTGACCTAGTAGACACCGACGAATCAAAAAAAACTTTCCGGAAGGGGTTGTATCCCCGTCCGAGGTTTGCGAATCTCTACATGGCGATCGGGACAGCCCGCAGAACCCGGCACCCACACAGACCGCCAGAACCCCTCCACGAATCTCCGGCAGCCCAGGGCGAGTTTTTCCCCAAACTGGGCGGTCACCCTTCCCTCACGAAGGGATTCGTGAAAGCGTTCACATTCACAAGCAACCTGCCCGCAATACAAGGAGATGGAGCAGCCATGGACTGGCGTCACAACGCCGTTTGCCGCGAGGAAGACCCGGAACTCTTCTTCCCCATCGGCAACACCGGTCCTGCGCTGCTGCAGATCGAGGAAGCCAAGGCCGTCTGCCGCCGTTGCCCCGTCATGGAGCAGTGCCTGCAGTGGGCGCTTGAGTCCGGCCAGGACTCCGGTGTCTGGGGCGGTCTCAGCGAGGACGAGCGCCGCGCAATGAAGCGCCGCGCCGCTCGCAATCGGGCGCGTAACGCCACCGCCTGACATCGACTTTCGAGCCTCGAGCCGCAGCGCGTAGTACCCCTTTAAGCGCTCAGCAACGTGCTCTTGAGCCCCGTACCGAAAACCATTCGGTACGGGGCTCAGTGCTGTCCGGGGCCCATCACTTCACTCTGAGTGACGGGGCCGCTGCTCCGGCCCGGCGGCGCGCCGCCTACTTCTGCGAGATCACCGGTATGTCGAGGACGACCTTGGTGCCGCGCGGCTCGGCCGGAACCATGTCGAAGCTGCCGCCGAGCTCGCCCTCCACGAGGGTCCGTACGATCTGCAGCCCGAGGTTGCCGGCCCGCTTGGGGTCGAAGCCCTCGGGCAGACCGCAGCCGTCGTCGATCACCGAGATCAGCAGCCGGGCATCGCCGCGGCCGCTCCCCGAGCGGGTCGCCGACACCTCCACGGTGCCGCCCTCCCCCTGGGTGAAGGCGTGCTCCAGGGCGTTCTGCAGGATCTCCGTGAGCACCATCGCCAGCGGAGTGGCGACCTCCGCGTCCAGGATTCCGAAGCGTCCGATGCGCCGGCAGTCGACCTTGCCCGGGGAGATCTCGGCGACCATCGCGATCACGCGGTCGGCGATCTCGTCGAACTCGACCCGTTCATCCAGGTTCTGAGACAGCGTCTCGTGCACGATCGCGATCGAACCGACGCGGCGGACCGCCTCGTTCAGCGCCTCGCGCCCCTGCGGGGAATCCATCCGCCGGGCCTGGAGGCGCAAGAGCGCGGCCACGGTCTGGAGGTTGTTCTTCACCCGGTGGTGGATCTCCCGGATGGTCGCATCTTTGGTGATCAATTCACGTTCGCGACGGCGCAGTTCCGTGACGTCGCGGCACAGGACGAGGGAACCGATCCGGGTCCCCTTGGGCTTGAGCGGAATGGCCCGCAGCTGGATGACCCCGCCGTTGCCCTCGGCCTCGGTCTCGCGCGGGGCCCAGCCGCTGGCGAGCTTGACCAGGGCTTCGTCCACCGGGCCGCGCGAGGGGGCCAGTTCGGAGGTGATGTTGCCCAGGTGCTGGCCGACCAGGTCGGAGGCGAGGCCGAGCCGGTGGTAGGCGGAGAGCGCGTTCGGGGACGCGTACGTCACCACGCCGTCGGCGTCGAGCCGGATCAGGCCGTCCCCGACCCGCGGGGAGGCGTCCATGTCCACCTGCTGGCCGGGGAACGGGAAGGAGCCCGCCGCGATCATCTGGGCCAGGTCGGAGGCGGACTGGAGGTAGGTGAGCTCCAGCCGGCTGGGTGTACGCACAGTGAGCAGATTGGTGTTGCGGGCGATGACGCCCAGCACCCGGCCCTCGCGGCGCACGGGGATCGACTCGACGCGGACCGGCACCTCCTCGCGCCACTCCGGGTCTCCCTCGCGCACGATGCGGCCCTCGTCGAGCGCGGCGTCGAGCAGCGGACGGCGGCCGCGCGGGACCAGGTGGCCGACCATGTCGTCCTGGTACGAGGTGGGGCCGGTGTTCGGGCGCATCTGAGCGACCGAGACGTACCGGGCGCCGTCGAGGGTGGGGACCCACAGCACGAGGTCGGCGAAGGAGAGGTCGGAGAGCAGCTGCCACTCCGAGACCAGCAGGTGGAGCCACTCCAGGTCGGTTTCACTGAGAGCGGTGTGCTGGCGTACGAGGTCGTTCATGGAGGGCACGTGGCGAGCGTACCCCGGGTATGGGCCATGACTTTCCGCAGCGCGATACCGCGGAGTATCCAGGAGCCCCGGGTTCCGCGTAGGGTTGGAGGAAGTGACGGGAACCAGGGTCCGGTCATTGGATGGACAGAACAGATTGGTCTAGTCCACAATTGCTTCATACTTCCGCCCTCCCCGCACAGGAGGACGGATCGAGGTAAGCCGCGCGCTCTGCCCTGACCGCGCGGAACCTCCCCACAGGCCGCCGGGAACCGCACACCCGTCGGTCGCAAGTACTCCGGGCTACGGTGCCGGGCGGGCTGAGGGTCCCACCCGGCACCGTGCCCAGAGGAATGACCGCGGAACGACCGCCGAGTGGCCAGCGGCCGCCGGGCGGCCCCGCACTCCCCCGGCCCCTAACGCGGCCAGGCGAGCATCGCCAGTTCCGCGACCGCCTCCAGCTCCCTGCGGCCCGCCCCGTCGCGCGACTGCTGGGACATCCCCTGCAGCACGGCCCCGGCATAGCGGGCCAGCGCCCGCGCGTCCGTGGCTTCCGGCAGGGCGCCCGTGGCCATGTCGGCCCGGATCCGGGTCTCGAACATCACCAGGTTGGCCTCGCGGCGTTCGCGCAGCGCCTGCGCCACCTCCTTCGAGGTGGTGTTCACGGCCGCACTGATCACCATGCAGCCCGGCGGGTGCGCCGGGTCGGTGTAGACCTCGGCCGCCTCGTGCAGGATGCGGCCCAGGGCCGCGCGGGCGGTGGGCTCCTCGGCGAGCGCCACGGCCGCGAAGTCCCCGTACCGGCCGCCGTAGACCACCACGACCTCGTCGAAGAGCTTGCGCTTGTCGCCGAAGGCCGCGTAGAGGCTCGGCGCTCCGATGCCGAGCGCTGCGGTCAGGTCGGAGATCGACGTGGCCTCGTAGCCGTTCTCCCAGAAGGCGAACATCGCCTTGTCCAGGGCCGCGTCGCGGTCGAAGGAGCGGGGCCTGCCGCGCTGTCCGGTCACCATGGGCTCATTCTATAGCGCTCGCTATGAAATCTGGTACGGTCATCGAGTTCTGTATCGATCGCTACCGAATGGGGGGTTCGCCATGGGCGTGCTCAAGGGGAAGACGGCACTGGTCACGGGCGGCAGCCGGGGCATCGGCCGGGCCGTCGCGGAGCGCCTGGCCCGGGACGGCGCACTGGTCGCGGTGGCCTACGGGAGCAACGCCGCGGCGGCCAAGGAGACCGTGGAGGCCATCGGGGCGGCCGGCGGGCGGGCCTTCGCGATCGCCGCCGAGCTCGACGTACCGGGCGGCGCACAGGCGCTCTGGGAGGCGTACGCGGCCCATCCGCTGGCCACGGAGGGGGTGGACATCCTGGTGAACAACGCGGGCGGGGCCACCTTCGCCGGCATCGGCTCGACCGACGAGGAGACCTACGACCGGACGCACGCGCTCAACGCGAAGGCGCCGTTCTTCGTGATCCAGCACGGCCTGGCGCGACTGCGGGACGGCGGCCGGATCGTGAACGTGACCGGCACCCCCGACATCGCCCTGCCCGCGATCCTCGCCACGATCATGGCCAAGGGCGCGGTGAACGCGCTGACGGTGTCCCTGGCCGCCGAGCTCGCCCCCCGGAACATCACGGTGAACTCGGTGGGCCCCGGCATCGTCGAAACCGATCTGAACGCGGCCTGGCTCGCGGACCCGGCGGCCCGCGCGCACGCCGCCTCCCGCTCCGTCTTCGACCGGCTCGGCACCCCGGAGGAGGTCGCGGACGTGGTCGCCTTCCTCGCCTCCCCCGACTCCCGCTGGGTCACGGGCCAGCACCTCGCCGTGACGGGCGGGCTCCAGCTCTCGCTGCTCTAGGCCGTGCCCCGGGCCCGGCTCCCGGGAGGCCGGGAGCCGGGATCCGGACCACCATGGAAGTGTGCAAAGACAGGCCGCGGAAGGCCTCTCTCTGCTAGATTGGTCTATACCACAATCGTCACACTCCAGATCGGCAGGCCCCGCGTGGAAGTTGTCATCGTCCCGGACGCCAAGGCAGGCGGCGAGCTCATCGCGGAGGCCATGGCCGCCCTGGTCCGCCGCAAGCCCGAGGCCCTGCTCGGCGTGGCGACCGGCTCTACCCCGCTGCCCATCTACGAGGCGCTGGCCGCCCAGGTCAAGGCCGGCAAGGTCGACGCCTCGAAGGCGCGCATCTGCCAGCTCGACGAGTACGTCGGCCTGCCCGCCGGTCACCCGGAGTCCTACCGCGCCGTGGTGCTGCGCGAGGTCGTCGAGCCGCTGGGCCTGTCCGAGGCCTCCTTCATCGGCCCCGACGGCAGCGCCGCCGACATCGTCGGCGCGTGCGACGCGTACGACCGGGCGCTCGCCGAGGCCGGCGGCGTCGACCTCCAGCTGCTGGGCATCGGCACGGACGGGCACATCGGCTTCAACGAGCCGTGCTCCTCGCTCGCCTCGCGCACCCGCATCAAGACGCTGACGGAGCAGACCCGCGTGGACAACGCGCGCTTCTTCGACAACGACATAGACCAGGTGCCCCACCACGTCATCACCCAGGGCATCGGCACCATCCTCGACGCCCGCCACCTGGTCCTGCTGGCCACCGGCGAGGGCAAGGCCGAGGCCGTGGCGCAGACCGTCGAGGGCCCGCTGTCCGCCCTGGTCCCGGCCTCCGCGCTCCAGCTGCACCGCCACGCCACGGTCGTCGTGGACGAGGCCGCCGCGTCCAAGCTGAAGCTCGCGGACTACTTCCGCCACACCTACGCCAACAAGCCCGCCTGGCAGGGCCTGTAGCCGCACCGGTACGACACGAAGGGCCGGGCACCCCTGGGGGTGCCCGGCCCTTCGTCTGTGTGTGAATCCAGCCCCGCCGGGGGCCGCTACACCCCGGCGATGACCTCGGCGGCAGCCTTGCCGCACACCCGGGCGGCCCCGTGCGTGGCGATGTACAGCGCCCCCCGCGGCTCGGCCCTCGGCAGGCCCATCTCGACGACGATGGTCTGCGGGCGGACCGCGACCAGCGCGTCCAGGGCCTCGGTCATCCAGGGGTGGCGGTGCGCGTCGCGGACCACCGCGACGACGGTGCGGTTGCCCGCGGCCGCCAGGATGTCGGCGGCCGAGGAGCCCTCGGGGTACACGCCCGACTCGGTGCCCGGGATCAGCGCGGCCAGTTCCCCGGCCACTCCCCACGGGGTCTCGTCGCCCACGGCGACGTTCGCGACGGGCGCGAGCGTGGCCACGTACGGGGCGTTCACCGGGGCGGCGGCAGCGGGCGAGCCCGAGACCGTCACCGCGCGGCGGGCCGCGGCCAGGCCGATGCCGGGCGCGCTCCCCTCCTGGTGCGCGCCCGGCGCGGCGAGGGCGGCGCGCGAGCGCCGGGTCCATTCGGCCAGGGACCGCACCCGTGCGGCGGCCTCGGCGAGCCGCTCCTCCGGGAGCGAGCCCTCGCGTACGGCCGCGACCAGGGCGTCGCGCAGGCGCAGGACGGTCTCCTCGTCGGCGAGTCCGCCACCGACACAGATCGCGTCGGCGCCGGCCGCGATGGCCAGCACCGAGCCGCGCTCGATGCCGTACGTCCCGGCGATGGCGTTCATCTCCATGCCGTCGGTGACGATCAGGCCCTCGTAGCCGAGCTCCTTGCGCAGCAGACCGGTCAGGATCTGCGGGCTCAGGGTGGCCGGGCGGGTCGGGTCCAGGGCGGGCACGAGGATGTGCGCGCTCATGACGGCCAGCGTGCCGGCCTCGATGGCCGCCCGGAACGGTACGAGTTCGCGCGCGGCCAGGGTCTCGAGGTCCACGTCGATGCGGGGCAGCGCGTGGTGCGAGTCGACGTTGGTGTCGCCGTGGCCGGGGAAGTGCTTGGTGCAGGCGGCGACGCCGGCGGCCTGGAGGCCTTCGACGTACGCGGCGGTGTGCCGGGCCGCGAGCTGGGTGTCGGCGCCGAAGGAGCGTACGCCGATGACCGGGTTGTCCGGATTGGAGTTGACGTCCGCGGACGGGGCCCAGTTGAGGTTCACCCCGCATTCGGCGAGGCGGCGGCCGAGTTCGCGGGCGACGTCGCGGGTCAGGTCGGTGTCGTCCACGGCGCCGAGCGCGAGGTTCCCGGGGAACGAGGAGCCGCCCCGGACCTCCAGGCGGGTGACGTCACCGCCCTCCTCGTCGATGGCGACGAGGACGTCGTCCCGCTCGCGCCGCAGCTGCGCGGTGAGTGCGGCGAGCTGGTCGGGCGAGGCGATGTTGCGGCCGAAGAGGCCGACGGCGGTGAGCCCTTCGGAGACCCGGCGCAGCACCCAGGCGGGGGCGGTGGTGCCCTCGAAGCCGGGCTGGAGCACCGCGAGGGCGTCACGGGTGAGCGTATCCGTTCGGTGCGCAAGGACAGTCATGGGCCGTTATCCCTTCACGGCGCCGGCGGTGAGGCCCGCGGCCATCTTGCGCTGGACGATGAGGAAGAGGACGACGATCGGGACCGCCATCATGGTGGAGCCCGCCATCATCGGGGCGAACTCGGTGCCGTTCTTGGTGGTGAAGTTGCCGAGCCAGACGGTGGCCGTCTGGTTCTGCTGGCTCATCAGCATCAGGGCGTAGAGGTACTCGTTCCACGCCTGGATGAAGCCGTAGACGGATGTGGCGACCATGCCCGGGGCGAGCAGTGGGAAGACCACCCGCAGGAAGGCGCCGGTCGGGGTGCAGCCGTCGACCTGGGCGGCTTCTTCCAGTTCCTTGGGGATGTTGACGATGAACCCGCGCAGCGTCCAGACCGTGAAGGGCAGGATGAAGGTCAGGTACGTGATGATCAGGCCGGTGAGCTTGTCGTACTGACCGAGGTCGTTCAGCAGCAGGAAGACCGGGATGATCATCGCGACGAGCGGGATCATCTGGACGGCGAGGATGCCGACGATCACGATCTTGCGGCCGCGGAAGGCGAAGCGGGAGATGGCCAGGGCGGCCAGCATGCCGACGGCGATTCCGATGGTGACCACCACCAGCGACACGATCATGCTGCGTCCGACGGGGCCCCAGAAGTCCGAGATCTGCAGCGCGCGCCGGAAGTTCTCCAGCGTGAAGGTGCGCGGGAAGAAGTGGGGGTTCGGGTCGATCGCGTCCTTGGCCGGTTTGAAGGCCGTGTTGAGCATCCAGTAGACCGGGAAGCCCATGACGGCGAAGACCAGGAGTCCGATGAAGTTCCAGCCGAGCTTGGACTTCCTCAGCAGCCTGCTCCGCTGGCGGCGCGCGGCGGGCGGGGTCGCGGTGGTGATCGTCATTCCACCTCTCCGATCTTGAGCATCTGGCGCATGTAGACGGCGACGACTCCGAGCAGCAGCAGGACGGTCACCAGGGCGATCGCGGAGCCGCCCGAGTAGTCGTTGACCACGAAGGCCTGCTGGTACGAGTACGTCGTCAGCAGCTGGAACTCTGCTTCGGGGTTGCCGTTTCGCATGACGAAGACCTGCGGGAAGACACCCATGTCCCAGATCACCGAGAGGGTCGTCAGCATGACGATGATCGGCTTCAGGATGGGGAGGGTGACGTGCCGGAAGACTCCCCAGGCGCCGGCGCCGTCGAGGCGCGCGGCCTCTTCCAGCTCCTTGGGCACCTGGGTCAGACCGGCGCTGAGGGTGATGACCACGAAGGGCACCGCGCCCCAGACCACGAGGAGCATGATCACCACGAGGCCCTGGGGGCCGCTGGCGAACCAGTTGTGGCCGATCATGTCCACGCCGGGGAGCTGGCTCAGCAGGTAGTTGAGGACGCCGTAGCCGGAGTCGAAGAGCCACTTGAAGACGGCCGTGGCGACGATGATGGGCATGCCCCAGCTCGCCACGAGGGCGATGCTGATGAGCGCCTTGACCAGGCCCGAGACCTTCTGCAGCAGCAGCGCGATGAGCATGCCGATGGCCATGGTCAGGATGACGGCTCCGGCCGCGAAGACCACGGTGCGCAGGACGACGGTCCAGAAGACCCCGTCTCCGAGGATCTTCGTGAAGTTGTCCAGGCCCACGAACTCGGCGTCCTTGAACCCCCAGAGTTCCTTCTTGCCGAAGCTCTGGAAGGAGAGGGCCACGAGTCTGTAGAGCGGGTACCCCATGATGAGGGCGATGATCAGCATGCACGGAGCCAGCAGCAGCCAGGGGGTCGCGCCCGAACCCTTGCGGGCGGGCTTGCCCGGCTTGCCCTTGCTCCCCGTACCGGCTCCGGCTGAAGTCTTCTTCGCCGGCGGCAGGTCGGCGGTGGTTGTCTGTGCGGCACTCATCGCGCGCTCCTCGGGAGTCCCTCTCTTGACGGGCAGCGGGGCCCCGCCGATCCGGCGGGGCCCCGCTTACTCAGGTCACTTGGTGTTGATGACCTTGTCGATCTCGGCGTCAGCGGCCTTGGCCGCCTCCTCCACCGACTTCTTGCCGGTGCCGATCTCCTGGAGCATGGTCTGGAGGACCTTGCCCTTCTCGATCTGGCCCCAGCCCACGGCGGTGGGGACGAACCAGGAGGACTCGGCCGCCGTGGCGGAGACCGTGGTCTTCGGGTCGGCCTTCAGCGGAGCGAGGTCCGTCTTGTTGTTCGGCAGGTTGCCCTTGCCGATCAGGCCCTTCTGGCCCTGCGCACCGGTGAAGACGTTGATCCACTCGGCCGCGACGTCCTTGGCCTTGGACTTGGACGGGACCGCCAGGTCCGAACCGCCGAGGAAGACGGGGAGGTTCTTGCCGTTCGGACCGGGCTGGACGAAGTTCTCCAGCTTGTCCTTCAGGCCGCCGACCTTGTCGCTCTTCGGGTCGGCCGCGGTGGCGCCTTCCCAGCCGGCGGCGAAGATCGCGGCGGAGTTGCCCTGGCCGAAGACGACCGGGCGGTCGGACTCGTCCTTGGTCTTGTCCGCGTGCATGTACTTGTCGAGGAGGTCCTTGTACTGCGCCAGACCCTTCAGCGACTCGGGGGAGGACAGGGAGCCCTTCCACTTGTCGCCGTCCTTCTTGGCGATGGCGCCGCCGGCGTCGTAGACGTAGGACATCGCGGCGTACCAGTCCGGGGAGGGCTGGTAGAGCGCGCTGAACTTGTCGCCCTTCGCGGCCTGGATCTTGTCCAGGGCGGAGGTGTACTCGGCCCAGGTCTTGGGGGCGGCGGTGACGCCGACCTCGGCGGCGATGTCCTTGCGCCAGGTGCCGACACGGCCACCGGCGTAGTAGGGGACGCCGTAGGTCTTGCCCTCGTAGGTGACGGACTGCTTGAGGGCGTCCAGCCAGGTCGCCGAGTTCTCGAACTTCGAGGCGTCGAGCTCGGAGAAGGCTCCGGTCGACATGTAGCCGATCATCTCGGAGTTGCCCATTTCGACAACGTCCGGGGCCTTGTCCGTGGCGAGGACCGCGTCCAGCTTGGCGTTCTTGTCCGGCCAGCCGTAGTACTCGTGCTTGATGGTGATGCCGGGGTGCTTGGCGACGATGGCGTCGTCGGCCGCCTTCACCAGCTCCGGCCAGTTGTTCTGGGCGTCGACCGTGAGCCAGACGGTGAGCTCCTTGGCGTCGGAGGCCTTGTCGGCGGTCCCCTTGCCGTCAGACCCACCACACGCCGCGAGGCCGATAACCATGCCCGCGACTCCGACTGCCGCAATGAGCTTGCGCTTCACGCCACCCTCCTCAGGGATGCTGCCTGCAACTTCCCTTGCCCGCCGCGGTGACTCAAAAGCACCAAGTACTGCCCGTGGGGCCGGGATCTGATCCATATTGGTGTAGACCAGTAACGGGAGCTTGGCCTAGACCTTTAGGGGTGTCAAGGGTCTAATGAGCGGGTGCTCGGTCCGTTATCGGACCGACACCTGGGGGAGGGAGGAGGCCTGTCCTCCCGCCCGTGTCACGATGTGACCGCACATATCGGAGGAGCCGGTGACGGCAACGAAACTGGAGTCGGGAAGGCGGGCGGCGATGGCCACCGAAGGGGCGACCACGGAGCCGGATGGCGGGGCGGCCACCCGTACGGCGCGCGTGCCCAAGTACTACCGACTCAAGCGGCACTTGCTCGACATGACCGAGACACTGCCGCCGGGCACGCCGGTACCGCCCGAGCGCACGCTCGCGGCCGAATTCGACACCTCGCGGACCACGGTCCGACAGGCACTCCAGGAGCTCGTCGTCGAGGGACGACTGGAACGGATTCAGGGCAAGGGCACCTTCGTCGCCAAGCCGAAGGTCTCCCAGCCGCTCCAACTCTCGTCCTACACCGAGGACATGAGGGCCCAGGGCCTGGAACCCACGTCCCAGCTCCTGGACATCGGCTACGTGACGGCCGACGACACCCTGGCCGGCCTGCTCAAGATCGCCACGGGGGGCCGGGTCCTGCGCATCGAGCGGCTCCGGCTGGCGAGCGGCGAGCCGATGGCCATCGAGACCACCCATCTTTCGGCCAAGCGCTTCCCCGCGCTGCGCCGCTCGCTGGTCAAGTACACCTCCCTCTACACCGCCCTCGCCGAGGTGTACGACGTGCGCCTCGCCGAGGCCGAGGAGACCATCGAGACCTCGCTGGCCACTCCGCGGGAGGCCGGGCTGCTCGGCACGGACGTCGGACTGCCGATGCTGATGCTTTCCCGCCATTCGCTGGACGCCGACGGGGAGCCCGTCGAGTGGGTGCGTTCGGTGTACCGCGGCGATCGTTACAAGTTCGTCGCCCGACTCCAGCGCCCCGCGGTCTGATTCGTAGTTGACTCTCGTTCCGCTATGCGGACGGGGGGTTACGTCCACCGGGCGGTCCCCCGTAGATTCCCTGCGCTTACGCAGATGATCGACGAGGGGACCAGGGATCATGCCTGAACCGGAAGCAACGGAAACAGAACGGAACGCGGCGAGTCCGGGCACCACGCCGGGCTCGCCTTCGCCGTCACAGGGGCCCGAGGGCGCCACGGGGGCGCTGGGGCGCATGTCTCCCCGGTCCGTGGCCCTGTGGGTGCTCGTGGGGCTCGTCGGCGCCATCGGCTGGGGCGTGCTGGCGCTCTCCCGCGGCGAGGAGATCTCGGCCGCGTGGCTGCTCGCCGCCGCGCTGGGCTCGTACGCGATCGGCTACCGCTTCTACGCGCGCTTCATCGCGAACCGCGTCCTGAAGGTGGACAAGACCCGCGCCACCCCCGCCGAACGCCTCGACAACGGTGTCGACTTCCACCCGACCGACCGACGGGTACTTTTCGGCCATCACTTCGCCGCCGTCGCCGGCGCCGGCCCGCTGGTGGGCCCCGTACTCGCCTCACAGATGGGCTACCTGCCCGGCACCATCTGGATCGTGGCCGGCGTGATCTTCGCGGGCGCGGTCCAGGACATGGTCACGCTCTTCTTCTCCACCCGACGCAACGGCCGTTCGCTCGGCCAGATGGCCCGGGACGAGATCGGCCCCGTCGGCGGCGCCGCCGCGCTGGTCGCCGTGTTCGCCATCATGATCATCCTGCTGGCGGTGCTGGCGCTGGTCATCGTCAACGCCCTGGCGCACTCCCCGTGGGGCGTCTTCTCCATCGGCATGACCATCCCGATCGCCCTCTTCATGGGCTTCTACCTGCGCGTCCTGCGCCCGGGCCGGGTCACCGAGGTCTCCTTCGTCGGCGTCGCGCTGCTGCTGCTCGCCATCGTCGCGGGCGGCTGGGTCGCGGAGTCCTCGCTGGCGGACACCTTCACGCTGGAGAAGGAGACGCTGGTCATCTGGATGATCGCGTACGGGTTCGTGGCATCCGTGCTGCCGGTGTGGATGCTGCTCGCCCCGCGCGACTACCTCTCCACCTTCATGAAGGTGGGCACCATCGGCCTGCTGGCCGTGGGCGTGGTCGTCTCGATGCCGGTCCTGAAGATGCCCGCGGTCACCGACTTCGCCTCGCGCGGCGACGGCCCGGTGTTCGCCGGCTCGATGTTCCCCTTCGTCTTCATCACCATCGCCTGCGGAGCCCTGTCCGGGTTCCACTCGCTGGTCTCCTCCGGCACCACCCCGAAGATGATCCAGAAGGAGACCCAGGTCAAGGTCATCGGCTACGGCGCGATGCTGACCGAGTCCTTCGTCGCCGTCATGGCGATCATCGCGGCCTGCATCATCGATCCGGGCCTGTACTTCGCCGTCAACTCCCCCGCCGGAGTCGTCGGCGCCACCGTCCAGACCGCCTCGGAGGCGGTGACCCACTTCGGGTTCGCCATCTCCCCCGACGCCCTCGCGCAGGCCGCGAAGGACGTGGAGGAGGCCAGCCTGCTGTCCCGCACGGGCGGCGCGCCGACCTTCGCACTCGGAATGTCGGAGATCTTCTCCTCCGTGGTCGGCGGCTCCTCGATGAAGGCCTTCTGGTACCACTTCGCGATCATGTTCGAGGCCCTGTTCATCCTGACCACGGTCGACGCGGGCACCCGCGTGGGCCGGTTCATGCTCCAGGACACCCTCGGCAACATGCACAAGTCCTTCAAGGACATCAGCTGGAAGCCGGGCGTCTGGTTCGCCAGCGCGATCGTCGTCGGCGGCTGGGGCTACTTCCTGTGGGTCGGCGTCAAGGACCCGCTGGGCGGCATCAACCAGCTCTTCCCGCTGTTCGGGATCGCGAACCAGCTGCTCGCGGCGGTCGCCCTGGCCGTCTGCACCACGCTGCTGATCAAGTCGGGCCGGCTCAAGTGGGCCTGGGTGACGGGCGTTCCGCTGGCGTGGGACGTGGCCGTCACCCTCACCGCCAGCTACCAGAAGATCTTCTCGGACAACGCGAAGATCGGCTTCTTCGCGCAGCGGGACCTCTACCAGGACGGCATCGACGCCGGCAAGATCCTCAAGCCCGCCAAGAACATGGACGAGATGCACACCGTGGTCACCAACGCCACGGTGGACGGGGTCCTGTCGGTGCTCTTCGCACTGCTGATCATCATCGTCCTGCTCGACGCGGCCCGGACCTGCTTCAACGCCGTCCGCAAGCCGGAGTCCGTCACCCTGGCCGAGACCCCGTGGGAGGAGTCCCGGATCATCGCCCCGGCCGGGCTGATCCCGACCGCCGAGGAGCGCGCGGAGCTCGCCGCCGCCGGACTCGACTCGGGCGGGGGCCGCGTGAAGGAGCCGGCGTGAGCGGCCTGCGGCAGGTGTTGGGCCGGGCCCGGTACTTCGTACGGGAGTTCTCGGGCGAGGCGGCGTACGACCGCTACGTCGCCCACGCCCGCACCCACGACCCGGACGCCGAGGTCATGACCCGACGGGCCTTCGAGCGCGCCCGCATGGACGCCCGCGAAGCGGACCCGCGCGAGGGGTTCCGCTGCTGTTGAGCCCGCCCGCAGGGCCCTGCCCATTGCGGGCGGGGCCCTGCGGCGTGCTCAGCGCACCCAGTCCTTGAGGGGCTCCGTGTGGAGGGTGATGCCGACGGGGTCGGGGAGCTTGACCTCCTTGCCGAAGGGAACGGTGCGTACGGTCTCGTAGCCGTTGCCATCCGGGTCGCTGTGGACGAGAACCTGGCACTTGAGCCGGTCAATGAGCAGGTAGACGGGGATACCAGTCTGCGCATAAGCGCGGGGCCTCTCGATCCGGTCGCGCCGCTCTGTGTCGGAGTCCCACGAGGTCACCTCGACGGCCATCAGGATCGGGCCGGGATCCACCCAGTCACCCTGCCCGACGAACGCGTCCTCGTGCGCCAGAACCCCGTCCGGAATGGCGCGGCCCTCCCGGTACTGTTCCGCCTTGATTCCCTGCCCCGGGTGCAGCCAGAAGTCCGGGTGGTGCTGCATACAGATCCGCGTCAGCCACAGAATGACCCTCCCGTGGTCCCCGTCTGGCATGGCCTTGCTCCTCAGCACCCCGCCGATGAATTCCAGTCGCAGCCCCTCCGCCTGCTGGGCGGCTATGCGGGCCAGGTCCTCGAACTCTTCGGTCGTCATGTGGGGACGGTCGGTCATCACGGTCATGCCTCGCTCGCCTTCCTCGACGGTGCTGCCTCCGACGATAGCGCCGGGCACCGACACCCGTATTGCACACTCGACCGCATGGACATCGTCATCAGGGCGGCAACGGCCGCCGAATACGAAGAGCTGGGCGAGCTCACCGCACAGGCCTACCTCGGCGACGACCTGCTGGACTTTGCCGAGGACGACCCCTACCTGGAGCTGCTGCGCGACGTCGCCGGCCGGGCCGCCGACGCCGAAGTGATCGTCGCGGAGTACGAGGGCACGCTGCTCGGCAATGTGACCTTCGCCCCTCCCGGCAGCCCCCTCGCCCAGATCGCCGGCCCCCACGAGGCGGAGTTCCGGATGCTGGCCGTCTCCCCCGAGGCCCGCGGCCGGGGCGCCGGCGAGGCCCTGGTGCGCGCCTGCACGGCCCGCGCCCGGGAGCTGGAGGGTGTGACCCACCTGGTGCTCTCGACCACGGAGAAGATGCTGGGGGCACACCGGATCTACCACCGGCTGGGCTTCGTACGGACCCCGGAGCGCGACTGGTACCCGGTACCGGGGCTGCCCCTGCTCACCTACCGCGTCGAGCTGTAACGGCGCGCGACCACCGACGAGCGACACAACATGTGGGGGCTACCGCAAGCGGTGGCCCCCACATGTATGCTCGACCTCGCTGTCGTCGCAGGGGAATCCGGTGAGAATCCGGAACTGTCCCGCAACGGTATGAAATGCCCGGACCTGGTCGAACCCGGTCGGGGCATCCACAAGTCCGAGGACCTGTCGACAGTGCGCCCGGATCGACCGACCCGGGTGCCGATTCGTCCGGGCCTCGCGGTTGGGCCGGTGGACGTCACGTGGCGTATGCGTGCCCTGCCAGGCCCGCACTCCCCCGCGTGCGCCCCCTCGCGCCCCGCACCAGCGGTGTTCCGGAGCCGAGCGAGGGAGAGCTCCCCCCGTGACCATCGCGCCTTCCGCACCGCGCGCCGAGTCCGACCCGTCCGCCTATGAGGGTCCGGGGGCCGCGCTGTTGCGCACGCTCACCGAGCTGACCGCCGATCTGCCCGACACCGACCCCGGCCGGGTCGCCGCCGCCGCCCTGCGCGGCCGCAGCGCCGCCGCCGACGAGGCGGAGCTGCGTACGCTCGCCACCGAGGCGGCCGCCGGGCTGATCTCCGAGGACCCGGCGTACTCCCGGCTCGCCGCCCGCCTGCTGACGCTCGCCGTCCGCGACGAGGCCGCCGGCCAGGGCTCCCTCTCGTTCTCCGGCTCCGTCGAGGTGGGCCACCGCGAGGGCCTGATCGCCGACCGCACCGCAGACTTCGTACGGCTCCACGCGAACCGCCTCGACGCACTGGTCGACCACGCGCTCGCCGAGGGCGCCGACGACCGCTTCGGCTTCTTCGGCCTGCGCACCCTGCACAGCCGCTACCTGCTGCGCCACCCGATCACCCGCCAGGTCATCGAGACCCCGCAGTACTTCATGCTGCGCGTGGCCGCGGGCCTCGCCGAGAACGACTCGGTCCAGGCCGTAGAGGAAGTCGCCTCCCTCTACCGGCTGATGAGCCGCCTGGACTACCTGCCGTCCTCCCCCACGCTCTTCAACTCCGGCACCCGGCACCCGCAGATGTCCTCCTGCTACCTGCTGGACTCCCCGCTGGACGAGCTCGACTCGATCTACGACCGCTACCACCAGGTCGCCCGCCTCTCCAAGCACGCCGGCGGCATCGGCCTGTCCTACTCGCGCATCCGCGCCCGCGGCTCCCTGATCCGCGGCACCAACGGCCACTCCAACGGCATCGTGCCGTTCCTCAAGACGCTGGACGCCTCCGTCGCCGCCGTCAACCAGGGCGGCCGCCGCAAGGGCGCCGCGGCCGTCTACCTGGAGACCTGGCACGCCGACATCGAGGAGTTCCTGGAGCTCCGCGACAACACCGGCGAGGACCAGCGCCGCACCCACAACCTGAACCTGGCGCACTGGGTGCCGGACGAGTTCATGCGCCGCGTGAACGCGGACGCCGACTGGTCGCTGTTCTCCCCGGCCGACGTCCCCGAGCTCGTCGACCTGTGGGGCGACGAGTTCGACGCCGCCTACCGCAAGGCCGAGGCCGGCGGCCTCGCCCGCAAGACCATCCCCGCCCGCGACCTGTACGGCCGGATGATGCGCACCCTCGCGCAGACCGGCCAGGGCTGGATGACCTTCAAGGACGCCTCCAACCGCACGGCCAACCAGACCGCGGAGCCGGGCACCGTCGTCCACTCCTCGAACCTGTGCACCGAGATCATCGAGGTCACCAACGACGGCGAGACCGCCGTCTGCAACCTCGGCTCGGTCAACCTCGGCGCCTTCGTGCTCGCCGAGTCGGGCGACATCGACTGGGAGCGCCTGGACGAGACCGTCCGCACCGCGGTCACCTTCCTCGACCGCGTCGTGGACATCAACTTCTACCCGACCGAGCAGGCCGGCCGCTCCAACGCCCGCTGGCGCCCGGTGGGCCTGGGCGCGATGGGCCTCCAGGACGTCTTCTTCCAGCTGAAGCTGCCCTTCGACTCCGCCGAGGCGAAGGCCCTGTCCACGAAGCTCTCCGAGCGCATCATGCTCGCTGCGTACGAGGCCTCGTGCGACCTGGCCGAGCGCAGCGGCCCGCTCCCCGCGTGGGAGCAGACCCGCACGGCCCGCGGGGTCCTGCACCCGGACCACTACGACGTCGAGCTGAACTGGCCGGAGCGCTGGGACGCGCTGCGCGCGCGGGTCGCGAAGTCCGGGATGCGCAACTCCCTCCTCCTGGCCATCGCCCCGACGGCGACCATCGCCTCCATCGCGGGCGTGTACGAGTGCATCGAGCCGCAGGTCTCCAACCTCTTCAAGCGCGAGACCCTGAGCGGGGAGTTCCTCCAGGTCAACGGCTACCTGGTGCAGGAGCTCAAGCGGCTCGGCGTCTGGGACGCCCAGACCCGCGAGGCGCTGCGCGAGGCCTCCGGCTCGGTCCAGGGCTTCGGCTGGATCCCGGCCGAGGTGCGCGAGCTGTACCGCACGGCGTGGGAGATCCCGCAGCGCGGCCTGATCGACATGGCGGCCGCGCGCACCCCCTTCCTCGACCAGTCGCAGTCGCTGAACCTGTTCCTGGAGACGCCCACCATCGGCAAGCTGTCGTCGATGTACGCGTACGCCTGGAAGCAGGGCCTGAAGACCACGTACTACCTGCGCTCGCGCCCGGCGACGAAGATCGCCCGCGCCGCGCAGGCCACCACCCCGGTGGCGCTCCCCCAGCCGGTCAACGCCGCAGCTGCCGACACCGCGGACGCCGCGGCCCGGGCCGCCG
This sequence comes from Streptomyces sp. NBC_00454, assembly GCF_041434015.1. GTDB lineage: Bacteria > Actinomycetota > Actinomycetes > Streptomycetales > Streptomycetaceae > Streptomyces. The sequence goes on along the minus strand of NZ_CP107907.1, from coordinate 5,226,765 downwards.
CCGAGGCCGCCGCCGCGGAAGCGCTCGCCTGCTCCCTTGAAAACCCCGAGTCCTGCGAGGCCTGCCAGTAATGAGCTCCACCGCCAAGAACCTTCTCGACCCGGGCTTCGAACTGACCCTCCGCCCCATGCGCTACCCGGACTTCTACGAGCGCTACCGGGACGCGATCAAGAACACCTGGACCGTGGAGGAGGTCGACCTCCACTCGGACGTGGCCGACCTCGCCAAGCTCACGCCCGGCGAGCAGCACATGATCGGACGCCTCGTCGCCTTCTTCGCGACGGGCGACTCGATCGTCTCGAACAACCTCGTCCTGACCCTGTACAAGCACATCAACTCCCCGGAGGCGCGCCTGTACCTGTCGCGCCAGCTCTTCGAGGAGGCCGTGCACGTCCAGTTCTACCTGACGCTGCTCGACACCTACCTGCCCGACCCTGACGACCGCGCGGCCGCCTTCGACGCGGTCGAGGAGATCCCCTCGATCCGCGAGAAGGCCCAGTTCTGCTTCAAGTGGATCAACGAGGTCGAGAAGCTGGAGCGACTGGAGACCAAGGCCGACCGCCGCCGCTTCCTGCTGAACCTGATCTGCTTCGCGGCGTGCATCGAAGGCCTGTTCTTCTACGGGGCGTTCGCGTACGTCTACTGGTTCCGCTCGCGCGGCCTGCTGCACGGCCTGGCCACGGGCACGAACTGGGTGTTCCGTGACGAGAGCGCCCACATGAGCTTCGCCTTCGAGGTCATCGACACGGTCCGCAAGGAAGAGCCCGACCTCTTCGACGCCGACCTCCAGCAGCAGGTCACCGACATGCTCAAGGAAGCCGTCGAGGCGGAGCTCCAGTTCGGCCGCGACCTGTGCGGTGACGGCCTGCCGGGCATGAACACCGAGTCGATGCGCGAGTACCTGGAGTGCGTCGCGGACCAGCGCCTGGTCCGCCTCGGCTTCGCGCCGATCTACGGCTCGCAGAACCCGTTCTCCTTCATGGAGCTCCAGGGCGTCCAGGAACTGACCAACTTCTTCGAGCGCCGCCCGTCGGCCTACCAGGTCGCGGTGGAGGGCACCGTCGACCTGGACGAGGACTTCTAGGTCCCCGCCGGGCAGCACCACTTGATAGCGTCCCCGCCCATGGGGAGATCGACTTGGGTGACCAAGGCACTGGGCGGGGGCGCTTCGCCGTTCCCGGCTCCGGGATGACCCTCGACGGGTGGGCCGGGCGGGCGCGGCTGAGGCCCGGGGGGTTGTTGTACGGCGGGGCCGTGGGGCCCGCGTCCGCCCACGCGCACCATTCCGTGCAGCTCATCGCCACCCTCGGCGAGGACGAGCTGCTGCTGTCCGGCCCCTCGGGGGAGCCCTTCGGCTGCCGGGCGCACGTGATTCCGGCCGGGGTACGCCACTGCGTGCTGCGCGGGGTCCCGCGCGGGCTGGTGCTGCACTACGACCCCGCCTCGGCCGCCGGGCGCCTGCTCACGGATCTGGCGGGGGACGCGGGAGGCCTCGTACCGCCGGGGCTCCCGGCAGATCCCTTCGCGGCGGCCCGCGCCCTGGATTCCGTACTCCCGCAGGGCCCGGAGCCCGGGCGGGATCCGCATCCGGGGCTGGCCCGGGTACTGGCCTGGCTGCCCGGGCGGGAGCGGGTGCGGCTGGCGGAGGCGGCCGGGGTGGCGCGACTGTCCGAGAGCCGGCTCTCGCACCTGTTCCGGGCGGAGCTGGGGCTGCCGTTCCGCTCGTACGTCCTGTGGCTGCGCCTGATGCGGGCCGCCGAACTCACCACGCAGGGGCTGAGCGTGACGGACGCGGCGCACGGTGCGGGCTTCGCCGACGGGGCCCACCTGAGCCGGGTGTGCCGCCGGATGTTCGGGATCCCGCCGTCGGAGTTCACCCGGCGGACCCTGTGGACGTAGCAGGTTCGTTCAAGCGCTCGCGGGGGCCCCGGCCGCAGGGTTGACCCATGACGAATCCGATGAAGCGGTGCGTACGGACCTGCGTGAACGCGTGCACGGGCAAGCGACGGGGGATGCCCGAGACCGTGCGCGAGGCCTTCGAAGCCGAGCTGGGCCGCGCCCGGGGCGCCGCCCCCGATACGGCGGCCATGTGGACGGCGCTGGAGCGCGCGCACATCCTGTCCCAGGCCTGGGCCTGGCCGCACACCCGGGCGCACTGGCACATGTTCCGCCTCGCGGTCCGCTGTCGGGACCGGGCCGAGGCCGCCGGGCAGGTGGTGCGGATCCTGGTGGCGGGGGTCGGGTCAGCGACCGGCCGCGTGCCGTACGGCAATACGGGGCGTACGAGCGCGGGCCTGCTCACTCCTATGCCGGTCCCGCCGGACCTGCGCGTCCTGCTGGGCCGTACGGATCTGCCGGTCGAGGCGGTGTTCGCGCGCGGCCCAGTAGACGGAGGGGCTCAGTAGGAGGGCGGCTACGGCGAGGACGACGAGGTAGTCGAGGAATGTGGTCATGAGTCCACTCTCGCCAGTGCGGCGAAAAGCGAACAGTGGCAGGACTGTCATGGAGGAGGGAATTACTGCCACACTGGGGGCATGCTGAACAACGTGGCCGTGGCCGTGGTGAACGGGGTCGCCCCCTTCGAGATGGGCATCTTCTGCGAGGTCTTCGGGATCGACCGCAGTGCGATGGGGCTGCCCACCTACGATTTCGCCCTGTGCGCGATCGAGGACAATCCGCTCACTGCCGGGGACGGCCATTACGGCCTCACGCTCCCCTACGGGCCCGAGCGGCTGGAGGAGGCGGACCTGATCTGCCTGCCCGCCGACCGCGAGGCCCCCACCCGCGACTATCCGGAACCCTTCCTGGAGTCCCTGCGCCGGGCCGTGGACCGCGGTGCGCGCCTGCTGAGCGTGTGCAGCGGCGCCTTCATGCTGGGCGCGGCCGGCCTGCTCGACGACCGGCGCTGCACCACGCACTGGATGCACGCCCCGGCCCTGGCCCGCCGATTCCCCCGGGCACGGGTGGACCCGGACGTGCTCTACGTGGACGAGGGCCCGGTGATCACCTCGGCGGGCACCGCCTCCGGGATCGACGCCTGCCTGCACCTCGTACGGCAGGAACAGGGCTCGGAGGTGGCCAACACCATCGCCCGCCGGATGGTGGTGCCGCCGCACCGGGACGGCGGGCAGGCCCAATACATCCAGCGCCCGCTCCCCCGCACCTCCTGCGACACGGTCGGCGAGGTGATCGGCTGGATGGCCCGCCACCTGGACGAGGAGATCACGGTCGAGCAGCTCGCGGAGCGCGCGCACATGTCACCGCGCACCTTCGCCCGCCGCTTCCTGCAGGAGACGGGGACCACCCCGTACCAGTGGGTCCTGCGCCAGCGTGTGCTGCTGGCGCAGGAGCTGCTGGAGTCCACGGACGATACGGTCGACGCGATCGCGGGCCGCTGCGGCTTCGGCAACGCGCCCGCGCTGCGCCACCACTTCCTGCGCACCCTGGGCACCACCCCGAACGCCTTCCGGCGCACCTTCCGCGGGCCGCAGGCTGCTTGAACAGGCGGCTCAGGCGTTCGGGACCGTCTCGTAGCGCGGGGTGCCCTCTTCCATCTGCTTCAGGGCGTCCTTGCGGTCCCGCTTCGAGAGCCGGTCGATGTACAGGTACCCGTACAGGTGGTCGGTCTCGTGCTGCAGGCAGCGCGCGAAGTAGCCAGTGCCGCGCACCTTGATCGGGTTGCCCTGGGCGTCCTGGCCGGTGACCTCGGCGTAGTCGGTGCGGGCCAGCGAGGCGTACGCGGTCGGGACCGACAGGCAGCCCTCGTTCGAGTCGTCCAGGACCCGCGCGGCGGCCGGCAGCTCGACGAGCTTCGGGTTGATCACGACGCCCGTGTGGCGGTTGCCGTCGTCGTCGGGGCAGTCGTAGACGAAGACCTTGGCGTCCACGCCGATCTGGTTCGCGGCCAGGCCCACGCCCTCGGCGGCCTTCTGGCTGGCGAACATGTCGTCGATCAGCTGCGCCAGCTCGTCGCCGAACTCGGTGACGTCCTTGCACTCCCGGTGCAGGACCGGGTTGCCGACCACCGTGATCGGGCGGGCCGTGCCGCGCTCGCGGTGGGCGAGCTCGCGCGCCTCACAGTCCTCGGTGTCCACGACGTAGCCGTCGTTCACCTCACCGATCGCACCGACAACGTCGTTCTCCTGCTGCGCCATGTCCGCCGTACGCCTTCCGTAAGTCCGCCGAGCACCAAGTCACTGATGTGCCGGTACAGCCTACGTGCCCCCGTCAGCAGACTTCTTCGAGATCCCGCCACTCCCGGGTCTCCGGGCTGTCCGCGACCCATCCGTCGAGCAGTCCGCGCACCAGGCCGGCCGGGGCCGCGATGCCGCATTCGCGCTCGGGGACCCACAGGGAGCCGGAGCCCGTTGTGCGGTGGCCCAGGGGGCCGGGGTGGCCCGGTTCGCTGTGGTCGTGCGGGTCCAGGTGCTCTCCGTCGCCCTCGCCGCTCGGCATCGCGCTCTCCGAGCAGGTCCGGCACAGCAGCCGCACCGACGAGGACCAGTCCTCGGCGGCGAAGCCGGCGTCGGAGGCCAGCTGCTCCAGGGCGTTGCGGTCGGCCTCGGTGGCCGCCTCCAGCAGCACCACCCAGGTGGGCACCGGCGAGGGCGCCCAGAGCTCGATCTCGTCGAAGACCGGGTACGAGGGTCCGGCCGCTGTGACGCGCTCGCCGTGCGGGACCCCGTCGTGCAGGACGACCTCGCCCCAGCGCCGCCCCGAGGAGGGCAGCGGGATCGACAGGACCTCCATGCGGGCCGGGTCCAGCCTGCGGCCCCAGACCACCTCGGCCTCGCCCTCGGGAGAGAGCCGTACGGCCGCGCTGCCGAGCTCCATGCCGACCGGTTCGCCGTTGGCGTGGCCGCCGCCGCCCGCGTGCGGGTCCCCGGGCACCTTCAGCCCGTACGCCTGCCACGCGCGGCGGGCCAGCGGCCAGTCCTGGAGCGCGGTGGCGGCGATGCCCACGTTCCACCAGTCCGGGGCGCCGGTCTCCCGGTCGAGCAGGGCCACGGCGCGCAGCCCGGCGGTGCGGGCCTGTTCCCAGTCGTGGCGGAACTTGTGGAGCAGCGCCAGGTTGAACCAGGACTCCGAAAGCCAGGGCTCCAGGTCCGCGGCTCTGGTCAGGAGCGCGCCCGCGTCCTCGTACCGCCCGTCGCCGATCAGCGTGAACGCGCGGTCGGTGGCCTGCCGCCACGAGGCGGAGGGCCTATGCCGTACCTTCCCGAAGATCCTCACGATTCCCGCCTGCCGGTCCGACGATTCAACGGTGCAGCCTTGCGGACTCCCACACACCAGTCTTGCTGGGGACACCCTTACTGGCATCCAACCATGCCCACTCGGACGGCCGCTCATTACCCATGGGTTACCCAGGCGGGACGGGTACGACTCTGGCACGTCCGCCCCGGGCGAGCACCCTGGCCAGACACTCGACGACCTCTGGCTGATAGTCGTGCCCGGTGCCCAGCCTGAGCCGCTCCAGGACCGCCAGTGAGCCGCCCGGGTGACGGGCCCCGCCGACCAGATCGTCGTACGCGTTGACCGTGCGTACGATCCGGGCCGCGACGGGCTGCTCCCGGTACGGGTCCGCCTGGCGCTCCACGACGACGGCGACCTCGGCCGGGACCCCGGTCTGGCGGGCCACCTCCCCGCCCAGCCCGGCGATCCGGCGGGCCTCGGCGGCGGGCAGCTCGGCGGTGGCCCCGGCCGGGACCGGGTCGACGAGGGAGAGCTGCCCGATGTCGTGCATCAGGGCGGCGTACTCCAGCACCGTGAGCTCCCGCTCCGAGAGCCCCAGCTCCCGGCCCACGGCGCAGCTGAGCGCGGCGACCCGGCGGGCGTGGCCGGGCCGGGTGTAGCCGGCGATCTCGGTGGCGCGGGCGAGGGAGGTGATGGTCTGGCGGTAGGTGGTGCGGATCGCGGTGATCCGGTGGAAGGACATCTGTGTCAGCAGCAGCGGCACGCTGAAGACGGGGACCGCCCACAGGCCCGCCACGGCGACGCCGAGGGCCATGACCACCCCGGTGGCGCAGATCGCCGAGCCGACGCCGAGCTGCGCGCGCAGCTCGTCGCGGAGCAGCGGGCCGTAGGGCCAGCCGGTGCGGGCTCCGGAGAGGACGGCGGCGAGCACGGCGTCGCACAGGGCCGTGAGGCCGAGCAGGAAGAGCAGGAAGAGGACCAGGTACGGGCCCTGCCCGACCCAGTCCTCCAGTCGGCCGGAGTTGTAGAGCGGCTGGAAGCAGACGGCGGCGAAGGTGACGGTGAGGACCCGGCGGGCGAGGTGGTCCAGGGCGGGGCCGCCGCCCCGGGCGATGTGCGGGACGATCCCGACGAGGGCGGCCGCGACGACGACGGCGACGATCTGCAGGACCCCGTGGTGGGTGGTCTGGCCGGCGTTCTGCCCGAGCAGGGCGTACGCGAGCGCCCCGGCGGAGCCGAGCGGCGCGGGCTGCTGGCGGCCGGCGCCGCCGCGGTCGCGGCGGGCGAGCTCGCCGATGGTGATCAGGGTGCCGAAGGCGAGGGCGATGCCCGGTTCGACGAGGCCGTTCCACAGGGTGTGCGCGAGTGCGGCCGCGGTCAGGAGCCCGGCGGCCCCCCGCACGGCCCAGACGGCCCAGCCCCTCATGCCGTTGCTCCCGCCGAAGGGGCGGACGGGGGACCCCCGGTGTCGGCGCCGTCCGCACCGCGGCCGGGCCGGGCCTGCGGCGGGGCCGCTTTGCCCTGGACGGGAAGCCCGGCGAGCACGGGACCCGCGTGGTCCCCGTCCCCGTCCGAGGACGGCGCCGCGGGTGCGGGGTCCGGGGCCGGCCCTGCGGCGGCGCCCTCACCCGTACTCGCACCCGTACCCGGCCCCTTACCCGCACCCGGCCCCGTACCCGGCCCCGGACTGCCCGCGGGGATCACCTGGAGGTCCTCGTCCGAGGTGACCACCGGGTGCCAGCCCTGCCGGCCGATGGCCTCGCCCAGTGCCCGGACCATGTCGGGGTCGAACTGCGCCCCGGCGCACCGTTCGAGCTCGGCCAGCGCGACCGGCACGGGCCGGGCCCGGCTGTACGAGCGGGTCGAGGTCATGGCGTCGAAGGCGTCGGCCACCGCCACCACCCGTGCCAGCACCGGGATCTGTTCGCCGGTCAGTCCGTAGGGGTAGCCCGAGCCGTCCACCCGCTCGTGGTGGTGCAGGATCGCGGAGCGGGCTTCGCCCAGGAAGCCGATGCCGCGCACCATCTCGTGTCCGTACTCGGGGTGCAGTTCGATGATGCGGCGTTCCTCGGGGGTCAGCGGTCCGTCCTTGCGCAGCAGTCGGGTGGGGACTCCGAGTTTGCCGACGTCGTGCAGGATTCCGGCGATGCGGACGACTTCGAGGCGGTCCTCTCCCATGCCCAGTTCGCGGGCGATCATCGCGGAGGCCTGGCCGACGCGCTCGCTGTGGCCGCGCGTGTAGCGGTCCTTGATGTCGACGGCCTGGACCAGGGCCCGGATGGTGGCCTGGTGGGCGGCGCGTTCGCGGTGGTACTGGGCGAAGACCCAGCAGGAGATGTACATCGGCAGCAGGACGAGCAGCGCGGCCGGGAGCCCGTAGGGGCTGCGCCACATGACGGCCATCATCAGCCCGGCGAGGCCGTGTACGCAGTGCGGGGCGAGGGAGCGGGTGAGCAGTCCGCGCCAGGCGGTGGCGGCGGGCCGGCGTTCGGCGGCGGCCAGGATGCCGCCGTCGAGGGCGGTGAGCACCAGGCAGAAGGCGACGGCCGCGGCGGCGGCGGGGAACATCACGTAGGGGAAGTCGGCGACCCAGGCGGCGGGGCCGTCGCCGCCCGGTGGCCCGGTCGCGCGCAGCGAGCCTCCGGCCACGGCTTCGGGTCCGCCGAGGAGCCCGTAGGTCCATCCGGCGGTCCAGGCGGCTATCGCCTGCTGCGCGGCGTGCCAGGCGCGCCGTACCCGGGCGGGCCGCTGCATCACGGTCCCGGCGAGCCCTCCGGGCAGTGCGACGAGCGCGGCGGCGGCGGGCGGCAGGAGGAACACGGCGGCCAGCACCACGGGGAAGAAGGAGCCGAGCCCCTCGGGCACCCGGGGGCCCAGGAACGGGCAGACCTTGACGAGTTCGCAGCCGAGGTAGAGCAGGGCGAGCAGGGCGACAGAGGGCCACGGGGTGGCGGAATCGACGAGGGCCGGGGCGACGCACCCGGCGGCGGCGAGGACCGCGCACGCGATGTAGGCGCGCGCCATCGGCGGAAGTACCCGCATGGCGCTCTCCTCCCCCTGAGCCGTGCAAGCCAGGTACTGAATCAAACCAGTACCGAAAGGGGAGAATAAGTGGGGCCGGGAGCGAGCTGGGCCACATTTTCGCATTGCGCCATGCGGACGCCCCCGGATTACCACCTTCGGGTGAAGGAAGTGCCCTTCCGGGGGCGGCCGTTCGAGATCGTTCAATCGGGTACTACTCAGCGGGAACGCGGGAAATCGGGCGTCCCGATTTCAGCCCGTCGCGGATCCCGGCATCGGCTCGGCGACGGAGGACGCGGTGGGCGCCACCGGTCCGGCCGTGACGTCGTGATCCGGCACGGCCTGCCCCGAACGGATCAGTTCGATCCGTCCCATCACCTTCGACCGCAGATCGCTCGGCACGTCGTCGGACCCGCAGCAGCGCTTGACCAGCTTCTTCACGGCCTGCTCGAGACCGTACTTCTCAAGACAGGGATTGCACTCGCCGAAGTGCGTCTCGAACTTCGTGCAGTCGCTGTCCGGCATCTCGTGGTCCAGGAACTCATAAAGGTGGTCCAGGACCTCAGAGCAGTCCGTCTCGTGCGGATCTCCGCAGCTCATGAGCCCGAGCCTTTCAGGTCGTTCGACTCTCCCGCGCCGGCCGGGACGAGCCCGCGCTCGCGGGCATAGTCCTCCAGCATTCCGCGGAGTTGACGGCGTCCACGGTGCAGTCGCGACATGACCGTACCGATGGGTGTACCCATGATGTCCGCGATCTCCTTGTACGCAAAGCCCTCTACGTCGGCGAGATAGACCGCGATGCGGAACTCCTCCGGAATGGCCTGGAGGGCTTCCTTCACATCCGAATCGGGCAGGTGATCGAGCGCCTGCGACTCGGCGGAACGCAGCCCCGTCGACATGTGCGACTCGGCGCGCGCGAGCTGCCAGTCCTCGATCTCCTCCGCCGCACTGCGCTGCGGTTCGCGCTGCTTCTTGCGGTAGGAGTTGATGAAGGTGTTGGTCAGGATGCGGTACAGCCACGCCTTCAGGTTGGTGCCCTCACGGAACTGGTGGAACGACGCGTATGCCTTCGCGTACGTCTCCTGGACCAGGTCCTCGGCGTCGGCCGGGTTGCGCGTCATGCGCAGCGCGGCCGAGTACATCTGGTCGAGGTAGCCGAGGGCGTCCCTCTCGAAGCGCGCATTGCGCTCCGGGGTCGTCTCCTCCGCGTGGCCTTCGTCGGTCCCGGCGACAGGACCCACCTCCTCCGACTGCGTGGCGACTCCGAAAGCGGACCCGCTCGAATCGGAGAATAGTCGACCATCCCGGTCGTCCGCCGCCCGAAGCTTGCCGCGCTTGGGAGCGGGCAGCACTGTCCAGTCCAGGTCAGCGGCCTGCGGACGGTTGTGGCTGATGACCTGGGTCATGCGCTTCCTCTCCTGGCGACGTTGCCGTGCGTTCCGACATCCGGGACAACAGAAGGGCCGCGCGGCGCATTCCCCGCAGGGCGCCGGTTTCGGGCCAATGTCAGACCGGGAGCCGGCCGAGCCACTCGGCCACCGCCCCGGTGATCACCTCCAGGGCCTCCTCCTGGGTCGGGCCGGCCTTCTTCGGCACGGCGAAACCGTGGTCGCCGAAGGCCACTTCCACCAGTTCGTACGGGGCTTCGCGCGCGCCCTGCCCCGGGAACTCGTCGGGACGCCCGAAGGGATCGCGGCCGCCCTGGAGCACCAGCGTCGGCGCCCCGGCGCCCAGCAGTTCCTCGGCCCGGGACTTCTCCGGCCGGCCCGGCGGGTGCAGCGGGAAGGCCAGCGCCAGCACCCCGGCCGCACCCAGCTCGGCGGCGGTCCGGCAGGCCACCCGGGCCCCGGCGCTGCGGCCGCCCGCGACGACGGGCAGCCCCGGCTTCGCGAGGGCGGGCCACAGGGCGCGCCAGCCCTCGTCCAGCACCTTGGGCGCGGCGGCGACCTTCTTCCCGGCGACCCGCCAGGGCTGTTCCACCAGCGCCACGGTGACCCCTCGGGCGGGCAGGGCGGCGGCCAGGGCCTGCAGGTCCCGGGCCTCGATCCCGCCGCCGGCCCCGTGGCCGAGGGCGAGCACCAGGCGGGCGCCGCGCGCCGGGGCCGGGTGCCAGGTGATGCGGGCCTCGCCGGCCGGGGTCTCGACGCTCTCGGTACGCGTGCTCATGGGCCCATCCTGCCCGGGGGCGCCTCAGAAGAGCGTGCTCTCCTCCGGCGCGGCCAGTTCCTCCAGCAGTTCGGGCCCGTTGTTGCGGACGTTGCTCACGGCCGTGGACACCGGATAGGCGCGCATCAGCCCGCCGGGCGGCGGGGCGAGCAGGGCCTGGAGCTCGTCGGGGTCGGTCCGCGCCGGGTCCAGCCAGGCGTCCCACCGGTCCGGGGTGAGCATCAGCGGCATCCGGGGGTGGATCTCGGCGAGCGAGCGCGGCCCCTCGGCCGGAGCCACGGCCAGCGGTCCGGTCTCGGCCTCCGCGGTGAGCACCGAGCAGGTGGCCCACCAGGCGAGCGGGTGCTCGTCGGGCAGGGTCCGGTCGCGCCAGAACTCGTAGATCCCGGCCATGGCGAAGACGGAGCCGTCGGCGGGCAGGACGAAGTAGGGCTGCTTGCGGGCCCGCTTCTTCTTGCCCTCGACCTCCAGCTGCCGCTCGTCGTGGGCGGTGACCCACTCGTAGTAGCCGTCCGCCGGGATGATGCAGCGGCGCTGCGCGAAGGGGCGGCGGAAGGAGGGCTTCTCGGCGACGGTCTCGGAGCGGGCGTTGATCATCCGGGCCGCCCCCTCGGGGTTCTGGGCCCAGGACGGGACGAGTCCCCATTTCAGGACCCTCATCTGGCGAACCGGACGCGGGCTCGGAGCGTCTTTCAGTGGACGGTCGAGGATCACGTGGACCTCTTTCGTCGGGGCCACGTTCCAGTCGGCGGCCAACGCCTCCTCGGGCTCCCACCGCTCCACGCCGAAGACCTCCACCAGGTCCTCGGGCCCACTGCTCGCTGCATACCTTCCGCACATGGCTGCCACACTGCCATGGCCCCCGATCGCCATCGCAAGGAGTCCGCCACCTCATGTCCAGCAGCACCACGGCCGGCCTCTGGGACCGGCTCACAGGCATACAGACCGCGCCCGGCCAGTGGCTGGTGATCGCTTGCGGACTGGCTGCCCTGGCCGCCGTGGGACCGCGCCCGCTCTGGCGGCTCTCGCGCAACGCCATCACCATCGCGCACGAGGGCGGCCACGGGCTGATCGCCCTGCTGACCGGGCGGAGCCTGGACGGGATCCGGCTGCACTCGGACACCAGCGGGGTCACCGTCAGCCGGGGCAGGCCCACCGGGATCGGCATGATCCTCACCGCCGCCGCCGGGTACACGGCCCCCTCCCTGCTCGGCCTCGGCGGGGCGGCGCTGCTCTCCGCGCACCGGATCACGCTGCTGCTGTGGGCCGCGACCGCCCTGCTCGCGGCGATGCTGGTGATGATCCGCAACGCGTACGGGCTGCTGACGGTGGTGCTGACGGGCGCCACCTTCGTCCTGGTCTCCTGGCTGGCCCCGGCCGACGTCCAGGCGGTCTTCGCCTACGCCGTGGTGTGGTTCCTGCTGCTGGGCGGGGTCCGGCCGGTCTTCGAGCTGGGGGCCAAGCGCAGGCACGGCGGAGCGCCCGACTCGGACGCGGACCAGCTGGGGCGCCTGACCCATCTGCACCCGGTGGTGTGGCTGCTCCTGTTCCACGTGGTCGCGCTCTGCTCGCTCGTCGGCGGCGGCCGCTGGCTGCTGGCGCTCTGACCGATTGCGCTGAGGCCGATTGCGCCGGGACCAATTGCGCACCCCTGGCCGTCCGCCCCGCGAGACGGCCTCGCGATCAAGATCTGTGGCCATGGGAAGCCACTAAAGTGGGGGCATGACCGAGACCCCCGCGCTCCACGCCCTCTGGCCCGCCCCGACCGCCGACTCAGCCGTCCAGGCCACCGTCACCGTGCCCGGGTCCAAGTCGGTCACCAACCGCGCCCTGGTGCTCGCTGCGCTGGCCTCCGAGCCGGGCTGGGTCCGCCGCCCGCTGCGCTCGCGCGACTCCCAGCTGATGTCCGACGCGCTGCGCGCGCTGGGCGTGGGCATCGAGGAGACCGTCTCCTCCAGCTCCGCCGGCGAGGGCGACAGCGGCGAGGCCTGGCGGATCATCCCGGCCGCCCTGCACGGACCGGCCACCGTGGACGTCGGCAACGCGGGCACCGTCATGCGCTTCCTGCCGCCCGTCGCCACCCTCGCCACCGGCGACATCCGCTTCGACGGCGACCCCCGCTCCTACGAGCGCCCCCTCGGCCAGGTCATCACCGCCCTGCGCACGCTCGGCGCCCGCATCGACGACGACGGCCGCGGCGCGCTGCCGCTGACCGTCCAGGGCGGTGGGGCCCTGGAGGGCGGCACCGTCGAGATCGACGCGAGCAACTCCTCGCAGTTCGTCTCCGCGCTGCTGCTCTCCGCCCCGCGCTTCAACCAGGGCGTCGAGGTCCGGCACGTGGGCACCAACCTGCCGTCCATGCCGCACATCCGGATGACGGTGGAGATGCTGCGCGCGGCGGGAGTCCAGGTGGACACCCCCGAGTCCGGCGGCGAGAAGAACGTCTGGCGGGTGGCCCCCGGCGCCCTGCTCGGCCGCGACCTGATCGTCGAGCCCGACCTCTCCAACGCCCAGCCGTTCCTGGCGGCGGCCCTGATCACGGGCGGTACGGTCACCATCCGCGACTGGCCGCGCCGCACCACGCAGCCCGGCGACGCGCTGCGCCGGATCTTCACCGACATGGGCGGCTCCTGCGAGCTGACCGACGCGGGCCTGGTCTTCACCGGCACCGGCAAGATCCACGGCATCGACGTGGACCTGAGCGAGGTCGGCGAGCTGACCCCGGGCATCGCCGCGGTCGCCGCGCTGGCGGACTCCGAGTCGGTGCTGCGCGGAGTGGCGCACCTGCGGATGCACGAGACGGACCGGCTGGCGGCGCTGACCAAGGAGATCAACGGGCTGGGCGGCGACGTCACGGAGACCGAGGACGGTCTGCGGATCCGGCCGCGCCCGCTGCACGGCGGCACGTTCCACACGTACGACGACCACCGGATGGCCACCGCGGGCGCGATCATCGGCCTGGCGGTGCAGGACGTGCTCATCGAGAACGTGGCGACGACCGCGAAGACCCTGCCGGACTTCCCGAAGATGTGGGCCGACATGCTCGGCCAGGAACCTTCGGGAGCGGGAGCGTAGGGCCCGCCATGCGCAGGTACGGCAAGAACACCGACGAGGACGACATCCGCCAGCGGCCCAACCCCAAGGGAAACCGGCCCCGTACGACCATCCGCCCCAAGCACGAGGACGCGGCCGAGGGCTTCGTCCTGACCGTCGACCGGGGCCGGCTCACCTGCCTGGTCGAGGACCGCCCGGTGCACGCCATGAAGGCCCGCGAGCTGGGCCGCAAGGCGGCGGTGGTCGGCGACCGGGTCTGGATCGTCGGTGACCTGTCCGGCAAGAAGGACACCCTGGCCCGCATCGTGCGGATCGAGGAGCGCAAGTCCGTCCTGCGGCGCACGGCCGACGACGACGACCCGTACGAGCGCGTGGTCGTCGCCAACGCGGACCAGCTGGCCATCGTCACGGCGCTGGCCGATCCGGAGCCGCGGCCCCGGATGATCGACCGCTGCCTGGTGGCCGCGTACGACGCCGGTCTGGAGCCCCTGCTGGTGCTCACCAAGTCCGACCTGACCTCGGCCGACAAGATCCTGGAGATCTACTCGACCTTCGGCCTGAACTACGTGGTGACCAACCGGGACGAGCTGGCGACGGGCGACGCGGCCGAGCGGGTGCGCGAGCACCTCAACGGCCGGATCACCGCCTTCGTCGGCCATTCGGGCGTGGGCAAGACCACGCTGGTGAACTCGCTGGTCGCCGAGGGCCGTCAGCGCGCCACCGGAGTGGTGAACTCGGTGACCGGCCGGGGCCGGCACACCACCACCTCGGCGCTGGCGCTGCCCCTGCCGGGCGGCGACGGCTGGGTCATCGACACCCCGGGCGTGCGTTCTTTCGGCCTGCACCACGTGGACCCGTCCCGGGTGATCCTGGCCTTCCCGGAGCTGGTGCCCGGGACGGAGGGGTGTCCGCGCGCGTGCAGCCACGACGAGCCGGACTGCGCGCTCGACAAGTGGGTGGAGGACGGCCACGCGGACCCGGCGCGGCTGTACTCGCTGCGGCGGCTGCTGCAGACCCGGGAGCGGCGCGAGGGCGACTGATCGGCCCGGCGGGGTTTGCCGTGCGACAAATCCGGTCAATGCATAATCGCATCGAGTGGCGTGGCGGCCGAGGCCGCGGGCGCGCCACGTGACGCGGGGAGGCATGCGCCATGGCGTGGCTGTTGGTCGTGGTCGCCGGAATCCTGGAAACGGGCTTCGCGGTCTGCCTCAAGCTGTCGCACGGATTCACCCGGCTGTGGCCGACCATCGCCTTCGCGTGCTTCGCGCTCGGCAGCTTCGGTCTGCTGACGCTGGCCCTGAAGAAGCTGGACGTGGGTCCGGCGTACGCGGTGTGGACGGGCATCGGGGCCGCCGGGACCGCCATCTACGGCATGATCTTCCTCGGCGACCTGGTCTCCACCCTCAAACTCGTCTCGATCTCGCTGGTCATCCTCGGCGTCATCGGCCTTCAGCTGTCGGGCTCGACCCACTGAGGCCCTGAGCGCCGGGGTCCTGAGCGCCGGGGCTCTAAGCAGTGCGGCCCGCCCCGTTGAACAGCCGCAGCAGTTCGAGGGAGCCCGGACCCGGCGGTTCGGCCGGGGCGACCAGGTAGGACATCGCAAGCCGGACGGCCAACTCGCAGCGCTGTGCCCATTCGGCCTCGGCCGGGGCGAAGGCGGCGTCGGCCCGCTCGCGCACGGAGCGGAGCAGTTCGGCCGGCCCGAGCGCCGGCAGCCCCGGCCGGACCCCGCGGCCGGCCGGCACGGGTAAGTTCCCGTTCCAGCAGCCCGTGAGCAGGGCCCGTACGAGGGGACGCGCGTGGGAGGCCGTCACGGTCCACTCCGCGACCTCCGCGAGCCGCGCGGCGCAGCCCCCCGGGGAGGCCAGGGCCCGGTCCACCCCGTCGAGGTACCAGGCGGCGTCGCGCCGGACCAGGGCGTGTCCGAGGCCCGTCTTGCCCGCGAACTCGTTGTAGAGGGTCTGCCGGGACACCCCGGCCACGGCCGCCACGTCGACCATCCGCACGGCCGGCCAGGGGCGCGCCGCGAGCGCCGCTCCCGCCGCTTCCAGCAAGGACTCCCGGGCAGTCGGCACCATTGCTCCCCCTTTGACGTCTCCGTCAGAGTCAGAGTTGACGGACCGACAGGAACTGTCAAGGGTGCAGTTGGACGCCCGGGGTGCTCCCGTGGACGCCGCTCGCCCGGTTCCGGCCGCCTCGGTACTGTTCGGGCATGCCCGAGTATGACGATGACCTGCGCCTTGCCCTCGAACTCGCCGACGCGGCGGACGCCGCCACGATGGAGCGCTTCCGCGCCCTCGACCTGAAGGTCGAGACGAAGCCCGACATGACCCCGGTGAGCGAGGCCGACACCGCCACCGAGGAGATCATCCGCGCCGGGATCGCGGCCGCGCGGCCCTCCGACGCCATCCTGGGCGAGGAGTACGGCCTCAAGGGCGAAGGCCCGCGCCGCTGGGTCGTGGACCCGATCGACGGCACGAAGAACTACGTGCGCGGCGTGCCGGTCTGGGCGACGCTGATCTCCCTCATGGAGGAGGGCGCCGACGGGGTCTTCCGTCCCGTCGTCGGCGTGGTCTCCGCGCCGGCCCTCGGCCGCCGCTGGTGGGCGGCGCGCGGCCTGGGCGCGTACGCGGGGGGCGCGCTGGGCGCGACCACCGCGCTCGGCGTCTCGAAGGTGGCCACCCTGGGTGACGCCTCCTTCGCCTACTCCTCGCTGACCGGCTGGGAGGAGCAGGGACGGCTCCCCGGCTTCCTGGAGCTGACCCGCGCGTGCTGGCGTACCCGTGGCTACGGCGATTTCTGGCCGTACATGATGGTCGCCGAGGGCTCGCTCGACCTGTGCGCCGAGCCGGAGCTGAACCTGTGGGACATGGCAGCCCTGGCCGTCGTGGTCGAGGAGGCCGGCGGCCGCTTCACCGCCCTGGACGGGGTGGACGGCGTGCACGGCGGGAACGCGGCGGCCTCGAACGGGCTGCTGCACGACGAGATGCTGGACCTGCTGCGCCCGCGCGGCTGACCCGGGAGGACGGGCGCGCGCCGCCGGAGCGGCGCGCGTGCGCCCGTACGCGGCCAGTGATCCTCTGCGTGCCTTCTTGCTGACACTCCGTGTCCATGGGAATCTGGGACTCCTCCGCTTGTGCGCTTGTGAAGGGCTTCTCTAAGTGCGGGCCTTCACGCGCACCCCACCCAAGCGGAGGGACTCACCAGGAGGTGGCTCTCTTCATGTTCGTCCGTGACGCCATGAGTACCGTGATCCTCACCCTCGGACCCACTCACACCCTCCGTCAGGCGGCCTGCCTGATGTCCGGCCGGCGCGTCGGCGCGGCCGTCGTCCTCGATCCCGAACACAGCGGCATCGGCATCCTGACCGAGCGCGACATCCTCAACTCGCTCGGCGCGGGACACGATCCCGACCGGGAGTTTGTGGGCGCCCACACCACCAACAACGTGGTGTTCTGCACCCCGGACGCCACCGTGCAGGAAGCCGCCGAGGCGATGGCCCACGGCGGCTTCCGGCATCTGATCGTGCTGGAGCACGGCGGGCCCGTGGGCATCGTGTCCGTGAAGGACGTCATCCGCTGCTGGGCGCCGGCCCGGCGCAGCACCGTACCCGTCTAGGAGACGCGAACGGCCGACGGGCCGGCACCCCCTTTCGGGGGCACCGGCCCGTCGGCCTGCAACGACAAGCGGTCCGACTAGGCGCGGAGGGCCTGGACCGCGGCTTCCAGACGCTTGCCGAAGTCGCCGTCCGCCTGGCGGAAGTTGTTGATCGCACGCTCGACGATGTCGTCACGGGAGACCTTGGCGATGAAGCCGGAGAGGTTCTCGATCAGACGGGCCTTCTCGTCCTCCGAGTACAGGCGGTAGAGGTTGCCCGCCTGGACGAAGTCCGTGTCCTCGGAGTGCGAGGGCGCGGCGTGGTTGCCCGTGCCACCGGTGACGGCGGAGGAGACCCACAGCGGACGGTCCGTCTGGTGCGGGCCGCCGAAGCTGTTGGGCTCGTAGTTCTTCGCGCCCGCGTGGCGGCCGTCGTAGAGGTAGCCGTCGCGGGAGTTGGTGCGCGCCTCGGTGGCGTGCGGACGGTTCACCGGCAGGTGGTCGGCGTTGATGCCGACGCGGTAGCGGTGGGCGTCGCCGTAGCCGAAGAGACGGCCCTGGAGCATCTTGTCCGGGGACGGACCGATACCGGGGACGAAGTGCGCCGGGGAGAAGATCGACTGCTCGACCTCGGCGAAGACGTTCTCCGGGTTGCGGTTGAGCTCCAGCTTGCCGATCTCGATCGGCGGGTAGTCCTCGTGCGGCCACACCTTGGTGAGGTCGAACGGGTTGAAGCGGTACTCGGCCGCCTCGGCCGCCGGCATGATCTGGACCTGGACGGTCCAGGACGGGAACTCGCCGCGCTCGATGGACTCGCGCAGGTCGCGCTGGTGCGAGTCGGGGTCCTCACCGGCGAGCTGGTTGGCCTCGGCCTGGGTGAGGTTCTTGATGCCCTGGTCGGTCTTGAAGTGGTACTTGACCCAGAAGACCTCGCCGGCCTCGTTGTTCCACTGGAACGTGTGCGAGCCGTAGCCGTTCATGTGGCGGTAGGTCGCCGGGATGCCTCGGTCACCGAAGAGCCAGGTCACCTGGTGGGTGGACTCGGGCGACAGACCCCAGAAGTCCCAGACGTTGTCCGCCTCCTGCGAGCCCGTGTACGGGTCGCGCTTCTGGGTGTGGATGAAGTCGGGGAACTTGATGGCGTCCTTGATGAAGAACACCGGGGTGTTGTTGCCGACGAGGTCGTAGTTGCCCTCTTCGGTGTAGAACTTCAGCGCCCAGCCGCGGGGGTCGCGCACGGCGTCGGCGGAGCCGAGGTTGCCGGCGACGGTGGAGAAGCGCAGGAAGGTTTCGGTCTCCTTGCCGACCTCGGACAGGAACTTCGCCCGGGTCCACTGCGAGACGTCGCGGGTGAGCGTGAAGGTGCCGTACGCACCGGCGCCGCGGGCGTGCACGACGCGCTCCGGGATGCGCTCACGGTTGAAGTGCGCGAGCTTCTCCAGCAGCAGCTGGTCCTGGACCAGAACGGGTCCGCCGATACCGGCGGTCTCGCTGTTCTGGTTGTCAGCGACCGGAGCCCCTGCTTCCGTGGTGAGCGGTCCCTGCGTGGTCACGTGCGCCTCCTGCGTAAATTTGCTGCAAATCCTGTCCTGGTCCTACCGTAAACGATCCTACGATGGACTTTGTCTAAGTCAAGTAAGCATCCAAGTCGACACCGATTCGGGAGTTACACCGAATCCCCTCGCTGTTAGGCTGGCGTCTATGAGTGACCTGCTGGAACGACTTCGCGGACGCGGATGGCGCATGACCGCTCAGCGGCGCGTCGTGGCCGAGGTGCTCGACGGTGACCACGTTCACCTGACGGCCGACGAGGTGCACGCACGCGCGGTGGCCAGGCTGCCGGAGATCTCCCGCGCCACCGTCTACAACACCCTGGGCGAGCTCGTGACCCTGGGCGAGGTCCTGGAGGTTTCCACGGACCGGCGCGCCAAGCGGTACGACCCGAACGCCCACCGCCCCCACCAGCACCTGGTGTGCGCCCAGTGCGGCGCGATCCGCGACGTCCACCCGGCGGGCAACCCGCTGGCCGACCTGCCGGACACGGAGCGCTTCGGCTTCGTGGTGTCGGCGGTCGAGGTGACGTACCGCGGGGTCTGCCCGAACTGCGCGGGGGCCTAGCGGAGACTCGACGAACAAGGGAGGCCGGGGGCTCGATGAGCCCCCGGCCTTTTTGCTGCCCTCGTGCTGGCGGCTTCTTGCTGCCGCCCGCTTTTGCTGCCTTGGCAGCCGGAAACGACTGAAGGCCCGGATCCAGTGGATCCGGGCCTTCGAGCCTTCAGTAGCGGGGACAGGATTTGAACCTGCGACCTCTGGGTTATGAGCCCAGCGAGCTACCGAGCTGCTCCACCCCGCGTCGGTAAACCTGACTTTACGGGAAGCCACCCGGCAGATGCAAATCGGTTAACCGGGGGTCTACGCGGATAGCTAAGCGGACAGCTCCTCCGCCAGGGCTTCGCGCAGCCGGGCCGCACGCTCCGAGACCTCCGCCGGGCCCAGCTCCATGGCCCGCACGCACCACTTCTGCCCCTCCGTCAGGTCACCCTGCCGGGCCGCGAGCAGGCCCAGCCGCAGCGCGGCCCGGCCGTGCCCGGCCACGGCCGCCCGGGTCCACCACAGCGCAGCCTCCGGCTCGTTGCCCTCGCGCGCCAGCAGCAGCCCCAGGTTGAAGGCCCCGTTGCGGGAGCCGGCCTCCGCCGCCTCCCGGTACCAGCGCGCGGCGGCGCCCAGCTCGCCGCGCGCGGCGGCCAGCATCCCGACCCGGACCTGGGCGCGCCGGTGCCCCAGCTCCGCCGCCCGCTCGTACCACTCCTCGCTCTCGGTCCGCGGGGCTCCGCCGACCGGCTCGCCCAGCGCCACCGGCTCCGGTGGCGGAGCCAGCGATTCCAGCAGTGCGGCCAGCCGGAAGCACGCCTCCGCGCTGCCGCCGCCCGCCGCGCAGCGCAGGTGCCGTTCCGCCGCCCGGTCCTCACCGTCGCGGACCAGCGCGATGCCGACCTGGAGCGCGGCGTCGGTGTGTCCCGCCGACGCGGCCCGCTCGTACCACTTCAGGGCCGTGCGGTCCTCGTCCCGGCTGGCGAACAGGATCCCGAGGTTGAAGGCGGCGTCCACGCTGCCCGCCTCGGCCGCCTTGGAGAACCACGGCTCCGCTCCCGCCGCGTCCCCGCCCTGGAGCAGCAGGATGGCCAGCGCGTTGGCCGCCTCGCGGTGTCCCGCGTAGGCCGCGCGCCGGTACCACTGCTCCGCCTGCGCGGTCCGCTCCTGCGCGGCGCACAGCAGCGCGAGGTTGTACGCGCCGTTCTGGTCGCCCGCGTCCATCGCGGCCCGGTACCACTTCTCCGCCGTCTGGGTCTCGCCCCGGGCGGCGTGCAGCGCGCCCAGTGCGTTGGCCGCGTTGCCGTCGCCGTCCTGGGCGGCCCGCAGCCACCAGGTCGCCGCGTTCTCCTCGTCGCCGGCGTCGCGCAGCAGGAAGCCGAGCGCGCACGCGGCCCGCGGCTCGCCCTGCTTGGCCGAGGTCAGGTACCAGCGCCCGGCCTCCTTGAGCTCGCCGCGCGCCTCCAGGAGGGTGCCCAGGTGCAGCCCGGCGCGCCGGTGGCCGCGCGCGGCTGCCTGCCGGTACCACTGCTCGGCCTCGACCGGGTCGCCCTTCCTCAGGTGCCGGGCCAGCCGGTACGCGGCCTCGCGGTGCCCCTGCTCCGCCGCGGCGCGGAACCACCGCTCGACGCCCTTGTCCCCGCGGTGCTCCAGCAGGTCCGCGAGTCCGTACGCACCGAGGGCGTGGCCGGATTCCGCCGCCTGCCGCATCCAGTACTCGGCCGCGGGCTCGTCCCCGCGCTCGCGGTAGTGGCGGCCCAGGGCGTGCGCGGCCGGAGCGGATCCGGCCACGGCGGCCACGCGCCACCAGCCGGCGGCCTCTTCGGGGTAGCCGCGCTGGTGCAGGAGCACGCCGAGGTTGTTGGCGGCCGCGCGGTCGCCTTCCGCGGTGGCCCCGCGCAGGTACGGCTCGGCTCCGGTCAGGTCGCCGCGGCGCAGCAGGAGCGCCCCGAGCACGCTCATCGCGCCCGGGTCCCCCTTGTCGGCGGCGACCCGGTGGCGGGCCTCCAGCTCGGCGTCGCTGGCGGCGTCGGTCAGCGCGAAGGCCTCGTCGTCGAAGACGTCGTCGACCGGAACCTGCCGTGTGATCGGCAGGGCAGGCGTGATCGGCGCGGCGGCCGCGGCCACCGTGGTCCGCGGCGTCTGCGTGGTCATCGCAGTCCTCGCGTCAACAGCCTGAGCCGCCCCATCGGACTCCGCACCCGATTCGGCTTCCGCCCTCACAAACCGCCCTGTCTCCAGCAGAGTTGACCTGTCCCCCATAAATCCCATCGTCGCATCACCTGCTACCCGCGTACACCTGGTATGTCGCAGCCCGTGAGGTCACTACAGCGTTTTGTCGACATGCCCACAGAGAGATAAGTCAAACACGCTCGGACCCCAACTCACCCACCCCAGCGACCCCGTGTCCGCCACGTGTTCACCACACGCCCCGTCGCACATCCACCCCGGGCATGACGAAGGCCCGGATCCATCGGATCCGGGCCTTCGTCTTCAGTAGCGGGGACAGGATTTGAACCTGCGACCTCTGGGTTATGAGCCCAGCGAGCTACCGAGCTGCTCCACCCCGCGTCGGTAAAACCACAGTAGCACGACGCGGGGTGGAGCCATGACCGCTATCCGGTCGGTGGGGTGGGCGCCTTCAGCTTGGCCTCCGCGTCGATCGCCCGCTTCAGTGCCGCCTGCAGGTCGCCCTGGGCCTTGCCGTACGCCGTCCAGTCGCCGGCCTTCAGCGCCTTGTCGGCTTCCTCGAGCGCCTTCTGAGCGTCGCCGAGGGCCGCCTTGACCGTCGGGTCCTGGTTGACCGGCGGCGTGGTGGTGCCGTCACCGGGCGGGGTCGTCGGATTGGTCGGGTTGGTCGGCGTGGTCGGAGCCTCGGCCCCGAACACCACGTTCAACGCCTTCTCCAGCGTGTCCTCGAAGGCGGTCTGGCCGCCGTAGGTCACGAGCACCTTGCGCAGCAGCGGGTACTTCAGCCCGGAGCTGCGTACGTACACCGGCTCCGCGTAGAGCATGCCGCCGTCGAGCGGCACCGCGAGCAGGTTGCCGTACTCGACCTCGGAGTCGCCACCGCGCAGCAGGCGGATGGACTCGGCGATCTTCGGCTCCGACTGGAACTTGCTCTGCACCTGCTTGGGGCCGTCGACCGGCTTGCTGGTCGGCAGCTTCAGGATTCTGATCTTGCCGTAGTCCGGGGTGCTCGGATCGGCGTTGACCGCCATGAAGGCGCTCAGGTTGTCCCGCTCGTTCGGCGTGAGCGTCGTGGTGAGCGAGAAGACCTGGTCCTTCTCCTTCTGGCCCGGCATCTTCATCGACAGGTAGTACGGCGGAACCGCCGTACCGGGCTTGTTCGTCGGGTCGTCCGGGACGGCCCAGGCCTCGCTGCCGCTGAGGAAGGTCTGCGGGTCGGTGACGTGGTACCGGGTCAGCAGCTCGCGCTGGACCTTGAAGAGGTCCTGCGGGTAGCGGATGTGGTCCATGAGCGTCTTGGAGATCTCGCTCTTGGCCTTGACCGTGCCCGGGAACGCCTTCATCCAGGTCTTGAGGACCGGGTCCTGGGTGTCCCACTGGTACAGGCTGACCGTGCCGTCGTAGGCGTCCACGGTGGCCTTCACCGAGTTGCGGATGTAGTTGACCTGGTTCTCCTGGGCCACCACCGCGCGCTGGTTGTTGGTCAGCGAGTCGTGGGTGCTCTCGCCCAGCGTGGTGCGCGAGGCGTAGGGGTAGCCGTTGGTCGTGGTGTACGCGTCGACGATCCACTTGATCCGGCCGTCGATGACCGCCGGGTACGGGGCTCCGTCGATGGTCAGCCACGGAGCGACTGCCTCGACGCGCTCCTTGGGCGTGCGGTTGTACAGGATCCGCGAGCCCTCGCCGATGGCTCCCGAGTACAGGATCTGCGGCTCGCTGAAGGCGAGCGCGTACGCGGCGCGGTTGACCGGGTTGTCGAGATTGACGCCGGAGTCGCCCTTGTAGCTCGTCTCCTTCTCGCCCTTGTCGTCCGAGTAGTCGAGCTCCTTCTGCGGTCCGCCGACGATCGAGTACTGCTTCGTCTGCTCGCCGTAGTAGACGCGCTGCTCGAAGTCCGTGCCGAACATCCCCTTGGAGGGCAGGTCGGACTGGGTGAAGTCGGGGGCGCCCTGGTCACCGACGGTGGTGCCCTTGGCCGCGACCACGCCGTAGCCGTGCGTGTACTTGAAGTGGTCGTTGATCCAGTTGTTCTTCGGGATGCCGCCGATGTTCAGCTCGCGCAGACCGATGACCGTGTCCTGGCCGTTGTACCGGTCCACGGCGAGCGTGGACGGGAACGCGTAGTAGCCCTTGACCTGCTGGAGCTGCTGGAAGGCCGGGGAGACGATGTTCGGGTCGAGGAGCCTGATGCTGGCGGTCGTGTCGGCCGCCTTGCGCAGCTGCTGCTTGTCGGTTCCCTCGGCCGGGACGCCCGCGTAGTCCGTGACCTCCGCGTCGGCGACCCCGTAGGCGTCGCGCGTCGCCTTGATGTTCTTCTCGACGTACGGGGATTCCTTGGCCTGCTCGTTCGGCTGGACCTGGAACTTCTGCACGATCGCCGGATACAGCCCGCCGATCAGGATCGCCGAGAGCACCATCAGGCCGAAGCCGATGACGGGCAGCTGCCAGGTGCGGCGCCAGAGCGTCGCGAAGAAGAGCAGCGCGCAGATCGCCGCGATGGCGACCAGGATCGTCTTGGCCGGGAGGTAGGCGTTGGCGTCGACGTACCGCAGGCCGGTCCAGTTGTCAGCGGCCTTGAAGTCGCTGGACTTCACCGCGAGGCCGTACCGGTCGAGCCAGTAGGCGACCGCCTTGAGCGTGACGAAGAGGCCGAGCAGCACCGACAGGTGCCCGGTCGCCGCGGCGGTGGCCCGCGCACCCGGGCTCGTGACGCGCAGTCCCCCGTAGAGGTAGTGCACGACGGCCGCGGCGATCACCGAGAGCACGACGGCGGCGAAGCCGAAGCCGAGCAGGAAGCGGTACCAGGGCAGGTCGAAGGTGTAGAACGACACGTCCAGGTTGAACTGGGGGTCCTTCTGTCCGAAGGCCACCCCGTTCACGTACATCAGCCAGGTCTTCCACTGGCCGGCCGCCGAGGCGCCCGCGATCAGTCCGACGAGCGCCGAGATGCCCAGCAGTAGCCACATGCGGAAGGGCGCGACGCTCATCCGGTACCGGTCGAGGCTCTGCTGCTCCATCGACATCGCGCTGAGCGGCGGGCGCAGCCGGTGGGCCAGCCAGACGTTCAGCCCGACGGCACCGGCCATCAGCAGGCCGAAGACGGCGAAGAGGCCGACCTTGGTCCACAGCGTGGTGGTGAAGACGGTGGAGTACTTCACGGAGCGGAACCAGAGCCAGTCCGTCCAGAAGCCCGCGAACATGATGAACGCCATGGCCAGCACGGCCAGGACGCCCAAAGTCATCAGAAGAGTCCGGGCACGCCGGGACGGGCGGCCGACTCTCATCCGTGGCCCGGAGGGGCCTCCGCCGCGGTCCGGCATCTGGAAAGCCAAGGTGCGCACCTCGAAAGTCGCTGTGTGTAATTGATGCTGAAATTTCTTCAAAGCATGGGCCCCCGATCGTAGGGCCCTCTCATGCAACTTACTGGGGCTTTAGTCAGTTCCCGGTATCCGGTGGAAAGGAGGCAGGATGTTGCCCATGTCCAACCTTTCGCCGTCCCCCGGCACTCCGATGGCCGCCACCCCGCTGACCCGTGCCGTCCTCGAGATCGACGAGTACGCCTCCACCCTCGGCTGGGACAAGCCCGCCCGGCTCTTCGCCCTGGTCGACACGGCCAGGCTGCGCAAGGATGCCCCGGGAGTCGCCCGCCAGCTCGGCCTCGACCAGGACGACACCGGCAAGAACCAGCTCACCCCGATCGAGCAGGACGAGGTCCCGGCCGGGACCCCGCTCGACAAGTTCCTGGGAACCATCGCCTGGCCCCCGTCGATCCTCGGCTGCGCGCTGACCGTGGAGCGGCTGATGCTGCCGCCGTCGGCGGAGTCCTCCGTACCGGAGGGGCTCACCGACAAGCAGCTCGCCAAGTGGGTCGCCGGTCACCCGGAGCGCCAGGAGGTACGGCTGACCGTGGGCGTCCTGCGCGACGGCTCGCGCGAGTCCGCCGTACGGCTGCGCGAGAAGGACTCGGCCAACGAGGTGCTCACGGGCGCGACCCTGGTCCCCGGGCTCGCCGAGGCGCTGGCCGCGACCTTCCTGGACTAGGCCGTCTCTTTCGGATCGGGGAGGGGCGGCCCGGTGCGGGCCGCCCGGACACGGTCAGGGCTTGGTGCACTGCGGCAGCCCGGCCGTGTCCCCCTTGCCGATCTTCTGCAGCGCCTTCACCGCGTCGTCGATGGTGGCGACCTTCACCAGCTTCAGCCCGTCGGGCACGTTGGTCAGGGCGGAGGCGCAGTTGTCGGCGGGCGTCAGGAAGTACTCGGCGCCGGCCTGCCGGGCGCCGATGGTCTTCATCTGGATGCCGCCGATCGGGCCGACCTTGCCCGCGTCGTCGATGGTTCCGGTGCCGGCGATGAACTTGCCGCCGGTCAGGTTCTCCGGGGTGAGCTTGTCGACGATGCCCAGCGAGAACATCAGGCCCGCACTCGGGCCTCCGACGTCGGCGAGCTTGATGTCGATCGTGAACGGGAAGGTGTGGTCGGTACCGGCCCGGATGCCGACGACGGCACGGCCCTCGGGGCCCGCCTTGCCCGCGACGACCGTGACCTTGGTGGTGGCGGTGGGCTCGCGGTTCGCCTTCTCGGCCTCGGCGGCCTCCGCCGTGGGCACGATGAGGAACTCGACCGGCTCCCCGGGCTTGTGCTTGGTGACGAGCTTGGCCACGTCCTCGGGGGCCGTGACGGGCGCGCCGTCCACGCTCTTGATCACGTCACCGGCGTGCAGCTTGCCCTCGGAGGGGCTGCCCTTGACCACCGAGGAGACGACCACGCGGGAAGCGACCGGGATGCCGATCTGCTTGAGGGCGGCCACCTTGGCGCTCTCCTGCGACTGGCTGAACTCCTCGGCGTTCTCCTGTGTGGACTCCTGGTCCGTCTTGCCGTCCGGGTACAGGTTCTCGTGCGGTACGACGATGTTGTCGCCGGCCGCCCAGCCGTAGACCGCCTCGAGCAGGTTCATGTCGTAGTCCGCGCCGGTGACGCGGACCGTCGTCATGTTCAGGTGCCCGGTGGTCGGGTACGTCTTGTGCCCCGAGATGTTCAGGACGGGCTCGCCGTGCGAGTCCCCGAGCGTGTTCACGGTCGGTCCCGGACTCATCTCGGAGTACGGGACCTTCATGAACACCCCTGCGCAGAGCAGGGCGAAGAGCATGAGGGTGGAAGCGAGCATCGTCGCAGTGCGGCGTGGCATGGATCGACAGTACGGGACGGCCCTCGCGAGCGGCCCCCGGGGCCGGTCCGTACGGGGCCGGTCCTTACGTGGGGCGCGACCTCAGACGGTGTCAACCGTGTCTTTCTTCCAGTGCGCGTCCGCCGTCGGCCGGGTCTGTTCGGCCTTGCCCATGGCTTCACGGAATCTCGCGTAGCCCGCGAGTTCGGATATGTCACCGGATGTACGGTCGCGTGCCGCCCAGCTGCCCCATATCGCCGCTCCGACCGCGGCGAACAGCGGAATCAGCAACCACGCCAGTGACGCCATGGGCGTGCCTCCCTACCCCGAAGTACTAGTTGTTGGTGGCTTCAACGCTGGTGCCCGGGAGGGGGTTACGCAAATCGAGGGCGTGTTGCGCGTCCGAACGGGTGCGGCCGACCCCGCCGGACGCACCCGGTCGACCCTGCCTCAGCAGGCGCCGACCCACTCCTCCGTGCCGTCGGCGAAGGTCTGGTGCTTCCAGATCGGGACCTCGTGCTTGAGGTCGTCGATCAGCATCCGGCAGGCCTCGAAGGCCTCGCCGCGGTGCGGGCAGGAGACGGCGACGACGACCGCGAGGTCGCCGACGGCCAGGTCGCCGATGCGGTGGACGGCGGCGAGGGCACGGACCGGGTACTTCGCCACGACGCGCTCGGCGACGCGGCGCATCTCCGCCTCCGCCGAGGGGTGGCAGGAGTAGCCGAGCTGATCGACGTCCGACCCGCCGTCGTGGTTGCGCACCGTGCCGACGAAGAGCGTGGTGCCGCCCGTCGCGTCGTCGCCGACGGCCTGGAAGACCTCGTCGATCGAGAGCGGGGTCTCACGGATTTCGAGGAGCCGGATCGGGTCCGAAGCGGCCTGCTCGCCGGGGTGGTCGAAGTGCGGTGCCATACCTTCCATCGTGCCTTAGCCGCCGACCCGGCGGAATAGCAGTTTCACCAGGGCGGCACCCGCGCCCTTGGGAGCCTCCTACAGAAACGGAACCCGGCGCCGCCGGGCAAAATCCAGCCCTGCCAGGCCCAATCCAGCCCCGCCGGCGTTTGAGGCGCGGGGGTCCGGGGGCAGCGCCCCCGGCAACGGCGCCGCACCGGGACGGCGGCCCGACCCCGCCGGGGTCAGATCCCCCGACGCCGACGGGCGGCGCGGATCGCCGCGGCGGCGCCCAGCAGAGCCACCGTCGCACCAGCCGCACCGGCGGCCGTGGCGTCCTTGCGCCCCAGCCTGCGCCCCGCGACCGTGTGCCGTCCTGCGACCTCCTGGAGGAGCTCCGCCAGCACCTCCTCGTTGGTCCAGCGCGGCCGCCAGCCCGCCGCGTGCAGCGCGCTGATGCTGACCACCCAGGGGTGCATCGTGTACGCGAGGTCCCCGGCCGGGGACGGGGTCAGGCCGATCCGGTGCAGCCGGGCCGCCGCCCCGAGGGCCACGGCCGACGGGAGTTCCATGCGGCGGATGCCGCTGAGCTCCTCGACCTCCTCCTGCTCCAGCCAGCCCTCGCAGCCGACCGCCAGCTCCCCCTCGACCTTCTCCAGCGCCGCGTACTCCAGGGCGCTGACCAGGTCCTCCACGTGGCAGAACTGCCAGGTGGGGCGGGAGCCGGTCACCACCAGCAGGCGCGGGGACTCGAAGTACCGGGTCAGCGCCGTGTCCGTGCCGCCGACCAGCACCGCCGGGCGGACCACGGTGACGTTGAGGCCGGGGTGCGCTCGCGGCGCACGGCGGCCGAGCCGCTCGATCTCCAGCAGGTCCCCGACCCCGGTCGCCTCGGCGGTGGCCCGCAGCTCGGCGTCCTCGGAGAGCGGGATGTCGTTGTCGGGCAGGGCCCCGTAGACCATCGCCGAAGTGCACAGCACGACCCGGTGCACCCCGGCCGCCGCGGCGGCGGTGAGCACGGTCTGGGTCCCCCGCACGTTGTACGCCGTACGGGCCGCCGGGTCCGTCTCCAGGTCCAGGTCGAGCGCCAGGTGGACCACGACGTCCGCGCCGCGCAGCTTCTCCGCGATCGCGGGGTCGCGCACGTCCAGGAGGTGCCACTGCGCGGCCGCGCAGTCCCCGCGCCGCTCGTCGATCGCGACGACCTGCTTGACCTCGTCGGACGCGGCCAGTCTGGCCACCAGGGCGGCGCCCACTCCCGACGCGGCGCCGGTCACGGCGATCACGGGTCCGCGGACGGCCGGGTTACGCGGCTGGCGAACGCCCTGGGCGCTGTCACCGGGCTCAGGGCGGATTTCGGCGTCCTGCGGCGCGCGACCGGGCTTTTCCGAGCCGTTCTTGTCCAAAGCGTGCGGATCTGGGGAACTCACCAGGCGTCTCCAGCGGTTGTCTTCAGTAGGAGACGCGCCGTGACGCGTACCTACCAGGTGATGTCCATCCTGCCGCAGCCCAGGAGTCGGCGGAGCACCGAGCCCGGAAGCGGGTCTGGTGTCTACGCTGGGTGGTGTTGTCGATTCCATTGCCCGCCGGCACCCACCGGCGGCCCTACGAGCCGAGGAAACCCGTGAGCGACACCCCATTCGGATTCGGTCTTCCGCCCGAGGAGCCTACGAACGGCGACGAAGGCAAGAAGAAGGGCAATGAGGGCGGTCAGAGCGGCCCGAATCCGTTCGGGTTCGGCTCGGGCATGCCCGGCGGACTGCCGGGAGGCGCCGGCGGTCAGGGCGGCGCCGACAACCCCTTCGCCGCGATGTTCGGCTCGATGAACCCGAACGACCTCGGTGCCGCCTTCCAGCAGCTCGGCCAGATGCTGAGCTACGAGGGCGGCCCGGTCAACTGGGACATGGCCAAGGACATCGCCCGCCAGACCGTGGCCCAGGGCACCTCGGACGGGGTGAAGGACGCCAGCGTCGGCCTCGCCGAGAAGTCGGCGGTGGAGGAGGCCGTGCGCCTCGCCGACCACTGGCTCGACGGGGTCACCTCGCTGCCCTCGGGCGCCGCGACGGCCGTCGCGTGGAGCCGTGCCGAGTGGGTCGAGGAGACCCTCCCGGTGTGGAAGGAGCTCGTGGACCCGGTCGCCGAGCGCGTCGGCGCGGCCATGGGCGGCGTACTGCCCGAGGAGATGCAGGCCATGGCGGGCCCGCTGCTCGGCATGATGCGCTCCATGGGCGGGGCCATGTTCGGCCAGCAGATCGGGCAGGCCGTGGGCACCCTCGCGGGCGAGGTCGTCGGCTCCACCGACATCGGCCTCCCGCTGGGCCCGGCCGGCAAGGCCGCGCTGCTCCCGCTGAACATCGAGAGCTTCGGCAAGGACCTGGGCGTCTCCTCGGACGAGGTCCGGCTGTACCTGGCGCTGCGCGAGGCCGCCCACGCGCGCCTCTTCGCGCACGTGCCGTGGCTGCGCTCGCACCTCTTCGGCGCGGTCGAGGGCTACGCACGGGGCATCAAGGTCGACACCTCGAAGCTGGAGGACGTGGTCGGCCAGCTCGACCCGTCGAACCCGGAGCAGCTGCAGGAAGCCCTCCAGGGCGGCATGTTCCAGCCGCAGGACACCCCCGAGCAGAAGGCCGCGCTGGCCCGCCTGGAGACGGCGCTCGCGCTGGTCGAGGGCTGGGTGGACGCGGTCGTGCACGAGGCGGCCTCTCCCCGGCTGACCTCGGCGGACGCCATGCGCGAGACCATGCGCCGGCGGCGCGCCTCGGGCGGCCCGGCGGAGCAGACCTTCGCGACCCTGATCGGTCTGGAGCTGCGGCCGCGCCGGCTGCGCGACGCCTCCCGGCTGTGGGCCTCGCTCACCGACGCGCGCGGTGTGGACGGGCGCGACGGACTGTGGGAGCACCCGGACATGCTGCCGACCGCCTCGGACCTGGACGACCCGGACGGGTTCGTGCACCGGGAGCAGCTGGACTTCTCCGAGATCGACAAGATGCTCGGCGAAGCGGCAGAGAAGCGCGAGCAGGACGGCGACGACAAGAAGTGAGCCTGCACGAAGACGCGGTGCTGGTCCTGAAGTCGTACGAGGACCAGCCCGAGCTGCGCGACCTGTACCTGGAACACCTGGCGGCCCACCCGGACGGGGTCTACAAGCCCTGCCAGGCCGGGCACGTCACCGGCAGCGCCCTGGTGATCGACCCGGCGCGCGGCCGCGTACTGCTGACCCTGCACAAGAAGCTGGGCATGTGGCTGCAGATGGGCGGCCACTGCGAGACGGGCGACACGACGCTCGAGGGAGTCGCCCTGCGCGAGGCCGAGGAGGAGTCCGGCATCGCCCACGGGCTGACGCTGCTGGCAGGCGGACCGGTGCGGCTCGACCGGCATCCGATCCCGGCGCCGTGCAACTGGCACCTGGACGTGCAGTACGCGGCGCTGGCGCCCGCCGAGGCGGTCGAAGCGATCAGCGACGAGTCGCTGGACCTGCGCTGGTTCCCGTACGCGGAGGTGGCGGCGGTGGCCGACACCTCGGTGGTGCGGCTGCTGGAGGCGACCTTGGCGCGGCTCCCGGGCTGAGCCGGCCGGACGGCAGAAGGGGCGGCTCCGCGGTGGTCCGCTGAGCCGCCCCTCGTCCGTTCCCGTGGCGGGATCAGTTCCAGGCGTTGTTCTGGTTCTGCGCGTGGGCGCCGTGCTGGCCCATGCCGAACTGTGCGGCCGCGCCCTGCCCGATGGTGGCGTTCTGCGGCGGGAGCACCTCGCTGGGCTGGACCAGGGCGAACCCGGTGCCGAGGAAGCTGAGCTCCCAGCCCTCTCCGGTGTTGCCGCGCCGGCGCCACACACCGCTGGAGTGCGTCTGGGCCTGCATCTGCACGCGCAGCGAGGTGGACCAGGCGACGATGGCGTCCGCGTCGGCGTTGACGTACTTGTCGGGCGTGACCTGCATCATCAGCGGCTGCCCGGAGGTCATCAGCGCGACCTTTCCGCGGCCGGTGATGTTGAGCTGGTACTTGCCGGTGCCGGAGACCCCGTACTGGCTGTCCACGGCGATGACCTCGGTGTGCAGGGTCGAGTCGAGGGCCAGTACGTAGCCGCTGTCGACCGTGAGGCCGTCCTGGTCCACGTCCACCACGTGCACGTACTGGGCGAGGTTGGCCAGGTAGACCGTGCCCTGACCCGAGCAGCGCATCAGGTCCAGGCCCTCACCGGTGCGGGCGCGGGCGCCGCGCTGGGTGGCGCTCTGGTACTCGCCGTCGAA
This sequence comes from Streptomyces sp. NBC_00454, assembly GCF_041434015.1. Lineage (GTDB taxonomy): Bacteria > Actinomycetota > Actinomycetes > Streptomycetales > Streptomycetaceae > Streptomyces. The sequence continues at coordinate 5,195,153 of NZ_CP107907.1, read as the reverse complement.
GTCGATGATCCCCTGGTAGGCGACCATGGCGCCCTTGCGGGCGAGCACGTCGTCGGAGCCGCTCAGGGAGACCCGCAGCAGCTGCGGGTTCTGGACGGCGTACCGCTCCTGGGACTGCGCCTCGGCGTGGGCGAAAAGTGAGCTCTGCATGATATGTCTTCTCCCCCTCAGCCCCGGGCCCGGAGCCGGTCGGTGCTGTCCTCGCTGGGCTGTACGACGACGATGCCCTGGCCGGAGAAGGCCATCTGGTAGGCCTCCCCGCTGCCCCGGCCGATCAGTGACGAGGCCTTGAAGCTGCTCTTCCCCTTGACCTTGAGGTTCGGAGACCAGGCGACGAGCGCGTCGGGGTCGACGTACGTCTCGTCCTCGCCGCGGCCGCACTCGACCACGATCGGGGTGCCCCGGGAGGTGACCGCGACCCAGCCGGTGCCGGAGACCTGCACGTTGAACAGGCCCTGGCCGGCGAATTTGGCCATGCCCTTGACCCGCTCGACGCCCCACTGGAGGTGGGCGTCGAAGGCCAGCAGGTTGGTGCCGTTGACGGAGAGGGCGTCGTTGTTGAGGTTGATGCAGACGACGTTCGCGCCGTAGTCGGCGAGGTAGAGCAGGCCGTCGCCGGTGCACTTCATCAGCGGGGCGCCTTCGCCCGTGAGCCACTGCGAGGCCATCTGGCGCAGGGCCGGCGGGTTGGGCTCGTACTGCACGAAGCCCTCGTAGGCGACCATCGACCCGGTGCGGGCGAAGAGGTCCTGGCCGCTCTGCATGGCGACCTTGAGCATGGCCGAACCGTGGTTCTCCATGCGGGCCGTGACGGGGGTCGGGGCGTAGCCCGCGAGCTGCTGGTTCATCGAGTTCATGGCATTCATGTGGGGCTCCCTCAGACCTCGTACGGCTGGACGACGATGAAGTTTCCGGGGGCGCCGCGGAACTGGAGGTTCACGGTCTCCCCGCTGTGGCCGGGGTAGGCGTTGCGGCGCAGCCGGACCTGACTGGAAATGATCACCTGGGAGGCGGCGGACCAGGCGACGATGGCGTTGCTGTCCGCGAAGGTGGTCGGGGTGACGGGCAGGACGACGGGGGTGCCGTGCGTCTTGACGATCACCGTGCCGGTGCCCTGGAAGAGCATCGTGAACAGCGCGCCGCCGGGGATGCCGTGGCCCTCGATGCGGCGCACCTCGTGCTGGAGCGACTCGTCGAAGGCGAGGACGGACTCGGCGGAGACGCAGATGCCGTCGCCCTGGAGCTCGATGGCGTGCAGGTGGGTCCCGTTCTCGGCGAGGAACACCTGGCCGCGGCCGGTGCAGCGCATGAGCTGCATCTCCTGGCCGGTGGCGTTGCCGACGATGCGGCCGGCGAAGCCCGCACCCTTGTAGCTGAAGTCCACCTTGCCCTGGTAGAGGACCATGCTGCCCTGGCGGGCGAGGACGGCCTGGCCGCCCATCGACAGGTCCACCCGCATGAGCTGCTTGTTCTGCGGGGTCCAGCGGGCGCCCGTGGGGGCTTCCTTGTACGGCTGGAGGGCTGCGGCGAGCCCGGCGCCGACGGCGGGGACCGGCTGCATGGGCTGCTGGCCGTAGCCGGGGGGCTGCTGGCCGTACGGGGGCGGCTGCTGGCCGGGGAACTGGCCGGACGGCTGGGCGGGGTACTGGCCCGACGGCTGGGCGGGGTACTGGCCGGACTGCTGGCCGGGGACCTGGCCGTACGAGGGCTGCGGCTGCTGCCCGTACGGCGCGGGGGCCGGGGCGGGCGGCGGGACCTGGCCGTAGGGCGCGGGCGCGGGAGCCGGGGGTGCCAGCGGGACGCCCATGGGCGCGGCCATGGTGGGGGCCGCGTGAACGGGCTGCTGGTACGGGGCGGGAGCCTGCGCCGGGGCCTGGTACGGGGCGGGAGCCTGCGCCGGGGCCTGGTACGGGGCGGGGGCCTGGGCCGGAGCCTGGGCGGGAGCGCCGAAGCCGGGCGCCGGAGCGGCGGCCTGCGGCGGCGGGGCGAAGCCGGGCGCACCGGCCGGTGCCTGCGCCTGGGCCTGCTGCGCGGGCTCTTCCTCCTCGGCGACCTCGCCGCCGAAGTTCTTGAGCAGCGCGGCGAGCCCGCCGTCGAATCCCTGGCCGACGGCGGCGAAGCGCCACACGTCCTTGAGGTAGAAGTCGCCGATCATCAGGGCGCGCTCGGTGCTGAACTCCGAGCCCGTGAAGGAGTAGCGGACGACTTCCTCACCGCCCGCCACGATGCGGATGTAGCCCGGTCCGATCTGCGACATCTGCCCGGCGCCGTCGATCGAGGCGGCGAAGGAGAGCTTGTGGATGTTCGCCGGAATGCGGTCCAGGGTCACCCGGAAGGATTCCGCGTCACCGGACTGCGCGCCGAGCAGCTGAATGGCCTCTTCCGGCGACTTCGGCTGGTTGAAGAAGACGAAGTAACGGTCGTCCGAGAGCTGCTCGTTCGCGTCGAGGCCGAAACAGCTGATGTCGATGGCGAGTCCGGGCCCGGCGATCTGGACGCCCACGTACAGGTCCGTGCCCGCCGTCAGATCGCTGATTTTGGCCTTGTGACCGCGTTGGAATTCCCTGGCCATACCTAAGACCGTCCCCCATCCCGACTGTGAATGCGTGGCGCTCAGGCTAACGGCAACCTCGGACATCCGGCCAAGTCGGTACCGACCCGGTACATATCACGGTGGGCGACATCCGGGGCAAGCGGGAATTAGGGGACTATTCGTCGCGAGCGGCCGGCACCTTCGGCAGGCGCTCGGCGGCCACGATCCCCTCGAGGTATCCGCGGGCCCTCTCGGTGCGCGGGTACTCCTCCAGCAGCTCCCAGAATTCGGCTCCGTGGCCGGGCACGAGGAGGTGCGCCAGCTCGTGCAGCAGCACGTAGTCGACGACGTACTCGGGCATCCCCTGGAGCCGGTGGGAAAGCCGGATGCTGCCTTCTGCCGGAGTGCAGGAGCCCCAGCGGGTGTTCTGATTGGTGACCCAGCGGACGGAACGCGGGCGGGCGCGACCGCTGAAGTACTGCTCGGACAAACGCTCGGCCCGCTCGGTGAGTTCCGCGTCCCCGAGGGTCCGCTTGCTCTCCTGGGCCGCCAGTTTGTCGAGCATGACGCCCACCCAGCGCTGCTCCTCCGCCTCGGACATCCGGGCAGGGATGAGGACGACCGTACGATCACCCTCGCGGTAGGCGGATACGGTCCTGCGGCGGCGCGCGCTCCGGCGGACTTCGACGGCGCGCTGTGGCGGATCGGCGGACACGCCACGACGGTACCCGCTCGCCCCGGCGGAAGTCCCGCCCCTCCGGGGTTCGAACATGATCGATTCGCGGACGGCCCCCCGCGGGCCCCGATTGTTCGGCTCATGGGGTGATTGCTCGTGAATTGCGGATTTGCCCGGCTCGGTGCCGGCCGCAGTCGGCGAGGATCGCACGGCGGGCCTCGACGGCGGCTGCGAGCATCGTCTCGTCCAGCATCATCTCGCCGTCCCGCGAGGAGTCGTTGACCGGTATGCGGGTGCGCCGGTCGATCACCGCCGTCAGCGACGGCAGCGCGGGCGCCGCTCGACGGCCCATGCGTGCGAGGCCTTGCGCGTAGTACTCGCCGATGCCGTAATCGCCGAGGTGCGGGGTCATGAGTGCGAGAAGGCGGGGAAGAGCCGTGGGACCGGCGTGTCGCAGCCACAGCGGAGCGCACACCCCCTGCATGCGGCAAGGCCGTTCGAAGGTGAGGCCGTACAGCTGGGCAGCCTGCCGGAAGGTCAGCGGGCCCGCGTCCAGCAGGGCCCCGAAGATCTCAGGGGCGTGCAGAAGTCGCCCGATGCTCACGGGCTTGGCTTGAAGGACCGCTGCGGCGCTGGTGCTGTCGTACGAAGGCGGCGGACCGCCGGAGGGCCGGCGGGCCTTGGGATACGGGGTGAAGGGGACCTCGGCGATCAGCGCGCCGTGTGTGCGCATGGCGGCCTCGGAGATGGAGGCGGTGGTGAGGGCTTCGGCCATGGCCGGGCTGATCCCCTCCCCGCAGTGACGGACCAGCAGGGGCAACAGCACGACCGGGGCCGCCCTCAAGTCGTGACACGCCTCACGCGCGAGGCCGGCGCCGATGTCCCGGGTGGCGGGATCGCCGATGAGCCGCGCCACCAGGGCGTAGAGGTGATCCTCGCGCCCGAGTCCGCACAGGACATGGCCCCAGCGCCACCCGATGCCGTCCAGGTGGCGCGCGGCCTCCCGGGCATCGGCGAACAGTGCCCTGTCGAGCCGCGGCCACTGCTCCGCAGGGGCGGCCCGCAAGGCATCCAGACGGGCCAGGAACCGGACGGAGGCCAAGGGGTCGTCCCGCAGGTGCCCGACGGAACCGCCGAGCAGATCGGCGAGGGCAGTACGCACCACGGGTTCGGTGAGTTCGCCGAGGGCCCTGAGCGCGAGATCGCGGCCTCCCGCGCGCACGACGAGAAACGCGGCCCTGCGCCGTACGGCTTCATCAGGGTCGGTGAGTCGAGCGAACGCGGCCTCGGCGGCCTCGGGCCAAGGGGTCCGGCCCCCGGCGGACGACAGGAGCTCCATGGCCTCACGACGTACGAACGCATCGCCGGACTGCGAGAGCTGGAGCAGCCGGACGGCCACGGGGCCGGCGCGATCGGCGAGGACCGCGTCGAGGACCGCCGTACTGGCGGGGTGGGCGGCGGTCGTGGCGTGTCCGGCGGACACGGCCTCGTCCAGCCACTTCAACGGACCGGGCGGTGGCCGCCCTTCCGCGCACGGGATTCGGTCATGCGGCTGATCGTGCCACGTACGGCAACCGCCGGGCCAGGGGATGTGCGCGCCGAGGTTATCCACAGGGGATGTGGCCGGGCTCCCACCTTCCCTACTCTCAGTAACGGAGCGACCTCGCCGAGTTGGCGAAGGCGCGGGGAGATGGACAGGGATGAGGGGGATCACGGTGTATCCGAAGATGAAGCCGGCGCTGGCGCGGGCGTGGCGGGATCTGCAGACGGTGCAATTCGGGGTCACGCCCGCCCATGCGGTGGTGCTCGGTCCGGTGGATACGGCGACGGGTGCGCTCCTCGACCTGATCGACGGGACGCGGGGGATGGAGTTGCTGCGCTTGCAGGGCAGGGCGATGGGACTGCCGGACGGCCGGGTCGACGACATGGTGCGGCGGCTGGCTTCGGCCGGGCTGCTCGACGACTCCACGGTCGGCGGGCCGCGGGCCCAGGCGGTGCGGGCCCGGCCGGAGGCCATGGCCCGGCTGGGACCGGACCTGGGTTCGCTGTCCCTGGTCCATCCCGAGCCGGGCGGGGACTTGCTGGGTGTCGCCGCCCGTCGGGGGATACGGGTCCAGGTGCGCGGGAGCGGCCGGGTGGGCGGGGTGATCGCCTCGGTCCTGGCGGGAGCCGGGGTGGGCCGGGTCGAGGTCCTCGACGGGGGCCGCGCGCAGCCCGCGGACGTGGCACCGGGCGGGCTGGGTCCCGCCAGCGTGGGCCGGCTGCGTGCCGAAGCCGCCAGGACGGTGGTCCGCGAGGCGGCCCCGGGGCGCGCACCGCGGACCGCGGAGAGCCAGGGGCCGGAGCCGGGGCTGGCCCTGGTGGTGGTCGCACCCCGGGACGGGCTCCAGTCCTGGGCCCCCGATCCGCAGACGGCGGAGGACTGGGTCGCCACCGGGACCCCGCACCTGTACGCGGGGGTGCTGGAGGGGACCGGGCTGGTGGGGCCGCTGGTCCTGCCCGGAGCCACGGCGTGCGCCGGGTGCATGGAGCGCGATCGGGTGGACCGGGATCCGGCCTGGCCGCGGATGCTGGTCCAGTGGCGCTCGATCCACCACCGCCGGGACTCGGCCGCCTGCGATCTGGGACTGTCCACGGCGGTGGCCGGCCTGGCCGCGGCCCACGCCCTGTCCTTCCTCGACGGCGAACTCCCCGCCTCGACGGCCACCCGCTGGGAGGCCTCCTTGCCCGGCCTCCACTGGCGGCCCACCCCGGTCCGGTCGCACCCCGAGTGCCCGTGTGGTGCGAGCGGCCACGATGAGGCCGCCGAAGCGGAGTCGGCTGCCCGGTCCTGGCCGGAACCTGCCGTGGCAGTGGGCTCGGAGAGGCGCGGAGGGCCATGACAGGATTGCCGTGGTCGGGGCCCCGTGGTCGGGGCTCCGTCCGAGTTCGTCGGGGGCTTTCCCGAACCGCCGCTTGCGGCTCAGCTGTCTGGGAACTGGAGGGGCACATGTCTGATCTTCCCCGGAAGGCGGTCACCCGCACCGTCAAGCTGGCCGCGCTGCCGCTCGGCATGGCCGGCCGGGCCACTTGGGGACTCGGCAAGCGGATCGGGGGCAAGTCGGCGGAGATCGTCGCGCGCGAGCTCCAGCAGCGGACCGCCGATCAGCTGTTCCGCGTCCTGGGTGAGCTGAAGGGGGGCGCGATGAAGCTCGGGCAAGCGCTCTCGGTCTTCGAGTCGGCCCTGCCGGAGGAGGTCGGCGGGCCCTACCGGGCGGCGTTGACGAAGCTTCAGGAGGCCGCGCCGCCGCTGCCCGTGGCCACCGTTCACCAGGTGCTGACGGACCGGCTGGGTGCGGACTGGCGGGACCTGTTCGAGGAGTTCGAGGACAAGCCCGCCGCGGCCGCCTCCATCGGGCAGGTGCACCGGGCCGTGTGGCACGACGGCCGGCAGGTGGCGGTCAAGGTCCAGTACCCGGGGGCCGGCGAGGCGCTGCTGTCGGACCTGAAGCAGCTGAGCCGGTTCGCGGGGCTGCTGGGACCGCTGATCCCGGGCATAGAGATCAAGCCGCTGATCAAGGAGTTGCGCGACCGGGTCGCCGAGGAGCTCGACTACGAGCTGGAGGCGGAGGCGCAGCAGGCGCACGCGGATGCCTTCGCCGGCGACGAGGACGTGGTGGTCCCGGACGTCGTGCACCAGGGCGAGCAGGTGCTGGTGACGGAGTGGATGGAGGGGACCCCGCTGTCGGAGGTGATAGCCGACGGCACCCGGGAGGAGCGCGACGGCGCCGGACAGCTGCTGGCCCGGTTCCTCTTCTCCGGCCCCGCCCGCACCGGGCTGCTGCACGCCGATCCCCACCCGGGCAACTTCCGGCTCATCACCGGGCCGGACGGCCGGATGCGGCTGGGCGTCCTGGACTTCGGGACCGTCGACCGGCTGCCGGGCGGCTGGCCCAAGTCCATCGGCAGGTCGCTGCGGATGACGCTGGACGGTGACGCCGAGGGGGTCTACGGGCACCTTCGCGCGGAGGGGTTCGTACGGGACTCCAAGGAGCTGGACCCGGATGCGGTGCTCGACTACCTGAAGCCCATCATCGAGCCCGCCGAGGCCGAGGAGTTCACCTTCACCCGGCCGTGGCTGCGCGGCCAGGCGGCGCGCATAGCCGATCCGCGCTCCCCCGCGCACCAGTTGGGGCGTCAGATCAACCTGCCGCCCTCGTACCTGCTGATCCACCGGGTGACGCTGAGCACGATCGGCGTGCTGTGCCAGCTGGGCGCGACGGTCCGGCTCCGCGACGAACTGGAGTCCTGGCTCCCGGGGTTCCTGCCCGACGAGGACTGACCGGGCCGGGGTTGACCCGGCCGGCGCCGAGCGGGTCCGGCCGGGCGGGCCGGTTCACCACCAGGCGGAGTCGAGGCGGCCTTCGATGGCGCGGAGGTTGGCTCGCGCGCAGTCGACGCAGAAGTACTGTCTGGTCCCGTTCTCCACGGAGCAGGTCCAGGTGGGCGGGGGGCCTGCCGGGGACTGGGCGCCGCAGCGCGCGCAGACGACGGGCGGGGCCTCGGAACCCGGCGGGGCCGGGTGGGAATTCGGCTGGTCCACCTCCAGACGATATCCCCGCCGCCCCCGCCGTGGGTGACGGCGCTCCGCAACGCACCGGGGGGACCGGTCCGTTCGGACCGGTCCCCCCGGGCGGTGTTGCCGAGCTGCTCCGGCCGCCTCGGCGGCCGTGGCGGCCTCAGTTCATGACGGCCATGGCCAGCGCGCGCCGGGCGCGCATGGAGACGCGCTCGGCTCGCCGCTGCATGCGGCGCGCGGCGACCACGCGCAGGGCGCGACGTTCGACGTCGACCTCACGCATACGGTCGGCCATATGGGCACGAGCCATGGCTTCTGGGATGAGTTGCATTTCGCGGGTCCTGTTCTGACGCGAGGTGATCGCGCCGGCGGTGATGAAGTCTGCGGTGGCGGAGCCGTGCGGCTGCTCGCTCGTGGTGGCGTAGGGGGACATGAGGGCCTGCTTCAGGGGGTCGTGCGTCAGGGGGCGGTCGATGGTTCCGTGGGCGGTCATGCCGCGACAACCGGGTTCTTGCGCGGACGGCCACGGGGGCGCTTGCGGGCCACGACCACGCCCTGGACGAAGAGCTCGCCACCCCAGACACCCCAGGGCTCGCGGCGCTCGAGCGCACCGGCGAGGCAGGCCTCGACCAGCGGGCAGGTGCCGCAGAGGGACTTCGCGTACTCGACGTCCGCCGGGGACTCGGCGAAGAAGACCTCGGGGTCGTAGGTACGGCAGGCGACGGGTACACCGAGGTTCTCGATGGCGTCGTCGAGCGCGGTGAGCGCGGTGAGGGGAGTCAAGGTGGAGTCCTCCGGGACTGCGGGCGGGGAGAGGGTCTGGGTCTTCGGTACGGACGGGGCGTGCGCTTCGAGTTGCACGGTGGTTTCTTCCTCGTCTTGTTCGTCTAGTCGTTCCGGCCGGTCGGCCGGGGGCGGCTGGGCTACCTCGTCACACCGACTGGACTTGCCAGTCCCGAGGCCCCTTCACTCCGTCGTCCCTGTTCGGGGACAAACAGAAGGGCCGCGGATCCCGGGTGGGGTTCCGCGGCCCTGAAGGCGCCGGCCTGATCATGCGATCAGGCTGGATCACTCCAGGGTTCGAGCCCGCGGAAGGCCCACATCAGGTGGTGCTGCTGCTTCGTCTGCTTCTTGGATCCGGCACCGGCTGCGGCCGCAAAGGCATAGGCGCCATGCGCCCTTGCTTCTGCTGCCATTACTGCCACCGGCGCCTGGGTCGGTCGCTCATTACGCTCACTGGCCAGCAGCGCGACGGGCGCGGCAGCGGCGACCAGGGCCAGGGCAGGGCTATCGGCGCAAATGGCGGACAGACCGGTACCCGTGAGACCCGTGAGCGGAAGGAGCGTGGAGGAGCCGAGCGTGCAGGAAGCGGCAACCGAGCGATCGGTCATTTTGGTGGTGGTCATGAAGCTGGTCACTGGTCTCGCCTCCTCTCGGCGTCTCGGGGACTCGGCCCGGAGGCCTGGTCCCATGCGTATTCGGATAAGTACAGCACGGATCGGGGGCTTCGGAGAAGCCCACCGTTTCCGTTGCTAAGAACCTATGGGGATTCGCTGGGCATGTGCAAACTATTTTTCCGACGAGTTTCTACGCGTCGTCAGGATCTTGGCCTTCGGGGTCCCCACCTGCACAGATGGCCAGCACGTCGGCTCCGTACCGCTCGAGCTTGCGCGCGCCCACTCCGGAGATCATCGAGAGCTCTCCGTCCTGCGAGGGAGCGGCCTCCGCGATGGCCATCAGCGTCTTGTCCGTGAAGACGCAGTAGGCGGGCATGCCCTGGTCCTTCGCCTGGACGGCCCGCCAGTCGCGCAGCCGCTCGTAGAGCCCCTCGTCCATGTCCGAGGGGCAGTCCTCGCAGCGCATCAGTTTGAGCTCGCCGGCCTCGGTCAGGGTCTTGCCGCAGACCCGGCACAGGACCGGTCCGCGGCGGACGCGCTTGCGGACCGGGCCGCCCGGCGCGCTTCCCGGGGCCATGGAGCCCGGTCGCAGGCCATTGAGGAAGCGGCTGGGGCGTCGGGACCCCCGGCCGCCCGGAGTTCGGGAGAGCGCCCAGGAGAGCGTCAGGTGGTGCCGGGCCCGGGTGACGCCGACGTAGAGCAGCCGGCGCTCCTCCTCGACCTGCTCGTCGGTCTTCGCATAGGTGATCGGCATCATGCCGTCGGTCAGGCCGACGAGGAACACCGCGTCCCACTCCAGGCCCTTCGCCGCGTGCAGCGAGGCGAGGGTGACGCCCTGGACGGTCGGGGCGTGCTGGGCGGCCTTGCGCTCGTCCAGCTCGATCGTGAGGTCGGCCAGGGTGGCGGCCGGGCGGGCGCGGGCGAAGTCCTCGGCGAGCCGGACCAGCGCGGCCACGGACTCCCACTGGTCGCGGACGGCTCCGGAGCCGGCGGGCGGCTCGTGGGTCCAGCCGGTCGAGCTGAGCACGGCACGGACCTGGGGGCCGAGCTCGACGATGTCGTCGAGCAGGGGGTCGTTGCCGCCGGAGCGGGCGGCTCCGCGCAGGGCGAGGATCGCCTTCTGCACCTCGCCCCGCTCGAAGAAGCGCTCGGCTCCGCGCAGCTGGTACGGGACCCCGGCGTCGGCGAGGGCCTGCTCGTAGACCTCGGACTGGGCGTTGATGCGGTAGAGGACTGCGATCTCGCCCGCGGGGACTCCGGCGGCGATCAGGTCCCGGATCCGGGCGGCGATGCCCTCGGCTTCGGCGGGCTCGTCGGAGTACTCGGCGTAGACCGGGTCGGGGCCCGCCTCGCGCTGGGAGATCAGCTCGAGGCGGTGCTCGGCGGCCCGTCCCTTGGCTTGATTCAGCAGCCCGTTGGCGAGGTGGACCACCTGGGGGGTGGAGCGGTAGTCGCGGACCAGCTTGACCACGGTGGCCTGCGGGTACTTGGTGCGGAAGTTCAGCAGGTGGTCGGGGGTGGCGCCGGTGAAGGAGTAGATCGTCTGGCTGGCGTCGCCGACCACGCACAGGGTGTCGCGGTCGCCGAGCCAGAGGTCCAGGAGCCGCTGCTGGAGCGGGCTGACGTCCTGGTACTCGTCGACCACGAAGTGCTGGTACTGGGTGCGGATCTGGTCGGCCACCGCGGGGACGTCGTGCAGGATCCCGACGGTGAGGAGCAGCACGTCCTCGAAGTCGATCATGTTGCGGTCGCGCTTGAGCTGCTCGTACATCCCGTAGATCTGGGCGATCTCGGCCAGGTCCCGGGGGGCCTCGCGGCCGGACTTGAGGGCGGCCGCCGGATAGTCGGCGGGCACGGTCTGAGTGACCTTCGCCCACTCGATCTCGCCGGTGACATCGCGCAGCTCGCCCCGGTCGAGGCGGATGCGGCAGCGCGCGCCCGCCTCGGCGACGAACTGGATCTTGCGCTCCAGCAGCCGGGGCACCTCGCCGCCGACCGCCCGGGGCCAGAAGTACTGGAGCTGGCGCAGGGCGGCGGAGTGGAACGTGCGCGCCTGCACCCCGCCGGCGCCGAGCTCGCGCAGGCGGCCGCGCATCTCGCCCGCGGCGCGGTTGGTGAAGGTGACGGCCAGCACGCTCGCCGGCACGAGTTGGCCGGAACGCACCCCGTAGGCGATGCGGTGGGTGATCGCCCGGGTCTTGCCCGTACCCGCACCGGCCAGCACGCACACCGGCCCGCGCAGGGTCGTCGCGACCTCGCGCTGCTCCGGGTCCAGGCCCAGGAGCACCGCGTCGGCCGAGTCGGCGCCGGCCGTGAAGGATGAGGAGTGCGTTGCTGCTGTCACCCCGCCATGCTGCCAGGTCCGGAGGGGACCGAGGGAAAGCCGTCCACAGGGCGCCCGCATTCTTCATACCGGAGCTGGCCGCGGAGCCGCTCCCGGAGCCCGCTCCCGGAGCCCGGTCCCGCCCCCGGGAATGGCCGCGCCGTCCCGTACGTTCGAGTACTCGGACCAACGAGCACCCCACGAATGGAGAGCGCAGCATGCAGGACGCGGGCACGGTCACGATGTACAGCACGACCTGGTGCGGCTACTGCCGTCGGCTGAAGAGCCAGCTGGACCGGGAAGGCATCGCCTACAACGAGATCAACATCGAGCTCGACCCCGAGTCCGCGGCGTTCGTGGAGAAGGCGAACGGCGGCAACCAGACGGTTCCCACCGTCCTCGTGAAGTCCTCCGCGGGCAACGAGTCGGTCATGACGAACCCGAGCCTGGCCCAGGTCAAGCAGGCCCTCGCCGTCTGATCCGCCCGCCGGTGCAGTGATGTGCCGGTGCGCTTGAGTGCCGGTGTGCGCAAACGCACTACAGAAAGGCCCCCGCCTCGGCGGGGGCCTTCTGCTGTGACGGGGCTTACGCGGCCGGCCTCGGCAGCGGCTTGCCGTACCAGAGCTCGACCAGCCGGGCCGCGATGGAGATCCCGGCCGGCGGGAGCACCTCGCCCGCCTCGATCGCCGCGCGCAGGTCGTCGCGGGAGAACCAGCGGGCCTCCTGGATCTCCTCGCCGTCGACCGTGATCTCGGAGGTCACGGCGCGCGCCGTGAAGCCCAGCATCAGGCTGTACGGGAACGGCCAGGGCTGGCTGGCGACGTAGTCGACCTCGCCGACCTTGACGCCCGCCTCCTCCCAGACCTCGCGGATGACGGACTGCTCGATCGATTCGCCCGGCTCCACGAAGCCGGCCAGGGTCGAGAAGCGCCCCTCCGGCCAGTGCACCTGGCGGCCCAGCAGCGCGCGGTCCTGGTCGTCGGTGACCAGCATGATCACCGCCGGGTCGGTGCGCGGGTAGTGCTCGGCGCCGCAGCCCGGGCAGCGGCGGATGTGCCCGGCGGCCGCGACCACCGTGCGCTCGCCGCAGCGGGAGCAGAAGCGGTGCATGCGCTGCCAGTTCTCCAGCGCCACCGCATGCACCATCAGCCCGGCGTCCCGTGCGCTGAGCAGCATCCCGGCCTCGCGCAGACCGGCGGGGCGGGCCGACTGGTCCATGCGGCCGGGCAGCGAGTCCTTCTGCAGCGCGAAGTACCGTACGCCGTCCTCGTCGGTGCCCAGGAAGTACCGGTGGGTCTCGGTGACCGGGGCCTCGAAGGCCGGGGTCATCACGATGGCGGTGGAGCCGTCGGGGGCGTCGTCGATCAGGACCTGGCCGCCGGAGACCACGAAGACGCGGGTCGTCGGGTGGGACCAGGCCGCGGCGAGCCACGCCTCGTCGAGGCGGTGGTGGGCCTCGCGGTCGATTCCGCTGGGCGCGGCCAGCGAGATCGGGCGCTCGGGCTCGGTATGGGTGCTCACAGGTACTTCCAACTCCCCCGGTGGTAGGACACAGGCAGGCTCAGCAGGACGGGTGTGCGGTGGCAGTGGTTCTGCGGTGGCAGAGGCTCCACGGCGGCAGGGCTCTACGGTGTTTCAGCCGGACGCCGGCTTCCAGTGGGCGGCCAGATCGCCCCAGAGGTAGGCCGTCGTCTCGACTCCCTTGGCGAGCAGATCGAGCTCCACCTTCTCGTTCGGCGAGTGCCAGCCGTCGGAGGGTACGGAGATTCCGAGGAACAGGACAGGGGCGTCCAGTACGTCCTGGAGGTCCGCCGCCGGTCCGGAGCCGCCCTCGCGGGTGAAGCGCACCTTCTGGCCGAAGGTCCGGCCCATGGCCCGGACCACCGACTGCAGCGCCGGGTGGTCCAGCGGGGTCAGGCAGGGCCGGGTGGGGGCGCCGAAGGTGATGGAATGCCGGATTCCGGCCGGGATCCGCTCCGCGACCCAGTCCTTGACGGCCGCCTCGACCTCGTACGGGTCCTGCCCGGAGACCAGGCGGAACGAGAGCTTCAGGTGCGCCGAGGCGGGCACGATGGTCTTGCCGCCGGGGCCCTGGTAGCCGCCGCCGATGCCGTTGACCTCGGCGGTCGGACGGGCCCAGACGCGCTCCAGCGTGGAGTAGCCGGCCTCGCCCGAAGCCGCGTAGGACTTGGCCGTACGGAGCCACTCGGCCTCGTCGAAGGGCAGCTCCGCGATCAGCTCGCGCTCGGCGTCCGTGAGCTCGGCGATGTTGTCGTAGAAGCCGGGGATCGTGACCCGCTCGTCGGCGTCGTGCAGGGCCGCGACGAGGCGGGCGGCGACGGTGGCCGGGTTCGGCACGGCGCCGCCGAAGGCGCCCGAGTGGATGTCCTGGTCGGGGCCGTGCAGGTCGATCTCGCAGTCGGCCACGCCGCGCATGCCGGTGCAGACGGTGGGGGTGGTCTCGGACCACATGCCGGTGTCGGAGACGATCACGATGTCGGTGGCGAGGCGGGCCGCCTCGCGCTCGACGAGGGCGCGGAAGTTCGGGGAACCGGACTCCTCCTCGCCCTCGATGAGGAGCTTCAGGCCGACGGCGGGGGCCGCGGCGCCGGTCGCGGCGAGGTGGGCCCGCACGCCGAGGGTGTGGAAGAACACCTGGCCCTTGTCGTCGGCGGCGCCGCGCCCGTACATCCGGCCGTCCTTGACGACCGGCTCGAACGGGTCGGTGTGCCAGCCGTCGGCGAGGGCGGCGGGCTGTACGTCGTGGTGCCCGTAGACGAGGACGGTGGGAGCGGCGGGATCCGCGCTCGGCCACTCGGCGAAGACGGCGGGCGCGCCGTCCGTCTCCCAGACCTCGGCGACCGGGAAACCGGTCTCCTTGAGCTTCGCGGCCAGCCACTCGGCGCTGCGGCGCACGTCGTCCGCGTGCTCGGGCTGGGCCGAGACGGAGGGGATGCGGAGCCAGTCGGCGAGGTCTTCGAGGAAGGCGGCGCGGTGCGTGTCGATGTACGTGCGGACGACGCTGTCCGCCGGGGTGTCGCTCATGCCCACGAGCCTAACCGTCCGTTCGATGGTCACTTTCCGTGTCCGATTTCCCTTGGAGGATCCGCTCAAGACGGGCCCGATCGGGGAGGTTGCCCGGCCGGATGACGCGGCCGCTGCGGACGTGCAGGAAGGCTGCGGTGATGTCGGCGAGCGGGGTGCCCGTGGCTTCCGCCCAGGCCAGACGGTAGACGGCGAGCTGGAGCGGGTCGGCTTCGGTGGTGCGGCCGGTCTTCCAGTCGACGATCTCGAAGCCGCCGTCGGAATCGCGGTAGACCGCGTCGATCCGGCCGCGGATCACCCGGCCGGCGAGGGTCAGCTGGACGGGCACCTCCATCCGGTACGGGGTCCGGTCGGCGTACTCGCTGCGCTCGAAGGCCGCCTTGAGGGAGTCGAGGTCGGCCTCGTCGGCGATGTCCTGGTCGGAGCCGGCGCCGGGCAGCTCGGTGGCGGGGTCGAGGAGATCGAGGTGCGGCAGCGGAAGCTCGTCGAAGCGGGCCTCGACCCAGGCGTGGAACCGGGTGCCCTGGCGCGCCGCGGGCTGCGGGGGCTTGGGCATGGGGCGGGCTAGGTCGCGCACGAAGCCCTGCTCGTCGGCGGCGAGGCGCATCAGGTCGCTGGCGGAGAGCGCGGAGGGCAGCTCCACGTCGCGGACGGCCGCGCGGGCACGGCGGAGCTCGCCCTCCAGGGCGTCGAGGTCCCGGTCCCAGGAGGCCATGGCTCGGGCTTCCTCGGGGGTGAGGCCGGTTCCTTGGGCGGGGCCGGCTCCTCCGCCGGGTGCGGTCCGTTTCCCGTCCTCGGGCCACAGGTCGTCGCCACCTGGCGGGGTGGTGCGCGGCTCGGGTGCGGCCCAGCCGTCGGCGTCGGCCTCCGGCCAGAGATCGTCCGGGGCCGGGGTGCGGGCGTTTTCTTCCCCCACCCCGCCCCTTCCCGAAACCGGGGCTGCGCCCCGGACCCCCTGCGGGATCCCGCCTGCGGCGGGGCGTGCCCCGGTCTCCGGCCGGGATTCCGGGTCCGGGTCCGGGTCCGGCCAGAGGTCCTCCGGTGGGGGTTCCTCGTCGTAGGACGGGTCCTCGCAGTCCGGAGGCCAGAGGTAGTCGTCGGCGGGGTCCGCCACCGCGGCCGGGCCGTGCGCGGCGGTGGCCAGGTGGGATTCCACCAGGGCCGCCGCCCGGCGGCGCAGGGTGAGGGAGTCCGGGTCCAGGGGCAGGGGCCAGGAGTGGTCCGGGGTGGAGTCCGTGGCCAGGGCCGGGTTCTCCGCGTCCGGCTCCGGGGTGTCCGCCCAGGCTTCGATCTCGCCGTGGCCCGAGGCGCAGTGGTCGTGGAGGGCCGAGAGGAAGGCGGACGGACCCCGGGGCTTCTTCTGGGTCGGGCCCCACCAGTGCCCGGAGGCGAGGAGGAGGGAGCGGGGCCGGGTGAAGGTGACGTACCCGAGCCGGAGCTCCTCGACGGCCTTGTGCGCCTTGAGGGCGGACTTGAAGGAGCGCAGGCCCTGCGAGGTCCATTCCGGGGACGCCGGGAGGGTGGCCGCGTCGCCGCGCAGGTCGTACGGGAGGACCTTCGCGTACGAGGTCCAGGCCTCCGGGGCCTTCTCCTTCGGGAAGGAGCCCGCGCACAGGTCGGGGACCACGACCACGTCCCACTCCAGGCCCTTGGACTTGTGGGCGGTGAGCACCTTGACCGTGTTCTCCCCGCCGGGCAGCGCGTGGTCCAGGCCCTTCTCGTACTGGGCCGCCGTGCGCAGGAAGGCCAGGAAGGCCAGCAGGGAAGCCTCCCCGTCCAGGGAGGCGAAGCCGGCCGCCACGTCCATGAAGCTCGACAGGGTCTCCCGGCGGCGGGCCGCCAGCGCGTGCGGGGACGCGGCCAGTTCCACGTCGAGGCCGGTCGTGGACAGCACCCGGTGCAGTACGTCCATCAGCGGGTCGGCGAGCGAACGCCGCAGGTCGCGCAGTTCCTGTGCCAGGTGCGCGAAGCGGACCCGGGCGGCCGGGGAGAACGGCAGGTCGTCCGGGGCTCCGCCGGATCCCTGGCCCGCGCCGTCCAGGAAGGTCTCCAGGGCGTCGGCCAGGGAGACGACCTCCGACGGGTCCACGCCCTCCACCGCGGCCGCCAGCCGGTCTTCGCCGCCCCCGTCCTGCGGAGTACGGGCTATCAGGGTGCGCGCCCGGCGGCCCAGCAGCGCCAGGTCCCGGCCGCCGATCCGCCAGCGCGGGCCGATGAGGAGCCGGACCAGCGAGGCGTTGGCGCCGGGGTCCTGGAGGACCTCGCAGACGGCGACGAGGTCCGCGACTTCGGGGAGGTGGAGGAGCCCGGAGAGGCCGACCACCTCGACGGGGACGTCGCGCTCGACCAGGACGGCCTGGATCCGCGCGAAGTCTCCGGCGGAGCGGCACAGTACGGCGATCTCGCGCGGCTCCGTACCCGTGCGGACCAGGTGGGCGATCGAGTTTCCGAGCCAGTCGAGCTCCTCGGCGTGGGTCTCCAGCAGGGCGCAGCGGACCGAGCCGGCCTGCTCCTCGCCCGGCGCGGGGCGCAGCGCCTCGACCCCTTCGTGCATGGCGCGCAGCGGGGCGGCGAGCTCGTTGGCCAGGTCGAGGAGGCGGCCGCCGCTGCGCCGGTTCTCGCTGAGCGAGAACCGGGTGGCGGGGCGGCCGTCCGCGTGCGGGAAGTGCTCGGGGAAGTCGTCGAGGTTGGCCACGGAGGCGCCGCGCCAGCCGTAGATGGCCTGGCAGGGGTCGCCGACGGCGGTCACGGCGTGCCCGGTGCCCCCGCCGAAGAGGCCGGACAGCAGCAGCCGCTGGGCGACCGAGGTGTCCTGGTACTCGTCGAGCAGGACGACCCGGAACTCCTCGCGCAGCAGCGCGCCCACTTCGGGGCGGGTGGTGGCCAGCTGCGCGGAGAGGGCTATCTGGTCGCTGAAGTCGAGCAGGTCACGGGAGCGTTTGGCGGCGCGGTAGCGCTCGGTGAGCTCCAGCAGTTCCAGGCGGCCGCGCACGGCCTCGGGGGCCTTGCGCAGGTCGTCGTTGGTGAGTCTGGTGTCGGCCAGGACCGAGAGCAGGTCCGTGTCGTACGCGCGCAGTCGCTCGGGCGGTACCAGGTGCTCGGAGAGCTCCCCGTCGAGCGCGAGCAGGTCGCTGACCAGGTCGGGGACGGATTTGGTGAGGGAGGGGTAGGGGCCGGGGGCCTCGCGGAGCACGCGGGCGGCGAGCTGGAAGCGGGTGGCGTCGGCGAGCAGCCGGGCGCTGGGCTCCAGGCCGATGCGCAGGCCGTGGTCCTTGAGGAGCTGTCCGGCGAAGGCGTGGTACGTCGAGATGCGCGGCTCGCCGCCCACCGCGTCGGCCTCGGCCGGGGAGGGGTCCGGGTCGCTGATGCCGGCCCGCCCGAGGGCCCCCCGTACGCGCTCGGCGAGCTCGCCGGCGGCCTTGTTGGTGAAGGTCAGGCCGAGGACCTGCTCGGGCGCGACCGCGCCGGTGCCCACCAGCCAGACCACGCGGGCGGCCATGACGGTGGTCTTGCCGGAGCCGGCGCCGGCCACGATGACCTGCGGGGCGGCCGGGGCGGTGATGCAGGCCATCTGTTCGGGCGTGAAGGGGATCCCGAGGAGCTCCTTGAGCTGCTCCGGATCGGTGAGCACGGGCTGGGCGGGCGGACGCACGGACACCTCAAAAGGCTAGCCGCCCCCACCGACACTCCCCGCCGGACGGGACCCCAGCTCGGCGGACGCGCGCCTCACTCGACGGTCTGGCGGCCCTCCGGCCGGGCGCTGCACGAGCTGCGGAAGGAGCAGTGGTCGCAGTGCTTGCCGATGGCGGGGGCGAAGCGTTCGTCGAGGACCCGACCGGCGGCGGTGGCGAGCAGGTCGCCGACCCATTCGCCGTGCAGGGGCTCCTGCGCCTGGATCTTCGGGACCTCGTCGCCGCCGTCCTTCTTCGGCGCGCCCTGGCGCAGCTGTACGAGCTCGGCCCCGCCCGGTTCGGGGCGCAGGCCGTCGAAGACCTCGTCCACGGCGCCCTCGCGCACGGCGAGCTGGTAGACGGCGAGCTGCGGGTGGCGCGCGACCTCGTCCTTGGTCGGCGCCCCCTTGCCCGTCTTGAAGTCGACCACGTACGCCCGTCCCTGCGGGTCCGCCTCGACCCGGTCCATGGAGCCGCGGATCCGGACGGCGTACTCCCCCGCTTCGAGCGTGACGTCGAAATCGTGCTCCGTGGCCACCGACTCCCGGCCCCCGCGGTCGGTGGTGTGCCAGCGCAGGAAGCGTTCCAGGGCGGCGCGGGCGTTGTCCTTCTCCTGGCGGGACTTCCAGGGGGCGTCGAAGGCGAGCGAGTCCCAGACGGAGTCGAGGCGTTCCATCAGGACGGCGAGGTCGGCGGGGGTCCGCCCGGAGGCGACCTCGTCGGCGAGGACGTGGACGACGTTGCCGAAGCCCTGGGCGGCGGTGGAGGGGGCGTCGGCCTTGACCTCGCGGCCCAGGAACCACTGGAGCGAACAGGTGTTGGCGAGCTGGTCCAGGGCGGAGCCGGACAGGGCGACGGGTCGGTCCCGGTCGCGGAGCGGGACGCTGCTGCGGGTGGGCTCGTACAGGCCCCACCAGCGCTGCGGGTGCGCCGCCGGGACGAGCGGGCGGTCCTCGTCGTCGGTGAGCACGGCGAGGCGGGCCAGGCGCCGGGCGGCGGCCTCGCGCAGGGCCTCGGAGGCCTCGGGGTCAACGGTGGTGGCGCGCAGCTCGGCGACGAGGGCGGGCACGGCGAGGGGGCGGCGGGGGCGTCCGGTGACGTCCTTGACGGGTACGCCGAGCTCGGTCAGGAACCGGGAGGGCTGGTCGCCGTCGTCGGCCGGGGCCTTGACGGCGGTGACGACGAGGCGGTGGCGGGCGCGGGTGGCGGCGACGTAGAAGAGGCGGCGCTCCTCGGAGAGCAGCGCGCCGGGGGTGAGGGGCTCGGCGAGGCCGTCGCGTCCGATGCGGTCGGCTTCGAGGAGGGAGCCGCGGCGGCGCAGGTCCGGCCAGAGCCCTTCCTGGACGCCCGCGACGACGACGAGTCCCCACTCCAGGCCCTTGGAGCGGTGGGCGGTCATGAGCCGGACGGTCTCGCGGCGGACGGCGCGGGGGGTGAGGGTGTCGCCCGCGATGTCCTCGGCTTCGAGCTGTTCGAGGAAGTTGAGCGCGCCGGCGCCGCCGGTACGTTCCTCCGCGCGGGCGGCGGTGTCGAAGAGCGCGCAGATCGCGTCGAGGTCGCGGTCGGCGTTGCGGCCGGCGGAGCCGCCGCGGCGGGCGTTGCGCTCGAGCCGCTGCGGCCAGGGGGTGCCGTCCCAGAGAGTCCACAGGACCTCCTCGGCGGTGCCGCCGCCGGCGAGGAGCTCGCGGGCCTTGCGCAGGAGCAGGCCGAGGCGCTGCGCGCCGCGGGCGTAGGCCGGGTCGTGGGCGACGAGCCGCTCCGGCTCCGCGAGGGCCCGGGCGAGCAGCACGTCGGAGGGCGCGGGCATCCGGATCCCGGCGGCCCGCTCCTCGTCGCGCAGCGCACGCCCGAGCCGCCGCAGATCGGCGGCGTCCATCCCCCCGAGCGGCGAGGTCAGCAGCACGAGCGCGGCCTCGACCCCGACCCATCCGGCGTCACGACCGGTGTCCTGGTCGGCGTCCTGGCCGGTGTCCTGGCCGTCCGTGGAACCGGGGGCGGCGGCGGATGCGGACTCGGCGGAGCCGGGGCCGTCGGCGGCGGAGCCGGGGCCGTCGGACGGACGGTCCGCGGAGCCGGTCCCGGCTGCGGGCGCGGACGCAACCTCGAACGCGGGCGCAGCCTTGGACGCAGGCGCAGGCACGGCCCCGGGCACAGCTGCGGCCGCGAGCACCGCCTCAGACGCGAGCGCGGCTGCGGCCTCAGGCGCGGGCGCGAGCGCGGCCTCAGAACCGAGCCCGGCCTCAGGGGCGGGCGCGGCCTTGAGGCTGGGCCCGGACCCGGCCTCGGGCTCGGACCCCTCGGTGGTGCCGAGGGGGTCGGCCGGGGTCGCCGGCGGTGCGGGGAGGGCCGACTGGGCCAGGGTGCGCAGGGCCGTCAGGAGGGGGGTGACGGCCGGTTCGTGGCGGAGGGGGGTGTCCGTGCCGTCCGTTTCGGCCGGGACGCCCGCCGCGATCAGGGCGCGCCGCATCTGCGGCAGGGTGCGGCCGCCCGCGCGGACCAGGACGGCCATGTCCTGCCAGGGCACGCCGTCCTCCAGGTGGGCCCGGCGCAGGATGTCGGCGATGTTGTCCAGTTCCGCGCCGGCCGTGGGGTAGGTGAAGACCTCGACCCGGCCGCCGTCCCGGGAGGAGGCGAGCGCGCGGTGGGCCCGTACCGCCGCCGAGGGGAGGCGGGGCACCGGCATGCGGGCGGTCAGCTGCCGGGTGGCTGCCAGGAGCACGGCTGGCGAGCGGCGGGAGACCGTCAGGGCGTGGATCCGCGCACCCGGGAAGGAGGTCTCGAAGTCGAGGATGTTGTTGATGTCCGCGCCCCGGAAGGCGTAGATCGACTGGTCGGGATCGCCGAAGGCGGTCAGTCGGCCCGCCGGTCCGGCCAGTACGCGCAGCAGCCGCAGCTGCGAGGCGTCGGTGTCCTGGTACTCGTCCACGTAGATCGCGTCGTAGGACGAGGACAGCGTCGGGGTGCGCTCCGCCAGCAGCACCGCGCGGTGCAGGAGTTCGGCGTAGTCCAGGGTGCCCTGGAGGTCCAGGACGTCCAGGTACTCCGAGAGGAAGGCCGCCGCCGCCTGCCAGTCCGGCCGGCCCAGGCGGGCCGCGAAGTCGGCGAGGGCGTCGGGGCCGAGGCCCAGCTCGCGGGCGCGGGCCAGGACCGCGCGGACCTCGTCGGCGAACCCGCGCGTGGTCAGCGCGGCCCGCAGGTCTTCGGGCCAGCGGATGGCCGCGCCCGGGCGCAGCCGGCGCTGTCCCTCCAGGAGGGTGCGGACCATGACGTCCTGCTCCGGGCCGGACAGCAGCCGCAGCGGGTCCGCGAACAGTTCGGTGTCCTGGTGGGCGCGGACCAGTCCGTAGCAGAAGGAGTGGAAGGTGGTGGCCTGCGGGGCGCGGGCGCCGCCGAGCCGCAGGGCGGTGCGGTCCCGCAGTTCCACGGCCGCCTTGCGGCTGAAGGTGAGGATCAGAATGCGTGCGGGATCGGTGCCCGCCTCGACGCGGGCCGCGACCGCCTCGACCAGCGTGGTCGTCTTTCCGGTGCCCGGCCCGGCCAGTACCAGCAGCGGGCCGCCGGTGTGCTCAACCACCGCGCGCTGCGCTGCGTCCAGCACAGGAGGATCCACCCGTTCCGGCCCGGTACGCACGAGGCGGTACGCGTCCGGGGTCCGCGTACGCCGCCGCTCGGTGCGGTGGCCGTCGGAGGAAGAGGTGTTCACGTGGGGTGCCGGTCCTGGTGGGTCTGCCGTCGCAGCGGTCGCTGCCGTGGTGACGGCCGCAGCCGAAGCCGAGGCCGAAGAGGCAACGCTACGGCAACCCGCGCGGCCCGCGCAGTTTCCCCGGGTCGGCGGTACGGACCGCCATCGGGGCTGCCGTCCGGGCTGCCATCCGGTCCCCCGCATCGCTCGTACGGGGCTTCGGACGCTCCTTCGACCGCCCGTTCGGGCCGCGCATGGCCGAAGCTGTCAGATGTGACCTTCGTCCTGCGTTGTGACTGCCCCGGCGGATCCGTCCCAGCGCGCCCGCCGCATGTCCAGCCGCGGTTCGCCGTCCGCGGTCAGGCGCAGCGGGGTGGCCTCGGCGCGGTAGTTCTCCAGTGCGCGCCGTTCGCTGCCGGGCAGCGGGCGGCCGTCCGCCCGCACCACGCGCCACCAGGGCACGGCTCCGCCGTACAGTGCCATGACGCGGCCGACTTGCCGGGGTCCCCCCTCGCCGAGCCACTCCGCGACGTCGCCGTACGTCATCACCCGGCCGGGCGGAATCCGCTCGGCCGCCTCCAGCACCCGCTCCGCGTAGGCGGGCAGCTCTTCGCTCATCCGGCCCATGGTGCCGCACGGGACCGGCAAGGCGGTGGAAGCCCGCGTTCCGGACCGGCTCGCACCCTGATGCCCCGAGCGGCCGCCGGTCCGTGCCACCATCTTCCGGGCGGTGACGCGTGATACGTGATCAAGAAGAGATGGAAGTGACGGAAAAGGAGCAGGGTGTGAGCCCTCCGGACGACGGCGCGACGGGGCACTCCGGCGACTCCGGCGACTCCGCTGACGCGAAGGACTCCACGGACTCCAAGAGCGCCTCGGACTCCGCGGACTCCCCGAGCCGCTCCACGGACGCCCTGGCCGCCTTGGCCGCCGAGGCCCCGCACGGGCACACCCCGACCGCGGCCGACCAGGTGGAGGTCGACGAGCCGCTGCTGGCCGCCCGCGTGCACCGTCCCTCCGACCTCGTACGGCTCCTCGTCGGCGTCCTCGGCATCGCCGTGGTCCTCGGCATCGCCGCCTTCGCCCACGGCACCACCGCGGGCCTGGAAGCCGACATCAGCAACGGCACCGGCCAGGCGCCGGACGTGCTGATCAAGGTCGCCGGGCTGGTCTCCAGCATCGCCGTGCTCCTCGTGCCGGTGGCCTTCGCCATCGAGCGGCTGATCAAGCGCGACGGGCTGCGCATCGCCGACGGCGTGCTCGCCGCCGTGCTCGCGCACGGAGTCACCCTCGCCACCGACCTGTGGGTCTCCCAGGGCGCCTCCGCGACCATCCAGGAGGCCCTCACCCGGCCGACCGGGGCCGGCGGGGCCCTCACCGATCCGGTCCACGGCTACCTCGCGCCCGTGATCGCGTACATGACGGCCGTCGGGATGACCCGGCGGCCGCGCTGGCGGGTCGCGCTGTGGGTGGTCCTACTGCTGGACGCCTTCGCGATGCTGGTCGGCGGCTACACCACCCCCTTCTCGATCATCCTGACCGTGCTGATCGGCTGGAGCGTCGCGTACGGAACCCTGTACGCGGTCGGCTCGCCGAACGTCCGGCCCACCGGGCAGAACCTCCTCGCGGGCCTGCGCCGGGTCGGCTTCCAGCCGGTCAGCGCGATGCGCGCCGAGTCCCCGGAGGGCCCCGACAGCACCGAGGTCAGCGACCGCGGGCGGCGCTACCACGTGACCCTGGAGGACGGCCCGCCGCTGGACGTCACCGTCGTGGACCGCGAGCAGCAGGCCCAGGGCTTCTACTACCGGGTCTGGCGGCGCCTGACCCTGCGCGGGATCACCACCCGGCGCAGTCTCCAGTCGCTGCGCCAGGCCCTTGAGCAGGAGGCGCTGCTCGCCTACGCGGCCATCGCCGCCGGGGCCAACGCGCCCAAGCTGATCGCCACCTCCGAGCTCGGCCCGGACGCCGTGATGCTCGTCTACGAACACCTCGGCGGCCGGAGCCTGGACTCGCTGGCCGACGAGGAGATCACCGACGACCTGAGCCGCAACGCCTGGGAACAGGTACGGGCCCTGCAGTCGCGGCGCATCGCGCACCGGCGGCTGACCGGGGACGCCCTGGTGGTGGATCGTTCCGGCAGCACGGGTTCGGGCAGCACGGGTTCGGGCAGCACCGCGGGCAGCGGCTCGGGCAGCATCACCCTGACCGACCTGCGCGGCGGCGAGATCGCGGCCGGCGACCTCGTGCTGCGCATGGACATCGCCCAGCTGCTCACCACCCTCGGCCTGCGGGTCGGCGCCGAGCGTTCGGTGGCCTCGGCGGTGTCCGTCCTGGGCCCGGACGCGGTGGCGGACTGTCTGCCGCTGCTCCAGCCGATCGCGCTGAGCCGCTCCACCCGGGCCACGCTGCGCAAGCTCGCGCGGGAACGGGCGGACCGGGAGCGGGAGGCGGTACTGGAGTCCTCGCGGGCGGCGAAGGCCGCGCGCGAGGCGGACTCCGCTTCGCCCACCGCGCGCTCGGCGGCCGACCGCAAGGCCGAGAAGAAGGCGCTGGACGACGCGCTCGACGGGGCCCGCGAGGAGGACCTGCTGAGCCAGATCCGCCAGCAGGTGCTGCTGATCCGCCCGCAGGCGGAGGCGGAGCCGGCCCGGCTGGAACGGATCCGGCCGCGCACGCTGGTGTCGTTCATCGCGGGCGCCTTCGGCGCGTACTTCCTGCTCACGCAGCTCGCGCACGTCAACTTCGCCACGATCGTCAGTGAGGCGCGCTGGGGCTGGGTCGGGGCCGCGCTGGCCTTCTCGGTGCTCACGTACTTCGCGGCGGCGATGAGCCTGCTGGGCTTCGTGCCCGAGCGGGTGCCGTTCCTGCGGACCGTACTGGCGCAGGTCGCCGGATCCTTCGTGAAGCTGGTGGCTCCGGCGGCGGTGGGCGGTGTCGCGCTGAACACCCGCTTCCTCCAGCGGGCCGGCATCCGGCCGGGGCTGGCGGTGGCCAGCGTCGGCGCCTCGCAGCTCTTCGGGCTGGCCAGCCACATCCTGCTGCTGCTGTCCTTCGGCTATCTGACGGGCACCGAGAAGACCCCGGAGATGACCCCGTCCAGGACGGTGATCGCCGGTCTGCTGACGGTGGCCGTGCTGGTGCTGGTGGTCACGGCGGTGCCGTTCCTGCGGAAGTTCGTGGCGACCCGGGTACGGGCGCTGTTCGCGGGTGTGGTGCCGCGCATGCTGGACGTCCTGCAGCGTCCGCAGAAGCTCCTCACCGGCATCGGCGGGATGCTGCTGCTGACCGGCTGCTTCGTGATGTGCCTGGACGCCTCGATCCGCGCCTTCGGCGGCGGCGAGGCCATCAGCTACGCGAGCATCGCGGTCGTGTTCCTCGCGGGCAACGCGCTGGGCTCGGCGGCGCCGACTCCGGGCGGCATCGGCGCGGTGGAGACCACGCTGACGCTGGGTCTGATCGCGGCGGGGCTGGAGAACCAGGTGGCGATCTCCGCGGTGCTGCTGTTCCGGCTGATGACGTTCTGGCTGCCGGTGCTGCCGGGATGGATTTCCTTCAACTTCCTGACGCGCAAAGAGGCGATCTGAGAAGGGCCGGTATGGCCGGAAAGTCCCACGTGTAGCGCACGCGTTCCCGGGCACGATATCGGGACGCGGAACAGCGGACCGGGGGGACTGCGATGATCCATTACCTGAGCGCTTCCGAAGAGCCCAACTGGATCATCAGCGCATTGCTGGGCGCGATTATCGGCGCCCTCATTTCGCCTGCCGGAAAGGCCGTGCTCTATCCGGTGCGCCGACTGAAACCGCACCCCATGGCGGGGAAATGGTATTCGTACCACGTGAGTTTCATGGCGGGGCAGCCGATATTCCGATACGGCACCATCACCGTGAAGACGGGTATACGTACCCGGTACAGCATCCAGCGGACCACCTCGGCGGCCCCCTTCGGCGCCGACGGCAGGCCGACCCCGCCCGTCCTCACGTACAGCGGCGGCACCCTCACCGAGGAGGCCGACCACATCGTCATGACCTTTCTCGGCAGCTCGCACCGCGAAACTCTCACTTATAGATTCCTGAGCCGCATTCCATCGAACTCCAGTGTTATACCGGGAGTGTGGATGGCCTATGACCACGATTTGAACCCGGCGGCCGGCACCGCTATTCTCAGCCGCGATCCGCTGACTGACGAGGGTGAAGCCCGCCGGGTTCTCGGCGCCTGGGTGGTCAGCGAAGGTCTCGCACTCCATCTCAGGAAATCTCCGCAATGAGGCACACTCATGATCAATTCAATTGACGCGGACGTCATTGTCGTCGGACTCGGCGCGATGGGCAGCCAGACGCTCTGGCGCCTCGCCGAGCGGGGCGTCGACGTGATCGGCATCGAGCAGTTCGCGCCCGGACACGACCACGGGGCCAGCCACGGCGAGTCCCGGATCATTCGCAGCGCCTACGCCGAGGGAGCCTCGTACGTCCCGCTCGTCAAAGAGGCGTGGCAGCTGTGGCGGGACCTGGAGCACGCCTCGGGGCGGGCCCTCCTCGAACAGACCGGCGCGCTGATGCTCGGCCCGGCCGATTCGCCGGTCATCGTCGGACCGCTGGCCTCCGCACGGGCCTGGGACCTGAAGTACAAGGTGCTGGACACGGAGGAACTGCGGAGCGCCTTCCCCCAGTACGCGCCGCTCGACGGGCTGATGGGCTTCTACGAGGAGGACGCGGGCTACCTGCGTCCCGAGGCCTCGGTCACCGCGGCCGTCGAGGTGGCCCGCGCCCGCGGCGCCGAGGTGCTCCAGGACACCGCCGTGACCGAGATCCTCCCGGACCCCGGCCGCCCCCGGGTCCGCATCGGCGACCGCGAGCTCACCGCGCGCCATGTGGTCGTCGCGGTCGGCGGCTGGCTCCGGCGGCTGCTGCCCGCCACCGCACCGCTGATGACCGTCGAGCGCCGGGTCATGGGCTGGTTCCGCCCGGCGGACCCCGCCGCCTTCGGCGCCCAGCACTTCCCCGTGTTCGTGCACAGCGACGCCTCCGGCGATCACAACCTCTACGGTTTTCCCTCGCTCGACGGCGAGACCCTCAAGGTCGGCCTGCACACCTGGCCCGGCATCTACGAGACCATCGACCCGGCCGCCGGACACCGCCCCCCGGACGCGGCCGACGCACAGCGTTTCGCCGAGGCCGTGCACCGCACCTTCGTCGGCGTCGACCCCCAGCCCGTCCGCATGGAGTCGTGCATGTACTCGCTGACCCCCGACCGGCACTTCCTCGTCGGCCCCCGCAGGGACCTCCCCGGGCTCACCCTGCTCGGCGGCTTCTCCGGTCACGGGTTCAAGTTCGCCAGCGTGATCGGCGAGATCGCGGCGCAGTTCGCCGTCACCGGGAAGACGGGCCTGCCCGTGGACAAGTTCGACCCCCACCGATTCGACTCGTGACCTGGAGGCCGCCACATGTTCTCGGACGCCGATTACGGTGAGCACGTGGCGGCCTCGTACCAGCACGGCCAGGGCCTGCCGCCCCGGACCCTGAACATGTGGCTGGACGTCTTCGCACGCCACGTCGGCCCGGCCGCCCCGGACACGGTCATCGACCTGGGCTGCGGCACCGGGCGCTTCACACCGCTGCTGGCCGACCGGTTCGGGGCCCGGGTATTCGGTGTCGAACCCTCCGAGCCCATGCTCGAAGTGGCCCGCGAGAGCCATCCGCACCCGCGCGTGACCTACCTGCAGGGCCAGGCGGAGCGCATCCCCCTACCCGACTCCTGTGCGGGACTCCTCGTGCTCTTCCAGGTCGTCCAGCACTTCTCGGACCCGGTGAAGGCCGCCGCCGAGATCGCACGGGTCCTGCGCCCGGGCGGCACCGTCGTCCTGCACGCCTTCTTCGCCGGCCAGAACTTCACCACCACGCACTCCCGCTACTTCCCCGGCGCCCACGCGATCGAGGAGGCGCGGCTGCCGCGCCTCGACGACACCGTCGCGCAGTTGCGGACCGCCGATCTCCGGCTGACGGCCGCGGAGCAGCACGTGATGGACCTCGCGGACGGGCTGCGGTCGTACGCCGAGCGCATGAGCCACCGGGCGCTGTCGATCTTCCAGTACCTGCCCGAGGAGGAGATCGAAGCGGGGCTCGCCCGGCTCCACGCGGAAGCCGCGCGCGAGACCCACCCCGCGCCGGTCCGCACGGCGGCGCAGCTGATCGTCCTGCGCAAGCCCCCTTTCCACGGGGCCCGCCCCCACCAGCCCCGGCCCGGCCGCCGGGTGCCCGCCCTAGAAGAGCAGCAGGAGTGACGCCAGCAGGGCCGTCGAGCAGGCGATTTCGACGGCTCCGACCAGCGGTACCTTGAGGCCCCGCCCGGGCAGGGCGATCGCCCTGGCCAGGTAGGCCCCGAAGGGGAGCGCCAGCCACGGGGAGAGGAAGGCCGCCGACAGGGCGAGGGCCGCCGCGTGGTGGGCCACCGATCCGCGGTAGTACGTACGGGAGTTCCGCTCCCGGATCATCGTCTTCACGTAGGGGACGGTGCCCGCGAAGTACAGCAGGCAGGCCGCCGCCGGGGCCCATGGCCACCCGGCCCCGCCCAGGTGCGCGGCCACCAGCAGCATCCCGCAGGCCGGGACCACCGCCGCCAGTCCGTTGATCAGCGCCCGCTCCCGGTTGCGGTGGGCGTACCAGGTGGTGGTCGCCGCGAACGGGGCCGCCGCCGCGCCGGCGAGGAGCAGCCAGGGGTGCGCCACCGCGAGCGGGATGCCGGCCGCCGCGCACGCCGCGCCGAAGACGGCCGCGGGACGCAGGTGTCCCCGCGCCACCGCCGGCCGCCGCGCCGCGGCCCTGCGCAGGCGCAGCCACTGCTGTGCGTGGAAGAGGGCGCAGTAGCCGAGGAGCCAGGCCGCGAGGAGCAGCGCGTGCGCCCATCCGGGCCGGGGCGCCAG
This sequence comes from Streptomyces sp. NBC_00454, assembly GCF_041434015.1. GTDB lineage: Bacteria > Actinomycetota > Actinomycetes > Streptomycetales > Streptomycetaceae > Streptomyces. Next base: position 5,166,349 of record NZ_CP107907.1, on the reverse strand, counting down.
GAACGTACCCGCGAGGAACGGCACCGTCAGCATCGCCCAGGCCCCGTGCTGGTCCGGTATCCAGGCGGTGGCCTTCTTGGGTGACACGTTCCGAGTCCTTCCTCTAATTGGTATGCGGGCTCGTAATTTTCCGGATTCCCACCGGAGTTGGCCTCTTCCAGCGTGACATCCACATGACCTGTGAAAGACCGGAATTAGGTCATGCCCGCCCGGGACCTTTGTCATCGGATTCACCTCCGGACCGGGCGTAGCGTCGTGTCTGGGCCATCTTGTCCTGGCCCTCGCACCGCCTTTATTCCGGCCTGGAGGGTCGCCTTGCACGAGCGCCACGGACGTCAGGAACACCAGGACGCCGCCGAATCTCTGATCAAGGCGGGCAGTTTCTTCACGCGCGGCGAGGTCTCGGAGGACCTGCGCACCGTCCACCGGACCGGTGGCCGTGCCGCGGAGGCGTTCTACCGGGACCGCTGGAGCCACGACAAGGTCGTGTACTCCACCCACGGCGTGAACTGCACCGGTTCCTGCCGGTGGAAGGTGTACGTCAAGGACGGGATCATCACCTGGGAGACCCAGTCCACCGACTACCCCTCGGTCGGCCCGGACAGCCCCGAGTACGAGCCCCGCGGCTGCCCGCGCGGAGCCTCGTTCTCCTGGTACTCCTACTCCCCCACCCGGGTGCGCTACCCCTACGTCCGCGGCACCCTCCTGGAGATGTACCGCGAGGCCAAGCAGCGGCTGGGCGATCCGGTCGAGGCCTGGGCGGACATCCAGTCCGATCCGGTCCGCCGGCGTACGTACCAGCAGGCGCGCGGCAAGGGCGGGCTGGTGCGCGCGACCTGGGAGGAGGCGACGGAGATCGTCGCCGCCGCGCACGTGCACACCATCAAGGAGCACGGCCCGGACCGGGTCGCCGGTTTCTCGCCGATCCCCGCGATGTCGATGGCCTCGCACGCGGCCGGCGCCCGTTTCCACTCGCTCATCGGTGCGCCGATGCTGTCCTTCTACGACTGGTACGCCGACCTCCCGGTCGCCTCCCCGCAGGTCTTCGGCGACCAGACGGACGTGCCCGAGTCGGGCGACTGGTGGGACGCGGCCTATCTGATGATGTGGGGCTCGAACGTCCCGGTCACCCGCACCCCGGACGCGCACTGGATGGCCGAGGCGCGCTATCGCGGCCAGAAGGTCGTCACCGTCTCTCCGGATTTCGCCGACAACACGAAATTCGCCGACGAATGGATGCACCCGCACCCCGGTACGGACGGTGCGCTGGCCCTCGCGATGGGCCATGTCATCCTCAAGGAATTCTTCGTCGAGAAGCAGACCCCCTTCTTCACGGATTACGTCCGGAAGTACACGGACCTTCCTTTCCTCGTGTCCCTCACCGAGACCGAACAGGGCCTGGTCCCCGGAAAGTTCGTCACCGCCGCCGATCTCGGACAAGACACCGAGAACGCGCAGTGGAAGACCGTGCTGATCGACGACACGACCGGTGAGGTCGTCGTCCCGAACGGCACGCTCGGGCACCGCTGGGGCAAGAACGAGAAACCGGAGTGGAATCTCGAGCTCGGCGACACCGTCCCGCGCCTGACCCTCCACGGCACCGCCGACGACAGCGTGGAGATCGTCCTGCCCCGCTTCGAGGACGACGAGCGGGGTGTGGACGGGGACGGGAAGCCGCGCGGCACGATCCGCCGCGGCGTGCCCGTGCGACGCCTCGGGGACCGGCTGGTCACCACCGTCTTCGACCTGATGCTGGCCCAGTACGGGGTCGGCCGCGAGGGTCTGCCCGGCGTCTGGCCGACGGGGTACGAGGACGCGTCCGCGCCCGGCACCCCCGGCTGGCAGGAGTCGCTGACCTCGGTCCCGGCGGCCCAGGCGGCGCGCGTGGCACGGGAGTTCGCCGAGACGGCGGAGCAGTCGCAGGGCCGCTGCATGATCCTGATGGGCGCGGGCACGAACCACTGGTTCCACTCGGAGACCATCTACCGCTCCTTCCTCGCCCTGCTCACCCTCACCGGCTGTCAGGGCCGCAACGGCGGCGGCTGGGGCCACTACGTCGGTCAGGAGAAGTGCCGCCCGGTCACCGGCTGGGCCACCCTGGCGGCCGCCTCCGACTGGTCACGCCCGCCGCGCCAGATGATCGGCGCGGCCTGGTTCTACCTGCACACCGACCAGTGGCGCTACGACACCCTGCCGGCCGAGGCCCTGGCCTCCCCGCTGGCCAGCGGGGCCTTCGAGGGGATGACGGGCTCGGACTGCCTGGCGGCGAGCACCCGGATGGGCTGGATGCCCTCGTACCCGACCTTCGACCGCAATCCGCTGGAGCTGGCGCAGGCCGAGGACCCGATCGCCGAGACGGTCCGGCAGCTCAAGAGCGGCGAGCTGGGCTTCGCCGGCGAGGACCCGGACGCCCCGCACAACTGGCCGCGCGTGCTCAACGTATGGCGCGCCAACCTGCTGGGCTCCAGCTCCAAGGGCAACGAGTACTTCCTCAAGCACCTCCTCGGCACGCACTCCAACCTCCCCGAGGACGGGCCGCGTTGCACCCCGAAGGACGTGACGTACCGGGAGGAGGACGTGGAGGGCAAGCTCGACCTGCTCATGTCCATGGACTTCCGGATGACCTCCACGACGCTCCTGTCGGACGTGGTCCTCCCGGCGGCCACCTGGTACGAGAAGCACGACCTGTCCTCGACGGACATGCACCCCTTCCTGCACGCCTTCACCCCGGCCGTGGACCCGCCCTGGCAGGCCCGCTCGGACTACGACGCGTTCAAGGGGCTGGCCGAGCGCTTCGGCGAGCTCGCCTCCACCCACCTGGGCGTCCGCAAGGACCTGGTGGCCACCGCGCTCCAGCACGACACCCCGGGCGGCGAGATGGCGCAGCCCGGCGGGGTCGCGCTGGACTGGTCGAAGGGCGAGTGCGAGCCCGTACCCGGCCGGACGATGTACAACCTGACGGTCGTCGAGCGCGACTACGGGGCGGTCGGCGAGAAGTTCGCCGCGCTCGGCCCGCTCGTGGACGAGCTGGGCGTGACCACGAAGGCGGTCACCTTCGACGTGGCCGAGGAGGTCGCCTACCTCGGCGCGAAGAACGGCACGGTCCGCGGCGGGATCGCCGACGGCCGCCCGCGCCTGGAGACCGCCCAGCAGGCCTGCGAGGCGATCCTCTCCCTCTCCGGCACCAGCAACGGCCGCCTCGCCACCCAGGGTTTCGAGACCCTGGAGAAGAAGGTCGGCACCCCGATGGCCCACCTGGCCGCCGAGGCCGAGGGCAAGCGGATCACCTTCGCCGACACCCAGGCCCGCCCGGTCCCGGTGATCACCTCGCCGGAATGGTCGGGCTCCGAGTCCGGCGGGCGCCGGTACACGGCCTTCACGATCAACACCGAGCACCTCAAGCCCTGGCACACCCTCACCGGCCGCCAGCACTTCTTCATCGACCACGACTGGCTGCACGAGGTCGGGGAGTCCCTGCCCGTCTACAAGCCGCCGCTGAACATGCACACCCTGTACGGGGAGCCCGAGCTCGGCACGGTCGACGAGAAGGCCAAGTCGGTCGCGGTCCGGTACCTGACCCCGCACAACAAGTGGGCGATCCACAGCCAGTACCAGGACAACCTCTACATGATGACGCTGGGCCGCGGCGGCCAGACGGTGTGGATGTCCCCGCAGGACGCCGACGCGATCGGGGTCGCGGACAACGACTGGATCGAGGCGGTCAACCGCAACGGCGTGATCACCGCCCGCGCGATCGTCTCCCACAAGATGCCGCCCGGCACGGTCTACATGAACCACGCGCAGGAGCGCACGGTCGGCGTCCCCAAGACGGAGAAGACCGGCCGCCGCGGCGGCATCCACAACTCGCTGACCCGGGTGATGCTCAAGCCCACCCACCTCATCGGCGGTTACGCCCAGCTGACCTGGGCCTTCAACTACCTCGGCCCGACCGGCAACCAGCGCGACGAGGTGACGGTCATCCGCCGCCGCGACCAGAAGGTGGAGTTCTAATCGTGCGTGTGATGGCCCAAGTAGCCATGGTCATGAACCTCGACAAGTGCATCGGCTGTCACACCTGCTCGGTCACCTGCAAGCAGGCGTGGACCAACCGGCAGGGCACCGAGTACGTCTGGTTCAACAACGTCGAGACCCTCCCCGGGCAGGGCTACCCGCGCCGCTGGGAGGACCAGGAGAAGTGGAAGGGCGGCTGGGAACGCACCCGCTCCGGCAAGCTCCGCCTCCGCGCCGGCGGCCGGCTCGCCAAGCTGGGCAAGATCTTCGCGAACCCGGACCTCCCGGAGATCGACGACTACTACCAGCCGTGGACCTACGAGTACAAGAACCTCACCGAGGCCCCGGCGGGCGACGACATGCCCACCGCCCGGCCCGTCTCGCAGCTCACCGGCGAGCCGATGGACAAGATCGAGTGGGGTCCGAACTGGGACGACAACCTCGGCGGCGCCCCCGCGCACGCGCCGAAGGACCCGATCGTCGAGAAGATCCGCGACGAGGTCGGCGAGAAGATCCGCTTCGAGTTCGAGCAGAGCTTCATGTTCTACCTCCCCCGCATCTGCGAGCACTGCCTCAACCCCGCGTGCGTCTCCTCCTGCCCCTCGGGCGCGATGTACAAGCGCGAGGAGGACGGCATCGTCCTGGTCGACCAGGACCAGTGCCGCGGCTGGCGCATGTGCGTCAGCGGATGCCCGTACAAGAAGGTGTACTTCAACCACCAGACCGGCAAGGCCGAGAAGTGCACCTTCTGCTTCCCGCGCATCGAGGTCGGCATGCCGACCGTGTGCTCGGAGACGTGCGTCGGCCGGATGCGCTACCTCGGCGTGATGCTCTACGACGCCGACAAGGTCGCCGAGGCCGCGTCCGTCGAGGACGAGCACGACCTCTACCCCGCGCAGGTCGAGTGCTTCCTCGACCCCGAGGACCCGGCCGTGATCGCCGCCGCCCGCGCGGCCGGCATCACCGACGAGTGGCTCGACGCGGCCCGCAGGTCCCCGGTCTACGACCTGATCGCCACCTACCAGGTCGCCCTCCCGCTCCACCCGGAGTACCGCACGATGCCGATGGTCTGGTACGTGCCCCCGCTCTCCCCCGTGGTCGAGGCGGTCGCCGCCACCGGCAGCGACGGCGAGGACGCCGGCAACCTCTTCGGCGCCATCGACGCCCTGCGCATCCCCGTCGAGTACCTCGCCGCGATCCTCACGGCCGGCGACACCCAGCCGGTGGAGGCGGTGCTGCGCCGGATGGCCGCGATGCGCGCCTACATGCGCCGGATCAACCTCGGCGAGGAGAAGGACGAGTCGATCGCGAGGGCGGTCGGGCTGTCCGGGCAGGAGATGGAGGACATGTTCCGCCTGCTGGCCATCGCCAAGATCGAGGACCGCTTCGTGGTCCCCACCGCCGCCCGCGCCGAGGCCGAGGCCCTCTCGGACTCCCATCCGATGGACGCAATCGACCAGGGCTGCCCGGTCGGCGAAGTGGCCGAACCCCGGGTGATGCTCAACCTCAGTCCCACCAGGAGGAGTTCTTGAATCCTCCCCTCCCTGAAGGGAGGGGATTCCTAGCTCACTTCGCCTGACACCTAGCAGGTGGCAGGCCTTACAAGATCAGCACTAGCCGGGTTGAGACCAGCCCGGACGAGCATCACGCGGGCGGAGTTCTTGTCCCTCGGGGACACGGTTCCGCAGGCGGTGCACGTATACGTTCTCTCGGAAAGAGGTAGGCGGTGCTTGGCTCTCGCTCCGCAGTGGGCACAGTCCATGGTGGTGTGCGCGGGGTGGACAAGGTGCACGGTCTTGCCGTGCTTGCGGGCCATCTCGGTCAGGGCCGTCTTGGTAGCAGCGATCGCGGCGTCGGCTGCTTTGCGGGCCATGGTGGACTTCGCGAGGAACTTCGCCTTGAAGTCCTCCACGGCCAAATGGTCGAAGTCGCGGACGAGCTTCTTGGCCCACTTGCGGCCGGTGTCCTGCCGCTGCCGGGCGATCTTCTTCGACACCTTCGCCGCCGCCCGCCGGGCCTTGCGGTATCCGGCGGTGTCGGGCCGGTTCTTCGGGGTGCGACGGCGGGCCATCATCCGCTGGTAGTGAGCGAGCTTCGCGGCACCCGTCATCCCGTGCCCGGCATGCGGGAGGTCGTGGGCGTCGCTGGTCGTGGTCGCGGTCTCCTTCACACCCCAGTCCACGCCGATTGCCGCACCGGTTTCCGGCAGGGCTTCGGTCACCACGGCGACGACAAAGCTGGCGTACCAGTGCCCGAGACTGTCCCGGTACACGCGCACGGAGGACGGCAGCTCGGGAAGATCCCGCGACCACACCAGCGTCACCACGATCCCGCCCGCCAGGTGCAGACGGCCGTCCTTGAGCCGGAATCCGCGCTGCGTGTAGTTCAACGACGGCGCTGCCTCGCGCTTGCGCTTGATGCGGGGCATCCCCGCCCGCTGCCTCATCGGCAACTTCGCCTGAATGTCCCCCAGGGCCTTCGCACGGGACTTGGCGAAGTCCCGGATGATCTGCTGCTGAGGAACCGAAGCACCCTCGCGCAGCCAGGACATCGACCGGCGGGCCTCGGTCAGCAGCTTGTCGAGCTGCGCCGGACCACACGTCACCGTCACCCCGGCGCCCTTGTTGATCTTGTGGACCCTGCGGGAAATCGCCACGCATTCGTTCCACACCCAACGACACCGGCCCCACTCGGCTTCCAGAGCAGTACGGGCGATGGACGACAGCCGCAGCCGGTAGGTGTACCGGGCACGCCCGGCCACCCCTTCGGTCATCGCCGCTGTCGTCATGAGCCGGAACCTAACACCCGACACTGACAACGGAAGAGAGCGCAGGTCAGAACAGATGCGCAGAGAACTCCGCCGCCTCGCGGCTCCGCTCCAAGGACCCATTCCTCCCCGGCCTGAAGGCCGGGGCACCCTGGGAGGAATCAGGTGACCGGATATCCGAGCACCGGGCATGCGCTGGTACGGCTGGTCGCGGGCTGCGTACTGCAGTACCCCGGCGACTACTTCCACGACGAGCTCCCCCGGCTCCGTGCGGCCCTCACCGGGGCGCCCGCCGAACCGGCCGCGCTGCTCGGCGCGTTCCTCGACGAGGCCGAGGCGCAGACCCCGATCGAGCTGTGCTCCCAGTACACCTCGACCTTCGACACCCGCAACCGGCGCTGCCTCTACCTCACCTGGTGGGTGGACGGCGACACCCGCCGGCGCGGGCTGTCCCTGGTCCGGCTGAAGCGGATCTACCGGGACTTCGGGCTGGAGTTCGCCAGTGAGGAACTGCCCGACTTCCTGCCCGTGGCCCTGGAGTTCGCCGCCCGCGAGGAGGAGGCCGGCACCGAGCTGCTGCAGGAGCACCGGGCCGGGCTGGAGCTGCTGCGGCTCGCGCTCACCGAGTCCGGATCCCCGTACGCCCGGGTCCTGGAAGCCGTCTGCGCGACGCTGCCCGGGCCCTCCCCCGAGACCAAGGCCGAGGCGAAGGCGCTCGCGAAGAACGGGCCGCCGCAGGAACTGGTGGGCGCGGGCTCGGCGCTGGAGCCGTTCGGGCCGGGCATCGACATGCCGCTGGACTTCCCCCTCACGGCCCCCACCGCCCTTCCGTGGCCCACCACCCCCGAAAGGATGCCCGCCTGATGGACCTCCTCCTGTGGGGCGTGCTCCCGTACGTCTCGATCGCCCTGCTGATCGCGGGCACGGTCTGGCGGGCCCGGTTCGACAAGTTCGGCTGGACCACCCACTCCTCGCAGCTGCACGAGTCGCGGCTGCTGCGCATCGGCTCGCCGCTCTTCCACTTCGGCATGCTCTTCGTGGTCCTCGGCCACGTCGTCGGCCTGCTGATCCCCAAGAGCTGGACCGACGCCGTCGGGCTGAGCGACCACGCGTACCACCTGATGGCCGTCTCCACCGGCACCCTCGCGGGCCTCGCGGCCGCCGTGGGCATCGGCATCCTGGTCTACCGGCGCTTCAAGGTCCCTGCGGTGCGCAGGGCCACGCTGCGCAGCGACCACCTGATGTACACCTTCCTGCTCGGCGCGATGGTCCTGGGCCTGACCGCGACGATCATGAACTCCACGGGGATGACGAACGACTACAACTACCGCGACGGCATCTCGCTGTGGTTCCGCAGCCTGTTCACCTTCACCCCGGACTACCACCTGATGGCCGGCGCCCCGCTCGCCTTCAAGATCCACATCCTGTTCGGGTTCACACTGTTCGCACTGATCCCGTACTCGCGGCTGGTCCACATGTTCTCGGTGCCGCTGAAGTACCTGTTCCGGCCCTACGTGGTCTACCGCAAGCGGGACCCGAAGCAGCTCGCCAACCGCCCGAGCAAGCGCGGCTGGGAGCGCGTCTCGTGACCCGGCCCCCGACGCACCCGGCCCGCCCCGCCAAGACGGTGGTCCGCCGGCCCCGGCACGACGTGTCCGACCGGCCCTTCATCGTGATCTGGGAGGCCACCCGGGCCTGCCCGCTGGCCTGCCTGCACTGCCGGGCCGAGGCACAGACCGCCCGCCACCCCGAAGAGCTCGACGGCGCCGACGCCCGCAGGGTGATGGACCAGATCGCCGCCTTCGGCAAGCCGAGCCCGCTCTTCGTGATCACCGGCGGCGACCCCTTCCAGCGCACCGACCTCACCGACCTGGTGGCGTACGGAACCTCGCTGGGCCTGCGGGTCGCGGTGTCCCCGTCCGGTACGCCGACGCTGACCCGGGAGAACCTCGTAGCCGTGCGGGAGGCGGGCGCCATCGCGCTCTCCCTCTCCCTGGACGGTTCCACGGCCGAGCGGCACGACGCCTTCCGCGGGGTGCCCGGGGTGTACGACTGGACGCTGAACGGCTGGCGGGCCGCGCGGGAGCTCGGGCTCAAGGTCCAGATCAACACCACGGTCACCCGCGACAGCCTGGCGGACCTCGCCGACATCGCGGCCCTCGTCAAACGCGAGGGCGCGATGCTGTGGTCGGGCTTCGTCCTGGTCCCGACCGGGCGCGGCGAGCAGCTGGACCCGCTCACCGCCGCGGAGATCGAGGACGTACTCCACTTCCTGTACGACTGCGGCGCGGTGATGGCCACCAAGACCACGGAGGGCCACCACTTCCGCCGGGTCGCGCTCCAGCGCACCGTCCTCGACGCGCGCGGCGAGCGGCCCGTCCTGGGCGAGCTGTACGAGCGCCTGACGGCCCGCGCCCGCGAGCTGGGGGTCTTCGAGGGCGAGCAGCGGGCCGTGCGCCGTCCGCCGATGGACGTCTCCTCGGGCCGCGGGTTCGTCTTCATCTCGCACACCGGCGAGGTGCACCCCAGCGGGTTCCTGCCGGTCTCGGCGGGCAATGTGAAGAACCACCCGCTGACGGAGATCTACCGGGGCTCGGCGCTGTTCACCAAGCTCCGCGACCCCTCGCTGCTGCGCGGGAAGTGCGGGGCGTGCGAGTTCAAGACGGTGTGCGGGGGGTCGCGCTCGCGGGCGTACGGCTTCACGCGCGACGTGCTGGAGGCCGACCCGTACTGCGCGTACGAGCCGGGCAGCTTCCCTTATCAGGAGGACCTCAGGGCTTTGGCCGAAAGCATGAGGCACTGACTCACTGGGTTCTCATATGTTTCATATGGGAACATATCGGCCTCGTGGCCACGGGAGAACACAATGCGTGCAGTGATCGTCATCGGTGGCGGAATCAGCGGCCTGGCCGCCGCATGGCAGTTGCGCGGCCAGGCCGACGTGACCGTTCTGGAGAGCAACGCCAAGGTCGGCGGGAAGCTCCGTACCGGCACCATCGCCGGAATCACCGTCGACGAGGGCGCGGAATCCCTGATGGCCCTGCGACCGGAGGCCGTGGAACTGGCCGCCGCCGTCGGACTCGGCGGCGCCCTCTGCGACCCGGCGAAGGCCCCCACCACCATCTGGACCAACGGCGGACTGCGCCCCCTGCCCGCCGGGCACGTGATGGGCGTCCCGACCGACCCCTCCGCACTGATAGGCACCGGCCTCCTCTCCCCCGAGGGCGTCGCCCGCGTCACCGCCGAGGAGACCCTCCCCGCCACCCCGCTGACCGAGGACTGCTCGGTCAGCGCGTACCTGGGCGGCCGCTTCGGCCAGGAGGCCGTAGACCGCCTCATCGAACCCATGCTGGGCGGGGTCTACGCCGGCCTCGCCGACCGGCTCTCGCTGCGCGCCGCCATGCCGCGGATCGCCGCCCTCGCCGAACAGGGCACCCCCCTGCTCCCCGCCCTGCGCCGGATGCGCGCCGCGGGCGCCCCGCGCTCGGCGGCCGTGGCCGTCCAGGGGGTCGTCGGCGGCACCGGACGCTTCCCGGCCGCGGTCGCCGAAGCCTGCGGAGCCCGCATCCTCACCGGTACGACGGCCCGCTCGCTCCAGCGCGTGGCCGGCGACCGCTGGCGCGTCCAGGCGATGACCGGCGACGGAGCCCTCACGATGGAGGCCGACGCCGTCATCCTGGCCCTGCCCGCCTTCGCCGCGGCGGAGCTGCTGCGCCCCCACTCCCCCCTGGCCGAGGCTGAACTCTCCTCGATCCCGCACGCGTCGACGGCCGTCATCACCATGGCCTTCTCCCGCGCCCAGGCCCATTTCCTCCCCGAGGGCAACGGCTTCCTGGTCCCGCCGGTCGACGGCCACACCCTCAAGGCCGCGTCCTTCCTCTCCAACAAGTGGTCCTGGCTGCGCGACGCGGCCCCCGAGACCTTCGTCCTGCGCGCCTCCATCGGCCGCATCGGCGAGGACGAGCTCCTCGGCCGCCCCGACCGCCACCTGGTCCGCTCGGCCATCGCCGAACTCCACCACGCGGTGGGCCCGATGGGCGAACCCCTGGCCACCCGCGTCACCCGCTGGGACCGCGGCCTGCCCCAGTACGGCGTGGGCCACCGCGAACGCGTAGCCCGCATCCGCGAGGCCGCCGCCAAGCTCCCGGGCCTCGCCCTGTGCGGCGCGGCCTACGAGGGCGTCGGCGTCGCCGCCTGCGTCGCCACGGGCCGCACGGCGGCGAAGCAGATCCTGTCGCAGCCATAGCCCTGTAGCTCCTCCCGCCCTGACCCGGATGGGTCAGCGCGGGGGCGCGCCGGGCGGGGTCGGCACAGGATGGGGACATGCCGCGAAACGCCGTTCGGATCACCGCTGCCACCGCCCTCACCGCCGCGCTGCTCGCCACCAGCGCCTGTTCCGACGGCGGCAAGGAGAAGAGGGGCAAGGACGGCGCGGCCCAGGGGGCCAAGGCCGTGAAGTGGGGCGACTGCGAGGCCCCCACCGCCGCCGAGGGCGGCGGGCAGGTGCCCGGGAAGGACTGGCAGTGCGCCGTCCTGGAGGTGCCCCTCGACTACGCGAAGCCCGAGGGCGAGACCATCGAGCTGGCCCTCATCCGGGCCAAGGCCCGCGACAAGGGCAAGCGGATCGGGTCCCTGGTCTTCAACTTCGGCGGGCCCGGCGGCTCCGGCATCACCACCCTGCCCGGCGCGGCCAGCGAGTACGCAGCCCTGCGCGACCGGTACGACCTGGTCAGCTTCGACCCGCGCGGGGTCGGCCGCAGCGCCCCCGTGAAGTGCGAGGACGACAAGCAGCTGGACGCGTACTACGCCTCCGACTCCTCCCCCACGACCCCGGAGCAGGAGAAGACCTTCCTCGACGGCATCGAGAAGTACCAGAAGGCCTGCGAGGCGAACTCCGGCAAGGTGCTGCCCCACGTGGGCACCGAGAACGCCGCCCGCGACCTGGACCGGATCCGCCAGGCCCTCGGCGACGAGAAGCTGAACTACTTCGGCATCTCCTACGGCACCGAACTCGGCGGGGTCTACGCCCACCTCTTCCCCAAGAACGTCGGCCGGGCCGTCTTCGACGCCGTCGTCGACCCGACCAAGACCTCGGAGGAGGGGGCGCTCGGCCAGGCCAAGGGCTTCCAGCTCGCGCTCGGCAACTTCGCCCAGGACTGCGTGAACCGCGGGGACGCCTGCCGGCTCCAGGGCAGCACCGCCAAGGAGATCGAGGCGAACGTCATCGAGCTCCAGAAGAAGCTGGCGGCCAAGCCCATCACCGGCATCGGCGACCGGATGCTGACGGAGACCGCCGCGACCAACGGCATCGCCCAGTCCCTGTACTCCAAGGAGCTGTGGCCGCTGCTGGAACAGGGCCTCGACGAGGCCGACGGCGGACAGGGCCAGCTGCTGCTCGCCCTCTCGGACGCGCTCAACGGCAGGGACCAGCAAGGCCGGTACAGCAACATCGGCGCCGCGAACGCGGCGATCAACTGCGCCGACTCCAAGGAGCGGCCCACCCTCGCCCAGACGAAGGCGAAGCTGCCGGAGTTCCGCGCCGCCTCGCCCGTCTTCGGGGACTTCCTCGGCTGGGCCATGATGAGCTGCACCGACTGGCCGGTGGCCGGCGCCTGGAGCACCCCGGACGTCTCCGCCCCGGGCTCGGCGCCGATCCTGGTGATCGGCAACACCGGTGACCCGGCGACCCCGTACGAGGGCGCGCGCAAGATGGTGGAGCGGCTCGGCCCGGGCGTCGGCGTGGAGCTGACGTACAAGGGCGAGGGCCACGGGGCCTACAACAGCGGCGACAAGTGCGTGCAGCAGGCGGTGAACTCCTACCTCATCGACGGGAAGGTGCCCGGCGCGAACACCGTCTGCACCCCCTCGCCCGCAACCTCGCCGTCGCCCTCCGTCTCGGCGCTCTGAGCCCCGCCCGCAACGCCGTGAGGGCCGTGCTCCGCTCGGAACGAGCGGGGCACGGCCCTCACGGGTGAGGCGACTGCTTAGTAGACCGGCTTCTCGGGCTCGATCTGGTGCACCCAGCCGATGACGCCGCCACCGACGTGGACCGCGTCCGCGAAGCCCGCGGACTTCAGGACCGCGAGGACTTCCGCACTGCGGACACCCGTCTTGCAGTGCAGGACGATGCGCTTGTCCTGGGGCAGGTCCGCCAGGGCGGTGCCCATCAGGAACTCGCCCTTGGGGATCAGCTTCGCGCCGGGGATCGAGACGATCTCGTACTCGTTGATCTCGCGGACGTCGATGATCTCGATGTTCTCGCCGTTGTCGATCCACTCCTTGAGCTGCTTGGGAGTGATCGTCGAACCGAGCGCGGCCTCCTGGGCCTCCTCCGACACGACGCCGCAGAAGGCCTCGTAGTCGATGAGCTCGGTGACGGTCGCGTTCGGACCGCAGACCGCGCAGTCGGGGTCCTTGCGGACCTTGACCTGGCGGTACTGCATCTCCAGGGCGTCGTAGATCATCAGACGGCCGACCAGCGGCTCGCCGACGCCCGTGAGGACCTTGATGGCCTCGGTGACCTGGATGGAACCGATGGACGCGCAGAGCACGCCCAGTACGCCGCCCTCGGAGCAGCTCGGGACCATGCCCGGCGGGGGCGGCTCCGGGTAGAGGCAGCGGTAGCACGGGCCGTGCTCGGACCAGAAGACCGAGGCCTGGCCGTCGAAGCGGTAGATCGAACCCCACACGTACGGCTTGTTCAGCAGCACGCAGGCGTCGTTGACGAGGTAGCGCGTGGCGAAGTTGTCCGTGCCGTCGACGATGAGGTCGTACTGGCTGAAGATCTCCATCACGTTCTCGGCTTCGAGCCGCTCTTCGTGAAGGACCACGTTGACGTACGGGTTGATGCCCAGCACGCTGTCACGGGCGGATTCGGCCTTGGAACGGCCGATGTCCGCCTGGCTGTGAATGATCTGGCGCTGCAGGTTCGACTCGTCGACCTCGTCGAACTCCACGATGCCCAGCGTGCCTACGCCGGCCGCGGCCAGGTACATCAGGGCGGGCGAGCCGAGTCCGCCGGCACCCACCGCGAGCACCTTGGCGTTCTTCAGGCGCTTCTGCCCGTCCATCCCGACGTCCGGGATGATCAGGTGGCGGGAGTACCGACGGACCTCGTCGACGGTGAGCTCAGCAGCTGGCTCTACCAGGGGTGGCAGCGACACGGGCACTCCGGAGATGGGGATCATCCCCGCATGCGCGGGGACCACGGTTGGTTACTCTCCCCACAACACTGCCACGCACCCTTTCATTCCGAGACACCTGTCCCGATCCGCGAGACGATTTCGTCCCAGTACCCGGGCATCGAGGCCCACGGGTCCCGGTCTCCGGCGCCGCGCCGGTCGGTGAACCAGATGGTTCCGGCGCCCTGCCAGCGGGCGATCCGGACCGCCTCCTCCAGGTGCGTGCGGGGCACTCCGTGGACCAGGTGGCAGAACCGCTCCGGCGGGTGGTCCGCCGTCCATTCCGCCACCTGCGACCAGCGGTAGTCGGCCCAGGTTCCGGAGAAGGTGACCAGCTGGTCGGCCGTCTCCGCATAGCCCTCGCACGGGTGGGTGCCCTGTCCGAGGACGATCCGCAAGCCGTCGCCGAGCCCCCGCAGGGTGTCCACGACCCGGCGTACGGAGGCCAGTTCCGCCGGGCCGGCCGGGGCCTCGGCGAGGTAGAAGCCGTCGACCCGGTACCAGTCCCGGTAGCGGTGGGCGTCGGAGACCAGCTCCCCGAAGGACCGCTCCCCGTCCCGCATCGCGAGATGGCCGAGGACCACGCCGCCCGCGCCACGGAGCTTCGCGGCCGCCTCGGTGCAGTGCGGGTCGGGCCGGCCGCCCGGCCCGTCCGTGACGTTGAGCACGGCCCAGTGCAGTGGGGTCCCGGGCCGGGTCAGCTCGGCCCACTCCACCGGGGCCAGCAGCGGATGCGCGTACCCGGGGACGCCGAGGCCGAGCCGGCCCGTCCCGGTGGCCGCGGCGGCCGCCGGGGTGCTCAGATGCGGCACGCCGCCTCCATCCAGATGTCCGCGAGGGACTCCTCCAGGTTGATCCTGGGCCGCCAGCCGAGCCGGTCGCGGGCGGTGCGGACGTCCGCCTGCTGCCAGGCTCCGCAGCCGTCCGGGTAGGGGTACGGGGGCTGCGCGGCCTGGGCCGCCGCCAGCTGTTCGGCGGTGGCCTCGGAGCGCGGGGAGCCGATGGCGGCGAGCCCCTGCGGCCGGCCCCCGAGCCCGTGCTGGCCGTGCTGCTGGGGGTGCTGCCCGTGCTGGCCGTGCTGGGGTACGTCGAGCTCGTGCAGGGAGCCCGCGTACCCGGCGACCCGCGCCAGCACGGCCGCAGCGTCGCGCAGCCGGACCGCGCGCCCGGTGCCGATGTTGACCACGCCCTGGGCCGCGGACAGCGAGGCGGCGTGCACCGCCCTCGCCACGTCCCGTACGTCGACGAAGTCGCGCTGGACGCCGAGCCCGCTGAGCTTGAGCTCGCCGTCCCCGGACTGCATAGCGCGCCGCATGGCCTCGGCGAGGCGGCCGAGCGGGGATCCGGCCGGGGTGCCGGGGCCGACGGGCGAGAAGACCCGCAGGACCACGGCGTCGAGCCCGGAGCCCAGCACCAGTTCGGTGGCGGCCAGTTTGCTGACCCCGTACGGTCCGCCCGGTCTGGGCACGGCGTCCTCGGCCGTGGACGATCCGGGCTGGCTGGGGCCGTACTCGGCGGCGCAGCCGAGCTGGACCAGCCGGGCGCCGCAGCCGCTGCGGCGCAGCGACTCGCAGATGGTGGCCACGGCGACGGTGTTGTGCCGGGTGAGTTCCCGGGCGCCGCCGCGGGTGGCGCCCGCGCAGTTGATGACCACGCCCGGGTGGACGGCGTCGAGGAACCGGGTGAGCGCGCCGGGACTGCCGGTGGCGAGGTCGAACCGGACGTCGGCGTCGTCGCCCCGGCCGAGCGCGGTGAGCTGCACCGCGGGGTCGGCGAGCAGGCGGTCCGCCACGTAGCGGCCGAGGTATCCGTTGGCTCCGATCAGCAGCACCCTCATCGCGCGGCCCCTTGGTTGGTTGGCTGGCCGGTCATGTCCTGTTTCTCCTTGCTGGGTGGGATGGGTCGGTACCGGGGTACGCGCTTCGGTGTCGGCTTCCGAAGGGCTCAGGAACGCGCATGCGCGGAAGCCCGCGACAGGGCGAGGACGGCGGGTACGAGGAGTCCCGCGGCGGCGAGGAACGCCGCCGCCGGGATCGGGAGCAGGGCGAGGGCCAGCCCCGCCAGGACAGCCGGGCGCGGGGCGCCGTGGCCGAGCATCAGCCGGGTCAGGAACAGCAGCACCGCGAGCGGTACGGCGACGGCGTACGGGGCTGCGGCCAGCGCGGCCGCCCCCGCGGCGGCCGCGGCGAACAGCAGCACGGTGCCCAGCAGCAGCGGCCGCACCCCGTCGGCGAAGTCCTCCAGGGCCCGGCTGCCGGCGAGCCTGCGCCGCGCCCTGGCCGCGAAGACGGCGCCGGCCAGGTGTCCGGGGCCGACGGCCACGGCCAGGGCGACCCCGAGCGGGGTGCCGTGGCGCAGGACGGCCCAGCCGACGACGACGGCCGCGAGCAGGTACACCCCGGCGGGGAACCTGCCCCCGGCGGCCCGGCCCGGCCACCCGAGGGCGGCGACGGTGGCGGCCGCCGCCAGGGCTCCGGCCCAGGGCACCCCGGCGGCGGCCGCTCCGAGGGCGAGGGCCCCGGGCAGCAGGGCGCAGCCGAAGCCCCGTACCGCCCGGGGGTCGACCGGGATCCCGGCGAACGGGGCGGGCGGGGTCTGGGCGCGGGGGGTCCGGGCGTAGAGCTCCTCCGCGAGGGAGAAGACGTCCCGGTGGCGGAACCGGGCGGCGGTGCGGTCGGTGATCCCGTGCGCCTCCAGGCCGGCCGCGATCTCCAGGGAATCCACGGCGCGTTCGCACAGGTCCCGGTGCCGGTGGAGCAGCGCCTTGACGGGATCCCCGCCGAGCCGGGGCCTGCGCCGCTGGGCCGGATCGACGGGGACGGCTTCGTCCAGGGGGACGGTCATCCCGAGACCTCCGAACTCGTGAGGGGGGTGCCCTCCGGCAGGGTGCTGGCCGACTGGGTGCTGGCCGACTGGGTGCTGGCCGGCAGGGTGCTGGCCGACTGGGTGCTGGCCGGCAGGACGGCCCAGGTCGGGGTGGCCCAGCGGCCCGGGACCCGGGCTTCGGGGGGCTGCTCGAAGGGGACTCCGGTGGTGGCTCCGTCGGGGCGGGCCGGGCCCCGGGCCAGCAGCCGCAGGTAGGACTCCTGGAAGGCCTCGACGTTCTGCTCGACGGTGAAGAGCTCCAGGGCGCGCGCCCGGGCGGCGGCCCCCAGCCGCTGGGCCCGCTCGGGGTCGCGCAGCAGCGAGACGCAGGCTTCGGCGAGTGCGCGCGGGTTGCGCGGGGGCACCACGAGCCCGGTCCCGCCGATCACCTCGCAGACGGCGCCGACGTCGGTGGAGACGGTGGCCCGGCCGCAGAACATCGCTTCCACCAGGGTGATCGGGAAGCCCTCGATGACGGAGGAGAGCACCACGACCCGCCCGGCGCCGTACGCGTCGGCCGCGGACGGGGCCTCGGGGGCTCCGATCACCTCGAAGGTGACCGGGTTCTCGCCGACCGCGTGGGCGTCGGCGGCCTCGTCGGGGAAGAGCTGGGCGGCGAGCGAGCGGCAGTCGGCGAGGTACTGGACCGAGGCCTCTCCCGCGGCGACCGAGGTCGCGAAGATCCGCAGCCGCGCGGCCGGTTCGGACCTGCGCACCTCGGCGAAGGCGTGCAGGAGGGCGATCAGGTCCTTGGCGGGCTCGATCCGGCCGATCCACACGAGCGTGTCGGGGTCCCCGCAGGAGGTCTCCTCGCCGACGGCGGCGAATCGGTCCGCCTCCATCCCGGGGTAGACCGTGCGCAGCCGCTCGCGCGGGGCCCCGCAGCGTTCCTGCCAGCGCCGTGCGTGCGCGTTGCCGGGGGTGAGCAGATCGGCCTGGGCGTAGATCTCCCCGGCCAGCCGGGTGTGGAAGGCGGCGAGCAGGGCCCGTACGGCCGGCCGCTCGCCCGGCGCCGGCTGCTCCAGGTAGTGGGCCCGCAGCTGGACCCCGTACTCGGTGACCAGGAGCGGCACCCCGAAGAAGCGTTTGGCCAGGAGGCCGGGCAGCGCCGCCACCCCGCCCGCGGCCGCGTGGCAGACATCGACCTCGCGGAGGTCCTCGTACCAGTCCAGGGACAACGGGCGCAGCAGCCGCTCCAGTTCGTCCACGAACTCCAGCAGGTCGGCGACCTGCACCCGCTGTACGGTCCTGCTCGCTCCCGGCGCGCGGCAGGCGGACTCCACCGCCCGTACGGCGGTCTCGGAGCGCAGTGCCGCGCACAATCCGCCCTGTTCACCGGCGAGTTCGGCCAGTGCGTACAGGCCGTCCGCGAACCGTCCGGCGTCGGCGCCGCAGATCCCGCGGACCAGTTCCGTGAAGGCGGCGGCGAAGCGGCGGCGCTCGCGGCGCCCGTAGCTGCGGCCGTCGTCGGCCGGGGCCCACAGCGGGGCGGTCAGCACCCGGGTGACGTGGGCGGGCAGCGGGACCCGGCCGCGCTCTTCCTGCTCGGCGCTGCGGCTCAGGGCGTAGAGCTCGAACTCGTGCTGCGGGAGCCCGCGCACGAGCCGGTCGCACCACAGCCTCGCTTCCCCCGTCGCATACGGATAACCACCTTCCGTGAGCAGTCCGATCCGCACGAGTGGCACCCCCGATCTCCCGTTGCAGGCGGTCGCCGTCGGTCCGGCGACCCGCCGGATACGAACTCAAGCGGATATGCCGAAGGCGCGACGGACGGTTGTCCGTCGCGCCACCGGAAGGGGTGAAGAGTCGTAACTTTCCCGTACGGTTCGCGTTCGAGCACGCTAAGAACTACTTCGGGCGCGCCACGACCTCCCGGGGGCCCGCGAGGACCGCGTCGGCGAGGTCCTCCTGGACCCCGGCCCCGAGGACCCGGTGCCTGCCGAGCCGCCGCTCGGCGGCCAGGGCCGGATCGAGGGCGGGGACGGCGGCGAGCAGCTGGCGGGTGTAGGCGTGCGCCGGGCGGTCGTAGACCTCGTCGACGGGGCCCTCCTCCACGATCACGCCGCCCCGCATGACGGCGACCCGGTCGCTGACCTGCCGCACCACCGCGAGGTCGTGGGCGATGAAGACCAGCGCGATGCCCAGCTCCCGCTGGAGCTCGGCCAGCAGGGCCGTGACCTGCGCCTGCGTGGTGACGTCGAGGGCGGAGACGGGTTCGTCGCAGACGATCAGCCGGGGCCGGGGCGCGAGGGCGCGGGCGATGCCCACGCGCTGGCGCTGGCCGCCACTGAACTCGTGCGGGTAGCGGTCGTAGTGCGCGGCCTCCAGCCCGACGCGGACCAGCAGTTCGCCGACGCGGGCCCGGACCGCGGCCTCGTCGCGCCTCCCGGCCGCCCCGGGCGCGCGCAGCGGATCGGCGATCGACTCGCCGATCGAGCGGCGCGGATTGAGCGAGGACACCGGGTCCTGGAACACCATCTGGACCCCGGCCGCCACCCCCGAGACCTCCCGCCCACCGCGGCGGACCTGCCCGGAGTCGGCCTCCAGCAGCCCGACGAGCATCCGCCCGAGCGTGCTCTTGCCGCTGCCGCTCTCCCCCACGATCCCCAGCGTCTCCCCCGCCCGCACGGCAACCGAAACCCCACCCACGGCAACCACCCGCCGCTTCCCCCGCCCGAACTCCTTCCGCAAGGCGAACGCCTCGACGACGGGCTCACCCGGCTCCAGCCCCGCGGGCACATCCAGCCCGGCCGAATCCAGCCCCGCCGGCGTTTGAGGCGCGGGGTCCGGGGCGGAGCCCCGATCGTTGAGCCGCACCGGCACATCCGGCCCCGCCACATCCAGCCCCGCCGGCGTTTGAGGCGCGGGTACGGGCAGCGCCCGTGAAACCCCCGGCCGGGCCACCCGCACCGCGTCGAGCCTCGGCACGGCCGCCAACAGGGCCCGGGTGTATCCGTGGGACGGCCGCGACAGCACAGCCCCCACCGACCCCCGCTCCACCACGGCCCCGTCCCTCATCACCAGCACCTCGTCCACGCTCTCCGCCGCCACCCCCACGTCGTGCGTGACCAGCACCAGCCCGAGCCCCCGCTCCTCGCGCAGCCCGTGCAGCAGGTCGAGGATCTGCGCCTGCACGGTGACGTCCAGCGCCGTGGTCGGCTCGTCCGCGATCAGCAGCCGCGGTTCGCACGCCAACGCCATCGCGATCAGGGCCCGTTGGCGCATCCCGCCGCTGAACTCGTGCGGCCGCGCCCGGGACCGGCGCACGGCGTCGGGGATGCCGACCCGGTCCAGCACCTCGACCGCCCGCGCACGGGCCGCTCGCCGGGTGCCGCCGGCGTGGATCCGGTACACCTCGGCGATCTGGTCACCCACCGCGTAGTACGGGTCGAGCGAGCTCAGGGGGTCCTGGAAGACCATGGCGGCGACGCCCCCGCGCAGGTCCCGCAGCTCCGACGGCGAGGCCGCGCCCACATCGGTGCCACCGACCCGGACGGATCCGCCGACCCGCGCGCCGGTCCCGTGGTGCAGCCCCAACAGGGCCGCCGCAACCGTCGACTTGCCGCTCCCGGACTCCCCCACGATGCCAAGGGCGCGCCCCGGCTCCAGGGTGAAGGAGACTCCGTCCACGGCCCGTACGTACTCCCCAGGTCCGCCGACCGGGAAGTCGACGACGAGGCCGGTCACCTCCACCAGCGGTTCAGTCGTCGTCATGACAGGGCCACCCTTCGGTCCGCGACGGCGTACAGCAGGTCGGCGACGACGCCCGCGAGCACCACGGCCGTGCCGATGGCCAGGACCACGCCCACCACCACGGGCAGGTCCACCACCCGGACCCCGTCGATCAGGGTCTTGCCGAGTCCGGGGATCCCGAACAGAGATTCGGTCAGCACGGCGCCGCCGATCATCGTGCCGAAGTCCACGGCGCTGAGCGCGATCACCGGGGCCACCGCGCCGCGCACGGCGTGCCGGGTCACGATGGCCCGCTCCCCGACCCCGTAGGCGCGGAAGGTGCGGATGTGGTCCTCGGCGAGGGTCTCCAGCGTGGAACTGCGGGTCAGCCGGGCGTACTTGGCGCTCTCGAAGAAGCCGAGGGTCACCCACGGCAGCAGCAGGTTCCAGGCCCACTGCTCGGGATCGTCGCCGAAGGCCACGTACGTCGGGAACGGCAGCCACTGGAGGTAGGCGCAGACGGCCATGAGCAGCAGCAGTCCGAGGATGAAGACGGGGGTTCCGGTGGCGGCGAGGGTGAGCACGGTCAGCACCCGTTCGGTGAGACCGCCGCGCCGAAGCGCGGACAGCAGTCCGGTGCCGACACCGATGACGAGCCAGATCACCAGCGCGCCCAGCGCCAGCGACAGGGTGGCGGGGAGCCGCTGCAGGATCAGCTCGGTGACCTGCTGGTCGTTCTGGTACGAGAATCCGAGGCAGGGCGCGTCGCAGTGCAGGACGACCCCGGCGCCGCCGGAGTAGTCCCGGCCCACCAGCAGCCCCTGGAGGAAGTGCAGGTACTGCGCGGGCGCCGACTCGTTCAGCCCGAGCTGTTCGCGCACCTGGGCGATCTGCACCGGGTTGCAGCGCTCCCCGCAGGCGAGGCGGGCGGGGTCGCCGGGGGCGAGGTAGAAGAGGGCGTAGATCAGGACGGACAGGGTGAGCAGCACGAGCAGTGCGCCGCCGGTCCGTTTGAGTACGAAGCGGGTCACGCCGCGCGCTCCTTTCGGGTGCCGATCCGCAGGCGCGAGCCCGCGCGCGGATCGAGGGCCGTGCGGACGGCGTCGCCGAGCACGGTGAAGGCGAGCACGGTGACGAAGAGCAGCCCGGCGGGGAGCAGTACGTAGGTGGGGTCGGCCCGGAACCAGGTCTGGGCGCTGGAGAGCATCTGCCCCCAGGAAGGGGTCGGCGGCTTCACTCCGACGCCGAGGAAGGAGAGCGAGGCCTCGGCCACCATGGCGCTGGGCACCTTGATCGCGGCGAGGGTGATGACGGGCGCGGCCAGTGAGGGCAGCAGCTCGCGGCGGGCGATCCGTAGCGTGCGGCTGCCCGAGAGCCGGGCGGCTTCCACGAAGTCCAGCCCCTTCAGGGCAAGGGTCTGGGCGCGTACCATGCGGGCGGTGCCGCCCCAGTCAAGCAGTCCGATGACCAGGATCAGCAGCAGCGGCCTCGGGAAGCCCGCCGGGACGACGGCGGTGAGGGCGATGCCGATCACCAGCATGGGCAGGGCGATCATCACGTCGGTGAAGCGGCCGATGACCTGGCCGGCGAACCGGCCGCCGAGCGCGGCGGCGAGTCCGACGCCCACCCCGACGAGGATCTGCACGACGGTGGCGCCGAGCGCGACGAGCAGCGAGACCCGTGCCCCGTGGATCAGCCGGGTGAAGAGGTCGCGGCCGGTGCCCGGCTCGACGCCGAGCCAGTGGTCGCCGGAGATCCCGCCGAAGGAGCCGAGGGGGACGCCGCCGCGTGCGGAGTCCACGAGCTCGTCGTGGTAGGCGTTCGGGTCCTGGCCGGCGAGCTGCGCGAGCAGTGGCGCGGCGAGGGCGAGGAGGACGAGGAGCGCGAGGACGGCGGCGGCCGCCACGGCCGAGGGCCGTGTGCGCAGCCGCCGCCAGACCTGCCGTCCGGCGCCCGTGCCCGGGGCGGTGGCCCCGGGCACGGACGCCGACGGGTGGGCGAGGAGGGTCACCGCATTTCTCCCAACAGGGCTCGGCCCGCAGGCCGAGAAGAAATGGGTCCTCGGACCAGAGCCGCGAGGCGGTGGAGGTCTCTGCGCATCTGGCCTGACCTGCTCTTTCGGGTGTTGTCAGTGGTCGGGGATAGGTTGTTGGGATGGTGACGACGCCGACGGCAGGGGAACCCGGGCACGCTCGGTGGACCTTCCGCCTGCGCGTGTCGTCCACCGCGCTCGCCGCCCTGATGGGCGAGTGGGACCGGTGCCGGTGGATCTGGAACGAGTGCTGCGCGAAGTCGAAACAGACACACCTCTGGAACAAGGACCGGCCCGAGGGTGCAGACAAGCGGACCTGTGGTCCGGCACAGCTCGACAAGATGCTGACCGAAGCCCGCACCAAGAACACCTGGCTTCGCAAGGGTTCTTCGGTTCCGCAACAGCAGTTGATCCGGGATTTCGGGAAGTCCCGCGCCAAGGCGCAGAAGGACATCCGGGACCGGTTGCCGATGCGGCAGCGGGCCGGAATGCCGAAATGGAAGAAGAAACGGGAGGCCCTGACGTCCCTCAACTACACCAAGCGCGGTTTTCGGTTGACAGACGGGACACTGCATCTGGCGGGCGGCATCGCCTTGACCGTGGTGTGGTCGCGGGACCTCCCGGCTGCGCCGTCCAGCGTGCGCGTCTATCAGGACAGTCTCGGGCACTGGTACTGCTCGTTCGTCGTCCCCGCCGAGGTCGAGCCGCTTTCGGAGACCGGCGCGGTGATCGGTATCGACTGGGGTGTGAAGGAGACCGCGACCACCACCAGCGACACCCACGACCTTGCCCATGCCGAGCATGGGAAGAAGGCGCAGAGAAAACTGACCCGCTACCAGCGGATGATGGCCCGCCGAAAACCGCCGAAGGGCAAACCCGGGTCGAAGGGCTACCAGTGGGCGAAGAAGCGAGCCGCGGAGCTGCACAAGAAGGTTGCCCGGCAACGCCAGGACACCGGCCGCAAGTGGGCCAAGTCCGTCGTCCGCGACCATGACGCCGTGGCGGTGGAGGATTTCCGCCCGAAGTTCCTCGCCAAGTCCACCATGGCCCGCAAGGCGGCCGACGCGGCGATCTCCGCGACGAAGACGGCCCTGATCGAGATGGGCCGCAAGCACGGTCGGACCGTGCACCTGGTCCATCCCGCGCACACCACCATGGACTACGCACAGTGCGGAGCGAGAACCAAGCACGCGCTACCTCTCTCAGAACGAACCTATGCCTGCACCGTGTGCGGAGCCGTGTCCCCCAGGGACAAGAACTCCGCACACGTGATGCTGGTCCGGGCTGGTCTCAACCCGGCTAGTACTGATCGTGGAAGACCAGGCGGGGCGCTGCCCCGACTGGCAGCGTGAGCTAGAAATCCCCGATCAGCCCTGGAAGGCGAGGAATCCCCTCCCTTCAGGGAGGGGAGGATTCAATTGACCGAGACCTGCGAGATGTCGAGGACGCCGGTCCAGTCGCTGATCACGACGTTCTTGACGTCCTTGCCGACGATCCGCTTGTAGACCGGGTGGAAGAGCGGCACGTCGAGGGCCTGCTCGCCGATCTTCTTGTCGAGCGCGCCCCAGCGCTTGCCGGCCGCCGCGAGGTCGGTCAGCTTGGCGATCTCGTCGATCTCGGCGTTGACCGCCGGGTCGTTGAGCTGCGCGTGGTTGTAGTTGGTGCCGTTGGTGACGATCTGGCGGCCGTCGTAGATCGGGGCGAGGAAGGGTGCGCCGGAGGGCCAGTCGGCGCCCCAGCGGGAGAGGAAGAAGCCGGGGGTGTTCTTGGCGTCCCAGCGCTTCTCGTTGAAGGCGTTGTTCTCCAGGCCCTCCAGCTTGACGGTGATCCCGGCGGCGGCGAGCGCCTGCTGGACGGCCGTGGCCACCTCGGGGCTGGTCTGGCGGTTCTGCGCGGTGGAGTGGGTGAGGGTGACGGTGAGCCCGTCCTTGTAACCGGCTTCGGCCAGCAGCTCCTTGGCCTTGGCCGGGTCACCCGTCTTGCCCGCCGGGAAGTGGTCGTACTTGGCGAAGCCGAAGGCCTCCTGCTCGGGGAGGAAGGTGGTGGCGGGCTCGGCGAGCGCGGAGCCGCCGGCCGCGTTGATCACGCTGGTGCGGTTGATGGCGTAGGAGATGGCCTGGCGCACCTTCGGGTTGTCGAAGGGGGCCACCTTGGGGTTGAAGGCGAGGTAGTTGACGTAGCCGAAGTGCCCGGTGCCGACCCGGCCCGCCAGCTCCTTGTTGTCGCCTATCTGCGCGAGTTCGGCAGGTCCGAGGTTGGTGTCGGTGGTGACGGCGGCCGCGTCGGCGCCGGAGCTGGTGGAGAGGCGCTGGTTGATGACCGCCGCGTCGAGTCCGGACCGGACGTCGATCCGGTCCGGGTAGGCCTTGCGCTCCTCGTCGGTCTTCTCGTCCCAGTTCTCGTTGCGTTCCAGGGTGAGGTGTTCGCCGTCGTTCTCGTTCTTGGCGACCTTGTACGGGCCGGAGGAGACGGGGTGCTCCTCGTACTTGACCCCGGTGTCCTTGGCCTTGGGGACGGGCGCGAACTGCGTCTGCGTGGCGAGGAAGGGGAACTCCCCTTCGGGCTTGCGCAGTTTGAAGGTGATCGTCTTCGCGTCGGGCACGACGATCGAGTCGAGCCCCTTGCCGCCGTCCTTGTACGGGCCTTCGTAGGTCTCCCCGCCGACCAGCCAGTCGCGCAGGTACGGGGCCCCGCCCGACAGCTCGGCGGCGAAGGACCGCTCGATGCCGTACTTGATGTCGGCGGTGGTGATCGGCGAGCCGTCCTCGTACTTCAGCCCGTCCTTGAGCGTGTACGTCCACTCCGTGGCGTCGGCGTTGGCCTTGCCGAGGTCGGTGGCCAGGTCGGGCACCACCTTGGTGCCGGCCGGTCCGGCCTCGCGGTTGCGGGTGGTCAGGGTGCGGAAGACGAGCGAGGGAACGTTTCCGCCGCCGGAGGTGTAGAGCCGGGCGGGGTCGAAGTCGTTCTGCGGTTCGGCGTTGAGGACGGTGAGGGTGCCGCCCTTCTGCGGCGTGCCGCCGGCGGCGCCCGCGGCGCCGGTCTTCTGCGCCCCCTCGTCCGAGCCGCCCTTGGGCCCGCAGGCCGCGGCGCCCCCGGCCAGGACGAGGCTCACGGCGACCACGGCCAGGCGGCGTGCTGTCTGTTGGCGGGCAGAACCGGCGGAAAGCATGGGAAAACGACCTCTCGGCGTGCAAGGGATTCAGGATGCTGATGCTGAATGCGGGTTGCGGAGCGGGCCACGCGAGGGGCGGCGGTCGTGATCGACGTCAGTGGGGCCGGCGGAGTGCCGACGGCCGGGACGGAGAACGTGAAGAAGCCGCGCCTGCGGGCAGGAGAAGAGCCCCCGGGCACGGCGCGGGAAAGGGAAGGAGAAGGCCGCGCGCGCTCAGGGAGGCGTCAGCGACAGAAGATGTCGGCCACGCTGTGCGCGGTCACACCGAGCAGCGCCAGCTCAATGGCGGCGCTCGCGACGGTGGTGTGATGGTGCGACATGCGGAGAACAATTACCGACCATCGGACGGCTTGTCAACGCGGTTCGTCAACTCCCCGGGAACACCCAGGGGTTGGCCTTGCACTGGATTCCGTTGATGTCCAGGGACTTGGTCTGCTGCTGCATGATCGGCGCGAGCGCACCCGGTGTCTGGCAACTCACGTGCCCGTGTCCGAGCCGGTGGCCGACCTCGTGGTTGATCAGCATCTGGCGGTAGGCGAACATCTGGTCCGCGCCGTAGGTGACCGAACCCTGGGCCCAGCGGTACGCGTTGATCATCACGCGGTTGGTGGACGCGGAATCGCAGGAGACGTTGTCGACGGTGGTGTCGAGCCCCGACTTCGCGCACCAGACCCCGGTGGTCCCGGGACTGGCGAGCGTGATCACGAACTCGGCCTCGCCGCCCGGCACCCGCTCGAAGGTCTTCGTACCGCCGTGGCCCCAGCTGCGGTCGTCGTTGAGCGTGCGCTGGACGGCCTCGGCGAACAGCTGCGGGTCCAGACCGAGCCCCTGCTCCACGTCGACCCGGTAGCGGATCACCTGGCCCTTGCCGGGCGCGGGCGCCACCCCGGGCACGGTGTCGAAGGTGCCCGGCCCCTTCAGCTTCGCGTCGATCGGGAACTGCTGCGCCATCTTCTGGTCGTACGAGAGCTCCTGCGCGGGGGCCGCGGCCGCGGCGGAGCTGTCGGGGGTCGGGCGGTCCTCGGAGCGGGAGGCCGCGGAGTTCCCCTGGGCGGCGTGGCTGCCGGAGCCGTCGGTGGCGGCCCGCGCACTGCTCTTGTCGGTGTCGCCCTCCGAGGCCACCTGGCCCGCGACGACGACGGCGAGCACGGTGGTGACGGCCGCGGCGGCCATACCGGTGTACGTGCGCACCTTGAGCCCGCGCCCGGACCCGGCCGGCGGCGCCTCGGCGGGGGCGGTGGGGGCGACCGGGGTACGGGGCCCCGGAATCCGGCGGTGGGAGCCGGTGGCGGTGAAGGCGGTTTCCGGGACGGCCGTCTCGGCAACCGAGACCCGGCGGTGCGAGCCCGTGGCGGTGAAGGCGGTTTCCGGGAGGGCGGTTTCGGTGGATCCAGGGGCCGGGACCCGGCGGTGCGAGCCCGTGGCGGTCAGCGGCGAGTCCAGGTCCAGTCGGGGGAAGCCGACCGCGGGGGTGCCGAAGGCCGGGGTGTCGCCGTCCCGGACCGGTACCGCGGTGGCCGCACCCGCCGCGGACCGGCCGCGCGGCGCCCCGCGCCAGTCCCCGTACACGGAAGCGGAAGAGGCGGAAGGGGACCCTGGCGCGGAACCCGCGCCCCAGGCCCCGCCGGACTCGTGCTGCTCGGGGTGTCCACCGCGCGCACCGAACCCCGGACCGGGGCGCGAGGGGGGCACGTGGCCCCGGTGGGCGGCGGGAGGTTCGGCCCATCCGGCGGGAGCGGGAGCCTGGGGTTGGGCATGAGGCTGGCCATGAGCATGAGGTTGGGCCTGCACATGAGGCTGCCCATGAGCCTGGGCCTGGGCGTGGGCCTGAGCCTGGGCGTGAACGGCTGACTGCCCGGCCTGGGCCGGACGGCCTGGGCCGGAGCCCGGACCGCTGCCAGGGCCGGAGGCAGCGGCCGGGGCAGGGTCCTTGCGACTATGTCGTCCCACGGTGTCCTCAGCCCTTGCCGTCTTCGTCGTCGGTGTCACGAGCCGGATCCGGGTCCGGCGCGGTGTCGCGCACGCCGCCGGAGTCCTCCAGCAGCTCCCGGAAGGCGGCCGCGACCACCTCGGGGTACTCCATCATCGCCACGTGTCCGGCCTCGGGCAGACTCAGCAGCCGCGAACCCCGGAAGGACGCCGCGGCCTTGCGGGCCATACGGTACGAGACCAATTGGTCCCGGCCACCGTAGACCAGCAGCGTCGGGGCCAGCACCCGCTGCGCCTGGCGCCACAGTCCGTGCTGCCCACCGAGGGTGTAGGCGTCGACGATGCCGCGCGAGGAACGGGACAGCGCGTCCCAGAAGTACGGCAGCGCGATCCGGCGCTCCATCTCCTCGACGGCCGCCGCGAACGCCTCCGGCGTCACCCGTGAGGGGTCCCCGTAACAGAGGTCCGTCACCCCCCGGGTGCGCTGTTCGGCGCTCAGACCCCGGGTGAGGCGGTCCACGAGCCCGGCCATGCCCGGCAGGGCGAGCAGCGCCGTCGGCACCGCCGACTTCTGCACCCGCAGTTCCGGCAGGGCCGGGGAGATCAGCGTCAGCGTGCTCACCAGGTCGGGGCGGGCGGCCGCGACCCGGGTGGAGACGGCTCCGCCGAGGGAGTTGCCGAACAGGTGCACCGGCCCGCGCCCGGCGGCGTCGAGGTGGCGGATGACGGCCCGGGCGAGCCCGGTGACGGAGTAGTCCCGGTCGGCGGGCGGCGGGGACCAGCCGAAGCCCGGCAGGTCGAGGGCCTCACCGTCGACGGTGTCGGCCAACCCGGCCATCAGGGCGGACCAGTTCTGCGAGGACCCGCCGAGCCCGTGTACGAATAGTGCGGGCGGCAGGCCGGCCCGGACCGGCGGGCGGACCCGTACGGCCAGTTCCAGCCCGGGGAGCCGGTCGGTGCGCAGCTGCTCCCCTTCGGCCATCCGCACGGCTCCCACCTGGGGAGACGACTCTGCGGTGGACCGCACACCCGGCAGCTCGGTCGAAGACATGGGGGCAATGTTACGAGAGGATCACGCCCGGCCTGTTGTGTTCGGTGTCACAGGCGCTTCGGAAGCCGCGTAGCGGGGTATCCGCGATCCTCCTAGGCTCGTAGGTGGAAAGGGGAGCCCCATGACTGTCGACCCTGCGGAACCGGACACCTTCCAGGCCGAGCTGCGGGAATCCCTCGACGCGGAAGCCCCCGAGGCGGACGCGGCGGAGCAGAACACCGAATTGAGCCCGGTCGAGGACGACCCGCTCACCGGCCTGGGCCTGCGCGAAGCCGGCGCCGCCGATACCGCGGAGCAGGCCCGGGTGGTCGCCCTGGACGAGGACGACTACCGCTGAGCCGCGGCCGAACCCCGCCGGCCTTGCCCTGACCAGCATCTCCGGCGGGTTACCGGAGGTCCGTACCGCGAGAAAACTCGGCTTGGACCCTCCAGATTCGGTTACCGAAAAGTACGATGGCGGCGCGGCGCAAGGCGCACTGTGTTCTAGAGAAAGTGGGAGGCGGCGTGACAGCCATCGAGCAGACCGAGGCAGCGCGTCCGCGGGGCACGCGACTTCCGCGCCGGGCCCGGCGCAACCAGCTCCTGGGCGCCGCCCAGGAGGTATTCGTCGCGCAGGGTTACCACGCCGCGGCGATGGACGACATCGCCGAGCGCGCCGGCGTCAGCAAGCCGGTGCTGTACCAGCACTTCCCGGGGAAGCTCGACCTGTACCTGGCGCTGCTGGACCAGCACTGCGAGTCGCTGTTGCTCGCCGTGCGCACCGCGCTGGCGTCGACGAGCGACAACAAGATGCGCGTCGCCGCGACCATGGACGCCTACTTCGCCTACGTCCAGGACGAGGGCGGCGCCTTCCGGCTCGTCTTCGAGTCGGACCTGACGAACGAGCCGGCCGTGCGCGAGCGCGTCGACCGCGTCTCGCTCCAGTGTGCGGAGGCCATCTCCGACGTCATCGCCGAGGACACCGGCCTGTCGAAGGACGAGTCGATGCTGCTGGCGGTGGGCCTGGGCGGGGTCTCGCAGGTCGTGGCCCGGTACTGGCTGTCGAGCGAGAGCCCGGTCGCCCGCGATACGGCGGTGGGGCTGCTGACCTCGCTGGCGTGGCGCGGAATCGCCGGTTTCCCGCTGCACCCCACGGACGTCTGAACGAGCGTCTGACGGACGTGGATACGAGCGTCCGAGCCGATGTCCGCCCGGAGGTCCGGGCGGACGTCCGGGCTGGCCTCCGGGCGGCGCCGGTCCGGCCCTGACCGGCCTGCTGTTCGCTGCGAGCGTGTCCGCCCTGCGGCGGACACCTCGTCTCTCCGGGCTAATGTGGACCGGGTAACGGCGCGGCAGATCGCGCGAACCGGACCGTCGGAGGGACAAGGCCGTGGAGGTCAAGATCGGCGTGCAGCACGCACCCCGGGAGATCGTGCTTGAGAGCGACCTGAGCGCCGAGGAGCTGGAGAGCATCGTCAGCGCCGCCCTGTCCGGCTCGGCGCCGCTGCTCAGCCTCACGGACATCAAGGGCCGCAAGGTCCTGGTGCCGTCCGACCGCCTGTCGTACGTCGACCTGGGCGAGCCCAGCGCGCGGAAGGTCGGTTTCGGCGCGCTCTGAGCAGCGCACCGAGAACGTCCGGAACGGCCCGGTGGATGACTCCACCGGGCCGTTTCCGTTTCCTCCGCTTCGGGTAGGAGCCAGTTGAGGCACCACCCCGGTACGCCACCGTCGCTTTGGGAGGATCCCCCATGCTGCTGATCGAGGCGCTTGGCTCCGCTCTCCTGGGCCTGGCCCTGTCCGGGGCGGCCGTCCGAGCGCTCGCCCAGCGGCTGCCCTCGCCGAGGATGGTGCTGGTGAGCGGGGTCTCCGGAGCGCTCTTCGGGGCGTACCTGACGCACACGGCCCTGGGCCCCGGGCACAACACCCTGCTCGCGACCTTCATCGGCGGGGTACTGGTTTCCTCGGTGGTCCTGTCCCTGCTGCTGCGCCCGGCCCAGCTGCCCGGGAGGCCGTCCCCCCGGACTCCGTTTTCGGTTCCGACGCGGGGCTGACCGACGCCGCGGGCCCGGATGACGACGGGCCCCGGGCGACGGCGCTGGATGACCACGGCCCCGGCGACCACCCCGGCGACCTCGGTCCCGGACCGCACGACTGACGACGTACGCCGGCCCCGGCGCGGATCACTCCGCGCCGGGGCCGGCGTACGTACGGCGAAGGGGCGGGGTCAGGCCGCGAGGCCCAGGGCCGCCATGCGCTTGGTGTGCGCCTTGGTGATGCGGGTGAACATCTCGCCGACGGCCGCGAGGTCGAAGCCGGCGGCCATGCCGTCGACGCCACCGACCAGCATGGTGGAGAGCGCGTCGCGCTCGGCGACCACGCGCTGCGCCTGCGACAGCGCCTCGCCCATCAGGCGGCGGGCCCACAGCGCGAGCCGGCCGCCGCAGCGCGGGTCGGCCTCGATGGCGGCGCGGACCTTCTCGACGGCGAAGCCGCCGTGGCCCGTGTCGTCCAGCACGCTCACGACGAGCCCGCGGGTGTCGGTGTCGAGGTGCGTGGCGACCTCGCGGTAGAAGTCACTGGCGATCGAGTCGCCGACGTAGGCCTTGACCAGGCCCTCCAGCCAGTCCGACGGCGCGGTCTGGCGGTGGAAGTCGTCGACGCCCTTCGCAAAGGGCTCCATGGCCGCGGTGGGGTCCGCGTCGATAGCGGCGAGACGGTCGCGGAGCCTCTCGAAGTGGTGGAATTCGGCGGAGGCCATCTTCGCGAGCTCGGCCTTGTCGCCGAGGGTGGGCGCGAGTTTCGCGTCCTCCGCGAGGCGTTCGAAGGCCGCGAGTTCGCCGTACGCGAGCGCCCCGAGGAGATCGACCACAGCAGCCTTGTACTGCGGTGATGCGGAGGCCGTGGCCCAGTCCTGGGCGGCGATTCCGGCCGCCTCTGCGGGGGCGCTGCCGTCGGCGGGCGATGCGTTTTCAACGGTCGACATGCTCCGCACAATAGCTCGCCGAAAGGCACCGCGAACCACCTGCTCAGTCCACGTAAACGCGCCTACCTGATGAATTCACCCGACACAGCTGCGAGATTCCGGGGTACAGTGGTAATGCGCCTGCCGAACACTCGGCGGGCCATCCGAATGAGGATGCCCGGTCGGTGGCCCGATCGGCTCCACCCGACCGCCCTCGGCGTGAAGCGTACGTTCATACGTACCGCCTCCCACGAGGGGCCCCCTCAGCGGCATAAAGCGCCTGAGCGATGGCTCGTGGTCCCGCGCAGTTTGCACGGCCCGCCCAGATTTGGGTGGGCGTAGTACTGCAAGCCCGGCACGGTACGACCCCCTTCGCCGCCTCGCGCCGCGTCTCACAGAAGAGGCAGCACCCTGACTACGTTCCGTGACCTCGGGATTCTCCCCGAGACCGCCGAAGCCCTCGAGGCCGTCGGCATCGTGTCCCCCTTCCCGATCCAGGAGATGACCCTCCCCGTCGCCCTTTCCGGCACGGACGTCATCGGCCAGGCCAAGACCGGAACCGGCAAGACGCTCGGCTTCGGCCTTCCGCTGCTGGAGCGGGTCACCGTCCCCGCGGACGTCGAGGCGGGCCGGGCCCGGCCCGACCAGCTGACCGACGCCCCGCAGGCACTCGTGGTGGTTCCGACCCGCGAGCTGTGCACCCAGGTCACCAACGACCTCCTGACCGCGGGCAAGGTCCGCAACGTCCGCGTCCTCGCCATATACGGCGGCCGCGCGTACGAGCCGCAGGTCGAGGCGCTCAAGAAGGGCGTCGACATCATCGTCGGCACCCCGGGCCGCCTGCTCGACCTGGCCGGCCAGAAGAAGCTCGATCTCTCGAAGATCCGCGCCCTCGTCCTGGACGAGGCCGACGAGATGCTCGACCTGGGCTTCCTGCCCGACGTCGAGCGGATCATGAGCTACCTGCCGCCTAAGCGTCAGACCATGCTGTTCTCGGCGACCATGCCGGGCGCGGTCATCGGACTGGCCCGCCGGTACATGACGCAGCCGACGCACATCCGCGCCGTCTCCGAGGACGGCGAGGGCGCGACCGTCGCCAACACCACGCAGCACGTCTTCCGTGCGCACAACATGGACAAGCCGGAGCTCGTCTCCCGCATCCTGCAGGCCGAAGGCCGCGGGCTCGCCATGATCTTCTGCCGCACCAAGCGCACCGCGGCCGACATCGCCGAGCAGCTCGAGAAGCGCGGCTTCGCGTCCGGCGCCGTCCACGGCGACCTGGGCCAGGGCGCCCGCGAGCAGGCGCTGCGCGCCTTCCGCAACGGCAAGGTCGACGTGCTGGTCTGCACCGACGTCGCCGCCCGCGGTATCGATGTCGAGGGTGTAACCCACGTCATCAACTACCAGACGCCCGAGGACGAGAAGACCTTCCTGCACCGTGTGGGCCGCACCGGCCGCGCGGGCAAGAAGGGCATCGCCGTCACCCTGGTCGACTGGGACGACATCCCGCGCTGGCAGCTGATCAACAAGGCGCTGGAGCTGGACTTCCACGACCCGGTGGAGACGTACTCCACGTCCCCGCACCTGTACGAGCTGATGAACATCCCGGCCGGCACCAAGGGCATCCTGCCGCGCGGCGAGCGCACGCGGGCCGGCCTGAAGGCCGAGAACCTGGAAGACCTGGGCGAGACCGGCGGCCGCGGTGGCCGTGGCGGTCGCGACGGCGGCCGTGACAGCGGTCGTGGTGGCCGTGACAGCGGCCGCGATGGCGGCCGTGACGGTCGCGGGGCTGCCCCCGTCGCCGCTCCGGCGGCCGAGGAGCGTGCTCCCCGTACGCCGCGCCAGCGTCGCCGCACCCGCGGTGGCTCGGAGTCGGGCGTCGTCGAGGCCGTGGCCACGGCCGCCGTGGTGACCCCGGTCGCCGAGGCTCCGCAGGCCGCGCAGGTCCCGGCCGCCGCGCAGGCTCCGGCCGTCGAGGAGGCGCGCAAGCCGCGCCGCCGCCGGACCCGGTCCGCCGCGCCGGCCGCCACCTTCGTCGCCCCCGCGACGGCGCTGGAACCCCTGGCCCCGTTCGTCGTGGAGCCCGAGCCCGACTTCCAGATGGCCCCGATGGTGGAGCCGGTCCGCGCCTCGCGGAGCAGCGCCCCGCGGAGCAGCGCCCCCCGCAGCAGCGCCCCGCGCGCCCGTGCGCCCCGCAAGGCCGCGGCCGCCCCGGTGGCCGAGGTCGTCGCGCAGGCCGCCGTGGTCGAGGCTCCGGTCGCTGCGGTCGCTCCGGCCGTCGCCGCGGTCGCGGTCGCGGTCGCCGAGGAAGCCCCGGTCAAGCCGAAGCGCACCCGGACCCGCAAGGTCGCCGTTGCCGCCCCGGCCGCCGAGGTCGTCGCCGAGGCCGCCGCTCCGGTGGCGGAGGAGGCTCCGGTCAAGCCCAAGCGGACCCGCACCCGCAAGGTCGCGGCCGCCGCCCCGGAGGCTCCGGCCGCCGAGGCCGCCGCTCCGGCCACCGAGGAGGCTCCGGTCAAGCCGAAGCGCACCCGGACCCGCAAGGCCGCCGCAGCTCCGGTGGAGACGCCGGAGGCGTAACGCCCGTCCGATGGCCCCGATCCCCTTCCGAGGGGGCCGGGGCCATCGGCGTATCCGGGCCCGTCCGGTCGCACTGCCGTACGGGGCTACGGGCCGGTAACCTCGGGCCATGAGCAAGCCGCCGAGCCTCACCCTGCCCCCCGCGGGCCGTGCGTACCGCCTGTCCACCGCCCGCGGCGAGTTCGCCGTGCACGAGGCCTCCCCCGGGCTCGGCTCCGGCGGGCCCGTGCGCGGCACCGCCCTGCTGGTCCCCGGCTACACGGGCAGCAAGGAGGACTTCATCGGCCTCCTCGCGCCGCTGGCCGCGGCGGGCTACCGGGTGGTCGCCGTCGACGGGCGGGGCCAGCACGAGAGCGGCGGCCCGCGCACGGAGGCCCCGTACGCCCTGGAGGAGCTGGCCAAGGACGTCCTCGCGCAGACGGCGGCCCTGGCCGACGGCGGCCCGGTGCACCTGCTGGGGCACTCGCTGGGCGGGCTGATCGCCCGGGCGGCCGTGATCCGCGATCCGGCCCCCTTCGCGAGCCTCACGCTGATGAGCAGCGGCCCGCGCGCGGTCTGCGAGGACCAGCAGGACCGTACGAAGATGCTGATCTCCGCGCTGGAGGTGATGGGCGAGGACATGCCCGGCATCTGGGCCGCGATGCGCGCCATGGATCCGCGCGACGAGGCCCCCGATTCCGCCGAGCTCGCTCAGTTCCTGCGCGAGCGGTGGGTGGGGACGGTCCCGGAGCAGCTGATCGTCACCGGCCGGGCGCTGGTCAGCGAGCCGGACCGGACCGCGGAGCTCGCCGCCGCGGCGCCCGGGCTGGCGAAGCTGGTGCTCTCGGGGGCCTCGGACCCGGTGTGGCCGGTGGAGTGGATGGACGACACGGCGCGGTTGCTGGGCGCTTACCGGGTAGTGGTCGCGGGTACGGCACACTCGCCGAACGCCGAGGATCCGCTGGCCACGGCGGCCGCCCTGGCGGGGTTCTGGGACTCCTGCGGGGACTCCGATACCCACTAGTACTTAGCCAGTGAAAAAATTTCCTTAGCGTAGGGAATGTTTGCGGCTTACACTTCGTTAACCCTGTACGTAGGAGAAACACGACGAAGGGAGAAGCCCCATGCGCTTCGAGATTCTGCGCCTGGACGATGTCGACGGATCTGCCGTGGACAGCACCGTCGTGGACGCGGCCTCCGTCAACCGGATCGTGCAGCAGGCCGCGGCCATCGGCCAGCGCATCCTGATCCGACCGGCAGCGACCGCTTCCAACTGACGACTGGCACATGCCACCGCAAATATGAACGCCCCCGTACCGGATCGGTACGGGGGCGTTCGCATGCGCGCCGGTCACGGCAACAGCCGCGAGAGACGGCCTAGGCCGTGTGGATCACCTGGATCACGCCGTTGATGATCTGCTGGACTGCGATCGCGGAGAGCATCATGCCGGCCAGCCGCGTCACGAGGACCACGCCGCCGTCCTTGATCACGCGGATGATGACGAGCGAGTAGCGCATCACCACCCACAGCACGACGTGCATCGCGATGATCGCGCACCAGACGGAGAGCTGGCCGGTGAACCCGTCGGCCTTCTGGACCGCCAGGATGACCGACACGATCGCGCCGGGCCCGGCGAGCAGCGGCATGCCGAGCGGGACGAGCGCGACGTTCACGTCCTTGGTCTGCTTCGGCTCGTCGGTCTTGCCGGTGAGCAGGTCGAGCGCGATGAGCAGGAGCAGCAGACCGCCCGCGATCATCAGGGCCGGCACGGAGACGTGCAGGTAGTTGAGGATCTGCTGACCGCAGATGCCGAAGACGGCGATGACGCCGAAGGCGACGCAGACGGCCTGCCAGGCCATCCGGCGCTGCACCTTGGCGGGGCGGCCGGAGGTCAGGGCGAGGAAGATGGGCGTGATCCCCGGGGGGTCCATAATCACAAAAAGCGTGAGAAAGAGGGATCCGAAGACGGCGAAATCGAGCACAGTGATGCCTTGCAGGAGAGGGGTGTTACGAAAAAGGGCGTGGTGGCGTGCGGCGGGGGCAGCGGTCGGCCGCCACGTAGGGGTACGAGTACGGGTACGAGTACGGGTACGAGTACGGGTGGTGCGTGCTGGCAGCCGTCAGCCGCGTACGCGTCCACCCGCGCCGGGAACGGGGAACGCCCCGGTCGCGCGGCGCGTGATCTCACCGTAGATCTCGGGGTCGGTCGTGTAGTCCCCGAGGCGGCAGGTCTTGCGTCCGCCGTGGTAGTCGCTGGACCCGGTGGTCAGCAGACCGAGCTCGCCGGCCAGGCCGCGCAGACGCGCGCGGGTGGGGGCGTCGTGGTCCATGTGGTCGACCTCGATGCCGTCGAGTCCGGCTTCGGCGAGCGCCGCTATCGCGTCGTCGGAGACGCACGTACCGCGCTTGACGGCGGCCGGGTGCGCGAAGACGGTGACCCCGCCGGCCGCCTTGACCAGGCGGACCGCGTCGAAGGCGTCGAACTCGTGCTTCTCGGCGTACGCGCGGCCGCCGTCGGCGAGCCAGTCCGGCGTGAACGCGTCGGAGACGGTGCGGACCACGCCGAGCTCCACGAGCGCGGTGGCGATGTGCGGCCGGCCCACGGAACCCTCGCCGGCGATCCGGTCGACCTGCTCCCAGGTGACGGGGACGCCGAGGTCCTGCAGCTTGCCGATCATGGCCAGCGCGCGGGGGGTGCGGTCGTCGCGTACGAGTTCCCGCTCGCGGGAGAGCTCGGGCTCCTCGGGATCGAAGAGGTAGGCGAGCATGTGCAGCCCGATCCCGTCGAGGCGGCAGCTCAGCTCGGCGCCGGTGACCAGGGTCAGCCCCTCGGGCAGCGCCTCGATGGCCTCGCGGTAGCCGCTCACGGTGTCGTGATCGGTCAGCGCGACCACGTCGAGCCCACCGGCGGCCGCATTGCGGACCAGCTGCGCGGGGGTGTCCGTACCGTCGGAAGCCGTGGAGTGGGCGTGCAGGTCGATGCGCACGGCCGGGCTCCAGGTGGGTGGTGGGTATGACGGGGGACGCTCAAGGATACCCGGGTCAGGAGGACAAAATACGCGGACTCAAGGCTCCGCAGGGCAGGAGCTCCACCTCGGCTCCCGCGTCCCGCAGGTCCGTCAGGACGAGCTCGTCGTACATCAGGAGCCCCGACTGCTCCGGCCAGACGATGGCCCACAGCCACAGCCCGCGCGCCTCGCCCGCGAAGACGGCCCGGTCGTCCGGGACGCCGCTCACGTGCCACAGCGGCGTCGGGCGGCCCGCGGCGACGACCTTGGTGTGCGGCGGGGCGGAGACGTTCATGTAGGAGCCCGGATCGGGGGCGTCGATGCCCGCGAACCGCGCGCCCAGGCCCACGCCCAGTTCCTCCGCGATCAGCACCAGCTCGCCGATGCCGCCCAGCGGGCCGGGGCCCGAGCAGGCCACGGCCGTGGCCCGGCCGCCGCTGCGGTCGTCACCGGCGGACGCGACCCCGGTGAACAGCCATCCCACGGGCAGCGGCCACGGCATCCAGACCGGGACCTGTGCCCGGTTGACCACCACGCTCAGGCCCTCGACGCTCGGCGGGATCACCGGCTGCAGGGGGTGCACCGCTCCGTGCACCGTGCACTGCCAGGAGTCGGCGAAGAGACCGGGCGCCCTGACCCGGCCACCGCACTTCGGGCAACTCGGTTCGCCCCTCATACGAAGCCACGCTCCTCCCCGCCGCGCGCCCCGTCAAGACGCGATCACCCGTCCGGGCGGCCGGGTTCCGTTGAGGACCTTCAATCCAGTGCGACGGCCGTACGCAGAGGGTCCCGCAGATCCGTGCCGTGCGCGAGCCAGCGTTCCTGGAGGGCGGCCGCGCCGTGCACCCGCTTCCACGCCGCCTCGTTGGCCGTCATCGGCAGGAGCGGGAAGAAGGCCACCGGGTCCATGGGGGCGTCGAGGGCGAGGTCCTCCACCAGTCCACCGGGCTCCGCCACCAGTACGGAGGTGAACGCCGCCCCGTCCCACAGCGGTTCCCCCACGTCCAGCGAGGCCCCGGGAGCCACGATCAGCCCCTCCACCTGGGGCGCCGCGCCGAGCACGGCCAGCGGCCGCAGCAGCTTGTCGGTGGGCGCGAGTCCGCCCCGTACGGTCAGCACGAGCTCGGCGCGGGGGCCCCGTACCGGATCGGCGACCACCACGGTCGGGTCGGCCATCGGATGGGCGGACATGCCGAGGGTCGCGTACCGCACCAGGTCCCCTTCCGTGAAGCGGAGTACTTCGATGCGGTCGGTGCCCAGGAAGGTGACGGCCGCGCGTGCGTCGGGTTCGCCGAGCGCGCTGCGCAGCCGGGCTTCCACAAGGGCCAGAATTTCTGCCATGGACCGAGCATAGAACTCGTATCAGCCGGGTAAAGGGCGGGTCTTGACCATCCGTCGGCTGATATCGTTGACCGCTGGTCGGGGACGCTCTCAGAAGAGAAGTTTCAGTGCTCCGGCGACAGGACGTCCCCTACGGGGGACCGGCCGGAGGAGGTGGGGTCTGCGGTGGATCGAAGTCGATCGTGCAGTACCAATCGCTCTTCCACTTCGCTGACGGGCGTTCCGCGCCCCCTTTGATCCCCTCACCCGGATCAGTCGAAGAGCGACGGCAGAACTGTGTCCTCCGTCCTTTTCCTTCCGCCTGACCGGGCCCTGCCGGCCGCGGCGGCGGAAGCCTCCCACCCGTACGGTCCGCAGCCGTGCGCGAGAAGGAGCCTGCCATGTCGATGCTGCCCTACCTCCGTGCCGCCGTCCGTCCGGCACTGCGCCGGTCCACCCCCGTACAGCCCGGCTACGACACCACCCGCGACCCCTCCGCGAGCACCGCGGTGGTCGACTGCGCCGTCTACCGCGACGGGCGGCGCGGCGGGTCCGCGATGGACGGCGGGCGCCTGACGCCCCGTGAGGCGATGCGGCAGGTCCGCGAGGACGGCGGTTTCGCGTGGATCGGCCTGCACGAGCCGACCGAGGACGAGTTCGCCGGGATCGCCGCCGTGTTCGGCCTGCACCCGCTCGCCGTGGAGGACGCGGTCCACGCCCACCAGCGGCCGAAGCTGGAGCGCTACGACGACACCCTCTTCACCGTCTTCAAGACGATTCACTACGTGGAGCACGCCGAACTCACCGCCACCAGCGAGGTGGTGGAGACCGGCGAGGTGATGTGCTTCACCGGCCCCGACTTCGTCATCACCGTCCGGCACGGCGGCCAGGGCTCCCTGCGGGGTCTGCGCCACCGCCTCCAGGACGACCCGGCGCTCCTCGCCCGGGGTCCGTCCGCCGTGCTGCACTCCCTCGCCGACCACGTGGTCGACGGTTACATCGCCGTCGCATCGGCCGTCCAGGACGACATCGACGAGGTGGAGAGCGAGGTCTTCGCCGCTCCCGCCAAGGGCAGTGCGCGCGGCGGCGACGCGGGCCGCATCTACCAGCTCAAGCGCGAGGTGATGGAGTTCAAGCGGGCCGTCTCCCCGCTGCTGCGGCCCATGGAGCTGCTCAGCGAGCGCCCGATGCGGCTGGTGGACCCGGACATCCAGAAGTACTTCCGCGACGTCGCCGACCACCTGGCGCGCGTCCACGAGCAGGTCGTCGGCTTCGACGAGCTGCTGAACTCGATCCTCCAGGCCAATCTGGCGCAGGCCTCCGTCGCCCAGAACGAGGACATGCGCAAGATCACCTCGTGGGCGGCGATCATCGCCGTGCCGACGATGATCTGCGGGGTGTACGGGATGAACTTCGAGAACATGCCGGAGCTGCACTGGCGCTACGGCTATCCGATGGTGATGGCCGCCATCGCCGGCAGCTGTTTCACCATCCACCGGGCCCTGCGCCGCAACGGCTGGCTGTAGCGGCCCGGCGCGCGTCCCGGCAGGCGTCCGGCCGGGCATCCGGCCCGGCATCCGGCCCGGCGTCCGGCTGCGGGGGCGCACCCGCCGCTGGCTACCCTGTGCGCATGACTCTCAGCGCGCTCGATCTGGCCCTCGTCGAGGAGGCCACCAAGAAGTCCGGCCTCATCTGGGTCCGCGGCTCCGGGGCCGACCGCGGGCTCTGGCACGCCTGGGTGGACGGCGCGGCGCACGTACTGGGCGACGGGCCCGGCGAGCAGCCGTTCCCGGGCCTCGCGGACGGGGCGGCCGCCGAGGTGACCGTACGCAGCAAGGACAAGGGCGGCCGACTCGTCGCGTGGACGGCGACCGTACGGGAGCTCGTGCCCGGGAGCGAGCCCTGGCAGGCCGCGGTGGCCGAGCTCAAGGGCAAGCGGCTCAACGCCCCCGACTCGGCGGAGATGACCGACCGGTGGGCCCGGGAGTGCCGGCTGCTGCGCCTGGAGCCGGAGTCCGTGCGGGCCGAGCTCCCGTCCGGGTCGCTGGCCGCGGTTCCGCTGGACTCCCCGGCGATCACCCGCCGCCCCGCCCCGGCGGCGCTGCCCAAGCTGCTGCTCAAGCGCAAGAAGGCGGCCCGCTGAGCGCTTGCCCCCGCCGGTCAGCTCTTGGGGGCGGTGCCCTGGCCGGAGCCCTTGGAGGCGGACGGGGCGGGGCTGGCTCCCTGCCCCTTGGTCGTCGGCAGCTGGGACCCGTAGTCCACCGTCTGGTCCTGCGCCGGGGGCTTGAGCT
Organism: Streptomyces sp. NBC_00454; assembly: GCF_041434015.1. Taxonomy (GTDB): domain Bacteria; phylum Actinomycetota; class Actinomycetes; order Streptomycetales; family Streptomycetaceae; genus Streptomyces. Next base: position 5,125,551 of record NZ_CP107907.1, on the reverse strand, counting down.
CGACGGGCTTGCCCCAGTCCTCCAGGACCAGCCGGCCGGCGCCGCCCGCGCGTTCCATCAGGAGCGGGTAGGGGACGCCTTCCAGGGAGACGGAGACCTTGCCGCCCTTGCCCTTGTCCGCCGAGACCTGGACGACCCGGGTGTGCCCGACCTTGGTGTAGTCGCCCTTGCTGAGCTGCCCGTCGAGCCCGAGGAGCCCGTCCAGGAGCACGTGCATGTCGGTGAACACGAGGAACTGCTTGTAGGAGGGGTCTCCCTCGGGCACCTTCACGAACTTGTCGCCGAGCTTGCCGGCCGCCTCGGACTGGCCCCAGAACTTGGCGCCCGCCTTGAGGTAGAGCTGGGAGCCCACGCGCAGCAGCTCGAAGGTGGTGTCGTCCTGCGACTTCACCTCGCCGGAGCCGCCGTCGGCCCCCAGCTTCATGTCGAGGGTGAAGGATTTGCCGCCGCTGACCAGGACGCCGGACAGGTGGACCGACGTGGCCCCCGTGGCGGCCTCCTTGGCCTTGTTCTCGATCTGCTCGGCGGAGAGCTTTCCGACCCCGTTCGTACCCTCGTCGGGGTCCGCCCCGCATCCCGTACCGACGACGGCCAGGCCGGCGCACAGGGCTCCGGCGAGGGCGGCCCGGCGCAGCCGTGCGGAGGGGAGATAGGCAGTCACGGGCAGGTGCCTCTCGTCGTTCGTCTTCGAGCAGCTGGCAGCGTACCCGGCCAGGGGCGGAAGCCCTCGCGATGCCCCGGACGGTGCCGGTGCGTGGCCGTGCGGCGCCGGTGCGTGCCCGTGCGGACGGCCCCACCAGGAGGTTGCGGCGGGCACGGGCTAACCTGAGGGACGGCAGTACCGGTGATCGACGGATGACGCACGCTCGTAGGAGGCGCTCGGATGGCGGCAGGCGCCCCACGGATCTTCGTCTCGCATCTGTCGGGTGTGCCCGTGTTCGATCCCAACGGCGACCAGGTGGGCCGCGTCCGCGACCTCGTCGCGATGCTCCGCGTGGCCGGCCGGCCGCCGCGGCTGCTCGGCCTGGTGGTCGAGGTGGTCAGCCGGCGCCGGATCTTCCTGCCCATGACCCGGGTGACGGGAGTCGAGTCCGGGCAGGTCATCACCACCGGGGTCGTCAACATGCGGCGCTTCGAACAGCGCCCCACCGAGCGGCTGATCCTCGGCGAACTGCTCGACCGGCGGGTGCGGCTGGTCGCGGACGACGAGGAGGTCACCGTCCTCGACGTGGCCATCCAGCAGCTGCCGGCCCGCCGGGACTGGGAGATCGACCGGATCTTCGTACGGAAGGGCAAGTCGGGCGCGCTGCGCCGGCGCGGCGAGACCCTGACCGTCGAGTGGTCGGCGGTGACGGGCTTCTCGCTGGAGGAGCACGGGCAGGGCGCCGAGAACCTGGTCGCCACCTTCGAGCAGATGCGCCCGGCGGACGTCGCCAACGTCCTGCACCACCTGACGCCGAAGCGGCGCGCCGAGGTGGCCAACGCCCTCGACGACGACCGGCTCGCGGACGTCATGGAGGAGCTGCCCGAGGACGAGCAGGTGGAGATCCTCGGGAAGCTGAAGGAGGAGCGCGCGGCCGACGTCCTGGAGGCGATGGACCCGGACGACGCGGCCGACCTGCTGTCCGAGCTGCCGGAGGACGACAAGGAGCGGCTGCTGACGCTGATGCGGCCGGACGACGCGGCCGACGTGCGGCGTCTGCTGTCGTACGAGGAGAACACCGCGGGCGGTCTGATGACGACGGAGCCGATCGTGCTGCGGCCCGACGCCACGGTCGCGGACGCGCTGGCCCGCGTACGGCAGTCGGACCTGTCGCCGGCGCTGGCGGCGCAGGTGTACGTGTGCCGGCCGCCGGACGAGACGCCCACGGGCAAGTACCTGGGCACGGTGCACTTCCAGCGGCTGCTGCGGGACCCTCCGTTCACCCTGGTCAGCTCGATCGTGGACACCGGTCTGGCGCCGCTGCGGCCGGACTCCTCGCTGCCGGTGGTGACCAGCTACCTGGCCGCGTACAACATGGTCGCCGTGCCGGTGGTCGACGAGAGCGGCTCGCTGCTGGGCGCGGTCACCGTGGACGACGTACTGGACCACCTGCTCCCGGACGACTGGCGGGAGACGGACTTCCATTCGGAGGGAGCCGGCGGGCCCGAGGATCCCGAGCGTGCGGAAGAGGCCCTACGTGACCACTGACCGGGGGCGCGGCGACCAGGCCGCGCGCGAGCGCAGGCGCGAACAGATCCGGGAGCGGCGCGAGCAGGCGAGGCTGCAGGCCCGCGAGCACGGGCTGTCGGCGGAGTCGGCGGAACGTTCCTCCGACGCGCACCGCGAACGGGCCAAGAGCGGCGGCTCCGCCACTTCCGGGTCCGGGACCGGATCGAGCGCGCTGACCCGCTCGCGCGCGCGGCTGGACCTGCCGCGCCCGGCGCGCCGGCGGCTGCTGCCCGAGTACGACCCCGAGGCGTTCGGACGGCTGTCGGAGCGGGTGGCACGCTTCCTCGGCACGGGCCGGTTCATCGTCTGGATGACCGTCGTCATCATCGTCTGGGTGCTGTGGAACATCTTCGCGCCGCAGCATCTGCGCTTCGACACGTACCCCTTCATCTTCCTGACCCTGATGCTGTCGCTCCAGGCCTCCTACGCGGCCCCGCTGATCCTGCTCGCGCAGAACCGGCAGGACGACCGGGACCGGGTCAACCTGGAACAGGACCGCAAGCAGAACGAGCGCTCGCTGGCGGACACCGAGTACCTGACGCGCGAGATCGCGGCCCTGCGGATGGGCCTGGGAGAGGTCGCCACGCGCGACTGGATCCGGTCCGAGTTCCAGGACCTGATCAAGGAGATGGACGAACGGCGGCTATTCCCCGCCGAGAGTGACGAAGGCGACCGCTAGCAGCCTTTCCTGCGGCACGCTACCGAGCCGTACCATCGGGGCATGGCTACCGACACAAGCTCCGCCGGCACTGCCGCCGTGCCCGAGCAGGACGCGATCCTGGACGCGCTGGCGACGGTGAACGACCCCGAGATCCACCGGCCGATCACCGAGCTCGGCATGGTCAAATCGGTGGAGATCGGCGACGGCGGCGCGGTCGCCGTCACCGTGTACCTCACGGTGTCCGGCTGTCCCATGCGCGAGACCATCACCAACCTCGTCACCGAGGCCGTACAGCGGGTCCCCGGCGTCACCTCGGTCGCCGTCACGCTCGACGTGATGAGCGACGAGCAGCGCAAGGAGCTCGCCAGCACCCTGCGCGGCGGCACCGCCGAGCGCGAGGTCCCCTTCGCCCAGCCCGGCTCCCTGACCCGCGTCTACGCGGTCGCCTCCGGCAAGGGCGGCGTGGGCAAGTCCTCCGTCACCGTCAACCTGGCGGCCGCGATGGCCGCCGACGGCCTCAAGGTCGGCGTGGTCGACGCGGACATCTACGGCCACAGCGTGCCGCGCATGCTCGGCGTGGAGGGCCGCCCCACCCAGGTCGAAAACATGATCATGCCGCCGTCCGCGCACGGCGTGAAGGTCATCTCCATCGGCATGTTCACCCCCGGCAACGCGCCGGTGGTCTGGCGCGGTCCGATGCTCCACCGGGCCCTCCAGCAGTTCCTGGCCGACGTGTTCTGGGGCGACCTGGACGTCCTGCTGCTCGACCTGCCGCCGGGTACCGGCGACATCGCGATCTCCGTGGCCCAGCTGGTGCCCAACGCCGAGATCCTCGTCGTGACCACCCCGCAGCAGGCTGCGGCCGAGGTCGCGGAGCGGGCCGGCTCGATCGCCGTGCAGACGCACCAGAAGATCGTCGGCGTCGTCGAGAACATGTCCGGGCTGCCCTGCCCGCACTGCGACGAGATGGTCGACGTGTTCGGCTCCGGCGGCGGCCAGCGGGTCGCCGACGGCCTGACGAAGACGATCGGCGCGAACGTGCCGGTGCTCGGCTCGATCCCGATCGACGTGCGCCTGCGCGAGGGCGGCGACGAGGGCAAGCCGGTCGTCCTGTCCGACCCCGACTCCCCGGCGGGCGCGGCCCTGCGCGCCATCGCCGGCAAGCTGGGCGGCCGCGCCCGCGGCCTGGCGGGCATGTCGCTGGGGATCACGCCGCGGAACAAGTTCTGATGTAACCCTAGGTGTGGGCAATCGTTCCGCAGGGCGGAACGGGTGGGCACACCGGAACCACAAGCAGCCCGCACGGGCCGCGCAGCGCAAAGGGCACCGCCGACCGGCGGTGCCCTTTCCCGTACCCGCACCCGTACCGGCCCGCGCGGCTACTCGTACGCGCCGAAGTCCCCGATCGCGGAGAACCCGATCCCGTACGCGCTCATCCCGCGCCCATACGCGCCCAGGTGAACCCCGCTCCCGGTGGAACCCGCCAGCACCCACCCGAACTCCGACTCGCGGTAGTGGAACGGCGTCGGCTCCCCGTCCACGGGCAGCGACAGCGTCGACCACTCCTCCCCGTCGAGCGCGTCCGCCAGCTCCCACGCGGCCTCGGTCTGCTGGTCGAGCCAGTCGTCGCGCAGGGTGTGGTCCATCTGCACGGGCCAGCTGTACGCCAGCAGCCCCGAGCCGGCCAGCCAGGCCGCCGAGGAGACCGAGGTGGCCTCCAGGACGCCGGTGCCGTCCGAGCTGCGGCGCAGCGGGTTGCTCGCGACGGTGACGACCACCGCGAAGCGCTCCTTCTCGCCGGTGGCGATCTCGCCGCGGGCGGAGGGCTCGTCGCCGTGGCCCGTGGAGCCGTGCTCCACGCTGCCGTCCGCGCCGATGCCGACCTGCATGAGCCAGCGGGGGCCGGTGAAGGCCCCGTCCAGCCCGTACCAGGGGAAATCAGCCCGCAGGTAGCCCTCCGCCGTGCGGCGGGCCGCCGGTACGGGCGCTGCGGCTGCCTCCTGGGACAGCCGCGGATGCTCCTGCGGTGCCGGCTGCGCGGGTGCTGTCGCCGTCTCGGCGGGCTGCGTGCCCACCCGGCTACTGCTCGTCGTCTCCATCTGAGCGGCCTCTCGTTCCGTGGGGTCCGCAACGGCCCTCCCCCGTGGTGCTGGGGGGACCCCCTCCCTGGGGCGTCCTGGGTCCGGACTCATGGAGGATAGCCACCGGACCCCGGATCACCGGGCAGGCAGGCTCGCGCGTGGTATCGGGTGGCTCAGGTGGCGTCCGCGTCGAAGACCGTGCGCCGCTCCTGCGCCGGGGCGGCGGGCTTCTTCAGCAGGTCCGGACCGCCGCTCGAAGCGGGAGCCGCGGTGTCGCCGGAGGCGGCCGGGGTCGGGACCGGTTCGGCTTCCTTGCTGTTGACGGCGTCGGTGACGTCGTTCAGCTCCTTGCGGAGGTCGAAGGAGCTGCGGATGTCCTTGAGGTCCTCGTTCTCCGCCAGCTGCTTGCGGATGAAGTTCTTCGGATTGAGGTCCTCGAACTCGAAGTCCTTGAACTCCGGGCCGAGTTCGGAGCGGATGTCCTGCTTCGCGCTGTCCGAGAACGCGCGGATCTTCCGGATGACGCCTGTGACGTCCTGGATGACCTTGGGCAGCTTGTCCGGGCCGAAGATGAGAATGGCCAGCACTACGATCGTGACCAGTTCGAGTGCGCCTATGTCGTTGAACACCTTGCCGCTCCTCGGCTCTCTTCGGGTCAGGCCCGACACACGGTACCCGGCCGGGTCCACCGGCCCATACATCAGGACCGCTCATTCATGGAACGGTCCCGCTTTCACGCTCCCGTCACGACCCGTTCGCCGACCCGAGGACCACTTCCAGCGTGCGCTCCCGGCCGTCCCTGAGCACGGTGAGGGCGAGGGGATCGCCCGGCCGGTGGGCCCGGATCTTGATGACGAGCTCGTCGCCCCCGTGGACCCGTACCCCGTCCACCTTGGTGATCACGTCGCCGGGCTTGATCCCGGCGCGGGCTCCCGGACCACCGGCGACCACGGCCGGCTTTCCACCCTCGCCCTTCTCCCCCACCCGGGCCCCATCGCCGGAGTACTCCATGTCCAGGGTGACGCCGATCACGGGGTGGGTGGCGTGGCCGGTGCGGATGAGCTCCTCGGCTACGCGCTTGCCCTGGTTGACGGGGATGGCGAAGCCCAGACCGACGCTGCCGCGCTGCTGGCCCGAGCTGTCGCCGCCGTCACCGCCGTCGCCGCCTCCGCGGATGGCGCTGTTGATGCCGATGACCTGGGCCCTGGCGTCGAGGAGCGGGCCGCCGGAGTTGCCGGGGTTGATCGGGGCGTCGGTCTGGAGCGCGTCGACGTAGCTGACGTCGCTCCCGTCGCCCTTGTCGCCGCCCGCGGTGATGGGACGGCCGGTGGCGCTGATGATGCCGGCGGTGACGGTGTTGGAGAGGTCGAAGGGGGCTCCGATGGCCACGACGGGGTCACCGACCCTGACGTTCTCGGAGTTCCCGAGCGCGAGGGGCCGCAGCCCCCGTACGCCGGTGACCTGGACGACGGCCAGGTCGTAGCCGGTGTCTCCGCCGACCAGCTCGGCGGGAACGCTCTCGCCGGTGCTGAAGGTGACCGTTATGCGCTGGGCGCCGTGGACCACGTGGTTGTTGGTGAGGATGTGCCCCTGCGCGTCGAGCACGAAGCCGGTGCCGGTCGCACTGCTCTGCGCGCCGCTGACGTGCAGGGTGACCACCCCGGGCAGCGCGGTGGCGGCGATCCCGGCGACGCTGTCGGGAGCCCGGCCGCGGTCCGGCGCCGCTGCGGCCTGCGGGAGTTCCAGACGGGTGCTGGCCTTCCGCTCGGCGAGCACACCGACGACACCGCCGATCGCACCCGCGAGGAGGGCGATCCCGACCCCGAGGACGACACCCTGCCGAAGCCGAACCCGCCGGGGCCCCGCCTTCCCCCGGTCCAGCACCTGCAACGGCCCCACGGACCAGGGGTCATAACGTGGCGCCGCACCGGCACCCGCCCCCGCCCCGCCGTCCGACACGGCCGCCGACGCCGCTACGTCCCCCTCGCGCGGCCGCCGGTCCTCCGCGGGCCGACTCCACCACACCGGCCCTGAGGAGACCCCGCCCGCGGCCAGGGCAGCCTCGGGGTCCGGGGCCGGATGCGGGCCGGTGGCCTCGGCGTCCGGCTTCCGGGCGGCTGTCGCATCGGGGTCCGGGGGCGAGAGGGCCCCGGCGTCCCCGGCCGGGGCGGCCTCGGGGTCCGTCGTCGGATGCGGGCCGGTGGCCTCGGCGTCCGTCGTCGGATGCGGGCCGGTGGCCCCGGCGTCCGGCTTCCGGGCGGCTGTCGCATCCGGGTCCGGGGGCGAGAGCGGCGCGGCTTCCGGGGTCGGGGTGCCGTCCTGTGCGGTGCGCGGAGCCGGTACGGGGGCTTCGGCCGTCCCGGCGGCGGGGCGATCGGCGCGGCTCCACCATCGGGGGAGGCGGGACAGCCTGGGCGGCCGGGGCGCGGGAGCTTCGGCCGGGGCCGGCGTCTCGGCCGCCGGATCGGTCTGCTGACTGTCGGACATGGGCGCTCCCCGCGTACCTGACTCCGCCGGCCGCCCGGAGCGGCACATCTGGCGCAGATTCAACCAGGTCACCCATCCACCCCATCACCCCGCCCGCCCACGGACGGTGAGAAGCCCGAGCGGGCCCGTCGGGCAGCTGCCCGCGCCCAGCGGGGCGAGAGGGGCACCAGCGCCCGCGCAGGGACGCGCACGCACCCGAACGCCCCGCCACCCGCCCAGGCCCGGCACCGCCCACCACGGACCCGGCGCGGTCCGGGACGGGCTGGCCGGCGACCGGGCGGCCTCGTGCGATCACAGGACCACGTCAGACCACACCCGCCTGGCAAGGAACGCCCGCCGCGGTGGGGCGCGTCGACCGGAAGGGCTCACCGCGTCGCGGCGCCCGGCACGGCACCTCGCCGCATTGCCGGACCGCGGCGGTACGTCCAGTACGAGCCCCGGCCCTCCGCCTTGCGATGCACCGCACCGGACACCGCGACCCGGCAAACCCTCCCGGTCACACCACTAGCGCGACAAGGAGACCGGGCGGGCCGAGGCCGGGGTGGCGGTGGGGGAGGTGGAGGCCAGGGGGGGCTCCGGGCGGAGCGTGGGGATGGTGCCGGGGCGCGGGATCCGGTTTTCGCGGGCCACGGCGTCGAACACCGGTACCACGGGGCCGGTCCGCGCGGCGGGGGCATCGCCCCGGGCGTTGGGCTCGACGGCGTCCACCGGCAGCGAGCCGCCCAGCGCGATCGCGGCGAGCGATACCGCCCCGGCCGCCACGAACGCGAAGCGGCGCCGCGAGCGGCCCGCCTCCTGGCCGCCCATCTTGTGTATGGGGAAGCCTCCCTGCGGCCCGACCGCGGCCGCGGGGGGCGCGTAGGCGAAGGAGGAGAAGGGGTCGGCGCCCGGGGGCGGGCCGAAGGGGCCGGGTGGACCGGAGGGGCCGTCAGGACTGCCTCCGGGCAGACCCTGGAGCCGCGCCAGCAGCCCCGCCGACAGCGGGGGCGGCGCGCTCTCCACGAACATGGTCTTCAGGCGGCGCTGCGCATCGGCCTCGGCCTTGCACTTGGAGCACGTCGCCAGGTGCGCCAGTACGCGCTCGCGCGCGTCGTGGCCCAGCTCCCCGTCCACGAGGGCGGCGAGCCGGTCGCCCAAATGCCGTTCGGCGGAGGACGCCTGTTCGGCGGGCGACGGGGAAGGACTGATCCCGCTCACTCGGCTCCGCCCTCTCCCCCGGCGCCCGGGGCGCCCACTGCCACTCCGGCCAGCGCACGCTGCTCCGCACGGGCCTCGGGGGACCGGTGCTTGAGCGCCTTGCGCAGGTGCGAACGGCCTCGGTGGATACGGCTGCGCACGGTGCCGAGCTTCACGCCGAGCGTGGCCGCGATCTCCTCGTACGAAAGACCCTCGATGTCACACAGCACCACGGCCGCGCGGAACTCGGGCGCGAGGGTGTCCAGCGCCTGCTGCACGTCCGCATCGAAGTGGGTGTCGTGCAGCACCTGCTGCGGGGACGGCTCACGGCTCGGCAGCCGCTCGGCGGCGTCGTCGGCGAGCGCGTCGAAGCGGATGCGCTGCTTGCGGCGGACCATGTCCAGGAACAGGTTCGTCGTGATCCGGTGCAGCCAGCCCTCGAACGTGCCGGGCGTGTACGTGGACAGTGAGCGGAAGACGCGGACGAAGACTTCCTGCGTCAGGTCCTCGGCGTCGTGCTGGTTGCCCGTCAGCCGGTAGGCGAGACGGTAGACCCGCGCACTGTGCGTGCTGACGATCTCCTCCCACGAGGGAGGGGTCCACGCCTGGGAGCCCGCATCGGCGGCAAAGGTCGCGGTGGTTGCGGTGTCTACGGTGCGGAAACGGTCAGCAATGTTGGTCACGGATTTCGGCTCACCGGCCGACCAGAAGAGGCGTCGGAGAACACCCCCACGATCCACAGGCGCAGCCGCACCTCCCCTGTCGGCTCTGGTGGTGTCCAGCGGATTCCCTACCATAGCCACCCCTCCCGTCAGCTCCGGATAAGCATTTTTGCAGTAACTTTGCACGGGCCGAGAGTCCCGGACCGTCCTTCCCTCTCTACTGCTCTCAACGCCCGGTCCCATCTGCGGGTTCCCGACTCCAGCGGATACAGTCACCGTTGCGCCAACTATGGGGACAGGAGAGGGTCATTACCGGCAACCGGCAGACGAGCTGGGCGTTCGCCGACGCGTTTGTCGCCGAAGACGACGCTCTGCGATGGGCCCGCGACCGGTCCAGGGAAGCGGGCCTGCGCTCCGTCTCCCCCGGCACCGGGGCCGCGCTGCGCCTGCTCGCCGCCACCGCGGACGCCAAGGCGGTCGCCGAAATCGGCACCGGCACAGGCGTGTCGGGCATCCACCTCCTGCACGGAATGCGTGCCGACGGGGTGCTGACCACCGTGGATCCGGAACCCGACCGGCAGGCCTTCGCCCGCCAGGCCTTCCGCGCCGCCGGCTTCGCGGGCAACCGCGCCCGCTTCATTCCGGGCCGCGCGCTCGACGTCCTGCCCCGGCTCGCCGACGGCGGCTACGACCTCGTCTTCTGCGACGGGGACCCGTCCGAGTCCCTCGACTACCTCGCTGAATCGTTGCGCCTGCTGCGCCCCGGCGGACTGGTCTGCTTCGAGGGAGTCTTCTCCGACGGCCGTACGGTCGACTCCGCGGCCCAGCCGGTGGAGGTGCTCCGCGTCCGCGAGCTGCTGCGCACCGTCCGCGAGAGCCCGGCCCTGGAGGCCGCGCTGCTGCCGGTGGGCGACGGCCTGCTGTGCGCCGTCCGACGCTGACCGGACCCGCCGCCGAGGCCCGGCCCAGCCCGAAGCGGGCCACCTCGAACCGAGTCACCCGGAAAACAACACTGCCCCGGACGCGGTGAGCGACCGGGGCAGTGCAGAGTCTTCAGTTGGCGTCAGTGCGCCCTCAGTACCGACGAGGGGTCAGCCGACGACCTTCTTCAGGGCGTCACCCAGGGCGTCCGCTTCGTCCGGGGTCAGCTCGACGACAAGTCGACCGCCGCCCTCAAGCGGTACGCGCATGACGATGCCCCGCCCCTCCTTGGTGACCTCGAGCGGGCCGTCGCCCGTCCGCGGCTTCATGGCCGCCATGCTCGTTCCCCTTCCTGAAACCAGCTCATCGTCAGCCGACGGCCCCAGTCAGGCGCCTAGTACCGGCATCGAACACATTGCTTCCAGGCCATTATCCCGCATGTCAGGACCCGATGACCAACATCGGGTGGGAACGCTTGCGCAACGCGCTCGACCAAAACCACTCATTTCGGGGACCTGCCTGCGATACTTCGCCGCCGCACCCCGGATCCGCCCTCCGGTTTGTTTGACGCACATCACATGTGGAACCGCGGCCCGGTCCGCCATGCTGACCCTTGCACCGGCCAGTACCGGCCGGTAGCCAGCCCGCGACGAAGGGGGACCCCCGACATGGCCGACAGCGTGCTCTACGAAGTGACCGACGGACTCGCCACCATCACGATCAACCGTCCCGAAGCCATGAACGCCATGAACACGCAGACCAAGGTCGCCCTGCGCGACGCGGTCGAGGCGGCCGCCGCCGATGGGGCCGTACGAGCGGTCCTGCTCACCGCGGCCGGCGACCGGGCGTTCTGCGTCGGCCAGGACCTCAAGGAACACGTCGGGTTCCTGAAGGCCGACCGCGAGAGCGGTTCCTCGCTCACCATGAGCACGGTCGCGGAGCACTACAACCCGATCGTCCGGGCCCTGACGCAGATGCCGAAGCCGGTGGTCGCGGGAGTGAACGGCGTCGCGGCGGGCGCGGGCTTCGGCTTCGCGCTGGCGGCGGACTTCCGGGTGGTCGCGGACACCGCCTCCTTCAACACCTCCTTCGCCGGGGTCGCCCTGACGGCCGACTCGGGCGTCTCCTGGACCCTGCCCCGCCTGATCGGCGGCTCGCGCGCCTCGGACCTGCTCCTCTTCCCCCGTTCGGTGAAGGCCCAGGAGGCGCTGGAACTCGGCATCGCGAACCGCGTCGTCCCCTCGGCCGAGCTGGCCTCGGAGGCCCTTGCCGTGGCCCGGCGGCTGGCGGAGGGCCCGACGGTGGCGTACGCCGCGCTGAAGGAATCCCTGGCGTACGGGGCCTCGCGGTCGCTTTCCGAGGCGCTGGAGCACGAGGACACCCTCCAGACCCGTGCGGGGGCCTCTGAGGACCACGGGATCGCGGTCGCCGCCTTCCTCGCGAAGCAGGCGCCGCGCTACCTGGGGCGCTAGTCGCGCCCGGGTGCGCGTAGCCCGGCCCCCGCTGCCGGGCTGCGCCCGCCCGTCGCTGCGCGGGGCGGGCCGGGGCGGGGCCGGGGCTGCGGAGCCGGTGCCGGGCTGCGGGTGTTTCCGCTGCGCGGGGCCTGTCCCCTACCCGCCCTTCGCCCGTTCCCCGGGCTCTGCCCGGACCCGGTCCTCAAACGCCGGACGGGCTGAAGGCGGGGCTGGAATCAGGCGGCTTCGCGGGAGATGCAGTGGGCCAGGTGGTCGTTGACCAGGCCGCAGGCCTGCATGAGGGCGTAGGCCGTCGTCGGGCCGACGAAGCGGATGCCCGCCTTCTTCAGCGCCTTCGCCAGCGCCGTCGACTCCGCCGTCACCGCCGGCACGTCCTGCGTGGTCTTCGGGGCCGCGCGCAGCCGGGCCGCCGCCGTCTTCGGGGGCTGGGGGGCGTGGGACCAGATCAGCGCGTCCAGTTCTCCCGCGCCCCACTCGGCCAGGGTCCTGGCGTTGGCGAGGGTCGCTTCGATCTTCGCCCGGTTGCGGATGATCCCCTCGTCCGCGAGGAGGCGGGCCACGTCGGCCTCGCCGAACTCCGCGACCTTGCCGATCTCGAAGCCCGCGAACGCCGCCCGGAAACCCTCCCGCTTGCGCAGGATCGTCAGCCAGGACAGCCCCGACTGGAAGGCCTCCAGGCACAGCCGCTCGTAGAGCTCGTCGTCCCCGTGGACCGGACGGCCCCACTCGGTGTCGTGGTACGCGATGTAGTCCTCGGTGGCCAGTCCCCACGGGCAGCGCAGCTCCCCGTCGGGCCCGGCGACTACCCCGCTCACTGCTCGTCGGCCTTGGTCAGGTCCACCGGACCGGCAGCCGGGGCCATGGCCGCGGCGACAACGGCCCCGGCCGCGCTGAGCTCCGCGATCCGGGCGTCCCGCTCGGCCAGCTCCGCGGCCAGCCGTTCCAGTACGTCGTCCACCTCGGCCATCCGGTACCCGCGCGCGGCGACCGGCAGGCGCAGTTCGTCGATGTCCGCGCGGACGACGGGGCGGTTCTCCGGCAGGCCGTCGGACACCCGGTCCGGCTCGGCTTCCGGCAGGACGGCCTCGGATCCCCCGCCGGCCACGGCCAGGGTGACCGCGGCGACGACCACGACCAGCGCGATGAGCAAGAACGCGAACACGATCAACTCCCCTGAGAAGACTCCGGCCACCAGGTTAAGGTCGCAGACGAGGCGCAAGGGCCGCCGAAGGAGGAAAGAGCAGGATGCTGCGACTGGGCAGGCGCGAGTTCGAGACGCACGAGCCGGTGATCATGGCCATCGTGAACCGGACCCCTGACTCCTTCTACGACCAGGGCGCGACCTTCCGCGACGAGCCCGCCCTGGACCGCGTCGAGCAGGCGGTAGCCGAGGGCGCCGCGATCATCGACATCGGCGGGGTCAAGGCGGGGCCGGGCGAGCACGTGGACGCGGTGGAGGAGGCCCGGCGGACGGTCGGCTTCGTCGCCGAGGTGCGCCGCCGCCACCCGGACGTGGTGATCAGCGTCGACACCTGGCGGCACGAGGTCGGCGAGGCGGTCTGCGAGGCCGGGGCCGACCTGCTGAACGATGCGTGGGGCGGGGTGGACCCGAAGCTCGCGGAGGTCGCCGCGCGCTACGGCGCCGGAATCGTGTGCACCCACGCGGGCGGGGTCGAGCCGCGTACCCGGCCGCACCGGACCTCGTACGAGGACGTCATGGAGGACATCCTGCGCGTCACGGTCGGGCTCGCGGAGCGGGCTGCGGCGCTGGGCGTCCCCCGGGAGTCGATCATGATCGATCCGGGCCACGACTTCGGGAAGAACACCCGGCACTCCCTGGAGGCCACCCGCCGGCTGGCGGAAATGGCCGATACCGGCTGGCCGGTGCTGGTCTCGCTGTCCAACAAGGACTTCGTCGGCGAGACCCTCGACAAGCCGGTCAAGGAGCGTCTGCTGGGCACCCTCGCCACCACGGCCGTCTCGGCCTGGCTCGGCGCCCAGGTGTACCGCGTCCACGAGGTCGCGGAGACCAAGCAGGTCCTCGACATGGTCGCCTCCATCCAGGGCCACCGGCCCCCGGCGGTCGCCCGCAGGGGACTCGCCTGAGCCCACGGCCCGACGGCCGGAGGCCGGCGCAGCCGCACGAAGCCGGTGAGGCGCCCAGGCGCCGAACCGCGCGAGCGCGGCGTGAAGAAGGAGACATGGTCGCCTCCATCCAGGGCCACCGGCCCCCGGCGGTCGCCCGCCGGGGACTTGCGTAGCCCCTCGGAGCTACTTGCCGACTTCCTTCGTCACGAGCGAGATCGCCTCGTCCACGTCGTCCGTGACGTGGAAGAGGTACAGGTCGCGCTCCGAGGCCTTGCCCTGCGCGATCACCGTGTTCTTCAGCCAGTCGATGAGCCCGCTCCAGTACTCCGTGCCGAACAGCACGATCGGGAAGCGGGTGATCTTCTGCGTCTGGACCAGGGTCAGGGCCTCGAAGAGCTCGTCGAGGGTGCCGAGGCCGCCCGGCAGGACCACGAAGCCCTGGCTGTACTTCACGAACATCGTCTTGCGGACGAAGAAGTAGCGGAAGTTGAGTCCCAGGTCCACGTGCTGGTTGAGCCCCTGCTCGAAGGGGAGCTCGATGCCCAGGCCCACCGAGACGCCGTTGGCCTCCCGGGCGCCCTTGTTGGCCGCCTCCATCGCGCCCGGGCCGCCGCCCGTGATGACGGCGAAGCCGGCGTCCACCAGCGCTCCGCCGATCCGCACGCCCGCTTCGTACTCGGGTGAATCCACCGGGGTCCGGGCGGAGCCGAACACGCTGATCGCCGGCGGCAGCTCCGCCAGCGTGCCGAAGCCCTCGATGAACTCCGACTGGATGCGCAGGACCCTCCAGGGATCGGTGTGCACCCACTCGGAGGGCCCGGCGGAATCCAGCAGCCGCTGGTCCGTCGTACTGCCCGCCTGCACCTGGCCCCGCCTCCTCAGCACCGGCCCGAGCTGCTGCTCCTCGGGCCGACGACGAGCGGAACTTTCGGGGTTGCCCATGATGTGCTCCCTCCTGCTGATCGTTGGATCAGGGTAGGCGCACAAAGGTGACGAGAAGCGGAATTCAGGAGGTCAGCCAGGCGCGGAGTCGTTCCTCGCAGTGCAGGATCGCCTTGGTCTCGACGCGCTCGTCGACCTTGTGGGCCAACAGGGCGTCCCCCGGGCCGTAGTTGACCGCCGGTACGCCGAGCGCGCTGAAGCGGGAGACGTCCGTCCAGCCGAACTTCGGCATGGCGCGGCCGCCGACCGCCTCCATGAAGGCCGCGGCCGCCGGGTGGCCGAGCCCCGGGAGGGCGCCGCCCGAGGAGTCGTCGACCACGATCTCGGCGATGTCGCAGTCCGCGAACACTTCCCGTACGTGGGCGAGCGCCTCGGCCTCGCTGCGGTCGGGGGCGTAGCGGAAGTTGACCGTGACCGTGCACGCGTCGGGGATGACGTTGTTGGCGACGCCGCCCTCGATGCGGACCGCGTTGAGGCCCTCGTGGTACTCCAGGCCGTCGATGACGGGCTTACGGGGCTCGTAGGCGGCCAGCTTCGCCAGGATCGGGCTCGCCGCGTGGATGGCGTTGGAGCCCATCCAGCTGCGCGCGGAGTGCGCGCGCTCGCCGGCGGTGCGCAGCAGGACCCGCAGGGTGCCCTGGCAGCCGCCCTCGACCTCGGCGTTCGAGGGCTCCAGCAGGACCGCGAAGTCGCCGGTCAGCCAGTCGGGGTGGGCTTCGGCGACCTTGCCGAGGCCGTTGAGGTGGGCGGCGACCTCTTCCTGGTCGTAGAAGACGAAGGTGAGGTCGCGGTTGGGCTCCGGCACGGTCGCGGCGATGCGCAGCTGCACGGCGACGCCCGACTTCATGTCGGTGGTGCCGCACCCCCACAGGACGTCGTTCTCGTCGAGCCGCGAGGGCACGTTGTCCGCGATGGGCACGGTGTCGAGGTGGCCGGCGAGTACGACGCGTTCGGCGCGGCCGAGGTTCGTGCGCGCGACGACGTTGTTGCCGAAGCGGTCCACGGTCAGGTGCGGCAGGCCGCGCAAGGCGTGTTCCACGAGGTCGGCGAGTACCTTCTCGTCGCCGCTCACGGAAGGGATGTCGACGAGCCGGGCGGTCAGCTCGGCGGCGTCCAGGGTGAGGTCCAGCTCGGATTCGGGCATGGGGCTGACCCTAACGCGCCGGGGTTCGGCGCATCGGTGTCCGTCCGGCCGATGGACGCGCCGAATGGCTCAAGTACGGTGGGCGGCGTGCCGCAGACCGATCATTCCCGCCCTCGCCGTCGTCGCCGTCCGCTCCGCTGGACCGCCGGCCTGCTCGTGCTGGTCGCGGTCGTCGGCTACTTCATCGTGCAGCGCGAGTCCAACGGCGGTGGCGGCGTCCCGTACTGCACGGCCACCGCGGACATTGGCGCCGCCGACGGCAGCGGGAGCGGCCCCGACGGGTCCTACGAGATGTCCCCGGAGCAGGCGGCGAACGCGGCGACGATAGCGGCCGTCGGGGTCTCCAAGGGAATGCCGGACCGGGCCGTGACGATCGCTCTGGCGACCGCCATGCAGGAGTCGGCGCTGCGCAACCTCGACCACGGCGACCGGGATTCGCTCGGGCTCTTCCAGCAGCGGCCCTCGCAGGGCTGGGGCACGCCCGAGCAGATCATGGACCCGGTGTACTCGGCCGGGATCTTCTACGACCGGCTGGGCGAGGTCAAGGGGTACTCGCGGCTGCCGCTGACGGTGGCGGCGCAGAAGGTGCAGCTGAGCGGTTTCCCGCAGGCGTACGCGAAGCACGAGCCCGACGCGACCGTCCTGACGACCGCCTTCACCGGCGGCGGCCACCTGACGTGTACCGGGCTCGCGCCCACCGCGCCCGGCAATCCGGCGAAGGTCCGGGCGGAGCTGACCCGGGTCCTGGGCAAGAACGGGCCGCACACCATGCCGGCGGAGCCGAGCCGGACGGAGGACGGCCGCGAGGCGATCGCGGAGTCCGAGGTCACCGTCGTGGAGAAGCAGGACGGCGGCGAGGCGGCGACCCGCACGAGCCGGGTGGTCGCGGGGTGGGCGGTGGCCCACTCGCGCGAGCTGGGGATCGCCCGGGTCTCGTACTTCCCCAAGGCCTGGATCGCGGGCAAGGACGGCGGCCTCTGGCAGGACAAGGGCGGCACGGGGCCGAAGGACGGCGACGGGGACCCGCACAACGCCTCGCCGGGCGAGGTACGGATCTTCGTGCACGGCTGAGCCGGAGCCGACGGCCCGGAGCCCCTCGCCGCCGCCCCGGGGCCGCCGGGGACCAACCGCTCGGACGTGCGAGCCGTCCCCCGTGCGGGGGTGACCCGAACGGCGGACACCGGGGCCCCTGCGGGCATACAAGCGCAGGTGAACGCGTATCCGGTGCGGTTGTCGCGGAAGCCGATTAAACGATGCGTTACTGATCCTTTACCCACCGGCTCCGCAACTCACCGCCCCCTGCGAGCGGTTGTACCGGCGTACTCAGCCGCTACCGCTTAGGAGCAACATGTCCCTCCCCCTGACCCGCCGGATCGCCCGTACCGCGCTGCTCCTCGCAGCCGGGGCAGCGCCCGTGGTCGGTGCGGCCGGCGTGGCCAGCGCCGCGGGCCTGGAGTCCGTGCCGCAGCTGGGCGCGCTCACCGCGCCGGACGCGACGGTCGCCGCCGCGGGTGACACCGCCACCGAGACGGCCGCTCAGGCCGCGCCGGCCGCCACCCAGGCGATCCCCGCCTCGCCCACCGATGCCGCCACGGGCCTGCTCGGCGGGCTGCCGACGAGCGGGCTCACCGCGGGCGGCCTGCCCACCAGCGGCCTCCCCACGGGTGCGCTGGGCGGCCTCCCCGGCGGCCTGCCGCTCGGCTGACCGCCGGCGCACAGATGCCGAAGGGCCCGGGAGCACGAACTCCCGGGCCCTTCGGGCTGTCGGCCGCCGGGGCCGGACCGGCTAGCCGGCCAGTCGCTTGACCGCCGCTTCGACGCGCTCGTCCGTGGCCGTGAAGGCGACGCGGACGAAGTGCGCGCCCGCCTCGCCGTAGAAGTCGCCCGGCGCGACCAGGATGCCCAGGGAGGCGAGGTGGGCGACCGTGTCCCAGCAGGGCTCGTCGCGGGTCACCCACAGGTAGAGGCTGGCCTCGCTGTGCTCGACGCGGAAGCCGTGCGCCTCCAGGGCCGTGCGCAGGGCCGCGCGGCGGGCCGCGTAGCGCACCCGCTGCTCCTCGACGTGCACGTCGTCGCCGAGCGCCGCCACCGTGGCCGCCTGCACCGGGGCCGGGGTCATCATGCCGCCGTGCTTGCGGATCAGCAGCAGCTCGGCGAGGACCTCGGCGTCACCGGCGATGAAGGCTGCCCGGTAGCCGGCCAGGTTGGAGCGCTTGGAGAGCGAGTGGACCGCCACGAGGCCCTCGTACGAGCCCCCGCAGACCTCGTCGTCCAGGACGGAGACGGGCTCGGCCTCCCAGCCCAGCTCCAGGTAGCACTCGTCGCTGAAGATCAGGATCCCGTGCTCGCGCGCCCAGGCCACGATCCGGACGAGCTCCTCCTTGGAGAGGACCTTGCCGGTGGGGTTGGACGGGGAGTTGAGCCACAGCAGCTTCACGCGGGCCGGGTCGAGATCGGTGGTCGGGTCGTCGTAGACCACGGGCTCGGCCCCGCACAGCCGCGCGCCGACCTCGTAGGTCGGGTAGGCGAGCCGGGGGTAGGCGACCTGGTCCCCGGCGGCGAGGCCGAGCTGGGTCGGCAGCCAGGCCACCAGCTCCTTGGAGCCGACGACGGGCAGGACGTTGTGGTGCCCGGCGGCGCTCGCGCCGAGGCGGCCGCGCACCCAGCCGGTGATCGCGTCGCGCAGGGCGGCCGTGCCCCACACCGTGGGATAGCCCGGAGAGTCGGCGGCCTCGACCAGGGCGCGCTGGATCAGCTGCGGTACCGGGTCGACGGGGGTGCCGACGGACAGGTCGACGATTCCGTCCGCGTGGGCCGCCGCCGTCGCCTTGTAGGGCTCCAGCTTGTCCCAGGGGAAGACGGGGAGACGGGCTGAGACTGCGGCCACGATGCGCTCTCGCTTTCCGGGTGTTCCGTGCGTTCCAGAAATCCTGCGGGTCTTACGTGTCTTGCGGGCTGCGCGGGGTGAAACACCTCGGTCCCGTCCGGCTGCGAGGCCGGACGGGACCGAGGGGCGGTTCAGGCGGCGGGGACCGTCAGTGGGACGGGTTGATGTCCGCCGGAAGCGCTGCGATGAAGGGGTGGTCGCGCTCGATCAGACCGAGCTTGGAAGCACCACCGGGCGAACCGAGCTCGTCGAAGAACTCGACGTTCGCCTTGTAGTAGTCCTTCCACTCCTCCGGAGTGTCGTCCTCGTAGAAGATGGCCTCGACCGGGCATACCGGCTCACACGCACCACAGTCGACGCATTCGTCCGGGTGGATGTACAAGGACCGCTGGCCCTCGTAGATGCAGTCGACGGGGCACTCTTCGATGCACGCCTTGTCCTTGACGTCGACACAAGGCTCCGCGATGACGTAGGTCACGCTCTCGTTCCTCCTCATAAGGGCTGTCCATATCGCGCGGGAGCGCGGCGTCGTCGATGCCCGCCTCTAGTATCTCCGTTCCCGGGCACGATCCGAACAGGAGGGGCGGACAGAGCTGTGGAAATCACTGCCGGTGGACGGCTGGAGATCCGGATCACCCCCGCTGACGTGGGTAAACGAGTCTCTGTACGACGGGTGGAGCGCGAGGTGGGCGGGGCCCTGGCGTTCACGGACGCCGTAGGGGTTCTCACATCCTGGAACACGGGTGTGCTGACGATCACACGAAAGACCGGCGAGTCCGTCCGAATCGCGGAATCCACGCTGGTCGCGGGCAAGGTCGTGCCCGCCGCGCCGGCCCGGCGCAGGGGTCCCGCGGCCTCTTTCGAGGAGCTCGCGCGGGCTTGCGCACGGTCCTGGCCGCCCCTGGAAACCGAGCCGCTGGGCGAGTGGACGCTGCGTGCGGCCGGCGGATTCACCCGGCGGGCCAACTCCGTGCTGCCGCTCGGCGACCCCGGGATGCCCCTGGACGATGCACTCGCGCGAGTGACCTCCTGGTACGCGCACAGAGGACTTCCGGCCTACGTCCAGGCCGCCACGGGGGCCGCGGGCACCCAGGAAATGCTCTGTGCGGAGCTGGAGGCCCGGGGCTGGGTCCGCGAGGTGTCGGCCGAGGTCCGGACCGGCGGGCTGGCGGCGCTGGCGGACACGGACGACGCGACGGCTTCCGCCGCCGCCGGGGTACGTCTGACCCGTACCCCGGACGAGGACTGGCTCGACCGCTACGGGCGGGTCGGCGACCCGCAGACCGCCCGCCGGGTGCTGACGGCGGGGCCGTCGGTGTGGTTCGCGGCGATCCCCGGCCGGGCGATCGGACGGCTCGTGGTGGACGGCCGGTGGGCCGGGTTCGCCGCGGTCGAGGTGGACCCGGCCCACCGGCGGCAGGGGCTGGCCACGGCCGTGATGGCGGCGCTGGCCGGGCGCGCGCTGGAGGAGGGCGCCTCGGCGGCCTGGCTCCAGGTGGAGACCGCCAACACGGGGGCGCGGGCGCTGTACGACCGGATGGGCTTCGCGCCCCACCACAGCTACCACCACTACCGCCGGGCGGCGCTGTGAGCGGGCAGGACCGGCGCGAGCAGTTCGCGGCCGAGGCGCGGGCGGAGCGGCCGGACCTGTCCGTGCTGTGCCTGCTCCTCGCGACGGAGGGCGATCCGGAGCTCGACGAACGGGTCATGGACTGGGCGCAGATCGAGCTGGACCGGCTGGCCGGGATGCTGCCGTACGGGCTGCGGGGCCCCCGCGCGTGGGCCTCGGCGGTGACCGAACTGCTGGGCGGGCAGCTGGGGTTCCACGGCACCCCGGCCGACTACGACCGGCTGCCGTCCTCGTTCCTGCACGAGGTGCTCAGGCGGCGCCGGGGCCTGCCGATCCTGCTGTCCGTCGTCTGGCTGGAGGTGGCCCGGCGGGCCGGGGCACCGGTGTACGGGCTGGCCCTGCCGGGGCACTTCGTGGTCGGCTTCGGCGATCCGGAGGAGGCGGTGGTCGTCGATCCCTTCGCGGGCGGCGCTTCGCTCGGCGCGGGTCCGGCGGAGCTGGCGCAGGGTCCGCGGGTCGCGGCCCGGACCCTGGACATCGTGCTGCGGATCCTGAACAACATCCGCGCATGGGCCTCCGCGCGGCCCGAGCACTCGGGGGTGGCGCTGTGGGCGCTGGAACTGGCCCTGCTGCTGCCCTCGCATCCCGCGGCCCTGCGGTACGACCGGGCGAAACTGCTGGTGGAGCGCGGCCAGTTCGCGTACGGGGCCGCCGAGCTGGAGTCCTACGCCCTCGTCATCGACGCGATCGACCCCCCTGCGGCGGGACGGATCCGCGCGGAGGCCCTGTCGGCGAGGGCCCTGCTGAACTAGACGGACACCGCCTAGAGCCAGCCCTTCTCGCGGGCCACGCGCACCGCTTCCGCCCGGTTGCGGGCCGCCAGCTTCTGGATGGCCGTCGAGAGGTAGTTGCGGACCGTGCCCTGGGACAGGTGGAGTCGGGCGGCCAGTTCCGCGTTGGTCGCGCCCGACTCCGCCTCGCGCAGGACCTCCCGCTCGCGGTCGGTGAGGGGATTGGCGCCCTCCGCCAGGGCCGCCGCCGCCAGGGTGGGGTCGATGACGCGCTCGCCCGCCAGGACCTTGCGCACGGCCGCCGCGAGCTGCGCGGCCGGGGCGTCCTTGACCAGGAACGCGGAGGCCCCCGCCTCCATCGCTCCGCGGAGGTAGCCGGGGCGGCCGAAGGTGGTCAGGATGACGATCCGCAGGGCCGGGAGGGCCACCCGCAGGGCCGCTGCCGCCTCGATGCCCGTCATGCCCGGCATCTCGATGTCCAGCAGGGCGACGTTCACGTCGTGGTCGCGGGCCGCCGCCACCACCTCGTCGCCGCGCGCGACTTGGGCCAGGACCTCGATGTCCGGCTCCAGGCCGAGGAGGGCCGCCAGCGCCTCGCGGACCATGGACTGGTCCTCCGCCAGGAGGATGCGGATCGGGCGTGGGCTCATGAGGCAGATCCTAGGGGGACGGGAACGCGGGCCTGGAGGCGGAAGCCGGTCTTCCCGGCCACGCCGGCGGTCAGGGTGCCGCCCACCGCCGCCAGGCGTTCCCTCAGGCCCGTCAGGCCGTTGCCCGCGGCGGAGGGGCCGCCGGCGCCGTCGTCGGTGACCGTCAGTTCGGCCATCCGTCCGGCGAGGGTCTGGGTGGCTGCGAGGCGGACCGTGCAGCGCTTCGCGCCGCTGTGCCGGACCACATTGGTGATCGCCTCGCGCAGCGCCCAGGCGAGCGCCGACTCGATCTCCTCGGGGAGCTCCAGCTCCTCCACACCGTCGGCGGGGAGGTCCGCCAGGATTCCGGCCGCCGTCAAAGCGGTGCGCGCACCCGCCAGTTCGCCCGGCAGCGTCGCCCGCCGGTAGCCGCTCACGGCCTCCCGCACGTCGACCAGGGCCTGCCGGCTCACCTGCTCGATGTCCGCCACCTGACGGGCGGCCGCCTCGGGCTGGTCCGGCAGCATCCGCCCGGCCAGCTCGCTCTTCAGCGTGATCAGCGACAGCGAGTGCCCCAGCAGGTCGTGCAGGTCCCGGGCCATCCGCAGCCGTTCCTCGTTGGCCGCGAGCTGGGCCACTGTGGCCCGCGCCTGGCGCAGCTCTATCGTGGTGCGGATCATCGCGCGGACGCCGATCATCGCGAAGCCGCCCATCAGGGACGGGATCAGCAGGCCGGCCAGGTACTCGTCGCCGTCCGGGACGGCGTTGGCGGTCACCGCGAGCAGCGCGGTGGCGCCGGGGACCGTCCAGCGGGAGATCTCCCCGGGCAGTGCGGCTCCGGAGGAGATGGCCACGTAGACGAAGAGGACGAGCCATTCGCGGCCGAGGGTCAGGGACAGCAGGGTGGCCTGGGCGGCCAGGACCGACACGGAGAGCACGACCCGTCGGACCGGCATCGGCCGGGCGGTGCGCAGGACCAGGATCAGGTACCAGGTGACGAAGGCCGCGAGGCCCAGGCCGCCGAGCACCCGGGCCCCGGTGCTGTGTCCGCCGCGGACGAGGTCGACGACGGGGGCGCTGAGGTAGAAGAGCCACAGGCCGGTCCACGTCAGCTTCACGGCCTTGTGGCGGCGGGTCTCCGGCCGCATTCCGATCCGGGGGCCGCCGGGCCCCTGGATGTCCGCCTCGTCGGCTCTGTACCGCGCGTCGGTCACGCTCGTCACCGTCATGCCTTCAGGGAGTCCTTGCGGTACAGCCAGGCGGCGGCACCAGTGAACAGTACGAAGTACGCGACGAGGATGGCCACGTCCTTGGCGTGCGGCGCGCCGCCCAGCTCGATGGCCTGGCCGAGGCCGGCGTAGGCGTGGGTGGGGAGCCATTCGCAGATGTTGCGCAGCCACTGCGGGAAGTTCGCGGTGGGCATCCACAGGCCGCCGAGGATGGAGAGGCCGAAGTAGAAGAGCATGGTGATCGGGCGGACGGTGTCGCCGCTCGCGAGGTAGCCGAGGGCCACGCCGAGGGCGGCGAAGACGAGGCTGCCGGCCCAGATGGAACCGGTCAGGGCGAGCCACTGCCAGAGTTCGAAGCGGACCCCCTTGACTCCCGCGGCCACGGCGAAGACCACGAGGATCGCGGGGAGCGAGAGCACTCCGGCGCTGGCGGTCTTGGCGAGGACGTAGCCGCGTCCGGGCAGGGAGGTCAGGCGCAGCTGGCGGACCCAGCCGGCCTCGCGCTCCTTGGCGATGCGCTCGCTGTTGCCCATGAGGACTGCGGTGAGGGCGCCGAAGGAGGCCATCGCCACCATGTAGAAGGCGGGCATGGTCAGGTCCGTGCCCATGACCTTCGTCGTGCCGTTCAGCGTGCCGCCGAGCATCAGGAAGAGGGCGGCCGGGTAGAGCACGGTGAAGAACAGGTACTTCTTGTTGCGCAGGGCGCGGGTGATTTCGAGCTTGACGAGTTTCGGCGTTCCAGTGTTCAGCATGACGCGTTGGCCTCCTCGGCCTCGGTGAGGGCGATGAAGGCCTGCTCCAGGCCGAGGCCCGCGACCTCCAGATTGCGGGGGTAGGCCCCCAGGGCGTACACGGCGTGGACGGTCGCGTCGGCGTCCGTCGACTGGAGGCGGACGGTGTCGCCGTGCCGCTCGTAGCCGGTGAGGTAGGGGAGTTGGCGCAGGGCGAGCTCGTCCACCGAGCCCGGGGCGAGGTCGAAGGCGATCCGGCGGGCGCCGGCCTTGGCCTTGATCTCGGCGGCGGTTCCGTCGGCGAGGAGCCGGCCCTTCTGCAGGACCAGGACCCGGTCGGCGATCGCGTCGGCCTCTTCCAGGTAGTGCGTGGCGAAGAGGACGGTGCGGCCCTGGGCGGCCTGTTCGCGCATGGTGGCCCAGAAGGCCTGGCGGGCGGTGACGTCCATGCCGGTGGTCGGCTCGTCGAGCACGATCAGGTCGTTGTGGCCGGCGGTGGCGAGTGCGAAGCGCACCCGCTGCTCCTGGCCGCCGGAGAGCTTGTTGACCATCCGGCCGGAGATGTCGGCGACGCCGGCGAGGGAGAGCACCTGGTCGACCGGGTAGGGCCGGGGGTGCAGGGCGCAGGTCAGCGCGACGAGTTCGCGGACGGTCACGTCCTCCATGAGGCCGCCGGTCTGGAGCATGGCGCCGACCCGGCCGGCCGCGATGGCCTCGCGGGGGGTGGTGCCGAAGAGCCGGACGGATCCGGAGTCGGCGGGGCGCAGGCCGAGCAGCAGGTCGAGGGTGGAGGACTTGCCGGCCCCGTTGGGGCCGAGGAGGGCCACGGTCTCGCCGGGGTGCAGCTCGAGGCTGAGGCCGTCGACCGCCCGGACCTGGCCGTAGCTCTTCGTCACGTTCTGGAAGCTCACCACGGCGCTGCCGGCGCCCTGTCCGGCTGCGGGCCCTGTGGCGGCGCCGGTCTGCGTCGCGCTCTTCGTCTTCATGGCTCAAGCTTCGCCGGGACGGGGGTCCCCCCGGCAGTGTCCCGCGTCGTGGGAGCCGCATGACAGATGTCATGCGGCCGGGGTGACGGGGATGTGCCGGAGCCCCTCCCCGGTGACCGGGAAGGGGCTCTGGACTGCGTGGTGCGGGCTGCGGATTGGCCGCGGATCAGCTCGGGTTGGTGTCGATGACCGCGCTCCGCTCGGCGGCCGTCTTGCCGCGCAGGGCCTTGCCGAGGGCCACGGCGACGTCCTGCGGGGTGACGGCCGTCTTCTCGCCGGTGCCGCGGGTGATGAGGATGCCGTCGAAGGTGTTCCCGTAGGTCGCCTTGAGGGCTTCCAGGTCGTACTTCTCGACCAGGTGGCCGTCCACCGCCTGCATGCTGAGGATCTTGGGCAGGGACTTGGGCCCGAAGGGGAGGAACTTGGTGCCCGCCTTGACCGTGGCGGGGGCGGACATCGCGGGTTCGGCGAAGTCCTTCATCGCCCGGTCCAGTTCGGCCTTGTCGATGACCGGTTCCTTGGTGGCGGAGGGGAGTTCGACCGGGGTGGCCTTGCCGGTGGCGACCATGTCGCGGAAGGCCTTGGTGACCAGGTCGGCGGAGGCGCCCACGTCGAGGGTGGTGCCGGCCTTGCCGGGTACGGCGACGGCCTTGCCGGTGTCGAAGGTGATGGTGCCCTCGGTGGCCGAGCCGGCGGTGCCGGCCAGCTCCTGGAGGGCGACCTGCAGCTTCTCGTCGTCGACGGGCATGACGGCCTCGGCCTCGCGCGCGCTGCCGAAGAGGGAGCCGATGACGGTGACGGGGTTGTAGTCGCTGCCGGCCGCGTTGCGGACGGTGGTCTGGCTGTCGAGGCTCAGGCCGGCCTTCTCGGGCTTCAGCTCGACCTGCTTGCCGCCGACGGTGAGCTGGATGGGGCCGGCGGCGCGGTTGCCGAAGGCCGTCTGGAGCTTGGCGACGGCCTCGTCGCGGGTGCCGCTGATCTCGATGCCGAGGACGGTGGTGCCCTTGGGGACGTCGGAGTGGTTGAGGAGCAGGCCCGCGCCGTAGGCCACGCCGAACAGCGAGACGGCGGCGCCGACGAGCAGGAACAGCTTGCTGCGGCCCTTCTTCGCGGGCCGGGCGGGGGCCTTGGCCTTCTTCGCGGGCGCCGGGGCGGGCACTTCCTGCAGCGGGTCGGGGCCGGGGAAGGCGGACAGGTCGGGGCCGCGGTCCACGCCCGGGGCGGGACCGGGTCCGGGACCGGGCGCGGGGTACGCGGCTCCGGCGCCGAGTTCGGGGCCGGGCCAGCGGGGCTCCTGCGCCTCGCCCACGGGTACGGTCCCCAGCGCGGGCCCGCCGGTCGGACCGGCCGGTCCTGCCGGGCCGGGGCCGTACGGGGGCATCCCCTGGGTGGTTCCGACTCCTGTTCCGGCTCCGGGGCCGGTTCCGACTCCGGGGCCGCCGGGGCGGTGACCCGCGGGCACGGCGAAGCCGGGCCCGGCCGGGTGGGGAGCTCCCTGGGCGGGGGCTCCGGAGCCGGGGCCGTACGCGGCGCCGGGGCCGGCCGGCAGGGCGGGGGCTCCGGGGCGCTGCGCGGAGCCGGGGCCCTGCGCGGGGCCCTGGCCGTAGCCGGGTCCCTGGCCGGGGCCCTGGCCGTAGCCCTGACCCGGGGCTCCCTGGCCGGGGGCTCCCTGGCCGGAGTACTGGCCGGCGTTCTGGCCGGGGCCCGCGGGACCACCCGTACGGGGACCCGTGCCCGGGCCGGGGCCGACGCCGGAGCCCATCGCGGCACCGGGGCGCGGGCCGGCCGGAGGCTGGGCGAAGCCCTGTGCGGGAGTGTCGTAGCGCGGGGCGGAGTTCCCCCCGGCCGGCGCTCCCGCCGCCGGGCCGCGGCCCTGGGCCTGGCCCGGCGGCGGTGTCGGCGCCGGTGCCGGTGACGCCGGGCCCGGACCGGCCTTGCGCGGCGCGAACCAGTTGCTGGCCGGCTCGTCGGCGTTGGCCGGGGCCTCCTCGGCAACGGGTGCCGGGTCGGCGGCCGGTGCGGGCTCCGGCTCGGCGGTCTCGGGCATGGGCGTGCGGACGACCACGGGCGGAATCGGCCGCGATCCGGGGATGTTGATCCGGATCCGGGTCGTCAGGGTGGTCTCCGTTTTCGGCCCGTCGGAATCGGGCGTGGACGGCTTGGCAGGCGTAGTCACAGAACTCTCCTCCGGGGCGGTCGCCGCACCAGGACCATTCGGCACAGTCGTGGACGGATACTGGCCGGTTCCATACGGCGGCGTACCCGAGGGGTAAGCAGCTCCACCGCGCCCGTTGGGCCCGGAGGACGAACTGTCGGTTGGACGACTCAAGGCAGGTTCTCCCGGTTGGCTCCGCCGCCCGTCATACCGTGCGCGGGCAGCTCGGCGGCCCGTCCACCATACTGGCCGCCGCCCGCACGTACCCGACCACCGGGAACGAAGGGTTCCCCTTGGCCCCCTTCACGCCCCCTCGAAGGGCCCGTCGAGCCCCCTGGAGTCGCCGTCCGGGTGTCCGCCGGTTGGACTCCGACCCTCTGTCAGGCGCCTGACACGCAGCTAGTCAGGGCGCCGGGCGGTTCGGACGGCCCGTCACCGGGCAGGCCTGGCGGCCGAAACCACTCGGTCCCCCGGCCCGCTGATCGTGGCGCACATCACAGCGAGCACCACGCCACCCAAAAGGTAGACGTACATGCCGATTCCGGACGAACTGAGCAGGAAGTCCCCTTCCGGCCTGGGGGCGCTGAGCACCACGTAGGCGAGGAACCAGCCGATCGCGCCCGCCCCCACCCCGATGCCGGTGCCGAGGGCGATCCGGCCGCCGAGGAACAGTCCGAAGAGGGCGAGCAGGGCCAGCAGCAGCCCGCCCGGGAACCACAGGTCCACCACGAGCCAGCCGGCCGTGCCGGTCAGGGCTCCGGCCACCAACAGGCCCAGCAGGGCGGCGATCCGCCCGGGGGTCCACGTACGGGTCATGCCCGCACCCCCGCGAAGAGGTCCCGCTCGCGCTCGCCCGCCGGTGCGCCCGGACGGCCCGAGGCCAGCTCGTAGTACTCGCGGGTGAACAGCGGCTGCGCGAGGTCGTTCGAGAGCGCGAAGAAGGGTCCGTCCACGGCGATCTGGGTGGCGTGGGCCCGCATCGCGGCGGACTTCGCGGCCACCAGCGCCTCGTCGGCGTCGATCTCGGCGGTGATCCGCTCGTCCGCCACCACGCCCGGTACGTCGTCCGGTTCGGCCAGCCCGGGGAAGGGCGCCTTCGCTCCGGCCGCGCGCAGCCGGGCGAAGCCCTCCTCGACGACCGAGCGCGGTACGCGGTTCCAGTAGAGCTTCTCGACCGTGTGCGGCGCGCCCAGGTCCCGGCGGTACGCGGGCTCCGCGGCCAGTTCGGCGGCGCGGGTGGCGACGCGGTGGGCCTGGATGTGGTCGGGGTGGCCGTAGCCGCCGTCCGGGTCGTAGGTGACGAGGACCTGGGGGCGGAGCTCGCGGATCACCTCCACGAGGTACCCGGCGGCCTCGTCCAGGTCGGCGGACCAGAAGGCGCCGGGCCGGCGGTTCTGCTCGGCGCCCATCATCCCGGAGTCCCGGAAGCGGCCGGGGCCGCCGAGGAAGCGGTGGTCGGAGACGCCCAGTTCACGCATCGCGGCGGCGAGCTCGCCGATGCGGTGGGTGCCGAGGGTGTCGTCGCGGTCGGCCGCCAGATGGGCGAGACCGGGCGGGATGACCTCGCCCTCCTCGCCCAGCGTGCAGGTGACCAGCGTGACGTGGGCGCCCTCGGCCGCGTACTTGGCCATGGTGACGCCGTTGTTGATCGACTCGTCGTCCGGGTGCGCGTGCACGAGGAGGAGCCGACGGGCGGGAAGACCGTTCATGGGGGCAAGACTACGAGGGCCGGGCGGCCCGGCCCCACAAGGCGGCGCCCCCGCGGCCGGAGAGGCGGCCTACAGCTTGAGGCCGCTGATCATGCTCGCCACGTTCGAGGTGAGCTGGGAGAGCGTCGGAGCCACCGTCGAGCTGGCCAGGTAGAAGCCGAGCAGCACGCAGACGGCTGCGTGACCCGCCTTCAGGCCCGAGCGCCGGACCAGCAGGAAGACGATGACTGCCAGTAGCACCACGGCCGAGATCGATAGTGCCACGGCGTTTCACCTCCACGTCGAGCGGACATCGGTACGCGTATTCGCAACTCGCTGCTCGGCAGAGTCATACCCACCGTGCGCTACGGATCATAACTTTCCGTACCAGAGCATGGATCGATTCCGGCAGCACGAGGGGCGCACGCCGCGCATGCCCGGGGTCACGAAAACGCCGGACGGGGAGGCGGTACGCCTCCCCGTCCGGCTGTCGGCACCCGCACGGCCGTACCGGAACCAGGCTGCCCGGCCCATATCTCGGGGCAGAAACGGTCAAGTTGCCTACATGTAAACGGGGTTGGGGAACCGTTCGGCGCTGTGGCCGGAAATGAGCGCTACCGCGGGCCAGAGCTCCGGCCCCGGATCAGTCCTTCGTCAGGGGTCCCGCCTTCGGCGGTTCCTCCCCCGGCGGCGGAACGGCCCGCTTTTCGGATGCGAAGTGACAGGCCGAGGGGTGGGCCGTCGGGCCGCCCGGAAGGAAGGAGGGGATCTCCAGGAGCGGGACCTCGCTCGCGCACCGCGCCTCGGCCTTCCAGCAGCGGGTGCGGAAGCGGCAGCCCGAGGGCGGGTTGGCCGGGGAGGGGACGTCGCCGGAGAGGATGATCCGGTCGCGGTGGGCGCGGGCCCTGGGGTCCGGGACCGGGACGGCGGAGAGCAGGGCCTGGGTGTACGGGTGGGTGGGGTGGTCGTAGATCTGGGTGTCGGTGCCGATCTCGACGATCCGGCCCAGGTACATGACGCCGACCCGGTCGGAGATGTGGCGCACGATCGAGAGGTCGTGCGCGATGAACACGTAGGAGAGGCTGAACTCGCTCTGCAGCCGCTCCAGCAGGTTGATGACCTGGGCCTGGACGGAGACGTCGAGCGCGGAGACCGGCTCGTCCGCGACGATGATCTCCGGCTGGAGCGCCAGGCCGCGGGCGATCCCGATGCGCTGGCGCTGGCCGCCGGAGAACTGGTGCGGATAGCGGTTGATGTACTCGGGGTTGAGACCGACCACGTCCAGCAGGTCCTGGACCTTGCGCCGCCGGTCGCCCTTGGGGGCCACCTCGGGGTGGATCTCGTAGGGCTCCCCGATGATGTCGCCGACCGTCATCCGGGGGTTGAGCGAGGTGTACGGGTCCTGGAACACCATCTGGATGTTGCGGCGCACGGCCTTGAGGGCCTTGCCGGAGAGCTTGGCGATGTCCTCGCCCTTGTAGGTGATCGCGCCCGACGTGGGGCGTTCCAGGTTGACCAGCATCTTGGCCACGGTCGACTTCCCGCAGCCCGACTCCCCCACGATGCCCAGGGTTTCGCCGGCCCGCAGGTCGAAGGAGACCCCGTCGACGGCCTTGACCGCGCCCACCTGCTTGCGGAAGACGATGCCCTGGGTCAGCGGGTAGTGCTTGACCAGGTCCCTCACCTCGAGGATCGACTCAGCCACCGAGGCACTCCTTCCAGAAGAAGCACGCGCTGGCGCGGTCCGGTCCGACCTCGGCCAGCGGCGGTACGTCGGTGCGGCAGGCGGCCCGCGCCATCGGGCAGCGCGGGTTGAAGGCGCAGCCGGGCGGGATGGCGAGCAGGTTGGGCGGCAGGCCCTTGATCGCGTAGAGCTCCTGGCCCTTCTGGTCCAGGCGCGGGATGGAGTCGAGCAGGCCGCGGGTGTACGGGTGTGCGGGCGCGGCGTAGATCTCGTGGACGGGGGCCGACTCGACGATCCGGCCGGCGTACATGACGGCGATCTTGTCCGCGACGTCGGCGACGACGCCGAGGTCGTGGGTGATGAGGATCAGGCCCATGTTGAGCTCGCGCTGGAGCTCCGCGAGGAGGTCCATGACCTGGGCCTGGACGGTGACGTCCAGGGCCGTGGTCGGCTCGTCCGCGATGATCAGCGAGGGTTCCAGGGCCATCGCCATGGCGATCATGATGCGCTGGCGCATGCCGCCGGAGAACTGGTGCGGGTAGTCCCCCACCCGTTCCCTCGCGGCCGGGATCTTCACCCGGTCCATCAGCTCGACGGCCTTGGCCCGGGCGTCCTTGCGGGACATCCCGCGGTGGACCTCGTACATCTCGCCGAGCTGCGCGCCCACGCTCAGCACCGGGTTCAGGGAGGACAGCGCGTCCTGGAAGATCATGGCCATCTCGGCGCCGCGGACCTTCCTGCGCTCCTCCTCCTTCATCTTCAGCAGGTCCTTGCCCTTGAAGAGGATCTCGCCGCCCGCGATGCGGCCCGGCGGCATGTCGAGGATGCCCATCACGGCCTGCGCGGTGACCGACTTGCCCGAGCCGGACTCGCCGAGCACGGCGAGCGTCTCCCCCTCGTCCACCGAGTAGTTGACGCCGTTGACGGCCTTGGCGACCCCGTCGCGGGTCTTGAACTCCACGTGCAGGTCGCGCACTTCGAGCAGCATGTACGGGGCTCCTCAGCGCAGCTTGGGGTCGAGGGCGTCGCGCACCGCGTCGCCGAGCATGATGAAGGCGAGCACGGTGATGCTGAGCGCGCCGGCCGGGTAGAGCAGCATGTGCGGGGCGTTGCGGATCTGCGAGGCGGCGTTGGAGATGTCGATGCCCCAGGAGACGGTCGGCGGGCGCAGGCCGACGCCGAGGAAGGACAGGGTGGCTTCCAGGGCGATGTAGGTGCCGAGCGCGATGGTGGCGACGACGATGACGGGCGCGATGGCGTTGGGCGCCACGTGCCGCAGCAGCATCCGGCCGTTGCCGGCGCCGAGCGCCCGCGCCGCCTGGACGTAGTCGTTCTGTTTGGCGGTGATGACCGAGCCGCGGGCGATGCGGGCCAGTTGGGGCCAGCCGAGCAGCACGATGAAGCCGACGACGGGCCAGACGGTGGTGCTGGTGACCACCGACAGGAAGACCAGGCCGCCGAGGACCACGGGGATCCCGAAGAAGATGTCGGCGACCCGGGAGAGCAGTGCGTCGCCCCAGCCGCCGAAGAACCCGGCGAGCCCGCCGAGCGCGGAGCCCAGGAGGGCCGCGCCGAGGGTGGCGCAGACGCCCACGGTGATGGAGGCGCGGGCCCCGTAGACGGTACGGGTGTACACGTCGCAGCCCTGGGTGTCGTAGCCGAAGGGGTGGCCCGGGGAGGAGCCCTGCTGCGATTTGGACAGGTCGCACTTGAGCGGGTCCCCGCTCGCGATGAGCTGGGGCCAGATCGCGATGACGACGAGGAAGAGGATGAGCAGGGTGGAGACGACGAAGACGGGGTTGCGGCGCAGCTGGTGCCAGGCGTCGGACCAGAGCGACCGGGCCTTCTCGGCGGGTCCCGCGGGGCCCGCGCCGGCGGGGTTCCCTGCGCCCGGCTCCAGGCTCTCGGCCTCTTCCAGCGCGAGGTCCATGGCTCCGCCCTGTCCGGTGGGTGCGATGACCTCGTGGGGTCCGGGCTGGAGCGGATCGTAGGCGGGGCGCTCGGGCTCAGGCATAACGGATCCTCGGGTCCAGGACCGCGTAGAGCAGGTCGACGAGCAGGTTCGCCAGCAGAAAGACGATGACGAGGATCGTCACGAAGCCGACCACCGTCGGGGAGTTGTTGCGCAGGATGCCCTGGTAGAGCTGGTAGCCGACGCCGTGGATGTTGAAGATCCGCTCGGTGACGATGGCCCCGCCCATCAGGGCGCCGATGTCGGTGCCGATGAAGGTGACGACGGGGATCAGCGAATTGCGCAGCAGGTGGCGGGTGACGACCCGGCGCCGGGGCAGGCCCTTGGCCACGGCGGTGCGGACGTAGTCGGCCTTGACGTTCTCCGCGATGGAGGTGCGGGTCAGCCGGGTGACGTAGGCGAGGGAGACCAGCGCGAGGACGATGCCGGGCAGGATCAGCTCGTTGAAGGGCGCGTCAGGGGAGACGGTGGGCCGTACCCAGCCCCATTTGACGCCGAAGACGAACTGGAGGAGGTAGCCGGTCACGAAGGTCGGTACGGAGATCACCACGAGGGTGAGCACCAGCAGGCTGGTGTCGATGGACTTGCCGCGCTTGAGGCCGCTGATCACGCCGAGGGTGATGCCCACGACGATCTCGATGGCGATCGCGACGATGGTCAGGCGCAGGGTCACCGGGAAGGAGGTGGCCATCAGCTCGGTGACCTTCTGCCCGTTGAAGGCCGTGCCGAAGTCGCCCTGGAAGATCTGCCCCATGTAGTGGAGGTACTGCTTCCACAGGGGCTGGTCGAGGTAGAGGTCCTTGCGGATGCGCGCGGCGGTGGCGGGGTCGGGGGCCTTGTCGCCGAAGAGGGCGGCGACGGGGTCACCGAGGGCGTACACCATGAAGAAGATCAGGAACGTGCTACCGATGAACACGGGGATCATCTGGAGCAGTCGCCGGATCACATAACGTCCCATGGACTGCTCCAGGATCGATCCGACGGAGGGTCAGCTGACCTTGATCTGGTCGTAGACGGGGACGCTGAACTGGTTGAGCGCCACCTCGGAGATGCGCTCGGAGTGGCCGGCGCTGCCGTTCTGGTACCAGAGCGGGATCGACGGCATCTGGGCGGCGAGGACCTTCTCGGCGTCCTGGAACTTCGTGATCGCCTTGGCCGGGTCGCTCTCGCGGTTGGCCTCGTCGACGAGCTTGTCGAAGTCCGGGTTGCTGAACTTGCCGTAGTTCGAAGAGGAACCGGTGTAGTACAGCGGCTCCAGGAAGTTCTGGATCAGCGGGTAGTCGGCCTGCCAGCCGGAGCGGAAGGGGCCGGTCAGCTTGAAGCT
This sequence comes from Streptomyces sp. NBC_00454, assembly GCF_041434015.1. GTDB lineage: Bacteria > Actinomycetota > Actinomycetes > Streptomycetales > Streptomycetaceae > Streptomyces. Next base: position 5,092,056 of record NZ_CP107907.1, on the reverse strand, counting down.
GCTCTGCTGGTTCCTGAAGTCGGCGAAGGTGCCGACCGGGTTGACGGTGCAGACCGGACCCTCGCCCAGGGCGTTGTTGATGCTGTTGCAGACGGCGTCCATCCACTCGCGGTGCGAGCCGGTGTCCACGTTGGAGGTCAGCGAGACCTTGCCCCCGGGCAGTCCGCCGGCCTCCTGGATGAGCTTCTTGGCCGCCGCCGGGTCGAAGGAGCAGGCCTCGCCGCAGGCGGTGGCGGAGAAGCCGCCCTTGTCGCCGAGGGCCGGGGAGGTCCAGTCCTTGGCGGGGGTGCGGGTCTCCCGGAAGATCTGCTTGGTGATCTCGTCGCGGTTGATCGCCATCGAGATGCCGCGGCGGACCTTCTCCATGCCCTCCTTGCTCCACTGCGGGTCGTACAGCGGGAAGGTGAGGGTCTGGATGATGAGGGCCGGCTGGTTGATGTAGCGGTCGCCGAGGTCGTTCTTGACGTTCTTGAGCTGCTGCGCCGGGATGTCGTCGACCAGGTCGAGGTTGCCGGAGATCAGGTCGGTGTAGGCGGTGTTGTTGTCGGTGTAGACCTTCAGGTCCACACCGCCGTTGACCGCCTTGTCCGCGCCGGTGTACCCCTCCCACTTGCGCAGCTTCATGCCGGTGCCCTTGGTGTACGAGTCCACCGTGTACGGGCCGTTGCCGACGGGCTTGGCCAGCCAGCCGTCGTGGTCGGTGAAGAAGGACTTGGGCAGCGGGGAGAACGCCTGGTAGCCGAGGGTCTCGGGCCAGGTGGAGAACTTCTCCTTGAGGGCGACCGTGAAGGTCTTGGCGTCCTTGACCACCAGGCCGGACATGGTCTTGGCCTTGGGGTCGCCGGTGGCCGGGTGCACGTCCGCGTAGCCGACGATGTCGGAGAAGAACGGCGAGTTGTTCTGCTTCTTGGTGACGTCCGCGCCGTAGTTCCAGGCGTCCACGAAGGACTGGGCGGTGACGGGCTCGTCGTTGCTGAACTTCCAGCCGTCCTTCAGCGTGATCGTGAAGTTCTGGCTGTCGGTCGTCTCGATCTTGTCGGCGACCATGTTCTTGGCCTCGCCGGTCTTCGGGTCGTACCGCTTGAGACCCCGGAAGAGCATGTCGAGGACCTTGCCGCCCTGCACCTCGTTGGTGTTGGTGGGCTCCAGCGGGTTCTGCGGGTCACCCCACGAGGAGCTGATGATGCCCGCCGCGCCACCGCCTCCGCCGCTGTCGCTTCCGCCGCCGCAAGCCGTCGCCGCGAGGGCTACGGCCGCCGCACATGCGGCCCACTTGGCGTGGGTGGCTCCGCGCATGGAGTGCCTCCTACTGGATCCCAAGACTCACTTAGGGCCCAATGTCACCCTATGTGGGGTCCCGTACACGCGTCGTTGGACCGATTGCACCCTCGCGTCCCCCGGCTGTCACCCCTCCGAGTGCAAAGTGGGCCCCGGCGGTCACAGCTCCAGCTGCCAGGTGTCCACGGCGTAGTGCACCCCCATGCCGTGCGCCTCGTACAGCGCGAGCGCCCCGGTCTCGTTGCCCGTGTCCACGCCGAGGCCGACCGTGGTGCGGCCGCGCGCGGCGTAGGCGGCGAAGCCGTGGCGGAGCAGGAAGCCGCCGACGCCCCGGCCGCGCACGTCCGCCCGTACGCCGAGGTGGCTGAGCCAGCCCATGCTGGTGCGGTCGTCCCGGGTCAGCAGGACGCCCACGTCGCCCCGGCCGGGCAGGGCCGCGATCCACACCAGCGACCAGTCCAGGCCGCGGCCGTCGATGTGGTCCAGCCAGGGCTCGTACGGGCGCTCCACGTGGCCGAAGTGCTGGGCGAAGGTCTCCTCGATCAGGGCGTGGGCCCGGCGGCGCTCGGCCCCGTCCCCGTCGCAGGGGCGCAGGGTGAGCCCGGCGGGGGCCGCCGGGGGCCGGTCGGCGGCGGGGTCCAGGGCGCGGGTCATCACCTGGTAGCGGCGGACCGTGCGGTAGCCGCGGGCCGGGAGCAGGGTGGTGTCCAGGGTGGGCTCCACGTTGAGCTGGAGCCGCAGGGAGCCGCCCGGGGCTCCGGCGGCCAGTTCCCGGGCCCGGACCTCCACCAGCTCCAGCAGCCGGCGGGAGACCTCCCGGCGTCCCGGCAGGACGTAGTGGTCGGAGTCGATCCGGCCGGGCCCGGAGTCGGCCCAGACCAGGGCGTAGGCGATGAGGCGGCCGCCCTCGAAGGCCAGCCAGGAATCCCTGGCCAGGTCCACGTCGGGGTGGTGCAGATCGGCCTCGACGGCCGCGAGATCCGTCTCGGGGCGGCCGATCTCGATCACGTCGACGGCGTTGAGGAGCCCGCAGATGTCCTCGGCGTCTCCGGGCCCGGCGGGCCGTACGGTCAGCATGTCGGTCATCACACCACCATCGGACCGGGCGGCGCCGCCCCGCAACCGCCTTTCCGCGCGGCGGCGGTGGACCTCCCCGGTCACGGCACCGAACGCCGAAGCGCCCGGCGCCGGATCGAAATCCGGTGCCGGGCGCTTCGGTGTGATCGCCTACGCGAGGTCAGACGGCCAGAACGGCCTTCTCCTCGGCGAAGTGGCAGGCCGACTCGTGCGCGGCCAGCGACTTGGAGCCCTGGAAGCGCTCCGGGATCGCCAGGAGCGGCTCCTCCGTGGAGCACTTCTCCTCGGCCTTCCAGCAGCGGGTGCGGAAGCGGCAGCCCGACGGCGGGTTGGCCGGGGAGGGGACGTCTCCGGTGAGGAGGATCCGCTCGCGGCCCTCGCGGGCCTCCGGGTCCGGCACCGGCACCGCGGAGAGCAGCGCCTGGGTGTACGGGTGGGTCGGGTGCTCGTAGATCTGCGCGTCGGTGCCGATCTCGGCCATCTTGCCGAGGTACATGACGCCGACCCGGTCCGAGATGTGCCGGACGATCGACAGGTCGTGCGCGATGAAGATGTAGGAGAGGTTGAACTCCTCCTGCAGCTTCTCCATCAGGTTGATGACCTGGGCCTGCACCGACACGTCGAGCGCGGAGACCGGCTCGTCGCAGATGATGATCTCCGGGTTGAGCGCGAGGCCTCGGGCGATGCCGATGCGCTGGCGCTGACCGCCGGAGAACTGGTGCGGGTACCGGTTGATGTACTCCGGGTTGAGGCCCACGACGTCCAGGAGCTCCTGGACCTTGCGGCGCCGGTCGCCCTTGGGAGCCACCTCGGGGTGGATCTCGTAGGTCTCCCCGATGATGTCGCCGACCGTCATGCGCGGGTTGAGCGAGGTGTACGGGTCCTGGAACACCATCTGGATGTTGCGGCGCACGGCCTTCAGGGCGCGGCCGGACAGCTTGGTGATGTCCTGGCCCTTGTAGAAGACCTCGCCGGCGGTGGCGCGCTCCAGGTTCATCAGGAGCTTGGCGACGGTGGACTTGCCACAGCCGGACTCGCCGACGATGCCGAGGGTCTCGCCCTGGTACAGGTCGAAGGAGATCCCGTCGACCGCGCGGACCGCGCCGACCTGCTTCTTGAACAGGATGCCCTGGGTCAGCGGGAAGTGCTTGACCAGGTTGCGGACCTGGAGGATCGGCTCGCCGCGCTCGGGGGCGTTCTTGGTGAGCTCAGCCATGGATCTGCTCCTTCCAGAAGTGGCACGCGCTGTGACGGCCGACCAGTTCGGTGCCGTCCTGCTCGCTGACGGGCTGGAGCACGGGGATCTCCGACCGGCAGATGTCCTGCGCGGCGGTGCAGCGCGGGTTGAACGAGCAGCCTGAGGGCAGGTTCAGCAGGTTCGGCGGCAGGCCCTTGATCGCGAAGAGCTCCTGGCCCTTCTGGTCCAGACGCGGGATCGAGTCGAGCAGACCGCGGGTGTACGGGTGTGCCGGGCGCTTGTAGATCTCGTGGACCGGTGCGGTCTCGACGATCCGGCCGGCGTACATGACGGCGATCTTGTCCGCGACGTCGGCGACGACGCCGAGGTCGTGGGTGATGAGGATGAGGCCCATGTTGAGCTCGCGCTGGAGCTCCGCGAGGAGGTCCATGACCTGGGCCTGGACGGTGACGTCCAGGGCCGTGGTCGGCTCGTCCGCGATGATCAGGTCGGGCTCCAGCGCGATCGCCATGGCGATCATGATGCGCTGGCGCATACCGCCGGAGAAGTGGTGCGGGTAGTCGTCCACACGCTCCTTCGCCGCCGGGATCTTGACCTTGTCCATCAGCTCGATGGCCTTGAGGCGGGCTTCCTTCTTCGACAGGCCCTGGTGGACGCGGAACATCTCGCCCAGCTGGTAGCCGACGGTGAGCACCGGGTTCAGCGAGGACAGCGCGTCCTGGAAGATCATGGCGATCTTCTGGCCGCGCAGCTTGCGCCGCTCCTCGAAGCTCATCTTCAGCATGTCCTGGCCGCGGAAGAGGATCTCGCCCTGCGGGATCTTGCCGGGGGGCATGTCGAGGATGCCCATGATGGCCTGGGCCGTCACGGACTTGCCGGAGCCGGACTCGCCGAGGACGGCGAGGGTCTCGCCGGCGCTCACGCTGTAGTTGACGCCGTTGACTGCCTTGGCCACACCGTCGCGGGTGTGGAACTCGACGTGCAGGTCGCGCACTTCGAGCAGGGGCGTCTGGGGGTCCCCGTCACGCGGGGAGGGAACGCTGGAGGTGTTGTCCATGGTGATCACTTACGCCCTCCTCAGCGCAGCTTCGGGTCGAGGGCGTTGCGGACCGCTTCGCCGAGCATGATGAAGGCGAGGACGGTGATGCTGAGCATGATCGAGGGGTACAGCAGGATGTGCTGCGCCACTCGGATCTGCGCGGATCCGGCCGAGATGTCCACGCCCCACGAGATGGTCGGGGACGCGAGGCCCAGACCCAGGTAGGACAGGGTGGCCTCGGCGGCGATGTAGCCGCCCAGCGCGATGGTGGAGACCACGATCACCGGGGCCATGGCGTTCGGCAGGATGTGCCGGAACAGGATCCGCGTGGTGCCTGCGCCCAGCGCCTTGGCGGCGTGCACGTAGTCCGCCTGCTTCACGGTGATGACCGCGCCGCGCATGACGCGGTTGATCTGCGTCCAGCCGAGGAAGGCCAGGGCGAAGACGACCGTCCACACCGTGCGCTTGGTGAAGGCCTGGAGGACGACCATCGAGCCGAGCAGGAACGGGATGCCGAAGAAGACGTCGGTGACGCGCGACATGATCGCGTCCGTGAGACCGCCGAAGTAGCCGGCGATCATGCCCGTCAGGCCGCCGACGACGGTGACGATGGCGGTCACGGCGACGGCGACGATGATCGAGGCCCGGGTGCCGTAGATGAGGCGGGCGTAGACGCTGCGGCCCTGGCCGTCCCAGCCGAGCCAGTCGGGCGAACCGACCTTGGACAGCTCCGGCTTGCCGAGGAAGTGGTGGACCAGGTCGCCCTTGGTGGGGTCGACGCTGGTGAACCAGCCCGGGAAGGCGGCGATCACGAGGAGGACGAAGATCAGCGCCGCGGAGACCACGAAGTAGGGGTTGCGACGCAGGTCGGCCCACGCGTCGCCCCAGAGGCTGCGCGCCTTCTCGGCCTTCGCCGGCTCCACCGGGGCGCCGGGCGCTCCCGGGGTCTCGGCCTTGACGGTTTCGGTCTGGGTCATGTCAGGCATACCGGATCCTCGGGTCCATGACCGCGTAGAGGAGGTCGACGAGCAGGCTGGCTATGAGGTAGACGACGACCAGGACGGTGACGACACCGACCACGGTCAGGCCCTCGCGGCGGACGACCGAGTCGTAGATCAGACCGCCGACACCCTTGACGTTGAAGATGCCCTCGGTGACGACGGCGCCGCCCATGAGGGCGCCGATGTCGGTGCCCAGGAAGGTGACGACCGGGATCATCGAGTTGCGCATCAGGTGGACACCGATGACGCGGCGCTTGGGCAGGCCCTTGGCGACGGCGGTGCGCACGTAGTCGGCGCGCAGGTTCTCGGCCATCGAGGTGCGGGTCAGGCGGGCCACATAGGCGAGCGACAAGGACCCCAGCACGATCGCCGGTGCGAGCAGCTCGCCCCAGGTCTCGTTGATGCTGACGTTCGGCTCGATCCAGCCGAGCTGGAAGGCGAACACCGACTTGACGATGAAACCGAGGACGAAGACCGGCATCGAGATGATCAGCAGGGTGAGGATCAGGATGATGTTGTCCACGAGCTTGCCGGCCTTGAGGCCGGCGACGATCCCGAGCGCGAGGCCCAGGACGATCTCGATGGCGAACGCCAGGAAGGCCAGCCGGATCGTGACCGGGAAGGCACCACCGATGACCTCGGTGATCTCACGGCCGCTGCGGATCTGCGTTCCGAAGTCGAAGTGGAACAGGATGCCGGTGATGTAGTTGTAGTACTGCTGCCAGATCGGCAGGTCCAGACCGTGCTGGTGACGGAGCGCGGCCAGCGTGGCCGGGTCCGCGCCCTTGTCTCCGAAGAGTCCGGCCACGGGGTCGCCGGGCAGGCTGTACACCATAAAGAAGATGAGCAGGGTCGTCCCGAAGAAGACCGGGATCATCTGGAGCAGTCGTCGTGCGACATAGCGCCCCATCATGCCTCCGTAGAAGATGCGGCAGGCGCAGCCGGACGGGCCCTTTCGCCACGCACGCGCGTGACGGGATCGTCACTGCGTCGCGAAAGGGCCCCCCGGGGCGCTGCGTATAGGCCCGGATGCGGGCCGGCTCCCCGCCGGCCCACATCCGTCGAAATGAATTACGCGGTGGGACTTACTTCTTGACCTCGACACCCTCGAGGATCGGGTCGCCGTCCTGGGCGTACTTCACGTTCGAGACCTTCTCCGAGAAGCCCGCGTTGACCTTGTAGTACCAGAGCGGGATCGACGGCATGTAGTTGACGAGGTCCTTCTCGATGGCCTGGTAGGCCTTCACGGACTCGTCCAGGCTCGCCGCCGTGTCGGCCGCGGCGATCTTCGCGTCCAGCGCCGGGTTCGAGAACCCGCCCTGGTTGCCACCGGCGCCCGTACGGAACAGGTCGCTGATGAAGTTCGCGTTCACCGGGTAGTCGAGGACCCAGCCGGAGCGGTAGATCGACTTGACCTGCTGGGTCTTACGGGCCTGGAGGTCGGCCTGGAAGTCCGGCTTGGCGTCACCGGTGCACTTGACGCCGGTGGCCTGGGTGATGCTGTTGCAGACAGCCTCGACCCATTCCTTGTGACCGCCATCCGAGTTGAACTGGATGAAGATCTCGTTGTTCGGAACGCCGCCGCCCTCGGCGATGAGCGCCTTGGCCTTCGCGGGGTCGAACTTGGTGACGTCACCGGTCGCGTTCGGCGTGTAGCCGAGGACGCCCTTGGCGACCCAGCCCGTGGCGGGCTCGCGGGTGCCCTGGAGCACGGTCTTGGTGATGGTGTCGCGGTCGATCGCCATCGACAGACCCTGGATGACCTTCGGGTCGACGACCTTCGGGGTCTTCCACTGGTCGGCGTAGTACGCGATGGCCAGCGTCTGGATGGCGGAGTACGCCTGGTCCACGGCGCGGTCACCGAGGTCGGCGCGGTAGACCGGGAGGTCCTTCGGACCGACCTGGCGCAGGACGTCGACGTTGCCCGACTTCAGGTCCTCGTAGGCGGTCTCGAGGGTGGAGTAGTTCTTGAGAACGACGCCACCGTTCTTCGCCTTGTTCGGACCCTTGTAGTCGTCGAAGCGCGTGAGCTCGATCTGCTTCTTGTGCTCCCACGACTTGAACTTGTAGGGGCCGTTGCCGACCGGCTTCTCACCGGCGGCCGCGGGGTCCTTGAAGAAGGAGTCGGGCAGCGGCAGGAAGGCCTGGTAGCCGAGCTTGTACGAGAAGTACGGCACCGCGTTGGCGAGCTCGATGGTGAAGGTGTTCTCGTCGACGACCTTCAGACCCTCGAGGGAGTCACCGGTGGGCTTGGCGTCCTTGGCCTCCGGGTGGACGGCCTCGTAGCCCTTGATGTCGGCGAACCAGGACGCGTTGCCCTGCTTGTTGTTGATGTTCGCGCCCCAGTTCCACGCCTTCACGTAGGACTCGGCGGTCACCTTGGTGCCGTCGTGGAAGGTCCAGCCCGGCTTGAGCTTGACGGTCCAGGTCTTGCTGTCCTTGGTCTCCACCGACTCGGCGTTGATCATGACCAGCTTGCCGTCGGCGTCGTAGTCGACGAGCGGGGCGAACAGGCCCGACATGACGATCGAGCCGTTGGACTCCATCGTGTCGGCCGGCTGGAGAAGCTTCTCCGGCTCGCCGACCTCGACCGAGTAGATGCCGTTCGGGTCGACATCGCCCTTGCCGGCCACCTTGCCGCCGCCGCCACCGCAAGCGGTCGCAGCCAGGGCAACGACAATCGCGCCCGTTACCCACTTGGCGCTCTTGGCACCGCGCATGGGTTTCCTCCTCATGAGTCCACTGTCTGATGTGAGGGACACGTGTTGCGTTTCGCCGACACCCCTGACGGCGATAAGGAACCAGTGCCCCGAGTGTGCTCGTGAGTCGACGCTCCCCACAGCGTGTGACCCATTGACCCGAGCTCAATGGAGCCATCCTCAGGGACGCCCAGACCGTAAACCACACTTAAGTGGTCTCGTTTTCACAACATCGCACTATGGCCAAAACCCGAAATCCGGACAAACGGATAGGAGACAGACACGTGCGAAACGGACTGTTAGCTCTTCTTCCGGAGTGTCACGGTCGGTATCCGGACACCGGACGGAAACAATCCACTTGACAAAAGCGAACAGCCCCTCCCTGCACGGAGACCGTGCGGGGAGGGGCTGCTCGAAAAAGCCGTGACCGGGCGGACCCAAGTGTGATCTGGGTCCTACTCGATTACTTGCCGGACTTGGCGCGCGAGGCGGAGCGCGAGCGGTCCTTCTGGTCCAGGACGACCTTGCGGATGCGGACGGCCTCCGGGGTCACCTCGACGCACTCGTCGTCGCGGCAGAACTCCAGGGACTGCTCCAGGGAGAGCCTGCGCGGGGGCACCACGTTCTCGGTGTTGTCCGCGGAAGCCGCACGCATGTTGGTGAGCTTCTTCTCCTTGGTGATGTTCACGTCCATGTCGTCGGCGCGCGAGTTCTCGCCGACGATCATGCCCTCGTACACCTCGGTGCCGGGCTCGGTGAACAGGACACCGCGCTCCTGCAGGTTGATCATGGCGAACGGCGTGACCGAACCGGAGCGGTCGGCGACCAGCGAACCGTTGTTACGGGTCACCAGCTGGCCGAACCACGGCTCGAGGCCCTCGTGGATCGAGTGGGCGATGCCCGTACCGCGCGTACCGGTCAGGAACTCGGTACGGAAGCCGATGAGGCCGCGCGACGGGACGACGAACTCCATGCGGACCCAGCCGGAGCCGTGGTTCGACATGTTGTCCATGCGGCCCTTGCGGACGCCCATGAGCTGCGTGACCGCACCCATGTGCTCCTCGGGGACGTCGACCGTCATGCGCTCGACCGGCTCGTGCACCTTGCCGTCGACGATCTGCGTGACGACCTGCGGCTTGCCGATGGTCAGCTCGAAGCCCTCGCGGCGCATCTGCTCGACCAGGATGGCGAGCGCGAGCTCACCACGGCCCTGGACCTCCCAGGCGTCGGGACGCTCGGTGTCGAGGACGCGGAGCGAGACGTTACCGACCAGCTCGCGGTCCAGACGGTCCTTGACCTGGCGGGCGGTGACCTTGCGGTCCTTGACCGCGGACTTGGCGTCCGCGCCCTTGCCGCTGCCGCCGCGGCCGACCATCGGGGAGGTGTTCGTACCGATGGTCATCGAGATCGCCGGCTCGTCGACCGAGATCAGCGGGAGCGCGATCGGGTTCTCCGGGTCGGCCAGGGTCTCGCCGATCATGATGTCGGGGAAACCGGCGACCGCGCAGATGTCACCCGGGCCCGCCACCTCGGCCGGCTTGCGGGTGAGCGCCTCGGTCATCATCAGCTCGGTGATGCGGACGTTGGAGATGGTGCCGTCACGCTTGATCCACGCGACGGTCTGACCCTTGCGGAGCTCGCCCTGCTCGACGCGCACCAGCGCGATGCGGCCGAGGAAGTTGTCCGCGTCCAGGTTGGTGACGTGGGCCTGGAGGGGGGCCTCCTCGTCGTACACCGGGGCCGGGACGTGGGCCAGGATGGTGGAGAAGAAGGGCTCCAGGCTGTCGCTGTCCGCGGGGACGGTGCCGTCCTCCGGCTTGGTCAGCGAGGCCACGCCGTCACGGCCACAGGCGTAGACGATCGGGAACTCGATCTGGTCCTCGTCGGCGTCCAGGTCGAGGAAGAGGTCGTACGTCTCGTTGACGACCTCGTCGATCCGGGAGTCCGGACGGTCCGTCTTGTTGATGCAGAGGATGACCGGCATCTTCGCCTGCAGGGCCTTGCGCAGGACGAAGCGGGTCTGGGGCAGCGGACCCTCGGAGGCGTCCACCAGCAGAACGACGGCGTCCACCATCGACAGACCGCGCTCGACCTCACCACCGAAGTCGGCGTGGCCGGGGGTGTCGATGATGTTGATCGTGATCGGGGCCGACCCGTCCTTCGGGTGGTACTTCACCGCCGTGTTCTTGGCGAGGATCGTGATGCCCTTCTCACGCTCCAGGTCGTTCGAGTCCATCATGCGGTCGTCGAGGTGCTGGTGGGCGGCGAAGGCACCGGCCTGCTTGAGCATGGCATCGACGATGGTCGTCTTGCCATGGTCGACGTGGGCGACGATGGCGACGTTACGGATGTCGTGGCGCGTGGGCACTTCGGCGCTTCTCCCGGGATCGTGGATGGCGACGCGTACGGTCCGGCACGCGAGCCTCGACCGGGCGGAAAACCTGCCACGGCCTTACCCCATCGTACGTCGCGCAGCGGGAACCGCCTGCCGGGGGGTCTGTCAAGAGGCCGGACGACTGAGGAGGGCCGAGGTTTCGGTGGGGGGTCTCGGCCCCTGGTACTGCCTGAATACACGCGGGTCAACGGGTACGTACGACCTTGCCCGCCGGGTTCCCGGCGGGCAAGGGACTTGAGTCACATCTGAGGTAGAAACCCGGGTCTCAATCTCGGATGCACCGTTTCGTCATCAGTTCTTCTTGTCGTCCTTGGCCTTGTCCTTGGCCGTCGGCGCCTTCTTCCAGCCGATGTCCTGGTAGCGGGGCGCGCCGAGGCCGAAGGCGCCCGCGTTGACCAGGTTCGGCTTCGCCGCCACCAGCTCGGGGCGCTGGTAGAGCGGGATGGAGCCGGCCGCAGCCCAGATCCGGGCGTCCGCCTTGCGCATCAGCTCGCGGGACTGGTCCTCGTCCAGCGTGCCGGCGGCCTGGTCGAAGAGCTGGTCGATGTGGTCGGTGCCGACCCGGGTGTAGTTCTGTTCGACCACCAGCGAGCCGTCGGCCGCCGGCTCGGGCTTCGCGAAGATCGGCCGGGCGTCGGTGGCGGGGTAGGCGGTCGCGGGCCAGGAGTACAGGGCCAGGTCGTACTGGCCGGAGGCGACGTAGTCCTTGAAGAAGCTCTCGTCGGCCACCTTGGTCAGCTCCGCCTGCACGCCGACCTTGTGGAGCATCTGCGCGATCCGCTCGCCGACCGTGCGCAGGGCCTCCGAGCCGGGGCCCGACGGGAGGACGAAGCGCAGGGTGAGCGGCTTGCCGTCCTTGGCGAGCATGGAGCCCGAGTTGCGTACGGCCTGCTTGGCGGGGGCCGGCGGGGCGCCGCTCGCCTTGGCCGCCGGGTCGGCGGCCTCGGCGTCCAGGGCCGGGCTGCGCTTGCCGTCGTCCACGGCTTCGGTCTGTGCGGCCTGTGCGGCCTGCGCCGCCTGGGCCGCCTGGGTGAGCAGCAGTTGTTCCTGCCGGGCGGCGAAGGGGGCCGGGGCCAGCACCGGGGAGGGCTGGACACCGGAGGCGAAGGCGTCGGCGTCGACGATCTCCCCGTCGAACCCGTACACGCCCTCGGGCAGGGCCATGCCGGCCGGGTTCTCGGGGCCTTCGGGGCGGTGGTCGGGGTGGTCCGGGTGGTCCCGGCGGGCGGCCTCGGCTCCGGCCGCCGGCTTGTCGTCCCCGCGCCGGCCGGAGGCGTCGTGGTCTCCGTTGCGCTCGTCGTCCTGGCCGACGATGTAGAGCCCGTCGTTGCCGGTCCCGGGGCCCGACGGGGTCTTCCCGTCGTCGTGCTCCTTCGCGGCTTCCGCTCCCGCCTTGGCCCCGTTCGGCTCGGTGAGCTTGCCGCCCCGGCGCCAGCCGGCGTCCGCGAGCAGGGCCTGCGCGGCCTCGGTGTCCTGACCGCCGAGGGCGTCGCTGTTGTCGGCGTACGCCTGCTGCCCGGCCAGCGCCAGGTGGCTGCCCACGGGCTTCGCGGGCAGGCCCAGCGGCTTGAGGACGATGTCGGCGAGGGCCTGGCGGTCCAGGGCTCTGGCCACGGCCCGGCGCACGCGCTCGTCGGTGAGCGGGCCGGAGGCCCCGTTCATGGCGAGCTGGGTGTAGGCGGGCTCCAGGGACTTGCGGACGGTGAAGGCGCGCAGGGCGCCCTGCTCCTCGGCGTACCGCTTGACCGCCTCGGCGTGCTTCTGCCGGGTCTCCTGCGCCTCCTTGGCCTTGGCCTCGTCCACGCCGAAGGCCAGCGCCCACGAGAGGGTGGCCTGCGCGGGCGTCACCGAGGCGGCGGGGCCGTGGGCCCCGTCGGCCTTGGCGGCGTCCCGCTGGGCCAGGGCGATCCGGTCGGCGCCGGTGCGGTCGATCTCGGCCATGTCGAGCTTGCCCGCGGCGAGCGCCGCCGGGCGCTCCGCCCGGGGCACGGCGGTGAGCACGAGGGAGTCGAGCTTGGCGGGGGCGCCCCACCAGCGCGGGTTGCGCGTCAGGGCGGCGGTGCCGGTCTTCTTGTCGATGGCGCCCAGCGAGAAGGGTCCGGCGGTGACCTTGAGGGCGCCGCGGGCGCCCTCGTTGAAGGCTTCCGGGGTGCCGGTGACCTGCTTGGGGTAGAGCGGGGAGAAGAGGGAGCGCCAGTCGGCGTACGGCTTGACGAAGGTGACCTTGACCTCCAGGTCCGTCTTGCCGCGCTCGATCTTCTCGATCCGGTCGTAGCCCGCGTTGCGCGCGGTCCAGTAAGCGGAGTCCTTGCCGTTCAGGGCCCGCCACTGGGCGACGAAGTCGGCGGCGCCGATCTCGCGGCCGTCGCTCCACACGGCCTGCTGGTTCAGCTTGTACAGGACGACCTGCTTGGGCTCCCGCTCGACGACCTCTGCCTTCTCCAGGAAGTCGGGATTGGCCACCGGCCGCCCCTTGGCGTCCAGCACGAACAGCTGGGGCAGTACCGCCCCGGCGATCCGGCCGGTGGTGGCGTCGGCGTCGGCCTGGAAGATGTTGAGGGTGCCGGGCAGGGCGTCCACGGCCCAGCGCAGCACCCCGCCGTCGGCCACCTTGTCGCGGGTGGTGGTCGCGATGTCCTGCCCGGCGGCGACCGGGCCGCCCTCGTCTTCACCCGCGCCGCAGCCCGCGAGCAGCGGCAGTGCAAGAACTCCCGAGGTCAGGAGCGCCAAGGACCTGCGCCTTCTCTGGGACATGGGTGGTACCTCCGGGGCAGGGCGTGGGGGGCTGGTCGTGAAAAGGAGGGGGCCTTGATCACGTTCGGCGGTATATGGAGCTGATCACACTGGGTGCCGAAGCCCACTGAAATCGACACCCCGCCGCACCCACCGCAGCGGACCCTCGCCACGCCGCGAACCCCACCCGTGCGGACCAATCCGGCTTGTGCTCCGGACGGGCGTTCCCCCGTAAGAGGGATGAAAATGGGGTGAGGGAGGGCGCACGGTTCGCGCCTGCGCGCCCGCAATCGCTGCACGTCCCTTCACAACCGGGGACGGAAGGCGCGACACTCGCAGGCGCACATGAGCGATGCCACCGCACCACGCGGAAATGAGGGCAAGTCATGTCCCTGCAAGACGATTTGACCACCGTACGGCGCAATCTGAACGAGCTGGTCCGCTCGGTGGAGCGGCTCGAACAGGATGTCGCGCGGCAGGCTCCGGCCGCCCCCAAGCCTCCGGGCGCGGGCGGACCGGGCCGCACGGCCGGCATGGTCGATGTACCGGACACCCCGTACGACAGTTCACTGTGGACGGATTCCGACGACGAGGGTCTCGGCGCCCGCGACCGCCGCGCCCCCTAGACGGCCTCGGACCGCACACCCCCGCACACCCCACCAGACCCGGCCACCCTCAGTGACGGCGGCCGGGTCTCCTGGGCCACCCCTCATCACTCCACCCGGAGTCCCTCTTGGCCACAGGCACCCAACCACCATCCCAGCGGCCCGGCGGCGTCCACGACGCCTCGCGGGCCGCGATCGCAGCCCGGCACCTGCGGACCGACCGGTGGTGGCTCTCGCCCGCCGGCACCGCGGCCGGGCTGCTCGCCTTCATCGTCTACTCCACCTGGCGGGCCTTCGCCAACGCCGACTACTACGCGGCCCCGTACGTCTCCCCCTTCTACTCCCCCTGTCTGGCGGAGAACTGCGAGGAGATGCGCGGCGGCCCGAACCTGGACCTCTTCGGCAGCTGGTGGGGCCTGTCCCCCGCCCTGCTGATCCTGGTCTTCCCGCTCGGCTTCCGGCTGACCTGCTACTACTACCGCAAGGCCTACTACCGGGGCTTCTGGGCCTCGCCGCCGGCCTGCGCCGTCGCCGAGCCGCACGCCTCGTACAGCGGTGAGACCCGCTTCCCGCTGATCTTCCAGAACATGCACCGCTACTTCTTCTACGCGGCGCTGCCGGTGGCGGGGATCCTCACCTACGACACCGTGCTGACCTTCCGCAACGACCGTTACGAATGGGGCCACATGGGCCTCGGGACGCTGCTGTTCCTCGTCAACATCGGTCTGATCTGGGCCTACACCCTGTCCTGCCACTCCTGCCGGCACATCATGGGCGGCCGCCTCAAGCACTTCTCCGAGCATCCGGTGCGCTACCGCCTGTGGGGCTGGGTCAGCCGCCTCAACTCCCGTCACATGCAGCTGGCGTGGGCCTCGCTGATCAGCGTGGCCGCCTGCGACTTCTACGTGTACCTGGTGGCCAGCGGCGCCTTCACAGACCCGAGGTTTTTCTGACATGGCTCAAGTGGAACGGCAGCAGTGGGACGTGGTCGTGGTCGGCGCGGGCGGCGCCGGACTGCGGGCCGCGATCGAGGCCCGCGAACGCGGCGCCCGGACGGCCGTGATCTGCAAGTCCCTGTTCGGCAAGGCCCACACCGTGATGGCGGAGGGCGGGATCGCCGCCTCCATGGGCAACGTCAACGAGGGCGACAACTGGCAGGTGCACTTCCGCGACACCATGCGCGGCGGCAAGTTCCTCAACCAGTGGCGGATGGCGGAACTGCACGCGAAGGAGGCCCCGGACCGGGTCTGGGAGCTGGAGACCTGGGGCGCGCTCTTCGACCGCACCCCCGACGGGAAGATCTCGCAGCGCAACTTCGGCGGGCACGAGTACCCGCGCCTCGCGCACGTCGGCGACCGCACCGGCCTGGAGCTGATCCGCACCCTCCAGCAGAAGATCGTCCAGCTCCAGCAGGAGGACTTCAAGGAGTACGGGGACCACGAGGCCCGGCTCAAGGTCTTCCAGGAGTGCACCGTCACAAGGGTCCTGAAGACCGAATCCGTTAGCGGCTCCGCCGCGGGCGAGCAGGTCTCGGGCACCTTCTGCTACGAGCGCGAGACCGGCCGCTTCTTCGTCCTGGAGGCCCCGGCGGTCGTGCTGTCCACGGGCGGCATCGGCAAGTCCTTCAAGACCACCTCGAACTCCTGGGAGTACACGGGCGACGGCCACGCGCTGGCCCTGCTCGCCGGGGCGCCCCTGCTGAACATGGAGTTCGTGCAGTTCCACCCGACCGGCATGGTCTGGCCGCCCTCGGTGAAGGGGATCCTCGTCACCGAGTCGGTGCGCGGCGACGGCGGGGTGCTGCGCAACAGCGAGGGCAAGCGGTTCATGTTCGACTACATCCCGGACGTCTTCAAGGAGAAGTACGCGCAGTCCGAGGAGGAGGGCGACCGCTGGTACGAGGACCCGGACCACAACCGGCGCCCGCCCGAGCTGCTCCCCCGCGACGAGGTGGCGCGCGCCATCAACTCCGAGGTCAAGGCCGGGCGCGGCACCCCGCACGGCGGGGTGTTCCTGGACGTGTCCACCCGGATGCCGGCCGAGAAGATCAAGCGGCGGCTCCCGTCGATGTACCACCAGTTCAAGGAGCTGGCGGACGTGGACATCACCGCCGAGCCGATGGAGGTCGGCCCGACCTGCCACTACGTGATGGGCGGCATCGCGGTCGACTCCGACACCGCCGCCACGGTCGGCGTGCCCGGCCTCTTCGCGGCCGGCGAGGTCGCGGGCGGGATGCACGGCTCGAACCGGCTCGGCGGGAACTCCCTCTCCGACCTGCTGGTCTTCGGCCGCCGAGCCGGGCTGCACGCCGCCGAGTACGCGGCCGCGCAGGCGGGCCGGCTGCCGGCCGTGGACCAGGCCATGGTGGACGAGGCGGCCACGGAGGCGCTGGCTCCGTTCCATGCCGCCGAGGGCGCGGAGAACCCGTACAGCCTCCACCAGGAACTCCAGACCACCATGAACGACCTCGTCGGCATCATCCGCCGCGAGGGCGAGATGGCCGAGGCCCTGGAGAAGCTGGCGACCCTGCGGCTACGGGCCTCCCGGGCCGGGGTCGAGGGCCACCGGCAGTTCAACCCGGGCTGGCACCTGGCGCTGGACCTGCGGAACATGCTGCTCGTCAGCGAGTGCGTGGCCCGCGCGGCCCTGGAGCGCACCGAGAGCCGGGGCGGGCACACCCGCGAGGACTGCCCGGCGATGGAACGGGACTGGCGGCCGGTGAACCTGCTGTGCCGGCCGGTGACCCCGGCGCCCCAGGACCCGGCGGCCGACCGGATCGAGCTGACCCGGGTGCGCACCGAACCCATCCGACCCGACCTGCTCGCGCTCTTCGAGAAGGAAGAGCTGGTCAAGTACCTCGCCGAAGAGGAGTTCCACGCGTGAGTACCTACGATGCCGCGTTCCGGATCTGGCGGGGTGACGCGGAGGGCGGCGAACTGCGCGATTTCACCGTGGAGGTGCACGACGGGGAGGTGGTGCTGGACATCGTCCACCGGCTCCAGGCCACCCAGGCCTCGGACCTCGCGGTGCGCTGGAACTGCAAGGCGGGCAAGTGCGGTTCGTGCAGCGCCGAGATCAACGGGCGGCCCCGGCTGCTGTGCATGACGCGGATGTCGACCTTCACCCGGGAAGAAACGATCACCGTGACCCCGCTGCGGGCCTTCCCCGTGGTCCGCGACCTGGTGACGGACGTGTCCTTCAACTACCAGAAGGCGCGCGAGATCCCGGCCTTCGTGCCCCCGCCCGGGGTCGCACCGGGCGAGTACCGGATGCAGCAGATCGACGTGGAGCGCTCGCAGGAGTTCCGCAAGTGCATCGAGTGCTTCCTGTGCCAGGACACCTGTCACGTGGTGCGTGACCACGAGGAGAACAAGACGGCCTTCGCCGGCCCCCGCTTCCTGATGCGGGTGGCGGAGCTGGACATGCACCCCCTGGACGCGGCGGCCGAAACGGGCCTGGACCGCAAGCGCACCGCCCAGGAGGAGCACGGGCTCGGCTACTGCAACATCACCAAGTGCTGCACGGAGGTCTGCCCCGAGGGAATCAAGATCACCGACAACGCCCTGATCCCGCTGAAGGAGCGGGCCGTGGACCGCAAGTACGACCCCCTGGTGTGGCTGGGGAACAAGATCGGGCGCCGTTCCGGTCGATAGCAGCCCCCAGCTGTTCACTTCGCAGTACAGAATGCCCCCTGTATCAACGTCGTTGACGTGATGTCAGGGGGCTTTCGCGGTGCGGGTGGGGGATCAGCTGGCGGGCCGGTACCGCCTCGACCAGCGGCTCGGCCAGGGCGGCATGGGCGAGGTGTGGCGGGCGCACGACACGGCGCTCGACCGCGCCGTGGCGGTGAAGGTGCTGCTGGAGGCGGCCACGAACGACGAGGTGGTCGCCCGTTTCCGGCGCGAGGCCACCATCGGGGCGCGGCTCCAGCACCCGGGCATCACCGTCGTGCACGACGTGGGACAGGAGGAGGGGCGGCTCTTCATCGTGATGGAGCTGCTCGCGGGCGAGGACCTGCGCAGCGCCCTGGCGCGGGAGCCGGGCGGGCTCGCGGTGGAGGTCGCGCTGGAACTGGCCGCGCAGACCGCCGAGGCGCTGGCCGCCGCCCACGAACGCTCCGTCATCCACCGGGACTTGAAGCCCGCCAACCTCTTCCTGCTGCCGGGGGGCCGGCTGAAGATCTGCGACTTCGGCATCGCGCACTCCTCGGACGCCACCGCGGGCTGGACGGTGACCGGCCGGATCTTCGGCAGCCCGCCGTACATGGCCCCCGAACAGTGGCGGGGCGAGCACGTGGACGCCCGGTGCGATCTGTACGCGCTGGGGTGCGTGCTGTACGCCCTGCTGAGCGGGGAGCCGCCCTTCGGCGAGAGCGCCGACGGGCCCTACGCGCTGATGCTCCGGCACATCGAGGACCCGCCGCTGCCGCTGCGCGAGGCCGGCAGGCCGGTGGCCCCGGAGGTGGACCGGCTGGTGCTGCACCTGCTGGCCAAGGACGCGGCGGACCGGCCGGAATCGGCGGCGGTCGTGGCGAAGTCGCTGCGCGGGCTGCTGGGCGGCTCCGGGGGGCGGGGTCCTGCGGACGGGGGCGGGGACGGGGCCCGGACCGGATTCGGGCGCGACACCCGGGCCCGCGACGGGGCCGGACGCGACCCCCGGACCGGAGCCGGTACCACCGTCACGGAGCGGTCCGGGGCCGGGGCCGGGTCGGGATCCGGGGCCGGCTCCGGACCCGCCGGGCAGGCCGGTGCTGAGCGCCGGCCCGGCACCGGCCGCGAGCGCATCGGCCTTCCGGGCGGGAACGGAAGCGAAGGCGGAAGCGGGGCTGGGAACGGAAGCGGGGCCCCGGGCGGGACTGGAAGCGGTACCGGAGCCGGCGGCGTCCCCGTCGGCGTACGGGAGTTCGTGCGGGAGTTGCTGCTGGAGGCCGAGGACGCGCTGCGCGCGGTGTCGGCGGACGGCAAGGCCCGGGTCGAGGTGCTGGCCGTCGCCGCCGACGCCGCGGCCCGCTTCGACGCGGGGCTCGCGGGGCGGCTGCTGGCCGAGGCCGAGAGCGCGGCGTGGAGTGACGGCGGGGGCGACGGGGCCCGGGTGGCCGGGCTGCTGACCGGTCTGGCCAAGGACACCTCCGCGCAGGCCCCGGCGCGGGCGCGGCGGCTGCTGACCGACGCGCAGCAGGCGCTGTTCACGGTGTTCGGACCGGACCGGGCGGGCCCGCTGCGCGCGGTCGCCTTCGAGCTGGCCCGGGTGGCGCCCGAACAGGCCGCCCGGATCGCCACGGACCACTTCACCGGCGGACCGTCCGAGAAGCGGCTCTTCACCCACATCGGCACGGCCGTCGCCGCCGCCGATCCAGCCGAGGCCGAACTGCAGTTGGCCCTGATCCCGGACGCCGGGCTGCGCGGGGCCGCCACCTACGACATGGTGCTGGCCGTCGCCCCGCGCGACCTCGCGGCGGCCCTGCGGCTCAGCGAGCGGATCGGCTCCGCCGGGGGGCGGCTGCTGGCGCTGTGCCAGGTGGCGCGCGACCGCGCCGGGGCCGGGGACCGGCCGGGTGCCGTGCAGGTCCTGGAACAGGCCGAGCGGGAACTGCCCGGGTTCCTGGAGGAGCGCGCGGCGTGGCTGCGCGAGGAGGCGGCGCACCACGCGGAGCAGGGGCGGCTCGTGGAGGCGGAGCGGCTGCGCGGCCAGGCCGAGGGCCTGCTCCGCGGCCGGACGGAGGCCTCCGGCGACGAGAAGACCGGCCACGCCCTGGCTTCGCTGGCCGGGGCGCGGGCCGCCGTCGAGCAGGCTGCGCGGCCGCCACTGGACCCGGAGGCGGCGCGGGAGCGGGCGGGCCGGGCCCGGAACCTGCCGGACGCGGCGGAGCGGGCCCGCGCGCTGGCCCGTATCGCGCGGGAATGCGTGGCGACGGGAAGCACGCCCTGGCTTGCGGAGGCGGCCGCGGACCCGGGGAGCTCGCCGCCGTCCGGGACCGCGGGCCCGGGAGGTCCGGACTCCGGCCCCCCGACGGCCCGGGGGTCGCGCTCGCTCACGGGCCGCCCGGGACCCCGTGCCGCCCCCGGGGCCCTCGCCTGGCTCACGGCCGCCCGGCCGGACGCCCTCTACGCGGCCGGGGCCCATGTGGTGTGGCGGTCGGGGCCCGAGGTGGGCTGCGTACGGGCCGACGTGGGCGCGACCCGCTGGACGGCCCGCTCCGACGAGGGTGTGGGCGCGGCCGCGCCGCCGCTGCCCGGGGCCGGGCGGCTGCGGGTGTCCTGCGCGGCGGACGCGGCCACGGTCTACGTCGAGGTGCGGCGCGAGGGTGCGCCGGGGGTCCGGCTGGTGGCGCGGGAACCGCGGGACGGGCGGGTGCGGTGGTGGCGGGACCTGCCCGGGGAGCGGCCGTTGCGCGCCGCCGGTCCCGTGGTGCTGCACGGGGCACCGGGCGATCTCACCGCGCTGTCGGCGAAGACGGGCGAAGTCCTGTGGCAGCGCGCACTGACGGGCTCCGGCGTGCGGTCCCCCGCCGTGGCGGGCGACTGCCTCGTCCTGCCGGACGACCGGCTGGTCCAGGCGCTGCACCTGCCGACCGGCCGGCTGCTGTGGTCCTTCCCCCGGAGCCGCCCCGCGGACCGCACGCTGCACGGGCAGCTGCCCTCCGGCAGTGGCGGTCCCGTCGCGCTCCTCGACGGCGAGGGGCTGCTGGCCCTGGACCGGAGCACCGGCCGGGAGCTGTGGAGGTTCGCGCCGGGCGTCCCGGCGGAGCCGCTGCTGAGCGAACGCGGCACGGTGTACGCGGCCGTGTACCGCCCGGACCAGGGCGCGGACCTGGTCTTCGCGCTCGACGCGGGGACCGGGGCGCTGCGCTGGCAGCGGGCGCTGACCCGGCGAGAGGGGGCGGGGTGCGTGCTCGAACTGCTGGGCGTGCGGTCGGGCGGCCTGTACGTCAAGGTGCTGGGCGGCGGCCGTCGCGGCCTCCTGAACCGCTCCGCCGGCCCCTTCGTCGCCGTCCTGGATCCGGCGACGGGCAAGCTCCGCCGCCAATGGGACCACCCGGCCCTCGCCGACGCGGACGCCCTCCTGATCGGCGACCACCTGGCCCTGTCCCGCCCGGAGCTCGCGGCCTACGCCCTTCCCTGACCGGCCCGCCCGGGGTCCGGAGCCGTGCCGGAGCCGTGCCCCGTCCGGGGTCCGGCTCCGGGTCCGACTCCGGGTCCGACTCCGGGTCCGACTCCGGGTCCGACTCCGGGTGCGTCCGGCAGAATCCCCCCATACCCTCCCAAATGTGACTCCGCCGAGAAGCAGGACGAAGAGACGCACCGCCGCCGGCATATCCCTGCGGGCCACCCTCACCCTGGCCGCCGCCCTCCTGGCGGCCGGCGGCTGGGCGACGGCCACCGCGCCCGCCGCCCGCGCCGACGACCCCGTCACCCTGTCGCAGCAGGGGCAGATCACCGACCGGGTGAACGCCCTGGGCGACCGCGAGCCCGCCGTCACCGCCGCGCTGGACAAGCTGTACGCCGACCGGAAGATCCAGCTGTTCGTCACCTACGTACGCGATTTCTCCGGCCGCTCCGCGCAGAGCTGGGCCGACGCCACCGCCCAGAAGAACGGCCTCGGCCAGAACGACGTCCTGCTCGCCATCGGTACCGGCGCCCGGCAGTACGCCTACTCGGCCGACGTGGACTCCGGTTTCACCAAGGAGCAGCTGGCGGCCGTCGCGCAGACCGCGATCGAACCGGCCCTGCGGCAGAACGACTGGGCGGGCGCCGCGATCGGCGCCGCGAACGGATACGACGCGGTCCTGGCGGGCAAGCCCGTACCCGTGCCCGCCGTCACCCCCGGCGAGGCGGACCCGGGCGGGTCCGCCGCGAGCAGCGAGAACGGCGCCGGGGACTACGTCCTCCCGGTGGTCGCGGTCGGCGCGGCGGGCGCCCTCGGCGCGTACGCGTACACCCGCCGCAAGCGCAAGCGCGCCGGCGGGGGCGGCGGCAGCGGGAAGACCGCCGGCTGGGGTACGGGACCCGGACAGGAGCCCGCCCCGCTCCCCCTCCCCGAGCTGGACTCCAGGGCCAAGGCCCTGCTGGTGGAGACCGACGACGCGATCCGCACCAGCACCGAGGAACTCGGCTTCGCCACCGCCCAGTTCGGCGAGGGGGCGGTCTCGGCCTTCACGGAGGCCGTGGAGTACGGCAAGGGAGAGCTGACGGCCGCCTTCCGGCTGCGCCAGCAGCTCGACGACGCCTACCCGGAGGACGACGCCACCCGGCGCCGGATGCTGGACGAGATCGTGGCCCGCTGCACGGAGGCCAACCGGCGCCTGGACGCCCAGTCGGCGGACTTCGACCGGCTGCGGGACCTGGAGAAGAACGCCCCACAGGCGCTCGCCACGGTGGAGGGCCACTTCCGCGCCCTGACGGGCCGTACGACGACGGCCGAGGCCACCTTGACGGCGCTCGGCCGCCAGTACGCGGACTCGGCGGCCGCACCCGTGGCCTCCAACCCCGAACAGGCCAAGGACCGCCTGCTGTTCGCGACGACCAGCCTCGGCGAGGCCCGCGCCGCGATCGACTCCGGCGACAACGGCAAAGCCGCGGTGCACGTCCGGGCGGCCGAGGGCGCCGTCGACCAGGCGGCCACCCTCGTCGACGCGGTGGAGCGGCGGGCACAGGAGCTCGCGGAGGCCGCCGGGAAACTGCCGGGCGCCCTGAACGAGACGGACACGGACCTCGCCGACGCGCGCGGGCTGCTCACCGGCACCACCGAGGGCACCTCGACCGCCGACCTGCGCGGCCGGATCAGCCGTGCGGAGGCCGTACTGGCCGACGTGCGCCAGGAGCAGAGCGGCGGCCGGTACGACCCGATCGACGCCCTGCGCCGCGTCGAGGAGGCCGACGCGGCCCTCGACGAGGCGCTGGCCGGGGCCCGCGAGCGCGAGTCGGGCCGCCAGCGGGCGGCGGCCCTGCTCGACCAGGCCCTGCTCACGGCCCGCAGCGCGATCGGCGCGGCGGCGGACTACATCACCACCAGTCGCGGCGCGGTCGGCAGCCAGGCCCGGACCCGGCTGGCGGAGGCCCAGCGCCACTTGGAGCGCTCCACCTCCCTGGCCCCGACGGATCCGCCGGGCGCGCTGGCGGAGGCGCAGCAGGCGGACTCGCTCGCGCGCCAGGCGCAGCAGCTGGCCGAGCAGGACGTGGGCGCGTACCAGAACCCGTACGGCGGCGCGGGCGGCCGGCGGCAGGGCAGCGGCATGAGCGGTGCGGTGCTCGGCGGGATCATCCTCGGCGAAATCCTGAACGGCGGCCGCGGTGGGGGCGGCGGCCGCGGTGGGGGCGGTTTCGGCGGAGGCTTCGGCGGGGGCGGAGGCGGCTTCGGCGGGGGCGGCGGACGCGGCCCCGGCTCCTTCGGCGGCGGCGGAACCCGTGGCCGCATGGGCGGTGGCGGCCGCTTCTGACCTTCCCCCCTCTCCTCCCCTTCCACTTCCCCTCCCTTCCCTCCCCCAAGGAGAAGCACCATGAGCAAGCAGAGCATCCTCGGCCGGGTCACCCAGCTCGCCAAGGCCAACATCAACGCGCTGCTGGACCAGGCCGAGGACCCGCAGAAGATGCTGGACCAGCTGATCCGCGACTACACGAACAACATCTCGGAGGCGGAGCAGGCCGTCGCCACCACCATCGGCAACCTGCGGATGCTGGAGGCGGACCACAAGGAGGACGTGGACGCGGCCGCCGAGTGGGGTTCCAAGGCCCTCGCGGCGAGCAAGAAGGCCGACGAACTGCGGACGGACGGCACCCCGGGCACGGCGGCGGACGCGGACAAGTTCGACAACCTCGCCAAGGTGGCCCTCGGCCGGCAGATGCAGTCGGAGAAGGAGGCGAAGACGGCCGAGCCGACGATCGCCGCCCAGACCGAGGTGGTCGACAAACTCAAGTCCGGTCTGGACTCGATGAAGAACAAGCTGACCGAGCTGACGGCCAAGCGCGACGAACTGGTGGCCCGCGCCAAGACCGCGCAGGCGCAGAACACGATGATGGACGCGGTCAAGAACATCGACGTGATGGACCCGACGAGCGACCTCAACCGCTTCGAGGACAAGGTACGCCGCGAGGAGGCCATGGCCCTGGGCAAGCAGGAGCTGGCCGCGTCCTCCCTGGACGCCCAGTTCGAGTCCCTGGACGACCTGGGCAAGACCTCGGAGATCGAGGCCCGCCTGGCCGCCCTGAAGGCGACGGCCTGAGGCCCACCCCGCCACCGCCCTCCGGGGCCGGCCGCGGCCGGCCCCGGAGGCGCGCTACCCGTACATGCCCAGCAGCTGCTCCGCCGAGAGCTCGGCCACCGACTCGGCCACCGCGCCCGGGAGCGGGAGTTCGAACCAGACCGTCTTGCCCCGGTGCGTGCGCCGGGTGCCCCAGCCGGCCGACAGCAGCCCGACCAGCTGCAGGCCCCGGCCGCCCTCGTCGGTGTCGCGCGCCCGACGCCGCCTGGGCTGCGCCAGGTTGGCGTCCCAGACCTCGCACACCAGGGTCCGGTCCAGCAGCAGCCGCAGCCGGATCTCGCCCTCGCCGTAGCGCAGGGCGTTGGTGACCAGCTCGCTCACCAGCAGCTCCGTGGTGTCGAGCAGCCCCTCCAGGCCCCAGGCGGGCAGCTTCGCCCGCGCCAGTTCCCGCGCCCGGCCCACCGAGCGGGCCTCGCGCGGCAGCTGCCAGTCGCCGACGGCGTCCACCGGGAGGCCCTGGACCCGGGCCATCAGGAGGGCGATGTCGTCCTCCCCGTGCCGGGTGTCGAGGGTGTTCAGGACGTGGTCGCAGACCTCCTCCAGGGGCCGCGCCGGGTCTGCCAGCGCGGACCGCAGGCCCCGTAGGCCTTCTTCCAGCGGGTGGTCCCGCGATTCGACCAGGCCGTCCGTGTACAGCGCGAGCATCGCGCCCTCCGGGAGTTCGACCTCGACCTCCTCGAAGGGCTCCCCGCCCACGCCCAGCGGCAGTCCCGTCGGGATCTCCAGGAGCAGTCCGGGCCGCGGCTCGGCGCCCTCCTCGGCCGGTTCCACCAGAACGGGCGGCATGTGGCCCGCGTTCGCTATCGTGCAGCGCCGCGTCACCGGGTCGTACACCGCGTAGACGCACGTCGCGAGGTACACCTCGGAGCGGTCCGCGTCCCGTGAGTGCAGGGCGGCCCGCGAGGCCTGCTGGGAGCCGCCGGGGGCGCCGAGTCCCCGGGCGATCTCGTCCAGCGCGGTGAGCACCTCGGCCGGTTCCAGGTCGAGCAGCGCCAGGGTCCGTACGGCGGTGCGCAGTTCGCCCATGGCCACGGCGGCCCGCAGTCCCCGGCCCATGACGTCGCCGACGACCAGCGCCGTGCGGTGGCCCGGCAGCTCGATGACGTCGAACCAGTCGCCGCCGACCTCGGTGGCCGCGTTGCCCGGCAGGTAGCGGCAGGCGATGTCGAGCCCGGCCGCCTCCGGGTCGCCGGGGGGCAGCAGGCTGCGCTGCAGTATCAGCGCGCGCTCGTGTTCGCGCCGGTAGAGCCGTGCGTTGTCGATGCAGACGGCGGCCCGTGCGGCGAGTTCGACCGCGACCGCCCGGTCCCGTTCCCCGAAGGGTTCGCTGCCCTTGGTGCGGGAGAACTGCGCGAGTCCGACCACGGTGTCGTGCGCGACGAGCGGGACGACGAGCGTGGACTGGACGAGGTCGCCCGATTCCGGGCCGCCCCCTTCCACCAGCCGCGGCCGCGCCGTCCGCAGCGCGAACGCGCCCGGCGATCCGGCCGGATACCGGTGGACCTCTCCTACGGAGACCAGCGCGCCCGGACCCGACAGCGGCGCGTCCGACACCGCGGAGGCGAAGGCCACCCTCCGCAGCGGCGGCGAGGGCGCCCGGCCGGGGCCCTGGCCGGGCAGGCTGGGCACGCCCGGGCCCTGGGGCCGGGCGGGGCGGTCGTCGTCGCCGAGGAGCAGCCCCTGGTAGAGGTCGACGGCGGCCAGGTCGCAGAAGCCGGGGACGGTGACGTCGAGGAGTTCGCGGGCGGTGGTCTCCAGGTCGAGGGAGTTGCCGATGCGGTGTCCGGCCTCGTTGAGCAGGGCCAGGTTGCGGCGGACCCCGGCGGCCTCGCGGGCGGCGAGGTGGCGGCGGGTGACGTCGATGCCGATGCCGGCGACCCCGATGGGGCGTCCGGTGCCGCCGTGGACCCGGTAGAGGTTGATGGACCAGTGGCGGTCGTCCCGGCTGCCGGGGGCGGATCCGGCGATCTGGAGATCGGTGACCGAGTCGCCGGTCTCCAGGACCCGGCGCAGCGCCTCGGCCATCCGGTCGGCCTCGTGCGCGGGCAGGTAGTCGTGGACGGTGCGGCCGCGGTGTTCCTCGGCGTTGCCGCCGAACACGGTGGCGAAACGGCGGTTGGCGCGCTGCACCGTGAGGTCCGTACCAAAGAGCAGGAAGCCGAAAGGAGATTGACCGAATATCGCCTGCGAGGCGGCCAGATCGGATTCGATCCGCCGCAGCGCGCGTACGTCGACCACGACGCAGAGCGCGGCCCGCTCCGAGGATTCGGTGTGGGTGGGCATCACATAGATCTCGGCGATCCCGTGCGCCCCGTCCCCGCCCGGGATCCGGAAGGGGACCAGGCCGGTCCATTCCTTGCCGTCGAGGATCTCGGCCACCCGGCGGTGGCCGCCGGCACGCAGCTCCGGCGGCATGAAGGCGTCGACCGGGTCACGGCCCACGGCCTGTGCCGGGGTCAGCCCGAAGAGTTCCTCGGCGCGCAGACTCCACTGGTCGATGAGGCCGTCCGGCCCGATCGAGAAAGAAGCGACCTTTATGTAGTCATATATCGAGCCAGGCGGGCTGCTGTGCCACAAGGAGTCGTGCCAGGTCTCCCTGGGCACCTCCCCGGGCACACGGGCCTGATGTGCCTGTACAGGTATCTCGCTCACGCGACCGTCCCCTCCAGCTCACCGCAACCGGACCGGCCATGACCGAAGTATTCAGCACCACGGCCCCCTACGGCACGGCCTTCGCGATCACAAAAGGATCCCGTTGTTTTCCAGCCATGCCGTGTGATCGTCGGCTGCCCTTCACCTTGTTACTCACCAGGAAGAGCCAATTCGAACCACACGGTCTTGCCCGACTTCCCGTGCCGGGTGCCCCAGCGCTGTGCCGAGACGGCCACCAGGTGGAGTCCGCGCCCGCCCTCGTCGTCGGGTTGGGCGACGCGCTCGCGGGGCGGATCCGGAAGCGGATCGGAAACCTCCACGAGAAGTGCCGGACCCGCGACCGCGTCGGCGACGGCCGGATTGCGCCGTACCAGCCGGACCCCGATGGGGCCCGAGGCGTAGCGCAGGGAGTTGGTGACCAGCTCGCTGACCAGCAGTACGGTGACATCGCCGACGGACTCGAGGCCCCAGTCGCGGAGGGTGCCGCGCACCGCGTGGCGGGCGGTGCGGACGGCGCCGGGTTCCGCCGGGAAGGCCCACTCGGCGCATTCACCGTCTGTGTCGATCACGCCGATCACTTCCCGGGCCGGCTGGCGACCCCAGTCCGTTCGACAGGGACAGAACCACGGGGGACAAGTACAAGATAGGGATTAATACCGACATACCCGATATTCGAGGCGTCGTACCACTCGGTCCCCCACGGACCGGCGCACTGTGGCGCAGACGGCCTAGAGCACGAGCCTCACGCGCCCCCGTGAGCCCTGCGAGCCCCGGTCAGCTTCCGGCGCCGGCACCCGCGCCCGCTCCGGCGCGCAGCCTGCGCCCGGCCTCGGCGACCGCGGGCCGGTCCTGGTCGAGCCAGTCCACCGAGTCGAGCTCCTCGGGGCCGAGCCAGCGCAGCTCGTCGTGATCCTCCAGCGCGACCGGCTCACCGGAGAGCAGCCGGGCCGTCCACACGTGCAGGACGAGTCCGGGCTTCAGCGGCCACTCCCCCGGGATCCGCTCCAGCGCCTCGGTCTCCACGCCGAGCTCCTCGCGCAGCTCCCGCACGAGCGCCTCGGGCACGGATTCGCCCGGCTCGGTCTTGCCGCCCGGGAGCTCCCAGCGTCCGGCGAGCTCCGGGGGCGCACTGCGCCGCGCCGCCAGCAGGCACCCGTCATGAAAAAGGGCTCCGCCCACGACCACTCGTACAGTCATGGGGCGGAGCCTATGGCAGCGGCCCTGCGGCCGCCGCATCGCTCAGTTCATGGTGGCCGTCTGGCTGGTGGTGGTGCCCTGGACGAGGCGCTCGATCCAGTAGAGCTGCTTGTGCCCTCTGTCTTCGAGGCTGTCGGCGACCTTCTGGGCTTCGGCACGGGTCGCGTACCGGCCCACCCGGTAGCGGTTGCCGTTGTCGTCCTCACGTATGACCAGCCACGGGAGCAGGGCACCGCTGTCGTTCATTGCGTTTCACCCTCCGCCGACGTACCTGCCCGGGAAACCGCATTGCGCATATGCCCGAGCTTACGCCCGACCCTTACGCAGCGGATACGGTTTTTCACGAAGAGGTACCTCCCAGGCGTACGCATCCGGCCATGCGTACGACTGTGCCGTGCGCGCCGGTTCAGACCCGGCGCAGGGTCGGCATCGGCAGGATCACCGCCCCGCCCCGGGGCTGCTTGCGGCAGACGTCCGCGCAGGTCGCGTCGAGGGAACAGCAGAGCGAGCAGATCGGGCCCGACTGGACCGGGCAGTCGGCCACGTCCGGCAGCTCGTACGCCGTCTCGCAGACCGAGCACAGGTGCGTGGCGGTGACGTCCTCGACCACCACGTCCGGACCGTTGACGGTGTTCGGCCTGGCCAGGTAGTACTTCCCCTTCGTCGCCCACGCGATCAACGGGCAGAGGGCGAGCGCGAGTCCGGCCGCGATGAAGGTGGAGAAGGCCTCGGCGTATGTCCCGAAAAGGCCGAAGAAGGCGAGGATCGAGACGGTGGAGGCGATCACCATCGCGCCGAAGCCGGCCGGATTGACCGCGTAGAGGTACGCGCGCTTGAACTCGATGTACGGCGGGCTCAGCCCGAGCCGCTTGTTGATCACGAGGTCGGCGGCCACGGCGGCGATCCAGGCGATGCCCACGTTGGAGTAGAAGCCCAGCAGCTTGCCGAGCATCGCGAACATGTTCATCTCCATCAGCGTCAGCGCGATGGCGAGGTTGAGGAAGATGTACCAGACCCGGCCCGGGTGGCGGTGGGTGATCCGGGAGAAGAAGTTCGACCAGGACAGCGAGCCGCTGTACGCGTTCGTCACGTTGATCTTGATCTGCGAGACCACGACGAAGAGCGCCGCGACGGGCAGCGCGAAACTGCCGAGCCAGGGGCGCAGCGCCTCCAGCTGCGGGGCGATCGGCTCCAGGGCGTGCGTCTTGCCCACCGCCTCCAGGGCGACGAAGGCGAGGAAGGCGCCGCCGAGCTGCTTGGCCGCGCCGATGATCACCCAGCCGGGTCCGGCGGCGAGCACGGCGAGGTTCCAGCGGCGGCTGTTGGCCGGGGTCTTGGCGGGCATGAACCGCAGGTAGTCGGCCTGTTCCCCGATCTGGGCGATCAGCGAGAGCGCGATACCGGTGCCGAAGCCGAAGCCGATCCACGAGAAGCCGGAGCCGGCCCCCTCCGTCCCGCCGAAGTGCGTGAACGCACCCCATGCGTCGGGGGCTTCGAAGGCGAGCACGAGGAAGGGCAGGACCAGTCCGATCAGCCAGACGGGCTGGGTCCAGGCCTGCACCTTGGCGAGGGCGCCCATGCCCTTGAAGACGATCGGGATGACCACGAGCGTGGTGAGGAGGTAGCCGATCTGGACGGGCAGGCCCAGGGCCTGGTGCATGGCCTGGGCCATGATCGAGCCTTCGAGGGCGAAGAAGATGAAGGTGAAGGAGGCGTAGATGAGGGAGGTGAGGGTGGAGCCGAAGTACCCGAAGCCCGCGCCCCGGGTGACCAGGTCCATGTCCAGGCCGTACGTGGCACACGCGCGGGCGATGGGAATGCCGGTCAGGAAGATGACGGCGGCCGCCGCCAGGATCGCGGCGGCCCCGCTGGTGAAGCCGTAGGCGAAGACGATGGAAGCGCCGATGGCGAAGTCCGCGAGGTAGGCGATGCCTCCGAGGGCCGTGCCGGCGACGGTGGCGGGACCCCAGCGGCGGAAGGAATGGGGCGCGTAGCGCAGCGAGTAGTCCTCGCGGCTCTCGTCGGCGGCCAGTTTGGCGTAGCTCCGCCGGGGTGGCTGCGCCGCGGGAGCGGGGGTGGTGGCGGTCTCGGTCATACCGCCGGAAGGTAGGCCCGCCGTGTGACGGGCCCTCACCCTTGGGCATTGCCCGGGGGTTACGCCCCCTGGGCCCGCATCACGGCCGGGTTACACCCCCCGCTACCCCCTGTCCGCGTTCCGGTGCGGCGCCGTTCCCGGGGGGCCTGCCCCCGGACCCCCGCGCCTCAATCGCCGGCGGGGCTGAAATCGGCTCAGCGGACCGGCAGGTGGTAGGACAGCCGGTACCGGTCGGCCGGGACCACCACGTCGGCGGTCTCGACGGCCCGGCCTGAGGCGAAGTACGTGCGCCCGATCACCAGCACCACATGGCCCGGCACCCCGCCGAGCAGCAGGTTCTCCTCTGCCAGCCCGGGTCGTGCGCCGACCTCCTCCACCACGTTGTCCACGACCACGTCGATGGCGGCCATCCGGTCGACGACCCCGGCGCCCCCGAGCGGCCCTTCCTCCGGCAGCATCACCGGCGAGCGGCCCGTGACGGTCAGCGGCTCCCAGGAGGTGGACAGCATCATCGTCTCCCCCGCGTCGCGGAAGACGTACCGCGTGCGCATCACCCGCTCGCCCGGTTCGATGCCGAGCCTCTTGGCGATGTCCGCCGTGGCCTCGACCTGCTCGCTGTTCGATTCCCAGGTGCCGCGCGCGCCCGCCTCCGCCTGCTCCTGCCGGAACGGGGTCGAGGCTCCGCCCGCGCGGTAGCCGGAGCGGGCCACCCGGCGGGGGACGGGCTGCTCGCGTACGTACGTACCGGACCCGGACCGGCCTTCGACCAGGCCTTCCGCCATGAGGACCTTGCGCGCCTCCAGGGCCACGGTGTCGGAGACCCCGTACTCCTCGCGGATCCGGGCCTGTGAAGGGAGCCGGGCGTGCGGAGGCAGGGACCCATCGACGATCTTCTGTCGCAGATCCCCGGCGACGCGCAGATAGGCCGGCTGCTCGCCGAATGTCACTGGTCACTCCCATCAGGTTGACAGACAGCTACACCCTGGCAACCGACGGTTGTACACCGCAAGCAAGGGCCAGAGTTTCACCCGAAGTGATGAAGCCAGGTCACTCAAACCCCTTACCGCGCGTTACCCCTCAATACCCCGCAATACGATCATGCGGCTTCCACGGTCGGCCCCGGGCCCGGCCCGCCCGACCCATCCGATCCATCCGATCCGTCCGCCCCGCCGCCCTCGGAGTCGTCCAGCCACTCGGGAACCGTCGTCGACAGCCCGTACGCCCCCCGCAGCACCTTCTCCGGACCGAAGGGCATCTCGGCGACCGCCCGGTCCCACGCGGAGCCGAACTCCTGCGGGTCCTTCGCGGCGGCCGCCTTCAGCCACTGCTTGCGCGCCGCCTCGACCCGCTCCTTCTGCACTCCGGCCGGCCCGGCCGTCTGCGGCCGCCCCTTCGCCTCGTCCAGCACCCGCGACTCCCCGGCCAGGGCCCGCTCCACGTCCCGCGCCCACGACCGGTACTGCCCGAGCGCGTCGGCCACGTCCACCCCGGGCGAGCGGCCCAGCACCTGGTCCACCTCGTTCGCCGCGTGCAGGAAGGCCACCTGCTCCGGGGTCAGCATCCCGGCGTCCTTGCGCAGGCTGCCCTTGTGCTCCTGCTCGGACGTGCCGATCACGCAGACCACCCGCCGGTCGCCGTCCGCCCAGCTGTCGCGCGAGGGGGCGAAGTAGTACATCCCGGCGTACGGGGGCAGCGCCCAGGTGTCCATCGCGTACGAGTCCTGGGCGCGCCAGCACTGCTCCGTCGCCGACTGCTTCAGCTGCTCCACTCCCGGGAAGCGCGGTTCGCTCATCGGGGTAGCGGAGGTGACCTCCGCGTCGTGGACCTCCGTACAGGCGATCCTGTACGCGAAATGGGCCTCGTCCAGCAGGTCCCCGCCGGGCGTGTTGAAGCAGTCTCCGGTGCGCAGCTCCGACATGTCGACCAGCTCGCCCTCGACGTCCTCGTAGGGCTCCAGCACGTCCGATGCCCGGACCCGGTCGAAGAGGGGGCTCACGACCCGTTCCGCGACGAGGACCACGACCAGGGTCATCGCCACCGACACGGCCAGACCGCAGACGGCGAGCACCTTGCCGCGCTCGCCCTTCTTCGCGATCTGTACGAGGGCCACGATCCCGAAGACGATGCCCAGCGGCGGGAAGCAGAGCAGCCCGACGAGCAGCGAGGCGAGCGCGAAGCCGTTGAGCGCGGGCGGACCGTATCCGTAGGGCGGCGGGGGCGGCGGCGCGGGCCAGTGGTGGGGCGGCGGCGGGGTGCTCACGGGGTGCGGGGCTCCATCAGGCATGGCGGTGGCGGCGACGGAAGTGTTCGCTTCGGCGTACGCGCGAACGAATGCGCGAATAGTAAGCGGAGGGCGTTCCTGCGGAAAGGCCGACCCCTCGTCAGATCCCCGGACGCGTAACATCCGTAGCCCGGCGCCGCATCCGTCTCCCGGGGCGGCCGCGATCGAGCAAGGGGACTCCTCCCATGACGCACGGCCTGCCCGGCTACCTCTGCCCCGAAGACGGAACGCGCTCGGACGCGCGCACCGCGCCCTGGTGCTGCCCGGTGTGCGACGGCCCGTGGGACCTCGACTTCACCCCCGATCCGGCCGCCCCCCTGGAACCGGCGGCCGGCCCCAATTCGCTCTGGCGCTACGGCTCCGCGCTGCCGCTGACCGGGGCGTTCGGCGTGACGCTGGCCGAGGGGAACACCCCGCTGGTGCCGCTGGCGGAGCGGGTGCACGCCAAGCTCGACTTCCTGATGCCGACGCTGTCCTTCAAGGACCGGGGCGCGGTGATGCTCGCGGAGCTCGCACGGCGGCTGGGGCCGGAGCGGGTGGTCGCGGACAGCAGCGGGAACGCGGGGACCGCCTTCGCGGCGTACTGCGCGCGGGCCGGCCTGCGCTGCGAGGTCTTCGTGCCGGAGGGCACCTCGCAGAAGAAGACGGAGCAGATGCGCGCGCACGGCGCGGCGGTACGGGTGGTCCCGGGCGGGCGCGAGGCCGCGGCGGCCGCCGCCCGCGCCGAGGCCGACCTCCCCGGGGTCTTCTACGCCAGCCACGTCTTCAACCCGTACTTCCTGCACGGCACGAAGACCTACGTGTACGAGGTGTGGGAGGCGCTCGGCGGGCACCTGCCCGAGGTGCTCGTGGTCCCCGTCGGCAACGGCACCCTGCTGCTCGGGGCCGCGCTGGCGGTGGAGGAGCTGGCCCGCCGCGGGGTGCGCCCGCCGGCCCTGATCGCCGTCCAGTCCGAAGCGGTGGCCCCGCTGGCCTCGGCCTTCCACGCGGGCGCCGAGGACGCGGAGCCCGTGCCCCAGCTGCCCACCCTGGCCGAGGGCATCGCCATCCCGGCGCCGCCGCGGGCCCGGCAGATCCTGGCGGCCGTCCGCAAGTCCGGCGGCACCTTCCTGACCGTCCCGGACGAGCGGATCCGCGCGGCCCAGCTCGACCTGGCCCGCCGCGGGCTCTTCGTGGAACCCACGGCCGCGGCGTGCTGGGCCGCGGTGGGCCCGACCGCCCCCGACCACCCCCTCCAGGACCGCACCGCGGTGCTCCCCCTGTGCGGCGCGGGAGCCAAGTCGGGGCTGGCCGCGGGCTGACCGGCCGTCCATTCCCCGGAATGGACGATGGTTGCACTGTCCACCGACATAGGCTCCGATCATGCCCACCTCAACGGCCCGTGTCTGGATCGCCCTCGGCCTCGTCTACGTGGTCTGGGGCTCGACCTACCTCGGCATCCGGGTCGTCGTCGAGACCATGCCGCCCTTCCTCTCCGCCGGCGTCCGCTTCATCGCCGCGGGAGCCCTCCTCGCCGCCCTCGTCGCCTGGCGCCACGGCCCCGCCGCCCTCAAGGTCACCCGCGCCCAGCTCGGCTCCGCCGTCCTGGTCGGACTGCTCCTGGTCCTCGGCGGCAACGGCCTCGTGGTCCTCGCGGAGACCTCGGTGCCCTCCGGCCTCGCCGCCCTGCTCGTGGCCGCCGTCCCGATGTGGCTGGTCCTGCTGCGCGCCGGCTCCGGCGACCGCCCCTCGCCCCGCACCCTGGCCGGGGTGCTGCTGGGCCTCGTCGGCCTCGCCGTCCTGACCAGCCCGGGGAGCGGCGGCGAGATCAGGATCGGCGGGGTGCTCCTGGTACTCGGGGGCTCGGTCCTGTGGTCGCTGGGCTCGTTCTCGGCCGCGAAGCTGACCCTGCCCGCCGATCCCTTCACCGGCAGCGCCTACCAGATGCTCGCGGGCGGGGCCGGCCAGATCCTCGTCGGGCTGCTGCGCGGCGAGCAGCACGGCCTGGACATCGGCTCGTACTCCACCGCCTCCTGGCTGGCGCTGGCCTACCTCGTCCTGATCGGCTCGCTCGTCGGGTTCACCGCGTACGTGTGGCTCCTGCGGGCTGCTCCGCTCTCGCTCGTGGCCACGTACGCCTATGTGAATCCGGTGGTCGCCGTCGCGCTGGGTTGGCTCATCCTCGACGAGGCTCTGACCTGGCCGATCCTGCTCGGCGGCGCGATCGTGGTGGCCGCCGTGTGCGTGATCGTCAGCACGGAGCGGCGTAGCGGCTGAACGGCGCCCGTCGGGCCCTCAGCCCTTGGCCGCCCGCTCGTACAGCGCCTTGGCGCGGCGGTCGAACAGGGCCGCCGTCGAGTCCACGTCCGTGTCCCCGCCGCTCAGCACCCCGATCAGCTCCCCCGGCCGCCCCGCGCCGACCCGGTCGGCGATCCAGGGGCTGCCGCTGGTCCCGGTCCAGAACCCGGAGCAGTTGATGTACAGCATCGCCGGGTCGTCCTCGTCGTGGCGGCTCTGCGTCGTACAGGCGACGGGCTTGTTCTGCGGGTTGTGCGTGGCCTCGGGGTAGCCGACCACCGTCACCTCCCGGTCGTAGCCGGAGGTCCAGGCGGGCTTCGCGGCCTCGTCGCGCCCGACGACGTCCTGGACGCTGCGCCCGTCCGCGTCGGGTGCCACCGTGAGGAAGGCGAAGTCGGCGGTGTCGTCGCCCCACTTCGTCCAGCGGTCGTCCACGTGGACGGAGCGCACCTTCCACACCCCCAGGGGCTGCTTCCCGGCGCCCTCCCCGGTGAACGCGGGGGCGAAGGCCAGCTCGCCGATGGCCAGCCCGTCGTGCGCGACCTCGCCCGGCTGCCCGTCCTCGCCGGCGGGGGCCACGCAGTGCGCGGCGGTGGCGACGACGTTGCCCTGCGGGCTGTCGACGACGCTGGCCGTGCACCAGTGCTCACCGTTGGCCATGAGCACCCCGACGGTGGGGAACGGGAGCACGTGCCGGTCCTCGTAGCCTCCGGAGGTCTTCACGAACACCACCGCGAGCACCGCGCTGATCCCCGCGACGGCCGCGATCCCCTTGACCCCGGGGCTCATCGCCCGGAGGCGTCGTTCAAGCGGGCGCCCCGGGCCTGCTCCGGGCTCGCCCCTGCCGTGGGCTTCGTCCCCGTCGCGGGCTTCTTCGCGGGCGTGGGCGCCGACATCACCTTGCTGATCCACTCCAGGGAGCCCTCCCTCATGCCTTGTACGTACGTCTTTCCGTTGTGCTCACCATCCTGGATCACCTGGAGCCGGGTGTGCACAGGGCCCTTGCCGTACTCGCGCATGAACTTCTCGGCCTTCTCCCGGCCGGTCTCCTTGGTGCCGATCTGGAAGCTGATGTAGACGTCCGGACCGCCCGCCGCGATCAGCTTCGCGGCCAGCTTCTCGGGGTTGTTCTCGTCCATGGCCTGCGTGTTCCCCTTCCACAGCGGGGAGTCGGGGACGATGTCCACTCCGCTCGCGATGACCGCCTTGAAGCGGTCGGGGTACTTCAGGACGTGCTTGAGGGCTCCGAAACCGCCCGAGGAGGAGCCCATGAAGGCCCATCCGTCGCGGGAGGTGAAGGTGCGGAAATTGGCCTTCGTGAAATCCGGGATGTCCTCGGCCATCCAGGTGCCCATCTTGGGCTGGCCCGGGATGTCGGAGCCGTCGTAGTGGTGCTTGGTGTCGGCGTTGATCACCGGCATGACGAGGATGAAGGGCAGGCTCGTACCGGCCTTCACCCCGTCGCTCACCACCTGCTGGAGGCCGAGCCCGGGGCCGGTGCCCCAGTAGTTCTTGGGGTAGCCGCGGCCGCCGGGGAGCGAGACCAGCACCGGGAAGGCGCTGTCCGCGTACGCCGGGTCGTCGTACTCCTTCGGCACCCACACCCACACGTCGCCCGTGAACCCGGACTTCTTGCCGGTCACGGTGGTCTGGGCGATCCGGGTGCCGTCCGGGAGGCGCGAGGTGAGGACGAAATCGGCCTTCGGCCCGGTCGGCATGGACACGCCGGGCCGTACGTCGGCGGTGGAGGAGGCGGCCGTCTGGGACTTCCCGAAGGAGGTGGGACCGCCTATGTCCGAGAAGAGCCCGTATTTGTACGCGGCCGCCCCGCCGCCGGCTGCGAGGGTCAGCCCCAGCCCGCCGCTGATCAGGATCAGCCGCAAGCGGCGCCCCGGGCGACGGCCCCCTCCCGTGGTGGCCGCCTCGGTCGTGGCGCCGCTGTCACCCTGCTGGTCTTGGTGCACGGATTGCTTCCGTTCCTGCTCCGGCGCCCCCGGAGGAGCGCGGGTCGGACCGATTGGTCCCCCTTACATCCATAACAGAGGTATTAACGACCGGATGGGTTGCCTGGGACCGGTGGACGTGGCGAGGGCCACGTCCACCGGAGGCACCGCGCGCCGCCCCCGCCGTCTGCGGGGCGCGCCGCCGCTCCCCCGCGCGGGTGCGTCCGATCGCGGGGCGGGGGGTGAGGAGCGGGATGGGCGGGGAGTGAGGAGCGGGACGGGCGGGGAGTGAGGAGCGGGACGGGCGGGGGGTGAGCGGCGGGATGCGCGGGCCGGGTCAGCCGGCCTCGGGCTTGGGGCCCTTCAGCACCTTGCTGATCCACTCCAGCGAGCCTTCCTTCATGCCGCGCACGTAGTGCCAGCCGTTGTGCTCGCCGTTCTGGATGTCGCGGATGGTCATCTTGACCGGGCCCTTGCCGTACGTCTGCTGGAACTTCAGCATCGAGGGCTTGCCGGACTCCTTGGTGCCGACCTGGAAGTTGATGTAGACCTCCGGGCCGTTGCTGTCGATCAGCTTCTGCGCGAGCTTCTCGGGGTTGTTCGCGTCCATCTCCGCCTGGTGGCCCTTCCAGAGCGGGGAGTCGGGAACGAGCTCACCGCCACTGGCGATCACGGCCTTGAACTTGTCCGGGTGCTGGAGGACCTGCTTCATGCCGACGAAGGCGCCGGAGGAGGAGCCCATGAAGGCCCAGCCGTCGCGGGACTTGTACGTACGGAAGTTGGCGCGGGTGAAGTCCGGGATGTCCTCGGAGATCCAGGTGCCCATCTTGGCCTGGCCGGGGATGTCGGAGCCGTCGTAGTAGTACTTCGCGTCCGGGTTGAGCACCGGCATGATCACGATGAACGGCAGGCTCGTACCGGCCTGGACGCCTTCGCTGATGGCCTTCTGGAGGCCGAGGCTGCGGTCGGACCAGTAGTTGGCCGGGTAGCCGTTGCCGCCGGGAAGGGCGATGAGGACCGGGAAGCCGCTCTTGGCGTACTTCGGGTCGTCGTACTCCTTGGGCGTCCACACCCAGACGTCGCCCTCGAAGCCGGACTTGGCGCCCGCGAGGCGGGTCTTGGCGATGATCGTGCCGTCGTCGAGCTTGGCGGTCTGCTTGAAGGTGGCCGCCGGGCCCGTCGCGAGCTGTACGTCGGGGTCGCCGCTCGGCGTGGGCGAGCTCTTCGGGGACTCGCCCGGGGTCTGCTGCCCGCCCTCCCCGCCCTGAGTGCCCGCGGCGGGCGGGGGCTTGCCGAAGCTCACCGTGGAGCCGTTGCCGGAGAACCAGTCCAGCTTCCAGGCGGCGAAACCGCCGCCGCCGAGGAGGAGCGCCAGGGCCGTGGCCCCGCCGATCCACATCGCGCGGCGGGAGCGCTTGCGGCCCGGCCCGCGCGGAGGTTCGTACGACTCGGGGGGCACGGGAGGCCCGGGAGGCACCGGAGGTCCGGGAGGCCCGGGTATGTGCCCACCCGGCGGGTAGGACGGGTACGGCTGGTCATCGGTCCGCGGGCGCTGCGGGTCCTGGTGCACGAACTTGGCTCCGAACGGTCATGACTGCCCCCCAGTGGGACAGAACGGACTGGGATCCCCTTAGTCCTGATGTGTGTATCCCCGGGGAAGTTCCAAAACAGCGTAAAAACATCGACGGAACGCAGGTCCTACGGAACCTGAACACTCCCGACTACCTCAGGGCGTCGAGCGCCTGCGCGCACCGCCCCAGCAGCTGGATCAGCAACTCCCGTTCCTCCCCGGTGAACTCGGCGGCGAGCCGGCGCTCCACCGCCACGGCCCCCGCGTCGGCGACCTCCATCACGGAGCGGCCCTCCTCGGTGAGCCGGGTCTCCAGGACGTTGCGGTGCAGTTCGTGCGGGGTCCGCTCGATGAGCCCGCGCTCCAGGAGGTTCTTCAGCACGGTGTTCATGGTCGGCGGAGTCACCCCGCACAGGCGCGCGAGCGTGGCGGCGGAGATCCCGGGCTTCTCGGAGAGCCAGAGCAGCGCGGCGTACTGCGGAACCGTTACTGCGGCCGGCTTCACCGCCGCGTTCTTGGCCCCGAGGAGCGCCTGCTCGGCGCGCTTGATGTGGGAGCCGATGCGCTCCTCGGCGGGCATGGAGGTCATCCCCCGATACTAAAGCCCTTGCATGCATTAGAGCTCTAACATACCTTCGTGTTCACACAGACAGAAGAGGACGTAGTTCGATGACGAAGAAGCTCCTGCCCGCATCCCTGCTGACCGTGGCCATCGCCCTCACCCTCGGCGCCGCCCCGGCCGCCCAGGCCTCGGACGGGCGGATATCCACCGCATTCACCCTCCCCGGCGCGAAGGTCTTCCCGGAGGGCATAGCCGCCGACCCCCGCACCGGCACGGTCTACGTGGGCTCGTACACCGACGGCACCATCTACCGGGCCCGCTCCGGCGGGCGCACCGCGGAGGTCTTCCTGCCCTCCGGCACCGACGGCCGCGACACCGCGAACGGACTGCGCGTCGATGCGCACGGCCGCCTCTGGGTGACCGACTCCACCTCGGGCGTCTCGGTCTACGACACCCGCTCGGGGGCCCGTCTGGCCCACTTCGAGATACCCGGGAGCGACCCGCGCTTCCTCAACGACCTGGCCGTCACCCCGGACGGCACCGCGTACCTGACCGACAGCGTCCGCGCGGTGGTCTACCGGGTCACCCCGGACCAGCTCGCCGCGGGCTCCGGCCCGCTGCTGCCCGCGTACGACCTGAGCGGGCTGCTCAGCCCGTCCCCGGCGGGCAGCTTCAGCCTCAACGGCATCACCGCCGACCCGGCCGGCCGCTACCTGCTCACCGTGGACATGACCGCGGGCGAGCTGTACCGCATCGACCCGCGTTCGGGCGCGATCTCCCGCGTCGCCCTGACCGGCGGCGACCTGAAGAGCGCCGACGGCCTCGACCTCGCTCCCGGCGGCGTCCTGCGCGCGGCCCAGAACATGAAGAACACCCTGAGCCGCTGGCAGCTCTCGGCGGACGGCACCCGCGCCCGCCTGGTCCACACGATCACGGACCCGTCGCTGCAGATCCCGACCACGCTGGCCCAGCTCCCCGGCCGCACCCTGGTGGTCCGCTCCCAGTTCGACAAGGACGGCGGCCCGCTGCCCTCCCCCGGCGCCGACGCCCCGACCGCCTTCACGATCGCCTCGGTCCGCGGGCTCTGAGGGACCGCGGGCTCCGAAGGGCCGCGCCCGTCAGCCCCGTAGATAGGCCAGGACCGCGAGGACCCGGCGGTGGGACTCCTGCGCCGGGGGCAGGTCCAGCTTCATCAGGATGTTCCCGATGTGCTTGCCGACCGCCGCCTCGGAGACGGTGAGCCGCCGGGACACCTCGGAGTTCGAGTGACCCTCGGCGATCAGGGCGAGGACCTCGCGCTCGCGGGCCGTCAGGCGCTCCAGCGGATCGCGGCGGCGGCGGATGAGCTGCCGGACGACCTCGGGGTCGACCACCGTCCCGCCGGCCGCCACCCGCGCGACCGCATCGGCGAACTCCTCGACCTGCCCCACCCGGTCCTTGAGCAGGTACCCGACGCCCGTACCGTCCCCGGAGTCGAGCAGTTCGGCGGCGTACGAGCGCTGTACGTACTGGGAGAGGACCAGGACGGGCAGGTCCGCCCGGAGCCCGCGCAGCCGTACGGCGGCACGCAGCCCCTCGTCGGTGTGGTCCGGGGGCATCCGCACGTCGGTGACGACGATGTCCGGCCGGTGCTCGGCGACCGCCGCTTCGAGCTCCACGGCATCGCCGACGGCGGCCACCGTCTCGTGGCCGAAGCGGGCGAGCAGGCCGACGAGGCCCTCGCGGAGCAGGACGGAGTCCTCGGCGAGGACGATGCGCAGCGGCCCGCGCCCGCCGGGGGCGGCGGCTACGGGACCTTCGGTTCCAGCGGGATGCAAGGGATCTCCACGCGCAGCAGGGTCGGGCCTCCGGGAGGACTGGTCAGGGTCAGTCTGCCGTCCACGACCGACACCCGGTCGGCCAGTCCGGTCAGCCCGCTGCCGCGCGCCGCGTCCGCGCCGCCGCGGCCGTCGTCCGCCACCTCCACCACCAGGCGCGCGCCGTCGTGCCGGCCGGTGACGGTGATCCGGCCGGCGCCGCTGTGCCTGGCCGCGTTGGCGAGGGCCTCGGTGACGAAGAAGTACCCGGCGGACTCGGCCTGTTCGGGCAGCCGGCCGGGAAGGTCGAAGCCGGTGTCGACGGGGATCGGCGAACGGTCGGCGACATCGGCGACGGCGTCGGGCAGTCCCCGGTCGGTGAGGACCTGCGGATGGATGCCGTGGATGAGTTCGCGCAGCGAGGTCAGCGCCTGGCCCGCCTCGGTGTGCGCGAGGGCGAGTTGCGCCGCGAGCGGGCTGCCGGGCGGGGCGTCGAGCCGGGCCAGGCCGAGGCTCATGGAGAGCGCGACGAGCCGCTGCTGGGCTCCGTCGTGCAGGTCCCGTTCGATGCGCCGGCGCTCGGCGTCGAAGGCGGCCGCCAGCCGGGCCCGGGAGCTGGTCAGTTCGGTGACCCTGACGGCCAGGTCGCCTTGGCCGGGGGCCAGCATCAGCCGGGCCAGGGCCGCGCGGGCCGCCGCGAGCACCCCGATCCCGTAGAGGAAGAGGGGCAGCAGCAGGAGTCCGGCGGCGGCGCACAGCAGGGCCGGCGGGTAGGTGGTGATCCCATGGATCTTGAGGGGGTTGGCCTGTTCGCCGTCGAGGGCGAGCAGGACGGGGGTGGCCAGGAGGTCGGCGGGGACGAGGAGCGCGCCGCCGAGGGCGAGGAGCTCCAGCGGCCACAGCACGGTGGCGGCGAGGACCGCGTAGCCCAGCTCCCGCCAGGTGGCCGGCTCGCGGAAGCGGGTTCCGGCCCAGGCCGTGGGCCCCGTACGGTCCGGTTCGCGGTGCGGGTCGGGCAGGGGCTCGGCGGCGGGGTCGAGGATCCGCAGCCGGCGGCGTTCGAGGGCCGCGTACGGGACTCCGGCCAGTGCGAGCGCGGCCAGCAGCGGCAGCCCTACGAGGACGACGGCGAGCGCGGTCCCGGCGACGGCGAGCAGCAGCAGGGCGGCGCAGGCGGCGGCTCCGGTGACGGCGCCGGTGAACAGGTAGCCGGCGGCCCGCCACGGCCGGGCGGAACGGAGGTACCGGGCCGGGTGCGGGCCGAGGAGGGAGAGCGCCATGCGGCCACGGTAGGCGGCGGCCGGACGCGGCGCGGTAGTGCTGGCCCTACCTTCCGGGCTCGCCCCTGCCCCGCTGACCGGGCGGGCCCGCGGCGGTTGGCTGGGACGCATGCTGAAGATCGCGTTGAGGTCGCTGCGGCGGCGCTGGATGACACAGGTGGGCACGTTCGTGGCGGTGGCCCTCGGGGTCGCGCTGATGACGGTCATGGGGCTGGGGCTGGCGGCTTCGGCGGCGCTGCCGCCGGGGGCGGACGTGGTGGGCCTCGTCTCGCTGCTGGGCACGGCCGGCGGGGTGAGCTCGTTCGTCTCGGTGTTCGTGGTCGCGTCGACCTTCTCGTACGCCGTGGCGCAGCGGCGCCGGGAGCTGGGGCTGCTGCGGCTGGCGGGGTCGACGCCGGGGCAGCTGCGGCGGCTGGTGATGGCGGAGGCGGCGGCCGTGGGGCTGGCCGGGGCCGCGGCCGGCTGCGTACTGGGCGCGGCGGGTGCGCCGCTGATGGCGCGCTGGACCGTGGCGCAGGGGCTGGCGCCGGCCTCGTATGTGATCGGGGATCAGAGCTGGCCGCTGCACACGGCGTTCTGGACGGGACTGCTGGTCGCGCTCTCGGGGGCCTGTGCCGCCTCCCGGCGGGCCGGCCGGGTCGGTCCGCTGGAAGCGCTGCGCGAGGCCGCCACGGACGAGCGGCCCATGACACCGGGCCGGTGGGCGGCCGGGGGCGGCCTGCTCCTGTGCGCGCTGACCTTCGCCTGCTGGCGGCTGGGCTCCGACCCGGGCGACCTCCTCAAGCGCAAGACGTACACCTGGCAGCCGATGCTGCTGATCTCGGCCTGCGGCCTGCTGGCTCCCGTACTCGTACGCCCCGTCGTCCGGCTGCTGATGTGGCTCCCCTCCCGGCTGACCTCCTACGCGGGCCGGCTGGTGCGGGCCAACGCCTCGGCCGGGATCCGCCGGACGGCGGCGGTGGCGGCGCCGGTCCTGGTGATGGTCGCGCTGACCGGCTCGCTGCTGGGCGCGACCGCCACACTCACGGGGGCGAAGACGGTCGAGGCCCGCACCCGCACCGCGGCGGACTACGTGCTGACGGGCGACCGTCTGCCGCGGTCCCCGGAGATCCCCGGCGCGACGGCGTTGGCCGTGGCCGACACCAGCCTGACGGTCCTGGAAGAGGGCTTCGTGAAGGTCCGGTCGCAGGCCTCGGCCGTGGACCCGGCGGCGCTGGCGGCGGTCTCCAGGCTGCCGGTGGTGGCCGGCTCGGTCGCGGACCTGGACGACGGGGGCATCATCGTCACCGAGGAGTGGTGGCAGCACCGGGTCGGGGACCGGGTCCCCCTGTGGCTGGCGGACGGCACCCGCACCGACCTGCGCGTCGTGGCCGTCATGAAGACGGGCACGGGCGACAACGGCGCCTACGTCACCCCGCGCAACGCCCCCGGCGCGAAGGTCTCCCGCATCGAGGTCAAGGCCCCGCCGACGGCCGCCGCTTCGCTCCGCGAGGCGGCATCACGGCACGGAGCGACGCTGCGCACCACGTCCGACTGGATCGCGGACACCCACCCCCGCACGAACCGCTTCACCGTCCTCGGCTTCGTCCTGGTCCTCGGCATCGCCCTGCTCTACACGGCGATCGCACTGGCCAACACCCTCCTGATGGCCACCTCGGACCGGTCCGGCGAGCTGCGCCTGCTCCGCCTGGCCGGAGCCACCCGCACCCAGGTCCTCGCGGTGACCACCGCCGAGTCCCTCCTGGCGGCCGCGGTCGGCGCCCTCCTGGGCACGGCGGTCACCGCGTTCAACCTCACCGCGATGGGCGCGGCCCTGTCGACCCTGGGCGTGGACGCCCCGATCGCGGTCCCCTGGCTCCCGATGACCGCGGTCACCACCGTCTGCGCCCTCCTGGCGGCGCTCTCCACCCTCCTCCCGGCGGCCCACGCCCTGCGCCGGGGCCCGGCGGCGGCCCGGTAACACCGGGCCCCGGCACTAGGGTTGATTCATGACCGAACTGCCCGACTGGATGCGTCCGCCGCGCGCGGAAGGCTGGTTCGCGGAGGATCTGGACCGCCTCCCGGAAGCGCCGCGCCACACCGAGCTGATCGACGGAGCCCTCGTCTTCATGATGTGGCCCCGGAGTTGGCGGCACGGCCACCTCGTCACCACGCTCACGGTCGCACTCATGGAGCAGACACCGGCCACCACCAGGGTCTGCCGCGATATGACCATCAGGCTCGACCAGTACACCCGGCTCGAACCGGACCTGTTGATGACGACGGCCGGATTCGAGGGTGACCGAACCTGGTTCGCACCGGAAGAAGTACGACTCGTCGTCGAGGTCGTGTCCCCGGAATCCGCCCACCGCGACCACACCGT
Organism: Streptomyces sp. NBC_00454; assembly: GCF_041434015.1. Lineage (GTDB taxonomy): Bacteria > Actinomycetota > Actinomycetes > Streptomycetales > Streptomycetaceae > Streptomyces. The sequence goes on along the minus strand of NZ_CP107907.1, from coordinate 5,047,758 downwards.
CAAACTGCGCAAGTACGCCGAGGCCGGCATCCCGCACTACTGGTGCGTCGAGGACGAGGACGGAGCGCCCGTCGTCCACGTCTACGAGCTCGACGAACCCACCCGCGCATACACGCCCGCCGGCATCTTCCGCGGCACCCTCCAGCGCCCGGTGCCCTTCGAGATCAGCCTGGACCTCGACAAGCTCACCCCGCCCCGAAGCAGCTGACAGCGGGCGCGGGTACGCGGAAGGGGTCGGACTCATCGGAGTCCGACCCCTTCCAGTTCCAGTTCCAGCAACCGCTCAGGACCCGGTGGAACTCCCCACCAGCTCCGGCTGCTCCGCCGCCACCCGTGCCGGCTTCAGGGCCAGCGAGGCGACGTAGAGGACCGCGGCGAAGCCGGCGGCCACCGCGACCAGCAGGAGCCAGAACTGGCGTCCCGGGGCTCCGTGGTCGGAGGCCAGCCAGGCGGCCAGGCCGTTGGCGCAGGCGCCGCCGCCGGCGATCGCCGTGCCGACGAAGCCGAAGGCCATGCCGCGCCGGTGCGCGGGGACCGTGGTGGCGATCTCGCTGTCGATCCGGGGGTCGATCAGGACCTCTCCGGCGGAGAACAGCAGGACGCACACGATCAGGCCGGCCACCGATCCCAGCGAGGCGGCGGCGAAGCCGACCGCCATCACCAGGAGCGCGCCGCAGATGACCAGCGCCGAGCTGCTGATCTTGCTGGTGTACTGGTTCAGGGGCACCTGGAGCAGCACCACGGCAATGGCGTTGACGGTGAACAGGACGCCGACGAGGGACGAGCTCTGCACGCTGCCGGTGAAGACGGGGAGCGCGTATTCGAGCTGGATGTAGCAGAACCCGAAGGCGAAGGCGCACGCGAGCACCCAGCCGAGCTTCTTGCGGTTCAGCGAGGCGGTCGCGCCTTCGGAGCCGGTGGCCGTCGCCGTGTCCGCGGCCTTCGGTTCCTCGGTGTCCGTCAGCTTGCGCAGGCGCAGCAGGACGACCGCGAGGACCGCGTAGGTGGCGCTGGTGATGACGAAGCCGATCCGGGCGTCGGCGAGGATCAGCAGGAGGCTGCCGGCCAGCGGGCCGACGGCGGCGCCCACGTTGTTCGCCGTGCTGCGCAGGGCGAACGCGGTCCTGAGCTCCTCCCCCGTTCCCAGCAGCCGCACCAGCGCCGACTTCCCGGCCGGTACGTAGATCGCGCCGCCGAATCCCAGGAGCGCGCACGCGGCCACGACCGGTACGGGGCCGGAGGCGGCGATGAGCAGCAGGTACGACAGGGCCCTGACCAGGAGGCCGCCGCTCATGGCCTTGACCGGGCCGACCCGGTCGGCGATCCAGCCGCCCAGCATGGACAGCCCCTGCTGGGACCAGAACTTCACCGTGATGGCCATGGCGACCACGAACGGGCTGAGGTGCTGTTCCTTGGTCAGGTAGACCGCGAGGTACGGGATCACGATGTTGCTGCCGAACGCGACGGCGAAGTTGCCCATCAGCAGCAGCAGGACGCCGGGCGTGCGCCGGGCGTTGCGCAGGGTCTCGATCATGATGCGGAGTCCGCGGCTTCGTCCTGGATGACCGTGGCGCCGTCGAACCAGGCTCCGGCATCGGCCAGGGCCTTCTCGACCTCGCCGCGCGAACCGCCGGTGGCGAGGACGGAGCCGATCTTCTCCACGCTCATCCGGGCGAGTTCGAGGACGGTCCCCGGCTCGGCGTGCTTGCGGTACGCGGTGATGCCGGGCACCGGGCACTCCTCGGGAATCGCCACGAGGGTGCCGGGACGCGGCGGGAACAGCGCGAGGCCGGCGATCCGGTCCGGTGCCGCCGCCAGGGCGGGGGGCTCGTTGCCGCCGATGCAGCGGACGAAGACCTCGAGCAGGAAGACGCCGAAGCCCAGCTTCACCACGTCCTCGATCATCCCGCCGCCCATCCGGCTGGCGACCTCGTTGAAGACCAGGCTCCCGTCGGTGGCGACGAAGATCTCGGCGTGGAACATGGAGGTTTCCGGGGTCGGCAGCGCGGCCAGGGCCCGGCGGGTGAGGTCCCGGGCCGGCTCGAACAGCGGGTCGTCCGCGTCCAGCATGCAGCTGTGCAGTGCGCGCCCCTGCTTGATGTCCAGGCAGGTGCTGTCGCCCTGGGTCGAGGGCCACATCATCCGGGTCTCGCCGTCCACGACGATGCCGTCCACGTGCAGCAGTTCGTGCTCGACGTACTGCTCGGCGAGCAGGTGCGCGCCGTCGTCGGTGCCCAGGGCCCGGTGGGCGGCGAGCAGGGTGTCGACGTCCAGCCGGTCGTCCAGTACGTGGACGTCCATGGAGCCGCCACCGGTGCGGGGCTTGACGACCACGGGGTATCCGACCCGGTCGATGAATCCGAGCAGGTCGGCGAGGTTGGCCACGGGTGCGTACGGGGCGACCGGAATGCCGGCCTCCGTGAGTATTCGCTTCATCACGAGCTTGTCGCGGAAGGCGGTCGCGCTGGCGACGTCCTGCCCCGGCACGGCGAAGGCCTCGCGCAGGCGCGCGGCCCGCAGGAGGTCGAACTCCGACAGCGAGACGACGCCGTCGAAGCCCCACTTCTCGTGCATCGCGAGGGCCTGGCTCTCCACCAGGGGGTTGAAGTGGTAGTCCTCCACCACCTCTACGTGCGCGTACCCGGCGAGCTGGACGGCACGCTCCTGCGGGTCGCGGGAGACGGCCGCCGCGTCGGTCAGCAGGACCGCTTCGTTGTCGGCGCCGAGCCAGTCCTGGAAGCGCATTCCAGTGAGCGGAGTCCGGTTGAGGACCAGGTACCTCATCGGACCTCCACCGCGATGGCGCTGAGATCTCTCGTGTGGGGGCGAACGCTCACAGGTTCGTTCCTCTCAAAATGGATGGAGCCCAGGGCCCATGTGAGGGGGGTCTGACGGCAGGAAAGTGGTGGGCACGAAACGCAGGGCGATCCACCGCCGCACACCTTGACCCGAACGGACCGGCGCCGACCCGGCTGCACGAGGGAACCCCCCGCCCGCGCACCGGCGACACCGCGGTCGAAGGCCGCCGCTGACGGCCACGATATTTCACTCGACCGATCGGTATGCGGGCAGGTGAGCAACTACACCAGCGTGCGCAGGACTCCGCCCCACATTTGCGGACAGACCAGGTCCTGCACGGCGCGCTCGGCCGATTCGGGCACCGTCAGGTGGCCGAGCGAGGTGAACGCGCGCAGCGCCACCGGCATCGAGGCCCGGCCCGCGCCGTCGTCGATCTTCACCGCCACGGCCCCGAACCCCGGTGCGGCCAGCAGGTGCACGCCCTCGGCGCCCAGCTTCGACAGCAGGCCCGGGATGGCCTCCATCGCCTGTGCGTCGACCCGGTCGGTGCCCTCGACCAGCCGCGGGTGGGCGCGCATCGCGTCGGCGACCGCCCGCTCCTCGGTTCCCTCCGCGGCTTCGACGAGCCGCGAGGCCGCGCGGGCCAGGCCGGTCAGGCCGACCGCGAAGGTCGGCACGCCGCACCCGTCGACGCCGGTCGCCGCGATCGGCTCGCCGGTGAGCTCCTCGATCACCGCCGCCAGCAGCTGCTGCAGCGGGTGGGCCGGCTCCCGGTAGGTCCCGATGTCCCAGCCGTTCGCGGCGCAGGTGGCGAGCATCGCCGAGTGCTTGCCCGAGCAGGCCATGTACGCGCGCCGCGCCGTGCCTCCGGCGGCGACGACCGCGTTGCGGGAGGCCGGGTCGCCGGGCAGGTCGGCCGGGCACTGGAGGGCGTTCTCGTTCAGGCCGGCGCCCGACAGGACCGCCTCGACCTGCTCGACGTGGATCGGCTCGCCCTGGTGGCTGGCCGCCGCGATCGCCAACTCGGCGGCGCTGGCGGGCTTCCACCCGGCGCGCAGCATCGCCACGGCCAGCACCGGCTTGATGGCCGAGCGCGGGAAGACCGGGGAGGCCGCGTCGCCGACCGAGGCGACCAGTGCGCCCGTGGGGTCGACCACCGCGACGGAGCCGCGGTGGAAGCTCTCGGCGAAACCGGAGCGGACCATCTCGGCGACGGGGTCACCGCCGCGGTAGACGGTGGAGGAGGTTTCAGGGCTCACTGCGGGCACTTCCTTCTGAGATATCGCCGAACTGCACGAAGAATCCATCGTCAATTCGTTCCAGCGGGACGTCGAGCGACGGTACGCAGACTCCGGTGTGCGAGCAGGTGCCACCGGAACGGTTGATGTGAACGCCCCGCAGACCGGCATTGCGGGCGCCCACGACATCGGTGTCGAACTCGTCGCCGATGTGCACGACGCGCGCCGCCGGAGTGCCGAGAGCCTCGAGCCCGTCGGAGAACGCCTCCGCGGTGGGCTTGCGGTGCAGGCCGTCTCCGCAGTACCGCACGTGCGAAAAGTATTTCGCTATGCCGAGCCGGTCGACGATGTCGTCACGCAGTCCCGCGAACGAGTTCGATACGGCGATGCACTTCATGCCGGCCTTCTCGATCGACCGGAGCAACCGGACGGCGTCGGGAAAAAGGCTCACCGATTCCAGTACGGTGCTGCGGCGTACGGCGACGAGGTCGCTCAGCTCGGATTCGGACAGGTGGCGTCCGTAGCAGACTTCGTGGAACCGGCGGATCCTGTCGGGCTCGAACTCGTCCACCGACAGCAGGCCCCGGTCCAGCGCGGATTCCGAGGGGGCGGACAGTTCGTACCACCGCCGCAGGTCCGACCTGTGTCCGCCGATCGCTTCGAGCGCTCGCACCGAACTCACCGAGTAGTCGATGACGGTTCCGTCCAGATCGAAGGACAGGGCGTCACACCGCATTCGTCGTCGAACCTCCGCAGTAAACGAATCTTTCACACAACGGGCGACCCTGCGCCGGTGATCGGGGAGGTGCGGCCACGGCCCCGGCGAAACGCCGTGGCCGTGGCCGCATGCCCGTCACTCTTCACGTCGCCGTGAATTGCTCTACTTGCTCTGCTTGCTCTACTTGACCAGGAAGCGGAGGGTCTCGTTGACCTCGCGCTGCTTCTGGACGACGCCCTCGCGGGAGTCGGCCGTGAAGATCACGTGGCCGTGCGCCTGCCAGACCCGCGGGGGAACGTCGATCAGCTGGCCGATCGGGGTGTAGATCATGACCTCGGAGACGGTCTCGTCGGCCTCCAGGGTCTCGATGCCCTCCACCGCGGCGAGCTCGCCGGGCTTCTCGCCGAAGTGCAGGGAGAAGCCGACGTGGCGGACGTTCTCGCTGTCCACGACGACGTCGACGGCCTCGCCGAGCGAAACCTTGGTGAGGACCTCGACCATGTCGATTCCGGTCGACAGCAGGACGCTCTGGTACACGGGGCCGCCGCCCAGGCGCGCACCGGTCTCCAGGATGTAGGGCTCGCCCTCCGGGGAGACGCGGAACTCGGTGTGGGTCGCGCCCTGCTCGATGCCGAGACCCTCGTGCGCCAGCATGGTGAACTTCTTGACCTTCTCCAGCGTCTCGCCCGTCAGCACGGTGGGCGTCGCGTAGAAGGTCTCTTCGAAGAACGGGCCGTCCATGGGGACCGGCTTGTCGTGCACGGCGACGACCGTGGTCTCGCCGTTCTGGACGTAGCTCTCGACGCTGATCTCGTTGCCGCGGAGGAACTCCTCCAGGAGGATGCCCTCGGAGTACTGCGACTTGAGGAAGAACAGCGGGTCGTAGTCGAAGCCGGCCCAGGCGCCCGCGCGGATCTCCTCGAAGTGCTCGGCGAGCTCTTCCGCGTTGTCGACGCGGCGGACGAACATGCTGCCGCCGCCGATGATCGGCTTCATGACGAGGGGGTACTTGATCGACAGCGCGGCCTCCTGCGCCTCCTCGATCGAGGAAGCGAGCGCGAAGCGCGGCTGCGAGATGCCGACCTTCTCGAACGCGGTGCGCATGGCCAGCTTGTCGCGGCTCTTCTCGGCCGTCTCGGGAGAGATGTACGGCAGACCGAGCTCAGCGGCGACCGCGGCCGCGGCCGGGACGCTGTGCTCGACGAACGCGATCACACCGGTGATGGGTTCGGTCTCCTGCTTGGCTATCTCCACGCAGCGGGCAACGGTCGCCTCGAGGTCACCGGTGGGCGCGGAGTACACCGCGTCGACGTACTCGTGCTCCCAGCTGGGCTCCTCGACGACCACGATCGCCCGGTGCCCCAGCGCGTGGGCGGTCTCCGCGGCCTTGGCGAGGTGCTTGCGCCGGCTCGCGTTCCGGGTGTGCAGGATCATAAGGGTCATATCAATGCGCCTTTCGAATTGCGATCGCCATGTCCGGCGAGATCTCGTCGACCGAAGTGCCGAGCACCAGTACGGCCGGGCCTTTACGTGCGAAGAAGGAGTTGATGTCTGCCGCGTCCCGGTCCGGGTCGTCGCAGGACATGACGGGGAGTCCGATCGCCGTGCAGATGCCGGACCAGTCGATCTTGATGAAATCACGACTGACCGCGGCGGCACCGTGGTGATGGATGGCGTGCTGGTCGATGAGGTTCAGCCGGCCGTTGTCGAGGACGGTGATCTTCACGTTGAGACCGAGCCGGGCGATGGTCTCCAGTTCACCGATCGACATGGTCAGTCCGCCGTCGCCGACCAGCGTCCACACCGCGGCCTCGGGACGTGCGACGGCCGCGCCGACGGACGCCGGAATCGCATAGCCGAGGCTTCCCGTTCCGCGCGGGGTGATGAGCCGCTGGGGCGGCAGGAGGCGCAGCAGGGCGCCGAACCAGCCGCTCGCGACGCTGGCCTCGCCCACGCAGACGTCCGCGCCGGTCATCGCCGCGTTGACCGTCTGCACGATGGAGGCGGTCCCCGACTGCGACCAGCTGCCGGCAGTTACCCGGGGATGACCGCCGCTGTAGGACCATTCACCCAGCTCGTCGGAGAGCAGCTTCAGTCCGTGGCCGATGTCTTCCCGCAGGAGACACGCGCTCGCCGAGCCGGAGTCCTCGATCGCCGGATCGTTGTCGATGCGGACGAGGAACTGGTCGGGTGAGGGCCAGGCGTACTGGTTGGTCGACTTGTCGCCCATCTTGGAGCCGGCGTAGAGGACCACGTCGCATCCGCTGATGTACTCGTTGGCGGGGGTGTCGCCCTTCGAGCCGACGACCCGGGGCGGGTTGTCGCCGAACTCGGCCAGGACGCCCTTGCCGTTGAGCGTGGTGAACACCGGTATCCCGAACCGGCGGACGAAGTCCTGGAGGACCTCGGCCGTTCCGGAGGTGTGGCACCCGCCGCCGGCGATGAGGGCGACGCTCGAGCCCTGCTTGATGGCTCGGGCAGCCGCCGCGACCAGCTCCGCCCCCTCCAGGCCGGCGGGCGTTGCCGCGTCCGCCGCCGCCCCGGCCACGGGGGCCGGTGCGTTCAGCAGAGCCTGGTCCGCCGCGGCCTCCAGGACGTCCGGAGCGATCTCGACGACCACCGGGCCCCGGCGCGGCTGCTGCGCGAGGGCGAGCGCGGCGTCGATGGTTGCCAGCGCGCCCTTCTGCTCGCGGATCACGTAGACGTGCTTCGTGATGCTCTCGAAGAGCCGGGCGTGCTCGACCTGTCCGGTCGCCCACGGGCGCGGAGTGCTCTTGCTGGGTCCGGAAGTGATCAGCACCAGAGGGGTACCGCTGTTGTACGCCTCCAGCAGTGCCGGGGTGCAGTAGGGAGAGCCGATTCCGCCGGGCGCGTCGCACACGGCGACCTTGCCGCTGATGCGTGCGTACGCCTCTGCCGCGTAGGCCGCTCCACGAGGACATCTGCCCACGACATGGGTGATGGATTCGTTGCGCTGGAAGGCCGCGTAGAGGGAGAGCGAGGTCTCGCCGGGGTACCCGAAGACATCGGAGATGCCGTTTTCGGACAGCCTTCGGGCGATCTCGTCCGCAACAGTGCTCATGATCAGGCGGCCAGGATGTTCGACGGAGTGGGCAGCAGCGGACGCTCCGCACCCGTGAGGACGATCAGGAGATCGCTGTCCGGGTTGAGCGAACCTTCCTGCGCCATGCGCATGGCACCGGCGAGGCATGCGGCCGCCGCGTAGCAGGCGTCGAAGCCGAGGGACTCCAGGAGGCCCTTGGCCATGTGCATGTCGGTCGTACGAGCGGCGACCAGGGCGCCGTTCGTGTTGGTGCACATCGCCCGCATGTAGGGGTAGGTGTTCGTCGGGTCGCCCCGCTGGATGGCGTGGGCTATCCCGTCGGGGTTCTCGATGATGTCTTCCTGGGCGACCGTGGCGCGTCCCGCGTTCCAGGCGCTGACCATCGGAGCGCAGACCTCTTCCTGCACGCCGACGAAGGCCGGAAGGGTCTCCATGAGGCCCATGCGGTTGAGCTCTACGGCGCCCTTGTACCCGCCGAGCAGACCCATCCCGCTGCTGATCGCCTGGAAGACGTGCGTGGGGTTGGTCGGCATCTGCTGGTACGCCTCGATGTAGGACATCTTGAGGCCTTCGCGCCGGGCGTAGTTGAAGAAGCCGCCCTCCCAGAAGAGGCCGTTCTCCCGTGCGAACTTCTGGGCCGCCGCGCCCGCGCCGACGAAGGTGTCGGCCACGGCGTGCGTGGTGATCCGGGGGTGGTCCGCGTAGTTCAGGCGGTACGCGAACTGCTCGCCCACGAAGATGTGGAGCTTGAAGCCGGGTACGAGGCTCATGGCGTTCGCGTAGGCGGTCGAGCTGTTTCCGGTGGACGCCATGACGAACTCGCGGACGCCGATGCCCTTGAAACGGCTCAGAGTCGCCGACGCGATGCGGTCCTTGGTCGACCGCGTGGGGTTGCGCGACTCGTCCTTGATGTGCACGGACCGGACGCCCAGGAGTCGTGCGATCGGAGGCACGCTGGTGCAGGGAGTGTTGCCCTCGCCGAGCCAGGTGAGGTTCTCCTCGCTGGCGACGGGCAGGACGTCCTTGTAGCGCTGCAGCGGGTTGGGGTTCGAGTCGAACGGCTGGATCTCCGCCCGGTCGAGCGGGTACAGCACCTCGATCGCGCCCTTACAGGCGGAACACCTGTGCGTGGTCGCGTCCGCCTCCTTCTCGCAGTCGAGGCAGAGGTAGAGAGGACCGTCGGGCTGAGTGTGGTTTGCGTAGAGCTTCTGGTAGTCGAACATTAAGATTCCCCCGAACCCTTGTCTTCTCGCGGACGCGTGGCGATGGCCATTCCGGCAGTCAGTTTGAGCGAGTGGCCGTTCTGAAGATCAGGGCCCTCGACAAGGATGTTGTAATGATTCGGCATGTGGGTCTCGTCGAATCCGCTGATGATTCCGAGCGTACGCCCATCACAGATGAGCTCGTCACCGAGGGCGAGTACGCCCGAGTTGTCGAAAGCGGCGAAGCCGTAATATTCGACGTGATCGACGGGATAGCTCGGACTGGGTCCGACGTTGATGAACTCGTGCACCTCACCTGCGAGGATGCACCGCGTCTCCCATTTCGACGGCTTTATGGCGCGATCATAACGGGTGTGATCCATGACCGCAATCCAATGGAGTTGCAATGGTTCCCTGCTGGAAAACAAATCGCTCACTGCTTCTCAGTAGTTCTGTCAAGGATGTTCTGTGTGCGAAGGGGCTCAGCGAGCCTTTATCGCGACCGTCTTGTCCCAGGCGGATGCGCCGTGATGGAAACGGGCACCGAACCGGCTCGACTCCCGCAGGCGCCGGTACAGCGAGATCGGAACGAAAACCGTGATGAATACCGCTGATGCTGCAAAACGCATGGAGGCCAGTCCTTTTCAGTCGAGCGGGATCTCGTCGCGCCAGTCGTTCGCTTCGACGAAGGGCGGCTGGTCGTCCTTGTGCAGCACGTGGCCGCCCAGGACGAGCACGTCCATTCCGGTGCGCATGAAGCAGCGGTAGGCGTCCTCGGGGGTGTGCACGATGGGTTCACCGCGCACGTTGAACGAGGTGTTCACCAGGACCGGGCAGTCGGTGGCGGCCTTGAAGGCGCGCAGCAGCCGGGCGAACGGTGCGTTGTCGTGCTCGGTGACGGTCTGCACCCGCGCCGAGAGGTCGACGTGCGTGATCGAGGGCAGCTCCGAGCGGGTTTCGTTGATGCTGCCCAGGCCACGGCTGGGCCCACCGGGCTTCAGCGCGGCCGCGGTCTTGATCCGGTCCGCGACCTCGGCGACCACCAGCATGTACGGGCTGTCGCCGACGAGGCCGAAGTAGTCCTGGGCGTCCTCGGCCAGCACGGCGGGTGCGAACGGCCGGAACGATTCCCGGAACTTGATCTTGAGGTTCATCCGCTTCTGCATTTCGCGGTCGCGCGGATCACCGATGATCGACCGCGCGCCCAGCGAGCGCGGGCCGAACTCCATGCGGCCCTGGAACCAGCCCACCACGGCGCCCTCGGCGAGGTGGGAGGCCACCTCGTCGTAGAGCTTCTCCTGCGCATAGCTCTGGAAGGCATAGCCGTTGGAGGTGAGGAACTGCTCGATCTCCTCGTCGGAGAAGCCCGGTCCGAGCAGCGCGCCGGACATGCCGTCCGTACCGCCGGACAGGTGCGGCCGGCCGTGCTTCTCGACCGAGTGGTCGAGTGCGGCGCCCAGCGCACATCCCGCGTCGCCGGCCGCAGGCTGGATCCACAGCTGGTCCACGATTCCGGAACGGCTCAGCACACCGTTGGCGACGCAGTTCAGCGCGACGCCTCCGGCCATGACGAGCGCCCGCTCGCCGGTCTGCTCCACCGCGGCCCGAGCCAGCCCGAGCACGATCTCCTCGGTCACCACCTGCACCGAGGCCGCCAGATCGCAGTGCCGCTGCTCCAGTTCGCTCTCCGCGTCCCGGATGGGGGCGCCGAACAGCTTCTCGAAGCCGCTGCCCACCATGCGCGAACCCTGGTGGAACTCGAAGTACTTCATGTTCAGCGTGAACGAGCCGTCGGGGCGCATGTTCACCAGCTCGCGGCGAATGATGTCCGCGTACTTCGGCTCCCCGTAGGGCGCCAGACCCATCAGCTTGTATTCACCGGAGTCGACCTTGAAGCCGCAGTAGTAGGTGAATGCCGAGTACAGCATGCCCACCGAGTGCGGATACGAGACCGAGTTCACCAGCTCGAGGGAGTTGCCGCGCCCGTGCCAGATCGTGGTGGTCTGCCACTCGCCCACACCGTCGATGGTGAGGACGGCCGCGTTCTCGAAGGGCGAGGGGAAGAACGCCGACGCCGCGTGCGAACGGTGGTGCTGCGAGGCCACCGTCCGCGGCGCCGCGCCGCGCCCCATCGCCTGCAGTTCGCCGTCCACGCGCGTCAGGACGTCGCGCTTCCAGCTCAGCCATTCGGGCAACACGGCCGAGAACGGCCCGATCCCGCGCGGGCCGGCGCTGGCGAAGGAGGACAGCACGCGCCCGAACTTGAGCTTCGGGTCCTCGTAGTAGACGACGGCGTCGAGGTCGGCCAGGGAGATTCCGGCGTGGTCGAGGCAGTACGCGATGGCGGAGCTGGGGAACGCCGGATCGTGCCGGACACGGCTGAATCGTTCCTGCTGAGCGGCGGCCACCACGACGCCGTCGCGGACCAGCGCGGCCGCACTGTCGTGATAGTAGGCCGAAATTCCCAGTGTATATACGGACATCAGGACACCCCCACTGGTGTGTGATGGAACAGCGACCCGCCTTGGGATCGGGGCTTCCACTGCGATTTCAGGAATCGGTTGCCGATCAGATCGGCGATCTTTTTGGACGGCAGCGGGGCCAGCGACTCGTAGCCGACCCGCACCCGCTCCCACTCCGCGGCGAACTCCGTCGGATTCGACAGCTTCGCCACCGTGCGCATGTGCGTGTCGATCGCGTCCGCGGCCCAGGCCGAATGGCCGGTGGACACGTTGTCGATCGTGTTGTGCAGATCGACGAAATGGGTGGAGAAGCCGTAGTGCTTCAGGAACGTCCGCGCGGTGCGGTAGCTCCCGCCGACACCGGAGAGTTCCATCGCCAGGTTCATGCCGAGGATCTCCGGCAGGAACGTGTGGGGCAGCTTGCCCAGACACAGCCAGTAGACCGGCCTTTCGAGCGATTCCTCACGGAACCGGGTGTCGTAGGCGAACTCCCGGCTGCCCGTGGGCGCCAGCTCGATACCCATTTCGCGCAGCACGTCGCGGTAGATCTTGGGATGGTTGATCTCGATGTCACCATTACCCAGTTCGTCCCAGTAGGTCTCGAACAGGGGGAAGCCGAACCGCGTGGTGGCGAGGGCGACATCGGTGAATCCCTGCAACCAGGATCCGTCGATCAGCGTCAGCGGCGCCAGCTGCAAGGTGGAGTCGACGACCCCTTCGCGGCTGGGCATGTCGTTGGACCTGCTGGTCTCGAACTCCGCGCCGTGCTTGTCGTGCTTGTCCAGCAGCCAGGGACGCAGGCCCGCGGGCGTCCACTGCGCGGGCAGCGAGCGATCCGTACGGCCCACCGAAAGCTTCGCCCTGGCCAGCCAGCGCTTGACGTACCGGATGGCGAACCGGCGGGTGGCCGGAGCCAGCGCACGGCCCTGCAGGACGAAGTACGCCTCGCGGATGTCGCCCGGCTCCACCCCGTCCTCGCCGGCCCCGCTCGCCTCGAGGGCCTCGAGATCCAGCACCTTCGGGGCCCGGGCCGCCGGCGGCAGTTCGGGCTGCGGTGCGGAGTCGGCCAGCGAGTCGATCCAGTTCGAGATGACCTCGACGTCGTCGGGCGAGAACACCCTGAACATCGGGCCCTTCGGACCGATCAGACCGTTGACCAGCGAACTGCGCTCCGCATGGCCCGGCTTGACCATGCGCGTCGCGGCCAGCTCCCGCAGCAGCGGGGCGGGGTCGGACTGCGCGCGTTCGAGCAGTTCGGAGAGCGTGCCTTCACCCATCGGGAAATTCTGGTGGTAGACGGCGCCCTCACGAGCGCGCTCCCGGATGAGCTGCTCCATCGCCCGCTGCGGATTCAGCGCGGCCGTGGCCTCGTCGAGCAGCAGCTCGTTCCAGGACTGCAGTGCACTGAGCATCCACGCCGCACCGAGTTCGACCCGGCGCCGCGCGTCCTCGCCCGTCGCGCAGAACTTCTCGGCGACGCCGCGCGAGAGCTCCAGCGGCGAAGCGATGTCGGTCGCCCCGGTGGAGCGCCCGAGATCCAGGCGCGCCCACTCGGCCTGCGCGCCCTCACCCGAGCGCAGCGCGGACCAGCACGGCAGCATGCCGACCGTGCGCATCACCAGGTCTACGCCGGCGATCAGCGGTGCGAATTCATCACTGCGCCTGGTCATCGCGAACAGGGTCGCCGGCAGCGCGAACATATGGTCCCGAATCGGCCGCTCGGCTGCCATTTCGGCTGCCTCCACGGCCAGTTCGGGCCGGCCGTGCTGCTTCGCGAGCATCTTGAATTCGTCGAAGCGCGAAGACCGCGGGCTGCCGACACCGATGTCGTCGGCGAACAGGGCCAGGATCCGTAGGTGTACCTCGTCCTCGAAGACGCCTGGTGCGCTCATTCCCTGCAGCCACGCCCCGAGCGCCGAGGCGAGCGGGCCGGACTGCCGCAGGACCGCGTGCGCCAGGGCCTCCGATGAGCCGGAGCGGTCGGCGGAGGCGCTCAGTTCGCGGTAGGCGCCGGACTGTTCGTCCGACCAGGACGTCACCGCGTCGAGCGTGACGGACAGGTTCGGAGGGGTGACCTGAGGGTCGATGGATGCGACCTCGGCCATGAGTGTGCGAATCGTGGTGGTTCCCAGAAACAGCTCCGGGTCGACACACCGGCGGTACGTCTCACGCCACATTAAATGCCCTCTTGCTGTGTTCGGCCGATCCTAGAACATCGGATAGATCGACGTGTCCGTCTTCTTGGCCTTGTTTTTTCGGCCGAAGATCCGGTTGATTACAGACTTGATGAACGACATGTCAGACCCCTTGTTAAATGTTTTCCAGAATCTTACGGGCGACAAAATCATGGCCGTTGTCGGTGAGGTGGATCCGGTCGATGAACAACCACTGGTCCGCCTCGGCGGATTCGGCCATGATGGGACTGAAGTTGACGAAGTTGATGCCGAGGTCCTTTGCCCCCTGCTCCAGCCTCGCCGCGTATTCGATATTGACGTCCTTGCTCAGGATGTCTCCGTACATCGCGGCAAAGCCACCGAGGCGCTCGAGCTCGTCGAATATGAGCTCTTCCTCCTTGCTGCCCTTGTCCCGCACCCAGCCCGACAGCGGCTGGAGAATGTACGTGATCTTCGCGTCCCACGTGGATGCCAATGCCTTCCAGGCATCCAGGTGTCGCAGCGTGAGCTCGGCGGCGTATTCGATCTGCTCGCTGATGCTCGGCGGCACCGGCGCGGCCGGAGCCGCGGATTCCTGCTTCTTGCGCAGCAGGTTGAACACCGAGGAGCCGGACTTCGATTCGCTCGGCGCCGTGAACTTCTCGTTGTACATGTTGTATTGGAAGAACGTGCCGTGGTCTTCGTTCCTGACCTGCGGCATCCGCGCCAGACTCAGGTTGTTGAATCCGGAGAAGAGCACGATCTCGTCGACCTTGGGCAGCAGGTGACGGTACAGGGTGAGCAGCAGCAGCTCCTGTGTGGAGTTGAAGCTGCGCCCGCCGAAGTTGAGCCAGGTCTGTTCCCGCTCGTCGTGGACGTTCAACCTCGAAGGGAGCGTCCATGCATCGGAGCTGGCCCCAATGCCGAAAACCGTTGAGCTGCCGGCCAGCAATCGTACGGAATCGGCCGTTCCATGATCGGCTACAGAGTAGCTGCGATCTCCGTCCGTTGCATAGCGGAAACCGACGGAATCAGTGTTGACCACTTCCGAGGTATAGGATTGAGGATGAAAATACAGAAGATGCGGAAGCCACCGTATCTCACCCTTGCTTGTGAATTTTTCCTCGTAGCCCGTCAGATACGGGGCCAGTTCGGTCCTGATACTCACAGATAGCTCCTCATTCGAGCTCGAGATTGATGGATTTCACAAGTTCGTCAAAAGTCCGATCCAGCCCGTCGCTACTGTCGGCGGTGAAGAGGACATGGCCGTGCGACTGCCAGACGCGCGGCGGGACGTCGACCGCGTCCCCGACCTTGCGGTACAGGGCCAGCTCGTGCACACGGGGGTTCAGGCCGGCTTCCCGCACCCCGGTGATCGCGCCGATTCGCCCGGCCCGCTCCGCGAAGAACAGATAGAAACCGGTCGGGGTGGGCTCGGGTCGGGGCCCGAGATCCGGTTTCCGGCCCGAAGCGATGTCCAATACCGCGGTGACGAGGTCGACGCCGGTACTCAGCAGGACCGACTGGTAGACCGGCCCGCCCCCGATGCGTGCCGCCGTCTCCAAGATCTTTGGGGTGCCGTCGTCCTGGATCCGGAATTCCGTGTGGGTCGCACCCATGTCCATACCGATGGCGCGGTGGGCGGCGCCGACGAGCTCGACGACGCGCTGCTGCACTTCTACCGGAAGTCGACTCGGGGTCGTGTAGTGCACATCGGCGAAGTAGGGGCCGGTCGAGGGGTTCGGCTTGTCGTGGATGGCGATGACATGCGCGCGGCCGTCCTCGACGATCGACTCGACGCTGATTTCGGCCCCTGGCACGTACTGCTCCAGGAGGATCGCGTAGTCGTATGCCTTCACGGCCCACTCGTAGAGCGGATTGTGTTCGATCCCGGCCCACGCACCGCGCGCAATGGTGGCGAAATGCTCGGTGAGTTCATCGATGTCGTCCACCCGGCGCAAGTACCCGGTGTCGTTGTCGACGAGCGGTTTCATCACGAGGGGGAACCCGATGCGTGCGGACTGCGTGATCGCCTCATCGAGAGTCCGAGCCAGACCGTACGTGGGCTGCGGAATGTTCTCCGAGTCAAATGCCTGACGCATCGCGTACTTGTCACGCACGGTCTGCGCTGCCTGCTCGCTTATGAACGGCAAACCCAGTTCCGCTGCCACCGCCGCTGCGGCCGGCACGCTGTGGCCGACGAATGCCGCTACGGCGCGGATCGGTTCCGCTTCCGATATGGCGAGTTCGCGAGCCGCGGCGACCGTGGCCTTGATGTCCGTGGTGTCCACCGAGACGACGGCGTCCGCGAATTCGGTTTCCCAGGTGGGATCCTTCACGAAAAGCAGGAGCCGTTCCCCGTGATCTTTTGCGTACTCTGCAGCTCGTGCCAGGTGCCTGCGGCGGCTCGCGTTGGATTTATGGAGTACAAGAATGGTCATTCTCTACTTCTTTCCATGCACTGCGAGGATAAAGACAGGCCCCCGTCGCCCCGTCTGTCCTGTGGCCATGGCCACACATTCCCCACACCGTCCCGCTCACGTCGGCTTCATTGCCGATCCACCCCAAGGCAGACAGTCGAGAAACTCAGTGTGAACGGCTCTCGGACACTGTCAACCGGTGTGCAACCTGACGGCAAATGAAAAAACCCTTACCCCTCTGCCTGCATTCAGCGGCCCCCAAGATCGCTGAACGGGCGCAATCTAACCACACGTTCCGGCCGCGTTTGAACATGGGGCCCGCGGCCCGGCGTTGCGGCTGGAATACGCCAACTAGGTGCTCAATGAGGAGAATTCAGGATGGAGAATTACTTGGCAGTCAAACCACCCCAGATGGGCGAAAACATTGACCGTCGTCACCTTTGGAGCGCCGGACACAAACCGCCTCACCCTCACTAAGGGGACGGAGGCATTCCGATCGAGCAAGTCGGCTCATTTGCGGCGTCATCGACGACCGATTCCAACACAAACAGGCAGGTCAAAGGCCATTTCATGGCTACTCGGCCCCCTCCGGGGACTCCCCGCCCGGCGGCGATCGACCACCACCCCGACCGCATCGAGGACCTGCCGGAGAGCGTGACGGCGACCGTCTCCACGCTCCGCCAACGGTTGTGGGACGAGCGCGGGCCCAGGCCTCGCCGCGCTCGACGCAACGACTGATTTCAGCCAAGAGAACTGACGCACCGCCAGAAAATTCGCAGGTCGCAGCCCGCCCTGCGCGACGGGATCGATCCGGGCCCGGAAGGCGGGATCGACTGGGCATTACCGGGAGGGGCGAACAATTCCCCTACGGGAAAAGGATATTGAGCCCGAGCCCTTCACAATAGACCTCGCCCCAATTACCCGGAGTACGAGCAACTCACGCCCTTCGAGCCGGACTTCGGCTCCACCGGGGAACGGGGGGTTCCGGTCGTCATCCGCACGGGACGCCCCGACCCGCATGACCCCGGGTACGCGAAAGCGCCGGCCCCCTGAAGGGAACCGGCGCTTCGCTGAAGGGATTTAGGAACGGACGTACAGCCCGGACCGGCCCGCGTACAGGGCCTGCGCGCCCAGCTCCTCCTCGATGCGGATGAGCTGGTTGTACTTGGCCGTGCGGTCGGAGCGGGACAGCGAGCCCGTCTTGATCTGGCCACAGCCGGTGGCGACCGCGAGGTCCGCGATGGTGGTGTCCTCGGTCTCACCGGAACGGTGAGACATGACCACCGTGTAGCCGGCCTTGTGCGCGGTGTCCACCGTGGTGAGGGTCTCGGTGAGCGAACCGATCTGGTTCACCTTCACCAGGATCGAGTTGGCGATGCCGTCACGGATGCCGTCGTTGAGCCGGTCGACGTTGGTGCAGAACACGTCGTCGCCGGTGAGCTGGCACTTGTCGCCCAGCTCCTGCATCAGCAGCTTCCAGCCGTCGAAGTCGTCCTCCGCCATGGCGTCTTCGATCGACGAGATCGGGTAACGGGAGACGAGGCCCGCGAGGTACTCGACCTGCTGCTCGATCGAGCGCTTGACGCCCTCGCCCGCGTAGTCGTAGACCCCGTCCTTGAAGAACTCGGACGTGGCCGGGTCCATGACCAGGGAGATGTCCTCACCAGGCGTGTAGCCGGACTTCTCGATGGCGTCCACGACGAACTGCAGCGCCTCGTCGGAGGTGCGCAGGCTCGGAGCGAAGCCGCCCTCGTCGCCCACACCGGTGCTGTGGCCGGCGTCCGACAGCGACTTGCGCAGGGTGTGGAAGACCTCGGAGCCCATGCGCACGGCCTCGAAGAAGTTCTCCGCACCGATCGGCGCGATCATGAACTCCTGGAAGTCCAGGGCGTTGTTGGCGTGCGCGCCACCGTTGATGATGTTCATCATCGGTACGGGCAGCAGGCGCGCGCCCGAGCCGCCGACGTAGCGGTACAGCGGAACCCGGTGCGCGGCGGCGGCGGCCTTCACCGTGGCCAGCGAGACACCCAGGATCGCGTTGGCGCCCAGCTTCCCCTTGTTGGGGGTGCCGTCGAGGGCGATCATCACCTCGTCGACCAGTGCCTGGTTCTCGGCTTCGACACCGATCAGGGAGTCCGCTATGACGCCGTTGACCGCGTCGACCGCAGTGCGAACGCCCTTGCCGTGGAAGCGCGAAGCGTCGCCGTCACGGAGTTCGACGGCTTCGTTGGCGCCGGTCGACGCACCGGAGGGAACCGCGGCACGGCCCACCGACCCGTCTTCCAGGAGGACATCCACCTCGACGGTCGGGTTGCCCCTGCTGTCCAAGACTTCGCGTCCGACAACTCGGGTGATCGCAGTCATCATGCTCCTCTATTGCTGATCGGCGCCATAGAGCCGTCAGTTACGTCCAGATTTATCGGACATATCATCTAGTTCATGCGTGAAAGCCATGTCCGCTGGTTCGGACGCTGACATCCTCCCATGGCCCCTTCGCGCTCCCGTCAGCACCTCCACAGTTCAAAACCCACATCTCACATCCTGGACAACAGGGTTGCACCGGACAACGCGAAGGGCCCGCCTCCAAGGAGGCGGGCCCTTCTGACCTGTATGCCCGTCAGGTCAGCTGCATGCTCTTGCTTCGTCTGCTCAGACGTTGAAGCGGAACTCCACCACGTCGCCGTCCTGCATGACGTAGTCCTTGCCTTCCATGCGGGCCTTGCCCTTGGAGCGGGCTTCGGTGACCGAGCCGCATTCGACCAGGTCCGCGAAGGAGATGACCTCGGCCTTGATGAAGCCGCGCTGGAAGTCGGTGTGGATCACGCCGGCGGCCTCGGGGGCGGTGGCGCCCTTCCTGATGGTCCAGGCGCGGGTTTCCTTCGGGCCTGCCGTCAGGTAGGTCTGCAGGCCCAGGGTGGCGAAGCCGACGCGGCCGAGGGTGGCCATGCCTGGCTCTTCCTGGCCGACCGACTGGAGGAGCTCGAGGGCCTCGTCGTCCTCGAGCTCGATGAGCTCCGCCTCCAGCTTGGCGTTCAGGAAGATCGCCTCGGCCGGCGCGACGAGTGCGCTCTGCTCCGCCTTGAAGGCGTCGTCCGTCAGCTCGTCCTCGTCCACGTTGAAGACGTAGAGGAAGGGCTTGACCGTGAGGAGGTGGAGCTCGTGGAGGAGGTCGCCCTGCTCCGTGCCCTTGGTGATGCCGACGGAGAAGAGCGTCGTGCCCTCTTCGAGGATCTTCTGGGCCTTCTCGACGGCCGCGAGGACCGCGACCTTCTCCTTCTGGAGGCGGGACTCCTTCGTCAGGCGCGGGATCGCCTTCTCGATGGACTGGAGGTCCGCGAGGATGAGCTCGGTGTTGATCGTCTCGATGTCGTCCTTCGGCGAGACCTTGCCGTCGACGTGGACGACGTTCTCGTCCGCGAAGGCGCGGATGACCTGGCAGATCGCGTCGGACTCGCGGATGTTCGCGAGGAACTTGTTGCCGAGGCCCTCGCCCTCCGACGCACCGCGCACGATGCCCGCGATGTCGACGAAGTCGACCGTCGCCGGGAGGATCTTCTGCGAACCGAAGATGCCGGCCAGAACCTGGAGGCGCGCGTCCGGGACGCCTACGACGCCGACGTTCGGCTCGATCGTGGCGAACGGGTAGTTGGCCGCCAGCACGTCGTTCTTGGTCAGGGCGTTGAACAGGGTCGACTTGCCGACATTCGGCAGGCCGACGATTCCGATCGTGAGCGACACGTTGGCGACTTCCCGTAGCTGGAGGGGGCGGCGGCCCGGTAGTGGGCCAAGGAGCAGTTTACTTTCCGATGAGGGGGCACGGATGTACGCGTGTCCGGGCACGCGATCGGCGGCCCCCCGCCTAGTTTTGGGGGGTGGAGCGATACAAGGCGCGTACGGTACGTCACCCAGCGGAGCGGCCCCCCGCGGCCCCCGGCCGGGAGGCGCTACGACGCCTGCCGCGGCCGCGGCTGACCGGGCTCGGCGGCGGGCTGTTCGCGTGCGCCGCGATGTTCGTGGTCGGCGGCATCGACTGGCTGCTGTTCGACGCCTCGCTCTTCGCCTACGGACTGCTCTTCCTGCCCGTGGCGGCCGCCACCGCCCTGTGGGTGCGCCCCGCCGACCTGATCACCGCCCCGATCACCGCCCCGATCGCCTTCGCCCTCGGGGTGTGGCCCGTCTCGGGCGGCTCCGGCGGCTTCGCCGGGGAGATCATGGGGCTGGTGTCCGCGCTGTCCCTGCACGCCGGCTGGCTGTACGCCGGGACGCTCATCGCCGCCCTGATCGTGGTGGTGCGCAAGGCCGTGCTGATCGGGCGGCGCAGAGTGCCCCGGCGGGTCGCCTGAAGGGTTTCTAGGAGGGCGGCGCCGAGTGCGCCGCCATCGCCGCGCCCACGATGCCCGCGTTGTTCTGCAGCTTCGCCGGGACGATCTCCGCCCGGATGCCCTCGATCAGCGGCAGGAACTTCTCCGGCTTGCGGCTCACTCCCCCGCCGATGATGAACAGGTCCGGGGAGAACAGCATCTCCACGTGGGCCAGGTACTTCCCCACCCGGCGCGCCCAGTGCTCCCAGGTGAGGTCCCCGTCCTCCTTCGCCTTCACCGACGCCCGCGTCTCCGCGTCGTGGCCCTTCAGCTCCAGGTGCCCGAGCTCCGTGTTGGCCACCAGCCGGCCGTCCGTGAACAGCGCGCTGCCGATCCCGGTGCCCAGCGTGAGCAGGATGACGGTGCCGCCGACCCCGCGCCCCGCCCCGTAGGCCATCTCCGCCATCCCCGCCGCGTCCGCGTCGTTGAGGACCGTGACCGGGCGGCCGTTCAGGCGGCCGGACAGCAGGGCCGCCGTGTCCGTGCCGATCCAGGCCTTGTCCATGTTGGCCGCCGAACGGGTGACCCCGCCCGTGACGACCCCGGGGAACGTGACCCCGACGGGGCCGTCCCAGTCGAAGTGGCGCACCACCTCGACGACGCAGCCGGCCACCCCCTCGGGGGTGGCCGGCTGCGGTGTCAGTACCTTGTGGCGCTCCTGCGCCAGATCGCCGCGGTCCAGGTCCACGGGAGCGCCCTTGATCCCGGAGCCGCCGATGTCCACACCGAAAATCTGCATGGACACACCGTACGAAATGCCCCGCCGAAGCGCTCTGCCCCGGACCGAACCGGACCGAACCGGACCGAAGAGGAGGAGACCCGACTACTTCTCGGAGACCAGCTCCGCCGCCTCGGCGCGCAGGTCCCTGCGCAGCTCCTTGGGCAGCGAGAAGACGATCGACTCCTCGGCCGTCTTGACGATCTCCACGTCCGCGTACCCGCGCGCGGCGAGCCACTCCAGCACCTCTTCGACCAGCACCTCCGGCACCGAGGCGCCCGAGGTCAGGCCCACCGTGGTGACGCCTTCCAGCCAGGCCTCGTCGATCTCGCTCGCGAAGTCCACGAGGTACGAGGCCTTCGCGCCCGCGTCGAGGGCGACCTCGACCAGCCGGATCGAGTTCGAGGAGTTCTTGGAGCCGACGACGATGACCAGGTCGCAGTCCTTGCCCATGACCTTGACCGCCTCCTGGCGGTTCGAGGTGGCGTAGCAGATGTCGTCGCTGGGCGGCGAGACGAGCAGCGGGAACTTGGTCTTCAGCGCGTCGACCGTCTCCATCGTCTCGTCGACCGACAGGGTGGTCTGCGACAGCCAGACGACCTTCGACTCGTCGCGGACGGTCACCTTCTCCACGTCGTGCGGGCCGTCCACGATGGTGATGTGGTCCGGGGCCTCGCCGGAGGTGCCGATGACCTCCTCGTGGCCCTCGTGGCCGATGAGGAGGATGTCGAAGTCCTCGTTCGCGTACCGGATCGCTTCCTTGTGCACCTTGGTGACCAGCGGGCAGGTCGCGTCGATCGTCGCGAGCTTGCCGCGCGCCGCCTCCTCGTGCACCACGGGGGCCACCCCGTGCGCCGAGAACATCACGATGGAGCCCTCGGGCACCTCCTCCGTCCGCTCGACGAAGATGGCGCCCTTCCTCTCCAGGGTCTGGACCACGTACTTGTTGTGCACGATCTCGTGGCGTACGTAGACGGGCGCACCGTACTGCTCGAGGGCTTTCTCGACGGCGATCACGGCTCGGTCCACGCCCGCGCAGTAGCCGCGGGGGGCGGCGAGCAGGACGCGGCGGGATGCGGGAGCAGGGGCGGGAGCAGTCATACGCTCCATCGTACGGGGGTCTCCAGGAGGCCGGACGTCCCCCGTTCGACACAGACTGGGTCGAACGTCCGTACCGACTGTCCCCCGGAGGAACGATGGCGTCCGCGACGGATTCCAGCACGACGCCCGACGCCCCCGGCCCGTCCGACGGGGGTGCGCCCGCCGCCGCGCTGACGCGGAGCCTGGGCTTCCGCGACCTGGTCGTCTACGGACTGCTCTTCATCGCCCCCATGGCCCCGGTCGGCGTCTTCGGGACCCTCGACGCCAAATCGCACGGCGCCGTCGCCCTCGTCTACCTCGCCGCGACGGTCGCGATGGCCTTCACCGCCTTCTCGTACGCCCAGATGGTGCGGGTGGCCCCGCAGGCCGGCTCCGTCTTCACGTACGCCCGCAAGGGCCTCGGGGAGGGCCCCGGCCTGATCGCCGGCTGGATGGCGATGCTCGACTACCTGCTGATCCCGGCGGTCGCGTACCTCTTCTCCGGGATCGCCATGCACGCCCTGGTCCCGGAGGTCTCCCGGTGGGTGTGGACGGCGCTGGCGGTGATCGTGACCACCCTGCTCAACCTGTGGGGCGTACGGGCGGCAGCGCGCGTGGGCTTCGCCGTGCTGGCCATGGAGATCCTGGTCCTGCTGGTGTTCCTGGTCTCGGCGGTGACCGTGCTGGTCCGCGACGGGGCGCAGCGCGGCTGGCTCTCCCCGCTCACCGGCGACGGCTCGCTGGGCTTCTCGACGGCGGCGGTGCTCGGCGCGGTCTCCGTGGCGGTCCTGTCGTACCTGGGCTTCGACGCCATCGCCTCCTTCGCCGAGGAGGTGACGGGCGGCAGCGCCAAGGTGGCGCGGGCGGTGCTGTTCTGTCTGGCGCTGACCGGGGTGCTGTTCATCGCCCAGACCTACCTGGCGGCCCTGCTGACGCCCGTCTCCTCGGCGGAGCTTGCGGCCGACCCGGCACTGCAGGGGCCGGCCTTCTACACCACGGTCGAGGCCTCGGTGGGCGGCTGGCTGCACGACCTGGTCGCCGTCAGCAAGGCGATCGGGGCGGCCTTCGCGGCGCTGGCCGGGCAGGCGGCGGCCGGCCGGCTGCTCTTCGCGATGGCCCGCGAGCGGCGGCTGCCGCGCTTCCTCGCCCGTACCTCGCACGGCACTCCGCGTACGGCCCTGCTGGTGGCGGCCACGGTGACGCTGATCGCGGCGGTGTGGGCGGCCCGGCGCGACGACGGCCTGGACCACCTGGTCTCGGTGGTCGACGTGGGCGCACTGGTGGCGTTCACACTGCTGCACGCCTCGGTGGTCGGCTGGTTCGTCGTCAAGCGGCGCGAGGGCGCCCCGCACTGGTTCAAGCACCTGGTGATGCCGGTGCTCGGCGCCGCCGTGACCGTCGCGGTGATCGTCGAGGCCTCCTGGACGGCGCAGGTGGTGGGGGCCGTGTGGCTGCTGGTGGGCCTGGGGGTGCTGGTGGCCCAGCGCGGGCGACGCGCGGGAGCTGGGGGGGCCGGGCCCGACGCCGGTGTCGGTGAGACCGCCTAACCTGCGTGCATGGGTCTGAATACGTCGGCTGACGCGCCGCTGCCGGTCGGTCAGGTGTCCCGGCTCATCGGGGGCTGGATCGACAAGCTCGGCCAGGTGTGGGTGGAAGGGCAGATCACGCAGCTCTCGCGGAGGCCGGGAGCGGGGGTGGTCTTCCTGACGCTGCGCGATCCCTCGCACGACATCTCCCTCAGCGTGACCTGCTTCCGCCAGGTCTTCGACGAGGTCGCGGACTCCGTGACGGAGGGCGCCCGCGTCGTCGTACTCGCCAAGCCCGAGTGGTACGCCCCGCGCGGGCAGCTGTCCCTGCGGGCCACGGAGATACGGCCCGTCGGCATCGGCGAGCTACTCGCCCGGCTGGAGCGGCTCAAGCGCTCGCTGGCCTCGGAGGGGCTCTTCGCGCTGGACCGCAAGAAGCCGCTGCCGTTCCTGCCCCAGCTGATCGGGCTGGTGGTGGGGCGGGCCTCGGCGGCCGAGCGCGACGTCCTGGAGAACGCGCGGCGCAGGTGGCCGGCGGTCCGCTTCGAGGTCCGCAACGTGGCCGTCCAGGGGGTGCACGCGGTGCCCCAGGTGATCCAGGCGGTGCGCGAGCTGGACGCCATGGCCGAGGTGGACGTGATCATCGTGGCGCGCGGCGGCGGCAGCGTGGAGGACCTGCTGCCCTTCTCCGACGAGGAGGTCGTACGGACCGTCGCGGCGGCCCGTACGCCGGTGGTCTCGGCGATCGGGCACGAGCCGGACTCCCCGCTGCTGGACCTGGTCGCGGACCTGCGGGCGTCCACGCCCACGGACGCGGCGAAGAAGGTGGTCCCCGACGTGGGCGAGGAGCTGGAGCGGGTGCGCCAGCTCCAGGGCCGGGGGCTGCGTGCCGTGCGCGGGCTGCTCGACCGGGAGGAGCGGGGGCTCGCGCACGCGCTGGCCCGGCCGGTCTTCGTCCACCCGCAGCGGATGGTGGAGACCCGGGAGGCCGAGCTGGAGGCGCTGCTGGCGCGTGCGCGGCGGACGCTGGGCCACTTGCTGGACCGGGCGGATTCGGAGCTGGCGCACACGCTGGCCCGGGTGGTGGCACTGTCTCCGGCGGCCACCCTGGAGCGCGGGTACGCGGTGCTCCAGCGGGCGGACGGGCACGTGGTGCGCTCGCCCGAGGACGTGGCGGCGGGCGACGTGCTGCGGGCGCGGGTGGCGGAGGGGGAGTTCGCGGTGCGGGTCTCCGAGGACACGCGGGCCGGCGGCGCTTAGAGCGGGGCGCATCGGGCGGCGGCGCTCAGGGCGGCGGACGCCTCAACCACAAAGTCGTTGTATTGCACACATAAACTGGGAGCGGGAATGGCCGGAACCGAAACGGCGCTGGGATACGAGCAGGCCCGGGACGAACTCATCGAGGTCGTCCGCAAGCTGGAGGCCGGCGGGACCTCCCTGGAGGACTCCCTCGCGCTCTGGGAGCGCGGCGAGGAGCTCGCGAAGGTGTGCCGCCACTGGCTGGAGGGCGCCCGGGCCCGGCTGGACTCGGCGCTGGCTGCACGGGACGCGGCGGGGCCCGACGGGGAGGGCGGGGACGGCGGGGACGAGTGACCCGGGGGGGGCGACCCGGGCACGCCGGGGATTACCGGGCGGCGACCCGGGAGTGACCTCGCTCACCTCCACCCGGGTTTAGTTGAATTTTCATCTATCTCGGTCGTAGAGTCGGGACATCGCTTCGCATTTCCGTACAGAAGAAGGCTTTCCGATGTCTCTCGTTCTCGACGCCGCCGCTCAGGACCTCCTCTTCCGTGAGGCGCGCACCGCCAACACGTTCTCCGACGAGCCGGTGACCGAGGAGCAGATCCAGGCCATCTACGACCTGGTGAAGTTCGGCCCGACCGCCTTCAACCAGACCCCGCTGCGCATCACCCTGGTCCGCTCCCCCGAGGCCCGCGAGCGCCTGGTGAAGCACCTGGCCGAGGGCAACCAGGCCAAGACCCTGGCCGCCCCGCTGGTGGCGATCCTGTCCGCGGACAACGAGTTCCACGAGGAGCTCCCGCAGCTGCTCCCGCACTTCCCGCAGGCCAAGGACATGTTCTTCTCCGAGCGTCCGGTCCGCGAGCAGTCCGCGCTGGTCAACGCCTCGCTGCAGGCCGCCTACTTCATCCTGGGCATCCGCGCCGCCGGCCTGGCCGCCGGCCCGATGACCGGCCTGGACTTCGCCGGCGTCGAGAAGGAGTTCCTGGACGGCGACCACACCCCGCTGATGGTCATCAACATCGGCAAGCCGGGCGAGGACGCCTGGTTCGCCCGCTCCCCGCGCCTGGACTTCGACCAGGTCGTCACGACCGTCTGAGTCCGCGCGACCGTCCGAGTCCGACCCTCTGGCGACGGCTTCCGACGACGCCTTCCGACGACAAAGGCCGCGTGCCCCGGAAATCTCCGGGGCACGCGGCCTTTTCGCGTACCTGCGCCGCGCGCTACCGCTACTGCTGCGGCTGTTCGGGGCCCTGCTTGAACTCCAGGGCGGCGGCCATCACTCCGAGGTCCTCGAAGGAGGCCGTGCCCGTCACCACGGTGACGTAGCCCTGTTCGCGCCGTACGAGGGCGTCGTACTTCTCGCCGTCCCAGCGCTCCCAGGTCTGGTCGCCGACCTGCTGCGTCTGCCCGGTGGCCGCCGCCTTGCGGGTCACCTTGCCGATGTAGCCCGGCGTGGTGTCGGTCGACTGCTCCACCGCCACGTACTGCTTCTGCGGATCCAGGAAGCCCAGGTGCCAGGAGTTGGCTTCCTTCCCGTCGTACGTCACCGAGGTCGCCCGCCACTCCTGCGGCAGCCCGACGGGGGCCGCCACCGGGTACGGGGCCGCGCGCCGGGCCGTGAGCTTCTCGACGCGGTAGTCGATCACCCGCGTCGGATCGGCTTTCTCGTCATGTGGGATGAAGATGTAGATCCCGCCCACGACGAGACCGATCACCACCAACGAGAGGACCATGTCCCGAATCGTCTGCTTGCCTTTCATACCTGCCACCGGACCATGGTCCCGCATCGCCCGCGGCGATCACCGCCGGGGTCCGTGTCGCGTCCCGCGCGGGGCGCAAGATGTCCGCTCAGGACAAACGGCTGACCGATATACCGCTCATACGTGACCCGGTCTGCTCAATTTATCGACGTACCGATAGAGTCGAGGGACCCTCACTCCCGGCCGTCGCCGTACAGAAAGGTGCGCTCCGATGACCGAGCACAACCTGCCGCCTCAGCTCGAAGTCTCTCCGGAGGCACCCGACCGCAACCTCGCACTGGAGCTCGTCCGGGTCACCGAGGCCGCCGCCATGGCCGCGGGCCGCTGGGTCGGGCGCGGCGACAAGCTCGGCGCCGACGGCGCCGCGGTCAACGCCATGCGCACCCTGATCTCCACCGTTTCGATGAACGGCGTCGTCGTCATCGGCGAGGGCGAGAAGGACGAAGCCCCGATGCTCTTCAACGGCGAGCGGGTCGGCGACGGCACCGGTGCCGAGGTCGACATCGCCGTGGACCCGATCGACGGCACCACCCTGAACGCCAAGGGCATGCCGAACGCCATCGCCGTCCTGGCCGCCGCCGACCGCGGCACCATGTTCGACCCGTCCGCGGTGTTCTACATGGAGAAGCTGGTCACCGGCCCCGAGGCCGCCGACTTCGTCGACATCAACGCCCCGGCGTCCGTCAACATCCGCCGCGTCGCCAAGGCCAAGAACATGGCCGTGGAAGACGTCACCGTGGTCATCCTCGACCGCCCCCGCCACGAGGGCATCGTCAAGGAGATCCGCGAGACCGGCGCGCGCATCAAGTTCATCTCCGACGGCGACGTCGCCGGCTCGGTCATGGCCGTCCGCGAGGGCACCGGCGTCGACCTGCTCCTGGGCATCGGCGGCACCCCCGAGGGCATCATCTCGGCCTGCGCCATCAAGTGCCTGGGCGGCACCATCCAGGGCAAGCTGTGGCCCAAGGACGAGGACGAGCGCCAGAAGGCCATCGCCGCGGGCCACGACCTGGACCGCGTCCTGCACACCAACGACCTGGTCTCCGGCGAGAACGTCTTCTTCGTCGCGACCGGCATCACGGACGGCGAGCTGCTGCGCGGCGTCCACTACCGCTCCGAGACCGCCACGACCTCCTCGCTGGTCATGCGCTCGAAGTCGGGCACGATCCGCCAGATCGACTCCACCCACCGGCTCTCGAAGCTCCGCGCGTACAGCGCGATCGACTTCGACCGCGCCCAGTAGGACCGGGGCCGCATACGCCGCCGCGCTCCAGGGCAGGGCGCGGCACGGCACGGCAGAAAGGGGCGCTCCCGCGTGCGGCGGGAGCGCCCCTTGCCGTGTGCCGCAGCCCGCTCGTCCCTCTACGAGGCTTCGCGCAGCTCCCCCGCCCGGCGGCGGCGCCGGGCCAGCACCACCCGGCGCTCGGCGGCGGTGAGCCCGCCCCAGACCCCGTAGGGCTCCGGCTGGAGCAGCGCGTGCTCCCGGCAGGCGACCATGACGGGGCAGCGGGCACAGACCCGCTTGGCGGCGTCCTCGCGGGACAGCCGGGCCGCGGTCGGCTCCTTGGAGGGAGCGAAGAACAGCCCGGCCTCGTCGCGCCGGCACACCGCGTCCGCGTGCCATGGCCCGTCCTCTTCCCTGGCCGGCACCCGCGGCTTCGGTACGGCCGCCGTCGGCCGCCCCTGAAGAGTCTGGACGGCGGCTACCTGCAGGGACTGGCGCGGCGGATGCGGCACGGTCTACTCCTGACGACGTATACGCGAGCGAGAGACGATGCACCTGTCCCTACCCGCTGTGCGCGCCCCTATGCACCGCGTGCCGCCGATCCGGACGGTTCGACCGAAACCCGACGGCGTCCGTCAGCCCCCGGGAGGCCCTCCAGCGACGGCAACGGCAACGGCCTAGCCTTCGGCCCGCTTGCCGAGCCCGCGCGCCAGGTCCACCAGGCGGGCGCCCATCTTGTGCCGCGCCTCGATGTTGCCCAGCAGGGCGAAGCCGCGGACGATCACGACCGGGGCCTGCGGGTCGGCGCCGCTGCCCCGGCCCTCGCCGTGCACCTCGACGTTGCCGAGGACCCCGCTGCCGTAGCCGCGCAGCGTGACGTTCTCCGGGACCAGGATCTCGACGTTGCCGAGGACGCAGGTCACGTTGATCTCGGTGACCTGCTGCTGGAAGACGGCCTCGGTGAGGTCGATGGTGATGTCGCCGAGGACGGAGACCGCACGGGTGTTCGCGCCCGGCCGCCAGCGGCCCTTGCGGGAGGAGCTGCTGAACACCGCGACGAGGGTCTCGGCGGGGAGGCCGCCCGTCGACTGCTGCCCCGCGTACCCCGCGGCGGCGTACGGGAGCTGCTGCCCGGCGGCGGCGCCGGGCGCGGGCAGGTCCCGTACGAGTACGTCCAGCTCGCCGACCGTCTTGAGCGCGTACAGCGAGTCGAGGCGGTCGGAGTGCTCTTCGGAGGTCAGCCGGCCCTCGGCGAGGGCGTCGGCGAGGATCTGCGCGATCCGGTCCCGGTCGGCGTCGGAGGCGCGCAGCCCGGCAGGGGCGGGCGCGGGGGCGGAGGGGTGCTTTTCCAGGTCCACGCCACCCAGCATAGCGAGACACGATAGATCGCGATACTCCCCCGTCGGGGCCCAGTGAGCCTTACCTCACAGACAAACGTCCCGGCGGAGGTCCTACGCTGGATACCGCGCTGCCAATTGGTCGCCAGCGCCGTCTGCCGAGTGAGGGAATGACTGCCGTCATGCCAGAGTTTGCGTACACCGACCTGCTGCCCCTGGGCGAGGACAACACCCCCTACCGGCTGGTGACCGCGGAGGGCGTCTCGACCTTCGAGGCCGACGGCCGTACGTTCCTCAAGGTCGAGCCGGAGGCGCTGCGCAAGCTCGCCGAAGAGGCGATCCACGACATCCAGCACTTCCTGCGCCCCGCGCACCTCGCGCAGCTGCGTCGCATCATCGACGACCCCGAGGCCAGCGCGAACGACAAGTTCGTGGCGCTGGACCTGCTCAAGAACGCGAACATCGCGGCGGCCGGCGTCCTGCCGATGTGCCAGGACACGGGCACGGCGATCGTGATGGGCAAGCGCGGCCAGAACGTCCTCACCGAAGGCGGCGACGAGGCGGCGCTCTCGCGCGGCATCTACGACGCGTACACCCGCCTGAACCTGCGCTACTCGCAGATGGCCCCCATCACCATGTGGGAGGAGAAGAACACCGGCTCGAACCTGCCCGCGCAGATCGAGCTGTACGCGACCGACGGCGGCGCGTACAAGTTCCTCTTCATGGCCAAGGGCGGCGGCTCCGCCAACAAGTCCTTCCTCTACCAGGAGACCAAGGCGGTCCTCAACGAGGCCTCCATGATGAAGTTCCTGGAGGAGAAGATCCGTTCGCTGGGCACCGCGGCCTGCCCGCCGTACCACCTGGCGATCGTGGTCGGCGGCACCTCGGCCGAGCACGCGCTCAAGACCGCGAAGTACGCCTCCGCCCACTACCTGGACGAGCTGCCGACCGAGGGCTCCGCGCTGGGCCACGGCTTCCGCGACGAGGCCCTGGAGCAGCAGGTCTTCGAGCTGACCCAGCGGATCGGCATCGGCGCACAGTTCGGCGGCAAGTACTTCTGCCACGACGTCCGCGTGGTGCGCCTGCCCCGCCACGGCGCCTCCCTCCCGGTCGCCATCGCGGTCTCCTGCTCGGCGGACCGCCAGGCCACCGCGAAGATCACCGCCGAGGGCGTCTTCCTGGAGCAGCTGGAGCGCGACCCGGCCCGCTTCCTGCCGGAAACCACCGACGAGCACCTCAACGACGCGGCGGACGTCGTCTCCATCGACCTGAACCAGCCGATGGACGAGATCCTCGCGACCCTGACCAAGCACCCGGTCAAGACCCGCCTGTCCCTGACCGGCCCGCTGGTCGTGGCGCGCGACATCGCGCACGCCAAGATCAAGGAACTCCTCGACTCGGGCGCGGAGATGCCGCAGTACCTCAAGGACCACCCGGTCTACTACGCGGGCCCCGCGAAGACCCCCGAGGGCTACGCGTCGGGCTCCTTCGGCCCGACCACGGCCGGCCGCATGGACTCCTACGTGGAGCAGTTCCAGGCGGCGGGCGGCTCCAAGGTCATGCTGGCCAAGGGCAACCGTTCCCAGCAGGTGACGGACGCGTGCGCCGCGCACGGCGGCTTCTACCTCGGCTCCATCGGCGGCCCGGCGGCCCGCCTGGCCCAGGACTGCATCAAGAAGGTCGAGGTCCTGGAGTACGAGGAGCTCGGCATGGAGGCGGTCTGGAAGATCGAGGTCGAGGACTTCCCGGCCTTCATCGTGGTCGACGACAAGGGCAACGACTTCTTCCAGAACCCGGCCCCGGAGCCGACGTTCACCCACATCCCGGTCCGCGGCCCGGGCCTGTAACGCGACACCCCGGACCCCGAGGGCCCCTCCGCCGATCGGCGGAGGGGCCCTCGCGCATGTCCGCCGATCGGCAGATGGATCACGGGTGGGCTCCCGGCGAGGCTGTTCCCACACCAAACGGCCGACCTGCACCGGGAGTTCAGAATGAAGAACCGTACGCGCACCCTCGCCCTCGCCGGATCCGCCGCACTCCTCGCCACCCTGATCGGGGCGGCCCCCGCCCCGGCGGCGCCGTCGGCCCCGAAGGCCGCCTCCGTGCACGGCGCGGGCAAGGTGTTCTACCCCTTCTCCCCCGAGGACGACATCCGCTTCACGGTCGACGCCGACGGGGACCCGTGGAGCCTGCCCCTCAAGCTCGAGAACGCCGAGAAGGGCCTGCCGACGGACGCCCGCGGCTGGGTGACCGTCCACCACGGCGTCCACGGGTCGGACTTCGCCGCCGTCTCCCGCGCGAAGGTGGACTGCCTGGTCACGGGGGGCGGCACGGCCACCCTGACCGCGGTGGTCGAGACCTCGAACGTCGGCTGGGAGGGCATGCGGATCGGCATCAGCGTCCAGGACGGCCGCCACGGCGAGCCCGACCGCGTGGGCTTCTCCTGGGGCGTGGCCAACCTGGACGTACACCCCGACCTCACGGCCACCCAGGCCACGGTGGGCACCTGCATGGCCCCGGCCCCCTTCACGGAGGTGGTCAAGGGCGGCTTCAAGGTCGCCTCGGCCCCGCTGACTACTGGGCCCCGCTGAGCTGCTCCGCCAGGTACCGGGCCTCCACCGGGGTGGCCCGGTAGCCGTCGCGGACGGCGGACAGGAGCTCCTGCATCGTCATGCCGAGAGAGTCGCGGAAGACCTTCAGGGCCGCGCCGCCCGAGCCGCCCACGCGGAGCAGGACGGTGCCCTCGGCCGCCACTACGGCCGCGCGGACCTCCTCGGGAGGCCGGCCCCTCCCTTCGCTGCGGCTGCACGTCTCCGGGGCGCCGAAGCCGCAGGTGTCGCACTCCCACTCGGACATCCACAGCAGCCGGCCGCGCTCGATCAGCTGCCAGGCGTGGAAGACGCAGCGCGGGCAGGGCTCGCAGTACAAGGTGATCGTCATCGGCTCCGGCATGGCGTCACCCTGCCCTGCACCGGAGGGGAACCGCATCCGGTTAACGTCGGGGACACGACCCCGCGCCCGCGCGTTCACCCCGGTTTGCAAGGATTTCCGTATGGCTGTGACGACCTCCTCCCTCACCACGGCCCGCGGCACGCGGGTCATCGCTCATCGCGGGGCCTCCCACGAGCATCCCGAGCACACGCTGGCCGCCTACCGGCAGGCCATCGCAGACGGGGCCGACGCGCTCGAGTGCGACGTGCGGCTGACCGCCGACCAGCGGCTGGTGTGCGTGCACGACCGGCGGGTCGAGCGGACCTCCGACGGGCGCGGGGTCGTCTCCGAGATGACCTACGAGGAGCTGCGCGGCCTCGACTTCGGCGCCTGGAAGGGGGCCGCGCACGCCGGGGCCCCGGTGCTGCTCTTCGAGGACCTGCTCCGGGAGGCGCTGGCCGCGCCGTACCCCGTCGGGCTCGCCGTCGAGACCAAGCACCCGACCCGCGCGGGCGGCCGGCTGGAGGCCGAGCTCGTACGGGTGCTGCGCGAGCACGGGCTCGCCGACGGCTCCGCCGGCCGCATCGAGGTGATGAGTTTCTCGCGGGCCGCGCTGACCCGCATGCACCGCCTCGCCCCGGGCCTGCCGGCCGTGTACCTGATGGAGCGCAGGCTCCGCCCGGTGAGGCCCCCGTACGCCACCCACGCGGGTCCGGGCATCGACCTCGTCCGCCGGGACCCGGGACTGGTGGGCCGGCTGAAGGCCAGGGGGCTGTCGGTGCGGGTGTGGACGGTGGACGAGCCGGCGGACGTGGAACTGTGCCTGGACCTGGGCGTGGACACGATCATCACCAACCGGCCCCGGGCGGTACGGGAGCAGCTCGAATCCCGGTAACTCCTCCTGCCCCGCCCCGTATTGGCTGGTTCGCACTCGTGACAGCCGGTCGGTGAACCTCGAACGTATGCCGTGGCGTGCAGTGCGGTGGCATCCGTCCGCGAGCGCGCCTGGCCGACGACTGGACAGGCGCCCACCGGCGCCGTGGCGCGGGCGAGGTGGCTGGGCATGAGCGGCACACGGCACAGGATGAGACGCACGGCGGTCGACGTGAGCCGGGAGAGCGTGAGCCGGGAGAGCGCGGGCGCCGGGCCGCGCTATCTCGTCCTGGGGCCGCTGGAGGTGCGCCGGGCCGGAGCGGTGTGCACGCCGAGCCCGCTCAAGCACCGGGCCCTGCTCGCGGTCCTGCTGCTGCACGCCAACCGGCTGGCCTCGGCGGACATGCTGATCGACGAGCTGTGGGACGGGCACCCGCCGAGATCCGCGGCGGCGACCCTGCAGATGTACGTGTCCGGGCTGCGCCGGACGCTGGACCCGGAGCACGGCCGCACGGGCGGGGACCCGCGCCGCCACCCGGTGCTCCGCACCGCGGGCTCCGGCTACGTGCTGTCCGTGGCACCCGGTGAGCTGGACCTGGACCTCTGCCGGGCCCTGGCCGCGCGCGGCCGTCGGCTGCTGGCCGACGGGGACTGCGGGGCGGCCAGCGAGTCCTTCTCGGGGGCGCTGTCGATGTGGCGGGGCCGGCCGCTGGCCGATCTGGGCCCGGCGCGACTGCCCGCGTACTACGCGGTCCGCCTGGAGGAGGAGCGGCTCGCGCTGCTCCACGACCGGATCGGCGCCGACATCTGCGCGGGCCGCGCCCAGGAGGTGGTCGCCGATCTGGCCGAGCTGTGCGCCCGCCACCCGCTGCGGGAGGCCTTCCACGAACAGCTGATGCTGGCCCTGGCCTGCACCGGCCGGCGGGCCGAGGCGCTGGACGCCTTCGCCCGCGCCCGGAGCGTCGTCGTCGCGGGCACCGGCATCGAGCCGGGGCCCGGGCTCCAGGCCGTGCAGCGGGCGCTGCTGCACGGCTTACATCCGTCGGCCCCCGTGCACGGCCGATGTCGCCGCCCCCGGCTCCTGCAGAGCGCCGGGCACTGAACCGCCCCGCTCGCCCGTAGGCCCCGCGGCACCCGGACCGCCCGGTCCCAGGCGCCAGCCGAGGCGGCGCCGGTAGTAGACCAGCGGATCGCCGTCCGCCACCGTGCACCCCGTCACCTCGGCCACCAGCACCACGTGGTCCCCGTGCGGAAGGACCGCGGCCACCCGGCACTTGAGGTAGACCGGGACGCCCGCGATCCGGGGCGTCCCGTCGTCCCAGTCCCACACCACGTCCTCGAACTTGTCCCGGGAGCGCCCCGCGAACACCTTCGCGAGGGCCTCGTCCGCGGAGCCCAGCAGGTGCGCCCCGAAGGACGTGCCCACGCGTGCCTCCATGGCCCGGTACGTACGCGAACCACGCGCGAGCGCCACCATCACGGACGGCGGGGCCACGCTGTAGGAGCTGAGGGAGGACACCAGCAGCCCGCACGGGCTCCCGTCGGCGCGGCGCGCGCAGACCACCGCCACCCCGGACACCACGCGGGCCATGGCCTCGGTGAACCCGGCCGCCGGATCGACCGCCGGGCCACCCGGCCGAGGCTCGGGCCCCGGCCGGGACTCCGACCCCGGACGGGGCTCCGGCCTCTCCTCCCGCTGCCGCAGGCTCATCCGGTCGGCTCCGCCTCAGACGGTGCTGCGCTCGGCGGCGCGCCGGCAGGAGTCCCGCTGCCGGACCGCGTCGGGGTCGCCCGTGGCCTCGTACACCGCGTCGTAGTCCGTCGCCGCCTCCGCGAACCGGCCGGCCGCCTCGTGGACCACGGCCCGGTTGAAGCGGAAGTCGGGCCGGTCGGCCAGTTCCACCGCCCGGTCGAAATCGGCGGCCGCCGCCGGCAGATCGCCTTCCAGGTAGGCCAGTTCGCCCCTGACGGCCCAGGCCTCGGCCAGCCCCGGATCACCGGCCAGCGCGGCCGCGAGGGCCTCGGCGGCCTCCTTGGTCCGGCCCGCCTCCGCCAGCAGCCGCCCCCGCAGGCACAGCAGGTGGGCGTGGCCGGGGGCCAGGGACAGCCCGGTGTCCACGTCCGCGAGGGCCGCCTCGGCCTCTCCCGCGTCGGCGAACAGGCCGGCCCGGCCGAGCAGCGCCTCCTGGTGGCCCGGTTCCAGCTCCAGGGTGCGGTCGAAGTCGGCCAGGGCGCCTTCGGTGTCGCCGAGTTCCAGCCGGGCGTCGCCCCGGTTGTAGTAGGCCTCCGGGAAGGGCGCTTCGAGGGACAGGGCCCGCTCGTAGTCGGCGATGGCCTCCTCGATGCGGCCCAGTTTGCGCAAGATGTTGCCCCGGTTGAAGTAGTGGTCCGCGAAGTCGTCGTCCGCGTCCATGATCTCGGCGTAGTCCTCCAGGGCCGCCTCCAGCCGCCCGCTCATGCTGTTGACCTGGGCCCGGTTGTAGCGCAGGCCGACCCGGTGCCAGGTCTTCTCCCCCAGACCCAGCTCCCGGCCGAGCCGCTCGATCCCCTCGTCGAGCAGCCGCAGCGCTTCGTCGGGGCGGCCGTCGCGGACCTCCACGAGGGCGAGCCCGTTGCGGTTGAAGACCGAGTAGAAGGACCGTTCCTTGGGGTCCGGCAGCAGGTCCGCCAGCGCGATGGCCGTGTTGACCCAGGCCCGCGCCCGGCGCGGATCGCGCCGCTCCTCCGGGTAGTGGCGTGCGTAGAGCATGCCGATCTCGTAGGCGAGCTTCATGTGGTGCGCGGGGTTCAGGGTGGCCATGCGTGCTTCTTCCTGGAGCACGGCCGACTCGTCGGGGCGGCCCGCCGCCGCGAGGCAGACCCCGGACTCCCGGATGAACACCCACCACAGTTCGGGGCGTTCGGCCGGGTCCACGAACCGCCTTCCCTCATCGCCCAGTTCGGCCGCGATGTGGTAGAAGCCCAGGTACTTGCAGCGCAGCAGGGCCGCGCGCAGGGCCTCGACCCCGGCGCCGGCCGCGTCGGAGCCGCGCATCAGGTGGTACGGCAGGGCGCCCAGCCGGAGCGAGGGTTCCCGCTCGGCCCGCTCGGCGAGTTCGGCGGCCCGGCGGTCGTGGAGTGCGGCGCGCTCGGCCGCGCCGAGGCGCTCGTAGGCCTCGGTCAGCGCCGGCTCCTCGGCCACGCAGTCCCCGTCCACATACTCCCGGGCCGCCTGCGGACCGGGAGCACGCGCAGGCGGTACGGAGCCTGCGCCCCGCGTCGTCGTCGTGTACGCGGCCAGCGCCTCCGGGAGCGAGAGCGAGGGGAACCCGGGCGGGTCCAGCAGCCGCTCCGTGCCGGAGCAGAGCACGAGGGTGAGCAGCTCGGGCGGGATCCGGCGCAGGGCGGCCGCCAGGAACTCCTGGTCGGTGACGTCGGCGTGCTGGATGTTCTCCACGACCAGGGTGCGCGGGCCGCGCTGCGCGTCGGCGAGGGCACCGAGCAGGAAGTCCACGATGCCGTGGGCCACGCGCAGGGAGTGCAGGCGGGCCGGGTAGCGGCTCACCTCTCCGGCGGTCGACTGCTCCTCGATGTGATGGGTGATCGGAGGTACCAGCGCGGCCAGTTCGGGGGTGCTCTCCTGGAGCTCGATGTAGTGCCGGGCCGCCAGGGCGGGCCTCCGCTCCAGCGCCTCGGGGGCCAGCAGCCGCAGCAGCGTACCGGCGGCGGTGTACGGGCCGCGCAGGCGCCGGTGCGCGTCCACGGACGCGAGCAGCGGGGGCAGGGCGAGGCCGGCGAGGAGCGTTTCGCGCTCGTGATGGTGTGGCGCGGAGATCCAGTGGTGCCCGCTCATCGATGACTCCTTGGGTGCGGCCGGGAGGGAGGGCCCGGATTTCAGGCGATGACGTGGTGGAGCCGGGCCCGCCGGCTGCGGATGCGCTCCCTGGCGGCGAGCCAGAGGGCGATGGCGATCTGGGCGAAGGTCAGGACGAGGAAGACCGCGGCGTCGAGGAGCTGGACCCAGGTCGCGCCGTGGCCCGCGCCGAACCGGTCGAGCGAGGCGGAGATCATGTTGAGGAAGACCGGGCCGATGCCCCAGAGGAAGGTGCTCAGGCTGAGGGCGTATCCGGCGGGGAGCAGCCAGGAGTACCAGCGGGCGACCCGGCGGTCCACGGGGTGCCACAGGGACTCGTCGGTGAGCCGGTCGGTGCGTCCCAGCAGCCGGTTGGCCCGGTTGGCCAGCATGCGCAACGAGGTGGTGTGCAGGTCCACGCAGCCGAGCACGGTGGTGATCAGGACGTAGACGTCGGTCCGCAGGTACAGGAAGAACTGCCACAGCACCCGGATGAAGGTCGTGAAGGCCACGGCCAGGCACAGCCTGGCGGTCAGGCCGTGGGTGAAGCCGGCCACGATGACCGCGAGGCTGATCAGTACGGTGTCGGCGACCATCCCGGCGAGGATCGGCAGATAGCGCTTGCGGCGCTCCACGCCGGCCAGGCCGTCCAGCGAGGTCTCGACGACGAGGAAGTAGAACCGGTACGACATCCTCGTGCGCGATCGGATGCCCAGGCGGCGGCCGGCCAGCGCGTGGAAGATCTCGTGGAGCGCGATCAGCGGGACGGCGACCACGAGCAGGACGAGGGTGATCACCGCGTAGTAGTGGCTGAAGACCAGGTCCTGCGGGGACGGCAGGAGCTCGGGCCTGCGCACCACGCTGACCACCGCCCAGGCCACGGCCAGCCCGTAGCAGAGCCAGGCCGCCGGGGAGAAGACCGCCCGGCCGAGCCGCTGCCAGCGCACGGGTTCCGGGTCCGCCTGTTCCTCGCCCTCGGCGCGCACGAACCCGAGCTCGCGGAGGGCCTCGACCACGTCACCGACGTCGGCGCGCTCCCCGTACGTGTGCTCGTACCAGTCGGCGGCCTGCGCGGGGGTGGCGCCCTCCTGGAGCCGGCGGACGAGTTCGGCTCCGTCGGGCGGGAAGATCGCGTAGGACTCGGTGTCCCTGCGTCCGATGGTGACCTCGTCGCCGTCCTCCAGGTAGACCAGCGGGTGGAGGGCCAGCGGGATGTCGTCAGAGCTGAGGTGGGCCGGCTCCGCCATGGCGGGCGCTCCGTCTCTCGTCGGCCGGGCCGGGGCCGGGGAGGGCGTCCCCGGAAAGGACCGGGGACGCCCGTACGCGAACTCGCCCGGGTGTGGTTAGGCGGGGCTCGGGTAGTGCGAGCAGGCGGAAGAGGTCAGGCGGACCGGACCGGCCTTGCGGATCTGGATCTTCTTCATGTGGATGCACCTCCTTCGGGAGGATGGGTGGGGGTGGGACGTCCTCCATGCTGCTGAGGCCCGCCAGAGGTTCCCCAAACCGCCGCCAAAGCCCGCGGCCCGCGCGGTCCCGGCCCGGACATGGAAACGCCCGACCGGGGTGCGCCGGCCGGGCGTGGTGGGGGTACGTGTGCGGCGGGGGTGTTGTGTGGTGCGGGGGTGTCGCGTCGTGCGGGGGTACGTCGAGCGGGGCTGTTACACGAAGCGCTGGTTCGCCGAGCCGTTGCAGGTCTGCAGGCGCAGCGGCTCGTGGGCCGCGGCCACCGTCAGGCACATGCCCGGGGCGGCGGAGGGCCGGATGGTGGCTCCGTCACGGACGAACTGCTGGTTGGGGCCGCCGTGGCAGTTCCAGATGATCAGCGCGGTGCCGTTGCCGTAGTTGCCGGCGGGGGCGTCGAGGCAGCGGTCCTGGGTCAGCTGGACGTGGATCGACTTCTTCGCGGAGTCGTACCACCAGCCCTGGTTCCGCCCGCCGTGGCAGTCCCAGCCGATGATCTTGGTGTTGTTGGCGCTGGAGCCGCCGTTGGCGTCGAGGCAGTTGCCGGTCGCCTCGTTCTTGAGCGGCTTGTACAGGTCGTCCCAGGCCCCGGCCTGCAGGACGGGGGTGCCGGTGCTCGCCGGGTCGGCGCAGGAGGCCTCGCGCAGGCCGGAGGTGTAGAGCTGGGTCAGGCACGACGCGAAGGCGCCGTGGCCGCGGTAGTTCGGGTGGAAGGACTGGCGGGCGGTGTTCTCGTCCCACGGGAAGTGGTCCCCGAGGTCCAGGTAGAGGCCGCGGGCCCAGGTGTCCTCCATGCAGACCTCGTGGCCGTTGAAGAGCCGCGAGTTGTCGAGGTAGGTCGCGCCCGCGGCGAGGGCGGCCGCGCGCATGCCCTTCTCGAAGGTGGGCACGGCGTAGTTGCGGCCCCAGGCGGCGTCGGAGTCGTAGCCGGCGCAGCCTCCGGGGAGCTTGCCCGGGAAGTCGGGGTTGTCGTTGAAGTCGGGGCCGATCGGGCTGGGGTAGCCCATCACGACCAGCTTGTAGTCGGAGTCCGCGTAGCCGGCGTCGCGCATGACCGTCTTGAGGTCCGCGATCGTCGACTCCACCTTGGGCTTCAGGCCGTCGACGCGCGCCTGCCAGCCGGGACCGTACTTGGGCTCGCAGGTGCCCTGGCTGAGCACCCAGCGTGTGACACAGTCGGTCATGACCGGACCGAACTGCAGGTCGTCGTTGGCCCCGGCCACCAGCAGCACCATCTTGATCTTGGTGTTGCGGGCCTTGATGGCGAGGCTGTCGCTCTGGACCAGCTCGTCGGCGTACTGCTTGCTCCCGCCGATCCTGATGTTGCCGGTGTACCCGCCGGAGCAGGCCACGTTGAAGGTGAAGTCGGCCGGGATGCCGGTGCGGTGGATCGCCGAGTCGGGCGA
This sequence comes from Streptomyces sp. NBC_00454, assembly GCF_041434015.1. GTDB lineage: Bacteria > Actinomycetota > Actinomycetes > Streptomycetales > Streptomycetaceae > Streptomyces. Next base: position 5,007,950 of record NZ_CP107907.1, on the reverse strand, counting down.
GCGGTGGCACTGGTTGGCCGAGGTGTTGGTGGCGGGGTCGTAGTTGCCGACGCCCTCGCCCGAAATCTCGCTGTCGCCGAGCGAGATCAGGCCGGTCTTGCGGTCCGCGAGCGGGCGGATCGCGGAGTCTCCGTAGATGCTCGTCGCCTCGGCCGCCCGGATGGCCTCCAGTTCGGGCGAGAGGGGGGTGGCCGAGGACCCGGCGGCGGTCGCCGCGTGGGCCATGGGGGTGATGGCGGTGACTCCGCCGAGGACGGCCGCGACCGCCGCGCCGGCGGCGAAGGTAGATCTGAGCCTGGATTGTGTACGGGCACGTGCCATGAACGCCTCCCCGATATCAGTGTTACCCCCGGTATTTACTGGCCAGTAAGCGAGTTGGGAACAGTCCGAACAAGACAATTGCTCAACTTTTTGAGGAGGCACCACACATGACCCAGAATCAGCAGGCCCAGCAGCCCCCCGCCGGGTTCCGGATCGAGCACGACTCGATGGGCGAGGTACTCGTCCCCACGGACGCCAAATGGCGAGCTCAGACCCAGCGCGCGGTGGAGAACTTCCCCATCTCGGGACTGCGCCTGGAGCGCGCCCACATCGAGGCGCTGGCCCGGATCAAGGCCGCGGCCGCCGCCGTCAACGCCCGGCTCGGCGTGGTCGACGAGGACATCGCCGGCGCGATCGCCTCGGCGGCCGCCGAGGTCGCCGAGGGGCGCTGGGACGAGCACTTCCCCGTCGACGTGTTTCAGACGGGTTCCGGAACCTCGTCCAACATGAACGCCAACGAGGTGATCGCCACCCTGGCCACCGAGCGGCTCGGCCGCCCCGTCCACCCCAACGACCACGTCAACGCCTCGCAGAGCTCCAACGACGTCTTCCCGTCCTCCATCCACATCGCCGCCACCGCCGCCGTCACCCGCGAGCTGATCCCCGCCCTGGAGCACCTGGCCGACGCGATGGAGCGCAAGGCCGCCGAGTTCTTCACGGTGGTCAAGGCCGGGCGGACGCACCTGATGGACGCCACCCCGGTCACCCTGGGCCAGGAGTTCGGCGGGTACGCGGTCCAGCTCCGCTACGGCGTCGAACGGCTGCGGGCGGCGCTGCCCCGGCTGGCCGAACTCCCGCTGGGCGGCACGGCGGTGGGCACCGGGATCAACACCCCGCCCGGATTCTCCGCCGCCGTCATCGCCGAGGTGGCCGCGGCGACCGGACTGCCGCTGACCGAGGCACGCAACCACTTCGAGGCCCAGGGCGCGCGGGACGCGCTGGTGGAAACCTCCGGGATGCTCCGTACGGTCGCCGTCTCGCTCACCAAGATCTGCAACGACCTGCGCTGGATGGCTTCCGGACCGCGCACCGGTTTGGCCGAAATCAATCTGCCGGATCTTCAGCCGGGGTCCTCGATCATGCCCGGGAAGGTCAATCCGGTGGTCCCGGAGGCCGCCCTGATGGTCGCCGCCCAGGTGATGGGCAACGACACCGCCATGACGGTCGCGGGCGCGGCGGGCAACTTCGAGCTCAACGTGATGCTCCCCGTGATGGCCCGCAACCTCCTCGAATCGATCCGCCTGCTCGGCAGCGTCAGCCGCCTGCTCGCCGACCGCACGGTCGACGGAATCACCGCCAACACGGCACGGGCCAGGGAATACGCCGAATCCTCGCCCTCCGTGGTGACCCCGCTCAACCGCTACATCGGCTACGAGGAAGCCGCCAAGGTCGCCAAGAAGTCCCTGGCGGAGCGCAAGACGATCCGCGAGGTCGTCCTGGAATCCGGCTACGTGGAACGCGGCGACCTCACCCTCGAACAGCTCGACGAGGCCCTGGACGTCCTGCGGATGACCCACCCCTGAACCGGCCGGTCCGGATCCGCACAGGGGTCCGGATCCGGTCGTTTCCTGTCCCCGGACACCTCGGTGACCTGCCCGGCGGCCAGGTTCCGGGCCCCAGCCCTAAGATCTCCGCATGACAGGTCACGGAGGCCGCGGGGGCGGCAGAGCGCGGGGCCCGGAACGGGACTCCGCGCCGGGCGGGCACTGGCTGCCCGGGGAGCAGATCCTGTGGCGCTACCGCGACCACGCGCCCGGGCTCGGGGGCGGGGTCCACATCTGCCGGCCCGTGACCGTGGTGCGCGACACCGACGAGCTCCTCGCCGTGTGGATGGCCCCGGGCACCGAATGCGTCAAGCCGGTGCTCGCCGACGGGACCCCCGTCCACGAGGAGCCGCTCGCCACCCGGTACACCGCGCCGCGCACCACCGTGCGCTCGCGCTGGTTCGGGGCGGGCGTGCTCAAGCTGGCGCGCCCCGGGGAACCCTGGTCGGTGTGGCTGTTCTGGGAACACGGCTGGCGTTTCAAGAGCTGGTACGTGAATCTTGAGGAGCCCCGCTCCCGCTGGTCCGGCGGGATCGACTCCGAGGACCACTTCCTCGACATCTCCGTATATCCGGACCGCACGTGGAAATGGCGGGACGAGGACGAGTTCGCGCAGGCCCAGCGGTCGGGTCTGATGGACGGCGACCAGGCCCGGCGGGTCCAGGACGCGGGGCGGGCCGCGGTGGAGCTGATCAAGGCCTGGGGGCCGCCGTTCTGCGACGGCTGGCAGGATTGGCGGCCGGACCCCGCCTGGGGAGTGCCGGCGCTGCCCGAGGACTGGGACCGCACTCCGGCGCATATGACCTCATGAGACCCTTGATGCGCCCCCGGGGGACAATCGTAGGATCGTCCTCCGCCAGATCGTCGGCAGGGGTGCCGTACGGTCTTTCTCCGGCAAATGACGCCAGGTGAGCGTGGATTGACCGGAGGCCGACGCACGACGAGAGGTAACGAGCGGGACCCGGAACCACGGGCTGATGGTGTCCCCGCCGCTGAGCGGGTATACCGCGACTGACCGAGTTGAGTGCAGCGCACATCGAGCGCAAACGGACGGAATGCCACGCGTGACGGAGTACCCCACCTCTCAGGAGGGCTCGCAGCCGGTTGCCTCCGGCGGTCGGACTGACGAGCCGAGTGCCTCCGGCGGTCATTCGGAGGAGCAGGGCCACGGCAAAGCCCAGGTCCCGGCGGCCGAGGACGTACGCACGCATGCCCAGATCCAGGCCGCCGACTTCCCGCACCCCCGCGGTGCGGCGCGCCCGCGCGACGGGGCCGCCGGCGCCGGGGAGCCCGGCGCCGCCCCCGGGGCGGGCCCCGATGGTGACGCCGCACGCGGCATCGCGGCGGCGGGCGGCTCGGCCGCGAACGCCGGCCGCGCCGGTTCCGCGTCGCCCGGCCAGGGCAGCGGCGGGTCCGGTTCCGCGCCCGGCCAGGGCAATGGCCCCGAGGCCATCGCGCGCCGCGAAGGGGACCGGCTGCGCTTCGTCGGGGCCGCCACCCGGCGGATCGCGCGCGGCATCGACCTCGACGAGATCGTGCTCGGGCTGTGCCGGGCCACCGTGCCCACCTTCTCCGACGCCATCCTCGTCTACCTGCGCGACCCCCTCCCCGTGGGCGACGAACGCCCCGTCGGCCCGGTCGTTTTAAGGCTCCGTCGCACCGACCGGCTCCGGCCGATCGACGAGTTCACCGGAGCCGGCACCAGTGCCGCCGCCGGCGCCGGAACGGGCGGCGGCACCTTCGGCGCCACCCCGGACGGCGAGCTCGACTTCAGCCAGCTCGCCCTGGTCGGCCCGCAGGGTGACCTGCCCGCCGCCGAGCTCTGCGAGATCCGCCCCGGCGGGGCCCTCGCCGAGGTGCTGCGCGGCGTACGCCCCGTCTTCGGATCCTCCGCCGCCGCCCGCGCCGCGCTGCCGGAGCTGCTGGGCGCTGACCACCCCGTACCGCGCGGCCAGCGGGCCATCCTCGCGCCGCTGCGGGGCCGCCGCCGCGTCATCGGCGCGGCGGTGTTCCTGCGCACCCCCGAGCGGCCGGCCTTCGAGACGAACGACCTGCTGGTCGCCGCCCAGCTGGCCACCCACACCGCGCTCGGCATCGACAAGGCCGTGCTCTACGGGCGCGAGGCGTACATCGCCGACGAGCTCCAGCGCACGATGCTGCCCGACAGCCTTCCCCAGCCCACCGGGGTCCGGCTCGCCAGCCGCTACCTGCCCGCAGCCGAGACCGCCCGGGTCGGCGGGGACTGGTACGACGCCATACCCCTGCCCGGCAGCCGGGTCGCACTCGTCGTCGGCGACGTCATGGGCCACTCCATGACCTCCGCCGCGATCATGGGACAGCTCCGTACGACGGCCCAGACGCTGGCGCAGCTCGACCTGCCGCCCGCCGAGGTCCTGCACCACCTGGACGAGCAGGCGCAGCGCCTGGGCTCCGACCGGATGGCCACCTGCCTCTACGCCGTCTACGACCCCGTCTCGCACCGGATCACCATCGCCAACGCCGGCCACCCGCCGCCGGTCCTCCTGCACCTGGGCGGCCGCGCCGAGGTGCTGCGCGTACCCCCCGGCGCCCCCATCGGCGTCGGCGGCGTGGACTTCGAGGCCGTGGAGCTCGACGCCCCTGCCGGGGCCACCCTCGTGCTGTACACCGACGGGCTGGTCGAGTCCCGGCTGCGGGACGTGTGGACCGGCATCGAGCAGCTGCGCGAGCGCCTGGCCACCACCGCGCAGCTGACGGGCCTGGACCACCCGCCGCCGCTGGAGGCCCTGTGCGACGACATCCTGGACATGCTGGGCCCCGGGGACCGGGACGACGACATCGCGCTGCTCGCGGCCCGGTTCGACGGGATCGCGCCCAGTGACGTCGCGTACTGGTTCCTGGACCCGGAGGAGACCGCTCCGGGCCGGGCCCGCCGGTTCGCCCGCCGCGCGCTGAGCCGCTGGGGGCTGGAGGAGCTCCAGGACTCGCTGGAGCTGCTGGTGAGCGAGGTGGTGACCAATGCCGTGCGGTACGCCGAGCGGCCCGTCACGCTGCGCCTGCTGAAGACGGACGTGCTGCGCTGCGAGGTCGGCGACGATTCCCCGCAGCTGCCGCGCCAGCGCCGGGCGCGGGACGACGACGAGGGCGGCCGCGGCCTGTTCCTGGTCAACCGGATGGCCCGCCGCTGGGGTGCCACCCGGCTCAGCAGCGGCAAGGTGGTCTGGTTCGAGCTCCAGCTGCCGGGGACGCCCGAGCGCCACTGACCGGGAGACGCCCGTAGGCCCGGAAACACCACCGCCCCGCGGGCTTCGTGCCTGCGGGGCGGTGGTGTTCTTCCGGTCCTACGGTCCTGCGACCCTACGGTGCTGCGCGCCTACGGGACGTCCACCGGCGGGGCCGGCGGCGTCGGGGTCGGCTTCGGCGGGGTGGGCGTCGGCTTCGGCGGCGTGGGGGTGGGGGTCGGCTTCGGCGGCGTCGGGGTGGGCGTCGGCGTCGGGGTCGGGGTGGGCGTCGGGGTCGGCGGCGTGTTGCCGGCCGGCGGCGGGGTGCTGGTGGTCTGGCTCGGCGTGGTCGACGCGGAGCTGCTGCCGGTCGGCGTCTGGGCCTTGCCCATGTCCGCGTCGTCCAGGTCGAAGGAGCCGGTGTCCGCGCCCTTGAGCGCGGCGAGCGTGTAGTCCTTCCAGATCGCGGCCGGGAAGCTGGAACCGCCCGCGCGGCCGCCGCCGGCGGTGCCGGTCAGGCTGGTCTGGGTGTGGGTGCCGGGCTCGTCACCGAACATCGCGACGACGGTGACCAGTTCCGGGGTGAACCCGGTGAACCAGGCGGCCACGTTCTTCTCGGTGGTGCCGGTCTTGCCGGCGGCCTCGTAGGCCGAGCTCTTCACGGCCCGCCCGGAGCCGTCCTCGACCACGCCGGTGAGCACCTTGGTGACGGTGTCGGCGGTCTTGCGGCTGATGGCCTGACCGCCGACGCCCTGGACCGGCTTGTACTCGCGGTCCTTGTGCACGGCGGACTTGATGATGGTCGGAGTGACCTTCTTGCCGTGGTTGTCGAGGGTGGCGTAGACCCCGGCCATCTCCGCGGTGTCGGCGCTCATGGTGCCGAGCGACATGGCCGGCCGGTCCTCGGGCCAGCCGTCGCGGTCGTGCATGCCGAGGGCGAGCGCGGTGGTCTTCGCGTTCTTCGGTCCGACGTCCACGATCATCTGGGCGTACACGGAGTTCACCGAGGAGTTGGTGGCGTCCTGCACCGTCATCATCGGGTTGCCGTAGTCGTGGTCGTCCTGGTTCTGCGGGTTGAACGGGGTGTCACTGCCGACCACGGGGCGCTTGCTGGTGCCGTCGTAGAGGGTGCTGGGGTTGATCGGCTTGCCGTCCTGCGTGGTCGCCTTGTTCTCCAGGGCGGAGGCGAGCACGACGGGCTTGAAGGTCGAGCCGGGCTGGAAGTCCTTGCGCAGGGCGTTGCTGGCCCACTGCTCGCTCATTCCCGTGCCGCCGTACATCGCGAGGATCGCGCCGGTCTTCGGGTCCACGGAGGTGGCGCCCGCCTGGACGGCGGCATCGACGGCCCGGCCCTTGCGGTCGAGCTTGGATTCCAGCTCGTCCTGGACGGCGGACTCCAGGGCGGCCTGCTTCTTCGGGTCGATGGAGAGGGTGATCTCCCAGCCGCCGGCCTTGAGCTGGGCGTCGGTCATGCCGGTCTGCTTCTTGAGCTCCTCGTCGGCGGCCTGGACCAGGTAGCCCTTCTGGCCCTCCATGCCGGGGGCGGCCTTGGGCTTGATCGGCTCCTGGAACTTCATGTCCTTGCGCTTGGCGGCGTCCAGCTTGCCCATCTCGACCATGTTGTCGAGGACGCCGTTGAAGCGGATCATGACGAGGCGCTTGCCGTTCGGGCCGGCCGTCGCCCAGTCGTACTGGCTGGGGGCCTGGAGGACCGCGGCCAGGTACGCGCCCTGTTCCAGGGTCAGCTTGTCGGCGTCCACGCCGTAGTAGGCCTGGGCCGCGGCCTGGATGCCGTACGCGCCCCGCCCGTAGAAGTTGGTGTTCAGGTAGCCCGCGAGGATCTGGGGCTTCTCCATCTTCCGGTCGACCTTGAGGGAGATGACCATCTCCTTCAGCTTGCGGGTCGCCGTCTGGTCCTGGGTCAGGTAGAAGTTCTTGACGTACTGCTGGGTGATGGTCGAACCGCCGGCCTTGCCCTTGCCGGTGACCGTGTTGAACAGGCCTCGGGCGATGCCCTTGAAGTCGATGCCGCGGTCCTCGTAGAAGGACTTGTTCTCGATCGCGATGAAGGCCGTCTGCACGTCCGCGGGGATCTTGTCGATCGGCACGATCTGACGGTTGAGCATGCCGTCGCTGGTGTCGCGGGTCATGACCGAACCGTCGGCGTACTTGTAGATGTTGGTCTCTTTGAGCGCGTTGGCGTTGGGGTTCGGCGCGTCCACGTAGAAGTAGAGGCCGACCAGGGCCGCCATGCCGAGCAGGATCGCCCCGAAGAAGGTTCCGAGGATCTTCTTCCAGGTGAAGAACCGGCGTATGCCGGTCGGTTTGCCCGGCTTCCCGCCCTTGCCCTTGGCGCGCCCCCGCGGCGCTCGTCGCGCACCGCGCTGCTGCTGCGACTTTCGCGCTTCTGCTCGGCCCATCGCTCCTGCTCCGCTCGATTACCCCCCGACGTCAGCTCAGAAAGCTAACACCGCAGGTTGTGACAAAGGATGGCCAACCAACACCAATACCGGTCAATTCGGACGTGAGAATCAGCACCCACTCATATGGAACCGACGCGCGGAAAGCCCGCGAGGTTGCCGAGGACTGTCGGTGGACGTCAAAAAGTGATATCACTTTGATAGGGCGCCCGACCGGCGGCCACCGAGGGAAAACGGGGCAGACCATGACAGACAACAAGGGCGTCGCCGAAGCGGGCGTACGGGAGTTCCCCGCGCGGAGCGTCGGCGGCGGGCTCGCACTGCTGCTCGGACTGGCGGGAGTGCTCGCCGGAGTGGGCCTGGTCTTCGCCGGCGCGACGGCCTCCAGCGACGGCACCAAGGCGGGCCTGATCGCCTGCGGCGTCCTCCTGACCATCGCCGCCGTCATCGCCATGAGCGGGCTGAACACCGTCGCCCCCGGCGAGGCCCGCGTGGTCCAGCTCTTCGGCCGCTACCGCGGCACCGTCCGCACCGACGGACTGCGCTGGGTCAACCCGCTGACCTCCCGCCGCCCCCTGTCCACCCGGGTGCGCAACCACGAGACGCCCGTCATGAAGGTCAACGACGCCTACGGCAACCCGATCGAGCTGGCGGCCGTCGTGGTGTGGCGGGTCGAGGACACGGCGCGCGCCGTCTTCGAGGTCGACGACTTCACCGAGTTCGTCGAGACCCAGACCGAGACGGCCGTCCGCCACATCGCGATCGAGTACCCCTACGACGCCCACGAGGACGGCGGCCTGTCGCTGCGCGGCAACGCCGAGGAGATCACCGAGAAGCTGACCGCCGAACTGGCCGCCCGGGTCGAGGCGGCCGGTGTCCAGATCATCGAGTCCCGCTTCACGCACCTCGCGTACGCCCCGGAGATCGCCTCCGCGATGCTCCAGCGCCAGCAGGCGGGCGCCATCGTCGCGGCCCGCAAGCAGATCGTCGAGGGCGCGGTCGGTATGGTCGAACTCGCCCTGACCCGCCTCGCGGAGCAGGAGATCGTGGACCTCGATCCGGAACGGAAGGCGGCGATGGTGTCCAACCTGATGGTGGTCCTGTGCGGGGACCGCGCGGCCCAGCCCGTCGTCAACACGGGCACCCTCTACCAGTGAGCCCCGACGGCGGCGGCGCCGCGGAGCCCGCTGAGCCCGCCGAGGCCGGGGAGGGCGCGGAGCCCGCACCCGCGGCCGGACCGAAGCCGGCCCGCCAGGCCCGCAAGCAGGTGCTGCTGCGGCTCGATCCCCAGGTGCACGACGCGCTCGCGCGGTGGGCGGGCGAGGAGCTGCGCAGCGCCAACGCGCAGATCGAGTTCCTGCTCCGCCGCGCCCTGTCCGAAGCCGGCCGCCTGCCCGGCACGGCGGGTCCCATCCGGCCCCGCGGCCGCCCGCCGAAGGCCTCCGACTGACCCGCCGGCCGACCACCGTGCGACCGCCGACCGACCCGGCCGCACACCCCGAGGACCCCTGAGGCATTTAGCCCCAGGGGTCCTTTTTCAATTCGTGACAATCCGCCCTGACCTGCGGAAACATCACCCGCCTCGCCAGCTATACACCGCGCGTATACAGCGAGGGTATACACCGCATGTACAGTCGAAGCCATGTCCATCGGTCCCATCGGTCACACGCTGCTCGGTCTCCTCGAGGCCGGCCCCCGCCACGGTTACGACCTCAAGCGCGCCTTCGACGAGAGATTCGGGCACGACCGCCCGCTCGCCTACGGGCAGGTCTACTCGACCATGTCCCGGCTCCTGAAGAACGGCCTCGTCGAGGTCGACGGACTGGAGAGCGGCGGCGGTCCCGAACGCAAGCGGTACGCCATCACCGACGCCGGGATCACCGACGTCGAGGACTGGCTCGCCCAGCCCGAGAAGCCCGAGCCGTACCTCCAGACCACGCTCTACACCAAGGTCGTGCTCGCCCTCCTGACCGGCCGCAGCGCCCAGGAGCTGCTGGACAGCCAGCGCTCCGAGCACCTGCGCCTGATGCGCATCCTCACCCAGCGCAAACGCAAGGGGGACCTCGCGGACCAGCTGGTCTGCGACCACGCCCTGTTCCATCTCGAAGCCGACCTGCGGTGGCTCGAACTCACCGCGGCCCGCCTCGACCAGCTCGCCCAGGAGGTACGCCGATGACCCCGGCCGGCACTCTGCTCAGCGCCACGCAGCTCCGTAAGGCCTACGGCCCCACCAACGCCCTGGACGGAGCCGACTTCTCCATCCACGCCGGCGAGGTGGTCGCCATCATGGGGCCCTCCGGCTCCGGCAAGTCCACCCTGCTGCACTGCCTCGCGGGCATCGTCACCCCCGACTCCGGCACCATCACCTACGCCGGCCGCGAGCTCTCCGCCATGAACGACACCGAGCGCAGCGCCCTGCGCCGCGGCGAGTTCGGCTTCGTCTTCCAGTTCGGCCAGCTCGTCCCCGAGCTGACCTGCGTGGAGAACGTCGCCCTGCCACTGCGCCTCGCCGGGGTCAAGCGCAAGGAGGCCGAACGCACCGCCCTGGACTGGATGGAGCGGCTCCAGGTCGAGGACCTCGGCGGCAAGCGCCCCGGCGAGGTATCCGGCGGCCAGGGCCAGCGCGTGGCCGTCGCCCGGTCCCTCGTCACCAACCCCCGGCTGATCTTCGCCGACGAGCCCACCGGGGCCCTGGACTCCCTCAACGGCGAGCTGGTGATGCAACTGCTCACCGAGGCCGCCCGGTCCACGAACGCCGCCGTCGTCCTCGTCACGCACGAGACCCGCGTGGCCGCGTACTCCGACCGCGAGATCGTCGTGCGCGACGGCAAGTCCCGCGACATGGAGCGCGCCGTATGAGCCACGGCGGACAGAGCACGCTCCGGGTCTGGGCCCGCGACCTGCGCCTGGGCACCCGCTTCGCCTTCGGCGGCGGCCGCGAGGGCTGGACCCGCACCCTCCTGACCGGCGTGGGCGTCGGCCTCGGCGTGGCCCTGCTGCTCATCACCAGCGCGATCCCCAGCGCCATGGCCGCCCGCGACGCGCGCGGCGACGCGCGCCGGACGTTCACCTCGCCCACCGCCGAGCAGCCCGGCCGCGACACCCTGCTGATCGCCAACGTGGACCAGTCGTACCGCTCCTACGGGGTCGACGGACGGCTCGTGCAGCCCGAGGGCCCGGACGCCCCGCTGCCACCCGGCCTGAAGAAGTTCCCCGGCCCCGGCGAGCTGATCGTCTCCCCCGCCCTCGACAGGCTGATGAAGACCGGCGAGGGCAGGCTGCTGCGCGACCGCCTCGACGGGAAGATCGTCACGACCATCGGCGACGCGGGCCTGGTGGGCCCCGGCGACCTGTACTTCTACGCGGGCAGCGACCGGCTCGCCGAGCTCCAGAAGACCGCGCCCCAGTACGTCAAGCGGATCACCGCCTTCGAGAACGCGCTGGAGAAGCAGCCGCTCGACCCCGTCCTCACGCTCCTCGTGGTGCTGACCTTCGTCGCCCTGCTGATGCCGGTCGCCGTGTTCATCGGCGCCGCCGTCCGCTTCGGCGGCGACCGCCGCGACCGCCGCCTCGCCGCCCTGCGCCTGGTCGGCGCCGACGGCCACATGGTCCGACGGATCGCCGCCGGCGAGGCCGCCGCCGGATCGCTGATCGGCCTGGCCCTGGGCACCGGCTTCTTCCTGGCCGCCCGGCAGCTCGCCCCGGCCATGGACCTCTACCAGCGCAGCGTCTTCGCCTCCGACCTCAACCCGGCGCCCTGGCTCGCCGCGCTCATCGCGCTCGCCGTACCCGCCGCGGCCGTGGCCGTGACCCTGTTCGCCCTGCGCGGCGTGGTCATCGAGCCGCTCGGCGTGGTCCGGACGACGACCCCGCGCAAGCGCCGGATCTGGTGGCGGCTGCTGCTCCCGCTGGCCGGGCTCGGCCTGCTGGCTCCGATGATCGGCAAGGGCAACGACGGCGGGCAGTTCAACCAGTGGCAGGTCTCGGGCGGTGTGGTCCTGCTCCTCGTCGGCATCACCGTCCTGCTCCCCTGGGTACTGGAACGCGTCGTCGGCCGGATCGGCGGCGCGGGCCCGGTCTCCTGGCAGCTCGCCGCCCGCCGGCTCCAGCTCACCAGCGGCAGTTCCGCCCGGCTGGTCAACGGCATCGCGGTGGCGGTCGCCGGAGCCATCGCCCTGCAGATGCTCTTCGCCGGCACCCAGGCGTCGTACACCCGCGACACCGGCCAGGACCCCACCCGGGCCTCGCTCTCGGTCACGATCCGCACCCCCGGCGGGGGCGAAGCCCTCGCCGGGTCACTGGCCGGGACCGAGGGCGTCGGCCAGGCCGTCGCGCTGAGCTCGACCCAGGCCGCGCGCACCCCGGGCATGTCCTACGAGGAGAAGTCGATCTCGGTGACCACCGGGACCTGTGCCGCCCTCCGGGAGCTCGCGGAGCTGCCCTCCTGCAAGGACGGCGACGCCTTCGTCCTCACCGGCGCCCCCGACCCCGGAGGCATGACCGGCGACACCGCCAAGGCGGGCGAGAAGCTGTTCGCCGGGAACGTCTACCAGCAGAGCCAGGATGAGGACACGAAGCCGGTCGCCTGGACGGTGCCCGCCGACGCCCGGACCGTGCCGGCCCGCAAGGGCCCCCTGGGCAACATGGAGACCGGGCTGCTGGTCACCCCGGCCGCCGCCCCCAAGGGCATGGGCGGCTTCCAGTCCGCCTCGGTGTACCTGAAGCTGGACCCGAAGGTGCCCGACGCGATGGAGCTGGCCCGGACCGCGGTCTTCAAGGCCGATCCGCTGGCCTCCCCCATGACCCTGCAGGCCACCGAGGTCAACGACCGCTACGCCTCCATCCGCACCGGCCTGTTCGTGGGCTCCGCCGTCGTGCTGATGCTGATCGGCGCCAGTCTGCTGGTCTCCCAGCTGGAGCAGCTGCGCGAGCGCAAGAAGCTGCTGTCCGCGCTGGTCGCCTTCGGTACGAAGCGCTCCACGCTCAGCCTGTCCGTGCTGTGGCAGACCGCCCTCCCGATCGGCCTGGGCCTGGCCCTGGCCACGGTGGTCGGGCTCGCGCTCGGCACGGTGCTGATGCAGATGGCCGGGGTCTCGATCCGGATCGACTGGTCTTCGGTCCTGTCCATGATCGGCATCGGCGGCGGCGTGGCCGTCGTGGTCACCCTGCTCAGCCTGCCGGCCCTGCTGCGCCTGATGCGCCCGGACGGGCTGCGCACGGAGTAACTCCGCCCGCGCGCAGCCCCGTACGCCCGCAGTCCCGTACCCGTACGCCCGCTCTCAGTCCGTCAGCCAGACGGGGAGCGGGCGTACGGCTTCGCGCAGCGCGTCGGCGACGGCACGGAACTCCGCCTCGCGGGCCGTTCCCGTCCGCATCGCCAGCGCGATCCGCCGCGAGGGCGCGGGCTCGGCGAAGTACCCGGTGGCCAGATGCTCGTTGCGGGCCGTCTCCAGCCGCAGTGCGGTGCGCGGCAACAGTGTGACGCCGAGGCCCCCGGCGACCAGTTGTACGAGGGTGGACAGCCCGGCGGCGGTGGTGGTGACGTCCGCCCCGGCGGTGCGTCCGGCGTCGTGGCAGATGTCGAGGGCCTGGTCGCGCAGGCAGTGCCCCTCGTCGAGGAGGAGCAGCTGCAGTCCGCGCAGTTCCTCGTGCGGGATGTCCCGGCGGTCGGCGAGCGGGTGCTCGCGCGGCGTGAGCAGGACGAAGTCCTCGTCGAAGAGCGGCAGTTCGGTGACCCCGGGGACCCCGAGCGGCACGGCGAGGAGCAGCAGGTCGAGCCGGCCGCCGGCCAGCCCCTCCAGCAGCGAGGCCGTCTGCTCCTCGTGCACCTGGAGGTCGAGGCGCGGGTAGCGCCTGCGGAAGAGCCCGAGCACGGTCGGCAGCAGGTACGGGGCCACGGTGGGGATCACCCCGAGCCTCAGCACCCCGGTGAAGGGTGCCCGTACGGCCTCGGCCTCTTCCAGCAGCCCACCCATGGCGTCGAGCACGGCCCGGGCCCGGACCGCGATCCGCTCCCCGGCGGGCGAGAGCAGCACCTTGCGCGTGGTGCGCTCCAGCAGCTGCACCCCGAGCGCCTCCTCCAGGGCGGAGACGGCCCCCGAGAGGGCGGGCTGGCTCATCCCGATGGCGGCGGCCGCGTCCCGGAAGTGCAGGTGTTCGGCCACGGCGGCGAAGGCCCGCAGCTGTGCGAGCGTCGCCTGCCGCGCCTGCTTCACCGATCTCGCTCCCCTGTTACCCACAGCCACTGATAGCCACCTCCGATCACTGGTCTCTAGACTAGCTATTTCCGCAATCAATGCAGCTGTGTCAGCATGTGAGATACGTCCAACCCCGCTGGAAAGCCCCCAAAAGGGTCACTTTCCCGTTCGCAAGGAGAGCGCGTGCTCACTGTCGGTGACAAGTTCCCCACCTACGATCTGACCGCTTGCGTGTCGCTGGAGGCCGGAGCCGAGTTCGCGCAGATCGACCACAAGTCCTACGAGGGCAAGTGGCGCGTGGTGTTCTTCTGGCCGGCCGACTTCACCTTCGTCTGCCCGACCGAGATCGCCGCCTTCGGCAAGCTGAACGAGGAGTTCGCCGACCGCGACGCCCAGATCCTCGGCGTTTCCGGCGACTCCGAGTACGTCCACCACGCCTGGCGCAAGGACCACGCCGACCTGCGTGACCTGCCCTTCCCGATGCTGGCCGACTCCAAGCACGAGCTCATGAAGGACTGCGGCATCCAGGGCGAGGACGGCTTCGCCAAGCGCGCGGTCTTCATCGTGGACCCGAACAACGAGATCCAGTTCTCCATGGTGACCGCCGGTTCCGTCGGCCGGAACCCCAAGGAGGTCCTGCGGGTCCTCGACGCCCTGCAGACCGACGAGCTGTGCCCCTGCAACTGGAACAAGGGCGAGAGCACCCTGGACGCCGGCGCGCTGCTGGCCGGTGAGTGAGCGATGTCCCTCGACTCCCTCAAGTCCGCCATACCTGACTTCGCCAAGGACCTGAAGCTCAACCTGGGTTCGGTCATCGGCAACAGCGACCTCCCGTCGCAGCAGCTGTGGGGGACGGTGCTCGCCTGCGCGATCGCCGCCCGCTCCCCGCGCGTCCTGCGTGAGCTGGAGCCGGACGCGAAGGCGGCCCTGTCGCCGGAGGCGTACAACGCCGCCAAGTCCGCCGCCGCGATCATGGCGATGAACAACACCTTCTACCGCACCCGCCACCTGCTCTCCGACCCGGAGTACGGGAACCTGCGCGCCGGTCTGCGGATGAACGTCATCGGCAACCCGGGCGTGGAGAAGATCGACTTCGAGCTGTGGTCGCTCGCGGTCTCCGCGATCAACGGCTGCGGCCAGTGCCTGGACTCGCACGAGCAGGTCCTGCGCAAGGCGGGCGTCGACCGCGAGACGGTCCAGGAGGCCTTCAAGATCGCCTCGGTGATCCAGGCCGTCGCGGTCACCCTCGACGCGGAAGCCGCCCTCTCGGGCGAGTAGTTCCGGCCGCGTACGCACGCCTCGTCACGTACGCCCCGTCACGCACGCCCCGTAACGCACAGCAGGGCCCCCGCAGCCGCTCCCGGCCGCGGGGGCCCTGTCGTACGTGGCGGGCTCAGCCCCGCTTGTCGCCCTTGCGGGTCTCCGCCGACTCGATGACCGCCACCCCCAGGGCCGTGGCGCCGTGCGGGGCGGGGCCGACCGGGGAGAGGCCGTGGTGGAGCTGGTCGCGGGAGTAGGCCCGCAGGTAGACGACCACCGTATTGGTGACGGCGACCAGCGGGACGGCGACGACCGCTCCGCCGATGCCCGCGATCATGCCGCCGGCCGCCACCGACAGCACCACCGCCAGCGGGTGCACCCGTACCGCCCGGCCCAGGATGAAGGGCTGCAGTACGTGGCCCTCGATCTGCTGCACGGCCAGGACCACCAGGAGCACCATCAGCCCGGTGAACGGCCCCTGGGTCACCAGGGCCACGACCACCGCGAGGGCTCCGGAGACCACGGCGCCGACGAGCGGGATGAAGGCGAACAGGAAGATGAAGACGGCGAGCGGGACGGCCATCGTCACGTCGAGGAAGTACAGCCCGAGGCCGATGAAGATGGCGTCGATGAGCGCGACGAGGACCGTGCCGCGCACGTACGCGGTCAGGGTCCGCCAGGCGCGCGGTCCGGCGCCGGCCACGCCGGGGCGGGCGCTCGACGGGAGCAGGCCCAGCGTCCAGTTCCAGATGCGCTTGCCGTCGTAGAGCAGGAAGAGCGTGGAGAACATCGCGAGCAGCATGCCCGTGAGCACCTCGACGAGGACCGTCACGCCCTGCAGTCCGGCGGAGGTGATCTGCTCGGTGTTGGTGCCGATGGTCTCGCTGAGGTTCTTCGCGATGTCGTTGATCTGCTTCTCGGTCACGTGGAACGGACTGTCCAGTGCCCAGAGTTTGAGCTCGTTGATGCCGTCGCGGACGCGGTCGGAGAGCTGGTCGAGGTTGTCCATGACCTGCCAGACCACGAACCAGCCGACCAGCCCGATGACCACGAAGCCCAGGATCGCGGTGACGGCGGTGGCCAGGCCCCGCGGCATGCCGAGGCGGCGCAGCCGCACCACGAAGGGCTGGAGCAGGGCGGTGACCAGGAGGGCCGCGGCGAAGGCGAGGACGACCAGGCGGACTTCGCTGATCACCTTCATCAGGACCCAGAGCATCCCGGCCAGGAGCAGCAGCCGCCAGCTCGCCTCGGCGGCCACGCGCATGCCCCACGGGATGACGGTCACCGGGTCGGGGCGCACGGGAACGCCGGGGGCGGCGGGGGCCGCGGCCACGACCGGGGCCGGAGGGGTCACGGGGGGCGGCGGGTACGCGGGGGCCGGGGGGTGCGGGGGGCGCGCGGGATGTACCGGCAGGTCCCCGGAGGTCTCGGCTTCGACCTCGGCACGCCGCTCGTCGAGCCTCGCCTCCATCCGGCTCAGCTTGTTCCCGAGCCGGCCGAGCCAGCCTGCCGTCTTCGCCATGTCGTTCCCTTCCCCCCGCCCCGACCCGATTCTGCCCGGACACACCTCGCAAGACCGTACACGCGAGGAGCCCCGCACCGTAGGACGGTGCGGGGCTCCTCGGGGTTGAGGCGCGCGGGCGATCTCTTGGGCCGGCGGCCGACCGGTGGCTAGTACCAGCCGTTGGCCTGGTGGAAGCTCCAGGCTCCGCAAGCGCTGCCGTAGCGCACGTTCATGTAGTTCAGACCCCACTTGATCTGGGTGGCGGGGTTGGTGCGCCAGTCGGCGCCGGCCGAGGCCATCTTCGAACCGGGGAGCGCCTGGACGAGACCGTAGGCGCCCGAAGACGAGTTCACGGCCTTGTAGTTCCAGGTGGATTCCTGGTTGATGATGTTGGAGAAGCACTGGAACTGCCCCGCCGGGACCATCTGCTGGGCGATGGCCTTGACCTCGGCGACCGTGTACGAGCTCTGGGCGGCGAAGTCGGAGGCGTCGCGGGCGGCGGACCGGCTGGCGACCTCCTCCTTCTCCTCGCGCTCCTTCTTCGCCTTGTCGTCGGCGGCCTTCTGCGCGTCGGCCTTCTTGGACTTGGCGTCCTGGGCGGCCTGGACGCGGGCTGCTTCCTCCGCCGAGCGCTTGGCGTCGGAGTCGGCGGCGTGGGCGATGGCGTCGGCCTGCTGCGTCAGGGACGCGTTCTGGACCTGGGCCTGGTCGCCGACCGGGATGTCAGTGAGGAGAGTCGTCCCCGACGCGGTCGTCTCAAGGTTGTTCGAGGCGGGGTCGCCAGTGGCAACGCCCACGACTGCGCCGACGGTGGTGACCGCCGTGGCCGAAGCCACAGCGAATCCCCGAACCGAGATCCGGCTCACACGGTGTCCTTCCAGCAGCATCCGCAGTGACCGAGCGGGCGCAATAGTGCCCTCGACTCTGGCCTCCGTGGTGGTGCGGTCACTGGAGACGCGGGCCCGTGGGCAACTCCCTTGCGGGAGTGCCGCTTGTTGCTCCGGGCGGCATACGGCGAACGGCTGTGGAGTTAGTAGTACTGCGCGTACCTCACGGGAGATACAGGTGTGCCGTATGCGGGGCCTGACGGAAAACAGACTCTGCCGGACCTCGACGTCGCAGGGCAATTCTCCGTTGCGTGGGAAAGGTCACACCTGGCATGTCGCCGCTGTTTTCACCAAAGCCCTGTGCACGAAGGCGCCGCCCGGCTAGGCTCCTGGGCCTTTGCCGGGCGGCGCCAACTCGCCTTCCCGCTATGGGGTTTTTACCCCTTTTCCGATTACAGCGTCTCCAGCATCTCGGTGACCAGTGCGGCGATCGGGGAGCGCTCGGAACGCGTCAGCGTGATGTGCGCGAAGAGCGGATGACCCTTCAGTTTCTCGACCACGGCGACGACTCCGTCGTACCGGCCGACCCGCAGGTTGTCCCGCTGGGCCACGTCGTGGGTGAGAACCACCCGCGAATTGGCTCCAATTCGGGACAGAACGGTCAGCAGGACATTGCGCTCCAGCGACTGGGCCTCGTCCACGATCACGAAGGCGTCGTGCAGCGAACGTCCCCGGATGTGCGTCAGCGGCAGGACTTCGAGCATCCCGCGGCCCAGCACCTCCTCGATGACCTCGCGCCCGGCGACCGCCGAGAGGGTGTCGAAGACCGCCTGCGCCCAGGGGCTCATCTTCTCGGAGGCGTCCCCGGGCAGGTAGCCGAGGTCCTGGCCGCCCACCGCGTACAACGGCCGGAAGACCATCACCTTCTGGTGCTGCCTGCGCTCCAGGACGGCCTCCAGGCCCGCGCACAGCGCCAGCGCCGACTTTCCGGTGCCGGCTCGGCCGCCCATCGAGATGATCCCGATCTCGGGATCGAGGAGGAGGTCGAGCGCGATGCGCTGCTCGGCGCTGCGGCCGTGCAGCCCGAAGGCCTCGCGGTCGCCCCGTACGAGCTTCACGTTGCCGTCGGCCGTGACCCGGCCGAGCGCCTTGCCGCGCTCGGACTGGATGACCAGTCCGGTGTGCACGGGCAGTTCCGCGGCCTCCGGTACGTAGAGCCGCTCCTCGCTGTAGAGGAGGTCCACCTGTTCACCGGAGAGGGCGAGCTCGCTCATGCCGGTCCAGCCGGCGTCCGTGATCGCGAGCTCGGCGCGGTACTCCTCCGCCATCAGCCCCACGGAGGAGGCCTTGATGCGCAGGGGGAGATCCTTCGAGACGACCGTGACGTCGTATCCCTCGGCCTGGAGATTGCGGGCGACCGCGAGGATGCGCGAGTCGTTGTCCCCCAATCGGAAGCCGGCCGGCAGGACGCTCTGGTCTGAGTGGTTGAGCTCGACACGCAGGGTGCCGCCCAGATCGCCCAGCGGGATGGGTGCGTCGAGGCGACCGTAGCGAACCCGGAAGTCGTCGAGCAGGCGCAGGGCCTGACGGGCGAAGTAGCCGAGTTCGGGATGGTGCCTCTTTGCCTCCAGCTCGGTGATCACCACGATCGGGAGCACGACC
This sequence comes from Streptomyces sp. NBC_00454, assembly GCF_041434015.1. GTDB lineage: Bacteria > Actinomycetota > Actinomycetes > Streptomycetales > Streptomycetaceae > Streptomyces. The sequence continues at coordinate 4,989,015 of NZ_CP107907.1, read as the reverse complement.
TCGTGCTCTTCGAACCGCGTGATCGCGTTGGGGTCTGCCAGCAGAACGCTGGTGTCGAGGACGTAGGTCCGCCTGTCGGGCAGGCGGCTCTTAGTGCTGGTCACCACGGAAGGACGTACCCCCTCGGAAGAGGTCGGGCCATGAAGACCGGACCGGTCATCGGCACCCATGCGCGGGCCGACTTCCGGCCCTCCACTCCGTCCGTGCGAACCGCACGTGCGTCCTGGTGCAAAGGGCCTCCCGGGCGGACGACCCCATGCCGTCCGCTGAGACTCGACACCCGTGGATCGGGCGTCGACCTGCAAGGGATATTCCCCGATTGGGTCCAGCCATGCCATGGCATATGACGGACGCTCGGTGAATCCCTGGTGAAGGCCCTGCGCGGAGGGTTCCCGGGGACACGAGGGGGCGCGCGGGGGTACGGGGACGGCGCGCCGCGGAAGGGTCCGGGCGCGCCGTGAGGTGCCGAGGGGGTCTCAGATATCCACAGGTCAGGGGCCGTACGGGGGCTCCTGCCGGCTGGTTCAGCTGCCGTAGCGCCGGTGGCGGGCGGCGTAGTCGCGCAGTGCGCGCAGGAAGTCGACCTTGCGGAAGGCCGGCCAGAAGACCTCGCAGAAGTAGTACTCGGAGTGCGCGCTCTGCCACAGCATGAATCCGGACAGCCGCTGTTCGCCGCTGGTGCGGATCACGAGGTCCGGGTCGGGCTGGCCGCGCGTGTAGAGGTGCTCCGCGATGTGGTCGATGTCGAGGATCTCGGCGAGCTCCTCGAAGGAGGTGCCCTTCGACGCGTGCTCCAGCAGGAGGGAGCGGACCGCGTCGGCGATCTCCTGGCGGCCGCCGTAGCCGACGGCGACGTTGACCAGTATTCCGTCGACTCCGTGGGTGGCCTCTTCGGCTTCCTTCAGGACGTTCTGCGTCCCGGCCGGGAGGATGTCGAGGTTGCCCACGTGGTGGACGCGCCAGCGGCCGTCGGCGGCGAGGCCCCGTACGGTGTTCTCGATGATGTTGAGCAGCGGGCGGAGCTCGACCTCGGGCCGGTCCAGGTTGTCCGTGGAGAGCATCCACAGGGTGACGACCTCGACGTCCGTCTCGGTGCACCAGCCCAGCATCTCGGAAATCTTGTCGGCACCGGCCTGGTGGCCCTGTTCCGTGGTGCCTCCGGACGCCTTCGCCCAGCGGCGGTTCCCGTCCAGGATCACGCCGATGTGCTTGGGCGTCTCGTCATGGTCGATGCGGCCTTCCACCCGGCGTGCGTAGAGCCTGTACACAGGACGGCGTACCAGGTCGCGCAGCTTCAAGATCTTCCAGCCCCTCCGAGCGATTCCCCCGATGCGGAATGCGGTCCCCCCAGGTCCGCCACATTACTGCGCGGCGGGATCCGGTACCCAACTCGGTCCTGTCACAAGTCCGTGATAGGGAGGACAACGTGACTGAAAACAATCCCTATCGGGCAGAGCCCGCGCGCTACGACTCCATGGAGTACCGGCGCACCGGACGCAGCGGCCTCAAGCTCCCCGCGATCTCGCTGGGCCTCTGGCACAACTTCGGCGACGACAAGTCCCTGGAGTCCCAGCGGGCGATCCTGCGCCGGGCCTTCGACCTCGGCGTCACCCACTTCGACCTGGCGAACAACTACGGCCCGCCCCCCGGCTCGGCCGAGCTCAACTTCGGCAAGATCTTCGCGCAGGACTTCGCGTCCCACCGCGAGGAGCTGGTGCTCTCCACCAAGGCCGGCTACCTGATGCACGAGGGGCCGTACGGGGAGTGGGGCAGCCGCAAGTACCTGCTCGGCTCGCTGGACGCCTCGCTGAAGCGGATGGGCGTCGACTACGTCGACATCTTCTACTCCCACCGCTTCGACCCCGAGACCCCGCTGGAGGAGACCATGGGCGCCCTCGCGTCCGCGGTCCAGCAGGGCAAGGCGCTGTACGTCGGCGTGTCCTCGTACACGGCGGAGCAGACGGCCGAGGCCGCGCGGATCCTGCGCGAGATGGGCGTCCGCCCCCTCATCCACCAGCCCTCCTACTCCATGATCAACCGCTGGACGGAGGAGGACGGCCTGCTCGACACCCTGGAGGAGGCCGGCATGGGCTGCATCTCCTTCGTGCCGCTCGCGCAGGGGCTGCTGACCGGCAAGTACCTCAAGGGCATCCCGGAGGGCTCGCGGGCCACCCAGGGCAAGTCCCTCAACCCGGACCTGCTGTCGGACGAGGTCGTCCGCCGGCTGAACGGGCTGAACGACATCGCGCAGCGGCGCGGGCAGTCGCTGGCGCAGCTGGCCCTGAACTGGGTGCTGCGGGACGAGCGGATGACGTCGGCCCTGATCGGCGCGTCGAGCGTGAAGCAGCTGGAGGAAAATGTGGCCGCGCTGTCCGGAGCGGCGCTCACGGAGCAGGAGTTGAAGGAGATCGACTCCTTCGCGGTCACCACCCCCGGCGCCAACATCTGGGCCCAGCGGGGCTGACCTGCGCCTTTGTCCCTGGCCCCCTGGGGACAAAAAACGGGCCGGTCCGTGGGGGGGATACGGACCGGCCCGAGGGGGGGGTTCCACCATAACCCTTCGTAAAGCCTGCTGCGTGCATTGCCGCGAGATGATTACGCTCCGGAGCCGCCCGGCCGCGCTCCGGTGAGCCGAAAACACCCCCGGGAGGCCTGTGCGGCCTGGTCCGGGGCCCTACGGAACCTCGCGGCGGGCCCCGGGCGAGTCGCCGGCGGCCTTAGCCCCCAAGGGGGACCCGCCCCGGTGCACCGCCTTGACGCCCGCCCCGCTCCCCCGGTCACCGCACTAGCCTGACCGCCATGGGGATCAGGGGACAGTGGCGGGACGGTGGGGGCACGCTGGTCGTCGAGCCGGCGGCGGATGGGCGGGCGGTGGAGGCCGGGGCCGGGGCGGGCGGGGCGGAAGTGCCCCTGGAGGTCGCGGCCTCGTACGCGGCCCGGACCCGCGGGCTGCTCGGGCGGGACGGGATCGAGGGGGCCATGCTGCTCACCCCGGCCGCGAGCGTCCACACGTTCCGGATGCGCTTCGCCATCGACGTGGCCCACCTGGACCGCGATCTGAAGGTCATCGCGCTGACCACCATGCCCCCCGGCAGGCTCGGCCTGCCGCGGCTGCGCTCCCGGCACGTCCTGGAGGCCGAGGCGGGCGCCATGGCCGGCTGGGGACTGCGCGTGGGGTCCCGGCTGCGGCTCCGTCTCAACTCGCGCTAGGCGCCATGCGCCGCCGGCGGTAGGTTGGGGCGGTTGAGCTGGGGTGGCAGGGGAGCGGCATGACCGAGAACGCGCACATCAAGGCGCTGGAGCAGATCATGCCGGCGACGCACGGAGCCGACGAGGACATCGACTGGCAGGCGGCCGAGGCCGTCTGGGGCAGCCGCTTCCCCGCCGATTTCGTCGCTTTCATGGGCCGCTTCGGCGCGGGCTCGATCAACGGCGAGGCGAGCGTGCTGCTGCCGCTGCCCAAGCCCGGGCTCCAGTGGGACCCGGCGCAGATGGCTGAGGAGACGGCCAACGCCCGCCAGGTCTGGGAGGCGGAGGGCGGCCGGGCCGCCTTCGACGTGGACCCCGAGTCGATCCTCGCCTGGGGTGTCACGGGCGGCTCCGACATCCTGTGCTGGCTCACCACCGACCCGGACCCGGACCTGTGGCCCGTTCTGGTCGTCGGCCGGCACACCGCCGATTCCTTCGCGGTGTACCCGTACGGCATGGGCGAATTCCTGTACCGGCTGTGCTCGGACGAGTTCGACGTGAGCCCGGTCAGCATCACCTTCTGGGACGGCGGCCACCTCAGCTTCGTGCACTGGCAGAAGGCCCAGCGCCGCTGGCAGGAGGGGCGCAACCCCGAGACGGGCGAGCCCGACCCGTACGCGGGCGACTTCACCGACTGACGGTCCCGAAGCCGACCCCCCAACCCGTTCCGCAACCCGTTCCGCGGCCCACCATGGCCGGAAACGGGCGTTTCGGCATGTCTACGCGCGTCCGAATTGTTGATCACATATCGGAAAACACCATTCGGAAATGCCGCACTTGGAGCATTGACCACAAGTGCCGACCCAATGGAACCAACCGCCCTTCCTCAGGAGAGAATTCCGGCCAACGGGCCACTGAGGGACACCACAGCCCGGAGCAACTCATAAGTAATAACGGGACTCAAAAGAAAATCAGGGGAATACACCCGTGCGACGAAGAATCTTCGGCACGTCCGCCACCGCCGTCGTCCTAGGACTGCTGATACCGCTGGCCGGATGTGGCGGCTCCGGCGGCGGCGCAGGTGACAGCGGTACCCTCCGCCTCGTCGCCGCCGAATACGGCGACAACTCGGCCAACAGTTCCAAGGCGTTCTGGGACAAGATGACGACCGAGTTCACCGCCGCCAACCCGGGCATCAAGGTCCAGGTGGACCTGCTCCCGTGGGCCGACATCGACCGCGAAGTCTCCCGTATGGTCAAGTCCGGCAAGGCGCCGGACATGGCCCTCATGGGCGGTTACTCGGACTTCGCGGCGCAGGGCAAGCTCTATTCCGCGGACGAGCTCCTCTCGGTCACCGCGGAGGCGAACTTCCTCGGCCCGCTCGCCGACGCCGGCTCCGTCCACAACACCCTCTACGGCCTGCCCTTCGTGGCGAGCAGCCGCCTCCTCTTCTACAACGAGGGCCTCTTCAAGCAGGCGGGCGTCAGCGCCCCCAAGACCTGGACGGACCTCAAGGCCGCCGCCACCGCGCTCAAGAACAAGGGCGTGAAGACCCCGTACGCCATGCCCCTGGGCCCGGAGGAGGCGCACGCCGAGGCGATGATCTGGGAGCTGAGCAACGGCGGCGGGTACGCCGACAACAGCGGCAACTACAGCCTGGCCTCCGACCAGAACATCCTGACCTTCAAGTGGATCAAGGACAACCTGGTCACCCCCGGCCTGCTCGGCCCCGTCCCGCCGTCCCAGCTCAACCGGGCCGACGCCTTCGCCGCCTTCAGCCGCGGCGAGGTCGGCATGCTCAACGGCTACCCCTCGCTCGCCCACGAGGCCCGCGCCAAGGGCATCCAGGTCGGCACCGTCTCGATGCCCATCTCGAACAACCTCAGCCCCGGCGAGGCCCCGCCGACCGTGGGCGTGGCCGACTGGATGATGGCCTTCAAGCAGAACGGGCACCGCACCGAGATCGGCAAGTTCCTGGACTTCGTCTACCAGGACAAGAACCTCTCGGACTTCGCCGGCCGCTACCACCTGCTGCCGTCCACCGTCACCGCCTCCCGGACCCTGGCCGGCGGCGGCATGGACAACAACGACCAGCAGTTCCTGTCCGCCCTGCGCGTGGCCCAGCTCTACCCGGTCAACGACCCGTCCTGGGTGACCATCAGCGACACCATCAAGCGCAACATCGGGCGCGCCGTGGACCCGGGCGGCGACCCGAAGGCCGTCCTGGAGGAGATCGCCGCGAAGGCGACCGAGGAGACCAAGAAGCACTGACCCGGCCGCTCGTCGAGCGCTCCGGACGTCCCGAGCACCCCGAGCACACGTCGAGCACATCCCGAGCACCCCGAACGTCCTCACGGACAAAGGACTTTCGCCCCCTGCCGCAGCCCACCCCGCGCGGCATCATGGCTGTACGGCCCTCGATCCAGGGCCGCGGCCACGTCGCCCGCCGAGCACCCACAAGGTGCCGGGGCGGCCGGCCGATCTCCTCCGGGGACCCGGCGCGCCCAGTGCGGTGAACGCGCTAGCTGGCGCCCTGGTTCTGCGGGGTGAAGGCCGTGCGGTACTGCTCGCAGCTGGAGTCCCAGGCCAGGGAGCCCTTGAGGGTGCCGTAGCCGGTGCGGGTGAGCGACCACTCCACCGTGTACTTGCCGGTGTCGCAGGCGATGCGCTTGCCGCCGGGAACCTTCGTACGGCCCGTGGCGGGCCGGTCCGTGAGCTCCTGGTCCATCTCCGCGGCCTTGGCGCGCTTCGCGTCGCGCAGCACCGCGTGCAGCACGATCGGGTGCTTGCCGTCCTTCGTCGTCAGCACCTTCTTCACGCCCTGCGAATCCGATACCGACCACGCGAACTCGTACCCCGGCTCCCAGCGGAGGGTCTTCGGGTCGGCGACCTTGCGCGGGTAGTCCTCGGCGCCCTTGGGGCCGCGACGGGTGACGGTCTCGTACTGGATGCCGGGCTGGAAGCGGAACTGCGCTTCCAGCTTGTGCATGTCGTCCTTGGTCCACATCGACTTCATCGCCTTCTCGCCTCCGCTCGGATCCTGGAGGTACGACTCCGTGCCGCCGGCGGCGGCGGTGGCGGCGCCCTGGCCGAGGACCGGGGCGAGGGCCGCCGCGACGGTGGCGAGGGCCAGAGCTGCGGTGCGGGTGCGCTTCATGCCCGGACCAACGGGGCCCCGCGGCGGGCCGGAACGAGGCCGGGCGCGCTTTCACCCGTACGGGATCCGGAATATCACCTGATCAACTGCGCGTTGGCGAGTCCGGAGAACACGTACGCGCAGAGGGCGTACGCGGGCGAGCACGCGCGCACGGCGCGCATCAGGGGGAAGACGATGGCTGTGGACGTGAACGGAACGGTGGCGGCCGGCTGGGAGCCGGTGCGCGAGGAGTTCGAGAGCTTCGTGGCGGCCGAAGGGATCTCGCCCGAGGCGCAGTTGGCCGTCCACCACCGGGGGCGGCGCGTGGTCGACCTGTGGGCGGGCGAGGACACCGGTGCGGACACCCTGAGCGGGATCTTCTCGGTCACCAAGGGCGCGGCCCACCTGGTGGTGGCGCTGCTCGCGCAGGACGGCGCCCTGGACCTGGACCGGCCGGTACGGGCGTACTGGCCGGAGTTCACCGGGGGCGGCAAGGAGCGGCTGACGGTGCGGCAGCTGGTCGCGCACCAGGCCGGGCTGATCAATGTCGACGAGGGCTTCGGCTACGAGGAGATGGCCGACGACGCGCTGATCGCGGCGCGGCTGGCCGGGCAGCGGCCGTACTGGGAGCCGGGGACGGCGTACGGCTACCACGCCTTCGTGATCGGCGCGCTGACCGGCGAGGTGGTGCGCCGGGCGACGGGGCGCCGACTGCAGGAGGTGTACGAGGAGCGGATCCGCGCACCGTTCGGGCTGGACCTGTACATGGGGCTGCCCGAGGCGCTCGGGGAGCGCTGGCGGCCGGTCCTGGAGATGGCCCCGACGCCCGAGCAGTTGGCCGCGAGCGCCGGGGAACCGGCCCCGCCGGAGCTGCTGGCGGTGGCGTTCAACTTCCACCGCGATCCGCCGATGGACCTGGTCGCCTTCGCCAACCACCCCCGCGTACGGGCCCTCGGCCCGGCCTCGGGCGGCGGGATCGGCTCCGCCCGGGGCGTCGCGGGGATGTACGCGGCGGCGATCTCCGGGCTGGCGGGCCGGCCCGCGCTGCTGAGCCCGGCGACGGCCGCCGAGGTGGCCCGGCCGCACGGGGCGGAGCTGGGCCCGGACCGGGTGACGGCGGACGGCGACCACTTCGCGCTGGGCTTCGAACGCCAGCCGGCGGTCGGCCCGGCCGCCTTCGGCCACCAGGGCGCATCGGGCGGCCTGGGCTTCGCCGACCCGGAGACGGGCGTGGCGTACGGGTACACCCGCCGCCGTTTCGCCCACCCGGGCGGGGCGGCCGCGGAGAACGGCCCCCTGACGGCGGCGGTCCTGAAGGCGGCGCGGGAGGCCTAAACCGTCTCGGTCACTGTCACCGTCTCGGTCACTGTCACCGTCTCAGGCGCTGGGGCCGGTGACCACCGGGAAACCGGTGGGCCGGCCCTGGTCCTTCAGCCAGGCCAGGACCTGGTCGAGGGCGTCGACGGTCTGCGCGCGGTTTCCGCCGCCGTCGTGGAAGAGGACCGTCGGGCCGTTGCCCAGCTCGGACTTGACGGTGTTGACGATGGCTGCGGCGCCCGGCTTGCTGAAGTCCTTGCTGTCGATGTTCCAGCCGAGCGGCCGCATGCCGTTGGCGGCGGCCAGGGCCCGGCTCTCGGGGGTGAACGCGCCGCCGGGGGCCCGGTAGTACTGCACCTTGGCCCCGCCGCCCGCGGCCTCCTCGATCATCTTCTTCGCGTCGAGGATCTGCTGCTGCTGGTACGCGAAGGGCTTGTGGTCCATCGCCGTGTTGTGGTCCATGGTGTGGTCGCAGAGCCGGTGGCCGTCCGCGACCACCTTCTTGACCAGGTCCGGGTGGTCCTTGGCCTGCGGGCCGATCATGCAGAAGGTGGCCTTCACGTCGTACTTCTTCAGTACGGCGAGCACCTTCGGGGTCCACGTGGGGTCGGGGCCGTCGTCGATGGTGATGTTGACCGCGTCGCCGCCGCTCTCCGACGCGTGGGCTATGCCGTCGGGGACCTTCCCCACCGGGTTTCCGGGCGCCGCGGGGTCGGCGGTGTCGCCGCCCTTCGCGGGATCGTCCGACTGCCGGGAGACGTTCTGGTGGCGGGTGTCGTGGCCCGGGTCGACGACCGTCGTCACTCCCCAGATCGTGGCGGCCACCGCCGCGGCGGCCGCGCCGACGGCGACCCGGGCCCGTACGTCCTTCATGTGTGTGCGCGCCATGAACCCCATGAGCTGTCTCAACTCCCCATCCGACATCCGACATCCGCCGCACGGAGGTACTCCCGGACACGGCCGGGAGTACCTCCGTGCACTGGTCAGGACGTCGGTGGGCGGGGCGGGGTTCCAGCCGAATGGCCCATAAATTCCACGTTGTAGGACTTTGGTCCTTGATCGTCCCGATTTCCGTCCCGGCTGAAACCGGGGGCGACGGGGCATCCTTACTGCGGGAGGGCGGGGTGGGGGAAGGCCCCGCGCAGCGGCCACGCACGACAAGGGCCCGGCCCGGCGGATCCGTTCATCCACCGGGCCGGGCCCGTCGTTCACGTGCAGGCTGCGGGCCGCGAGCGGCCCACCCCCACCAGGGGTCAGTGCGCGAGCGAAGCCGCCTGCGCAGCAGGGGCGTCCTTCTCCGCGCCACCACCAGAGGCACCGGCGGGACCCGCGCCCCGCAGCGGGACCTCCTTGACGAACCAGGCGGCCACGAAGCCCAGTACGGCGATCCCCGCACCGAGGAGGAACGCGGAGTGCGTACCGGCGGCCACCGCGTGCTGGTAGGCGTCGCGGACGACCTCGGGGAGCTTCGCCAGGCTCGCCGCGTCCAGTTGGGCCGAGCCGGCCTTGACGGCGGCCGCGGGGCCGAGGCGGTCGGTCATGGTGCTGGTGACCTGGCTGGTGAAGAGGGAGCCCATGAGGGCCACGCCGAAGGAGCCGCCGAGGGTACGGAAGAGGGTCGCCGAGGAGGAGGCGACGCCCATGTCCTTCATGTCGACGCTGTTCTGCGCGACCAGCATGGTGATCTGCATCAGGAAGCCGAGACCGGCGCCGAGGACGGCCATGTACACGCCGGACATCAGGCGGCTGGTCTCCGTGTCCATGGTGGCGAGCAGGAAGAGCCCGACGACCATGAGCGCGCCGCCGATGATCGGGAAGATCTTGTACTTGCCGCTGTTGGTGGTGACCCGGCCCGCGACCAGCGAGACGACCATCATCGAGAGCAGCATCGGCAGGAGCAGCAGGCCGGAGTTGGTGGCCGAGGCGCCCTGGACCGACTGCTGGAAGAGCGGCAGGTAGAGCACGCCGCCGAACATCGCGAAGCCGACCAGGAAGCCGATCACGGACATGAGGGTGAAGTTGCGGCTGCGGAAGATGTGCAGCGGCATGACCGGCTCGGCGGCCTTGGTCTCGGCGTAGATGAAGCCGGCGATGGAGACGATGCCGACGACGATCAGGCCGATGATCTCGGCGGAGCCCCAGGCGTACTCGGTGCCGCCCCAGGTGGTGACGAGGACGGTGGAGGTGATCGCGATGGTCAGCAGCGCCGCGCCGAGGTAGTCGATCTTCCCCTGCGTCTTCTTCTTGGGGAGGTGCAGCACTGCGGTCACCATGGCGAGGGCCACGATGCCGAGCGGCAGGTTGATGTAGAAGGACCAGCGCCAGCCCATGTGGTCGGTGATGGTGCCGCCGACCAGCGGTCCGCCGATCATGGCGAGGGCCATCACGCCGGCCATCATGCCCTGGTACTTGCCGCGCTCACGGGGCGGGATCAGGTCGCCGATGATCGCCATGACGCCGACCATCAGACCGCCGGCGCCGAGGCCCTGGATCGCGCGGAAGCCGATGAGCTGGCCCATGTCCTGGGCCATGCCGCTGAGCGCCGAGCCGATCAGGAAGATGACGATCGAGGTGAGGAAGGAGCCCTTCCGCCCGTACATGTCGCCGATCTTGCCCCAGATGGGGGTGGAGGCCGCGGTGGCCAGCGTGTACGCGGTGACCACCCAGGAGAGGTGTTCCAGGCCGCCGAGCTCGCCGACGATCGTGGGCATGGCGGTGCCGATGATCATGTTGTCGAGCATGGCCAGCAGCATCGCGATCATGAGGGCCATCAGGACGACCCGTACGCTGCGCGGCTTCACCTCCTCCGAGGTCTCCGCCGTTTTCGTCATCTCCACCATGTTCCACTCCCCTGGCGCACCCGCACCGGCCCTGGCACTTACTTGCCGCCCGGCTAGTTCACTACACTGGGGAAGGTAGACCCGTAACTAGCCGGGCGTCAAGTAAGTAGTTTGGGGAGAGCCATGTCCAGCAGCAGTCCGCAGCAGCGTCGCGGCAACACGCGGCAGCGCATCCAGGACGTCGCTCTGGAGCTCTTCGCCGAGCAGGGGTACGAGAAGACTTCGCTGCGCGAAATCGCGGAGCGACTGGAGGTCACGAAGGCGGCGCTGTACTACCACTTCAAGACCAAGGAAGACATCATCATCAGCCTGTTCGAGGACCTGACCAGGCCCATCGACGAGCTGATCCAGTGGGCGGAGGAGCAGCCGCGCACGCTGGAGATGAAGCGCGAGGTGCTGCGCCGCTACAGCGAGGCGATGGCCGGCGGCGCCTCGCTGTACCGCTTCATGCAGGAGAACCAGGCCTCCCTGCGGGAGCTGAGCATCGGCGAGACGGTCAAGAAGCGGCTCTTCGCGCTGGTGGAGCTGTTGCGCACGGGTCAGGAGGACGCCCCCCTGACCGACCAGGTCCGGTGCGTGAGCGCCCTGTTCACCCTGCACGCCGGAATGATGTTCCTCCAGCACGTCGAGGGCGACCCGGAGGAGACCCGCCAGGCCGCCCTGGAGGTCGCCACGGACCTGATCACCCAGGCCCACCAGCACCTGTAGGCGCGGCCCGGGACCCTCCCGTTCACTCGATGGAGGGAACTGGGACCTGGGATTATTACTCTCCGTAGTCAAGTCGGCTACTTTTGGTGATGTGCGCTGCGGACAGGTCGCGGCGCCCGAGCCGAAGGCACCGTCATGACACGTCTCGCCCTGACCCTCGCCACCGCCGCCGCGGCGGCCCTCTTCGCCACCGCCCTCGCACCTCGGGCACCGGCCCCGGCGGCACCCCTCTCCTACGTGGCCCTCGGGGACTCGTACAGCGCCGCCTCCTGGGTACGCCCCTGGAACACCGACGGCTGCGGCCGCTCCGAGCAGGACTATCCCCACCAGGCCGCGCGGCGGCTGAAGTTGAAGCTCACCGATGTCACCTGCTCGGCCGCGGAGGTCGGGGCCGGGCTGCTGGGGCCACAGTCCGAGCTCAAGGGGCCGCCGTCCGTGGCCCCTCCGGGCGGCTGGGCCGCCAAGCCTGCCCAGATCAGGGCCGTTTCCGCGAGCACCGATCTCGTCACGGTCGGCGCCGGCGGCAACTCCGTGGGGTTCGCCGAGATCGTCGAGACCTGCGTGAAGCAGGGGCTGGTCTCCTTCGGGACGGGGACCCCGTGCACCGACCACTACACGCGGGGCGAGGCCGCCTCCAGGCTCGATTCCCGGTTCGCCGCACTGGAGGCCGACTTCGCGGCCCTGCTGAAGGAGATCCGCACGCGCGCCCCGCGCGCCGGAGTCGCGGTCGTCGGATACCCGGCCGTCGTGGACCAGGCCGCGGGCTGCGGCTGGGGCTCCTGGAACCAGCTCGGCACGGTCACCAAGGGGGACATGCCCTGGCTCGACACCCTGGAGCGCCGGGTCAACACCCTCCTGCGGGACCAGGCCCGGCGGAGCGGCGCGGCGTACGTGGACACGTACGCCTCCAGCACCGGCCACGGGGTCTGCGCGACGGGTGAACAGCGCTGGATGTACGGGATCAAGGACAGCCTGACCGGACCGGGCGACCAGAGCGACCCGCCCTCCGAGCTCTGCCGATCCATCCCGGCCCGCGGCGAGGCCTGCACCGTCCTGCACCCCAACCTCCGCGGCGCCACCCACCAGGCGGACCGCGTCACGGAGGCGCTGGCCGGGCTGGGGGCGAGGAGGGGCTGAGGGGGGAGTGAACGGGGGGGCTGGGGGCGGGGCGGGGGGAAGGGAGGGGGGAGGGGGAGGGGAAGGGGCACAGCGAGGAAGCACGATCGGAATCGGAAACACGGAGAAGGCTGAGGCTGAACGACATGCTGCTCGCCGGAAAGACCGCCATCGTCACCGGAGCCAAGCGCGGGCTCGGGCTCGCCATCGCGGAGCGGTTCGCCAAGGAGGGGGCGACCGTGGTCATGTCGGACGTCCTGGACGCGACGGCCGAGGCCGAGGAGGCAGGCGCGTTCTACCTCCGCGCGGACGTCAGCGACGAGGCCGAGGTCCGGGCGCTGATCGCCCACACCGTCGCGGAACACGGCGGGGTGGACATCCTGGTCAACAACGCCGGGATCGAATTCGCGAAGACCATCCTCGACACCACCGTCGAGGAGTGGGACCGGCTGATGTCGGTGAACATGCGCGGGGTGTTCCTCTGCTCCAAGCACGCCGTTCCGGTCATGGCCGCCCGGGGCGGCGGGGTCATCGTCAACCTGGCCTCCGAGCTCGGCGTGGTCGGTGACGCGGGCGTGGCGGCGTACTGCGCCTCCAAGGGCGGGGTGATCCAGCTGACGAAGGCCACCGCCATCGACCACGCGAAGGCGGGCATCCGGATCAACGCCCTGTGCCCGGGGCCGATTTCCACCGAGCTACTGGAGGACGTCTTCCGCTCCAGCCCGGATCCGGAGGCCATGCGCCGGGACTTCGAGGCCCGCACCCTCCTCGGGCGGCTCGGCCGACCGGACGAGGTCGCCTCGGCGGCGCTCTTCCTGGCCTCGGACATGTCCTCGAACATGACCGGCGCCAACCTGATCCTCGACGGCGGCTGGACCACCCGCTGACGGGGCGCGAAATGATCGACACCCCCTTGTTCGGTCTTCGCAAGCGCATACGATGACGTGCTTGATCGGGAAGAGACGACCTAGGGGTGGGGGACGCATACATGGGGCTCAGCCCTGAGTGGGAGAAGCTGTTCGGGCCCGGGCCCAGTTCCGGGCCGGGATCGGATTCCGGCGCGCAGATGACCCTGGCGTCGGCCTCCGCGCCGGGCGACGGCGGGGGTGGCGGCGGCGACGGTCTGGACGTTCATCAGGGCCCCTGGACCACCGCGGCCGGGGTGTCGGGGGAGCTGACCGGTGCCACCAACGCGGCCGTGACCCGGCTGGAGACCTCGCACGAGGGCGTCGTGGCCACCCTCGAAGGCTTCATGCTCCCGGCGATCCTCGGCGAGGTCCGCACCTCCTGGAAGGAACGGCTGGAGGACGTCCGCGCCGAGTGCACCCGCATGGAGGCCTCCTTGAGGACCGCGGGCAAGGAGTTCGGCGAGGTCGACCACCGGGTCAAGGCCGGATTCGACGGCGTGCACCCCGGCAAGGAGCAGTGACGGCCCCGTGATGACCTGGCAGCACCTCAAGGACCTCAAGCTCATAGAGTTCGAGCAGGCCGCCGACGGCTGGGGCGATGTCGGCAGCCGCGCCTACGCGGCCAAGGAGCGCGTCGAGAACGAGATGCTCGGCAAGCTCCGCAACAGCCAGCAGGGCGCGACGGCCGACGCCGCCCTGGGCGACCTGGCCCGGCTGGCCCGCAACTACCAGTACATACACGCCGAGTGCGGTCTCATCCGTACCGCTCTGAACGGCTTCGCCAGCGACGTGGCCGAACCGCGCAGCCGCCTGAACTCCGCCCTCCATGACGCCGACGCCCTCGGCTTCACCGTGCACCAGGACGGCTCGGTGTCCTACCCGCCGATCGCCGGACCCCCGACCAGCCCGTCCGCGAAGCTTCCCGAGGGGGGCACGGCTGCCGCCCCGAAGGGCCCCGCACTGTTCCCCGGTCCGAGCGGCGGGCCGCTGCTGCCGAGCCAGCAGGGGCCGCTGTTCCCCGGCGGCAACCACGGGTCGTTCCTGGAGACCAACCCGAACAAGGCCAAGGCCGAGGCCATCGCGGACCACATCGCCTCCGCCGTCCGCGCGGCGGCGGAGATAGACACCCGCTACCGCACGGTCCTCTCCGAGCTCAAGGCCGAACGCGGCCTGAAGGTCGACGACGCCGTCTGGGCAGACGCGGCCAAGGACCTCCAGCACACCCGCGACGCGGCCGGTTCGTACCTCAAGGACTCGGACATCCCGCACGGCAAGTCCCCCGCCGAGAACACCGCCTGGTGGAACGGCCTCGACCAGGAGCGGCGCGACGAGTACGTCTCGCTCTACCCGGCGAGCGTCGGCGCCCTGGACGGCATCCCCTCGGAGATCCGCGACACGGCGAACCGCGTGGTCCTCGCCGAGACCCACGGCACGGTCCAGACGGACCTGGCCGCGCTGCGCGCGAAGGAACCGCCGCGCTACGAGCCCTACATCAGCCCGATCACCGGCCGCGAGGTCAAGGGCGCGCAGATCGAGTCCAAGGCCTGGAAGGACTGGAACGACAAGCAGAAGGAGCTGGACGGCCGCCTGAAGGGCATGGACCAGATCCAGCAGCGGCTGACCTCCCCCAAGCCCGGCCTACCCGAGGGCTACCTGCTGGGCTTCGACAACAGCAAGCTCGGCAAGGCCATCGTCTCCATCGGCAACCCGGACACCGCGGACAACGTGGTGACGTACGTACCGGGGACGGGGGCGAAGCTGTCGAACATCGGCGGGGACATCGGACGGGCCGAGGACCTCCAGAGGGCCGCGGCCTTCTCGGATCCCTCCCACCAGACCGCCTCGCTCCTCTGGCTCGGCTACGACGCCCCTCAGAGCATCCTCACGGACGCCACGAGCGACAGCTACGCCAACGACGCGAAGGATCCGCTCGGCCGGTTCCTCACCGGAATCGACACCGCGCACACCGGCGGACCGGTGAACTCCACCGTCCTGGGCCACAGCTACGGCACCCTCGTCGCCGGGCAGGCGCTGGCCGCTCACCCCGACCTCCCCGTGGACAACGTCATCTTCGTGGGCAGCCCGGGCGTCGGTGTGGACCACGCCAAGGACCTGGGCATCCCTCCGGACCACGTGTGGGCGGCGACCGCCGAAAACGACCCCATCAACCTGGCGCCCTCCACGAGCGAGGTCATCGGCGCGCTGAACCCGATTCTGAACCCGGGGGGCTTCCTCGACCTCATAGACGACCACACGATCCTCTACGGGACCGACCCGACCACGGACAACTTCGGCGGGCGGACGTTCGACGTTCCGCCGGGCAAGGAGCTCGGGTTGAACGGCGCCCCGGCGCACTCCCAGTACTGGGAGCCCAAACCGCTCGGAAACCTGGCGGACATCGTGACAGGGATAAAGAAATGACCGTGTGCGCAAGACTGTCCGTCGTGGTGGCGGGACTCGTCCTGGCCCTGGCGGCCTGCGGAGGATCGGGAAACCAGGAGAAGGTCACGATGGACGATCAGCAGGCAGTCGCACGCGCGGAAGAACTGGTCCAGCAGGCCCTGGCCGCCATGTCGCCGAAGCCCACGCCGAAGCAGGACGGCCGCTACGGCGCCGACACCTGCCTCGCGGACTCGGGTGACACCGACCGCAAGCAAGTACACGTCAGCTACCGCTTCGAGGGGGTCCCGGGCTCCGCCGGGCGGCAGCTCGTCCGCCAGGTCCGGGACGCGTGGGTCGCCTTGGGCTACAAGTTCCAGGACGGCTCTTCCGATGGGGACTGGTCGGACCCGCGCACCAGCGTCCACATGCGCACGGTGTCCGACGACTACTGGATGACGATGAGCAACAGCGTCACGGACCCGGCCACGGGTGACGGAGTCGCCTACATCATCGTCACCTCCCCCTGCTACGTCCCGAAGACCGCGGACGGCAGCCCTTCCCCCTCCGCGCAGGGCCTGTCCTCGGTCACGGCGGACGAGGCTTCCGAGCAGCGGGTCCTGGCCCATTCCAGCCGGATCTACGACGCCCTGCGCGTCCCGCACTCCGCGACGGTCGGCGCGCAGCTGCGTACGGTCGAGGACGGCGGCGCCACCTACGTCCACCACGCCTGGGCGACCGAGCCGCTGCCCGCCGACCGGGCGGCGCGGGCCTTCGCGCGGACCCGGGAGTACCTCACGCAGGCGGACTGGCGCGTGCGCACCGCCCCCGGGCGGCTGGTCGCCCTCCACCCGGCGGACGAGGTCGTCGCCCAGCTGGTCTCCGCACCGGACGGCGCCCTCCAGGTCGGCGTCACCGGCCCGGCGGTTCCGGTGCTCCGCGCCGAGGCCTGAGCGCCGGCCGCGCGGGGGCGGGGATGAGGAAATGACCGTGCGCAGAGGACTGTCCGTCGTGGTGGTGGGACCAGGGGAAGCTGGCGATGGACGACCAGCAGGCGGTCGCGCGAGGGAAGGAACTGGTCCAGCAGGCCCTGGCCGTCATGTCACCGAAGCCCACGCCGAAGCAGGACGGTCGCTACGGCGCCGGCACCTGCCTCGCGGACTCGAGTTCCACCGACCGCCACCAGGTGCACATCAGCTACGAGTTCAAAGGGGTCCCGGGCTCTGCGGGGCGGCAGCTCGTCCGGCAGGTCCGGGACGCGTGGGTCGCCTTGGGCTACAAGTTCCAGGACAGCACTTCGGATGGGGACTGGTCGGATCCGCGCACCAGCGTCCACATGCGCACCGAGTCGGACGACTACTGGATGACGATGGGCAACAGCGTCACGAATGAGACGACGGGCGAGGGAGTCGCCTACATCATCGTCACCTCCCCCTGCTACGTCCCGAAGCCCGCGAGCGGCAGCCCCTCCCCCTCCTCATAGGGGCTGCCGCCCGGAACGGGCTGGGGTCAGGCCTTGCCCTTGAGGGCGGTCACCAGCTGGTTCGTCAGCTTGGTCGCGCCCGCCGTGCCCTTGTCGGTGCCGCTGCTGACGAGGACGGTCACCACCGAGGTGCCGACGCGCGCAGCGACCAGCGTGGTGCCGCCCTTCCAGCCGGGGCTGGTCAGGGTGATGGTGAAGGCGCCGTCGCCCACGCCCTCCAGGGGCTTCTCGGTGACCGTCACCTTGCTGTGGGTGTCGGCGTCGGTGTAGCTCGGGCAGGCCTTGGAGATCATGCCGAGCGCGGCGAGCACGGTTTCGGAGGTCTTGCCGCGGTAGACGTCGATCTCCTGGGCCTGCTCGGAGGAGGAGTCCTTGTTCACGTAGGAGTCCTGCGCGAAGGAGACTCCGGAGATCCCGGTGATCTCGATCCACGAAGTCCCGCCGAGCTTGGTGCAGTCGGGGGTGGGGACGGAGGCGGCCTCGGGCAGCTGGTAGGTGTCGCCGGTGTCGCGCGCGGTCGCGGGGTCGGCGGCGTAGCCCTCGGGGAAGAACGTGGCGGGTGCGAGCGCCGCCTTGAGCTGCGTACCCGTCAGCAGGCCCTTGTTGGGGCCGTCGTCGGCGGCCGCGGCGGAGGGCTTCGCGGCGGCCGGCGAGCTCGCGGCCGGCGCGGCGGCCTTCGAGCCGTCGGGGGAACACGCGACCAGCGCGAGCGGGAGCGCCGCGAGGGCGAGCAGCCTGGCGGTGGGGGATATCAGACGCACGATGTGGTTCGACCTCTGTGTTCGAATGCACGGCGCGCCGGATCGCCCGGGCGCCGCGAGTTGGCTGGTCCCGGACGGGCCCGGCCCTCGGCCGGTCCGGATCAGCTGGGGGACCCGCGCATCACATCGGGTAAGCAGGGGCGGGACAAGGGGTCGGCACATGTCTTTACCTGCGGTTATGAAAGATTTTCCCAAACCGGAGCAACTTCGTCCGGTTAGTGCCGGACCTCCCGCCCCCTAGGGCCTGTCCCGCCCGTCCCGCTCCTCGCGCCACTCCGCCAGCACGGCCTCGACATCGAACTCCGTGAGGTTCAGCGGCGGTCCCTGCGGCGGCCTGCGCAGGGCCGCCCGGATCTTGTCGTTGACCTCCGTCAGGATCTCGCGGACCTGGCGCTCGGTGCGGGCCGCCCGGACCGCCTCCCGCGCGTCCTCGGCCTCCTTGCGGAGCGCGAGCGCCGGCGGGAGGACCGCGAAGCCCTCGCCGTGGAGCTTTCCCTTGATCCACCACAGTTCGTCGTACGGGGCGTCGAGCGAGGCCAGCGGCTTGCCGAAGCCGGGCAGCTCCTCGAACTCACCGCGCTCGGCGGCCTGCCTGATCTGCCGGTCCACGAAGGACTCGAAGCTGACGCCGGGCGGTTTGCGATCGGTCACCGTGCCTCCTCGGGAGTCTCGGGAGTCCCTGCCAACATATCGCCGCCGCTCAGCGGGGCAGTTGCCGGTGCAGGCCCACACCTCCTTGCGCAGCCGGTACTCCAGCTCGCGCGAGGCGGCGTACGCACTGGCCCGAGAGGCGGACACCACGGCCGGGCAGGTGAATCACGCGGCTGCTTGGTGACCGGGGCCGCGTCGCGCACTACCGGGTTGCATGATCAGCTTTTAACTGGTGTCGGGCCTTTTGTCCACCGGTAGACCGCATTCGGCGGTTACATGCCGGTTCCGTCGCCTTTCCTCGCGGAGGAAACACCCTTGTCTGCTTCCCGCTGCACGTCGGCCGCCCTGGTAGTCGCGGCCGTCACCGCGTCCTGCCTGCTGCCGGTCGCGCCGGCCTTCGCCGCCGGCTCGCCGCACATCCGGTTCTCCCAGCCGTACGTCCCCTCCATCGCCGCGGGCAAGACCGGCCGCGTGGTGATCGTGGCGGAGACCGGCGGCGATCGGGCGCTCAGCAGCAGCTTCCGTATCACCGCGCCGGAGCGGACGACCTTCCCCGAGGCCCGCTTCTACTGGAACGGCGACCGCGCCGGAGCCCCCTGCACGCGCTCCGGCGACGCCCGCCAGCTGACCTGCGACGCCGGGACCCGCGCGGGCTTCGCCTTCCCGGCGGAGAGCGACACCCGGCTGGGCGTACTCGTACGGGTGGACGCGGACGCACCCGAGGGCACGACCCTCGGCGGCGGCGAGTGGGCAGCCGGGAGCGACTCCTCTCCGGGCCTGTACGCGGTGTCCACCCCGGTGACGGGCCCCAAGGGCGACGACGGCCACGACGGGCACGACGGGCAGCCGGGCCACGACGGCCACGAGGGCAAGCCCGGCCACCACGGCAAGCCGGGGCCCAAGGGTGACAAGGGCGACCAAGGCGACAAGGGCGATAAGGGAGACCGGGGCGAGCGCGGCGAGAAGGGCGAGCGCGGCGATCGGGGGGACCGCGGCGAGAAGGGCGAGCGCGGGGAGAAGGGCGACCACGGGCCGAAGGGTCCGCAGGGCCACAAGGGTCCGAAGGGCGACAAGGGAGACACCGGGCCCACCGGCCCCAAGGGCGACCAGGGTCCGAGCGGCGGCCCCCAGGGTCCGAAGGGCGACACCGGTCCGGCCGGCCCGAAGGGCGACCAGGGTCCGGCGGGCGGACCGAAGGGCGACCAGGGCCCCAAGGGCGACCGCGGCGAGACGGGCAACACCGGCCCGGCGGGACCGACGGGTTCGCGCGGTCCGGGCGGACCCCAGGGCCCGAAGGGCGACACCGGCCCGGCCGGAGGCCCGAAGGGCGACAAGGGCGACCGCGGCGACACGGGCCCGGCCGGACCTACGGGATCGCGCGGTCCGGGCGGACCGAAGGGTGACCAGGGGCCGAAGGGCGACCGCGGACCCGGCGGACCCAAGGGTGACCAGGGACCCAAGGGCCCGAAGGGCGACCAGGGCAAGCCCGGCAAGTGCAAGTGCGGCAAGGACCACGGCGGTAAGGACCATGGCGGTAAGGACCACGGTGGCAAGGACCACGGCGGGGGCAACACGCACGGCAAGCCGACCGCCCGCATCGTCGGCGAGAAGCTGCACATCCGCTCCGGCCCCGGCACGCACTACGGCAAGACCGGCGTGATCAAGCACGGCGCCGAGGTCCAGGTGATGTGCAAGACCAACGGCACCGAGGTCGCGGGCAACTCCCTCTGGTACAAGCTCGCCGACGGCCGCGGCTGGATCGCCGCCCGCTACGCCGAGAACCTGAACCGCATCCCCACCTGCTGACCTGACCTGACCTGACCTGAATCACCCTTCGGTGCGCACCGGGGCTCCAAGCCCCGGTGCGCACCGAAGTCGTTTCCGGGCGGGGCTCAACCGCCCCGCTTGAACCCCCGCCCGAACATCTCGCGGGCGGTCTCCTCGCTCATCCCCCGCTGGACCAGCTTCTGGATGAACACCTCCCGCTCCGCCACCGCGTTGGTCCCGTCGAGCTGTCCCGCGAAGGCGCGGTAGGCCGCGGCCACGAGTTCGTCCGGGGGCTCGGGGCGGGCGCGGGCGATGGCCCAGAGCGCGTTCTCGGTGGTCGTGTCCAGCTCCGTGTGGGTGCGCACCCCCCGCCCCTCCATGCATCCGGCCAGCGCCGATGCGAAGTTCCGCATCAACTGCTCCCTGCTGATACGGCCTCTACGCATACTGGTGCCCCTTCACCGAGGATGTTCGCCGAGCCTTCTACAGCCCGCCGGTGTTCAGCAACAGGTTCGGGGTGAAGGTGTTCGTGTTGCCCCCGTCCTGGGGCGGGTTGTTGGTGACCGCACCCTGGGTGGCGTGGGCGGTGATCCACGACTTCACGGTGGCGGAGGGTGCGTCCCCGTACGTGGCCTTGTAGAGGGCGCCCACTCCGGCCGCCATGGGGGCGGCGTAGGAGGTCCCGCAGTCGTTGACGAACGGGCTGTTGTGCGCGTTGGGGACTTCCTTGATGGTCTTGACCGGGAACCCGGGAGCGTAGATGTCGCCGCCCACCGCGCTCCACGCCTTGTAGTTGTTGCACCCGGGGTTCGGGACGAGGCCCAGCGGGACGGTGTCGTCCGGGGCCGTGCCCATCACCACGAGGGCCTGACTGGCGTTGGCGGGCGGGTTCTCGACCGCGTACCGCTGGTTGGCGGCGGGGAAGAGCCAGCCGGCGTCCGTGGGATTGCCTGCCGAGACGGCCACGAAGACCCCGGACTGGGCGAGGTTGTTGATGGCCACCGAGACCTCGTTCATGAGGCCGTAGTAGCCGAAGCCGTTCCAGTTGTGCGCGAAGACGGCCACTGCGGGGCTCTTGTGGTGGGCGGCGACCCAGTTGATGGCGTTGATGAAGTCCTGGTTGGTCCCTCCGCCGCCGCAGGGCTGGGTGTGGACGGCGAGGAGGTTCACCTTCTTCGCGACCCCGTAGGTGCGGCCGCCCAGGTTCTCGGCCAGGCCAGTGCCGTGCCCGGTGCAGTCGTTGGGGCCGTTCCCGAAGGGGTCGTACTCCACCGACGCCCGTCCCTCGAAGTCGGGGTGGGAGATGTCGATGCCGGAATCGATGATGTACGCGTTGACGCCCTCGCCCTGCGACTGCGTGGTGTAGCTGTAGGACGACTGCCCCGCCGGGACGGGGCCGGTCTGGGTGATGCGGGCCAGCGCCCAGCTGTCGGTGATCCGGGTGGACGCGGGCCGCGTGTCCGCGGTGGCGGCGGCCGCCGGTATCGCGGCCGCGAGCACCAGGGCGGCGAACGCCGCCAGGGCCGGAACTAACGCTTTCTTCACGTGGGTCTCCGGGTTTCCGGGTCACGCTGCGCGTGACCGAATGGATCGGCCAAGCTGTCAAGATCGCCTCCAACAGTCAAAGGCGCCGGGATATGACGTGGCCCACAGGTCCAGCGCCCACCTCCTTTCAGGAGGTGAGATACCCGGCGGCCCCCGCCACCGGCAGGCTCGCCCAGGTCCGCGTCCCGCCACCCGGCTCACGCGATTCCCCGAACCCCCACGACCCGCCGCAGTCCTTGACCACCGCCGACATCACCCGCAGCGCACCCCGGCGGCGGGCCTCGCAGTGGGCGGCGAGGCGGGGGTGGGTGTGGGGGACGTGGCCGTCGTAGGCGGTGAGCCGGAGGAAGCCGTCGCGGTGGCGGACGGACAGGTACAGGCTCCGCCCCGGGTCCAAGTACCAAGCGGCAGCGACGAGTTCCCCGGCGACCTGCACGGCGGCGGGCGCGAGCGGATCGAGCCGGTGGGCGTGCAGGGCGGACCGTACGGTGCTGCGCGCGATCTGCGAGCTGCACGGCTCCCCCGGCAGGGTCAGGCTGCACGCCAGCCCGTCCGGGGAGGGTGGTTCACCGTCGGCGGCCGGAGCCGGGCCCGTCGGGCATACGGCGAAGTGGGCGGCGGGCGGCGGCGTGAAGGGGATGGGCATGACGGACTCCCTGCGTCGTGACGTGGGTGACGGTCACTGCTCTCGCGGTGGGGGTAGTGGCCTGCCGCCGGGGCATGCGGGATCGCATGGCGGGGCGGTGCACTTCAACTCCCTTGCGTGAGCGGCGCATTACCAACTGTAGCGATGGAGGTGGGCTATTGGCCACCTGCTCGCGGAGAATGGTCCCCCCGTGGATACCGGGACCTGTCACACGGCACACTGCACACATGCCACCAAGGACCTCGCCGACCGAACGGCAGAAGCGACTGGGCTCCGAGCTGCGCCGGATGAGGCTGGCGGCAGACGTGTCCGCCGAGTCCGCCGCCGGACTCCTCGGCCTGGACCGCTCCAAGATCTCGGCCATCGAGCAGGGCAACCGGGCCATCAGCGAGGAGCGGCTCCGATCCCTGGCCTGCCACTGCGACTGCGCGGACGAGCGGTACATCGACGCCCTGGTCGCCATGGCACGGCCGCAGAAGCGCGGTTGGTGGGAGCGCTACCGCGGCTCGCTGTCGGCCGCGGTGCTCGACATCGCCGAGCTGGAGGCCCACGCGACCCGCATGAGGTGCGCGCACTCGATGCACGTCCCGGGATTGCTCCAGACCAGCGATCACGCCCTCGCCGTCTTCCGGTTCGTCGTGCCCGCCCTCCCGGAACAGGAAGTCGCCCTGCGCCTGGCCCACCGACTGGAGCGCCAGCAGGCGCTCGTGGGCGACTCGACCCCCGAGTACGTCGCGGTCGTGCACGAGGCCGCGCTGCGCATGCGGTTCGGCGGACGCAAGGTCGCCCGGGCACAGCTGGAGCACCTGCTCCACGCCTCCGAGCGGGACAACGTCACGCTGCGCGTCCTGACCTTCGAGGCCGAGGGGTTCCCGGGCGCCGGGCAGACCGTCAACTACCTGGAGGGGGCGGTCCCACAGCTCGACACCGTGCAGATCGACAGCACGCACGGCGCCGAATTCCTGCACACCGAAGCACAGCTGTCCAAATACCGTGCCCAGTTGGACTGGATGGAACAGCTCAGCCTGCCTCCCGACCCATCACGGGAGTTCATCCACAACCTGGCTCGCGAGCTCTGAGGGGGACAACGATGGCTGACATCGACTGGGAAGACGCCTTCTGCGGCGAGGGAGCGAGCTGCTACCGGATCGGGGTGGACGGGGACGGCAACAGCTACATCACCCTCTCCGGCCAGGAGGACACGTACCTCACCGACAGCCGCGAGGCCCTGCAACAGCTGATCCGGGACATCAAGGCCGGCAAGGCCGACCACCTGCTGTAGGCGCCGGGCGCCCGGCCTCCCGTCCCCCGGGGGTCTGGGGTTCTGGGGTTCAATGGGGCACGTTCGCAAGGTGGGGCGGAGTGTCCCGGGGCGACGGGGGAGAGTGGCTGTGCGCGTTCTTGCGGGCCGGTACGAGCTGACGGCGTTCGTGGGCCGGGGCGGCATGGGGGAGGTCTGGGCGGGCCGGGACCGGGTGATCGACCGCCACGTCGCGGTCAAACTCCTGCCCCACAACCAAGGCGACCCCAGCGGCGCCGAGTTGTTCTTCCGCGAGGCGCGCACCGCGGGCGGCCTCAACCACCGCGGCGTCGTCACCGTCCACGACATGGGCCAGGACCCGGCCGACGGAACGCTGTTCCTGGTCATGGAGTACATCGAGGGCCGGGACCTGGCGGCGGTGCTGCGCCAGGACGGCACTCCCCCGGTGGCCGACGCCGTCGGGTGGGCCGCCCAGGGCGCGGCCGCGCTGGCCGCCGCCCACGCGGCGGGCATCGTGCATCGGGACCTCAAGCCCGCCAACCTGATGCTCACCACGGGCGGCGAGATCAAGATCCTGGACTTCGGGATCGCCCGCTACATGGCGGCCAGCGACAAGTCCAGCAAGGTCATGGGCACGCTCGCCTACATGGCGCCCGAACGCTTCGACGAGCAGAGCGGGGACGCCCGCTCGGACCTGTACGCGTTCGGCTGCGTCCTGCACGAACTCCTCACCGGCAGCACGCCGTTCGAGGCCACCGGGCCGGTGGCAATGATGACCGCCCACCTCAACAAGGCCCCCGCCGCGCCCGGCACGCTCCGCGCGGACGTCCCGGCCGCACTCGACGCCCTGATCCTGAGCCTCCTGGCGAAGTCCCCCCAGGACCGCCCGGCCTCCGCCTCCGAGGTCCACGACGCCCTGCGCGCCCTGCACGTCCCGGCCGCGGCGCCCGTCACACCCCTCCCCCTCGACGTGGCCGACCTGCCCGCGGAACCCCCCGCCGGGTTCGGCCCCTCACCCGACCCCCTCCACAGCCTGGCCACCGAGACGGCGGCGGCGCCCCCGCCCGGGCCCCCGCGCCCCATCGCCACGGCGAAGGCCGAAGACCCCGTAGCGACGAAGGAAGAGGACAGCAAGCCACCCCAACACCCCTCCCGCAGGCAGGCGTTGTGGCTCGGCCTCGGCGCGGCCGCGGTGGTGGCGGCCGGCACCACGGCCGCGCTGCTCTCCCGGGACGGCAACCACGGCACACCCTCCGCCGGACCCGGCAGCAACACGGGGGCTCCCTCGGGCGGGAAGCCGAGTCCCGGACCGCGCGGCTGGCGCTTCGAAGCGAAGACCGTCCTGCCGACGCCCCCGGTCCTGTCGTCCGGCACGCTCCGCTTCACCGACGGCTATACGATCTACGGCTTGGACGCGCTCACCGGGACGGAACAGGCGCAGGTCAAATTCACGCGCGAGGTGGGCGAACTCACGGTGGCCGACGGCATGCTGTATTTCGGCGACTCCGACGGCACACTGCACGCGCGCAGCGGCAGCGAGAGGTGGACGTTCGCCGCCGGGGACTACATCCCCGGCCGGCCCGCCGTGGCCAGGGAGAGGGTCTTCTTCGGCAGCAAGGACGGGAAGGTCTACTGCCTCGACACCAACTCTGGCCGGGAGGTCTGGAACTTCCCCACCGGAGACAAGGTCTTCTGCGCCCCGACCGTGGCCGAAGGCACGGTCTACATCGGCGTCGCAGGCACCGAACCGGGCCTGTACGCCCTGGACGCGGTGAACGGCGCCCGAAGGTGGGCGTTCCGCGAGGGGGGCCAGTACTTCAAGACCGCTGCGGTGGCCGACGGCCTCGTCTTCGCCACCGCCAATGACGACAGCCTCTACGCCGTGGACGCCGCCACCGGCACCAAGAAGTGGTCCGTGTCCCTCAAGCGCGGGGCGGACACCGACTCCTGGTTCCGCCCCTCACCCCCGGTCGTCGCTTCGGGCACCGTCTTCGTGGGTGGCGGCGACAAGAGCCTCCACGCACTGGACGCGAAGACGGGCACCAAGAAGTGGACCTACGACATCAACGGCCCCTTCATCCCCTCCACACCGACCGTGGCGGACGGCAGGGTGTACGTGGCCGACCTGGAAGACATGTACGGAACCGTCTACGCCCTCGATGCGACCGACGGCTTCCAGAAATGGACGGTCCGAACCGGCGCCAAGGTACACGCCCAAAACCGGTGGAACGCCCCCCTCGTCGCCAACGGCCTGGTCTACGTCACGAACGAAAACGGCGTAGTGGCCATCAACGCCACCTCCGGAGACCTCCCCGCCTGACCCCGAAAAAGGGACGGGCCCACACGACTTCACATCCGTACACTGCTGCGAGACGCACGGCGGACGAGGAACAGGAGGTGGTACCGGTGAAGCTTGCCGAGGCACTTGCGGAACGCAAGGACACGACGCGGCGCGTGGAACAACTGCGGGCGCGCGTGGTCAGCAACGCGCGGTACCAGGAGGGCGAACCGCCCTCCGAGGACGCGGCACAGCTGCTGGCCGACGCCGGCGAGGCGATGGACACCCTGGAGTCCCTGATCCGGCGGATCAACCGCACCAACGCCACCATCGACATGGGCCCGGACGGCACCCTCACCGACGCGCTCGCACGCAGGGACGTACTGCGGCTGCGCCACTCGGTGGTCACGGCGGCGGCGGACGCGGCGGCGGGTACGGGCGAACGGGGCTACGGCCGCCAGCTGCGCTCGGAACTGGTGACCCTCTCGGCGCTACCGGTCGCGGACCTGCGCGGCCAGGCGGACGTCCTCGCGCGGGAGATCCGCGAACTCGACGTGCGCATCCAGCGCACGAACTGGGAAGCCGACCTGCTGGACTGAACGGGGTCCGCCCGTCCGTCCGGCAGGACGGGGTCATGTGGAGCAGGTAGTCGCTTCGGAGGCGAGCACAAACCGAGGGCCGGCGGTTTTTTCCGACCCACTCTTGGTGTGTGAAGAGCAACGCGGGGGTTCGAGTCCCCATTGACAGTGCAGCTCAGCACGGCACACAAGTAACAGTGCACAACACACGGCACATCACCACGTGCAGATCCGAAGCGGTGAGGGCGGGTTCGGGGCTCTCCACACGACCTCTTCCGGCGGTCGCGGTCGACATCACATCCCGTCGACGGCGACCGCCGGTTCTGCTTTGCACCCCGAGACCCGAAGCCCTACTGGCCGGAGCCGCGCGGGAAGGTGATCTCGACCCGGCGGTTCTTCTTGCGGCCTTCCTCGGTGCCGTTGTCGGCGATCGGGTAGTCCTCGCTGTAGCCGCGCACGTCGAAGACGACACTGGGATTCGTCACGGTCTTCGCCAGCTCTGCCTGTACGGCGTCGGCGCGCTTCTTGGAGAGCTCCTTGCCGTGCTCGTAGCTGCCCTGGTCGTCCGTGAAACCGAAGACGCGGACGCGGGTGGCCTTCTGCGTGTTGATCTCTTGCGCGATGGCCTGTATCCGCGCGGCCGCCTGGGCGTTGAAGATCGCACTGTCCTCCGGGAACATCACCTCGGACTGCAGCGCCATCATGACGGTCTGGTTCGTCTCCTGCCGCCGCTGCTCCCCTCCGAGGTCCTCGACCACCTCGGCGATGTCCAGCACCTTGATGGGCGCGAGGGTGCCGCCTTGGGGGATCTTGAGCCCGGGGGCGTTGGGGTCCAGCTGCACGGGAGCGGCTGCTGACGGCTCTGTTCCGGGAGGTACGGACGGCGTGACGTCATCTGCGGATGCGGCAGTGGCACCGATCAAATGCGCCCCGGCGATGACGAGGCCGATGACGGTTGCGGCGGCGGTGCTGCGACGTTTGGTCATGGGGTCACCCGGAGATTTTGACGGTCGCCGTAGCGAAGGTCGGGAGGCTGAACTCAACCTCACTGGTGGAGGCAGGCGGTGCCGGGAACTGCGCGAAGAAGGGGACTGTCTGGCCGGCATCGACGCTGGAGATTCCCGTCGTGCACAAGCACCTGGACTCGGTATCCCGAAGTACGTAGTAGCGCTTCTTACCCACCTTGTCGACCAGAGTTGCCCCCGCTACAGACTCTCCGCTCCCCTTCAGTTCAATCCCACGCCAGTCCGATGTGCGCGTGAACGACTCACTGCCCGTGTTCTTGATCTGCCCGCTGACAGTGAGGAAGCCACCGGGATCCCTGTGAACCGAATTGATCGTCAGAGTCATGCCGGCCTGTCCAGCGAGCGTGGCAATCACCTCGGTCGGCTCTGAGCTCTGCCCCTTACTCGGAGCAGGCCCCTGAGTTCCCGCCCCTTGCGACTGCGGCGGCGAAGACTGCTCAGGAGTCTTCGTCTTGTCGCCACCACTACCACCGCACCCGGACAACGTGAGGGCCAAGACCGCTGCAACCACAACGGCCGCTCCCCCGCGGACCTTCACCGTTTGCCGCATGCTCATGTGTGCTGCTTCCTTGTCTGTCGTTCACTGTCAATCGGTCAGTCGCACATCGAAGAGACTTCTGCCCAACGTGCGCCACGGATCCGGTTTCGAAGGGTCGAAGGTGACTTCCTTCCCTCCCTTGCACGCGATCTTGATGGGACCGGGCTGCGCAGCGCCGTCGGCAGGCAAGGGCTGCACAAGATGACAACGGGGTTCGATCACCGCAGTGGCATTGGCTGTCCCGTGCATGGTCTCGGTTCCCGGGATCACCGACTTTCCCACGGTGCCGTCCGTCTGCACTGCGACCGAAAAGCTGAGTGGTGACGGGTCGCAGGTCGCTTTGGCGCCATTCCTCTCGGCGAAGTTCATCGCCTCCGTACAGGCACCCGCCGTGTAGAAGAGTTTGCCGTTGAGGATGTCCTCCCAGTCGCCCGGCCGGAGATCCACAAGGACCACGCCAGGCACTAGGTGATCCCTGGCTTCCCGGGCAGCCGCCAGTGCCGCCGCGTCAGCAGCACCTTGCGCATCGCTGCGCGTCACCGCTGCCTGACCAATGACGAAGAATGCCAGGGCAGCAAAGAGCAGGCCCGCCACCATCACCACGTAGATGGGGAAGGCCTGCCCACGATCACGCCCATGCTCCACGCGCGTCGTCATTAGCCGGCTTTGATGTTCTTCACCGCATCCTTGATTCGCGTGGTGATCTCCGAGCCGACACCAGAACCGACAATCGCTCCGATGATCACCACGACCACCAGGATGATGCCCAGGTATTCGAAGGCCGTCTGCCCCCGGTCCGTGGCCGCATACCGCTTGCGCGTCCGCGTGACGGCCGTGTCCATCCATCCACTCACGCGGATCTTGGTCTGAACGGTTGCCTTCAGCAGCGTGCTGTGTGACATGAGGGATCCCTCCCGGTCGGGTGCCGCTGGTGGTTTGCGGACGGTACGCCGAGTTACCACTCGTTACCAAGGGTCCCGGGGCCCAATTACGGACCCACTGCGCACTCCGTCTACCCATGGCCACTCACCCCTGGACGGGCCGTTCCCAGCCAGCGCGCTATCGCCTCGCTTCGCGTCGAGCTCTGCAGCTTGGCGAAGATGCGGTTGATGTGGTTCTTGACCGTCTTCTCGCTGATGAAGCACGTGGCGGCGATCTGCTGGTTGTTCATCCCCGACGCGATGAGTTCCATGACCTCCACCTCCCGCGAACTGAGCCCGAAGGCAACCGAGTTGTGCAGACGCTCAGAAGACTGTGCCACAGTTCGTTGCGGTTGCGAAGAGGTCCGCAGCTCCGCGAGCAACGTGCTCGCCGCCGATGGCGTGAAATGGGGGCGGCCTTCGCGGACGTCCCGGACCGCTCGGATCAGGTCATCGGGGGTGAACTCACCGTGGACCAGGTAGCCGCCCGCGCCCAAGAGCAACGCCTCTCGGACGATTTCCGACTCCCGGCTGTAGGTGAGCATCAGGACCGGGGCCAGCCGCACCAGGTGCGGGAGGGCCGAGATGCCGTCCACCCCCGGCATGCGGACGTCCAGCAGGACGACCTCCGGGGCGTGCAGTCGGGTCAGCCGCAGCGCCTCGCGGCCGTCCGCGGCTTCGGCCACCACCTCGATGCCTTCGGTCGCCGTAAGCAAAGCGGTCAGGCCGGCTCGGACCACCGGGTTGTCGTCCGCGATGAGGACGCGCAGCACAGTAGACATCACGCACCGCCGTCCAGCGCCGCCAGCGGCAGGTCCAGGCGGACCCGGCAGCCCGCGCCGCCCGTGCCGGGACCGATGTGCAGGCGGGCGCCGATCGCGGCCGCGCGTTCCGTCATGCCGAGCAGTCCGAAGTGGCCCCCGCGTGCGAGTGAGGGGAGGTCCGCAGCGCCCCCGCCCCCGAGGCCGAGGCCGTCGTCCTCCACCGTCAGGGTGAGGTGGGTGGGGTCGGCGGCCAGGGAGACCCGGACACGCGCCGGCCCCGCGTGGCGGCGCGCGTTCTCCAGGGCCTCCGAAGCCACCGCCAGCAGGTGTCGGGCCACCGCGGCCGGGACCGCCGGGAGGACTCCCGTCGTGCGGAGCTCCGCGCCTTCCGTCAGGCGGCGGAGTTCCGGGAGCAGCGACACCCCGGGGGTGTCCAGGTCGCGCCGCAGGTCCGTCAGCAGGGCTCGCGACTCCGCCGCGGCGGTACGGGCGGCCGCCGACAAGGCTTCCGCCTGGCCGCGGAGCGTCGACGGGTCGGTGGTGCGGGCCAGGGCGTCCGCGGTCAGGGCCAGGCCGTGCAGGGTCTTCGACACCGAGTCGTGCATCTCCCGGGCCAGGTGGTCGCGCTCCGCGCGGATGGCTTCGGTGACCGCCAGGCGGGCCCGGGTCTCGGTCAGGGCCTGGCTCGCCGCGCCGAAGCGGAAGAGGAGGTCGCGCAGGCAGGACCCCGCGGCCCCTGCGAGGAGGCAGAGGGCCGGAAGGGTCAGCGTGTGGGCCAGGGCAGCTACCGCGACCGCCTGGGCGGCCGCGTAGACCGCCGAGCCGCGCCACCCGTAGACCAGCCCGGCCAGCAGTGGGGTGCACAGGGAGACGAAGCCGAGGGGGGACTCGGGGGTGGCCGTGATCAGGAGGAGGGCGCTGAGGCCCATGTCCGCCGCCAGGAGCCAGCGGTGGCGCAGGAGCAGCGGGCCGAAGCGTTCCCAGTCGCGGAAGAGGACGTAGGACAGCATGAAGGTGAGGACGATCGCGCCGGCGACCAGGTAGGTCGGGGCTCCGGGTGCCGTCCGTGCCAGGGCCAGGGGTGCGCCCAGGGCGATCATCACCAAGCGGAACGCGAAGACCTGGCGGCACAGCGCCCGGAGCGCGTTCACCTGGAGGGTCGGGGAGGGGGGCAGGGCCGTGGGCGCCGGCAGCGCGTAGTCCAGTACCGCCATGGTGGTCACCCGCCTCCGAACAGGGCGCCGAAGTCGACGTTCGCGCCGTAGACGAACCCGCACACCAGCAGGATCAGCGTGCCCGGCAGCATGAACGTCGTGACGGCGAACGTGGCCTTCGGGACCGCCCGGGCCGCCCGCCGGCGGGCGTTCTGCGCATCCGTGCGGCGCATGTCCTCGGCGATCGCGATCAGTGTCTCCACGATCGGGGAGCCCAGCTCCTCGCCCTGCTGGAGGGCGGTGACGAACTGCGCCACCTGCTCGGAGTCGTTGCGGCGGCGCAGCTCGTCGAAGGCCTGGCGGCGGCTGACTCCCATGTCCATCTGTTGGAGGGTGATGCGGATTTCGTCCGCCCACGGGCCCTCGTACTTGTCCGCCACCCGGGCCAGGGCCTGGCGGAAGCCGAGGCCCGCGCTGACCACGACCGCGAGGACGTCCAGGAAGTCGGGGAGCGTGCGCTCGATGTGGTCGCGGCGGATGCGGACCGCCGACCACAGGCCGACCTCGATCCAGAACAGTCCGAAGGCCACCATGAGGAGGGCCGGGACCAGTTGGCCGTTGAGCAACATCGCGAAGGCGCCGAGGGCGCCCAGGAACCCGTACACCGCGCGGCGGGCCGCGTAGCGGTCGATGGTGAGGCCCGCCGGGTTGCCCGCCGAGTCGATCTGGCGGCGTTTGCGCGCCACTCGGGCGGGGCCCATCAGGCGCAGGACCAGCGGCGCGTAGCGGATGCCCATCCGGTCGATGGCCGAGCCGACGGCCGTCGTACGGGTGGCGCCGACCTCCAGGGCCAGGGCGAGGTCGGTGGGGAGTTTGGTCTCGGCGCGGTAGAGGCGGACGCCATGGAAGATCCCGAAGACGGAGAGGCCCACCACGACGGCCAGGAGCAGAGCGATCACGGTTTCAGGCTCCTCACACGTCGATCTTCGACATACGGCGGATGAGGACGAATCCCAGGGTGAAGAGGCCGATCGACACCAGGACGGCCGTCTGGCCGATGAAGGCCCCGGTCATGCGGTCCAGGGCGCCCGGCATCATCGCGTTCACCAGGAGCAGCGAGCCGAGCCCGATCGCCGGGACCAGGTACGCCGTCGCCGTCACCTGGGAGAGCTGGGTGCGGACCTCGCGCCGGGTCTCCTTGCGCTGTTCCAGGGTGACCGTGAGGTTGCGCAGGCTGCCCACGATCGCCCCGCCCGCCCGCGCCGACAGGACCAGGGTGGAGACCAGGACGACCAGCTCCCGGGAGGGCAGGCGTTCCGTGAGCTCGCTCAGCGACTCCTCGATGGAGTGGCCGATGGCCAGGCGGTCGGCGACACGGGTCAACTCCTCGCCCGCCGGGGCTTCGAGCTCCTCCGCCGCGACGTCGATGGCCGTGCGCAGGGCGAGGCCGGCCTGGGTGGCGTTGGCCAGGATGCGGGCCAGTTCGGGGAGTTGGCTGATGAAGCGTTCGGTGCGGCGGGTGCGCTGCCAGGTGAGGAAGGCGTTGGCCGACCAGAGGCCGATGGCGCCCGCGACCGGGCCGAAGAAGGGGGCCAGGAGGGAGGCGGCCAGGAGCCAGACCGCCGCGACCGAGGCGAGCATGTAGGCGAAGAACTCCCCCGGGGTCACGTCCAGTCCGGTGGTGGCCAGCTTGATCTCGATGCGCTTGCCCAGCTGCGTGCGCCGCAGCCGGCGGTCCAGGGAGCGGAAGCGGCGTACGCGGCCGAGCGGCTCGGGGGCTCCGCTCGCCGAGAGCCGGTCGATGAGGGCGGCGCGCTGGGCGCGGCCCTTGGAGTAGGCGTGGACGCCCCAGATCACGAACAGGCAGGAGAGCAGGGTGGCGGCGAGGGTGAGGGAGACGTAGGGGTTCACAGGGCGGGCCCGCCGATCGTGCGCGGCATGGTGATGCCGGACGTGAGTGGGTCTTCGGGCAGGGCCACGCCGAAGGCCTGCGGGATCGGCTGGCTGTTCATGTAGAGGCGGTCCGCGATGCGGCGCGGCAGGGGGTAGTAGGCGAAGTAGCCCTGGACGCGGGTGTCCGCGCCCATCGGCTGGGGGACGAAGCGGCAGACCGGGATGATCCGGAACGGTTCGCGGCCGTGCGAGTCGAGGATGGAGATCTCGGTGATGCGGCGCGTGCCGTCGCCGAAGCGGGTCAGCTGGACGACGACGTTGACGGCGCTGTTGATCTGGTCCTGGAGCGCCTCGAAGGGGATCTCCACCTCCGACATGGAGGCGAGGGTCTGGAGGCGCATCAGGGCGTCCTCCGAGCTGTTGGCGTGGACGGTGGCCAGGGAGCCGTCGTGGCCCGTGGACATCGCCTGGAGCATGTCGAGGGTCTCGCCGCCGCGGACCTCGCCGACGATGATGCGGTCGGGGCGCATGCGCAGGGAGTTGCGGACGAGGTCGCGGATGGTGATCCGGCCCTTGCCCTCCACGTTCGCCGGGCGCGATTCGAGGCGGATCACGTGCGCCTGCTGGAGCTGGAGCTCGGCCGAGTCCTCGATGGTGATGATCCGCTCGCCCTCCGGGATCAGGCCGGAGAGGGCGTTGAGGAGGGTGGTCTTGCCGGTGCCGGTGGCGCCGGAGACGATCACGTTCATCTTGGCCGCCACCAGCCCGGACAGCAGCAGGAGCATGTGCTCGTCCAGGGAACCCAGGCCGACCATCTCGTGCAGGGTGAAGGCCCGGGGGAAGCGGCGGATCGTGAGCGTGGCGCCCGTCAGGGACAGCGGCGGAATGATGACGTTGACGCGCTCGCCGCTGGGCAGACGGGCGTCGACCATCGGATTGGCCTCGTCCACACGGCGGTTGACGGTGGAGACGATGCGCTCGATGGTCTGCATCAGCTGGTCGTGCGAGGCGAAGCGCAGCGGGAGCTGCTCCACGCGGCCGGAGCGCTCCACGAAGATCTGGTCGGGCCCGTTGACCATGATCTCGGAGATGGTCGGGTCCTCCAGTAGCGGTTCGAGCACGCCGAGGCCCAGGGCCTCGTCGACGACGCGGCGGATCAGCTGGGCGCGCTCGGCGGTGGACAGGACCGGGCCCTCGCGGCTGATGATGTGGCCCAGTACGCGCTCCAGGCGCGCCCGGCGCTCGGCGGGCGCGAGCGCGGACATCTCCGCGAGGTCGATCTCCTCCAGCAGCTTGGCGCGGTACGAGGAGACCAGCCGGCCGTCCTCGCGGGGGCTGTGGCGGTCGTCGGGCGTGTTGACCCGGGAACGCAGGCTCATGGTCAGGGTCCCTTCGGGTCGTCGTTGGGCATGACGGCGGTGGCCGTCGCCGGGTCGGGGTTGAGCCCGGGGATGATCGAGTTGATCTTGATGGTCACCCGTGCGGTGACGGTGTCGGCGTTCTTGGTCACGCTGATGTCGGCGCCCAGCCCCTCCCGGACGGCCGCCTGACCCGCCGCCGCTCCGCCCGAGCCCATGTGGGCCTCGACGCGGGCCGCCGTCCGCGCCGCCGTCTCGGCCTGCTGGTGGACGTACGCGACCCAGCCCAGCTGGATGGCGCACAGCGCGACGAAGAGGAGGATGGGGACGAAGCCGATGTACTCGATGGCCACTTGGCCCCGGTCGGCGCGCTCCCGACTTCTGCGGTTCATGGTGACTCCCTCTCCATCGCCGCGCCGGCCGTGCCGTCGATCGAGCCGAAGCCGAGCCCGGGGTACAGGACGGGGATGTTGAGGGTGACGGTCGCCTTGTAGAGGTCCCCGGACGCACCGCAGTCCACGGACATGTTCCAGGCTCCCCCGATGTACTTGCCCGCCGCCGCCCGGCACTCCGCCGCCCCCTTCACCGCACCCGCCCGCGCCGCCTCGTCCGCCGCGTTCCCGGCCAGCGAGAAGGCGTAGCCGATCAGCACGCACTCCCACACCGCCGCGACGAGCAGCAGGATCAGCGGCACGGTACCGACGAACTCGACGGCCACCTGGCCCCGGTCACCCCAACCCCGGCGACCCCGTCTCCGCGGCAGCGGCCCCCGCACCGATCAGCCCTCCCGGCCGCGCCGCAGCCACGGCCCGAGCGCGCCCCGGTCGCCGCCGCGCAGCCGCGCCACCGGCCCGGAGGCCCGTACGGCCACGGCCGCGCCCGGCTGCTCGGCGGGCGCGGCGGCGCCGGGCGCACCCGGGGCCTCGGGCGCCGTCAGCAGGCCCAGTTCCCCGGCCACCGCCCACAGCGCCTGCTTCACCGTCGAGCGGTTGTCCAGGTCCTGGACCCGGCCCGCGTCCACGACCGCCTGGAGCTCCTTGAAGGCGGCCGGGACCGGGGTGCGTACGGCCCGGGTCTTGGTGATCTTCTCGATCAGGGAGGGCTGGATCTCGGTGTTCTTGCTCCAGCGGTTGACGAGCATCGCCGTGTCCTCCGCCTTGCGGACCTGGAGCCGTTCCCACATCCGGACCATCCGCTTGGCCGCCCGGACCGCGACCACGTCCGGGGTGGTGACCAGCACCGCCACGTCGGCCGTCTCCACCGCCGCCGCGTTGGCTCCGGTGACCTGGGTGCCGCAGTCGATGACGACGACCTCGTAGCGGGCGCGCAGGGCGGCGATCACGTGCCGGGCGGCCCGGTCGTCGACCTCCTCGCCCCGTTCGCCGTCCGCCGGGGCGAGCAGCAGCGCCAGCCCGGTGCGGTCGTCGTAGACGGCGTCCTGCAGGACGCGCGGGGAGATGTCCTGGATGCCGGCGAGGTCGGCGATGGAGCGCCGGAACTGCACGTCGAGGTACGAGCCGACGTCGCCCGCCTGGAGGTCCATGTCGACCAGGGCGGTACGCCGCCCCGCGGCGGCCGCGGCCAGCGCGAACTGCACGGCCGCGAAGGTGGCACCGACTCCGCCCTTGGCCCCGGTGACCGTGACGACCTTGCCCCCGGGGCCGGTGGGCAGCTCCGGGCCCCGGCCCAGGTGGCGGCGTACGCCCACGGACCACTGGGCGGCGGCCTGGACGCGGGCCGCGAGTTCCTCGTAGGCCAGCGGCAGGCCGATCAGGCCGCGCGCGCCCGAGTCCATGGCGGCGGAGAAGAGCGCGGGGCTCGCGTCCGAAGTGACCAGGACGACCCCGACCGCCGGGAAGCGCAGGGCGACCTCGCGGATGAGCTCCAGAGCCGGGAGCGGACCGATCCGCTCGTGTACGAGGACCACCTCGGGCAGTTCCTCGATCGACTCGGTGGCGAGCCGGCCGAGCATCTCGAGGAGGAAGGTGGAGTCGGCGACGGCCGCGGCGGGCTCGGCGCCCGGGAGCTGGCTGAGGAGGGTGGCGATGACGCGGGCGGCTTCGGGATCGCCGACCGCGGGCAGGATTCGGGTGGTCATCGGACTTCCTTCGTGGAAACGCCCTGCTTCAACTGAGTGGTGGGCCCTTCGGGTCGGGCGGCGTAGGCGTAGCCGTCGGCTCGTTGGATGATGCGGAAGTACGTGTGACCGATGCCTTGGATGAGGCCGTGTGCGGTTTTGATGTTGAAGCTGCCGGTGGCGCGGACAGCGACGCGGCCCGTGTGAGTGCCGGTCTTCTTGCCCGTGGGGACGACGGCGCAGGCGAGGTCGCCGGTCTGGTAGCCGAAGAACTGCTTCTGCCTCGGTCGGCGGAGACGGGGGAAGCCGTACTTGTCTGGGCTGGTGCGGGTGTAGGTGCCACGCCCGGTCGCGGTGACCGCGAGGATGCGGGCCGGGGTACCTCTGACAGTGTCGAGGTGGCCGACGCACAGAGCGTCGAGGGTGTGGGTCTTGGTCAGGCCGGCACGCTGCCGGTTCCATTTGGTGCGGCCCCCCGACGCGGTCTGCACCATGGGGAAAGCCGCGTCGAGGGCACGCCACAGCGCCCAGCGGGTGGCGTTGACGACTGCCGCGTCGCAGAGCGGGGCTTTGGCCTGGGCGAGGATGCGGGCCAACAGGCTCGGGGACTTCTTGAGGAAGCCATCGACCAGCTGGTTGGACTTCTTTTCATTGCAGGGCACGCAGGCAATGGTCAGGTTGGAGATACGGTCGCTGCCTCCGCGTGAGCGGGGGTGGATGTGGTCGATATTGAGAGGCACTCCGGTGGCGCCGCAGTAGGCGCAGGCCCTCCCCCACTTGGCCAACAGGTACTCGCGGGCTTCTGTGCCCTGCAGGGTGCCGTGCTGGTACTCGGCCCCCTCCAGCGGTCCGCCGTGGGACATGGCATGCGTATCGAACGCGACTCGTTCCACATGAACGGCGCGGACGGGTGCCCACCGTGCGAGCCGTGCCGTCCACGACATAGTGGTATCCACACGGTGACGCAGTGACGGTGCCAGCCAGCCCTTGGGGCGGGTGCGGTTGGAGAAGCGGGGTGCGCGGTAGCGCAGGTTCCGTGTGCGCCGACCCCGCCGGTAAGCGGCACGAGCGGTGAGCTTGTCCCGGATGGCTCCGCCTCGGTGGGTGAGTTCGACCGCGTACAGGCCGCGGCGGTTCCCATCCTTCGCGGAGAAGACGGCGATACCGGTGTGCTTGGAGCCGGGGTCGATCCCCATTTCCACACCGTCCACCTGGGATTCGGAGACCGTGCGGTCCTTGAGGCGGATCACGAACGGAGTGTGCCGGGCCACGACCGCCCGGCCTTGGTCGAGGAGCTTGCGGGCCCTGGCGGGTGCGGTCGGCTGCAGCGGGTTGCCGTGCCTGTCCAGGACGAACACGACGGGGTGGCCTTCACGGGCCTTCTCCCCAACCTCGCGGCTGGGGGTGACGCCACCGATGCCAGGTGAAGCATCAGCAGTCTCCCCTCGCACATGTACCGCGCCGGGTGCCTTACGGCGTTCGGGTCCCGTTTCGTCCCCGATCCGGGGGGTGTCTGCTGACTCGAATTCCAGAGCCAACTGCTGAGGAAGCACAGGTGGGTGGGTCTTCCGTCCTACGCGATACGTAGCCAACTTCGTTCACCTCCAATATTCGTTGTTGGCTGGTGCTGGTAACGGCGGCGATCAGCCAGCGCGACCGATAGCCCCCTGTTTCAGGAGGAAGATCCCGTTACCTGTCCCCTTCGAGGGTGTAGAAGTGGTCGCCCGGGCTGGGCGTCGAGTCGGTGCCGGGGGCCACCAGGGCGAGGCGCACGTGCTCCGCGAAGGACTCGGCGTAGGCGACGCGCTCGGTGTCCTTGGTGCTCAGGGCGAAGGTGATCGGGACGGCCTCGGCCGGGCCCTTCTTGTCGCTGTCCTTGTCCAGGGGCGTGAGCCGGCCGACGTTGATGACGCGGGCGTTGGCCACCATGACCACGGCCACGTCGGGGTCGGTGGGCTTCTTGCCCTTGAAGGTGCCCAGGATGTTGACCTTGGCGCCGGGGGTGATCTTGCCCGCCACGCCGGTGGACGCGTCGATCATGATGGCGATCTCCTGTTCGCCGGCCTGGAGCTTGGGCCGGTCGACGAACATGTCGCTCTGGAGCAGCGAGCCCTGCTTCAGGGCGGTGAGCGCCATCTTGTCCTTGAGCTGGCCGAGGTCGGTGACGGCGGTGTCCGACAGCCACCGCTTGGGGACCGAGACCTGCTCGAACTGGCCTGCCGCCAGCGGGGTGTACGGGGCTATGTCGCTCTTGACCCGGTACGCGACGACCTCGGCCCCGACCTTGGAGTTGACGTCGCCGATCAGCACCAGGACCCCACCGAAGGCGGCGAGGGCGCACAGGACCGACAGGATCAGCAGGATGACGCCGCGGCGCTGGCGTGAGTTCATGGCGGACTTACCTCGCCGTTCTTCAATCGTTCGGGCCGGTCAGAGTCTGGATCTGGATCTGGGGCGGAGCTGCGCGGCGGGAGCCGTCGGCGGGGGCGGCGCGGTGAGCGGAGCGGCGCAGAAGCCGCAGCGGTCGCCGATGAGTTCGAGGCCGCACCAGCGGCATTCGTCGCGGCGGACCGAGGCGACGAGCTGGTAGAGGACCGCGGGGTCCGGGATGGCGGCGGCGAACTCGACCAGCTTGGGCGTGGCCCACCAGGCGGCCGAGTCGGCCGGCAGCGGGTTCTCCATGACCCCCTGGACCTTCCAGGCGGGGGCCAGTTCGGAGACCACCCAGTCGGAGGCGAGCTGGCCGCGGGCGAAGGTGAGGTGGGTGGCGAAGTCCGGGCCCGCGGGCAGGGCCCCGCCGCCGTGCGCGCCGCCGGATCCCGAGCCCAGTTTGACGAGGTACGGGGCCGGGTTCGCCAGGACGGCGAACTGGGCGTTCGGGGCCCAGGACTTGGCGTGCGCCTTGAGTCCGACCGGGACCCGGTCCAGCTTGGCGACCGTGCCGAGCAGCGCGCCGGCGTAGATGTAGTGGGCGAGCAGCCG
Source organism: Streptomyces sp. NBC_00454 (assembly GCF_041434015.1). Taxonomy (GTDB): domain Bacteria; phylum Actinomycetota; class Actinomycetes; order Streptomycetales; family Streptomycetaceae; genus Streptomyces. Next base: position 4,949,741 of record NZ_CP107907.1, on the reverse strand, counting down.
GGCGGCGGAGGCGAGGACTCCGGGGCTGAAGTCGCAGACGCTGAGCTGGCGCAGCTGACGTACCAGCAGGGCGGTCGCCAGCGGCGGGAGATCGATGTCGACCAGCGCGATCCGGTCGGTTTCCAGGATGGCCCGAACGGTGTGCAGGCGCCGGGCCTCGGAGGCGGGCAGCCAGGTGGGTACGAGGACCACGAGATGGCCGTGCCGCTCCAGCAGGGCGGCCGTCTGCGCGAGTGCGCCCTCCAGGTCGAGCTCGTGCGGCGGCGCCAGCACGGCGGCCGCCGGAGTGTGCCGGTCCGGGGCCGGCAGCATCAGATCGGCGCTGGTGACAGCAATGGCGGTCGGCACGCGCATCCCCCCGTTCACCCGGTACTCCACGGGCGTTCCCCTGACCGCGGTGCGTGCGCGCATGCTGCGCGACCGCAAACGATCAACACCCTTCCCCCTTGCCCCAGCACCATATCCGCGTCCTTCCTGACAGGGCAGGGCCTTGCGAATTCCCGTGCCTCCGGCACGTGTCACAGGTGGCGGGAAAACCGGACAACCGGGAGCGGAAGGGGCCGGGCCGTCCGATCGGTTCAAGCCATATTGCAAACACCCTTGACAGGAGCATTGGACTAGACCAACTTGGCGGCGGGGCACCCCACATGCCCTCTGACGCGCACCTCACATCCCCAACTCCCCCCACGGAGCCCACGTGAACCGCATACGCTCCCTCGCCCTCCTGGGCGCGGCCACCCTGACCGCCGGCGGCCTCACCGCGCTCGCCACCGGCACCGCGCAGGCCGCCGACGTGAACGTCGTCCGCAACGGAGGCTTCGAGTCCGGCCTCTCCAACTGGACGTGTACCTCCGGCAGCGGCGCCGTCGTCTCCTCCCCCGTCTTCGCGGGGTCCGCCGCGCTCAAGGCCACCCCGGCGGGCCAGGACAACGCCCAGTGCAGCCAGACCGTCACGGTCAAGCCGAATTCGACGTACACGCTGAGCGAGCAGGTCAACGGCTCGTACGTGTACCTCGGCGCGACCGGGACCGGCACCCAGGACGTCTCCACCTGGACCCCCGGCACCGGCGGCGGCTTCCAGAAGCTGTCCACCACCTTCACCACCGGCGCGAGCACCACGCAGGTCACCGTCTGGACGCACGGCTGGTACGGCCAGCCGGGCTACGTGGTCGACGAGTTCAGCGTCTTCGGTCCCGACGGCGGCGGTGGCACGGATCCCGCCCCGACCGTTCCCGGCGCCCCGGCCGGCACCGCCGTTTCCGGCCAGAGCTCCAGCGGGCTCACCCTTTCGTGGAACGCCGTCACCGGCGCCACCGGCTATTACGTGTATCAGGACGGCGTCCGCGTGCAGACCGTGACCTCGGGCACCTCCGCCCAGATCACCGGGCTCGCCGCGTCGACCTCGTACTCCTTCCAGGTGAGCGCGTACAACGCGGCCGGCGAGGGCACGAAGGCGGCGGCCGTCACCGGCACCACCACGAGCGGCGGGGGCGGCAACCCGAACCCGAACCCGGCGGTTCCCAAGCACGCGCTGACGGGCTACTGGCAGAACTTCAACAACGGCGCGACCGTCCAGAAGATCTCCGACGTGTCCTCCCAGTACGACATCATCGCCGTCTCCTTCGCCGACGCCACGAGCACGCCGGGCGCCATCGCCTTCAACCTCGACTCGGCCGGCCTCGGCGGCTACACGGTCGCCCAGTTCAAGGCCGACATCGCCGCGAAGAAGACGGCCGGCAAGTCCGTCATCCTCTCCATCGGCGGCGAGAAGGGCACCATCACGGTCAACGACTCGGCGTCCGCGAACAACCTCGCGAACTCCGCGTACGCGCTGATGCAGGAGTACGGCTTCAGCGGCATCGACATCGACCTGGAGAACGGCCTCAACCCCACCTACATGACCCAGGCGCTGCACTCGCTCGCTTCGAAGGCCGGCTCCTCCTTCGTCCTGACCATGGCCCCGCAGACCATCGACATGCAGTCGACCCAGGGCGGCTATTTCAAGACGGCGCTGGCCGTCAAGGACATCCTGACCGTCGTCAACATGCAGTACTACAACAGCGGCTCGATGAACGGCTGCGACGGCAACGTCTACTCCCAGGGCACGGTGGACTTCCTCACCGCGCTGGCCTGCATCCAGCTCGAGGGCGGCCTCGACCCCTCGCAGGTGGGCATCGGCGTCCCGGCCTCCCCGAGCGGCGCGGGCAGCGGCTACGTCTCCCCGACCATCGTGAACAACGCGCTGGACTGCCTGACCAAGGGCACGAGCTGCGGGAACTTCAAGCCGTCCAAGACGTACCCCGCACTGCGCGGGGCGATGACCTGGTCGACCAACTGGGACGCCAAGGCGGGCAGCGCTTGGTCCAACGCGGTGGGCCCGAAGGTCCACAGCCTGCCGTAGGGGCTCGCGGCCTGCCGTAGGCGGTAGGTGTGTGGGGATGAGCGGACACCGGGATTTTTGGCTGGTTTGTAATTCTTGACCCGGACATGCCACGAGAGCACGCTGTGCGCGTCCGCACGGCTACCCCCACACTCCCACCCAGGAGAACGCATGCGGCTCCACCACCGCCGAAGGGCCGCCGTCACGGCGGCCCTTCTCGCACTCGCGCTCGGCGCACCCGCCTACGGCCTGAGCGCGACGGCAGCCCCACCGCCCAGCCCGTCCACCGCCACCCAGGACGAGTCGATCGTCCAGTACGAGATCCAGGGCCCGGCCACGGCGGCCGAACGCACCGCCCTGCTCCGCACCGGCGCCTCGATCGACGAGGTGGACGCCCGCTCGGTCGTCGTCAGCGCCGACACCGCACAGGCCAGAAGCCTGCGCGCGCTCGGCTACAAGCTGACCGCCCTGCCCGGACCGCCGGACCGCTCGGAGGGCCGCGGCGTCGCCACCGGCGTCGCCGACTTCCCTTCGGCGGACTCGAATTACCACAACTACGCCGAGGCGAACGCGGAGATCGACCAGCGCGTCGCCCAGTACCCCTCGATCATGAGCAAGCAGGTCATCGGGAAGTCGTACCAGGGCCGGGACATCGTCGCCATCAAGATCAGCGACAACGTCGGCACCGACGAGAACGAGCCCGAGGTCCTCTTCACCCACCACCAGCACGCGCGCGAGCACCTGACGGTGGAGATGGCCCTGTACCTGCTCAAGGAGTGGGGCTCCAAGTACGGCACCGACGCGCGCATCACCAACATGGTCAACAGCCGGGAGCTGTGGATCATCCCGGACCTCAACCCGGACGGCGGCGAGTACGACATCGCGAGCGGCTCGTACCGCTCGTGGCGCAAGAACCGCCAGCCGAACACGGGCTCCTCGGCCGTCGGCACCGACCTGAACCGCAACTGGGACTACAAGTGGGGCTGCTGCGGCGGCTCCAGCTCCAGCAAGAGCTCCGAGACCTACCGGGGTCCGGCCGCCGCGTCGGCGCCCGAGGTCAAGGTCGTCTCGGACTTCGTACGCAGCCGCGTGGTCGGCGGCAAGCAGCAGATCAAGGCCGCCATCGACTTCCACACGTACAGCGAGCTCGTGCTGTGGCCGTTCGGGTGGACGTACAACGACACGGCGCCCGGAATGACCGCGGACGACCTGGCCGTGTACAAGAAGATCGGCACCAGCATGGCGGCCAGCAACGGCTACACGCCGGAGCAGTCGAGCGACCTGTACATCACGGACGGGACGATCGACGACTGGCTGTGGGGCAACCAGAAGATCTTCGCCTACACCTTCGAGATGTACCCGACGGACTCCGGGAGCAGCGGCTTCTACCCGCCGGACGAGGTCATCGACCGCGAGACCTCGCGGAACAAGGACGCGGTGCTCCAGCTGCTGGAGAACGCGGACTGCATGTACCGCTCGATCGGCAAGGCCGCGCAGTACTGCTCGTAGCGGCCGGGCTGCTCCGGCGGCCGGGCCGCTCGTAGCGGCCGGATCCGCCTGAGCCGGGGCGCCCCACCGCCAGGGGGGCGCCCCTTCGCCGTCCGGCCCCGCCGGGTCTAGCCCTTCTTCGCTTCCCCGGCGTTGCGCCAGATCGTGAGGTCGAGGGTGATGTAGCGGGTCTCCTCCTTGCCGCCCTTGCGGCCGTGGAAGGTCGCCACCGCGATGTGTCCGGCCTTGCTCAGCACGCAGACCTGCGAACCGTCCGTGAGCTCGTCGAGCCCGACCTTCTCGGTGAAGCGGGTCACGGTGCGGCAGGTCTCCAGCGAGCCCTTCTCCGAGTTGTTCAGCAGGACCAGCTTCCCGTTGTCGCTGCCGAACTTCTCGTCGCCGAAGAGGGTGTCCCGGTAGTAGTAGAGGTCCGCCTTGCCGTAGAGGACGCCCGCACCGCTCGCGTCCTCGGCCGGGCGCGGCGGGTTGTCCGCGAGCATCACCTGGTAGTTCTGGGGCACTTCGATGCCCTGGTAGGAGACCGGCTGCGGGTCGGCCGGCTTCTGCGCTCCGCCCGCCGAGGCGCTCCCGCTCGACCCGCTGCCCGGCTTCCCCGAGGCACTGCCCTTGTCGGAGTCCGGCAGCAGGGACCCGATGACCGCGAGCCCGATGACCGCGGCCACCACGGCTCCGGCCACGATCAGCCCGGTCCGCTTGGGGCGGGGCTGCGGGGGCATCCCGGGCGCGAACCCCTGGGTGTGGAAGGGCGGCGGCGTGCCGTGGCCGGTCGGGTACGTGGGCTGCGCGTAGTGGGGCTGCGGGGGCTGGGGCTGCGGGTACGAGGGCTGCGCGGGCTGCTGCGGGTACGAGGGCTGCGCGTACGGGGCCTGCGGCCGGTAGCCCGGCGGCACCGAACCCGGCGCGGGCTGCGCCGGAGCGGCCTGCGTGGGCGCGGCGTGCGGAGGCGCGTCCGACAGCGAGGTCGGGGTGTACCCGGACCCCGGCGGCGGGGTCGGCGCCTGGGTGGGCTGGTGCGGCGGCGGGGTGGGGGCCGGTGCGGGCAGCTGCTGCTGCCGCTCCGTGAGGGACCCGGCGACCGCCCGCGGAAGCCAGTCCTCCCCCTGGCGCAGGGGGGTTTCGGAGGCCGCGTTGCACAGCTCGATGATCTCGGCCAGGGTCGGGCGGTCGGCCGGGTCGCGGCTGAGGCACCGGGTCACCACGGGCCGCAGCTCCTCGGGCAGCCCGCTGAGGTCCGGCTCCTCGTGCACGATCCGGTAGAGCACCGCGTGCGAGGGCCCGTCGCCGTAGACGGACGACCCGGTCGCCGCGAACGCGGCGATCTGGCCGAGGGCGAAGATGTCGGTGGCCGCGGTGACGGTACCCGCCGAGGCCTGTTCGGGCGCCATGAACGCCGGTGTGCCGATGGAGACGCCGGTGCTGGTCAGTGCGGTGCTGTCGGCCGCGCGGGCGATGCCGAAGTCGATGACGCGCGGCCCGTCGGAGGCGAGGAGGACGTTGGCGGGCTTCAGGTCGCGGTGGACGATGCCCGCGCCGTGGATGACGGTCAGCGCCTCCGCGACCCCGACGGTCAGCAGCAGCACGCTGCGCGGCGGCAGCGCGCCGTGCCGGGCCACGGCGTGCGCGAGCGAGGGCCCGGGCACGTACGCCGTGGCCAGCCAGGGCTGCGTGCCCTCGGTGTCCGAGTCGATGACCGGAGCCGTGTAGAGGCCCTGGACCCGCTCGGCGGCCCGCACTTCCTGCTGGAACCGGCGCCGGAACTCGGGGTCCTCCCCGAACTCGGACCGGATCACCTTGATCGCGATGGGCCGGCCGCCGGGCGTGTACGAGAGGTACACCTTGCCCATGCCGCCCGCGCCCAGTACGGCCGCCAGCCGGTAGCCGCCCACCACGGCCGGGTCGTCGGCCTTGAGCGGCTGGAAGAAATCGGCCGGAGGTGCTGTGCCCATCAGGAACCATCCCAGTGTTAGCGGCGATTCAGCCCCTGCCGACGCCCCGAGTCAACGGAGAGGGTACCCAACCCGAGCGTCAGGCAGTGGAGTCGAGGACCGCGAGGGCGTCGATCTCGATCAGCAGTCCGGCCGGCAGGCCCACGTACACGGTGGTGCGGGCGGCCGGGGCCTCCTTGAGTCCCTGCTCCTCGAAGTAGGTGTTGTAGATGCCGTTCATCTCGCCGAAGTGGCCGGTGTCCGTCAGGTACACGCGGATCATCATCACGTCGTCCCAGCTCGCACCGCCCGCCTCCAGGACGGAGCGGACGTTCTCCAGCGTCTGGAGGGTCTGCTCGCGCAGCGTGGGACCGGCGGGGGTAGGCGGCTGCCCGTCCACGTGCGGGAGGAAGCCGACCTGGCCGGCGACCTGGAGGATGTTGCCCTTGCGCACCCCGTGCGAGAACTTCGCGGGGGGCGTGGTGTGGGTGCCGGGGGTGATGGCGGTCTTCTCGGTCATGACGGCTCTTCCTGTGCGGGGCCCGAGCCTGAGTACTCGCGGCCGATGGTGTCGGCGGTCTGCCGGACGAGCGGGAGCAGTTCGAGCAGCCCCTCGGCGGAGACGACCACGCCGGGGGCGGAGACGGACATCGCGGCGACCACGCGTCCGCCGGGTCCGCGGATGGGGGCGGCCAGGCAGTTCAGGGCCTCTTCGTGGCCTCCCAGATCGGTGGCCCAGCCCTGCGCCCGTACGAGGTCCAGCTCGCGGAGGTAGGCGGCGGCGTCCGGGGTCGAGCGCGGGGTGTAGGCCGGGTACTCGATCCGGTGCGCGAGGGCGGTCCGCTCGGCTTCGGGGAGGTCGGCGACCAGCAGCTTCGCCACGGCCGCGACGGTCAGCGGCACGGGCCGGCCGATGCGCGAGTACATCCGGACCGGATAGCGGCTGTCGACCTTGTCGATGTAGACGACCTCGTCGTCCTGGTGGAGGGCCAGGTGCACGGTGTGGCCGGTGGCGCGGTTGAGTTCGACCAGGTGCGGGTGCGCGATGTCGCGCACGTCGAGGTTCTCGATGGACTCGGCGGCCAGCGCGAAGAGCGAGGCCCCGAGCCGGTAGCGGCCGTCGGTCTGCTTGTACACGAAGCCGTGCTCGTGCAGGGTCCGCAGCAGCCGCAGGGCGGTGCTCTTGTGCACGCCGAGCACCTCGGCGACCTCGCCGAGCCCGGCCGGGCCCCTGGCCAGGGCGGGCAGGATCCGCAGCGCCCGTTCCACGGACTGACTCAACTCCGCGCCCTCCGTTCCGCCGGGGCCCGTTGACCCGCCGTCATCCGGGATGTTAGACAGCATGCAGCGGTACACGCAACGACCGTTGCAACATGCGCAATGCACAATGCGCACAGCCGCGACGTACGCGCGACGCACACGCCACGCCACACCCCGGGAGGCACGCACATGCCCAGCGACCCCGTCCAGGCCCTCGCCCAGGAACCGGTCGACCACCGGTTCAAGGGCCTCCCCCCGGACGCCGAGCGCACGGGCCTGACCGTCGGGCAGCTCGCCGCCCAGCGGCGGGACCTCTTCTCCGGAGGATTCACCACCCCCGTCCTGACCCTGGACGCCGACGCGCTGAGCCACAACCTCGCCGCCCTCAAGGCGTACACCGAGCGCCACGGCCTGGCCTTCGCGCCGCACGGCAAGACCTGCATGGCCCCCCAGCTGTTCCACCGTCAGCTCGAGCAGGGCGCGTGGGGCATCACCGCCGCCGTGCCCCACCAGGTCCGCGTCTACCGCGCCTTCGGCATCCAGCGGATCTTCCTCGCCAACGAGCTCGTCGACGCCGCCGCCCTGCGCTGGGTCGCCGCCGAGCTCGCCGCCGACCCCGGTTTCCGGTTCGTCTGCTACGTGGACTCCGTGCGCGGGGTCGAGCTCATGGACCAGGCCCTCCAGGGGCAGCCCGCCATCGCCGTCGTCGACGTGGTCGTCGAGCTCGGCGCCGGCGAAGGCGCCCGTACGGGGGCCCGTACCGACGAGGACTGCCGGGCCGTCGCCGACGCCGTGGACCGGGCCCCCACCCTGCGCCTGGTCGGCATCGCCGGGTACGAGGCCGAAGTCCCCGGCGCCGAACCGGAGTCCGTGCACGCGTACCTGCGCCGGCTGACGGGCCTCGCCGTCGAGTTCGACAAGGCCGGGCGGTTCCCCGCCGGCCTCGACGAGATCGTGGTCAGCGCCGGCGGCTCCGCCTGGTTCGACGCCGTGGCCGACGTGTTCGCCGAGATCCCGGAGCTGTCCCGGCCGGTGCTCAAGCTGCTGCGCTCCGGCGCGTACGTCTCGCACGACCACGGCTGGTACACCCGCCTGACCCCCTTCAACCGGATCCCGGAGGAGGGCGCCCTGCGCCCCGCGTTCCGGCTCTGGGCACAGGTCGTCTCCCGCCCCTCCCCCACCCAGGCGTTCGTCAACGCCGGCAAGCGCGACATCGCCTACGACCTGGGCCTGCCCGAGGTGGAGCTGCTCCGCGATCCGGTGACCGGCATCGAGCGGACCCCGGCCGCCGGCTCGGTCCGCGTCACCAAGCTCTCCGACCAGCACGCCTGGCTGGAGACCGACTCCGCCGACGACCTCCAGGTCGGCGACTGGGTGGCGCTGGGCATGTCCCACCCGTGCACGATCTTCGAGAAGTGGCCGCTGATCCCGGTGGTGGAGAGCGACGGCACGGTCGGCGAGTACGTCCGGACGTTCTTCTAGAAACATGGACCTGGTCATCCGGGGGGCCCGCGTCGTCGACGGCACGGGCGGGCCCTCCTGCACCGCCGACGTCGGCGTCCACGAGGGCCGCATCGCCGAGGTGGGCAGGATCCGGGGCGGCGGGCGGGAAACCCTCGACGCCCACGGGCTCGTCCTGGCCCCCGGCTTCGTCGACATGCACGCCCACAGCGACCTCGCGCTGCTCCGCGATCCGGACCACAGCGCGAAGGCCGCCCAGGGCGTGACCCTCGAAGTCCTGGGGCAGGACGGCCTGTCGTACGCCCCCGTGGACGACCGGACCCTGACCGGGGTGCGGGCCGCCATCGCCGGCTGGAACGGTACGGGCGAAGACATCGACTTCGACTGGCGGGACGTGGGCGGGTACCTGGACCGCCTCGACGCGCAGGGCATCGCCGTCAACGCCGCCTACCTCGTCCCCCAGGGCACCGTCCGCGCCCTCGTCGTGGGCTGGGGCGACCGGCCCGCGACCCCCGCCGAGCTCGACCGGATGCGCGCGCTCGTCGCCGAGGGCCTCGCGCAGGGCGCGGTGGGAATGTCCTCCGGGCTCACCTACACCCCCGGCATGTACGCGTCCGGCGCCGAGCTGACGGAGCTGTGCCGGGTGGTGGCCTCGTACAGGGGCTACTACTGCCCGCACCACCGCTCCTACGGGCACGGGGCGCTCGGCGCCTACGCCGAGATGGTCGAGCTGACCCGCGAGGCCGGCTGCGCGCTGCACCTCGCGCACGCGACGATGAACTTCGGCGAGAACCAGGGCCGCGCCGGGGAGCTCCTGGGCCTCCTCGACCGCGCGCTGGCCGCCGGCGCCGACATCACCCTCGACAGCTACCCGTACACCCCGGGCTGCACCACCCTGGTCGCGCTGCTGCCCAGCTGGGCGAACGAGGGCGGACCCGAGGCGGTCCTGGCCCGGCTGCGCGACGACGGCGAGGCCGAGCGGATCCGGTACGCGCTGGAGGTGGAGGGCGCCGACGGCTGCCACGGGGTGCCCGTGGACTGGTCGACGATCGAGATCGCCGGAACCACGGATCCGGCCCACGGGGCCCTCGTCGGCACCCGCCTGCCCGACTGGGAGACGGCCCGGCGGCTGCTGCTGGACGACCGGCTGGGGCCGAGCATCCTGCAGCACGTGGGGCACGAGGAGAACGTACGGGCGATCATGCGCCACCCGGTCCACACGGGCGGCTCGGACGGCATCCTGCAGGGCGCGAAGCCGCACCCCCGGGCGTACGGCACCTTTCCGCACTACCTCGGGCACTACGTGCGCGAGCTGGGCGTTCTCTCCCTGGAGGAGTGCGTCGCGCACCTGTCGGGCCGCCCGGCGGCGCGGCTGCGGCTGCCCGACCGGGGGACCGTGCGGGTGGGCCACCGCGCGGACCTGGTCCTGTTCGATCCGCTGACGGTCGCGGCCGGGTCGACGTACGAGCGGCCGCGCGCGCTGCCGACCGGGATTCCGCACGTCCTGATCGACGGCCGTTTCGTGATGCGGGACGGCCTCAGGACGGACGTCCTGGCCGGGCGCGCGATCCGCCGGACGCCGCATGGTGGCCGCTAGATATTCATACTTCCCACCTACGATGAGCGGCATGTACGCCTTTGTCCCTGCCGCGCTCTTCCTCGCCCTCTTCGGCGTGAGCGTCCGGGCCGACCGCCGGCGCTTTCGCAACGCGGTCTACCTCGGCCTCACCTTCATATTCGCGTCGATCGGGCTGCTGACCCTGGTGCCCGATCTGCCCCACGGCCTCGGCGGGATCATCGTCGCGATGGTCTTCCTGGTCCCCGCGCTCGGTACGGTCGCACTCGGCGTCTTCCTGATCGGCAACGGCCTGACCATGGTCCGCAAGGAGGGCCGCCGCCCGGCCAACCTGCTCTCCTTCATGGCGGGGGTGGGGATCTTCGCCCTGATCTCGTTCGTCCTGACCCTGGGCAACCAGGGCTCCCAGCGGTGGGACGCGGTGGTGGGGGGCGTGGTCTTCCTCGCCGGGTACGTCTCCTTCCTCTTCCTCTGCTTCCTCGCCTACGCCTACCTCTACGGCCGGATCAAGGTGCGCGGGGACGTGGACTACGTGGTGATGCTGGGCTCCGGCCTGATCGGCGGCGACCGGGTCCCGCCGCTGCTGGCCTCCCGGCTGCGCAAGGGCATGGAGATCCATGACGCCCAGATCGCGCGGGGCGGCCGCGTGCCGCTCCTGCTGACATCGGGCGGCAAGGGGGCGGACGAGAAGGTCGCCGAGGCGCGGGCGATGGCCGACTGGCTGATCGCCCAGGGCGTTCCGCAGGACCACGTACGACTGGAGGACCGTTCCCGCACGACGCAGGAGAACCTCGGCTTCAGCCGCGAGATCATGCTCGCCGGTGATCCCGGCTACCGCTGCGTGGTGGTCACCAACAACTTCCACGCCTTCCGCGCCGCGATGACGGCCCGCAAGGCCGGGGTGAACGGGCAGGTCCTGGGCTCGCCGACGGCGAAGTACTTCTGGCCGAGCGCGACGATCCGCGAGTTCGTCGCGGTGTTCTGGGAGCACAAGATCGTGAACCTCGGCATCTGCGGCGCGATCGTCGCCCTGACGGCGACGCTGGCGGTCAACGCCGGGTGACGCCGGCGCCCGGGCCCGAGGTGCGTTCATGGCGGCGCGGTCGGAGGATGGGGCCAGGGGGCGGCACCAGGAGGAGGCAGCGATGGACAGTGAAGCGGACCAGCAGCCCAAGACCAAGGGCCCGGCCAAGCTCTACTCCGGCGGGGAGCGCCCGTACGACCCCGAGGACCTCGTCATGGCGAGCGGCCGGGACGTGACTCCGGAGCGGGTCAAGAAGGCACGCGAAATGATGGAGAAGGAAGGCCCGGCAGCGATCGAACGCTACCTCCCGTAGGTACGGCTCCCGTAGGTACGGCCCGAGGCGGGGTCAGCCGATGCGCTTGTAGGCGCAGGTGAAGGTGGCCCCGCCGAAGGAGAAGACCTTCGTCATGCCCTGGGGCGCGGGGGTCCACAGCACGGTGATCGCACCGCCCCCGTCCAGGAGGTCCACCTCCACCAGCCCCTGGTCCCCGGACCCGGTGAAGGTGGTCTTCGCGTCGAGCTCGGCCTCGTTCTTCCAGCCGAACCCCACCCCCAGTTCGAACTCCTGGATGATGGTCCGCAGGGCGGTCCGCACTCTCAGCCGGTAGCCCGTCGCGGTCGCGGTGAACTCGTCCACCGGCGCGGCGCTCACCGCCAGGGATCGCTGGGCCAGGCCCATGCCGACCGCGCCGAGATAGGCGTCGTAGTGCTCCGGCGAGGTCAGCTCGAACTTGCCGATGAGATGTGGAATATCCTCTGCCATAGGTCCCACTCCTACCGAAACCGCAGGTCAGACGGCAAATGGCACGGGCCGGAGTGGCCGGAAACCGAATGGCGACACGCAGGCATATGAGATGACCTGTACTGCCGGATTGGCTTCATCGCCACCGATTCGTCCGGAACGGAAAAGGCCGGATTTCCCGTCATCCGTTGGGGTGCGCACGCCGGGGCTCAGCCGAGGTCGTACACCGTGACGGGTATGCCCTTCGCGCACAGGCGGGCGCTGATCAGCGGCTCGACGCGGGACCACTTTCCTCCCGCCAGGCCGCAGCCGATGCGGGGCATGTGGACCGAGGCGTCCAGCTCGGCGGCTCGGGTGGCCAGGTTGGCCAGGCAGTGGTCGATCGCCTCGTAGCGGACGGGCGGGCCCGCGCTGCCGGTGCGGATGCCCCGCTGGCCGATCATGTTCGCGACCCAGGTGTCCGGGAGGACCTGGACGAGCTGGAGCGCGCCCAGCGCGAAGTCGTTCCCGCTGCGTCCCCGGTGCCAGGCCCGGAACTCGGCCTCCGGACCGCTCCAGCGTTTCGAGAGCGCGAGGACGAAGCCCTTCCCCCAGCCCCCGAGGTCGTTGCACACGTGCGCGATGATCTTCGGCCCCTTGGCCTGCGGGCTGGTCGCGTCCCCCCGGACGATCTTCAGCTGCGACATCGGCCCCACCCCTTTCCCCCTCTTCCGGAAGGTACCCGGACCCGCTGACAACGCCGGAAGACACCTGTCCCGCGAGGCTTGCGACCTCACCCTGCGGGCCTTAGGTCCACACTCCGCCCAGCAGCGGGTTTATGCGGTTTTAACCGTGTTACAACTGGACTACCGCGCCGCAAATAGCGCATTTCCACCCGCTGTTGCCCAGCCCACACAAGCGCTGTCCTTCCTTGGCAACACACCTCGTTTCCTCTGGAGGAAGCACCGTGAGCACAGCCGAGCAGACGGCCCCGTCTGCCAAGAAGAACTCCGCCGTCATGGCGGTCATGCAGCGCCTCGGCCGCAGCCTCATGCTGCCGATCGCCGTGCTGCCGGCAGCCGCGCTGCTGATGCGCTTCGGCAACGCCGACATGCTCGGCAGCGAGTCCCTGCCGGGCTGGGTGAACGAGATAGCCAAGTACATGGCGGCCGGCGGCAACGCCGTCTTCGGCAACCTGGCGCTGCTGTTCGCCGTCGGCATCGCGGTCGGCTTCGCCAAGAAGTCCGACGGCTCCACCGGCCTCGCGGCCGTCGCCGGCTACGTGGTCTTCTCCAACGTGCTGGGCACCTTCACCGACGGCAACGTGCCGCAGGTCGAGAAGGTCGTCGACCACCAAGTCGCCCTGGTCGACGCCCCGGTCAACGCCGGCGTCCTCGGCGGCGTCGTGATGGGCATCATCACCGCCCTGCTCTACCAGAAGTTCTACCGGACCAAGCTGCCCGACTGGGCCGGCTTCTTCGGCGGCCGTCGCCTCGTCCCGATCCTGTCCTCCTTCGCGGGCCTGGTCACCGGCATCGTCTTCGGTCTCATCTGGCCGGTGCTCGGCAAGGGCATCCACGGCCTCGGCGAGTGGCTGGTCAACTCCGGCTCCGTCGGCGCGGGCATCTTCGGCGTCGTCAACCGCTCGCTGATCCCGGTCGGCATGCACCACCTGATCAACTCCTTCCCGTGGTACCAGGCCGGCGAGTACAACGGCGCCCACGGCGACATCAACCGCTTCCTCGCCGGTGACCCCACCGCCGGACAGTTCATGACCGGCTTCTTCCCGATCATGATGTTCGCCCTCCCGGCGGCCTGCCTCGCGATCGTCCACTGCGCCCGCCCCGAGCGCCGCAAGGTCGTCGGCGGCATGATGTTCTCCCTCGCGCTCACCGCCTTCGTCACGGGCATCACGGAGCCCATCGAGTTCACCTTCATGTTCATCGCCCCGGTCCTCTACGCGATCCACGCGGTCCTGACCGGCGTCTCGATGGCGCTCACCTGGTCCCTCGGGATGAAGGACGGCTTCGGCTTCTCTGCCGGCGCCATCGACTTCGTCCTCAACCTCGGCATCGCGTCCAACCCGTGGGGCCTGGCCGGCATCGGCCTCTGCTTCGCGGCGCTGTACTACTTCGTCTTCCGCTTCGCGATCACCAAGTGGAACCTCCCCACCCCGGGCCGCGAGTCCGACGAGGAGCTCGCCGAGATCCTGAAGGCCGAGGCGAAGTAACCGTGTCCGAGCCGCGCACTCCCGGTCAGGGGATGCCCTGCGGGGAACGGCGGGAACTGATCGCCGGCGTGGCGCGGGAACAGGGTCGCGTCTGGGTCGCGGACCTCGTACGGGACCTCGGCGTCAGCCGGATGACGATCCACCGGGACCTCAAGCAGCTGGCGGCCGAGGGCCGCGTGGTGCGGGTCCGGTCCGGGGCGACCTCCCGGACCGGGCCGGGCGGCAGCTGGTCGGCCTGACGGCCCGCTCCTCCCCCCGATGAAGAGCCCCGCGGCGGGCGCGCCACCCACGAGGTGGCAGCGCCCGCCGCGGGGCTCTTCTGCGTCCGGGGCCGGGCCGCCTCCGACTACAGGTACTCGCGGGCGAACTCCACCGCCCATTCGACCGCCGCCACCGGGACGCTGCCCGAGGAGGGGTCGACGGTGAGGCGGGCGGACTCCCAGTCCTTGTCGTGCTCGCGGTGGATGGCGAAGACGGCCGGGGTCTCGGCCCCGCGCACCGTGGCCCAGAACTCGATCGCCCGGTCGTCCCCGTACGAACCCAGCGCCTCGATCACCATGTCCCCGATCGTGAACTCCACTGCCCCACCCCTCAAACGATCTCGGACGGCAAGCCTCCACCGGGGCCGACCGGGCCGCATGAGTGCGCGTACTCATGCCATGTACCTAGATGGGCGAGCTTCAGGCGGCCGCACCGCGGACCGGCAGGGATCAGCCCCCCGCCAGCAGGCGGCGCCAGCGGGGCCGCTCCGTCACCAGGCAGGCCGCCGCGAGCGCGGTCACCGCGGCCGCCGCCCAGAGCGGCCAGGCGGCCCAGGACGCGGCCACCGCCGCGGCCAGCTGCAGCAGGACCAGGGCGATCGTCACCGCACCCGGGACCGGGACCATCACCTGCGCCTTGTCCCCCGGGGTGGCGAACACCGTCGGGAGGCCGATCAGCAGCACCACACCGGCCACCGCCGCCGTCACCGACCAGCCGGCCAGGGCCCAGGGGGTGGCCACCCAGGCGCACAGCTCGGTCGCGAACCGGAACACCGAGGCCAGGTCCGCCTTCGGCCGGGCCCCTCTCCCCTTGCCACTCATCTCCCGTGCCCCCCGCTCTCCTTGATCACCGTCGTGCGCCGCCGCGCCACCGCCGCACACCCTAGGAGCAGCCAGGGTGACGAGCGCAACACCAGTCCGGCAGTCTCCCCCGCCCCCACTCATTCCGCAGGCCGGAGCGCGGGGCCGGCCCTGGTTTCCAAGGGCACGTGGCGCCCGTACCCAAGCTTTGCGCGAAGGGGACATATCGGGCCGCCGGTCGCCGCCCATCCGGCCGTCGAATACCGGAGCGCACCCGCACGCGGACCCGTAAGCTCCCGTCATGCAGGTGATCCAGTCAACGAAACTCGCCAATGTCTGCTACGAGATCCGCGGCCCCGTGCTCGAAGAGGCCATGCGGCTCGAAGCAGCAGGTCATCGCATCCTCAAGCTCAACACCGGCAACCCCGCGGCCTTCGGCTTCGAGTGCCCGCCGGAGATCCTTGAGGACATGCTCCGCAACCTGGGCAACGCCCACGGGTACGGGGACGCGAAGGGGCTGCTCTCCGCACGCCGCGCGGTGATGCAGCACTACCAGACCAAGGGCATCGACCTGGACGTCGAAGACGTCTACATCGGCAACGGCGTCTCCGAGCTGATCCAGATGTCGATGCAGGCGCTGCTCGACGACGGCGACGAGGTGCTCGTCCCGGCGCCGGACTATCCACTGTGGACCGCTTCCGTCAGCCTGGCCGGCGGCACCGCCGTGCACTACCGGTGCGACGAGCAGTCCGACTGGATGCCGGACCTCGCCGACATCGAGCGCAAGGTCACCGACCGCACCCGCGCGATCGTGATCATCAACCCGAACAACCCGACCGGCGCCGTCTACGACGACGAGATGCTGCGCGGGCTGACGGACATCGCCCGCCGCCACAACCTGATCGTGTGCTCGGACGAGATCTACGACCGGATCCTCTACGACGGCGCCACCCACACGAACACCGCCGCGATCGCCCCGGACCTGCTGACGCTCACCTTCAACGGGCTCTCCAAGAACTACCGCGTCGCCGGCTACCGGTCCGGCTGGATGGCCGTGTGCGGGCCCAAGAAGCACGCCTCGTCCTACATCGAGGGCCTGACGATCCTGGCCAACATGCGCCTGTGCGCGAACATGCCCTCCCAGCACGCCATCGCCACCGCGCTCGGCGGACGCCAGTCGATCAACGACCTGGTCCTGCCCGGCGGACGGATCCTGGAGCAGCGCGACACGGCGTACGACCTGCTGACTCAGATCCCCGGCATCACCTGCGTGAAGCCCAAGGGCGCGCTGTACCTCTTCCCGAAGCTGGACCCGTCGGTCTACAAGATCAAGGACGACCGGCAGATGGTCCTCGACCTGCTGCGCGAGGAAAAGATCATGGTCGTGCACGGTACGGGCTTCAACTGGCCCGAGCCCGACCACTTCCGGATCGTGACCCTGCCCAACGCGAAGGATCTGGCCGACGCGGTGACCCGGATCGGTAACTTCCTGGAGGGCTACAGCCAGCCGTAGGGCGCCCGGACGGCCCGACACGCCGCACGTCCAAGATTCAACTCAACTTTAGACCGAATCCAATGTAGGATGGTCTCCTGACCACGCAGGAGGCCACCTCATGTACGAGCCGATCCGGACCAAGCCGGTCGATCCCCGCATGGGCGGCCGCCCCACCACCGAGTACCCGCGCAGCAGCCGCGCCGAAGCGCTGGACATCCAGCTCGGCGGCCACCTCGCCGCGCTGCTCGCCGTCACCGACGAGCTGGGGCTCGACGAGGCGGCCGCGGAGATCGCCCTCCAGGTGACCCGGCTGCGCGGTGCGCAGCCCACCCGCGCGCCCCACCACCCCGGCCAGGCCCCCGAGAACGCCACCCCGCTGCACCAGCGGGCCCACGACCTCGCCGCCCGCGCCCTGCTCGTCGCCGCATCCCGCGCCGACACCACCGTCGCGATCCTCGCCGCCGAGCGCATGGACGCGCACACCGCCGCGCTCGACCTCGTCGGCGCCCACTGACGGCCCCGGTCCGGGGCCGCGGAGGCTCCGGACCGGGCGCCATTGCCCTGCGGGGCTGGACCTGTAACCCGTTTCCGGCTCGGGCCTGGACCCCGGTAAAGACCTGGGGCTCCGCCCCAGACCCCGCGCCTCAAACGCCGGCGGGGCTGAGATTTCCCGGGCGGGGCTGAGATTGCCCGGCGAGGGCGTGATTGCCCGCCGGAGCCGAGATTGCCCGCCGGGGGTAGCGGGCCTTGCGTGCAGCCGGTACAACATGTCTGACAACTGCCTTGCCGGGGGGAACCAGACGATGCACCAGCCGAACTTGATGCGCCGCAGCGGGGTGGTCCTGGCTCTGCTCCTCGGGGCCGCACTCTTCGCGGGACCGGTGGCCGCCGAGGCCGCTCCCCGGGCCCAGCAGGCCTCGTACGCACAGCAGTTGACGCAGGCGCCCGCCGGCGGGCACGCGCTCGTCCAAGGTCACCCGGTCAAGGCCCCCGAGTCGACGACCGGGAAGCCGAAGAAGTCCAAGAAGTCCAAGAAGAAGGGCTTCAAGGGGTTCGGCACCATCCTCCTCGTCATCGTCTTCATCGTGATCGTGGGCCTGCTCATCTGGTTCTTCGTGCAGCGCCGCAACCGCCGGAGTCACTGAACCGGCGCGGCCTCGGTGAACTCGGCCGCGGCGACCCCGCACCACGGGACCGTGTCCGGGGGCCAGACCGGGCCCAGGGAGTCCCCGTGTTCCGCCGCCCCCGGGGCCACGCCCGGGATCTTCACCAGGGCCTGGGCCCAGCGGTCGCCCGGAGCCCGGGTCTCCTTCTCGCGGAACTCCACGGTGACCACGTAGGCCCCCGTGCCCGGGAAGCGGTTCACCGCCTCCACAGAGGCCACGACGCGGCGGCTCGCCGGATCGATTCGGCAGTCGGTGATCCGTACGTCCTCCCGCGCCGCCGAGCCGGGCCGCGGCTGCGGCGCGCCCCCGGCCCACACGTACAGCCCCAGCGGGGCGAAGACCATCATTCCCGCCACACACACCAGGGCGACCAGCCAGCCCTGCCACTTCAACGCGCTCACGGCCATGGCACGATCCTCCCGGCCGCCCGCCCCGGTCACCAGCACCCACGGAGTCACACAGCATTTCGAAGTGGGACCGCCTGGACACTCCCCGTTCACTCAACTCAGCGCGGAATGTGGGTTTCCGCGAGCACTCTGCACCCGTGAGACGCATCCTAGGAATCGCCCTGGCGGTCCTCCTGATCGGCGGCGTGATAGCCGCCATCGCTCTCGGGGGCAAGAAGCCGGAGGGCACGGCAACGAAGACCGTGCATGGCGTCATCGGTTCGGAGAAGTCCGAGTTCTTCCGCGACCCCGACGTCGTCAAGGCCCTGAAGGACAAGGGCTACACCGTGAAGACGGAGACCTCGGGCTCCTGGGCGATGGACCAACTCGCCCTGAAGGAGTTCGACTTCGCCTTCCCCAGCAGCAATGAGCCGGCCGCCGAGATCGAGACCGCGGCCGGGGTGAAGGGCGCCCAGACCACCAAGCCCTTCTTCTCCCCGCTCGTGGTCATCGCCCGCGCCAACGCCGCCAAGGTCCTCACCGACCACGGCCTCGCGAAGATGACGGGCAAGAACACCGGCACGCTCCTCCTCGGCCCCTACCTGAAGGCCGCGGACGGGCAGAAGAGCTGGCAGGAACTCCAGGGAGGCACCAGCGCCTTCCCCGAGCTGAACGGCACGATGTTCATCCGGACCACCGATCCGGCCACCTCCAACTCGGGCGCGCTCTTCCTCGCCACGGCCTCCAACGTCGCCAACGGCTCCACCGTCGTCTCCGACGACGCCGGAATCGAGCGCACCGCGCCCCTGATGCGCAAAATGATCTCCGTCCAGGGCGCCATGCCGCAGTCCACCGACGACCCCTTCCGGGCCTTCCTCAGCGGCAGCGGCGAACCGCTCATCCTCGCCTACGAGTCCCAGGTGGCCAGCCTGCTCCTCCAGAAGCAGGATCCGGGCGACATGGTGGTCCTCTACCCGGACACCACCGTCAACTCCCCCCACACCTTCGTGCCGATCAGCGAGAACGCCAAGGACCTCGGCGCCCTCCTGGTCTCCGACCCGGCCCTGCGCGCGCTGGAGATCCGCCACGGGTTCCGGCCGCAGGAGGGACTGGCGGAGTTCACCGCCGCGACCACGCCGTACACCGCGTACCTCAACCCGGGGCTGACCGGCATCCGCCAGGTCGGCGCCCCGACCGTCAAGATCCTGATGGCGCTGGCAGCGCGCGCCAAGGGATAGGGGGACACACGATGACACTGACACCGCCCGAGGACAGCCCGCTCGTCCTCACCCCTCCCGAGCCCGTCGCCCCCGTCAAGCGGGAGCAGGCCTCCGGCCTCGTACCGCTCCAGGACGGGGTGCGCGACGAGATGGCCCGCCGGGCCGGGGAGTACGTCGGCTCGCTGGCCGGCATCGACAGCCGCTCCCCCGAGTTCGCCACCCGCATCGGGGAGATCACGGGCCTCGGCTCCGCCGACATCCGCAGCGCCGCCCAGCAGTCCAACCGGATGCTGGACCGCGCCGTACGCTCCCTGGGCGCGGACGGCGGCGGCGACGCCCAGGGCCGTGTGGCGAACTCCCTGGTCGAACTGCGGCGCACCGTCGTGGACCTGGATCCGAGCGACTCCCCGGCCAAGGGGTTCGGCAAGCTCCTCTCGAAGCTCCCCGGCGGGAACAGGTTCCGCGACCACGTGGCCAAGTACGCCTCCTCCCAGGCGACCCTCAACCGGATCGTCGGCGCCCTGCGCGGCGGCCAGGACGAGCTGCGCCGCGACAACGCGGCCCTGCACACCGAGCGGGCCCGGCTGTGGGAGACCATGGGCAAGCTCCAGGAGTACGCGGTGCTCACCGAGGCCCTGGACGCGGCCGTCGAGCAGCGGATCACCGGCGAGGGCGACCCCGGGCAGGCCGACGCGCTCCGCGCGGACGTGCTCTTCCCCGTCCGGCAGAAGCACCAGGACCTGCTGACCCAACTGGCCGTCTGCGCCCAGGGATACCTGGCGATGGACGTGGTCCGGCGCAACAACGACGAGCTGATCAAGGGTGTCGAACGGGCCGCGACCACCACGGTGTCCGCACTGCGGATAGCCGTGATGCTGGCCTCGGCCCTCGAGAACCAGAAGCTGGTGATCAAGCAGATCGACACCCTGCGCGACACCACCGAAGACCTCATCCGGGGCAACGCGGAGATGCTGTCCACGCAGAGCGGGGAGATCCAGCGGATCGCCGCCGACCCGGCGGTCGGCGCCGAAACCCTGCGGACGGCCTTCGCGCAGATCTACAAGACCCTCGACGCCATCGACACCTTCAAGGTGCAGGCGACGGAGAACATGGCGGCCACCGTGGAGTCCCTGACCGGCGAGCTCCAGTCCGCCTCGGCGTACCTGGCGCGCACCCGCACCGCGAGCGTCCTCGAAGGGGGCGGGCGATGAGCATCCGAGGCGCCGTGGTGCGCAGACGGCTCGCCACCGCGGTGGCACTGGCCGCCACCCTGCTCGGGGCGGGCGCCTGCACCTCCGAGAGCGGCTCCGGCAGCTCCGGCGGCTCGGGCCAGCCCAAGCCGTCGGTGTACCAAGAAGGCAAGTTGCGGGTCCTGGCCTCCAGCGAACTCTCCGACATGGACGAGGTGCTCAAGGAGGCCAAGAAGGCCACCGGGGTGAGCGTCGAGCTGACCATGTCGGGCACCCTGGACGCGGTCGAGCAGATCGCGACGGGCAAGGCGGACGGGAAGTACGACGCCGTCTGGCTCTCCTCCAACGACTACCTGCGGCTGCGGCCGGAGGCCGCCGGCAAGCTGTCGAGCGAGACCCCGGTGATGTCCTCGCCGGTCGCCATCGGCGTGAAGCCGCAGGCGCTGGCCCGGCTCGGGTGGAAGCCCGAGGAGGTCACCTGGTCGGCGGTCCACGAGGCCGTGGCCGCGGGGAAGCTGACGTACGGGATGACCGATCCGGTGCGCTCCAACTCCGGGTTCTCCGCGCTGATCTCGGTCGCCTCGGGGCTGTCGGGCGCGCAGGCGGCGCTGACCGACGCGGACGTGGCGAAGGCGCAGCCGAAGCTGAAGGAGTTCTTCGCCGGGCAGAAGCTGACCTCCGGTTCCTCGGGCTGGCTGGCGACGGCGTACGAGAAGCGCGGGGACGTGGACGCGCTGGTGAACTACGAGTCGGTGCTGCTGTCCATGAACCGGGACGCGAAGACGGACCTGACGGTGATCCGGCCGCTCGACGGGGTGGTCACCGCCCACTACCCGCTGACCCTGCTGACCTCGGCCCCGGCCGGGGCCCGCGAATCGGGCCGGGCGCTGACCGAGTACCTGAGCGGGGCCGTGGCCCAGAAGTCGATCACCGAGAAGACCTTCCGCCGGCCGGTTGCGGCCGGTGTGACGCCGGCGGCCGGGCTGAACGCCGACAAGCGGCGCGAGCTCCCCTTCCCGGGCACCCGCTCGGTGGCGGACGGGCTGCTGGCCTCCTACGAGAACGAGCTGCGCCGGCCCTCGCGCACGGTGTACGTGCTGGACACCTCGGGCTCGATGGGCGAGGACAACCGCATCGGGCGGCTGAAGGACGCGCTCACCGAGCTGACGGGTACCGGGACTTCGGGTACCGGGCAGCGGTTCCGGGACCGCGAGGAGGTGACGCTCCTGCCGTTCGGCGACAAGGTGAAGAAGGTACTGACGCACGTGGTGGAACCGGGCAATCCGGGACCGGCCCTGGACGCGATCCGGGGTGACGTGAAGTCGCTCAAGCCGGAGGGGGGCACGGCCGTGTACGGCAGCCTGAAGGCGGCGTACGAGCACCTCGGCGAGGGCAACGCGGACGCGTTCACCTCGATCGTGCTGATGACGGACGGGCAGAGCGGCGACCGGGTGAAGGACTTCGACACCTTCTACGCGGCGCTGCCGGAGGCGCAGAAGCACACGCCGGTCTTCGCGGTGCTCTTCGGGGACTCGGACCGCAAGGAGCTGGCCCACATCACCGAACTGACCGGCGGACGGCTCTTCGACGCCACCGACGGCAACGGTTCGCTGGACGGAGCCTTCGAGGAGATCCGTGGCTACCAATAGGGCCCTCCGATACCTGGAGTCGAAAAAGAACCTGGCCGGCAGCGCCTGCGGGCTCCTCGGCCTGGGCCTGACCCTCACCGGGGTGGCCGGCACCTACTGGCCCGCGGTGGTCGCCGGGCTGTACGCGGCGGGGGCGCTCATCGCCCCGCCGGACCTGCCCGAGCCCCCCAGGCCCCCGGAGCCCGCCGAGGAACTGGGCTTCGTACGGGAGGACTTCGCGCGGCTGCGGGAGTACGTGGCCGAGGTGGACCTCCCGGCGGAGCCGGCCGGGGTGCTGGCCGGGCTGCTGGAGCTCTACGCGGCGATGCTGGAGCCGGGCTGGGTGGCCGGCGTACTGGCCACCGATCCGGAGGCGGTGCACGCGCTGACGCGGGCGATCCGCACGGACGTGCCCGAGTGCGTGGACACCTACAACCGGACCCGCTGGTGGACCCGGCTCACGCCGGGCGGCGAATCACCGGAGCGCCACCTGGAGCGGCAGCTGTCGCTGCTGCACGAGGAGGCGGAACGCCAGACGGCGGACCTCCGTGAAACGGAGGCCCGCCGTCAGCAGACGCACACGACCTATTTGGAAGGTCGCAGGGAATCCTAGGTCGGGGAATCCCGCGTCAACCCGCGGCCGGGGACAGCCGGCTGCGGGAGTTCATATGTGCCGGGCTCAGCCCAGGCGCTCGACGAGCGCCTCGTACTGGTCCCACAGCTCCTTGGGCGTGTGGTCGCCGTAGGTGTTCAGGTGCGCCGGGACCAGGGAGGCCTCGTCGCGCCAGACCTCCTTGTCGACCGTGAGGAGGAACTCCAGGTCGGAGGCCGGCAGGTCCAGGCCGTCGGTGTCCAGGGAGGCGACGGTCGGCAGGATGCCGATCGGCGTCAGGGCGCCCTCGGCGGTGCCTTCGAGGCGCCCGACGATCCACTTCAGGACGCGGCTGTTCTCGCCGAAGCCCGGCCACACGAACTTGCCCGCGTCGTTCTTGCGGAACCAGTTCACGTAGTAGATCTTCGGGAGCTTGGACTGGTCCTTGCCCTTGGCGACGTCGACCCAGTGGCCCATGTAGTCGCCCATGTTGTAGCCGCAGAACGGCAGCATGGCGAAGGGGTCGCGGCGCAGCTCGCCGACCTTGCCCTCGGCGGCGGCGGTCTTCTCGGAGGCGATGTTCGAGCCGATGAAGACGCCGTGGTTCCAGTCGAAGGACTCGGTGACCAGCGGCACCGCGGAGGCGCGGCGACCGCCGAAGAGGATCGCGGAGATCGGGACGCCCTTGGGGTCCTCCCACTCGGGGGCGATCGTCGGGCACTGCGAGGCCGGGACGGCGAAGCGGGCGTTGGGGTGGGCCGCCGGGGTCTCGGACTCCGGGGTCCAGGCGTTGCCCTTCCAGTCGATCAGGTGGGCGGGCGCCTCTTCGGTCATGCCCTCCCACCAGACGTCGGAGCCGTCGGGGGTGAGCGCGACGTTGGTGAAGACGGTGTTGGCGTACATCGTCTTCATGGCGTTGGCGTTGGTGTGTGCGCCGGTGCCGGGCGCGACGCCGAAGAAGCCGGCCTCGGGGTTGATCGCGTACAGGCGACCGTCCTCACCGAAGCGCATCCAGGCGATGTCGTCGCCGACGGTCTCGACCGTCCAGCCGGGGACGGTCGGCTCCAGCATGGCCAGGTTGGTCTTGCCACAGGCGGAGGGGAAGGCGGCGGCGATGTACTTCGCCTCGCCCTCGCCGGCCGGCGGGGTCAGCTTGAGGATGAGCATGTGCTCGGCGAGCCAGCCCTCGTCGCGGGCCATGACGGACGCGATGCGCAGGGCGTAGCACTTCTTGCCGAGGAGGGCGTTGCCGCCGTAGCCCGATCCGTAGGACCAGATCTCGCGGGTCTCCGGGAAGTGCGAGATGTACTTGGTGGTGTTGCAGGGCCACGGCACGTCGGCCTGGCCCTCGGCGAGCGGGGCGCCGAGGGTGTGGACGGCCTTGACGAAGAAACCGTCGGTGCCGAGCTCGTCGAGGACGGCCTGGCCCATGCGGGTCATGGTGCGCATGGCGACCGCGACGTAGGCGGAGTCGGTGATCTCGACGCCGATGGCGGAGAGTTCCGAGCCCAGGGGGCCCATGCAGAAGGGCACGACGTACATCGTGCGGCCCTTCATGGAGCCGCGGAAGATGCCGCCCTCTTCGCCCTTGCCGGCGAAGAGCTCCTTCATCTCGGCGGGGGCCTTCCAGTGGTTGGTCGGGCCCGCGTCCTCCTCCTTCTCGGAGCAGATGAAGGTCCGGTCCTCGACGCGCGCGACGTCGGAGGGGTCGGAGGCGGCGTAGTACGAGTTCGGGCGCTTGGCCGGGTCCAGCTTCTTGAAGGTTCCCTGGGAGACGAGCTCGTCGCACAGGGCCTCGTACTCGGCCTCGGACCCGTCACACCAGACGATGCGGTCCGGCTGGGTGAGGGCTGCGATGTCGCCGACCCAGGAGACGAGCTCCTGGTGCTTGGTCGGGACGTCGGAAGTAGTGGTGGGAGCCGCGATGTCGCGCGCCACGATCGCTCCTTGTTGAGGGGTTTGTTTGGTGTTGCCCCGTGGGGGCTGCGACCCGGACGCTTCGCGCATCGCTCATCCGGTGCCGACCGCACTCATCTGATCATCCGGTGGATGTGCGCATATGTCCAGGGGGCCTCTCACGTGAGCATTGCCACTCCGGTCAATCTTCCGTAAAGCGCACTAACGGAAACCTACGCAAGCGTAGGTAGCATGGTCGGCATGACTTCTGATGCCGCCGCCGTGGCCGAATCGGCAGCCGGGCCCGGGGCCGAACCGGAGGCCAAGCCGCTGATGCGCGGCTGGCTGCACACGGGCATGTTCCCCGCCGTGGTGATCGCCGGCCTCGTCCTGATGGCCTTCACCGACTCGACCCGGGCCCGGGTGGCGTGCGGGGTGTACATCCTCACCGCATGCCTGCTCTTCGGGGTCAGCGCCGTGTACCACCGCGGTACGTGGGGCCCGCGCGGCGAAGCCATCCTGCGGCGGCTCGACCACGCCAACATCTTCCTGATCATCGCGGGCACCTACACACCACTGACCGTGCTGCTCCTGCCGGACTCCTCCGGGCGGACCCTGCTGTGGGCCGTCTGGATCGCGGCCGCGGCCGGCATCGCGTTCCGCGTCTTCTGGGTCGGCGCCCCGCGCTGGCTGTACACGCCCTGCTACATCGCCATGGGCTGGGCGGCGGTCTTCTTCCTCCCCGAGTTCATGCGCACCGGCGGCATCGCCGTCCTGGTCCTGGTGATCGTCGGCGGTCTCCTCTACAGCGTCGGCGGAGTCATCTACGGCATGAAGCGCCCGGACCCCTCCCCGCGCTTCTTCGGCTTCCACGAGGTCTTCCACTCCCTGACCCTGGCCGCCTTCGTGGCGCACTACGTCGGCATCTCGATCGCCGCGTACCAGCACTAGGCAGCACTGGGCAGCGCGGGCCCGGCGTTTGCTGGCGGGATGCGGCGGAGCCCCGTCGCGGTGCGGTGCGACGGGGCCCCCTCCCGCAAGGCTCAGCAGGCGTAGCCGTCGCCGTCCGGGTCGAGGCGGAGCGGGTCGCTGCCGTTGACCTTCAGGCGGGGCGGGAAGGTGTGGGCGGCCAGCCAGTCGCAGCGGGCCCTGGTGGTCTCCTTCACCTCCGCCGGGAAGCGGGTCGGCACGCAGACGTTGACCGTGCCGTAGTGCCGGTCGCAGCCGGCCACGCTCGGGGCCACCGGGACGGAGTCCCGCCGGGCCGGGTTGGCCTTCGGGGCCGCCTGCGGGGCGTCCGCGAAATCGTGCACGTGGGCCGTGGGGGCCGTTACTGCCTCCGCGACCGAGGGCGCGCCGCCGAGGTGGACCCAGGTGGCGACCGACGGGATGCCGTTCGCGTCGACCCCGAAGAGCATGTACCAGCCGGGCGGCGCCAGGTTGGGGTTGGTGGTGACGTTCAGGTCGATCGTCGTGCCGTTGACCACCGACATCGGCAGGTCCACGAACCGCTGGTTGGGGTCCGAGGAGTGGGTGACCGCGGCCGGACGGATCAGCTCCGCCTTGGCGATCGGCCGGTCGACGGTGATCCGCTGCGTGTCCCCGTACACCCAGTCCGTGTCGATGACCGAGGTGAGCTTGGGGCGGGCGCCCTTGAAGAGGTACGGGGGCGTGTAGATCGACACGTTGTTGTTGTAGGTGCCGTTGCCCGGGTTGTCGCCGACCGTCATGACCCGCCCGTCGGGCAGCAGGAACCCGCCGGAGTGGTAGGTGCGCGGGATCGGGTCGGCGGGCAGCCCGGCCTGGTAGGTGTTGGTCACCGGGTCGAAGAACGAGGCCTCGTAGACCGGGTCGGCGCGGTCGTGCAGCCCGCCGCCGGTCTCCAGCACCTTGCCGTCCGGCAGCAGTACGGCCGCCGCGTACATCTTCCCCTCGGCCCCGGTCTGCGGCCGCTTGCCCGCGCCGGTGTCGACGAGGCCCTGCGGGATGTCGGGGCCCGCCGTGTACACCGGGTTCGCCGCCTTGAGGTCGATCAGGTCGGTGAGCCGGTTCGCCGCCGGGTTGGTCTCGTTGTTGCCGCCGCCGATGGTCAGGACCCGCTGGTCCTGCGCCGGGGGCAGCAGCACGCTCGCCGATTCGTCGCGCTGGTCCTTGTTGCGGAGGCCGGGCACGTCCGTGACGGTGTTCGCGTTGTAGTCGTAGATCGACGAGCCGCTGCCCTGGGTACCGTTGCCGAAGGTGTGGCTGCCCGTGTAGAACAGCCTGCCGTCCTGCATGAGGACCATGGAGGGGTACAGGCCCCAGTAGGACCAGGTCTGGTTGACCTCGTTCATCGGCAGCCACTTGTTCTGCGCCGCCGAGAACTTCTCCGCGGTCACGTTGCCCGTGGAGTCCTCCTTCAGACCGCCGAAGGAGATCACGTCGCCATTGCCGAGGATCGTCGCGGACGGGTACCAGTGCCCGCCGTTGAGGTCATTGGTCCTGGTGTACTTCTCGGTCGCCGGGTCGAAGACGTAGGAGTCCTTGAGGCCCTGGTACCCGATCTTGCCGTCGGCGGACGGATAGCCCTTGTTGCCGCTCATCACCAGCACCCGGCCGTCGGACAGCTGCACGTGGCCCGAGCAGAACATGTCCACGGGCGTCGGGATCGTCTTGAACGAACCGTTCGCCGGATCGTAGACGGCGGAGGTGAAGGTGCCCGCGTTGAACTGGGCGATGTCGTTGCCCGAACCGGCGATCAGCAGCACCTTGCCGTTCTTCAGCACCACCGCGTGCATCGAGCGCACCGGGTTCTTCGCGGGGATCACCTCCCACGAGCCCTTCGCGCACTGCTCCGCCGTCCCCGTGCAGCCGGCCTGCGGCGGGGTGGCGCCGACCTCCTCCACCGCGTAGTCGTCGCTGGTCAGCGCACCGACCCCGTAGACGGACAGCCCCCAGGTGATCTTGTCGGTGCCGGGCGGTACGGCAGGCGTACGGACCTGCGTGCGCGCCCAGGCCGCGCTGACCGGCGGGTTGGCCAGGTCGGTCCAGTACTGCCAGCCCGCCGTGGCGTCGTGCCGGAACACCGTCACCGACACGTCCGGGGTGTCGGACTTGTACCAGGCCGACAGGTCGTACTGCTTGCCCGGTGTGACGGTGGGCGCGCAGGCCGCGTTCTCGGTGACCATCGCCTTGCGGTCGCCTTCCACCCGGCGGGTCAGGGCCACCTTCATCGCCTTGGTGCCGGAGTGCGCGTCCGCGACGGTGGCGAAGCTGAAGTCGTTGTCGCCCCAGCCGGACTTCTCCCAGCAGGACGGCATGTCGGCGCCGGGCACGCCGGCGGTCTCGAAACCGGGGTTGGTGAGCAGGTTGGGCGGTCCGGCCGAGGCCTGCTGCGGTGCGGTCAGCAGCAGGCCCGCGGTCATGGCCCCTACGGCCAGCAGGGCGGCCCGCCGCCCTGCCCGGCGCCGGATCTTCCATCGCATGAGCGTCGATTCCCTTCGGTGCGGCTCGACTCCTGGGGTTCAGCTCGTGGGGTTCAGCTCGTGGTGGTTCACGTCCTGGACGTACGGCCCGCCTTGCGCGGGAGGTAGACCAGCGCCTCCGTCGCCGCGAACCGCAGGACGAAGGTGGTGACCAGCGCGAGCGCCGTCGCGGTCAGCACGCCGAAGCCCAGCTTCGCGACGAACAGGGCGATCAGCGGGATCCGCAGCAGCAGATCGGCGTTGGCCAGCAGGGTGAACCGGCCGACCCGGTCCGCCCAGTGGCGGTGGCGGCGGCGGTCGCGGAACAGCAGGGTCTCGATGAGGAGGAAGTTCCACATCACCCCGGCCTGGTTGGCCGCCACCTCGGCGAGCAGGTAGTTCATGCCCGTGTGCGTGAGCAGCCACAGCGCGGCCAGGTTCGGGACGAAGCCGGAGAGCCCGATGAGACCGAAGCCGATCATGCGGGCCAGCGGGGTCGCGGAGCGCAGCGCCGCCAGGTGGGTCAGGAAGCGCAGCCCCTCGCGGGCGGTGGACTTGGACTCCCCGGAGTAGCGGTCCTGGAAGACGAAGGGGACTTCGGCCACGCGCTCGGGCCGGCAGCGCACGGCCAGCTCCAGCAGGATCTTGTAGCCCAGCGGCTTCAGCGCCCCGCTCCCGCCGCTGATGGCGGAGCGGCGCATCGCGAAGAAGCCGCTCATCGGGTCGCTGATCCCGCGCAGGGCGCGCGGGAAGAGCCCCTTGGTCAGCCAGGTCGCGGCGCGAGAGACGGCGATCCGGTAGTTCCCGGCGAGCCCGGCCCGGCTGCCGCCCGCGATGTAGCGGGAGGCGACGACCAGGTCGGCGCCGGTGCGGGTGCCTTCGCCGACGAGTTCGGGGACCAGGTGGGGCGGGTGCTGGAGGTCGGCGTCCATGACGACGATCCAGTCGGTGTCCGCCCGCTTGATCCCCTCCACGACGGCTCCGCCGAGCCCGCCCTCGGGGCGCTCCCGGTGCAGCACCGACACCGGGAAGGCGCATTCCAGGGCGGCCTTCTCGACCACGGCCGGGGTGTCGTCGGTGGAGTCGTCGACGAAGAGCACCTCGCAGGGCAGGTGGGCGGGGAGGGCCGCCGCCAGCCGGCTCAGCAACTCCGCTATGTTTCCGGCCTCGTTGAAGGTCGGGATGATGAGGGTGACGCTGCCCTGCGCGGGCAGTTCCATGGGCTCCGCCGCGGCCGGGGCATCGAGCTCCGGACCGGCCGGGGCGTGCGGGGCGTGCGGGGTCCACAGGTCTTCGGTCATGTCCGATCAACTCCCGTCGGCAGTGCGCTCGGTGGCGCCTGCGCCTGCGGCGGCCCGGTCCGTGCGGCGGATCTCGATGCGGCCCTCGCCCTCGCCGAAGACGGCGACCGGCGTCGAACGCTCCAGTGCGGCCTTCACGTTGGGCAGCGTCGCCGCGTCCCGGCGGACGGTGGGCGAGGAGACCACGTAGTCGATGTCCTGCCAGCCGTTCGGCAGGGTCTTGGTGACGGCGGGGTCGAGGTCGGCCTTGTAGAACCAGATCGCCCCGAGCCCCGGTGCGTAGCCGTGGTGCACCGCGTCCAGCCACAGCGCGTCGTCGACCAGCACCCTGGTCCGCGCGGGGTCGCGCACCTCGTGCCCGAGCCAGGCCGCGGCCTGCCGGTACGGGGCGTTCGCGTCGACGGTGAGCGCCGTGCGGTTGCCGTCGTACCAGCGCGGCAGGACGTAGACGGCGGCCGACGCGGCGAGGATCCCGACCAGCGCCCAGCGCCCGTAGGTGAGCGCGCGCCGCTCCCCCGCCGCGCGGCGGCGGCGCAGCACGGCATGCGTGACGCTGGCCGCGCCCCCGGCGAGGACCAGCGCCAGGAAGGGCAGCGCCTGGATCACGTACATCGCCGGAAGGTAGCCGGAGGGCCGCAACGCGACGAGGCCGAGGATGACGGCGGCCAGCGCCGGGCCGGCGAGCGCCCGGGCGGTGACCGACCACCGGACGGTGGCCAGCAGCAGGACCGCGCCGGCCAGTCCGCCGAGCGGCAGGACGGTGTCGTAGTACAGCCAGGACCGGAAGACCCCGTGCGAGCCGGAACCGGCGTCGAGAATGAAGCCGGAGCCGGGCCGGCCCATCTGGTAGGTGACTCCGTCGAGGAGGGAGACGTGCCCGGAGCCGGGCAGCAGCTCGCCGTTGAGGAGCGCGAAGAGCGGGTACGTCACGCCGATGAGCACGCAGGCGGTGACGGCCCCGGTGACGGCGAACTTGCGGGTGTCGCGGTGGCTGTGGCGCCACATCGTCACCAGCAGCGCCGGGAGCACCACCAGCATCGTCTCCTTGGTCAGGACGGCGGTGGCGGCCGCCAGCCCCGACCCGAAGTGGTGCCACAGATGACGGCTGGGGGACGCGGCGAGGCAGAAGGCCACCAGCATCCACATGACGGCCAGGTTGTCGAGGAAGATCTCCCGCTGGAGCACGACGGAGAGCGGGGAGAGCCCGAAGAGCCCCATGGCCAGGCCGGCCGCCCAGCGCGGCAGCCAGAGCCGGCGCGCGAGCACGTACATCAGGACGGAGCTGACGGCGGACACGGCGAGCATCGAGAACCGCATGGGCGCCACGGTCATCGCGTCGGGCACGAAGAGGGACGGCAGGTAGGTCAGGCCCGCGATCTGGATCCAGCCGAGCGGCGGATGGTCGTACCAGTAGGTGTAGTGGGCCAGTCCGTGGCCCTGCTGGACGGCCCACGCCTGGGCGAGGTAGGTGCCCTCGTCGTCGCTGAGGGTCGGGAAGTTGGTGATGTTCCAGCCCTGTACGAGGACGATCGCGAGCAGCAGCGTCCCGCAGAGGATCAGGTCGGGGCGGGAGGTGCGCAAGCGCCCCGGTCCGCCGCGCTTGGCCCGGACGGTGGACGCGGTGTCGGCAGCGCCGCGGCGCTGGGCGGGGATCCGGGCCGGTGCCGGGGCCAAGGCCGCGGTCGCGGTCGCGGTCGGGGCGGTGGCGGCCGGCTGGGGCTCCGGATCGGTGGCCGTGGGCACGGTGGTGGTCATTGGTGACTGTCCTCTCGGCTCGCGGCGGACGCGGAAACAGCGGTCGGGGCGGAGCCGACGGTGACACCGGCCGGGACGGACGCCCCCGCGAGGTGGGCCCCGGTGTGGCTCGTGAGCTCCCACTCGTTGCGGCCGCGCTGCTCGCGCCAGACCGCGCGGATCGCGGCACCGGCCAGCATCACCTGGTAGAACGGGCCGCCGATCACGAGCTTGAGGTAGTGCACGAACCGCACCCGCAGCCCGTACTGGCGGCCGAAGTCGTGGAGGCCGACGATCTCGAAGACGAAGGTGACCATCGCGGTGATCATCGGCAGGAAGGTGACGATCGCGATGCCCACCGGCACGTCGAGGAAGAGCGCGATCGCGAAGTTCAGCGGGATGACGACCCCGGAGGTGGCCTGCAGGAAGGGCGTCATCAGGGTGTAGCGGGCCAGCCAGCGCTGGCCGCGGCCGGGCAGCTGCTGCCAGTCCTTCTTCCGGTAGACCTGGAGGAAGCCCTGGTTCCAGCGGGTGCGCTGCTTGAGCAGGCTCACCAGCGAGCCCGGGGTCTCCTCGCGGGTGACCATGTCGCTGTCGTAGGCGACGACCACCTTCTTGCCGACCGAGGAGAGCCGTACGCCCAGGTCGCAGTCCTCGGCCAGGCAGTTCGGGTCCCAGCCGCCGGCCTCGCGCAGCACCTCGGTGCGCACGAAGACGGTGTTGCCGCCGAGCGGGATGAACCCCTTCTCGGCGTGCAGGTGCAGGCGGGAGCGGAACCAGAAGAAGTACTCCAGGCAGTTGCGCAGGCTGTACCAGCTGGAGTGGAAGTTGATGAGCTGCACTCCGCCCTGGACCACGTCGGCCCCGGTGGAGCGGAAGGCGTGGTCCACGTGGGAGAGCAGCTCGGGGTGGACCTGGTCCTCGGCGTCGAAGACCCCGACGATGTCGCCGCGGCAGTGCGGGAGCGCGGTGTTGAGCGCCTTGGGCTTGTTCTTCACCTCGTGGTGGTCCGTGATGACCCGTACGAGGCCGGGTGCGCGGGCCGCGGCCCGTTCGGCGACGGCGGCGGTCTCGGGGTCGTCGTGGCCGACGATCACGATGATCTCGTAGTCGCGGTGGCTCGATTCGAGGAGCCGGTCGATGGTGTGCTCCAGGACCGCCTGCTCGTGGCGGGCGGGCAGGAGCAGCGAGAAGGCCAGCCGGCCGCCGCCGTCCGGGCGGTCGAAGCGGGTCGAGGCGAGCGTCTCCGGCGTGCGCCATGCGTGCATTTGCCACCAGAGCGTGAAGGCGGCCATCCAGAAGAGCGCCAGCGAAACGGCAGATATGAACACGGATGTGAACAAACTGTCCCCCACAGACATGCCGCAACCCCAAGCGGCGATCGTCGAACCCCCCGGGGGCGGTCCCGTGCGGCCGGCTCCCCGGCCCGCCGCACGCTCCTCCCCCGCTTCCCCCTGCTTCCCCGCTCCCCCACATCCCCCTGCGCGCACCCCCCGGTGCGCGCCGTCGGTGCCGACCCCGTCAACGGCGTCGGCAGCGCCGGCGGAGTTGCCGGCGCTGCCGAGAGTGACTGATCGGTGACTCCCGAAGCCACGAGACTAGGCACCAAAAATGACATCGGGACGCCACTCGGATAAAAACCACGTTTCCGAACCGGCCCTCAAACAAGCGGAATTGACGCTACTCCGGCTGTTTCAGGGATGAACCGTCCCCAACTGCTCCGCCAGCTCGACCGGGTCTGTCGTAGGCCGCGCGCAGACGAAATGTCGACACACGTACGCCGTGGGGAGGTCGTGCACCAGCGTGCGCTCGGCCAGCAGGGGGAACTCACCACCGCTCCCGTCCGCCGCGCGCACCGGGCCGGTCGCCACTACCGCCCCGGGAGCCGTCCCCAGCAACGCGACCCGGTGCAGTTCCGCCCGCGCCGGATCCTCCGGGTGCCCGACGACCGCCACCTCGCGCGGACCGTCGACGAGCGCTTCGGCGACCGCCAGGCCGTGCCCGATGAACCGCGGGGCACGCGGCCCGAGCGCGTGCACCACGGCCAGCGCCCGCTCGGCCGCCGTGCGGTGGGGCTCCGAGCCCGTGTGCGCGGCGTACGAGAGCAGCGCGCCCGCGGCGGCCGTCCAGCCGGAGGGGGTCGCCGTGTCGGTCGGGTCCTGCGGCCTGCGGATGAGCCGCTCCGCATCGTGCGCGGTGTCATACAGCGACCCGTCCTCGGCGGTGAACCGGGCCAGGACCAGGTCCACGAGGAACCCGGCGAACTCCAGCCAGACCCCTTCACCGGTGACGGCCGCCAGGGTGAGGAACCCCTCCGCGACGTCCCCGTAGTCCTCCAGCACCCCGGCGTTGGGGCCCACCTTCCCGTCCCGGCTGGTCCGCGCGAGCCGGGCCCGCCCGTCCATGTGCACCCGTACGAGGAGGTCCGCGGCCTCGGTGGCCCGCTCGATCAGGTCGGGCCGGCCGAAGAAGGCCCCGCACTCGGCGAGGGCGGCGATGGCCAGCCCGTTCCAGGCGGCGACGATCTTGTCGTCCCGGCCGGGCGCGGGTCGCTCGGCGCGGGCCGCCAGCAGCCTCTCCTTGATCCCGGCCAGCCGCTCCGCCTCGATGTCCGGCCCCTGCGAAGGCAGTTGCAGCACGGAGGTCCCGTGCTCGAAGGTCCCCTCCTCGGTCACCCCGAAGCAGGCCGCGGCCAGATCCCCGTCCTCCTCCCCGAGCACCTCCCGCAACTGGGCGGGAGTCCAGGCGTAGTAGGCCCCCTCGACGTGCTTCCCGGTGACCGGGTCCTCGCTGTCGGCGTCGAGCGCGGAGGCGAAACCGCCCTCGTGAGTGCGCAGTTCACGGACCATGAAGTCGGCCGTCTCCAGAGCGACCCGGCGCGCGAGCTCGTCCCCGGTGGTACGCCAAAGATGCGCGTACACCCGGCAGAGCAGCGCATTGTCGTACAGCATCTTCTCGAAGTGCGGCACGACCCACTCCCGGTCCACGGAGTACCGCGCGAACCCGCCCCCGAGCTGGTCGTAGATCCCGCCCCGGGCCATCGCCTCACAGGTGTCGGCGGCCATCTGCAGCGCCCCCTCGGACCCGGTCCGGGCGTGGAAGCGCAGCAGGAACTCCAGCACCATGGACGGCGGGAACTTCGGCGCCCCGCCGAACCCGCCGCGCGCGGCGTCGTACTCCCGCGTCAGCCCGAGCAGCGCCTGCCCGAGCTCCTCCGGGCCGGGGGTGCCGGCCTTCCCGTAGTCCAGCTGCCGCCCCGCGAGGTCCCGCACGATCCGCTGCGCGACCTCGGCCACCTCCTCGGGCCGCCCGACCCAGGCGGTGCGCACGCCTTCGAGCACCTGCATGAAGGAGGGCGACCCGTGCCTGGGCTCGGGCGGGAAGTAGGT
Source organism: Streptomyces sp. NBC_00454 (assembly GCF_041434015.1). GTDB lineage: Bacteria > Actinomycetota > Actinomycetes > Streptomycetales > Streptomycetaceae > Streptomyces. Next base: position 4,915,154 of record NZ_CP107907.1, on the reverse strand, counting down.
GCCGAAGTAGAAGGGCTCGGCATCGGGCGTCAGAAACACGGTCATGGGCCAGCCACCCTGCCCGGTGGCGGCCTGCACGGCCTCCATGTAGACGGCGTCGATGTCGGGACGCTCTTCGCGGTCCACCTTGACGTTGACGAAGTGCTCGTTCATGTAGGCGGCCGACAGCTCGTCCTCGAAGGACTCGTGCGCCATGACATGGCACCAGTGGCAGCTCGAATATCCGACGCTCAGCATCACCGGCACCCCGCGCTCCCGCGCCTCCGCGAACGCCTCGGGTGACCAGGGCCACCAGTCGACGGGGTTGTCGGCGTGCTGCTGCAGATACGGCGAGGTCTCGTTCGCGAGGCGGTTCGGCATGCTCCCCATCCTGCCGCACCGCATGACCCGTGCCCCTGATCAGTGCCGCAGGAGCGGGGTCAGGTCGTGGGTCCAGGTGTCGCGGGACCGGGTCCAGGTGGTGGCGCAGTCGGCGCGGGACGGGGTTGCCAGGTCCTTGTGGCGGGCGGGGAACGCGCCGTAGACCGCGCAGCGGTGGGACTCCGCGCGGGTCGCGTCCGGGGCGTGTTCGTCCGTGGGGTCGGGGGTGGGGTCGGCGGCGGCCGACCGGTCGTAGACCCGGGCCGCCGTCAGGAGGGTCTGGTCGCCCTCGGGGTCGCGGAGCAGCAGCGCCACCTGGGCGAAGCGGTCGGCGGCGTCCTCCTCGGCGCGGTCCCCGTTGTCCGGGAGGTCCAGCGCGTCGATCAGGGCGTGGCCCGCCTCGTGGTAGATCGTCTCCCGGACGGTCTCGGCGAGGTCCTCGTCGCGGCCGGTCAGTTCGCGCTCCTCGGCCAGGTCGTCGTAGCAGAGCTCGATGCGATGGGTGTCCGGGTCGTAGCCGGTGCCCTCGCCCCGGCAGGACTTGGCGGCGACGATGACCAGGTAGGGGAGGTCGACGTAGTCGTTGAGGTCGGCGAGGGTGGATTCTGCGAGCTGCCAGTTCCGCAGGAAGCGGGCGCTGTCCTCGTCGGCCGCCACGGGCTTCTCGTAGCGGAGCCAGAACCCGCTTTCGGGTACCGGTTCCTGCGGCAGGAGCTTGCATCCGGTGACCGCCAGAAGCAGGGCCGCCGTCGTCGCGCACAGTCCCGGAGTCCACCAGTTTCTGCTCACCGAGCCACCCTATGCGACCAATTGCACGCCAACTCCCTCTGAACTAGCTCAGATTCCCTCGCGCTCGCGCCCGTCCCGGCGGACACTTGGCGCACGTTGCCGGAGCTCTCTGAGGGGGATGCCGATGCGGGACAGCCATCGCGTTGAGGCCGAGCGGCTGCTGGGGCGGGCCGTGGACGACGAGGCCCGGCGGGGGGCCGCCGGGGCGGCCGGGACCCCCGAGGCCCGGGCGGCGCTGCTCGCACGCGGCCGGGAGGCGCTGGACTCGCTCGCCGCGAGCGCGGCCCCCGAGTACGAGGCGTACGTGCGCGCCCTGGACGAAGCGGCGGCCGGCGAGGAGTCGCTCGGCGAGGCCTTCCGGCGGGCGAACCTCTCGACGGCCCTGCTGGTGACGGCCGTTGCCGCCGCCTCGGCCGTCGGAGCCGACCTGGCCTTCGGGGTGGCCGCCGGCACCGCGCTGACCGCCGGGGCCGTCGTCGGCGTGGCCGGGGCGACGGCCACCGTGGCCAAGGTGACCGCCCTGCACCTGCCCGCCGCGAACCGGCGCGCCGGGGAGCTGGGGCGGCCCGGCGGGGCGGAGCAGCTGAAGCTCCAGTGGCTGTCGGCGCTGGAGGTGCGCGGGATACGCCCCTTCCTGGAGCAGCAGCGCAAGGTGGCCAAGAACGCCGCCCAGGCCATCACCCCCCTCCCCAAGGCGAACGGGAACGGCGGCGGCGGCCTCCCGCTGCGCGGGGCCAACCGCAGCGCCGAGGCGCGGCGGCGGGCGGTGCTGGAGCAGTCCTTCGCGCAACTCCCGGAGTTGGAGGGCCTGTTCACGGGCCGTCGGGCGGAGCTGGCCCGGATCGCCCAGTGGGTGCAGACGGCCCGCGCCAGCACCGAGACCCGGCCGGTGGTCGTGGTGCTGCACGGCGAGCCGGGGGTGGGCCGCACCACGCTGGCGCTGCACGCGGCGCACGCACTGCGGGACCAGTTCAAGGGCGCCTGCGTGGTGGACCTGCGCGGCGGCGGGGCCGCCGAGACCCCGCTGCCCACCCGCGAGGCGCTGCTGCACCTGATGAACCGGCTCGGCGCCCCCCGTGAGCAGCTGCTCTTCCGCGAGGGTTCCTCGGCGGAGCAACAGGTGCGCAGGCTGGGCGAGTTGTACCACCAGCACCTGCAGGGCACCCCTGTGACGGTGGTCCTGGACGATGCCGTCGACGCCGCGCAGGTACGGATGCTCGTGCCCGAGCGCTCCGAGAGCCTGGTCCTGGTCACGGCGCGGGAGCCGCTGGAGCTGCCGGCGGACCTGGCGGCCTGGGTGCACCAGGTGCCGGTGACCCGGCTGGCCCAGGAGGCCGGGGCCGAGCTGGTCCGGGCGGGCGCCCGCGAAGCCCCGTACGGGGAGGAGACCGTACGGGAGCTGCTCGCGCTCGGCGCCGGACTGCCGCTCGCGCTGCGCGTCCTGGCCCCCCTCGGGGCCGGCCGGAGCGACGGGGACGACGAGAGCGCCGGGGACACGGCGAGCGCCCCGGACGCGCGGACGGCCGACGGCACCCTGGACTCCGCCCTCGACCTGGCCTACGCCGCCCTGCCCGAGGAACGGCGCCGCCTGCTGCGCCGCCTCACCCTGGCCGGCCGGGCCTCGCTCGGGGCGGCGGCCGCGGCGGCGCTGATCGACGCGGAACAGGTGGAGGCCGGGCGGCTGCTGCGCGAGCTGGCGCAGGCGGGCCTGCTGGACCACGTACGCGGGGACCGGTTCCGGATGCACGACGCGGTGCGCGCCCACGCGGCGGCGCGGCTGGCGGCCGACGAGGACCGGGCCGGGGCCGCGGCGGCCCACGAGCGGCTGATCCGCACGTACGCGCAGCTCGCCGACTCGGTGATCCGGATGGTCGACGGAAAGATGTCCACGCGCGCCAACGCCCTGTCGAAGTCGAGCACGGTTGGCGGCCACGGCTTCGCCTCCCTGGACGCGGCGCTGCGCTGGCTGGACGACGAGTCCAGCTTCATCACGGCGGCCCTGCGTCACTCGGAGGGCGTGGACCAGCAGGCGGTACTGGACCTGCTGGGCGCGCTCTGCGACTTCTGCCTGCTGCGCGGGGACCTGTACCGGCTCGGCGAGATCAACGAGCTGACCCAGGCCGTCGACCAGGGGCTGCTGGTCCGCTCGGTGCAGTGGCGCACCGGTATCGCGGCGCGCCAGCTCGGCGAGCTCGACAAGTCCCGCACCACCCTGACCTCGCTGGTCGACCAGTACATGGAGGCCCACCAGGAGGCCGGCGCGGGCATGGCACTGGTCTCGCTGGGTATCACCCTGCACCACCAGGGCAATCTCCCGGAGGCCTCGGCGCGCATCCGCGAGGCCCTGGTCCTGCAGGCCTCCGACGAGCTCGCGGGCGACCGCGCGTGGGGGTTGCACGCGCTCGGAGCCGTCGAACGCGACCGCGCGCACCTCGTGGAGGCCCTGCGGCTGCTGCGCGAGTCCCTGGTGCTGCACCGGGAGAGCGGGAGCGTGCACGGCGAGGCCTGGGCGCACTTCCAGCTCGGCCAGGTCCACCTGCGCCTGGGCCAGGTGGAGCGCGCGGAGGCGGAGCTGCGCCTGGCGCTGGAGCTGTACGGGCGCACCCGCGACGACCGCGGCCAGGCCTGGGCGCTGACCCAGCTCGGCCGGGCCCGGGTGGTCGACGGGGATCCGGGGCCGGCCCTGGAGCGGCTGCGCGACGCGCTGGCCCGCCACCGGGAGGCGGAGGACGCGCGCGGCGAGGCGTGGACCCTGTACTACCTGGGGCAGGCGCTGGAGGAGGCCGGGGAGCGGGACCGGGCGGTGCGGGAGCTGGAGCGGGCCCGCACGATGTTCTCCCGGATGCGCGACGTGTACGGGCTGGCGCACGCCCGCCACCACTCGGGCCGGGTGACGCGCGACCAGCGGGCGGCGCAGACGGGCAACCTGCGCAACTCCGGCTTCGCCCGCCAGCTGCTGGTGGACGCGCGGGCGGACTTCCGGCGGATCGGGCTGGCGCACGGGGAGGCGTGGACCTGCGTGGAGCTGGCGATCGTGGACGCGGGCAACGGGCGCACCGCGCAGGCGCTCGACCTGTGCGAGGAGGCCGTCCGGCTGTTCATCTCCTACGGGGACCGGCGCGGGGAGGACTGGGCGCGGTTCCTGCGCTGCACGCTCCTGCCCTACGCGGTCCCGGGCGCGCCCGACGAGGCACGCACGGAGCTGGCCCGCCTCTCGGCGGCCCCGCACCCGATGCGGGACGGGCGGCTGGAGGACTGCCTGGAGACCTACGCGGTGATCCTGGCGCGCGGAGTCGACCCGGCGGAGGGCTGGCAGGCGTGGCGGCTGTCGCTGGTGCCGAACCTGCACTCGCGGGAGATCATGGGGATCCCGGTGCCGCTGGCGGCCGAGTAGGGCGCGCCGGCGACCACGCGCGCGAAGGTCCGCCGTCCCACCGGTCTGCGGGTGGGACGGCGGTCGCGCGAAGGACCGTACGTACGGGCGGGCCCCTACGGGGCGCGCGTGCCCTCCGCCGGGGTGGGCTCCGGGGCTTCCTTGAAGTCGACCCGGCCCATGTGCCGGCTCATCGACTTCATCAGGCCCCACACCCCGAGGGCGAGGGCCGCGAACACGATGAAGCCCAGGATTCCGGGGGTCACCTTGTTCTTGTCGAAGGTGTCTCCGGCCAGCGGGAGGAGCTGGGCGATTGCTGCCTGCGTAGCGCTCATAGCTACGCATTCTCCCGGATGCCCGCGAAGAGGTCGGACTCGGGGAGGGAAGTGTCCACGAGCGACTTCGCCAGCTCGTACTCCTCGGTCGGCCAGACCTCCTTCTGGATCTCCATCGGGACGCGGAACCAGCCGCCGTCCGGGTCGATCTGCGTCGCGTGCGCGATGAGGGCCTTGTCGCGGATCTCGAAGAACTCGGCGCAGGGGATGTGGGTGGTCAGGGTCCGCTCCTTGCGCTCGAACTCCTTCCACCGCTCCAGCCACTCCGCGTAGGGGGACTCCATGCCGCGGGAGAGCAGCGCCTCGTGCAGGGCGACGGTGCGCGGCTTGTTGAAGCCCTGGTTGTAGTAGAGCTTCTGCGGCTGGTAGGCCGGGCCGAACTCGGCCTCCGGGTACTTCTCGGTGTCGGAGGCGTGCTCGAAGGCCACCATGGAGATCTGGTGGGTCATGATGTGGTCGGGGTGCGGGTAGCCGCCGTTCTCGTCGTACGTGGTGACGACCTGCGGCTTGAAGGCGCGGATCTTCTTCACCAGCTCGCCGGCGGCCTCGTCCACGTCGGCCAGCGCGAAGCAGCCCTCGGGCAGCGGCGGCAGCGGGTCGCCCTCGGGAAGCCCGGAGTCGACGTACCCCAGCCACTCCTGGTCGACGCCGAGGATCTCGCGGGCCTCGTCCATCTCCTTGGCGCGGACCTCGTGGATGTTCTCCTCGATGTACTTGTCGCCCTGGAGCTTGGGATTGAGGACGGAGCCGCGCTCGCCGCCGGTGCAGGTCACCACCAGGACGGACACCCCCTCGGACACGTACTTGGCCATGGTGGCCGCGCCCTTGCTCGACTCGTCGTCGGGGTGGGCATGGACGGCCATCAGTCGAAGCTGCTCGGTCAAGACAGGATCCTCTTTGAGTCGTCAGGGCTGGCGCCTTCTATATTGAATCCTCCCCGATCCTGAGGGCCGGGGATTCCTGGCTCACGTTGGCTGTGGGCCTGCGGCCCCTCAGCTCTTACACGATCAGCACCAGCCGGGTTGAGACCAGCCCGGACCAGCATCACGCGGGCGGAATTCTTGTCCCTGGGGGACACAGCTCCACACACGGTGCAGGTGTAGGTACGTTCCGAGAGAGGCAGTGCGTGCTTGGTTCTCGCTCCGCACTGCGCGCAGTCCATCGTGGTGTGCGCGGGATGGACCATGTGCACGATACGCCCGTGCTTGCGAGCCATGTTGATCAGCTCACGCTTAGTGGTGGAGATCGCGGCGTCGGCCGCTTTACGCGCCATGGCGGACTTGGCGAGGAACTTCGGGCGGAAGTCCTCCACAGCGAGGGTGTCGTGGTCGCGGACGACCGTCTTGGCCCACTTTCGGGCGCCGTCCTGGCGTTGCCGGGCCACCTTCTTGCCGTGCTCGGCGTGCTGGAGGTCGTGGGTGTCGCTGGTGGTGGTCGCGGTCTCCTTCACGCCCCAGTCGATGCCGATCACCGCGCCCGTTCCCGGGAGGGGCTGGGCTTCGGTGGGGACGACGAAGGACGCATACCAGTGCCCGAGGGTGTCGCGGTAGATCCGCACGCTCGACGGGGCCGCCGGAAGTGCGCGGGACCACACCACGGTCAGGCTGATGCCGCCCGCCAGGTGCAGGCGGCCGTCCTTGATCCGGAAACCGCGCCGGGTGTAGTTCAGGCTCGGATCGGTCTTGGCCTTCTTCTTGTACTTGGGCATTCCCGCCCGCTGCCGAATCGGCAACCGGGCCTTGATGTCTTTCAAGGCTTTGGTGCGGGACTTCCCGAAGTCCCGCACCAACTGCTGCTGCGGAACGCTACTGCCGTCACCCAACCAGGTGTTGCGGTTGCGGGCTTCAGTCAGCATCCTGTCCAGCCGGGCCGGACCGCACTCCTCCTTCTCCTGCAGTGCCGTCATGCGATCAACCTAACCGAGCCCACTGACAATGCCGGAAAGCGCAGATCACGGCAGGGCGAAGAGAACCGGGGTACTGCGCGTCTACGATGGCGGGACCGCCCTCCCCGGGCTGGGATTTCCGTGGTTCGCCCGTCTCGAAGGGAACGATCAATGAGCGCGGTGCGCGAGGGACTGCCCGAGGGCCGTTACGGCCGGTCGGCGGACGAGCGTGCGGACCGGAAGCTCAAGATCGTGGGATCGGTCCTCGGGATCGGCCTGCTGGGCGTGGTCGGCTGGATCGGCTGGGACTACGTCGCCGGTCAGAGCGTCAGCGCCGAGGTCATCAAGTACCAGGTGGTCTCGGACAACGCGGTCGAGGTGCACCTGGAGGTGCGCAAGGACGCCTCGGTCACCGGGGTGTGCACGCTCAGCTCGCAGGACGTGAACCACGGCGAGGTGGGCCGGGCCGACTTCACGTTCGCGCAGAAGGACAAGCGCGTGGACGAGATGGTGACGCTGAAGACCACCGGCCGCGCCACGATGATCGACCTGATCGGCTGCCGGGCCGCGGGCACCGCGAACTGAACCTTTCCCCGGCTGAGCCTTTCCCCGGCTGGCCCGGTCCCCCGGCGCGGGCAACACGCCGGGTGGTGGAGTCGTTCCTTCCGGTTACCTCCGGCCCCGTCCGGCCCAGTCCGGCCTCGCCCCCGCCCGGCCGGGGGCCCTGACGTACTTCACACGCTTGGTGTCCTCCCCCTTTTCTTCCCGAATTGTTAGGCTCGTGGTTTCGTCCGCCGCTGGCGGCTTTGTAGTCCCTGTACCGACGAGGAGCACCCGTGACCCAGACGAGCGAGAGCGTCACCTGGCTGACCCAGGCGGCGTACGACCAGCTGACAGCAGAGCTGGAGTACCTCTCTGGTCCCGCCCGCACGGAGATCACGATCAAGATCGCCGCGGCCCGCGAGGAGGGCGACCTCCGCGAGAACGGCGGTTACCACGCGGCCAAGGAGGAGCAGGGCAAGCAGGAGCTCCGCATCCGCCAGCTCACGCAGCTCCTGGAGAAGGCCAAGGTCGGCACGGCCCCCGCCTCGGAGGGCGTGGTGGCCCCCGGCACGCTCGTCAAGATCGCTTTCGACGGCGACGAGAACGACACCATGGAGTTCCTGCTGGCCTCGCGCGAGTACGCGTCCTCGGACTTCGAGACCTACTCCCCGCAGTCCCCGCTGGGCACCGGCGTGATGGGCAAGAAGATCGGCGAGGACGCCCAGTACGAGCTGCCCAACGGCAAGCACGCCTCGGTCAAGATCCTCGACGTCAAGCCCTTCACCGGCTGATCACCCCCCTTTGCGAATTCGCCCCGCCGAGCAGCTGCTCGGCGGGGCGAAGTGCTTCCCGTGGGTTCCGCCTAAGCCGTTGCCGAGCGGTACTTGCGCACCGCCAGGGTTCGGAAGAGCACGATGATCAGGACCGACCAGAGGACGGACGCGATGACCGGGTGCTGCATCGGCCAGGCTTCGGGGACCGGATAGCCCTCGGGCAGGTTGCCGAAGAGCTGGCGCGAGGCCTGGACGGTGGCGCTGAAGGGGTTCCACTCCGCGATGTGCCGCAGGAAGCCCGGCATGTTCTGGGAGGGGACGAAGGCGTTCGAGATGAACGTCAGCGGGAAGAGCCAGATCAGCCCGCCCGAGGTGGCCGCCTCCGGGGTGCGCACCGACAGGCCGATCAGGGCGCCGATCCAGGAGAACGCGTACCCGAGCAGGAGCAGCAGGGCGAAGCCGGCCAGGACCTCGCCGAGGTTGGTGTGGGTGCGCCAGCCGACGATCAGCGCCACGATCGCCAGGACGACGAGCGTGAGGGTGGTCTGGACGAGGTCGGCGAGGGTGCGGCCGGTCAGTACCGCGCCCCGGGCCATGGGCAGGGAGCGGAAGCGGTCGATGAGGCCCTTGTGCATGTCGTCCGCGATGCCCGCGCCCGCGCCGGCCGTGGCGAAGGTGACCGTCTGGGCGAAGATGCCCGCCATCAGGAACTCGCGGTAGGCGGCGGGCGAGGTGTTGCCGCCGACGGCTATGGAGCCGCCGAAGACGTAGCTGAACAGGACGACGAACATCACCGGCTGGATCACGCCGAAGATGATCATCTCGGGGATGCGGGACATCCGGATCAGGTTCCGCTTGGCCATGACCAGGGAGTCCTTGACCCCCTGGACGATGCCGCCGCGCGGGCGGGGCGCCACCAGCTCCGGGGTCGTGGAGGTGAGGGTCATTTCACCGTCTCCTTGCTCGCCTTACGGGCCTTGCGGCCACCCTTGGCGTCGGCGGACGGAACGCCGTCCTCCGCGTCGGCGTCCGCGAGCTCCGCGGCGTGGCCGGTCAGGGAGATGAACACGTCGTCCAGGGTGGGACGGCGCAGGCCGATGTCGTCGATCTCGATGCCGCGCCCGTCGAGCTCGCGGATGACCTCGGCGAGCAGCTTGGCGCCGCCGGAGACCGGCACGGTCAGCTTGCGGGTGTGTTCCTCGACGGTGGTCTCGCCCTTGCCGAAGCCGGCGAGGACCTCACGGGCCTGCGCCATGTGCTCGCGCTCGTGCACGACCACCTCGACGCGCTCGCCGCCCGTCTGGGCCTTGAGCTGGTCGGAGGTGCCGCGCGCGATGACCTTTCCGTGGTCGACCACGCAGATGTCGTGCGCGAGGTGGTCGGCCTCCTCCAGGTACTGCGTGGTGAGCAGCAGGGTGGTGCCGCCCGCGACGAGCTCCTGGATGATCGCCCACAGCGCCTGCCGGTTGCGCGGGTCGAGGCCGGTGGTGGGCTCGTCCATGAACATCACGGGCGGGCTCACGACGAGGGCCGCCGCGAGGTCGAGGCGCCGGCGCATGCCGCCGGAGTAGGTCTTGGCCGTGCGGTCGGCGGCGTCGCCGAGGTTGAACCGCTCGAGCAGTTCGGCGGCACGGGCCTTCGCCGCCTTGGCGCTCATCTGGTAGAGCTGGCCGACCATTTGGAGGTTCTCGCGGCCGGTCAGGTACTCGTCGACTGCGGCGAACTGGCCCGACAGGCCTATCGCGCGCCGCACTTCGTTGGGGTGCTTGAGCACGTCGATGCCCGCGACGACCGCCTTGCCGCTGTCGGGCTGGAGGAGGGTGGTCAGGACGCGCACGGTCGTGGTCTTGCCCGCTCCGTTCGGGCCGAGCAGACCGAGGACGGTGCCTTCGGGGACGTCCAGGTCCACGCCGTCCAGAGCCCGTACGTCGCCGAAGGTCTTGACCAGACCTTCGGCGTAGATAGCGCCTGGCATATGAATGCTCCCAGTGCGGATGGGGCCAGCAGAATCGTTACATTCCTACGCAAATCCTAGGGGCGGTGAGCGTCCCTCGCCCGGCCGCCGCCGATCGGGCGAACGCTATCGCGTCATATCGCGTTTCCGCTACGGGTGGTGCGGGCGGGCGGGAATCCGCCGACAGGCCCTGGCCCAGGCCGTAGCCCTGGCTAGCTCATGACCTTGTACCCCGCGCTGTGCAGCGAACGGGCGACCTCCGCGCAGTGCTTCGGCCCCTTCGTCTCCAGGTGCAGCTCCACCTCCACCTCCGTGAGCCCCAGCCGCGGGTCGGTCCGTACGTGGCTCACGTCCAGCACGTTCGCATCCACCACCGACAACACCCCCAGCAGACCGGCCAGCGCCCCCGGGCGGTCGGTCACGCGCAGCCGCAGCGACAGGTAGCGGCCGGCCGCGGCCATGCCGTGGCGCAGGATCCGCTGCAGGAGCAGCGGATCGATGTTGCCGCCCGACAGGACGGCGACGACCGGGCCGTCCCCGTACAGTTCGGGTTCGCTCAGCAGCGCGGCCACCGGGCTGCACCCGGCCGGCTCGACCACCATCTTCGCCCGCTCCAGGCAGAGCAGCAGGGCGCTGGAGAGCGCGTCCTCCGACACCGTACGCACGTCGTCGACGAGTTCGCCGATGATTTTGAAGGGGACGTCGCCGGGCCGTCCCACCTTGATGCCGTCCGCCATCGTGTTCGGGTTCTCGATCGACACCGGGTGCCCGACCTTCAGCGAGGGCGGGTACGCGGCCGCGCCGGCCGCCTGGACCCCGACCACCCGGACGTCCGGCCGCAGCGCCTTGACCGCGACCGCCACACCGGCCGCGAGCCCGCCGCCGCCGATGCCGACCAGGATGGTGCGCACCTCGGGGCACTGCTCCAGGATCTCCAGGCCGACCGTGCCCTGCCCGGCGATGATGTCGTGGTGGTCGAAGGGGTGGATGAACACCGCCCCCGTACGGTCCGCGTACTCCTGGGCGGCCGCGAGGGTCTCGTCCACCACCTGCCCGTGCAGGCGCACCTCGGCGCCGTAGTCCTGGGTGGCCGCCACCTTCGGCAGCGGCGCCCCGACCGGCATGAAGACCGTCGAGCGGACCCCGAGCAGGGAGGAGGCCAGGGCCACGCCCTGCGCGTGGTTCCCTGCGCTGGCGGCGACCACCCCGGCGGCGCGCTGCTCGGGGCGCAGGCCGGCGATGCGGACGTAGGCGCCGCGCAGCTTGAAGGAGCCGGTGCGCTGGAGGTTCTCGCACTTGAGGTGGACCGGGGATCCGGTGAGGGAGGAGAGGTACCGGCTGCCCTCCATCGCGGTCACCCGGGAGACGCCCGAGAGCATCTTCTGGGCCCCCCGGACGTCGTCGAGGATGACCTGCGGGACGGGCTGCGGCACGCGGTAGTTCATGCGGTCAGTCTCGCAGCCCGCACGGATCGCGGCGCGTGGCCGGGGACCCGGCCACGCGCCACGACAGGTCCGTCCGCCGCTGCGGACGTGTCCGCCGAAGGCTGCGGACAGGGCTGCCTTTGGGTGCCTGGACGGGTGAAATCAGGCCATCCTGGACGGCCCGCAGCCGGGCCCGCGCAGCGGCCGTATCAGTTCTCGTACGCGGAGTACGAGCCGCCGCACGGCCGCGTACTCTGTCCCCCATCCTTGTCGGCCCCAGCGAAGAGAGCCCACGGCCATGCCCTCCACCTCGGCCAGTTCCGACCTGCCCGCGCAGCCCTGCGCGCCCGCCGGCGCGCCCGCCGAAGCCGGTCTCCTCGACGCGCTCCAGCACCAGGTGGCGGTCTTCGCCCGGCGCGCCGAGCAGACCCGCCTGGGCGGGGTCGGCCAGGCCCGCAACTCCATGGACCGGGCCGCGTACCTGCTGCTCAACCGGCTCGACCTGGAAGGCCCGATGGGCGTCAAGGCGCTCGCCGGCGGCATGGGCATCGACTCCTCCACCGTCACCCGCCAGGTCGCGCCCCTCGTCGACAGCGGTCTGGTCAAGCGGGCCTCGCACCCCGAGGACGGGCGGGCCGTGGTGCTCGCGCTGTCCCCGCGCGGGCTGGCGCGGCTGGAGGAGGTCCGCTCCTCGCGGCGCGAGCTGATGGCCCGGGTGACGGACGGCTGGGACGAGGCGGAGCGCGAGGCGTTCACCGCTCTGCTGACCCGATTCAACGTCTCGCTGTCCGAGCTGATGTCGGCGGCTTCCGAGGCGGGCCCCGACGCGGGCGCCGACCCGGCTTCCGCGGCCGGACCCGCCTCCTGATCCAAGTACTCCCGACCCCTTGACCGGGGTGGTCCCGCTGGCCGCACTATGTGGATTGTGGACCACGGGCCGGGCCCCTACGCCGAATTCGAAGCCTTCGTCGCCGGTGCGGCGGGGCGGCTCCTGCGCGTCGCGATCCTGCTCACGGCGGAACCCGGCACCGGCCCGTCCGGTGCGGCCGACGCCCCCGCCGCGCGCGGACTCCTCGGGGGCGCGCTGGCCCGTACGTACGCGAACTGGCGCAGGCTGCGCGGGGACGACCCGTACGACTACACCCGCCAGGAGCTGTGCGCCGCCTTCGCCCGCACCGGCCGCCGCCACCACGGCGGCGCCGGGGTGCTCGGCCGGCTGAGCCCGCTGGAGCGGCTCGTGCTGGTGCTGCGGCTCTACGAGGGGCTCGCGGAGGAGGTCACGGCGGCGCAGCTGGGGCTGCCGCCCGAGCGGGTACGGGCGCTCTGCGCGCGGGCCGTGGCCGAGCTGCGCAAGGGCCCGGGCACCGGGACCCCTGGAACCACTCGCTCCGCCGGTTCGGCTGCGGCAGGTGCCGCATGAGCAGCCGCCCGGACCCCAAGGAAGCCCAGGTCAGGCGGCTGCTGGAGGGTCCGTACCCGACGGTGCCGACCGATCTGGCGTCGGGAGCCGCCGCGCGCGGGGACCGGCTGCTGCGGCGGCGCCTGGTCCGGCGCCGGATCGGCTGGACCCTGCTGTTCGCGGCGGTGGTGGCCTTCGTGGTCTGGGCTTCGCTGACGCACGCCTGGACCTGGACGGCCCCCTCGAGCGAGGTCTCGCCGCCCTGGTAGGCGGGTGGGCGGCCCGGCCCCGCGGACGACTCCGCCCCCGGTGCCGGGCGGCAACGGGGGCGGAGGAGGCGTTCAGCGGGTGATCAGCGGGCTGTCACCGGACGGTCGGTGCCGGTCAGCCCAGCGCCTGGGTCAGGTCCGCCACCAGGTCGTCCGCGTTCTCGATGCCGACCGACAGCCGGACCAGGTCCGCCGGGACCTCCAGGGCCGAGCCGGCCACCGAGGCGTGGGTCATGCGGCCCGGGTGCTCGATGAGGGACTCGACGCCGCCGAGGGACTCGGCCAGGGTGAAGATCTTGGTGCGGGCGCAGAGGTCGACCGCCGCCTGCTCGCCACCGACGACCTGGAAGGAGATCATGCCGCCGAAGTTGCGCATCTGCTTGGCGGCGACCTCGTGGCCCGGGTGCTCGGGCAGGCCCGGGTAGAGGACCTTGTGGACCTTGGGGTGGCGGGTCAGCAGCTCGACGACCTTGCCCGCGTTCTCCGCGTGCCGGTCCATGCGCACGGCCAGCGTCTTGATGCCGCGCAGCACGATCCACGAGTCGAAGGGGCCGGCCACGGCGCCCATCGCGTTCTGGTGGTAGGCCAGTTCCTCGCCGAGCGCCTCGTCGGCGGCGACGAGCGCGCCGCCCACGACGTCGGAGTGGCCGCCCATGTACTTGGTCAGCGAGTGCACGACCACGTCCGCGCCGAGCGCGAGGGGCTGCTGGAGGTAGGGGGACGCGAAGGTGTTGTCCACGACCAGCTTGGCGCCGGCCGTCCGCGCGATGTCGGCGACCAGGGCGATGTCGGTGATGCCCAGGAGCGGGTTGGAGGGGGTCTCGACCCAGATGACCTTGGTCTTCGGGGTGATGGCGGCGCGTACGGACGCCGGGTCGGAGGTGTCCGCCACCGACCACTCGACGCCCCAGCGGGAGACGACCTTCGCGAAGAGCCGGAAGGTGCCGCCGTAGGCGTCGTTCGGGATGACCACGTGGTCGCCCGGGGAAAGCAGCGTGCGCAGCAGGCAGTCCTCGGCGGCGAGCCCGGACGCGAAGGCGAGGCCGCGCCGGCCGCCCTCCAGCGCCGCGAGGTTCTCCTCCAGCGCGGTACGGGTCGGGTTGCCGCTGCGGCTGTACTCGTAGCCGCCGCGCAGTCCGCCCACGCCGTCCTGCTTGTACGTGGATACCTGGTAGATCGGCGGTACTACCGCACCGGTCTGCGGGTCCGCCGTATTGCCCGCGTGGATGGCACGGGTCTCGAAGCTCTGGTGCTCGTGGCTGTCATCGCTCATGGCCCGATGCTAATGCCCGCTCACCCCCGTCGCGGTTCGCTTGAACACCGGCCCCGGCCCTCCCGGACTCCTCCCCTCCCCTATTCGCGTTCGCGCGGGTGGGTCTGGTTCGCTGGGGGCATGGAGATTTTGTGGTTCCTGATCGCGATGTGCATGGTTCTGGCCGTCGTCGGACCGTACGTTCGGCGCAGGCGGGGCGGTCTGCGCCAGGTCGCGCCCGGCAGCCCCGACGCCGCCGACCCCGCGGCCTACGGTTTCGCCCTCCAGGAGGAACTCGACGTCCGGATCCCCGGCCCTGACCAGGACCTGATGGACGCCCTCTCCAACGTCCGGCGCACCGGGCAGTGGCAGGCCGCCTCGCAGCTGCTGGCCGGCACCCCGAAGGAGGGCGAGGTGCGCTGGCAGCGCGTCCAGGCCTTCGCCGGTTCGGCCGCCCTGGAGCTCTCGCAGGAGCCCGGGCTCGGCGCGCAGTGGCTCAAGGCGTGGCGGCTGGAGTCCCCGAAGGACGCGGGCGGCGCGCAGGTGCACGCGGAGCTGCTGGCGCAGCAGATGTTCCGGCGTCCGGAGGGCATGAGCGAGGCCGACGTCCGGATCATCGCGGAGGAGGCCCGGGAGTCCTGCCACAAGGCCGCGCTGCTGGCCCCGGGCGACCCGGTCCCGTACATCATCGAGCTGGCGGTCGCCCGGGTGATGCACTACTCGGAGCCCGAGTACGACGCCCTCTGGGCGAAGGTCATCGACCGGGCGCCGCAGCACATGGGCGCCCATCTGGCCGCGCTGAACTACTGGTGCGAGAAGTGGCACGGCTCCCGCGAGAAGGCCGACGCCTTCACCCACTACGCGGCCGCCCGCGCCCCGCAGGGCTCCCTGCTCGCGGCGCTCCCGCTCTTCGCCCTGTACGAGCACATCCCCGACGTCGTCCTGATCCGCAGCTTCCACCAGAGCGCGGCCGTGACCCGTGCGGTGGAGGGCGCCCTGTACGCGGTCCACAGCGCGCGCCCCGACGACCCGATGCTGGCGCACGTACGCCACCTGCTCCTGCTCTTCCTGGTCGGCGGCGAACGCTGGGCGGAGGCGATGGAGCAGGTCCGCCACGTGGACGGCTACGTCGGCGCCCTCCCCTGGTCCGCCGATCCCGACCCGGCGGCCTCCTACGCGGTCTACCGCGCCCTGGCGGTGGCCGGCTACGAAGCCAACGGCGGCTCCCCGGCCACGCTCCCGCACTGACCCCGCCCTTCACGGCATACGGCGACGGCCGCCCCTCCCCTTGCGGGAGCGGCGGCCGTCGTCATTCGGTGTCCGGTACCGCTGGGTCAGGGGGCCGGACTGAAACTCGGCACGGGCAGCGGCGCGGTGGCCAGAGTGGTGATGGACCACAGCGCGTCGGGTGAACTGAGGTCAGGCGCACGCTCCTTAGTCTCTGCAAACCTGTCAACGGTTTGTTGGATCAAGGTGTCCAGTTCATGCCATGAAGGGCGACATTGCCCAGCAGGTGATATTGATCATGTAAAGAAATGTTAAGAAATTCCTGTACGAATAGACCACCCCCTCCTTAGGGTGCGCAGGATCTCAACTCGACCGCTTCCGGATTGAGTTGCTCCGTTTCTTGTGGGGGGATTTTGTCTACTCGTCATAGTGGCCTTTTCGCGCGCGTGCGCGCGAGACGGCCACGTGTCGCGATGGTCGCCGTGCTTGCGGTGCTCATCTCCGGCCTGGGCTTGCCCGCGGCCGAAGCGGCGGCGAAGCCGCCGAAGGTGTGGGTGCCGCCGAATACGGCGCTACCCCAGACCAAGCCCGTAAAGGGCTCGAATGCAAAGCCGGCCAATGCCAAGGCGCCCGCCAGCAAGCCGTGGAACCCGGATACGAAGGCGAAGGCCCCGACCGGCTCGGCGACCGTTCCGCTCGATTCAGCCAGCAAATCGCGGACCATAGCTGGAGCAAAGCCCGTTCAGGCTGGTGAGCTGCCGGTCTGGCTCTCCGCCGGCACGGGTGCGAACCCTTCGGCGAAGCTCTCCGAGCTCGCGGTCACGCCTGCCAGCGGTGCCGGCGGCTCGGGTGAGGGTTCGCTGCGGGTTGAGGTGAAGGACGAGGCGAAGACGCGTGCGGCTGGTGTCGCTGGTGCGCTCGTCGCCCTGACGGATGCGGCGGGTTCGGCTGCTTCGGGCAAGGTGCGGGTCGGCTTCGATGTGTCGGCGTGGTCGAAGACGACTGGCGCGAACTGGGGTGACCGTGCGCGTGTGGTGCGGCTTCCCGACTGTGCGCTGACCACTCCGGGTGCGGCGGGCTGTACGTCCCGTACGCCGGTCGCGTCGCACAAGGATGCGTCGGGTCGTCTGGTGGCGGAGGTCGATGCTCCGAAGACGGCTGCAGCTGCTCCGAGTCTGCTGAAGTCCTCCGGCGGGCAGTCGGCTCCTGCGACGGCTCCGCAGGTGCTGGCGCCGCAGGCGGTTGCGCTTGCGGTGGAGGCAGGTCCGTCTGGTGCGTCCGGTGACTACACCGCGACCCCGTTGCTGCCTTCCGCTTCGTGGCAGGCGGGGTCGAACGCTGCGAACTTCACCTACGGCTACACGGTAGAGGTCCCCTCCTCCATCGCCGGCCCGGGTCCCAGTGTGGGCCTGGGTTATGACTCGTCTTCGATCGATGGCCGTACGGCGTCGACGAATGCGCAGGCGTCCGGTTTCGGTGAGGGCTGGGACTGGAGCCCCGGCTCGATCTCCCGTTCTTACAAGGGTTGCAAGGACGCGGGAATCGCCGAGTCCGGCGACGAATGCTGGGCGGGCGACATCCTGTCCCTGAGCCTGGCGGGTCACGCGGGTCAGATCGTCCGTGACGACACGACGTGTGTCTATCACCTTCAGGGTGAGGACGGTACGAAGATCGAGCGTCTGACCGGGCAGCGCAATGCTGCTTGGAAGGGTGAGGGTTTCAAGGTCACCACGACCGATGGCACCCAGTACTACTTCGGCTCCAACCGCCTCCCGGGCGGTGACGGCACCGACCCGGAGGCCAAGTCGGTTTCGACGGTTCCGGTGTACTTCAACAGTGGTCAGGACAAGTGCCTGGGCGCGGAGACTCCCGCGAACGGTTCGTGGCAGCAGCTGGGTTGGCAGTGGAACCTCGACTACGTCGTGGACCCGCACCAGAACCTGGTGACCTACCGCTACGAGCAGGAAGACAACTTCTACGGGCGGGGCGGCGGCCAGAACAACGGCACCGGCACCTCCACGAAGTACCAGCGCGGCTCGTACCCGACGTGGATCGGCTACGGCCAGCGCCTGCCCGAGCAGATCGCCGCGAAGGGCGCGGCCAAGCCGGCCGCCCAGATCTGGATCACCAACACCGAGCGCTGCGTTGTCGCGGGTGCGATCACGTGTGATCCCGCTCAGCGTGTGAAGGCGAATGCCAAGTCGTGGCCGGACACTCCGATCGACCAGGAGTGCGCGGCCACGGGGCAGTGCCTGAATCTGTCGCCGACGTTCTTCACGACGAAGAAGTTCCCGCAGATCTACACCGAGGTGTGGACGGGCACCGCCTACCGCATCGTCGACACCTACGACCTGAAGCAGTCCTTCCAGGACCCGGGCGACGGCACGTCCCCGACCCTGTGGATCGACTCGATCCAGCGCACCGGCTCCAACAACAAGACCGCGATCAAGCTTCCCGAGGTCTTCTTCCAGGCGACGCAGTTCCCCAACCGCGTCGATGGTGTGGTCCGGCGTCCGGATGGTACGGACGCTTCGGCGCCGAGTTACCGTCGTCCGCGTATTCAGACGATCACCACCGAGACCGGTGGCCAGATCAACGTCGCCTACAAGGCCCCGGAATGCTCCCGTCTCGCGGGGACGATGCCGTCCTCGGAGGACGGCAACACGATGGCCTGCATGCCGGTCAAGTGGTACCTGCCCGGCCAGTCCTTCGCGGACCCGGTCAACGACTGGTTCAACAAGGTGGTCGTCCAGTCGGTCACCCAGCAGGACAAGGTCGGCGGCCAGGTCTCCACGGTCACGGACTACGAGTACGGCGGCGGCATCGCCTGGCACCGCAACGACTCGGAGTTCACCGACCCCAAGACCCGTACCTGGGACCAGTTCCGCGGCTTCGCCACCGTCACCACCCGCACCGGTAACGGCAACGCCTCCGAAGCTCCCCGCACCAAGAGCGTCACCACCTACCTGCGCGGCATGGACGGCGACGTCCTCGCCAACGGCTCCAAGCGCAGCGTGAACGTCTCTGATGCGCAGGGCGGGACGATCAAGGACGAGGAGGTCCTCTCCGGGTTCGTCCGCCAGAGCGAAACCTACGACCGCGACGGCGGGACGGTGGTCTCCGACGAGGTCACCACTCCGTGGATCGGCCCGGTCACCGCGACCCGTAACCAGGCCGCCGGCATGCCTGCCATCACGGCGCGCGCGGTCAACACAGCCAAGGTCACCACCCGCTCCAAGCTCGCCAACGGCACCTGGCGCACCGGCGAACGCACCTCCACCTACGACGAGACGCTCACGACGCGCCCGCTCCAGGTCGACGACAACAGCGATATCTCGCGTGCGGACCAGCGTCTGTGCACCTCCTTCGAGTACCCCACCGGCCCCGCCGGGGCGGTCACGGAGCTCGCTTCCCGCACCCTGGTTCTGTCCGGCGTGTGCGGTCAGACGCCGACCGCGGCCAACACAGTCGGCGACACCCGCTCCTACTTCGACGGGCTCGCCTACGGCAAGGTCGGAGCGACCGCCGACGGCACGGGTACGGAGGTTCTGGAGAAGTACGACGGCACCGGCAAGCCGGTCTACCGCCTCAACTCCACGTCCACGTACGACGCGTACGGCCGTGTCACCAGCAACACCAACAAGGTCCGCACCGACACTGCCCACCCCGGCGGCGCGGTCACCACGACCGCCTACTCCCCGGCCACGGGTACCCTGCCGAACACCGTGACGCACACCAACCCGCTGGGTTGGAAGTCGGTCACCACCCTCGACATCGGCCGTTCGCAGCCGCTGAAGACCACCGACGAGAACAGCCACGTCGCGGAGCGCACGTATGACGCGCTGGGTCGGGTCGTGAAGATCTGGCAGCCCGGTCAGGACTCCACGAAGGACCTGCCTGTACGCAAGTTCTCGTACACGATGAACGGCACCAACGCGCCGTCCGCCGTTCTGAGCCAGGCGCTCATGAACGACAACTCCTACACCTCCAGCTACTCCATCTACGACGGTCTCGGCCGGGTCCGTCAGACCCAGGCCAGCACCCCCTCGGGCGTGGCCGGCCGCATGATCACCGATGCCCTCTTCGACTCCCACGGCTGGCAGACCAAGACCAGCTCCGCCTACTACACCGACCAGGCGGCGCCGTCCGCGGCGCTGTTCCTGCCCAACGGCGGGGTCCAGCCCGACAGCAAGATCCCGTCCCAGACCGTCAAGGTCTTCGACGGCCTCGGCCGCACCACCGCGTCGATCTTCCAGTCGTTCGGTGTAGAGCAGTCCCGCTCCAAGACCGAGTACCCGGGCGCGGACGAGACCCGCACCACCCCGCCGGCCGGCGGCTTCGCCACGGCGACCGTCACCAACGGCCTCACCTCCGTCCTGCGCCAGTACAAGACCAACACCCCCACCGGCGTCTACGACGAGACGACCTACGTCTCCAACACCCAGGGCCAGGAACTGTCGCGGAAGGACTCCGCCGGCAACGAGTGGACCTTCGCCTACGACCTCCTCGGCCGCCTGGTGAAGACCACCGACCCCGACTCGGGCACCGGTACCACGGTCTACGACGACACCAAGAACCTCGTCACCACCACGGACGCCCGCCTCAAGAGCGCCACCACCGTCACCGACATCCTCGGCCGCACCATCGCGACCTACGAGGGCACGGCAGCCGACCCGGCCAAGCAGGTCGGTGCGTTCACCTACGACACCAAGGCACTCGGCAAGCCCGACACCACCACCCGCTACGTGGGCGGCAAAACGGGCAGCGCCTACGTCATGGAGGTCACCGGTTACGACGGCGGCTACCGCCCCCTCGGCACCAAGGTCACCATCCCGACGGCGGAGAAGGAGCTGGCCGGCACCTACGAGACGACCAACACCTACGACGCCTACGGGCAGCTGAAGACCACCGCCCTTCCCGGCATTCCCAAGGCCGGCCTGGGTGTGGAAACGCTGACCTTCGGTATCGACGTCGCGGGCAACCTCACCTCGTTCAACGGCAAGATCGGTCTCGCCAAGACCCCGTACCTCGTGGACATGCGCTACGACCCCTACGGCCGGCCGATCCGCAGCACCGTGGGCGACACCGGCATGCAGGTCGTCACCACGACCGACTACGACGCCGGCAGCGGCCATCCGGTCCGCTCGACCCTGGACAAGCAGACCGCCGCGACCGCGAGCGTCGACGTCCTGGACTACACCTACAACCAGGCCGGCGATCTCACCTCGATCGGCGACACCCAGGACGGCACGGCCCGTGACCTGCAGTGCTTCACCCACGACTACCTCGGGCGCCTGACCCAGGCCTGGACCGACACAGGTACCCAGACCACGGCCCCCCAGCCCAGCGTGCGCGGTATCGGTGGCTGCACCAATGCCACCGGCCCGGCCGTCGACGGCGCCGGCAAGCCCAGCGTGGGCGGCCCGGCTCCGTACTGGCAGCAGTACACCTACGACAACCTCGGCAACCGCAAGAAGCTGGTCAAGAAGGACGTCACCGGCAACGCCGCCAAGGACACGACGGTCACCCAGACCTTCGGCACCGGCCCCAACGCCCCGTCCTCCGACCCGAAGACGGGCGGCGGCACGGGCGGCCCGCACGCGCTGATGACCTCCACGGAAACCAGCACCGCGGGCACCAAGGTCACCTCCTATACCTACGACGCGACAGGCAACACCGCCGGCATCACCACCACCGCCGGTACCAAGGCCCTGACCTGGAACGGCCAGGGCAAGCTCGACAAGATCGTCGGCACCGGTGAGAGCGCCGGCACCAGCTACCTCTACGACACCGGCGGCAACCAGCTCATCCGCCGCGACCCCACCAGCACCACCCTCAACCTCGGCACCGACCAGATCACCCTGGACACCGCCAGCGGCAAGGTCTCCAACGTCCGTACCTACGGGGCCCCCGGCGGCCTCTCCATCACCCGCTCAACCAGCACCGCCAGCGGCTCCACGCTCACCTATCAGAGCTCGGACCACCACGGCACCGGCGGAGTCCAGTTCAAGGCCTCCGACCTCGCCCACATCCGCCGTGCGTCGGACCCGTTCGGCAACGAACGCGGCACCCAGCCCGCACCCGGCGCCTGGGCCACTGACAAGGGCTTCGTCGGCGGCACCAAGGAGAAGGCCACCGGCCTCACCCTCCTCGGCGCCCGCGAATACGACCCCACCACCGGCCGCTTCATCAGCCCCGACCCGATCATCAACGCGGACAACCCGCAGCAGTGGAACGCGTACGCCTACTCCGAGAACAACCCCGTCAACAAGTCGGACTCGTCGGGTCTGGAGAGCTGCTTCGGAGCCGGGTACTGCTCGGGCAGCAACGGCACGGACCTCGGCTCCTCGTACGACCCGGACTGGTACGCGAAGCACCCCGGAAAGTCCGACGACGGCCCGCCCGACACAGATGTGCAGGAATCCACGAAGAAGGTCAATGAGGCCAAAAAGAAGCGCGACCACCTCATTGACGAAGTCATCGACATCGTCGGCGACCTGATCGGATACAACGACGCCCGGGACTGCTTCACCAAGGGCGACGTCATGGCCTGCATCAACACGGCCCTGAACTTCGTCCCCTGGGGCAAGCTCTTCAAGGCCGTCAAGATCGGCATCAAGGCCTTCAAGATCTACAAAGAAGTAAACAAGGCCTACGACGCCATCCACGAGGCCGAACGCGGAGCCGCAAAGGCCGCGGAGGCCTACAGCACCGCCAAGAAGGCGTTCAAGGAAGCCCGCGCCGCCGAGGAAAAGGCAGCCAAATCGGCATCGGAGAAAGCCGCCAAGGAATCCGCCAGCGACAGCGCGGGAACCGAGGCCAAAGCCGCAGCAGACGAAGCCGACGCCGCGAAGAACAGCGGGGGCGACACCCCCGCAGCTGAGATCGAGTGCAACAGCTTCCCCACAGGCGTCCAGGTCCTGATGGCCGACGGCACGGCCAAGTCCATCGAGGACGTCAAGGACGGCGACGTGGTCATGGCCACCGACCCGCAGACCGGCGAAACCCGCCCCAAGACCGTCACCACCACCATCACCACCCCCGACGACAAGGACTTCACCGACCTCACCCTCACCGACGAGGCAGCCCCCCGCGGCCCGCCGGCGAAGATCACCTCCACCTACCACCACCCCTACTGGAGCGAAACCCGCCACCAGTGGGTCGACGCCGGCGAACTCAACGCAGGCGAACAACTCCGCCAGCCCAACGGCACCACCCTCACGGTCACGGCAACGCACAACTACCCCTACGCCGTCACCACCCACAACCTCACCGTCGACGACTTCCACACCTACTACGTGCTCGCAGGCGCCACCCCGGTCCTCGTGCACAACTGCAAAACGAGCACTCCGCAGGACGGCTCCGGGCTCTCGGACGATGACCTTCTGACAGCAGCGCAAGGCGAAAGGGATCGCTTCGCGCGGGAAGTCGGAGCCATGCCCACCAACAAGCGACCTGCGGTAGTCACGGCTGGATACAACACGGAGACAAGGCAGTTCGCAGCCGCCGCAAACGCGTTTAATGGTGCATGCGCCGAGGCGTGCCTGGTGGGCGCACTTGGGGGCGATCCGAGCAAGATAGTCTTCACCTCGGCAGTGCGCCCAAGGAAGGCGCCGACAGAACTCAAGCAGGTCAAAATCTGCTCCTCGTGCGAAATCAGATACGGGCGCGGGGCGTTCCAGGCGCTCGGGACAATATTCAATTCCGACGTCCTTAGGCTCTTTGACTAAGCGGAGGGCTGCATGAAGATTGAGATCGACAGGCATGACTGGAGTTCGCTGCGGAGCCTTTGGGCTGAAGATTCACTGGTCCTGCGGGCCGCGCTCATCGACCTGTGTGAAGCAGCATCGGACGATGACGTGGATCTGGCGGTTCAGCGGATCGAGGACGAGAGCGTGTCGCCGGGAACCCTGTCGGAGTCTTCCGCTGCAGCAGCTCGATGCCTTGTCCACGGTATTTACAGCTTCGATGGCCACACCCTGGCCAGAGCTCTAGAAACGTTGGCGGTCATCGCCTCGGAAGGACATAAGCAACTCCAACCACAGGCGGGAGGGATCGCCAGGGAATGCCTGAAGGGCGTCCTCCTCGGATTTCCTGCTTATTGCGAGATCTTGGAGATGTCCAAGAACATCGACTGCAGGAGTTCGGCAATCGATCTCCTCCTGATTTGCGGATTGAATGATCCCGATGCGAGGTTGGCGGCCAAATTTGCACTCCAATCGGCAAGGAAGTCCGACGACTTGACCGAACTGAGTGACCTGATCGCCACTTCGCTCGCAGAGCTGGATCAGGTGTAGTTCAAAGTGTCAGAGTCGAGGCCCCGTCCGCTCCGGACGGGGCCTCGACCCGTTGGGGCGGTCGGGCGAGATGCGGCGCGTGGCCTTCCACCCGGCCCCTGCCGCATCTCGCCCCTCAACCCGACTCCGCCCCCACCCCCGACCGCTCCCATAAGGTTCGCGTAAGCAATATCGCTTCGCATTCATCCCGTGGGGGGATCTGTCCATATGGGCGCTTCACTGCGCGCGTACTTCGAGCGCGAGAACCGCGAGGCCGACCTGGAGCCCGAGGTCTACTACAAGCAGCCGGAGATCGTCGCGGCCGCGACGGCTGCCCTCGCCGACGTGGCGGCGGCCGCCGACCCCGCCGACCGGCGCGCCGTCCGTCTGCGGCACATGCTCGCGTGGGTGCTCTATTGGCAGGACCGGTACGAGGAGACCGTCGAGCAGTTCCGTCACATCGACGGGTACTGCGGCATCGAGCCGTGGCTCTACCACCGCCGGCCCAAGGCCGTCTTCCTGAAGACCCGCGACTACAGCGTGCGCCAGGTGACGCGCAAGCCGTGACGGACGACGGCGAACGGTTACGGAGAGCGGCGGGTCGGGGAATCCCGGCCCGTCGTTCGCCGTTACCGGTAGACCACAAGGAGGGAATCCATGTTCTCGTACCGTCGCACGCCCGAGCTCCCCACCCGCGAGGAAGCGATCTCCGGTCGCGCCGAGCCGCTCTTCGGGCTGCCCGCCGTCCACACGGTGCTCGGCAACCCCCTCGAGGGCCCCTATCCCGCCCATCTCCAGGTCGCCGACTTCGGTCTCGGCTGTTTCTGGGGGGCCGAGCGGAAGTTCTGGCAGACCCCGGGGGTGTGGACCACCCTGGCCGGCTACCAGGGCGGTTTCACCGAGAACCCGACCTACGAGGAGGTCTGCTCCGGCGGCACGGGCCACACCGAGGTCGTGCGGGTCGTCTTCGACCCCTCCCTGGTCTCCTACGAGGCCCTGCTGAAGCTGTTCTGGGAGTCCCACGACCCCACCCAGGGCTTCCGCCAGGGCAACGACGTCGGCACCCAGTACCGCTCGGCGGTCTACACCCACTCCCCCGCCGACCAGGCCGTCGCCGAAGCCTCCCGCGAGGCCTACCAGCGCGTCCTGACCTCCTCCGGCTACGGCCAGATCACCACGGCGGTCCTCCCGGCGTCGGAGCGCCCCTTCTGGCCTGCCGAGGCTCATCACCAGCAGTACCTCGACAAGAACCCCGGCGGCTACTGCGGCATCGGCGGCACGGGCGTCTCCTGCCCGATCGGTGTGGCCCGCGCCGACGGCTGAGCTGAGGGCCGCGCCCCGGGGGCGGGGTCCCGGGGGGCGGGGTCCTCAGATCACCGTTACCCGGGCCGACGCCCATGAGGTGTGGTCGAAGGAGGAGTTCGCGTTCGCGTCCTCCACCACCAGGTGGAGGAGGCGGATGCCGCGTACGTCGATGTCGACCGGGACCGGACCCGTGGCGCCCTTCAACGTGGGTGACGTGAACAGCGTGCGGCCGTCGCCGCGGACGATCGCGCGGGTCGCGCCGGCCGAGGACTGCTTCGTCGAGAAGTCGTCGATGCCGACCAGGGCGGTGAAGCGGTCCGCGCGGCCTCCCAGATGGTAGACGATCTCCGAGGGGGCGTGCACGCCGAGGCCCTTGGCGTACGTGGTCCCGCCGAAGGAGATCGGGGTGCCGTCGCCCGCCGGCTTCTTGCCGTTGGAGCGGTCCAGCTCGACCGGGCCCCAGCCGTTGGCCGCCGAGACCCACGGGAGGTCGCTCAGGTAGCTGTCGCGGGTGGGCGGCGCCGGCAGCGGGACGAACCGGGTGGCTGCCGTGAAGCGGAAGTCGGAGGTGGTCGAGTCCGCCGTGAACAGGGTCTCGGCGGCGGACGGCGGGGCCGTCAGGTTCCAGATGGTGGCCAGCTCGGCGCCCGGGGCCAGGGAGTCCGTCGCCGCCGGGCCCGCCGGGGTGGCCGTCCAGCCCGCCGGGACGCGCAGGGCGACGCGGGCGTCCGGCCACGGGCGGCTCGTGCCGTTCGACAGCCGCGTCGTGACGGTCAGGGCCGTCGCGTCCGTCACCGCCGTCAGGCCCCAGGCGCGCCGCGGGTACGTGTCCGACCAGGACGCCCGGAGCAGGGCCGTCAGGGACGCGACCACCGACGGGTTCTTCGCCGCCACGTCGTGCTGTTCCCCGAGGTCGGTCGTCAGGTTGTAGAGCTCGAAGGCCCACTGGGAGTCGGCCGCCGTGCGGTCCCGCGCCGGGGCGAACCGTACGGCCTTCCACTGGTCCTTGCGGATCGCCTCGGCGATCCGCGTCGCCCTGCCGCCGTCCTGCGTGTTGGCCCGGCTGGTGACGCCCTGCTCGTCCCGGTACCAGTACAGGTGGCCGTGGAGGGGTGCGAGGGCGGCCGAGCCGTTCAGGACCGGGGCGGCGGAGAGGCCGTCGATGTCCGAGGGGGCGGGGGCTCCCGCCAGTTCGGCGAGGGTGGGCAGGACGTCGTAGAGCGGGGTGGGGCGGGCGCTGGTGGTGCCCGCGGCGATCCGGCCCGGGGCCCAGGCGATCAGGGGGATGCGCACGCCGCCCTCGTACAGGTTGCGCTTGTAGCCGCGCAGCGGGCCGTTGGCGTCGAAGAGGTCGGGGTTCACCCCGCCCTCCTCGTGCGGGCCGTTGTCCGAGGCGATCAGGACGACGGTGCGGTCCGCGATCCCCCGCGCCCGCAGCCGGTCCACCACCGCGCCGACCTGCTGGTCGACGAGGCTCACCTGCGCCGCGTGCGCCTTGTTCGCCTGCGTCCACGACTGCGAGGCGTACGGGCCGACGTCGGGGATGTCGCTGGGCGCGTGCGGCAGGTTCGGGGCCAGGAAGAGGAGGAAGGGGTCCGGGCCGGCCGCATGGGTGTCGATGAAGTCGAGGGCGCGGTCGGCGATCACGGCGGGGGCGAAGGTGCCCGTCGGGACGGTCTCCTTGGCGCCGTTGTGCCACAGGTAGGCCGGGTAGTACTCGTGGGCGTGGGTGTGGTCGATGTAGCCGTAGAACTCCTCGAAGCCGCGCGCGCCCGGGTGGCTGGGCTGGTCCCCGAGTTCGGGGCCGAAGCCCCACTTGCCGAACAGGCCCGTACGGTAGCCGCGCGCCCGCAGCACCTCCGCGAAGGTGGTGTCGCCGGCGCCGAGGCTGCCCTGGCCGCCGCTGGAGGGGTTGGCGCGGACGGCGGCGTGGCCGGTGTGCAGGCCGGTCAGCAGCGCGGCGCGCGAGGGTGCGCAGACGGCGGCTGCGGAGTAGGCGTCGGTGAACCGGAGCCCCTCGGCGGCGAGTTGGTCGATGCGCGGGGTGGTGATCAGCTTCTGGCCGTACGCGCCGAGCTCGCCGTAGCCCAGGTCGTCGGCCAGGATCACCACGAGGTGGGGCAGCACCCCGGTCCCGTCGGCGGACGCCGCCGCGAGCGGGGCCAGTTGGGGAAGGGCCGCGAGGCCGACGGCGGCCGCCGCCGATCCGGCGAGGAAATGGCGGCGGCTGGGCATGGCGAACTCCTGGACTGGTGCGGGTGGTTGACCGGTGCGGTGGGTAGATCATCCACAACCGGGCACGGCCAGGGCCATGCACGTGGCGTGAAGAACATGTGACACCGACTACCGGACCCACCCGCCCCGCCCGCGTGTGGTCAGATCGTCGAGGTGTCGATGACGAAGCGGTAGCGGACGTCGCCCGCCTGCACCCGCTCGTAGGCCTCGTTGACCTCCTCCGCGCGGATCACCTCGATGTCGGAGCCCAGGCCGTGCTCCGCGCAGAAGTCGAGCATCTCCTGGGTCTCGGCGATCCCGCCGATCATCGAGCCGGCCAGGGTCTTGCGGCCGCCGATGACGGAGAACAGGTTCAGCGAGACCGGCTCCTCCGGGGCGCCGACGTTCACCAGGGCGCCGTCCACCTTCAGCAGGCCCAGGTAGGAGTCGAGGGCGATCGGCGCCGAGACCGTGGACACGATCAGGTCGAAGCGGCCGGCCAGCTCCTCGAAGGTGGCCTTGTCGTTCGTCGCGTGGAAGTGGTCGGCGCCCAGCTTGAGGCCGTCCTCCTTCTTGCGCAGGGTCTGCGAGAGGACGGTGACCTCGGCGCCGAGCGCGTGGGCGATCTTGACGCCCATGTGGCCGAGGCCGCCGAGACCGACGATCGCGACCTTCTTGCCGGGGCCGGCCTTCCAGTGCTTGAGCGGGGAGTAGAGGGTGATGCCGGCGCACAGCAGCGGGGCGGCGACGTCGAGGGGGAGGCCCTCGGGGATGCGGACGGTGTAGTTCTCGTCCACGACCACGTGGGTGGAGTAACCGCCGTACGTGGGCTCGCCGTTCTTG
The DNA here is from genome assembly GCF_041434015.1 of Streptomyces sp. NBC_00454. Taxonomy (GTDB): domain Bacteria; phylum Actinomycetota; class Actinomycetes; order Streptomycetales; family Streptomycetaceae; genus Streptomyces. Next base: position 4,886,933 of record NZ_CP107907.1, on the reverse strand, counting down.
TCGAGGGCGTTGTACGTGCCGGTCATGCCCTTGGCGCAGAACTGCTCCTGGCCCGCGAGGCACTGCTCGCACTCGCGGCAGGAGTCCACGAAGCAGCCGACGCCCACCCGGTCGCCGACGGCGAACTTGGTGACGTCCGCGCCGACTTCGGTGACCACACCGGCGATCTCGTGGCCAGGGACCATGGGGTAGATGCCCTCGCCCCAGCCGTCGGTGACCTGGTGGATGTCGGAGTGGCAGATGCCGGCGAACTTGATGTCGATGAGTACGTCGTGCGCGCCGACCGGGCGGCGCGGGACGGTGGTGCGCTCCAGCGGGGCCTTGGGCGCGGGGGCGGCGTAGGCGGCGACCTGGGTGACGGACACGGTGGGGCTCCTCGTAAAGCGGTGATGCTGTTCTTTCGGTGGCACCAGCCTGCCCGGCCGCTCCGTGCCTGCCCATCCCCCTGTCCTGCCTAGGACTGGCGAACCTAGTACTGGCGGGGTCAGGCACAGCCCCCCGGCCTGCACCCGCGCGCGGTAATACTGGGGTAATGGACCAGCTTGACCAACGTGCCGAACTCGGCGAATTCCTGCGCTCCCGTCGTGCCCGGCTCCGCCCCGAGGACGTGGGCCTGCCCGACTACGGGCGCCACCGCCGGGTCCCCGGGCTGCGCCGCGAGGAGCTGGCGCAGCTGGCGGGGGTCTCGGTGGCGTACTACACGCGGATGGAACAGGGCCACGGGCAGAACGTGTCCGCGGAGGTCCTCGACGCCATCGCGCGGGCGCTGCGCCTGGACGGCACGGAGCGCGAGCACCTGAGCCACCTGGCCGGCCCGCAGCCCCGCAAGCGCCGCCAGGCCCAGCGCGCGCAGCAGGTGCGGCCGGAGCTGCGGACCCTGCTGGACGCGATGGACGGGGTGCCCGCGTACCTGGTCGGGCGGCGGCAGGACGTCATCGGCTGGAACCGGCTGGCGGCGGCGGTCTTCGGCGATTTCGGCGCGCTGCCGGCGCAGGAGCGCAACCTCGTGCGGCTGGTGTTCCTGGACCCGGCGACGGCCGATCTGTACGCGGACTGGGAGTGCCGGGCCTGCGAGGTGGTGAGCAACCTGCGCGTGTACGCGGGCCAGTTCCCCGACGACGAACGGCTGACGGCGCTGGTGGGCGAGCTGTCGGTGAAGAACGAGGAGTTCCGGCGGCTGTGGGCGGCCCACACGGTGGCGGACAACAAGATCCACGGTGTGAAGCAGCTGCGGCATCCGCTGGTGGGGGCGCTCAGCCTCTCCTTCGAGACCCTGGCCCTCCCGGGCGACCCGGCGATGTTCCTGGTCACCTACCACGCACCCCCCGGCTCCCCCTCGGCCGACGCCCTGCGCCTGCTGTCGTCCTGGTCGGCCTCCCCGGCCACACAGGCCTCCCCGGCCCCGGCCGCCCCGTCCGCCCCCGCCGCTCCTCCGGGGACGGCCAGGGCGTGAGCTGGAGCCTGCGCCGGAGCGCGGGCTAGAGCGTCAGCTGGAAGTAGCCCAGCCCGCGCTCGCGCCGGTAGCCGAGGGCGGTGTTGACGCCGAGCATCGGGGCGTTGTCGTCCGCCACCGAGGTGGCGATGTGGCGCAGCGCCGGGTGGTGGTCGGCCGTCTGCGCGAGCATGCGGAGCTTGACCGCGCGGCCCAGGCCGTGGCCGCGGTGGGCGGGGGCGACCACCGTGTCGTACTGGAGGGCGCGCGGGCCGGCCGGGTCCGGCAGGACCAGCTCCGTGTACGCCGCCACCTCGCCCTCCGGGGTGATCGCGGCGACCGTGGTCAGCGCGCCGCCCCGGGCCAGGATCAGCCGCTGGGACGCGTGCAGGCGCTCCGCCGTCCAGGTCTGGACCCGCTGGTCGAGGTCCCCGCTCGGGGCGTCCTCCATGGCTCCGTGGGCCACGGCAGCCGCCTCGGCCCAGGCATCGGGGACCAGGCCGGGCCAGCACAGCAGCTCGTAGCCGGGCGGGGTGGGCGTCGAAGCGGGGGCCCCGGCCCCGAAGCGGGCGCGTGCCTCCCGTACGTCCTGGACGTACCAGGCCATCGGCAGCACGTTCTCGAAGCCCAGCGCCCGCGCGAACGCCTCGCCCGGACCGCCCAGGTCCACTTCCACCGACACCGAGGTCCGGCCCTGTGCGAGCAGCTCCGCCCGGATCCGCTGCCACAGGGCCGCGCCCGCGCCCCGCCGGCGCGCGTCCGGCCGTACGGTCAGCAGGTCCAGGTGCGCGGTGTGCTCGTTGCTCCCGTCCTCGAACAGGAGCAGGGAGGCGATCGCCTCCTCCGAGGCCCAGTGCACGGCCCGCCCGCGCGCCGGCGGCACCCGCAGCCGGCCGGCCACCTCCCCGCGGGACGGCGCCGGCAGCTGCGGCAGGTCGGCCGTCCGGGCGGCGGTCAAGGCCGCCCACCAGTGGTCCACCTCGAGGTCGGTCGGGGGTACGGAGAGCTCGATGATCTTCGTCATCGTCGGACCCTAAACCGGCCACCGCCGCCCCGCACCGCCCTTTCCCGCGAAGCCGGGAGACGGGTCGGGCCGGGGGAACGCGAACGGCGGGGAGCCCCCTGGCCGGGGCTCCCCGCCGTTCGTCGCGGGGCCGGGTCCTGCTACTGGCGCGTCAGACGGCCGAGCCGGCCTTCCAGTCCGCCCAGCTCATGTTCCAGCCGTTGAGGCCGTTGTCCGGCTTGATCGTCTTGTCCGGGGAGTTGACGACCGTGACGACGTCTCCGATGAGGGAGTTGTCGAAGAACCAGGCCGCGGGCTGGTCCGGGTCGTTCGCGCCCTTGGCGTCGTTCAGGCCGACACAGCCGTGGCTGGTGTTGACGCTGCCGAAGATCGAGTCCGAGCCCCAGTAGTTGCCGTGCACGAAGGTGCCGGAGTTCGACAGGCGCATCGCGTGCGGCACGTCCTTGATGTCGTACTCGCCCTTGCCGTCGTCGTCCGTGAAGCCGACGGTGGCACCGTTCATCCGGGTCTCCTTGAACTTCTCGGAGATCACCATCTGACCGTTGTACGTCGGGTTCGCCGGGGAGCCCGCCGAGATCGGGATGGTCTTGACGACCTCGCCGTCCCGTACGACCGTCATCTTCTTCGTCTTCGCGTCGACCGTGGAGACCTGGCTCCGGCCGATCTTGAAGGTGACCGTCTTGTTCTGCACGCCCTGGACGCCGGGAGCGCCCTGGACCCCCTCCAGCGCCAGCTTCAGCGTGACGGTGGAGTTCGCCGTCCAGTACTTGTCCGGGCGGAAGTCCAGCCGCTGCGTGCTGAACCAGTGGCCCACGACCTCCTGGCCACTGCTGGAGGTGACCGTGATGCCCGACTGGACGGCCTTCTTGTCCTTGATGGGCTTGTTGAAGGTGATCGAGACCGGCATGCCCACGCCGACGGTCTGGCCCTCGTCCGGGATGAACGAGCCGACGAAGCTGTTCTCCGGGGAAATCGTCGTGAAGGAGGCGTTCTCGTGCGCCTCGCGGCCCGCCTCGTCCTTCGCGGCGGCCGACAGCGCGTACTTGGTCGAGCGCTTCAGCGCGCCGTCCGGCTTCCAGCTCTTGCCGTCGGCGGCTATCTTGCCCGCGACCACGGTGCCCTCGGAGCTCTTCAGCTCGACGGTGGTGAGCGTGCCGTCGGCCACGGAGACGTTGGCCGCGTCGTTCAGGCCGACGTTGGTGGCGCCGTCCTTGGGAGTGATGGTTATTCGGGCCTTGGAGGTGTCCTTGGCCGCCGCGGCGTCGACATCGGCCTTGGCCGATGCCTCCCCGTTCGCCTTCGGCGCGTCCCCGCTGCCCGCGTCATTGCATCCCGCGAGCACCAGTACGCCACCGAGTACGGCGGATACGGCCACCAGGGACCTTCTCCGACGCTTGCTGTCCGTCCTCACACGCCACTCCATCGTTGCAGGAACTCCCCGGACAGGGGGGAGTGACCCCCCTGCCTCCTTCCTGACAACGCACGAACACCCCGGATCGGATCCACATTCCATTCGAATGTGGTCAACCCCACCGTCAGGCGTTGTCAGCCTCTTCGTCGAGGCCTCCATCTTCCTCGTCGATGTCCCACTCCATGGACTCGGGGTCGTATTCGACGGGCTCGCTGCTCCAGGAGGCCTGCGCCAGCTCGATCCCGGGGATGTCCGCGACCAGGTCGGTCGGGTCCACCAGGTAGGCCAGAGCCTCCGATTCGTCCTCCCGGACCGCCGCCTCCGCGTGGCCGCGCTCCTCGTCCGGCATGAACTCGTCGGCCTTGATGTGCGCGAGGGCGGCCCCGGTCAACGCCTCGACGTCCGGCACCTCCAGTACCAAATCAACCCGAAGTCGTACGAATCGTGATGTCTCAGAAGAGTTCATACGACGGAGAGTAATCCCGGCGCAGCCCCGGGTTTCCCCCGACCCGCCCGTACCCCACGGGGCCTTCTCCGCCGGACCGAACTCCGGTGGAGGACGGATGTAGCATCAGTCCACACGGCCAATTCGCTGCTGCCACAAGGGGGATCGCACCGTGTCCGCACGACGATCGACGCTCACCGCCCTCGGGGCGACCACCCTCCTCGCCGCCCTCTGGTTCGTCCCCTCGGCCAATGCCACCGCACCGGGGCACGCGGGCAACGCAGGGACCCATGCCGCGGTCGGTGCGCAGGTCCAGGCCGGGTCCGTCTCCACGATCTCCACGGTCTCGACGCTCTCGACCGCGGAGGCCTCCCTCGCGCTCGCCGACACGGGCAGCGTCGACACCACCCCGTACCTGCTGGGCGGCACGCTCTGCCTGGGCCTCGGGGCCGGCTTCGTGACCTACTCGGTGCGCCGCTCGCGCACGGCCTAGGCCATCTCTTCCGAACGCACGGCCACCGGGCGGGCAGGCACCCGTACGGCGGCGGTGGCGGCCGCCGGGCTGACCGTCGGCGCGGGGCTGGGGCTCAGGGCCGTGGCGGCCGGGGACGTGGCCAAGTACGGCGGTGACGCGCTGTACACCGTCCTGCTCCTCGCCCTCGTCGTCGCGGCCGCCCCGCGGGTGTCGCCCGCCAGGGCCGCCGCGATCGCACTGGCCGCCAGCTGGGCGGTCGAATTCCTCCAGCTCGGCCCGGTGCCGGCAGAGCTCTCGCGGCGCAGCGCGCTCGCCCGTCTCGTGCTCGGTTCCACCTTCAACGCGCCCGACCTGCTCTGGTACGCGGTCGGCGCCGGAGCGGGCTGGCTCGTCCACACCGCGCTGCGGCGGGCCCGGCGCCACTTCGGCGACGGGGCGGCCCGAGCCCGCGCGTAGGTGTACGTACGCACCCGCCCGCGTACGGGAACGGGCCGTGCCCGGGGTCCCGACCCCGGGCACGGCCCGTTTCCTCGAGCGTTCCGCGTGGATCAGGCCAGGGGGCCCGTCACGGACTCCACGGCGTCCACCAGGCCGCCCGAACGGACGAACGCGTCCGAGGCCGCCAGGTCGGGGGCGAGGAAGCGGTCCGGTCCGGGACCCTCCACGCCCGCCGCGCGCGCCGCCGCGATGGCGGCCAGGCTGGCCGGAGCCGCGGTGAGCCCGTGGCGCAGCTCGATGGCGCGGGTGGCCGCGTACATCTCGATCGCGATGATCCGGGTCAGGTTGTCGACGGCGGTACGGAGCTTGCGCGCGGCCGACCACCCCATGGAGACGTGGTCCTCCTGCATGGCGGAGGAGGGGATCGAGTCGGCGGAGGCCGGGACCGCGAGCCGCTTCATCTCGCTGACCAGGGCGGCCTGCGTGTACTGGGCGATCATGAGCCCGGAGTCCACGCCGGCGTCGTCCGCGAGGAAGGGCGGCAGGCCGTGGCTGCGGTTCTTGTCGAGGAGGCGGTCGGTGCGGCGCTCGGCGATGGAGCCGAGGTCGGCGGCGGCGATGGCCAGGAAGTCCAGGACGTACGCGACCGGGGCGCCGTGGAAGTTGCCGTTCGACTCCACGCGGCCGTCGGGCAGGACCACCGGGTTGTCCACGGCGGCGGCCAGCTCGCGGGAGGCGACCAGGGCGGCGTGCGCCATGGTGTCGCGGCCCGCGCCGGCCACCTGCGGGGCGCAGCGCACGGAGTAGGCGTCCTGGACGCGCGGGGCGGACTCCTCCTGGAAGTGCCCGATGAGCCCGGAGCCCTTGAGGACGGCGGCCATGTTGGCGGCGGAGGCGCCCTGGCCGGGGTGCGGGCGGATGGCGTGCAGCTCGGGCTGGAGCACCTTGTCCGTGCCGAGCAGCGCCTCCATGGTCAGCGCGGCGGTGATGTCGGCGGAGGTGTACAGCTTGCCGAGGTCGGCGAGGGCCATGACCAGCATGCCGAGCATGCCGTCGGTGCCGTTGAGGAGGGCGAGGCCCTCCTTCTCGCGCAGCTCCACGGGCTCGATCCCGGCTTCGGCGAGCAGCTCGCCGGCCGGCCGGACGGTCCCGTCGGGGCCTTCGGCGTCGCCCTCGCCCATCAGGGCCAGCGCGCAGTGCGAGAGCGGGGCGAGGTCGCCGGAGCAGCCCAGGGACCCGTACTCGTGGACGACCGGGGTGATCCCGGCGTTCAGTACGTCGGCCATGGTCTGGGCGACGGACGGCCGGACGCCGGTGTGCCCGGAGGCGACGGTCTTGAGCCGCAGGAACATCAGCGCGCGCACGACCTCCCGCTCGACGCGCGGGCCCATGCCGGCGGCGTGCGAGCGGACGATGTTGCGCTGGAGCTGCGCGCGCAGTTCGGGGCTGATGTGCCGGGAGGCGAGCGCCCCGAACCCGGTGGACACCCCGTAGACGGGTTCGGGCTTGGCGGCGAGGGCGTCCACGATCCCGCGGGCGCGGCCGAGGGCTTCGACGGCTTCGGCGGAAAGCTCGACGCGGGCGTTGCCCCGAGCGACGGCGATGACGTCCTCGGCGGTGGTCCCGGAGGTTCCCACTACGACGGTGTGCATATCCATATTCAGCACCCTACGGACTGAATCCCTTCATGTCACCCCTCTCCTTGATGCGGCGCTCGCACCGCTGCGCGGGCCTCGCGCCGCTGCGCCGGACTCCGTCCGGCGGGCACCCGCCCCGCCGCGGAAACGACCCCGCGCACCCGCCGGGAACGGCTACGCCCGCCCCCGGAACCGGCGGCGTTCGGCAGGGTCCTGCGGGGCCGCGTCGGCCAGTCGGACGACGGCCGTGTCCCGGCCCGCCACCACCGGCTTCGGCGAGCGCGCCGCCTTCGCCTTGTACTGGGCCGCGTCCGCCAGCCGGAAGAGCCGCCGCGAGGACTTGACGGGGCCGATCGGGTCCCCGGTGGAGGCGACCCCGCACGCGACCCCCTCGCCCAGCTCCAGCTCGGCGGCCCGCAGGCACACCTCCTCGGTGACCCGCACCACCTCGTCCGCCGAGGGGCCCACGCTGACCAGGCAGAATTCGTCTCCGCCCAGCCGGGCGACCAGCGCGCCCGGGAGCATCGCGCCGCACCGGCTGAGGACCGAGCCGAATCGTTCCAGCAGCCGGTCGCCCATGGCGTGGCCGAGGGTGTCGTTGACCTTCTTGAGGCCGTTCAGGTCACAGACGACCAGGCTGACCACGGTCTGCCCCCCGCTCCGGCGGTGCTCCTCCAGCGCCTCGTCGAGCCGCATGTCCACGGCCCGCCGGTTGGCCAGCCCGGTCAGCGGATCGGTGAAGGCGAGCCGCCGGGCCTCCTCCAGCCGGTCGTTCTGCGCGAGCCCGGCCGCGACCACGGCCGCGAGGACGGTCGCGAACTCCGCGTCCTCCTCGTCGAAGTCGGGCAGCCCCTCGTCCCGCGCGACGTACAGCTCCCCCCAGGCTCGTCCGCTCAGCACGATGGGCGCGACCACGCAGGTCCCGCGGCCGCGCCGGCGCAGCGCCTGGCCGCGGCTCCCGGGCCGGTCGCCGACGGCGCTCTCCACCCAGGCGTGGGGGCCGCCGCCGCCGGCCCAGCGTTCGTGCAGGAATTCGGTGATCTCGGGGAAGTCGTGGACGGGGTACGACTCGTCCTCGGGGAACTCCTCCTCCCCCGCCCGGCGTTCGCCCTCATTCACGAGGACGCGCAGGCGTCCCCGCTCGCGCTCCCACGCCGAGATCGCGGCGAACGAGCCGTCCATCGCCAGCCTCGCGCCCCGCGCCGCGGCCCGCACACTGTCCCGCGGCGCGCACGCCGCCGCCATGGCCTGCGCGAGGCCCACGACGGCTCGCAGCCGTCCATCAACACCCATCACCCCAGGTTAGGGGGTTTGTCCGATTTAGTGACAATTGGCACGACATTCGGTGCCGCCAAGATCACGGGCGGTGACCGGTACCAGGGGGGGGGCGACCGAGTGGGATCACACCCCCGGCCAGGCCGGCTTCCGCTTCTCGTTGAACGCGGCCACGCCCTCCGCCCGGTCCCCGGAGAAGGCCACCGCGCGCCACGCCGCGTCCTCGATCTCCAGCCCGGCCGTCAGGTCCATCCCGTGCCCCAGACGCAGCGCCCGCTTGGCGGCCCGCAGCCCGACCGGGGAGTTCGCCGCCATCCGCCCGGCCAGCTCCAGCGCCGCCTCGCGCACCGAGCCCGCCGCGACCACCTGGTCCACCAGCCCCAGGGCGAGCGCCTCGGCGGCCTCCACCCGGCGGGCCGTGAAGATCAGCTCCGCGGCCCTGGCCGCGCCCACCCGCCGCGGCAGCAGCTGCGTACCGCCGCCGCCCGGGATCACGCCGACCGACACCTCGGGCAGGCCCACCACGGCCGTCTCGTCGGCCACGATGACGTCGCAGGCCAGCGCCAGCTCGAAGCCACCGCCCAGGGCGAAACCGTGGACCGCCGCGATCGTCGGCATCGGCAGCTCCAGCACACCCCCGTACGCGCCCCGCGTGGTCGGCCGCTGGCGCACCAGATCGGCGTCCGACAGGGAGTTGCGCTCCTTGAGGTCCGCGCCCACACAGAAGGCCCGCTCGGCCGCCGAGGAGAGCACGACCACCCGTACCGACGCGTCCGCCGCGAGCGCGGCGCACGCGGCGCCGATGGCCCGCGCCATGTCCGTGGACACCGCGTTCATCGCCTTCGGCCGGTCCAGGACCAGCTCGGCGACCCCGTCCGCATGCCGGCGCACCTCTACGAACTCGGACACAGCAGCAGACTCAGACACAGGGCGGCCCTCCCGGTTAACGAACGTTACGCCGGGATCTTAGGCTTCCTGCGCGTCAGCGACCAGGGCTCCACGACGCCCAGCCCGCGCACCGGGCGCTGCCACATCGGCTGGAGCGCGAAGCGGTACGAGCCGCCGCCCTCCTCGGCTTCGGCCTCCTTCTCCGAGACCGGCGCCGCGCCCGTACGCCCGAGCTCCTCGGCCATCGCCCCGTCCACCAGGACCGCGTCCTTGGGGGCTATGGAGGTCAGCCTCGAGGCCAGGTTCACCGTGGTCCCGAAGACGTCGCCCATCCGGGTCGTCACGGTCCCGAACGCGATGCCCACGCGCAGCTCCGGCATCTGCGGGTCGGCTTCCATCGTCTCGATCAGCCGCAGCGCGATCTCCGCCGCCGTCGCCGCGTCGTCGGCGCAGTACAGCACCTCGTCGCCCAGGGTCTTGATCAGCCGGCCGCCGTGTGCGGCCACCAGGTCCGCCGAGGTGGTCTCGAAGGACTCGACCAGCTCGCCGAGTTCCTCCTCCTCCAGCCGGCGCGTGAGGCGGGTGAAGCCCACCAGGTCCGCGAAGCCCACCGCGAGCCGCCGGTCGACCATCTCCTCGTCGTCCGCCACCTGCACGACCCGCCCGGTCGCGGCCGCCAGCTGGCGCCGCCACACGTAGACGAGGAACTCCTCCAGCTCCGGCAGCAACAGCTCGACCAGCGGGTACGTGACCTCCGTGCGGGTCATCCCCGGTTCCGGGGGCTCGGTCAGCCCCTCCAGGAAGGAGTCGATCTGCCATTCGGCCAGCCGGGCGGTGGTCTGCCCGGTGGAACGGGCCACCTGCACGGCCATCGGCTCGGACAGCAGCCCGGCCTCGACCAGGCCGGCCAGGCGCCGCAGCGCCAGTACGTCCGCCTCCGTCAGGGCCTTGGCCTGGCCGATGTCCGCGAAGCCCATGGCCCGCCAGAAGCGGGACGCGAGCTCCATCGAGACCCCGGCGCTACGGGCCGCCTGGAAGGGGGTGTACCGGCGCTCGGCGCCCAGGATCAGCTGCTCCAGGCGGATGGCGAGCGGATCGGCCGTCGGCTGCGCCGTGTGGTCGACCTCGTGGTGGGGAGTGTGCTGGTCCCGTCCGATCGGGGTGGAGGGGCTGCCCTGGCCGGGCGCACCGCCTGCCGCCGCTCCGGGTGCGGTCGCGGAGGCGGGGGCGGGCGCGCTGGAGTGCGGGTCGTCGACGGTCAAGGGCCGCCTCCTGTCCATTCCGTGCGCACTGCCGAACCGGTTGATCACCGCGAGGACCGGGATCGCCTAAACCATACGGCAGGTGTGCCGTAGCTCACTCCCCTACTCCGTTACTCCGCCGACCCGCCCGGACCGCCCGGCCCGGCTATCGGACCGACCGCAGGTGGACGACGTCCCCGGCCCCCACGGCCTCGTGCCGTCCCTCGGCCGTCCGCACGACGAGCCTGCCGTCCGCGTCCACCGCTTCGGCCGTCCCGGTGAGGGTGCGCCCGCCGGGCAGCTCGGCGCGCACGTGCTTGCCGAGGGTGGCGCAGCCCGCCGCGTAGGTCTCCTGCAGCCCGCTGGCCGCCGGATCCCCACCGGCCGCGCGCCAGCGCTCGTACCACTGCTCCAGCGAGCGCAGTACGGCCTTGAGCAGCGGGTCCCGGTCGGTGACGGAGGCCTTGGCGAGCAGCAGCGATCCGGCGGTGTCCACGGGCAGCTCGTCGTCGGTCAGCGTCACGTTGAGCCCGATCCCGACGACGACCCCGTCGCCGACCCGCTCGGCGAGGATCCCGCCGGTCTTGCGCTCCTCGCCGTCCACGGTGACCAGCAGGTCGTTGGGCCACTTGAGGCCGGTGTCCACCCCGGCGGCCTGCGAGAGCCCGGTCGCGGTGGCCACGCCGGCCAGCAGCGTCAGCCACCCCCACCGCTCCTGCGGCACCTGGGGCCCCGGCTTGAGCAGTACGGAGAAGAACAGCCCCGAGCGCGCGGGCGCCACCCAGCTCCGGTCGAGCCGCCCCCGGCCGGCGGTCTGCTCCTCGGCGACGAGCACGGCCCCCTCGGGCAGTTTCCCGGCCTGCGCGGCGAGGTCGCTGTTGGTGGAGCCGGTGGCGGGCACCACCTCCAGCGAGGTCCACAGCCCTCCGTCGGTCACGAGGCTGCGCCGCAGCGCGGCGGCGTTCAGCGGCGGCCGGTCAAGGCTCGACCAGCGGCCCGCGGAGGCAGAAGCGTCTGATGGCATCAGGATTCCCCGTCGTATGGCAGCCCCGGCCTTGTGACCGGTGAAGCGGTCATTCACGTTCCGTGATCACCCTACCGACGCACGGGCCGCGGAGCCGTCAGACCGTTCCGGTGCGTGCGCCCGCGCGGGTGAGTGAGCACTCCCCGAACCGCGCCCGGGAGCGCTCCCCTAAGGGGGGCGGCGAGACCAGGCAACCCAGATCAGGTGTGTCAAACGCCGCACTGCCGAGCGCCATGCCCGCCGATACGCTACGCACCAGTAGCCAGTAGTAGTCAGTGAATTGCCAGGCAGTTGACACCACGCAGGGAGCCGCGACCCCGATGTCACAACCGTCAGAGCCGATCGACATGCACACCACCGCGGGGAAGATCGCGGATCTGCAGCGCCGCATCGAGGAAGCCACCCACGCCGGGTCCAGCCGGGCGGTGGAGAAGCAGCACGCCAAGGGGAAGCTGACGGCGCGTGAGCGGGTGGCCCTGCTGCTGGACGAGGGGTCCTTCGTCGAGCTCGACGAGTTCGCCCGGCACCGTTCGACGAACTTCGGTCTGGAGAAGACCCGGCCCTACGGGGACGGGGTCGTCACCGGCTACGGCACCGTCGACGGGCGGCCCGTCGCCGTGTTCTCCCAGGACTTCACCGTCTTCGGCGGGGCCCTCGGCGAGGTCTACGGCCAGAAGATCATGAAGGTCATGGACTTCGCGCTGAAGACCGGCTGCCCGCTGGTCGGGATCAACGACTCCGGCGGCGCCCGCATCCAGGAGGGTGTCAGCGCGCTGGGCATGTACGGGGAGATCTTCCGCCGCAACGTGCACGCCTCCGGCGTGATCCCGCAGATCAGCCTGGTCGTCGGGCCCTGCGCCGGCGGAGCCGTGTACTCCCCCGCCATCACCGACTTCACGGTGATGGTCGACCAGACCTCGCACATGTTCATCACCGGCCCGGACGTCATCAAGACGGTCACCGGCGAGGACGTCGGCTTCGAGGAGCTGGGCGGGGCGCGCACGCACAACAGCACGTCAGGCGTGGCGCACCACATGGCGGGTGACGAGAAGGACGCCATCGAGTACGTGAAGTCGCTCCTCTCCTACCTGCCCTCGAACAACCTCTCCGAGCCCCCCGCGTTCCCGGAGGAGGCCGACACCGAGGTCACCGACTCCGACCGCGAGCTCGACGTACTGATCCCGGACAGCGCCAACCAGCCGTACGACATGCACACCGTGATCGAGCACGTGCTCGACGACGCGGAGTTCCTGGAGACGCAGTCGCTGTTCGCGCCGAACATCCTCACCGGCTTCGGCCGCGTCGAGGGCCACCCGGTGGGCGTGGTCGCCAACCAGCCGATGCAGTTCGCCGGCTGCCTGGACATCGACGCCTCCGAGAAGGCCGCACGCTTCGTACGGACCTGCGACGCCTTCAACATCCCGGTGCTGACGTTCGTCGACGTACCGGGCTTCCTGCCGGGCACCGACCAGGAGTACAACGGAATCATCCGGCGCGGCGCCAAGCTGATCTACGCGTACGCCGAGGCCACCGTCCCCCTGATCACCGTGATCACCCGCAAGGCCTTCGGCGGCGCCTACGACGTCATGGGCTCCAAGCACCTGGGCGCCGACCTGAACCTCGCCTGGCCGACCGCGCAGATCGCCGTCATGGGCGCGCAGGGCGCGGTGAACATCCTGCACCGCCGGGCGATCGCCGAAGCGGAGGAGGCCGGCAACGCCGAGGAGACGCGGGCGCGGCTCATCGCCGAGTACGAGGACGCGCTGCTGAACCCGTACACGGCCGCCGAGCGCGGTTACATCGACGCGGTGACCATGCCGTCCGAGACCCGGGCGCACGTGGTGAAGGGGCTGCGGCAGCTGCGCACCAAGCGGGAGTCCCTGCCCCCGAAGAAGCACGGCAACATCCCCCTCTAGGCCCTAGGAGGGCAGTCCTGTGGTGATCAAGGTCGTCAAGGGGAACCCGACCCCCGAGGAGCTGGCCGCCGCACTGGCGGTGGTCCAAGCGCGCGCGGCGGTACTGGCATCGGTGCCGTCGGGCGCGCGCAGGCCGGCTGACGCGTGGGCGGCACCGGGCCGGGTGGCGCGGCGGACGCTGCCGCAGCCGGGGCCGGGCGCGTGGGGCCGTACGTACTGGCCCGGCCAGGGCTGAGTCCAAGCGTGAAGATGACGTGAACGGACGGTGGCGCCTGAGTACCCGTACTCAGGCGCCACTGCCGTTCCCCGGGCCAGGATCGGAGCATGCTCTGGTCAGACCCGAAGAACGAGCCGCCCAAGGACATGCGCGACGCGCAGGCGATGGTCCGGCGGATGACCGTGGTCGTCGTCCTCGCGATGCTCGTGGTGGTGTACGTACTGGGCGTGGGCTTCTAGGCATCCCTTTCGGAGACGACCTGGGCCCGCCCTACGATGACGGGCATGACTGCCGAAACCCGCCACGCCCTCGTCCTCGCCTCCGCCTCGCCCGCCCGGCTCAACCTGCTGCGCCAGGCCGGGCTCGCCCCGCACGTGATCGTCAGCGGCTTCGACGAGGACACCCTGAACCACGACGAGCCGGCCGCCCTGGCCCTCGCGCTGGCCGAGGCGAAGGCGGCCGTCGTGGCGGGCCTGGACGAGGCCGCGGGGGCCCTGGTGATCGGCTGCGACTCCGTGCTGGAGCTCGACGGCGAGGCGCTGGGCAAGCCGGCGGACGCCGAGGAGGCCACGGCGCGCTGGAAGTCGATGCGCGGGCGCGCCGGGGTGCTGCGCACCGGGCACTGCGTGATCGACACCGCGACCGGGCGTCAGGTTTCGGCCACGGCGTCCACGACGGTCCACTTCGGCGAGCCGACGGACGCGGAGGTGGCGGCGTACGTGGCGAGCGGGGAACCGCTGCACGTGGCCGGAGCGTTCACCCTGGACGGGCTGTCGGCGCCGTTCATCGAGGGCATCGACGGGGATCACGGCAATGTGATCGGGATCTCCATGCCGCTGCTGCGCTCGCTGCTGGCCGAACTGGGCGTGTCCATCACGGACTTGTGGGCTTGAAGTCCCCGAAGTCCCCGAGCAGCGGCGGACCCGGCGGCGTGTCCTGCACGTCGTCGGCCGCACGGTCCGTCCCGCCGGTCCCGCCGGCGGGGCCCGCGCCGGCCGCGCCCTTGGCCCCGTAGAGGGTCATGCTCAGTACGAGCAGGCACAGGATCAGCATCATCACCGCGAAGGCGGTCCAGCCGACCAGGCCGACGACGAGGGCGCCGAGCACCCCGTGGGTGACGGCGGCGCTCACGAGGACCACGCGGGCGAAGGCGCCGGGGGCCCGGTCGCGGACCGCCGCGACGGCCAGGAGGGCGGCGCAGAGCAGCAGGAAGCCGCCCATGCAGGCGCCCAGTGCGTACGTTGCCTTGGACATGACATCCGGATCCATGCCCGCTATGGACATTGACTGGTTCTCGGTGGTCCGTCCCAGGACGATGTGGACGAAAACGAGCACCGCCGCTTCCACGACGAGGACGACCGCAGTCATTCCGGCCACGGATCTCCGCAGCACCACCCCACCCGCACCAGCCACGACGCCCCCATCCCCCACAGCCACAAGCCCGTTCGACGCCTGGAGGCTACTAATGGGTAAACCTTGGGACAAGGGGCCGCGTCACCTTCGTTACCGCGGGAGGGCCGGGCGGTGCCCGCGCGGCACTCGGCAGGTAATTGCCAGGTCATTCGTAGGGACCCGACAAAGATTCACCCGGGCCCGCTAACCTGCCGGACAGAGACCCGGGACACGCGTCGGGGTTACTGTGCAGTCGGGGATCCCCCTGACGTGGGGCGTCACAAGGGTTTTCGACTCGAAGTCGACTCAAATCACACTCTGTGTGGGCAAGGTCACCATCGGGGAAGGGTCGAAAGGCCGTGTGGGCTGTCCCTAAACTCAGCTTGTTTCAAGGAGGGAGCCATCGTGCGCAAGGTGCTCATCGCCAACCGTGGCGAAATCGCAGTCCGTGTTGCTCGGGCCTGCCGGGATGCCGGAATCGGGAGCGTAGCCGTCTACGCCGATCCGGACCGGGACGCTCTGCACGTCCGAGCGGCCGACGAAGCTTTCGCGTTGGGCGGTGACACCCCGGCCGCCAGCTACCTGGACATCGCCAAGATCCTGCAGGCCGCAGCCGATTCCGGCGCGGACGCCATCCACCCCGGATACGGCTTCCTCTCCGAGAACGCCGACTTCGCGCAGGCCGTCCTCGACGCGGGCCTGATCTGGATCGGCCCGCCCCCGCAGGCCATCCGCGACCTCGGTGACAAGGTCGCCGCCCGCCACATCGCGCTGCGCGCCGGCGCGCCGCTCGTGGCCGGCACCCCCGACCCGGTATCCGGTTCGGACGAGGTCCTGGCCTTCGCCCAGGAGCACGGCCTGCCCATCGCGATCAAGGCCGCCTTCGGTGGCGGTGGACGCGGACTCAAGGTCGCCCGGAACCTCGAAGAGATCCCCGAGCTCTACGACTCCGCCGTGCGCGAGGCCGTCGCCGCCTTCGGCCGCGGCGAGTGCTTCGTCGAGCAGTACCTCGACAAGCCCCGCCACGTGGAGACCCAGTGCCTGGCCGACAGCCACGGCAACGTGGTCGTCGTCTCCACCCGTGACTGCTCCCTCCAGCGCCGCCACCAGAAGCTGGTCGAGGAGGCCCCCGCGCCGTTCCTGACCGAGGCGCAGAACGCGGAGCTGTACGCCGCCTCCAAGGCGATCCTGAAGGAAGCCGGCTACGTCGGCGCGGGCACCGTCGAGTTCCTCGTCTCCGCCGACGGCCTGATCTCCTTCCTCGAGGTCAACACCCGCCTCCAGGTGGAGCACCCGGTCACCGAAGAGGTCACCGGCATCGACCTGGTCCGCGAGATGTTCCGCATCGCGGACGGCGAAGAGCTCGGCTACGGGGACCCGGTCCTGCGCGGCCACTCCTTCGAGTTCCGCATCAACGGCGAGGACCCGGGCCGCGGCTTCCTGCCGGCTCCGGGCACCGTCACCAAGTTCGCCCCGCCGACCGGTCCGGGCGTCCGCCTGGACGCGGGCGTCGAGAGCGGCTCGGTCATCGGCCCCGCCTGGGACTCGCTCCTGGCCAAGCTCATCGTCACCGGCGCCACCCGCGAGCAGGCGCTGCAGCGCGCGGCCCGCGCGCTGGCCGAGTTCGACGTGGAGGGCATGGCCACCGCCATCCCCTTCCACCGCGCGGTCGTCGCCGACCCGGCCTTCACCTCGGACCCGTTCACGATCCACACCCGCTGGATCGAGACCGAGTTCGTCAACACGATCCCCGCGTTCGTGGTCCCGGCCGTCGAGGACACCGAGGACGAGCCCGGCCGCGAGACCGTGGTCGTCGAGGTCGGCGGCAAGCGCCTCGAGGTGTCCCTGCCGTCCTCGCTCGGCATGACCCTGGCCCGCACCGCAGCGGCCGGCGGGGCCAAGCCCAAGCGCCGCGCCGCCAAGAAGAGCGGCCCGGCCGCCTCCGGCGACACCCTGGCCTCCCCCATGCAGGGAACCATCGTCAAGGTGGCCGTCGAAGAGGGCCAGCAGGTCAACGAGGGCGACCTCGTCGTCGTCCTCGAGGCCATGAAGATGGAGCAGCCCCTCAACGCGCACCGCTCCGGCACCATCGTGGGCCTCAACGCCGAAGTCGGCGCCTCGCTCACCTCCGGCGCCACCATCTGCGAGATCAAGGACTGATCCCGCAGGACGCGAAAGCCGCAAGGCCGCGAAACGCCGCAGGCCCCCAGGACCCGATCGGGTCCTGGGGGCCTGCGGCGTTCTGAGACCTGTTACCAGGTGCCGGGCGTTGCCGACCAGCTCTTGAGGTAGTCCTCGAACCCGCCGTCGGCGCGGGCCTTGAACAACATCGTCGAGGTCGCTCCCGTGGCGTAGTTGTACATGATCGCGAGGTCGTCGCGGCCGTCCTTGTTCCGGTCACCGGCGGTCAGCAGTCCGATCGAACCGCCGAACCAGTTGCCGTCCGGGACGGTCCAGCTCGCGAAGTCCTCGTTGACCCCGCCGTCGGGCTTGCCCGTCAGCGTGAACAGGGTCGAGTGACCGTTGCCGTAGTCGTACATGATGGCGGCGTCGGCGCGGCCGTCACCGTTGAAGTCGCCCGAGACGAGACGGCTCTTGTTGTACTCCCAGTTGCCGGGGGTCCGGTTCCAGGAGCGCACGGGGTTCGCGAAGCCGCCGTCGGTCTTGCCGAGCAGCGTGTACATCTCGACGGAACCGTCGCCGTGGCCGTACATGGCGAGGATGTCGTCGCGGCCGTCGCCGTTGAAGTCGCCCGTGACCTGCTTGGACTCGTTCCAGTACCAACCGCCCTGGGCCGAGCGCCAGCTGCCGAAGGAGGCCTTGAAGGAGCCGTCCGCGTTGGACAGGAAGGTGTGCGCGCCCGTGGAGCCGCCGTGGTCGTAGAACATGGCGGCGTCGTCGCGGCCGTCGCCGTTGAAGTCGCCGGCGACCAGCTTGGCCTTCTTCGCGTCCCAGTTCCCCGCGGGGACGTAGGCGCTGCGCGGCAGGCTCGTGAAGGTGTTGTCGGCGTTGCCCAGGAAGGTGAACATGCCGTTCGAGCCGTCGTCGTAGCCGTAGAGCGCGGCCAGGTCGTCGCGGCCGTCACCGTTGAAGTCACCGGCGACCCACTGCGCGTGGTCGTAGGCGAAGTTGTTCCAACCGCTGTTGAAGGCCAGGACGGGCGCGCTGATCCCGCCGTTGGTCTTGGCGGGCAGGACGTAGAGCGCCGTGGTGCCGTAGCCGAAGTCGTAGACCGTGGCCATGTCGGCCCGGCCGTCACCGTTGAAGTCGCCGGACAGGTCCGTGCGCAGGTTCGCGGTGCGGTCGTTCGCCTTGTGCTCGACGCTGACGCCCGTGGTGTGGTTGTGCCGGATGTAGCCGCCCGAGAAGTCCTCGCGCGGGCCGCCGTAGACGTCGAACTCGTCCGACTGCGGGTAGCCGAGGAAGCTCTTCTCGGCGCCCAGGCCGACCCACTTCTGGCGGATCGTGCCGCGGACCGACCAGGCCTGGCCGGTGGTGGTCGTCCAGTAGATGGAGGCCGTGTCGGAGGTCTGTCCCCGGTGGCGGAAGTGGTTGTAGCGGCCGACGTTGTCGGCGTTCCTGGTCTCGTCGGTGGTCGGGTAGCCGAGCGGGCCGCTGGGGCCGCCGAGCGCGAGGTACTTCTTGTAGATGGTGCCGAAGACGGACCAGGAGCCGAAGTCCGGCGTCCAGTAGATCGCGCCGCCGTCGGTCCCGCTGAAGGTGCCGAACCAGCCGACGTTGTCGAAGGTCAGGGCCTCGTCCGAGGTCGGGTAACCCATGGGGCCCGTCTCGGCTCCCATGCTCATCCACTTCTGGCGGATGCCGTTCACCACGGTCCAGGCACCGCTGCCCGGGTGCCAGTAGATGGACCCGGTGTCCTCGCCCGAGCCCTCCCTGCGCAGGTGCACGAAGCGGCCCACGCCGTCACTGGATTCGGTGATGTCGGTGGTCGGGTAGCCGAGGACCGCGGCCCCGCCCTTGGCGAGGTACTTGGCCAGGACCGGTCCGCACAGCTTGCGCGCGGTGGTGCTGCCCGGTGCCTTGAAGTCCTGGCACTGGGACCACGGCGTACCGCCGAGGACCAGCTTCCTGGCGGCTCCGAAGGCCGAGCCGTTGGTCAGGACGCGGCCCGGGAACTCCCAGCTGTCGCCGTTGCCGTCGCGCGTCCAGAGGTCGACGAAGCCGTCCTTCTCGAAGTCGCCGTTGCTGGAGAGGTGCGGGTAGGCGGCGCCGGTGAATCCGGTGCCGATGGAGGCGATCCGGGCGGCCGGGTCCGCGTAGACGGCCAGGTCGATCAGCGCCGGGGACGTGGTGTCGGTGGTCTTCTTGCTGGTGTACTGGTGGATCTTGCCGCTGACCTTGTCGCGGGCCCAGATCTCGGGCAGCGAGTCGCCGTTGAGGTCACCCGGGGCGATGACGGTCATGTTCTGCCAGTCGAGGTTGCCGAGCCGCTTCGGTTCGAGACCGGGCAGGTCGACCATGCCGTCGGGCTGTCCGAAGTAGAGCCACAGCTCGGCGCCCGCCTTGACGAGGAGGTCGGGCTTGTCGGTGTCGTCGACCTTGCCGTCGCCGTTGTCGTCGTTGACGCTGCCGATCACCTGGACCTGGTCGGCCTGGTCCCAGTGCCGGTTCTCCTCGGTGTAGGTGCCCATCTCGTACGCGTTGGCGTCCAGGGGCTGGAGGTCGCCGTCGCCCTTGCCGGGGTAGACCCACAGGGCGTTGTGGGTGGGGTCGTTGTTGACCGGACGCAGGGCTACGAGGTCCTCGTAGTAGTCCGTGTCGTTCCAGCTGCCGCGGTGGCTCAGCGACTTGGTGTTGGAGAAGGAGCCGCGCTCCAGCTTCCTGGACAGGTCGAACTGGCCGTCGCCCTTGCCGGGGTGCATCCACAGCTGGCCCGAACCCGGGTCGACGCTCCAGATGTCGACGGAGCCGTCGCCGTTGAGGTCACCGGGCTTGTCGCGGACCGGCTGGCGCTTGGCGTAGAAGAAGTACGACTTCAGGTCGGAGCGGTTGCCGGAGGCGTCCAGGCTGCGGACGTACAGCATCTGCGGGCCGGCCGTGGTCGGCGTGTACTTCACGTCCACCGAGCCGCCGGCGGCCGCCGGTGCGGCATCGCGGACCTTCGGGTCGGACTCGGTCCACCACTGGTACTTGGTGATGTCCGACTCTCCGCCGGAGCTGAGCTTGAACGTTCCTTCTGTACGGGCGTAGCCGGTGTTGTCCGGCTGGTTCTCGGGGAACTGGACCGAGGACACGCCGGGCAGGTGGCCCGGCCGGGTCCGGTCGATGGTGAACAGGCACTGTCCGGCCCAGGGGCCGTCGGCAGCGCCGTCGTTGCCCCGTACGTCCCACCGGTAGGTGTCGCTGCCCAGGGCCGCGGCCGGCAGGACCAGCTGGGCGACGTTCCCGCTGCTGACCGGGACCCGGGCCGTCTTCAGCGTGCCGTAGTCGCTCGCCTTCCAGTAGTGGAACTCGGCGGACAGCGAGTTGTCCTCGGCGTCGGCGATGCGGGCGCGCAGCACGACCTGGTCGGTCGTACCGATCGGCTGGCCGCCGGTGCACTCGACCGAGGGGTCGGTGGTGCGGTCGTACGGGGTGGCGGGCAGCGTGTTGTACCGGGTCGAGATGCGGGCGCTGTCCGGGTTGAACTTGCGCCAGGACACGTCCACGGTGTCATTGGCGGACTTCAGGCCCATGGTCCACGCCGGCCAGTGCCAGCGGGCCGCGTCGGCGACCGCGGAGGTCACGTTCATCTCGATGGTGTCCCCGTCACCGGGGCAGTTGCGGCCGCCGAAGGACTGGCCGGAGGAGTCGACCATGCGCTTCCAGGCCGGCTGGTTGTTCCAGGTGGTGCCGCCGCCGATGGCGTCGGTGTCCCAGATCTGGAGCTCGCCGGACTTGCAGCTCCAGGAACCCGCGTACTTCTGCTGGATGCGGAAGGTGGATTCCAGGATCTGCTTGTCCCACATGGTGCCCATGCCGACCTGGAAGAAGGTCTTGGCGCAGACGGTGCCGCCGTTGGGGTCCTTGGCGCAGCCGACGCGGGCGTCCTTGCTGAGGGTGCCGCCGTTCCAGTAGTTGGTGTTGGCGGAGTTGGCGTAGGCGGTGTGCTTGTACGCGATCGCCCAGGCCGACTTCCAGTCGTCCCGCCACACCGGGTCGATGACGACCGGGTACGTGGTCTCCGCCGCCGCGAGCAGCTTGCGGTCGGGGGTGAGGGTCAGCTTGGAACCCTTGAGGTCGACGCCGAGGTCGGCCTCCTTGGTGCCGTTGGAGATGCCGTCCACGGCAGCCACCGGGTTGCCGGCGGCCGGCGCGGCCGGGTCCTGAGCGGCAGGGGGCTGCGCGGCCGGGGCCGGGGCCGCCTGCGCGTCGGCGCCGGACAGGGCCTGCGGGGCGGAGGTCTTGGGGGTGGTCGCGGCCTTCGGGGCCTTCGCGGCCGGGGTCGGCGCAGGAGCCGGAGCCGGAGCCTGAGCCGCCGGCTTCTCGGCGCCGGAGTCCCACATCTGCGGCTTCGCCGCGCTGAACAGGAGCTTGCCGGTGGGGTCGAGGGCGCGCAGCTCGCCGTTCGACTCCTTGCTGACGGTGACGCCCTTGCCTTCCAGGCCGAAGTCGAGGGAGGCGAGGGCCGGGTTGTCGGCGGCCTTGCGCGTCTTGACGACGATCTGGTGGGAGAAGCCGTTGACGTCGGCGACGACCCGGAGGTCCACGCCCTCCAGGATCTCCGCGTACGTGGCGGTGTTCCCCTGGAGCTTCGGCGCGGGCAGCGGCTTCGGCCAGGTGAGGGAGACGTCCCGGCCGTCCTTCTCCATGGTGACCAGCGGGGCCGTGCCGCCGCCGGAGAAGCTGAGGCCGACGGCGGTGGCCGCGGGGGCTATCCGCCCGTTCGACCCCTTCGCCAGGGTGGTGTCCGCGTCGACGAGCTTCCCGCCGCGGTAGACGCGTACGGGCACCAGCGCGTGGTTCGCGGTCAGCGTTCCGTCCGGATTGGCCCAGACGTCGTCGGTCATCGTGCGCTTCGAGGTGATCTCGACGGGCTTGCCGGACTTCTTCGCGTCGCCCTTCGCGCGCGCCTGCACCTCCGCCTCCGACAGGGGCCCTTCGGCCTTGCCTGCGGCGGCCGTTCCCGCCGCGCCGGCCGGTACGGCGCCGAGCAGCGTGGCGGTCAGCGCAGCGGTCAGCACGGTCGCCGTGGCGAGCATCGGCGTTCTGCGGGAGGGCGGATCGTCAGCGCGGGCGCGCGTCGGCAGTGGTCTCACTGGCAGGTCCCCAAGGGTCGGTTCGGCGGCCGCTGCGGGGCGGCCGACCGGTGGCTGAGACGACCTCGCACCATTGGCTGGAACTAAGCCATCCTGGCGTTCGGTCTCCGGTTGTTCGAATGATTTGTAGCAGCCCGAGGGTGCGGATCCGTACGGGAGTCCCCTTGAGGCCCGGCCTTGATCAGGTCGCACAAAGCACGCCCTGAAAGTTGAGCCGTTTTGCTGTACAACCCTTTTGCGACTTTCTGACCTGCAAACTTTTGTTGAACTTTGCCCTTTCTTTTGCCCGGGGTCACTCACAGCCTGCTCTTACGCGCTTGTTAGGTTCAGCCATCGCTCACCAGCGCGGCGTCTGTTCACCGCGCGCGACGGCTTGGAGTGTTCGAATTTTGAGAAGATCCAAGGCGCACGTATTCCGTGCGCCACTGAGGCGTGTCTGGCGGTGGCCCATACCGGCCCTGGCGCTCAGCCTGCTGACCGCCGGGCTCACCGCCACACCCGCCATGGCGGGCACTGCCGACCCTGAGCGGCCGGGCCTGCAGAAGCTCACCAAGGTCGGTGGAGCGCCCGTCACCGGCAAGCCCGCGGCGGGCCCCGCCGAATCGCAGAAGAAGGCGTGGAAGACCTCCGCTCCGAAGATCGCCTGGCCGAAGGCCGGTTCGGCGGACATCGACCTTCCGGAGGCGTCGGCGCCGCCGCTCGTCAACCTGAAGTCGGCGCGGGGCACGGCCGGGGCCTTCGCCCTGGGACCCGCGAACACCCCGGGCAACCCCGTCAAGGCGGGCGCGCTCCCGGTGACCTTCGCCGCGCTCCCGGCTCCTCTCGCGACGGACCCGCAGTCCGCCCCGAAGAGCGCCGCCAAGCAGAGCCCCGCCGCCGGAGCGGCCGCCGATGACGCGGCCGCCGCCGCCAAGCCGGTGAAGCTGAAGGTCGGCCTGCTCGACCAGGCCGCCGCGAAGCGGGCCGGGCTGGCGAACAGCCTGCTGCTGTCGGTGAAGCGCACCGACTCCGGCACGGCCCCCGCGCCCGTCTCCGTAGAGCTCGACTACGACGCCTTCAAGAACGCGTACGGCGGCAGCTGGGGTTCCCGGCTGCGCTTCACGGCCGTCCCCGCGTGTGCGGCGACCACTCCGGACAAGCCGGAGTGCAAGGGCAGCGTCCCGGTCACGACGAAGAACGACCCGGTGACCGGCAAGCTCGTCGCCACGTTCATGGCGCCGGCCTCGTCCTCCGCCCCGGTCACCCCGTCCGGCAACGCCGAGATGAAGCTGTCCGCGGCCTCCTCGGTCACCGCCGTCACGGCGGCCTCGGGCACCTCGGGCATGATGCTGGCGGCCACCCCCGGCGCCGACGGCGCGAACGGCACGTACAAGGCCACCTCCCTGAACCCCTCGGGTGCCTGGCAGGCCGGCGGCTCCGCGGGTGACTTCTCGTGGTCCTACCCGATGGACATCCCCGCCTCCCTCGGCGGCCCGAGCCCCTCGCTCTCCCTCGGCTACTCGAGCGCGCAGATCGACGGCCGCACCTCGGCCTCCGCGCAGCAGACCTCCTGGGTCGGCGACGGCTGGGACCTGGCCTCGAACTACATCGAGCGGGGCTTCGTCCCCTGCAGCCAGGACAAGAAGGAGGGCTCCGGGTTCAACAACCCGAAGGACGACACCGGAGACCTCTGCCACGGCCCACCGATGGTCACGCTGTCGCTGAACGGCGGCTCCCAGCAGCTGGTCCTGGACGACGCCACCAAGAAGTGGCGTCCGGCGAAGGACGACGGCTCGCGGGTCGAACTGCTCCAGGGCGCCCAGAACGGCGACAAGGAGGGTGACCACTGGAGGTTCACCAACCCCCAGGGCATCCAGTTCTACTTCGGCCTGAACAAGCTGTCCGGCTGGGCGGCGGGCAAGCCCGTCACCAACTCCGCCTGGACCGTCCCGGTCTACGGCAACCAGCCCGGCGAGCCCTGCTACAACGCGGTGTTCGCCGACGCGGTCTGCGACCAGGCCTACCGCTGGAACCTCGACTACGTCGTGGACCCGCGCGGCAACGCGATGACCTACTGGTACCAGAAGGAGGTCAACCACTACGGGTCGAACTACAAGATCGCGGGCGGTTCGACCGCCCGGGCGTACGACCGTTCCGGCTGGCTGGACCACATCTCGTACGGCCTGCGCAACGACAACCTGTTCGCCGAGGCCCCGGCCCAGGTCAACTTCACGGTCGCCGAACGCTGCCTGGTCACGGCCAACTTCGACTGCGACCCGGCCAAGCTGAAGCCGGAGGTCGCCTGGGACATCGCCAAGAACTGGCCCGACACCCCCGGTGACCAGCTCTGCGCGGCGGGCGAGGAGTGCAAGGGGCGGTTCACCCCGACCTTCTTCACCCGCAAGCGCCTGACCGAGATCAGCACCTCGGTCTGGAACGGCACCAAGCGCAACCCGGTGGACTCCTGGAAGCTGACCCAGGACTTCCCGATGACCGGCGACGGCACGGACTACCCGCTGTGGCTCGGCGAGATCAAGCACACCGGCAAGAACGGGGCCGACACCCCGATGCCGCCGGTGAAGTTCCGCGGCAAGCAGCTCGACAACCGCGTGGACGGCCAGGGCGACGGCAAGCCCCCGTACCGCCGCTACCGCATCGAGGCGATCGACAGCGAGACCGGCTCGACGATCCTGGCGCACTACAAGGACCCGGAGTGCCGCACCGCCGACCCGCGCGTCATGCCGGCTTCACCGGAGTCGAACACCCTGCGCTGCTACCCGGTGATCTCCGAGATCCCGGACCCGAACGACCCGAAGCACGAGAAGAAGCTCTACACCACCGACTGGTTCCACAAGCACGTCGTGGACTGGGTCCAGGAGGAGGACCGCAACGGCAACTCGCCGACGCGGCGCACCGAGTACGAGTTCCTCGGCAACCCGGCGTGGGCCTTCGACGACGAGACCGAAATGATGCGGCCCAAGACCCGCACCTGGTCCCAGTGGCGCGGCTACGAGCGGGTACGCACCTTCATCGGCTCGGCGCCGGACAAGCGCTCGCAGACGGAGACCCTGTTCTTCCGCGGCCTCGACGGTGACCGCGCCACCCCCGCGGGCGGCAAGAAGTCGGTCAAGGTCAAGGACTCCGAAGGCAACGAGATCGCGGACCACCGCCTCTACGCCGGCCAGACCCGCGAGGTCCTGGCGTACAACGGCGAGGGCGGCGCCCTCGAGGCGGCGACCACGTACACCCCGTGGATCTACGGCCCGACGGCAACGCGCGTGCGCAAGGGCGCGACGGCCGACGAGGACGTGGAGCCGCAGCAGTCCTTCGTCCAGCAGACGACGGGGGTCAACTCCCGGATCCTGCTGTCGGACGGGCGCGGCTGGCGGCGTACGGCGATGGAGACCAAGTACGACAACCGCGGCTTCGCCGAATGGGTGTCGAACAAGGGCGACGTGGCCGACCCGTCGGACGACAGCTGCACGCGGTACGAGTACGACTCGGACGAGACGCGCTGGATCATCGCGCGGCAGAAGCGGGTGGAGAACGTCGCCAAGGCGTGCGACGCCACCAACCTGCAGCGGCCGGCGGACGTGACGTCGGACGCGCGGATGTACTACGACGCGGCGGGGAACCTCAAGTCCACCGAGTCGCTGTCCGGGTACTCCAATGGCACCCCGGTCTACACCACGGACGGCAGCGCGACCTTCGACTCGTACGGTCGCATGAAGACCACGACCGACGTGTTCGGTAAGACCTCCAAGGTCGACTACACGCCGGCATCAGGCCAGATCGTCACCAAGGTCGTGACCACCAATCCGGCCGGTCACACCGATACAACGGAAACCGACCAGGGCCGCGGCTCGGTCCTGGCCAAGCAGGACACCAACGGCCGCCGCCAGGTCATGCAGTACGACGGTCTCGGCCGACTGCTCAAGGTCTGGTCCCCGGACCGCGACCCGCTCTCGAAGTCTCCGGACGGCGAGTTCTCGTACGACGTCCGAACCGACGGTCCGGTCGTCATCTCGACCAAGAGTCTGCTGGACGACGGCACCTACCGCACCAGCTACGACATCTACGACAGCAGCCTGCGCATCCGCCAGACCCAGATGGAGGCGCTCGGAGGCGGTCGGCTCGTCTCCGACACCTTCTACAACAGCCTCGGCCAGGTCTGGAAGAGCAACGGCGCCTACTACACGGCCGGCGAGCCTTCCGGAGTCCAGTGGGCTCCGAAGGACAACGAGGTCCCGTCCTCGACGATGACCGAGTACGACGGCTCGGGCCGCTCGACCGCGCAGATCTCGCGCAAGTTCGGCCTGGAGACCTCCCGTACGACCACCTCGTACGGCGGAGACAACATCACCGTCGACCCGCCGAAGGGCGAGACCCCGACCCGGGCCTTCCTGGACGGTGCGGGCCGCAAGACGGAGCTTCGGCTCTTCCGCGCTGACTCGCCGACCGGCGCGTACGACAAGATGCTCTTCTCGTACAACCAGCGCGGCGCCATGGAGTCGATCGTCAATCAGGCGGGCGACAAGTGGGGCTTCGAGTACGACATCCGCGGTCACCAGACCAAGCAGACGGACCCCGACAAGGGTACGGCGACCATGACGTATGGTCAGGGTGACCGCCTGGCCACCCTGACCGATGCCCGGGGCAAGGTCATCGCCCCCGAGTACGACGAGTTGGGCCGTGTCATCGCCACCCATGAGGGTTCGGTGACGGGGCCGAAGCTGACCTCGACCACGTACGACACCCTGCCGGGCGCCGTCGGCCTCCCGGTCGCATCGACCCGCTACGTCAACGGCAACGCCTACACGCAGGAGGTGACCGGCTACGACAGCGAGTACCGCCCGACGGGGACGAAGATCACCATCCCCGCGTCGGAGGGGGCCCTCGCCGGTTCATACAGCTTCTCCAACGGATACAGGCCGAACACCGGCCTGACGGCATGGACGAACCAGCCCGCCGTGGGCGGTCTGCCCGCCGAACTCACCAGCATCAAGTACAACCACCTCGAACTGCCCACCATCATGGGCATCCAGGGGAAGACCTTTGTCGGCAAGGTCGACTACTCGCCCATGGGCGACGTGCTCCGCACGGAATCCGGCCCGGCCGGCTCCCAGGTCTACTCCACGAGCTTCTACGACGAGCAGACCCGCCGCCTCACCCGGACGGTCAACGACAAGGAACAGTCCCCCAGCCGGATCAACGACACGTCGTACGACTACGACGCCGTCGGCAACATCCTGAAGGTCACCGACAAGGAGGGCCCGACCGCCACTGCCGACGTGCAGTGCTTCGCCTACGACTACCTGCGCCGCATGAACGATGCATGGACCGCGACGGACGACTGCGCGGCCCAACCTGGCGCCTCCGGACCCGACTCGAAGCCGCAGGTCGGCGGTCCGAGCGCGTACTGGAACTCGTACAGCTTCGACGCGGCAGGCAACCGCACCAAGGAGGTCCAGCACTCCCCGACCGGTGACCTCACCAAGGACGTCACCCGCACCTACGCCTACGGCACACCCGGTCAGGCCGGAGCCAACGGGCTGAGGAAGGTCGACACCACCGGACCGGGCGGCTCCCGCACCGAGTCCTACACCTACGACGAGACGGGCAACACCAAGACCCGCACCATCCAGGGCAATACCCAGAACCTGGAGTGGGACGCCTCAGGCAAGCTAACAAAGGTCACCAAGGGCACGGAATCGACGGAGTTCGTCTACGACGCCGGCGGTAACCGCCTGATCAAGCGCGAGCCTTCGGGCACGACGCTGTATCTGCCGGGCACCGAAGTGAAGCTCACGGCGGCGGGCAAGCTGGAGAGCACCCGCTACTACGCCCACCCGTCCGGCCCGACGATGGTCAAGACGGCCAAGGACGGCGTCATCACAACGTCGTACCTGATGGGCGACAAGAACGGCACGGCGACGACGGCTGTCGACGCGACCACTTCCGTGGTCACCCGCCGGAAGTTCACGCCGTACGGCGACGTCCGCGGTGCGGCCCCGTCCCTTTGGCCGGGCAAGAAGGGCTTCGTCGGCGGAGAGCTCGACGACAGCACCGGGCTCGTGCACTTGGGTGCACGTGAGTACGACCCTGCGACGGGCCGGTTCCTGTCGGTCGACCCCGTCGTCGACTTCAACGAGCCCAAGCAGCAGAACCCGTACGTCTACGCGAACAACTCGCCGGTGACGTTCAGCGACCCCAGCGGTCTGTCGATCGCGCCGCCCACCATGCCGATCAAGGACTTCTCGGACGCCGAGGCGGCCTGGGCGAACATGATCCAGGGCAAGAGCGCCCTGGACATCGCGCTCGAAGTCGCGATGGGCATCCTGAAGGACGCTTCGGGCTACAACGACATCCGTGACTGTCTGGGCGGCGACTGGGGCGCGTGCGCCGGACTCGCTCTGGACGCGGCACTGCCGTTCGCGGGACGTGCGAAGCGCATCCTCAAGGCGCTGGACCGCGCGTGGGACGCCTTCAACAGCTGGTCTCACAAGCTCGCCCTGGCACGGGACATCCTCAGGCGGGTCGAGCGCTACCAGCAGGCGATGGCGAAGTACGCCGAAGACCTCGCCGAGTGGAAGCGGCAGATAGAGGAAGCCGCCGAACGCGCGAGAAAGCTGGAGGAAGAGGCCGCAGCCGCCCGGAGAAGGGTCCAGGAGGCAGCAGCCGCAGCCGCCAAGAAGGCCGATGAGGCCAAGGCGGCGGCGGCCAAGCAGGGCAAGGCCTCCGCGCAAAAGGCAAAGAAGGCCGACGGCGACGGCAAGGCATCAAAGGCCTCGGAGACGAAGAAGGCCGACTCCCCGAAGAAGTCGAACGGCAAGGACTCCGACAGCGGCAGCTCGCAGCAGGGCGAAACCTGCAACAGCTTCGTGCCCGGCACGAAGGTCCTCATGGCCGACGGCTCGTCCAAGCCGATCGAGGACGTCGCCATCGGCGACGAGGTCGTGGCCACCAACGCGGAGTCCGGTGCGACCACGGCTCAGCCGGTCGTCGCGCAGATCATCGGCGAGGGTCAGAAGAACCTGGTCGAGATCACGATCGACACCGATGGCTCAGCGGGTGACGCTTCCGAGAAACTGACCGCGACCGACGGTCACCCCTTCTGGGCACCGAGCCTGGACCGGTGGCTGAAGGCTACCGATCTCACAGCCGGCCAGTGGCTCCAGACCTCCTCCGGCACCTGGGTACAGGTCACCGAGATCCAGCGCTGGACCCAGCAGAAGAAGGTCCGCAACCTCACCGTTGCCAGCGAGCACACGTACTACGTGCTCGCCGGGGCCGCTCCAATCCTTGTCCACAATTGCGACGTAGCGTTGGGGCAGAAGTCGGAGGGAACCTACGCTTGGGCCAAAGACAAGGGCTTCAAGCACTTCGGCAACCTCGGTAAGGATGAGTGGCAGGGGCCTGTAGAGGCCGCCATCCGGGACACGTCCAACAACCTTCATGTGAACATGAAGGGTATGGGCAGCTTCAAAGAATCGGCCATGGACGGACTCAAGCCGGGGCACCCATATGCCACGGATGTGGAGTTCGGCATGATAGCCAGGGCTGTCGTGCACGGTGGCCGTAAATGGTCATCCATCACCTTCTATCGACCAAACGCCAAGGGAGTCCTCGAGTCTTACTCGATCCCGGAGCCGGACTGGTCAACCATGGGCAGGATCAGGCCTTATATCAATTAGACCTGCGCGTACCGTGTCGAGTTCAGAGAGAGGCTCCGTGATGACGGAATCAATCAAGGGCGACCTGTATCCCGACATCGTCACGATGGGTGGTCTCATCTCAGCGATAGAGGCTGCCGCCCGCAAGAAGGGCGTCGACTTGAGCCGGGTCTACAGTCAATACGAATCGGGGCCGGGGCTCTACGTAACGGCTGAGGTCGATTCATCTCGAGGAAGGATCTCCGTGTCGCTGGACGACCGGAGCAGAGCATTCCACCTCGGGATCCAGGAGAATCGATTCATTTGGGCCGATGGCGTGACCGAGGACCTCGAAGAGGTGGTCGCGGCATGCAGCGCATGGCGCGACGGTACGCCAGTGGAAGAGTTCGCGGAGGAGTTCCCCTTCATGACTCCCGGCCGACTGGCCAGAGCTCGCGAGACAGGTGACTCGACTCAGGCTCAGTGGAAATGGCTGCGAACCTCGGAGATATTCACCGCGGAGCGCCCACTAGTGGAAGCCTTTCACGCAGATGGCAGATTCCACGACCTCTTCCCCAACCTCAGCCACGGAACTCTGCGACTCAGCACAAATTTCGGGGTTCAGGGGGCCCGGGAAATACAAGTAATCCCGACATCTGGAGGCACCTACCGGGTGGAGGACACTGCGGCCAAAATTTCAGGCAGGCTCGCCGCCTCTCTGGAGGAAGCCCTTGCAGCAGCCGCCGAATCCCTCAGTGGCGACTGATTCGAGGTTGCCGACACCTCAACCGAATAGCAACGAAAGGCGATTTCCATAGGTCATGGCAACACGGGCTCGTGTTGCCATAACCGCAGCCCATTTCCAAAAACGCCCGGCTGGGGTTCCCAGCCGGGCGTTTTGCGTGGGCGCCCCTCACCGCCGCCGCATGTCCGCCACCCTCGCGCGTTCGCGCTCGCCCGGCTGGGGGTCCGGGATCATGCCCGCGCTGCGGAGCTGGGCCGTGGGGCCGCCGCGGCGCTGGACCGGGAGGGGGGATTCGCGGCGGGGGCGGCGGCCCGCCATGCCGTCGCCCGTGGCGCCGGGGGACGCGGCTCCGCCGGCCACCGTGATCTGGACTCCCTGGTCCGCCAGTGCCTGGAGCTCCGTGCCCGCGCGGTCGTCGTGCGGCGGGGGCTCGTCCGTGACCAGGCGGGTCATCACGTCCGTGGGGACCGTCTGGAACATGGTGTCCGTGCCCAGCTTCGTGTGGTCCGCCAGGACCACCACCTCCGCCGCCGCCTGGACCAGGGCGCGGTCCACGCTCGCCGAGAGCATGTTGGACGTGGACAGGCCGCGCTCCGCCGTCAGGCCGCTCCCGGAGAGGAAGGCGCGGGAGACGCGCAGGCCCTGGAGGGACTGTTCGGCACCGCTGCCGACGAGGGCGTAGTTGGACCCGCGCAGGGTCCCGCCGGTCATCACCACCTCCACGCGGTTCGCGTGGGCCAGCGCCTGGGCGACCAGGAGGGAGTTGGTCACGACGGTCAGACCGGGCACCCGGGCGAGCCGGCGGGCCAGCTCCTGGGTCGTGGTACCCGCGCCGACGACGATGGCCTCGCCCTCTTCGACGAGGGAGGCCGCGACATCGGCGATGGCGGTCTTCTCCGCCGTCGCGAGATGGGACTTTTGCGGAAAGCCGGATTCACGGGTGAACCCGCCCGGCAGCACCGCACCGCCGTGCCGGCGGTCGAGGAGTCCTTCTGCCTCCAGTGCCCGCACGTCCCGCCGTACGGTCACTTCGGAGGTCTGGACGACGCGGGCGAGCTCCCGGAGCGATACCGCTCCGTTGGCCCGCACCATTTCGAGGATCAATTGGCGACGTTCTGCAGCGAACACGAAACTGACAGTAACCCCAACGACCGTCTGCTTTCAGCTCCTTGCGCCGGAATTCCGAAGTTGTCCATACGGTGGGGCAACTAGTGGTATACGCGGTCGGCCCGCCGCGCACCTGCTCCGCGACGGGCCGTCAGTCCACACCAAAACCCTTGCACACAAGGGGCGTTACCGGGATTTATGCCTCTCCGGCGGCCTTCCGGGTGTGCAGCTGGCGCGCCACTTCCGCGATCGAACCGGACAGCGAGGGGTACACGGTGAACGCGTTTGCGATCTGCTCGACCGTCAGGTTGTTGTCGACGGCGATCGAAATCGGGTGGATCAGCTCGCTCGCGCGCGGCGAGACGACCACGCCGCCGACGACGATGCCGGTACCCGGGCGGCAGAACATCTTCACGAAGCCGTCCCGGATGCCCTGCATCTTGGCGCGCGGGTTGCGCAGCAGCGGGAGCTTCACGACCCGGGCGTCGATCTTGCCGGAGTCCACGTCGGCCTGGGTGTAGCCGACGGTGGCGATCTCGGGGTCGGTGAAGACGTTCGAGGAGACCGTCTTGAGGTTCAGCGGGGCCACCGCGTCGCCGAGGAAGTGGTACATCGCGATGCGGCCCTGCATGGCGGCCACGGAGGCCAGCGCGAAGATGCCGGTCACGTCGCCGGCCGCGTACACGCCGGGCGAGGAGGTGCGCGAGACCTTGTCGGTCCAGATGTGCCCGGACTCCTTGAGCTTGACCCCGGACTCCTCCAGGTTCATGTTGCTCGTGTTCGGGATCGCGCCGACCGCCATCAGGCAGTGCGTGCCGGTGATGACCCGGCCGTCGGAGAGGGTGACCTCCACGCGGTCGCCGACCCGCTTGGCGGACTCGGCGCGGGAGCGGCCGATGACGTTCATGCCGCGACGGCGGAAGACGTCCTCCAGGACGGCGGCGGCGTCGGGGTCCTCGCCGGGCAGCACGCGGTCACGGGAGGACACCAGGGTCACCCGGGAGCCGAGGGCCTGGTAGGCGCCGGCGAACTCGGCGCCGGTCACACCGGAGCCGACCACGATGAGCTCTTCCGGGAGCTCGTCGAGGTCGTAGACCTGGGTCCAGTTCAGGATCCGCTCGCCGTCGGGCATCGCGTCCGGGATCTCGCGGGGGTGGCCGCCGGTCGCGATGAGCACGGCGTCGGCCGTCAGGATCGTCTCGGTGCCGTCGGCCGCGGTGACGATGACGTCGCGCGTGCCGTCGATGCCCTGCGGGCCGCCGAGCTTGCCGCGGCCCCGTACGACGCGGGCGCCGGCCCGGGTGACGGAGGCGGTGATGTCGTGCGACTGGGCGAGCGCGAGGCGCTTGACGCGCCGGTTCACCTTGCCGAGGTCCACGCCGACGACGCGCGCGGCCTGTTCCAGGGGCGGCGTGTCGTCGGCGACGACGATGCCGAGCTCCTCGTACGACGAGTCGAAGGTCGTCATGACCTCGGCGGTCGCGATGAGAGTCTTGGAGGGCACGCAGTCGGTGAGTACCGACGCTCCGCCCAGACCGTCGCAGTCCACGACGGTCACCTCCGCGCCGAGCTGGGCCCCCACGAGGGCCGCCTCATACCCGCCTGGTCCGCCGCCGATGATCACGATCCGGGTCACGAAAACTCCGCCTCACGTCTACCCGGCCGGCTGCCGCCCCGGCCGGGGCTTCCGGGGGGTCTCCCCGGGGGATGCTGTCCGTGCCCCATTGTCCCGCACGCATCAAGGTGCTTCACGCAGGGTCCGCCATACGGGCAGGGCCTGGCCTACGGAAGCCAGGGACGAGGCCGGGCCGAGGACCGGGCGGCGTCCAGGCGGCGTCCGGGCGCGGCCCCGGCGGGGCACGGGCGCGGTACCGGCAGGGTCCGGGAAGGGTCCGGGCGGCATCCGGGCGCAGCCCCGGCACGGTCCCGGCAGGGCACCACCTCGGTCCCGGCAAGCCCCCGGCAGGGGTTGGGCATCCGGGCGGGCACACGACGGAGGCCGCCCCTCCCGTACTCTCGACCTCATGTCGCTCTACGCCGCGTACGCCGGCAACCTCGACCCGCGGCTGATGACGCGCCGCGCTCCGCATTCGCCGCTGCGCGGCACGGGCTGGATCAACGACTGGCGCCTGACGTTCGGCGGCGAGCAGATGGGCTGGGAGGGCGCGCTGGCGACGATCGTCGAAGCGCCTCGCCACCAGGTCTTCGTTGCGCTGTACGACGTCGCTCCGCTGGACGAGGACTCGATGGACCGGTGGGAGGGTGTCGGGCTCGACATCTACCGCCGCATGCGGGTGCGCGTGCACACCCTGGACGGCGAGGAAGCGGCCTGGGTGTACGTCCTGAACGGCTACGAGGGCGGCCTCCCCTCGGCGCGCTACCTGGGCGAACTCGCTGACGCGGCCGAATCCGCGGGCGCGCCCCACGACTACGTGATGGAGCTCCGCAAGCGCCCCTGCTGAGCCCGGTCCGGCCCCGGCGACGGCGCCGCACGGCTCCCGCGCACCCCGCCGGGGACAATTGGTCGGAAACGACAAAGCAACGATCCGAATACCGTGAGCGGCGCCATCTACGCGCGTAGGCCATCACCGGCTACGCTCGTCTGCGTGAACGCATCTGTTACCGACCCCTTCGCCGCCGCCGACGCCGCAGCCGCCCGCCTGCGCGAGCTGACCGGCGCCGAAACCCACGATGTCGCCCTCGTGATGGGCTCCGGCTGGGCCCCCGCCGCAGAGGCGCTCGGTGCGCCCGAGGCCGAGTTCCCGGTCACCGACCTGCCCGGCTTCCCGCCGCCCGCCGTCGAGGGCCACGGCGGCAAGATCCGCTCGTACAAGATCGGCGACAAGCGCGCGCTGCTCTTCCTCGGCCGGACCCACTACTACGAGGGCCGCGGCGTCGCCGCCGTCGCCCACGGCGTCCGTACCGCCGTCGCCGCCGGCTGCAAGACCGTCGTCCTGACCAACGGCTGCGGCGGTCTGCGCGAGGGCATGAAGCCCGGTCAGCCCGTGCTGATCAGCGACCACCTCAACCTCACGGCCACCTCGCCGATCGTCGGCGCGAACTTCGTGGACCTGACCGACCTGTACTCGCCGCGCCTGCGCGCGATGTGCAAGGAGATCGACGAGACCCTCGAAGAGGGCGTCTACGTCCAGTTCCCCGGCCCGCACTACGAGACCCCGGCCGAGATCAACATGATCCGCGTCATGGGCGCCGACCTGGTCGGCATGTCCACCGTGCTGGAGGCCATCGCCGCCCGCGAGGCCGGCGCCGAGGTCCTCGGGATCTCCCTGGTCACCAACCTGGCGGCGGGCATCTCCGGCGAGCCGCTGAACCACGAAGAGGTGCTCCAGGCCGGCCGCGACTCGGCCGCGCGCATGGGCAAGCTGCTGACCCAGGTCCTCGCCCGGATCTGACCGAGCGACCCGACCGACGACGAGAGGTAGTGCAGGACGTGCAGGACGCGCAGGACGATCTGATCGCACGGGCCCAGGCCTGGCTGGCCGAGGACCCGGACCCCGAGACCGCGGCCGAACTCGCCGCGCTCATCGAAGCCGGTGACACCGCCGAGCTCGCGGACCGCTTCTCCGGCAGGCTCCAGTTCGGCACCGCAGGGCTCCGCGGCGAGCTCGGCGCCGGCCCGATGCGGATGAACCGC
This sequence comes from Streptomyces sp. NBC_00454, assembly GCF_041434015.1. Taxonomy (GTDB): domain Bacteria; phylum Actinomycetota; class Actinomycetes; order Streptomycetales; family Streptomycetaceae; genus Streptomyces. The sequence continues at coordinate 4,851,721 of NZ_CP107907.1, read as the reverse complement.
AATGTGGTCATCCGGGCCGCGGCGGGCCTCGCGGCCTACCTCAAGGCCCAGGGCCACGACGGCGGCCTGGTCGTCGTCGGCTACGACGCGCGCTACAAGTCGGCCGACTTCGCCCGCGACACCGCCGCCGTGATGACCGGCGCCGGGCTGCGGGCGGCCGTCCTGCCGCGTCCGCTGCCGACCCCCGTCCTCGCGTACGCCATAAGGCACCTGGGCGCCGTCGCCGGCGTCGAGGTGACCGCGAGCCACAACCCTCCCCGGGACAACGGCTACAAGGTCTACCTCGGCGACGGTTCGCAGATCGTCTCCCCGGCCGACGCCGAGATCGCGGCACAGATCGACGCGATCGCCGCGCTGGCCGACGTACCGCGCCCCGAGGGCGGCTGGCAGGACCTCGGCGACGAGGTCCTGGAGGCCTACCTGGCGCGTACGGACGCCGTGCTGACCCCCGGCTCCCCCCGGGGCGTGCGCACCGTCTACACGGCCATGCACGGCGTCGGCAAGGACGTGGTCATGGCCGCCTTCGCCCGCGCCGGCTTCCCCGAGCCGGTCCTGGTGGCCGAGCAGGCGGAGCCGGACCCGGCCTTCCCGACCGTGGCCTTCCCCAACCCGGAGGAGCCGGGCGCGATGGACCTGTCCTTCGCGACGGCCGCCCGCGTCAACCCGGACATCGTCATCGCGAACGACCCGGACGCCGACCGCTGCGCGGTGGCCGTCCCGGACGACTCCTCCGCCACCGGCTGGCGGATGCTGCGCGGCGACGAGGTCGGCGCGCTGCTCGCCGCGCACCTGGTGAGCAAGGGCGCTCAGGGCGTCTTCGCCGAGTCGATCGTCTCCTCCTCCCTCCTCGGGCGGATCGCGGACGCGGCGGGCGTGGGCTACGAGGAGACCCTGACCGGTTTCAAGTGGATCTCCCGGGTCGAGGGCCTGCGCTACGGGTACGAGGAGGCGCTCGGCTACTGCGTGGACCCCGAGGGCGTCCGCGACAAGGACGGCATCACGGCCGCCCTGCTCGTGGCCGAGCTGGCCTCGGTGCTCAAGGAGCAGGGCCGGACCCTGACCGACCTGCTCGACGACCTGGCCATGGCGCACGGACTGCACGCCACCGACCAGCTGTCGGTGCGCGTGGAGGACCTGTCGGTCATCGCCTCGGCGATGGCGGCGCTGCGCGCCCAGCCCCCGCTCTCGCTGGCGGGCCTGCGGGTCACCTCGGCGGAGGACCTCAACCAGGGCACGGCGGCGCTCCCGCCCACGGACGGGCTGCGCTACTACCTGGAGGGCGAGTACAAGGCCCGGGTGATCGTCCGCCCGTCCGGCACGGAGCCCAAGCTGAAGTGCTACCTGGAGGTCGTGGTCCCGGTGGCGGAGGCCTCCGACCTGGCCCCGGCCCGCGAACGCGGGCAGGAGGTCCTCGACGCGATCAAGAAGGACCTCGCGGCGGCGGCGGGCATCTAGGTCGTCTCTTTCGGATCTTGCCGGGCGGCGCGGGCCCGGCGAGATCCGGAAGAGACGGCCTAGCCCCGCCGATCCCACCCGACCGGCCCCGGACCCCTCGGTCCGGGGCCGGTCTGCGTGACGGGGCCGCCCATCAGGCGCTGTACGGGTTGAACGGCGGCTCCTGGGCCGCCGCCGACACGACCCGGGTCCGGCGGCGGTACTCCGCGGTCGGTACGCCGCCGACGCCCCAGCTCTCCAGGTCGACCTCCTCGATGACGACGAAGGTGGTGGCGGGGTCCTTGTCGAGGACGTCGACCAGCAGGCCGGTGACCCCGGCGATGATCTCGGCCTTCTGGGCGGCGGTGGCACCTTCGCGGGTGATCTTCACATTGACGTACGGCACGGTTCGGGTCCTCTCGGGATACGGGGGTAAGGGGACGGGGGCAAGGGCGAGGCTCAGGAGCGGCCGGTGACGTGGCCGCCGTCCACGCGCAGGACGTGGCCCGTGACGAACTCCGCGGCCGCGAGGTAGAGGACCGCCTCCGAGATCTCCGCGACCTCGCCGACCCGGTTCAGCAGCGCGAGGCCCCCGTACGCGTCCACGTCGGCGCCCTCGTGCAGCGGCGTGCGGACGATGCCGGGCGCCACGAGGTTGACCCGGATGCCGTCGGCCGCCAGCTCGGCCGCCAGGCTGACGGTCAGCCCGTGCACGCCCGCCTTGCTCGCCACCGGCGCCGAGGCCGGGAAGCCGGCCAGGCCGTGGTCCACGAGAACGGTGCCGATGTTGACGACCGCGGCGCCGCGCCCCCGACCGCGCACCGCCCGGACGAAGGCCTGGGTGGTGAGGTAGGTGCCCTTGAGGTTGTGGGTCAGGAACCCGTCCAGCTCCTCCTCGGTGACCTCGGTGAAGGGCTTGGACGCGAAGGTCCCGGCGTTGTTCACGAGGACGTCGGCGCTCCCGAACCGGTCGAGGGCGGTACGGACGAGCGCCTCGCCGGTGTCCCGGTCGGCGATGTCGCCGACGACCCAGGCCGTGCGCTCCGGTCGGCCGAGGACGGCCGCGGCCTTGGCGAGGCGGCCGTCGTCGCGGCCGTTGAGCACGACGTTGTCGCCGCGCTCCAGGAAGGCCCGGGCGATGTCCAGGCCGATGCCGCTGGAAGAGCCCGTGACGAGGGCGGTACGGGTGACGGCGGTACGGGTGACGGCGGTGCGGGTGACGGCGGTGCCGGTCGTGGTGGCGGACATGATTCAAGTGCCTTTCGTACCCGACCGGTTCCCCGGCCGGCGCGTTCGCTGACACCAGAAACCTACGAGCCGTCAATCCATCACACCACGACCGATTTTGAAGCATGTCATAATCCAGCGTTATGGATGTGGATCTGCGCGACCTGGAACTCCTGGAGGCGATGGCCGAGTCCGGCTCGCTGACCGCCGCCGCCGCGCGGCTCTACGTGAGCCAGCCCGCCCTCAGCCAGCGCCTGACCCGGCTGGAGGACCGGCTGGGCATGCGGCTCTTCGAGCGCACGGGCCGCCGCCTCGTGCCGAACCCGGCCGGCCGCAGGATGCTCGTCGCCGCGCGCCAGGTCCTCGGCGAACTGGAGTCGGCCACCCGCGACCTGCGCGACATCCGTGACGGCAAGGACCGCCGGGTGCGCTTCGCCGCCCAGTGCAGCACCACCTTCCCGTGGCTGCCGCCCGTCCTGCGCGCCTTCCGCGAGCGGGAGCCGGACACCGAGGTGCGGATCGTCACGGTCCCCGGCGACGCGCCGATCCCGGCCCTTCTGGCCGACCTCGTCGACGTCGCCATGGTCACCAAGACGGACCCGCAGATGGACCGGGTGGAGCTGACCCGGATGTTCGAGGACGAGATGGTGGCGGTGGTGCCCGCCGGACACCCCTGGGCGTCGCGCACGCACGTGACGGCCCGCGACTTCACGGGCGTGGACCTGGTTCTCTACGACGTCTACGACCAGAGCCGGATCCCCTCGGAACCGCTGCCGATCCCCCGGGGTGCCCGCCCCGCCCGCATCACCACCATGCCCCTGGTGACCGACCTGGTCATCGAGATGGCGGCGGGCGGCCAGGGCGTGGCGATCCTCCCGAACTGGGTGGCCGCACCGTACGCGTCCTCGCACGGCCTCGCCCTGGTCCGCATCGGGGCCAAACCCCTGACCCGCACCTGGTTCTGCGCCACCCGTCCCGGGCCCCTGCCGCCCCTCCAGGCCGCCTTCGTGGAGGAACTGACCACCCACCTCACGGGCCCCCGGCCCGCCTGAGGACGGCCGGGCTCAGCCCGGGACCTGCGTCAGGAGGCGCCGGCCTTCGGGGTCGGGAGGACCACGTCGCCCAGGGTCGGGACCGCTTCCGGGCGGGAGCGGACGGCCGCGCTGCACGACCACGCCCGCGGCGGATCCGTGTCCGGGCCGCCCAGGACCACCGGCCCCTGCCCCGCCGACACCACTTCGCTCTCCGAGAGCGTGCACACGATCTGCGACAGGGCCCCCAGCGGCAGGTCCTCCGGCTTGCGGCTGAGCCGGACCGTCCCCGCCGGATCTCCCGGCCGCGGGTCCGCCGTCGTCAGCCCGGCCGGGACCCCGGTCGTGAAACCGGCGTCCCGCTCCTCCGGTGACGGATCGCGCTGGAGCGCTTCCAGCAGGGCCTGGCTGACGAGCACCACCGCGTCCTTGGACGACTTCTTCTCCGGCATCGGCACCACCCGCTCGACGCCGACCAGTTGGGAGCCGCAGACCAGTTCCACCGTGGCCCGGATGCCCTGGACCGTGCTCGTTCCGGCCGACGGCTTGGCCGGGGTGTCACAGGACACCCGCGAGGGCGCCGCGCCCACGTCCACCGGCACGGTGCTCGCCTGGATCCCGCACCCCGCGACCGCGAGCCCCCCGATGGCGAGCCCGCACAGGACCGCGACCGCCGAACTGCGCACCGCGCCGAGCACCGGACCGCGCTCCGGACCGAGCTCCGAACTGCGCACGCGACTACGCCTCGTCTTCATGCGCGATCACCTTCCCCACGTCCATCGGCAGCCGCAGGGTGAACAGCGCACCGCCCTCCGCCCGGTTCGCGGCAGTGATGTCCCCGCCGTGGATGTGCGCGTTCTCCATCGCGATGGACAGGCCCAGCCCGCTGCCGTCCGACTTCGGCCGGGACGCGCTCGCCTTGTAGAAACGGTCGAACACGTGCGGCAGCACGGCCTCCGGGATGCCCGGCCCGTTGTCGCGCACCGCGATGACCAGCCACTCCCCCTCCACCAGCACGGAGACCCGTACCGGCGAACCGCCGTGCTTGAGCGCGTTGCCGATCAGGTTGGCCAGGATCACGTCGAGGCGCCGCGGGTCCAGGCGGGCCACGATCCCGCGCTCCGCGTCGAGTTCGACCGCGTCCAGCCAGGCCCGCGCGTCGATGCAGGCCGTCACCATGTCGGCGACGTCCACGTCGTCCAGCACCAGCCGGGCCGTCCCCGCGTCGAAGCGGGTGACCTCCATCAGGTTCTCCACCAGGTCGTTGAGGCGCCTGGTCTCGCTGACGACCAGCGCCACCGCCGGTGCGATCATCGGATCGAGGGTCTCGACCTCCTCCTCCAGCACCTCGGCGACCGCCGTCAGCGCCGTCAGCGGCGTGCGCAGCTCGTGGGACATGTCCGCGACGAACCGCCGGCTGGACTCCTCCCGGGCGCTCATGTCGGCGACCTTCTTCTCCAGCGCCTCCGCCGTCTTGTTGAAGGTGTGCGACAGATCGGCGAGTTCGTCCGTGCCCGACACCTCCAGGCGGTGGTCCAGCTCCCCCTCGCCGAGCCGCCGCGCCGCGTCGCCCAGGCGCTGTACGGGCTTGAGCACGGTCCGGGCCGCGGCCTGCGCGAGCAGTGCGGAGCCGAGCAGCGCGAGGCCGGTGGCGATGGTCAGCGACCAGGCCAGGGCGTTGAGGTCGTCGCGCTCCTGGGCGAGGGACTTGTACATGTAGCCCGTCGGCCCGCCGCCCACGATCCGGGTGCCGCCGACCAGGTACGGATTGCCGTCGGGCTTCGTCCGCTGCCAGTACATGTGGTACTCGGCGTCGTTGACCGCCGTCGTCTTCTGCCGGTCGTTGACCGCGTGCTGGAGCGACTTGGGGACGTCGGCCATCCGGAAGGCGTCCGGACCGGCCGCGCCCGTCACGGTGGTGTGGTCCTTGCGCTCGTGGACCAGCAGCACGCTGTAGCCGGGGCTGCTGCCCGCCATCATCTCGGCGGTGCGCTGCAGCTCCTCCTGCGTCGGATCGATGGGCAGCGCGGCGGCCCGGTTCTGCATCTCCTGGCGGAAGTCGCCGAGGACGGCGTCCTGGGTCCGGTCCAGAACGGCCTGGCGGTTGAGCCAGTACGCGATCCCGGAGGCGGAGACGGCGGTCGTCAGCGCGACCAGGGCGAACACGATGAGGAGCCTCAGCCGCAGGCTGGTCCAGCGCCGGCCCGCGAAGAGGGCTTTGATCACTGAGGGGAGTCCAGTCTGTAGCCGACGCCCCGCACCGTACGGATCAGGGTGGGCGAGGAGGGCACTTCCTCGACCTTGGCGCGCAACCGCTGCACGCACGCGTCCACGAGGCGCGAGTCGCCCAGGTAGTCGTGTTCCCAGACCAGCCGCAGCAGCTGCTGGCGCGACAGGGCCTGCCCGGGGCGGCGGCTGAGTTCCAGCAGCAGCCTCAGCTCGGTCGGGGTGAGCTGGAGGTCCTCGCCGTTCTTGGTGACCGTCATGGCGTTGCGGTCGATGACCAGCGAGCCGAAGACGGCGGAGTCGGTGGCCTCGCGCTCGCCGCGGCGCAGTACGGCGCGGATGCGGGCGTCGAGGACCCGCCCCTGGACGGGCTTGACGACGTAGTCGTCGGCCCCCGATTCCAGGCCGACGACCACGTCGATGTCGTCGTTGCGCGCGGTCAGCAGGATGATCGGCAACTGGTCGGTACGGCGGATGCGCCGGCACACCTCGAAGCCGTCGATCCCGGGCAGCATGACGTCCAGGACGATCAGGTCCGGACGCTGCTCGCGCAGCAGCTTGAGGCCGTCTTCTCCCGTCGCCGCGGTGGCCACACGGTGGCCCTGGCGTGACAGGGAGAGTTCGAGGGCCGTGCGGATGGCGTCGTCGTCCTCGATGAGCAACAGGAAAGGCACGGGCTCATTCTGTCCCATCGCCCCTCGGGACTTCGACCGTCCTGCCCACCTGATCCTCCGGGGGCCCCTGTGACAGGCCTGTGACAGTCGAAGGACACCCCGGTTATGTCCGGCGGGCAGTCTTCTACCAACGAACCAGACAGACTCCACGACGGGGGGCGCGAGATGAGCACGCTGCACGCCACCACCACCAGCGCGGTTGTCACGCGGCTGCACGATGTGAACCGCAGGACGGCCGTCCGAACGGCGACGGCCCCCACCCGGCGGCCGTCGCACGTGGTGGCCATCGACGCGAAGACCTACGAGCGCCCCTCCGTCCCCGCGCAGCGCACGGCGGGCTCCCCGGCCGACTCCTCCAACGAGGCCGAGTTCACGGCGTACGTCCAGGAGCGGCGGGCCGCCCTGTACGCGACGGCCTTCCACCTGACGGGCGACCGCTACGAGGCCGAGGACCTGCTGCAGACCGCGCTGTTCTCCACGTACCGCGCCTGGGACCGCATCAGCGACAAGGCGGCCGTCGGCGGCTACCTGCGGCGCACGATGACCAACCTGCACATCAGCGCCTGGCGCCGCCGCAAGCTCAGCGAGTACCCGACCGAGGAGCTCCCGGAGACGGCCTCGGACACGGACGCGATGGGCGGTACGGAGCTGCGTGCGGTGCTGTGGCAGGCGCTCACCCGCATCCCGGAGCCGCAGCGCACGATGCTGGTGCTCCGGTACTACGAAGGCCGCACCGACCCGGAGATCGCCGAGATCCTGGGCATCAGCGTCGGCACGGTGAAGTCCAGCATCTGGCGCTCGCTGCGGCGGATGCGCGAGGACGAGGCCCTGAACTTCGGCGCCGACGAGGCGGAGTCCTTCGAGAAGCTCGTCGCGTAGAACCAACAGACCAAGGGGCCAGGGGGCCCGTCCTACGGGGGTGGGACGGGGGTCACGGGGGCAAAAGGCGGGATCAAGCGGATGGGGGTCCGCTGGTCCCGCCTTTTGGCGTCCCACGATCCAGGTGAAATCCAGCCTCGCCGGCGTTTGAGGCGCGGGGTCCGGGGCGGAGCCCCGGTTTCGGGAAGGGGCGGGGTGGGGGAAAGCCCCGCAGGGCAGCGGCGGCTAGGCCGGGGCGGCGGCCCGGTGGCGCCCCGCCGCGGCAGCGGCAAGCCGCCCGAGGGCCTCGTCACGACCACAGGCGTGCGCCCCCAGCGCGATGTGGCGGGCCACGATGCCCCGCTCGGCCCGCATCAGCCGCCATCCCCGACGCAGCAGGAAGAGGACGGACTTGCGGCCCTCCCGCAGGTCCCGCGCGAGGCGCCGGCGGAAGGTCGTGGAGGGACGGCCCCGCAGGCAGATCGCATCCGCCAGCAGCCCCAGCTCCTGGCACCGCACCGCGACGTCCGCCGCGAAGATCCCCTCGGCTATGAACAGCGGGGTCCGCGAGATGTCCAGGGCTTCGGTCCCGGTCCGCGAGGACGTGGCGATGTCGTAGACGGGAACCTCCGTGCGCCCGGCCGCGCACAGTTCCGCGATCGCGGCCACGGCCGCCTGCGCGTCCCAGGACAGCGGGGAGTCCCAGTCGATGTCGTCGCTGCCGTCGACCAGCGGGAGGGTGGGATCGTCACCCTCCTTGTAGAAGTCGTCCAGGCGCAGCACGGGCAGCCCGGACCGGGCCGCCAGCGAGGACTTGCCGGACCCCGAGGGTCCGGTCAGAAGGACGACACGCGTAGGCAAAGGAGAGGTACGGCTCACGGAACAACAGTGTGAACTATTACCTCGCGCAGGGGACCTACCGAAAGACCCGTTGGTATCCAGGATCACACCTCCACTACGCTGCGTGCGCACGCGACTACCAGACCGTACGAGCCCACAGGCGGGAATCCATGGCACGTCACGCAGCCCCCAAAGCCCCCCAGACCAAGGCGCTGCGCACCGCAGGCCTGACCCTCTCGATGGCCGGCGCGGCCCTGGCGATGGCCGCCGGCGGCGCCCAGGCGGGGGAGCTCTCGGTCCCCGCGGCCCTGGCCGGGGTGGCCGATCCGATCTCGAACCTCAAGGTGAACCCGCTGGCCAACACCGGTGTGGACCCGCTGGACAACGGGGTGGCCACGAAGGTCGCCGACTTCCCGTCAGTGGGCACGGGCATGCTGACGGGCAGCCTGACGCGCGGCCCGTCGATCGGCGAACTGCCCACCGCGGCGGCGTCCTCGCTGCTCGGCCCGCTGCTGCCGGGCGCCGTGAAGTAGGGCGCCGAACGCTTCGTAGGACACGAAGAGGCCCCGGCAGCGCGGGGGACGCTGCCGGGGCCCGTTTTCGGGGGCGGGTCTAGTACGAGGATCCGCCCGCGCCCAGCGACCCGGTCGGGTGCCAGACGGTCTTGGTCTCCAGGAAGGCCGTCATGCGCGCCGTTCCCGGGTCCGCGCTCCAGTCGCCCACAGGCTGTGGACGCAGAACGCGCTTGAGGTTGTCCGCCGCCGCGATCTCCAGCTCCTTGGCGAGCGCGGAGTCGGCGCCCGCCAGGTCGATCGCGTTGACGTCCTGGTGGGACGCCAGGTGCGGGCCGATCTCGGCGGCCTTGCCGGACAGGATGTTGACCACTCCGCCGGGCAGGTCGGAGGTGGCCAGCACCTCGCCGAGGGAGAGCGCCGGGAGCGGCGCCTTCTCCGAGGCGATGACGACGACCGTGTTGCCGGTGGCGATCACCGGGGCGATCACGGAGATCAGCCCGAGGAAGGAGGACTCCTGCGGGGCGACGACCGTGACGACACCGGTCGGCTCGGGGGTCGAGAGGTTGAAGAACGGGCCCGCGACCGGGTTGGCCCCGCCCACGATCTGGCCGATCTTGTCGGTCCAGCCCGCGTACCAGACCCAGCGGTCGACGGCCGCGTCCACGACCGCCGCGGCCTTGGACTTCGACAGCCCCTCCGCCTCGCCGACCTCGCGGACGAACTGCTCCCGGCGGCCCTCCAGCATCTCGGCGACGCGGTAGAGGATCTGACCGCGGTTGTACGCGGTCGCACCCGACCAGCCGCCGAAGGCCTTGCGGGCGGCGACGACCGCGTCGCGGCCGTCCTTGCGGGAGGACAGCGGGGCGTTGGCCAGCCACTTGCCCTTCGAGTCGGTCACCTCGTACACCCGGCCGCTCTCGGATCGCGGGAACTTGCCCCCGACGTACAGCTTGTAGGTCTTGAAGACGCTCAGACGCCCGGCGGCGGAGCCGCCCTTGTCGGTACTGCGCTGCTGATCAGACATCGAGGTAGCCCTCCAGGCCGTGGCGGCCGCCTTCGCGCCCGAAGCCCGACTCCTTGTAGCCGCCGAAGGGCGAGGTCGGGTCGAACTTGTTGAACGTGTTGGCCCACACCACACCCGCGCGGAGCTTGTTCGCGACCGCGAGGATGCGCGAGCCCTTCTCCGTCCAGATGCCGGCGGACAGGCCGTACTGGCTGTTGTTGGCCTTGGCGACGGCCTCGTCGGGCGTACGGAAGCTCAGCACGGACAGCACCGGGCCGAAGATCTCGTCGCGGGCGACGGTGTGCGCCTGGGTGACGTTCGTGAAGAGCGTCGGGGCGAACCAGTAGCCGGCGGACGGCAGCTCGCACGCCGGGGACCAGCGCTCGGCGCCCTCGGCCTCGCCGGTCTCCACGAGCGCGGTGATCCGGGCCAGCTGCGCGGCGGAGTTGATCGCGCCGATGTCGGTGTTCTTGTCGAGCGGGTCGCCGAGGCGCAGCGTGGACAGGCGGCGCTTGAGCGAGTCGAGCAGCTCGTCCTGGATCGACTCCTGGACCAGGAGGCGCGAGCCCGCGCAGCAGACCTGGCCCTGGTTGAAGAAGATGCCGGTGACGATGCCCTCGACGGCCTGGTCGATGGGGGCGTCGTCGAAGACGATGTTGGCGCCCTTGCCGCCCAGTTCCAGGGTGACCTTCTTGTCCGTGCCGGCGACCTGGCGCGCGATGGCCTTGCCGACGGCGGTGGAGCCGGTGAAGGCGACCTTGTTCACGTCCGGGTGCTCGACGAGGGCCGCGCCCGCGTCTCCGTAACCGGTGAGGATGTTGACGACGCCCTTGGGCAGGCCCGCCTGGCGGCAGATGTCCGCGAAGAACAGCGCCGACAGGGGCGTGGTCTCGGCGGGCTTGAGCACGACCGTGTTGCCGGTGGCGAGCGCCGGGGCGATCTTCCACGCGAGCATCAGCAGCGGGAAGTTCCACGGGATGACCTGGCCGGCCACGCCGAGCGGGCGCGGGTTGGCCCCGTACCCCGCGTGGTCGAGCTTGTCGGCCCAGCCCGCGTAGTAGAAGAAGTGCGCGGCGACGAGCGGCAGGTCCGCGTCGCGGGTCTCCCGGATCGGCTTGCCGTTGTCGAGGGTCTCCAGGACGGCCAGCTCGCGGCTGCGCTCCTGGATGATCCGCGCGATGCGGAAGAGGTACTTGGCGCGCTCGGAGCCGGGCAGCGCCGACCACTTCTCGAAGGCCTTGCGGGCGGCCTTCACGGCGCGGTCCACATCGGCGGCGCCGGCCTGCGCGATCTCGGCGAGGACCTCTTCGGAGGACGGGGAGACGGTCTTGAAGACCTTGCCGTCCGCGGCGTCGGTGAACTCGCCGTCGATGAACAGCCCGTAGGAGGGGGCGATGTCGACGACGGAGCGCGACTCGGGGGCGGGTGCGTACTCGAAAAGCGATGCCATGGTGATCAGTCCACCGTCACGTAGTCGGGACCGGAGTAGCGGCCGGTGCTCAGCTTCTGGCGCTGCATCAACAGGTCGTTGAGCAGGCTGGAGGCTCCGAAACGGAACCAGTGGTTGCTCAGCCAGTCCTCGCCCACGGTCTCGTTGACCAGGACCAGGAACTTGATGGCGTCCTTGGTGGTCCGGATGCCGCCGGCCGGCTTCACGCCGATCTGGATTCCAGTCTGCGCCTTGAAGTCGCGGACGGCTTCGAGCATGAGGAGCGTGTTCGCGGGGGTCGCGTTGACGCCGACCTTGCCGGTGGACGTCTTGATGAAGTCGGCCCCGGCCATCATGCCGATCCAGGAGGCGCGGCGGATGTTGTCGTACGTGGACAGTTCGCCGGTCTCGAAGATCACCTTGAGGCGGGCCGCGCTGCCGTCGGGGCGGACGCAGGCCTCCTTGACCGAGCGGATCAGCTCGTAGGTGTCGAGGTAGTGGCCGGCGAGGAAGGCGCCACGGTCGATGACCATGTCGATCTCGTCGGCCCCGGCGGCCACGGCGTCGGCCGTGTCGGCGAGCTTGACGGGCAGGGCGGCGCGACCGGCCGGGAAGGCGGTGGCCACGGAGGCGACCTTGACGTCGGCGCCGTTCAGGGCGGCCTTCGCGGTGGCCACCATGTCGGGGTACACGCAGACGGCAGCCGTCGTGGGCGTGGTGCGGTCGGTCGGATCGGGGTGCACGGCCTTGGCGGAGAGCGCCCGGACCTTGCCCGGGGTATCCGCGCCTTCCAGCGTCGTCAGGTCGATCATCGAGATGGCCAGGTCGATGGCGTACGCCTTGGCCGTCGTCTTGATCGAGCGGGTGCCGAGGGAGGCCGCGCGGGCCTCCAGGCCGACAGCGTCGACGCCGGGCAGCCCGTGCAGGAAGCGGCGCAGCGCACTGTCGGACGTCGTCACGTCAGCGAATGCGGTGAGGGTGGTGGGCATGGTCACCACATGAGCATATCTACGCGCGTAGCGGCCTGTCACCCCCTCCTCCCGATTGATTCGGAATCGGACATCCCGTTTGCTGTTACACAGCGAAGACAGGAACAAGATCGTCCAGCAGTGGAGGGTCCGTAGATTCTTCTTCAGCAGCCCGCCACACCTGACCCGGTGGAAGACACACCGACCAGACTCAACGAGGCATGCGACTCTCCTCCACCTTCCTCACCATGCTTCAGGAGTCGTTATGCGTTCCGCCCTCGCCCTCCGCACCGCCATCGTCACCGCCGCCGTCGCGGGGACCCTTCTCGCACCGGCTGCCACCTCCGCCTTCGCGGCGGCGACCGCGCCGCAGACCGCGCTGTCCGCGGCGGCGACCTCGGACAACGGCCGGTACGAGGGCACGCCGGTCTACATAGGCGAGGGGCTGGTCGCGGTGCTGCGCAACAAGACCGAGGGCCCGGAGGCCTGGATCCGCTACGTGGGCACGGACTGGAAGCCGGGCGACGTCTACATGGTCCGCGTCATGGACAAGCTGGACCGCACCCACACCAGCGGTGTGGTGAGCGGGCTGGAGCTCAAGCTCACCAAGGCGGACACGGCGGTCCCCGTCCTCACGGTCACCAAGGCCGGCGTCACCAAGTCCTACCCGCTGCCGTCGGGCGAGGCCACCACGCCCGCGTCCTGCGTCTCCCCGGTCAAGACGGTGAAGCTCGGCGAGTACCGGTCCGCCGACCTGACGATGTCCCCCGAGGGCCCGAAGGCCTTCGTGCACAACCTGGAAGGGGACCCCGCGCCGCTGACCCTGGACCGCACCCACCCCAAGGGTCCGGACTCGGACACCCTGCGCATCGAGAACCCGAGCGGCGCCGCGCCGGTGCTCCGGTGGAAGTACCAGGCCGGCGACCCGGCCAAGAGCGCCTCCTTCCCCGCGCTCCCCAAGGGCTGCAAGGCCGAGTACCCGGTCAAGGACGACGAGCCCACCACCCCGGCCGAGAAGTGCGTCTCCGAGATCAAGACGCAGGTGATCGGCGCCGGCCTGAACGCCGAACTGACAATGTCCCCCAGCGGCCCGAAGGCCCTCATCCGGGGCGCCGGCGAGGACTCGGTGTGGCGCACGCTCACCCGCACCTCCTCCGCGCTGCCCACCTCGGACGGCATGTACCTGCGCATCGCCAACGCCAACGGCGCCCAGCCGGTGCTCGAATGGAAGACCCAGGGCGGCGACACCCCGATCAGCCGGACCTCCTTCCCCGCGCTCCCCAAGGGCTGCAAGGCCGACTACCCGGTCAAGGACGACGCGGCCGCGCCCGCGCCGAAGCCCTCCACCGTGTCGAACACCACCACCCAGACCAAGGGCCAGACCACCGTGGTTCCGCAGGGTGCGGTCGCGGCCGGTGCCGAGATCCCCGTCGCGACGGCCGCGGACACCGACAACACCACCACCCTTGCGGCGGGCGCCGGTCTCCTCGCGATCTTCGCCGCGCTCGGCGCGGGCGCCCTGCGCCGCCGCCGCAGCCACAGCTGACGCGGTCGGGCCGCGGCAGGCACCGCTGAGGCGGTCCGTCCGCCGCGGCTGACGGTGTCCGGCGGCCACCGCTGACGCGGCCCGCTCCGGCAGATCCCTCCCCCCTTCGGCGGGCCACCCTCGTGGTGGCCCGCCGGTCCCCGTTCAGGAGTTCCCCGATGCCCCGTGCCGCCCTCCGTGCCGCCGCGCTGCTCGCGCCGCTCGCCCTGACCGTCCTCACCGGCTGTGGGGGCGCCGCGCCGACGGCCGCCCCGACCGCCACCGGGCCCGCGCACGTGGCCACCGGTTCCCCCGCCCCCGCCCCGACCGCCGCGCCCGCCGCGCCGATGGCCGCCTCTGAGCCCGTACGGGTCCGCGTGCCCGCGGCGGGGGTCGACACCTCCCCGGTGCTCGGGCTCGGGCTGGCCGCCGACGGGACCGTCGAGGTGCCCTCCGTGGCGGACGGGGACAAGATCGGCTGGTACACCAAGGGCGTCACCCCCGGCGAGACCGGGCCCGCCGTACTGATCGGGCACTTCGACACCGCGCGGGGCCCGGCCGTGCTCAAGGACGTCTCGAAGGTCCACACCGGCGACGAGATCACGGTCACCCGGGCGGACGGCAGCACCGCCGTCTTCCGCGTGCGCGAGCTGGAACAGGTGGACAAAAAGAACTTCCCCACCGCGAAGGTCTACGGGGACACCGCACGCCCCGAGCTGCGCCTGATCACCTGCGGCGGCGACATCACCGCAGGCCACCGCCCCGACAACATCATCCTGTACGCCGATCTCGTACGTTGAGACGGCGTGAGGCAGAATCGGGCGCATGAGCAGCGAGCAGCCCACTGATGAACCGGTGTACGACGACCGGGTCTACCGCTCCCCCATGGCGACCGTCAGCGGAGTGGCGATGCTCGCCCTGCTCGCGTGGCTCTGCGGGGACACCGTGGTGCGGGGCAGCGGGAACGCCCCCTGGATCGCCGTCGCCGTCGCGCTGTGCCTCGCGCCGCTCATCGTGGCCTTCACCATCCGCCCGGCCGTCTTCGCCAACGCGGACCGGATGCGCGTGCGGAACCCCTTCCGGACCATCGAACTGCCCTGGGGCGCCGTGGACACCGTCCGCGCCCGGTTCTCGGCCGAGGTGGTGGCCGAGGGGGCGAAGTACCAGCTCTGGTCGATCCCCGTCTCCCTGCGGGAGCGCAAGCGCGTGAACCGCGTCAAGAACGGGCGGCCCAGCCGGCTCGGCGGGATCATGGGCCGGAGCATGACCGCTCCCGGCGAGGGCGCGCAGCAGCCGGGCGACGCCGCGCCGCGGGCCGCGGCCGACCAGAACGTGGAAGAACTGCGCGAACTGCACGAGCGCGGAGCCTCGCGGCCCGGCGCCCAGGGCACCGTCAAGGTGGCCTGGTCCTACGAGATCCTCGTGCCGTCCGTGATCGGCGCGCTGCTCCTGATCGTGTTGCTCGCCACGGGCTGACCGGCCCTTATCCCGGAACCGCGGGGACCGGACGGTGCGTCTCCACAGGTGTGCACCGTCTCAAGGGCAGCGGCCATGCCGCTCTTCACCTGCGGATCCGGCTTCTCTCCTGGGTCCTGCTGGCCGTTCACCTCTTCCTCGTCGGCTGGCTGATGCTGCGCCCCCTGAACGTCCCCTGGGCCGCCGCGGCCAATCTGACCCCGCTGGAGGGGATCCGGGCGGACCTCGCCTACGGGCCCCTCGAGGCGGCCCGCCGGATCGGCGGGGGGCTGGCGCTGCTGGCCCCGCTGGGGGTGCTGCTGCCGCTGGCCGGCGGGAGCGTGGGGCTGTCGCCGCTGGCCGCCTGGTCCTCGCTGGCCCGGACCGCCGCTGCGGGCGCGCTGGTCTCGGTCGGGGTCGCGATGCTCCAGACCGCGGTCCCGGGGCAGGTGGTCGACGTGGATTCGGTGCTGCTGAACACCCTCGGCGTGATGATGGCGCACCTGGCCGTCGTACCGGTGGTGCGGGCCCGGCTGCGGCGTTCCCCGAAGGGCGCTGCGAAGGGGGCCGGGAAGGGCGCTCCGGAAGGCCCTGCGAAGACCGCTCCGTCGGGGCCCTTTGCCAGGCCTCAGGGGGCTCCTCGGGTGGTCCCCGAGAGGGGCTCTCAGGGGGTGACCCCGAGAATTACCAGGGTCGGGCTCGGCCGCTGGAGCGACGTCCTCTCCGCGGTTCAGCGGGAGTATTGAGTCATCGAGGGAAAGCCTCCCGAGAAGACGACGAACGACCGAGGAGAGACCATGAGCGCCCTTGCCCGCCCCCGTGACGGACGATGGATCGGCGGAGTCTGTGCCGGTCTTGCGCGCCGATTCGGAATATCCGCGAACACGATGCGCCTCATATTCGTGGTGTCGTGCCTGCTCCCCGGCCCGCAGTTCCTGATCTACCTGGCGCTGTGGGTGCTCCTGCCGAACGACAAGACGGGCGCCGCCGGAACCGCCGGCTGGTAATTACCCGGCCGCCCGGTCGGTGGGCGGCCCGGTCAACTGGCGGCCCGATCAGCCGGCGGCCCGGTCAGCCGGCGGTCCGGTGCTCAGCGGGCCGCGCGGACCTTCTGGATCTGCTTGTCGGTCACCGCGTGCGGGACTTCGGGGGTCTTCCCGCTTCCCGTCACGTTGAGGGCCATCAGGCGCACGACGGTGTCCCCCTGGCGCACGACGACCAGGTGCACCTGGGCCGCGACGCCCGCCGCGGACACGGTCGTGGTCCAGCTGACGCTCTCGTCGCCACCCGCCTTGTAGTCGACCGCCTTGACCTCGCGGTAGCTGCCGGCCTTCTTCTCGACGGTGGCGTTGAAGCCCGTCGAGCAAGCGGGAACGGCGTCCTTGAGACGGGCGATCAGCGCCTTCGCGTCGGACTCGGTGTAGGAGCTGACCGAGGCGGAGACGGCGAGGCCCAGCTCCGTTTGCGAGCCGACGCCCCGGTTGACGGTTTCGCGCGCGGCCGGGTCGGGCTTGTCGCCCATGATGTCGGCGAGCGGCTGGCACGCCTTGCGGTCGGCCCGGGGCTGGCCGGTGGGGGCGTTGGGGTTCTTGCCGTTCGCGGAGATCTGGTAACCGGCCAGGTCCCCCTGCTCCAGGGCGGAGCGCTCCAGCCGGCTCGCGGCCCGCTTGGGCGCGGCCGTGCCGGAGGCACCCGCGGAGCCCGCGGCCCCGGGAGATCCGGCGGAGCCGGCCGATGCGTCTTGGCCGGGTGAGCTCGCGGAGCCCTTCGGGTCCGCGGAATTGCCGCTCGCGGAGGTGTGCGTACTACTGCATCCCACTGCCGCGAACAGCAGGGCGGGGAGCAGCGCGGCCGTGACGGTCCGAGCCTTCATGCGCATGATCGATTTACCTCATACCCCGTACGTCGGCGGGCAGTTGGCTGTGATCGTGGCACATGCCACGACGTGGCGCACACCTGCCCGAAGGGGTGTGCGCCACGTGTGCGTGCGTGCGAATCCCGCAGGTGCGGGTCAGCCGCCGAGGTTGCTGAGGCCGCCGAGCGGCAGGCCCCCGAGGCTGCTGGTGAGCTGGCCGACCGGGTCGCTCGACTGGGTGGCCGGCTGGCCCTCCTCGGCGTTCACGTGCTGCTGGCTGGTGAGGCCCTGGACGGTGCCCAGCGCGTCGCCGAGGCCGACGGCGGGGACGGCGGCCGAGGCGGTACCGGCGGCGACGGCGGCGAAGGCGGCACCGAGAGCGGCGACACCGAGGGTCTTGGCAGCTGACTGCTTCATGAAGGATCGTCCTTGCGACGGGGAAATGAGCGGCTCCGCAAACTAGTCACTTCAAACCCCGGCCCGCAAACATCATTAAATACGAGAAGGCGTCCGGGAATTGCTCCTCCCGGACGCCTTCAGTCAGTCATGCCGTGGCCTATGCCGAGACAGAACCCCTGGTGGAAGCGGTCTGACGGAACAGCCATTCCGACTTCAGCTCCGCATAACCCGGCTTGATCACGTCGTTGATCATGGCCAGTCGTTCATCGAAAGGAATGAACGCCGACTTCATCGCATTGACGGTGAACCACTGCATGTCCTCGAGCGAGTAGCCGAAGGTATCGACCAGGTGCTCGAATTCGCGGCTCATGCTGGTGCCGCTCATCAGCCGGTTGTCGGTGTTGACGGTCAGCCTGAAATGCAGCTTGCGCAGCAGGCCGATCGGGTGCTCGGCGTAGGAGAGCGCCGCGCCCGTCTGCAGGTTCGACGTCGGGCACATCTCCAGGGGGATGCGCTTGTCCCGGACGTACGAGGCCAGGCGGCCCAGCGTCACGGACCCGTCGGCGGCGACCTCGATGTCATCGATGATCTTCACGCCGTGCCCGAGCCGGTCGGCGCCGCACCACTGCAGGGCCTGCCAGATCGACGGCAGGCCGAAGGCCTCGCCCGCATGGATGGTGAAGTGGTTGTTCTCGCGCTTGAGGTACTCGAAGGCGTCGAGGTGGCGGGTGGGAGGGAACCCGGCCTCGGCACCGGCGATGTCGAAGCCGACCACGCCGTTGTCGCGGTAGCGGTTGGCCAGCTCCGCGATCTCCAGCGCGCGGGCCGCGTGGCGCATCGCGGTGAGCAGGGCGCCGACGCGGATGCGGTTGCCGTTGGTCCGCGCACGGCGCTCGCCCTCGCGGAAGCCCTCGTTGACGGCCTCGACGACCTCTTCGAGGGTCAGGCCGGCTTCCAGGTGCTGCTCGGGCGCGTAGCGGATCTCGGCGTACACGACGCCGTCCTCGGCCAGGTCCTGTGCGCACTCGGAGGCGACCCGGAACAGGGCCTCCTTCGTCTGCATGACCGCGCAGGTGTGCGCGAACGTCTCCAGATAGCGCGGGAGGGAGCCGGAGTCGGCGGCTTCGCGGAACCAGATGCCGAGCTTGGCGGCGTCGGTCTCGGGAAGGTTCTCGTAGCCGACCTTGTCAGCCAGCTCGATGATGGTCCCGGGGCGCAGACCACCGTCGAGGTGGTCGTGCAGGAGCACCTTCGGGGAGCGGCGGATCTGATCCGGGGTGGGCAGGTTGGGGGTCTCGCTCGTCATCTGGGCACTCTAGCTCCTACGCGCGTAGAGCGGGTGCGCTGGCGCGGGATCCGATATGCAACATTGACCGCTCCCCTCCCCGAAGGGAGTGATTCCCCCCTTCGGGGGCGGTGTGGGGATTTCCGGCTCGAGCTGCCTTTCGAACCAGCGGTTCATCGGGGCTTCCGCTCTCGGCGCCGACCGGGTTCAGACCTGCCCGGACGAGCATCACGCGCGCGGAGTTCTCGTCTCTGGGTGACACGGCTCCGCACGCGGTGCAGGTGTAGGTGCGCATGCCCGGCGGCAGTGCGTGCTTGGCCTTGGGTGGCGCCGATGGCGGCGTCAGCGGCCTTCCTCGCCATGGTCGATTTGGCGAGGAAGCGGGGCCGGAAGTCCTCGACCGCCAGGACATCCCGGCCCGCTGGCGCACCGGCAACCGGTCCTTGACGTCCTTCGACGCCTTCGCCCGGGACTTCCCGAAGTCCCGGATCAGCTGCTGCTGCGGAACACTCGCGCCCTCACGCAGCCATGGCGTGCGAGCGCGGGCCTCGGTCAGCATCCGATCGAGCTGCGCCTGGCCGCAGGTCTGTGTCTCCACGCCGCCCACCGGGAGGGCCCGGTTCCAGGCGTGGACCTGCTTCGACTTCGCCACGCACTCGTTCCAGACCCACCGGCACCGGTCCCACTCCGCCACCAGCGCGGCGAGCGCGTAGCGCCGCCGTCCGCCTCACTCCCTGAAACCCCGGCATCCCCACCCGAACGGGCGACCGATGCATCGTGCTCACCAGATGGCCATCAACCCTGAAATACCTTGACCGTGCGAACAGCTGACGTACACCTCCGGGTCTGAGACTGTTTCGCCATGGCACAGCATGCGCCGTCGGCGCGCGGGGCCCGTCTGGGGCGGGCGGCCGGCGCGACCGGCTCGATTTCCACGGTCAGTGGTGTGGTGCTCCTGCTTCCCGGAGCGTCCAGATTGTCCCCCGGTCCGGTACGGCCGCTCGCTCGGGCACTGGCCCGCGCCGGCGCGGCGGACGGGCTGGTGACACACCAGGTCATCCACGGCGGGGGCACCCGGGAGGCGGAGGCCGAATGGGCGGCCGACGAGGTGGTCCGCAGGTACGGGGACGTGCCGGTGTGCCTGGCCGGATACGACGCGGGCGGCCGGGCGGCCCTCGTCGCGGCGGGACACGAGGCCGTCAACTCCGTTCTGGCCCTTGCCCCTTCACTGCCGAAACGGTCCGCCTCGGACTCCCCCGAACCGGTGAAACAGCTGTCGGGACGCCGGGTGTTGATCGTGCACGGCACCAACGACGCCCGCAGCGACCCGGAGTTGTCGTACCGACTGGCGACCCGGGCGAAGAAGGCCAACCGCACGACGTGCCGCTTCGAGGTGCACTCCGACGGCCACGGACTGCGCGAGCACCAGGCCGAAGTCGTGGCCCTGTCCGTGGACTTCGTCCTGGGCTCGGTGTTCAGCGGCCCTTACTCGCGCCCGGTCACCGACGCACTGGCGGCTCCGCCGCCGCTGGGTCTGCGGATGCCGCTCGCCTCCGGCTACGGGCGTTCGCTGCGCGGCTGACGCCCCGAATACGGACGTCCCGACCCGGCGGGCAGCACGCGGCTCCTCCAGGGGCAGGCTCCGGGTTCCGCCCCACTCCGCGGGGACCGCGAGGTCGGGCAGCGCCCGGACGACGACCGGGGCGCCGGCGAAGCGGCCGGGGCCGCGTTCGGGGCTGTGGGTGGTGGCGGCGAGGACTAGGTCGCCTCTTTCGGATCTTGTCGGTCAGGTCCGCGTCGTCCGGTGCCGTGCCCCGGCAGCGCGGCGAGGTGCGGTGCCGGGCGGCGCGGACCCGGCAAGATCCGAAAGAGACGGCCTTGGCCCCTGGCGGACATCGGCGCGACGCCCAGGGCGAGCGCCAGGAAGGTCCCGCCGGACGAGGCCCGTCTGCTGCGCAGCGTGAGCCAGGTGATGGTGAGCATGTGCGGTACCCCCGTGGGCGGTTGGGCCGGCGCGAAGGCCGGTCGGCCAGCCGGGCCCGAGGGCGTCACAGCGGCCGGGGCGGCATCAGGGGGTGTCCGACTGGTGCGCGCCGTCCGGCCCGGTCAGGGAGGTGCGGGCGGCAGCGACGGGCGGGCGGAACGCCTGGGCCCGCGGTCCGCCGCGACGCCGGAGCGGAGCGGTTGCGGGGGCCTCGCGGGGCGGTAACCGGTGGTTGCGCGGAGCGGCGCCGGTGCTCGCGCGGAGCAGTTCCGGTGGCCACGCGGAGCGGTGTCGGTGGCCGCGCGGAGCAGAGCCGGTGGCCGGGGAACGGTGTCGGTGGTCGCGCGGGGCGGTAACCGGTGGTTGCGCGGAGCGGCGCCGGTGCTCGCGCGGAGCAGTGCCGGCGGTGGGGGCACGTTGTCGGTGGTCGCGCGGGGCCGCCCGTGCCGGCCGCACCGTCCCCTCCCGGTCGGACGACACGGGCGGGCCCGGCGCAACCACCTGAGGCACGCGACCGCGCGAGGGCGCGTTGCCATGACGGCGAAGCACGGACTCGTGGAAGCCCGCACCCTCCCCCGAGAACGCCGTGGTACCACTGTGCCGGTTCGGCATATGCTCGCGAAGATCGAGGGGCATCGTCTTGACGCCTTGCGGGAACACGAGGGGTTTACGAATCATCACAGGCCGGGACGAATATGGACATGCCAGCGGATGAAGCGGACCAGCTGAGCCCCGTGGCCCGACGCTTGTACGGGTACGCGGCCGAGCGGCACGCCTTCACCGAGGCCGAGGCCGCCCAGCTGCTGGGCGACCCGGCCGCCGTCTCCACCGCCATCGCCGAGCTCACCGCCGCACACCTGCTCCAGCCCCGCCCGGACGCCTCCGGGGACGGCTCGACGGATGGCTCGACGGGCGGCTCGACGGACAGTCCGGCCGACGGACCGGCCGACGGACCGGCCACGGAGTCCCCCGACTGCGCCCCCGTGCGCTGGAGCGCCGTGTCCCCGCGGGCCGCCACCGCCCGGACGCTGGCCCCGCTGGCCCTGCGGGTGCGCGAGACCCACGACGAGATGGACCGGCTGCGGGCCCTGCTGGAGACGCTGATCCCGCAGTACGAGGCGGGCGCCTCGCAGCGGGACCGCGACGGGGTGGACAGCCTGGAGATGATCACCGACCAGGACGCTCTGCGGGACCTGCTCCAGGGATTCTCCGCGTCGGCCGAGTGCGAAATACTCACCTGCCATCCGGGTGGCGGCCGTCCGGCCGAGATCCTGGCGGAGGCGGTGCTGCGGGACGAGGCGCTGCTGACCCGGGGCGTGCGGCTGCGCACGATCTACCAGCACACCGCCCGCTACTCTCCCCCGACGGCCGCGTACGTCGAGCGGGTGACCGCGCTCGGCTCGCAGGTCCGTACCGTCGGCGACGGCCTGATGCGGATGATCCTCGTCGACCGGCACACCGGCCTGATGGAGGTTCAGGGCGACAGCAAGGCGGCGCTGCTGGTGCGCGAGCCGAACGTCGTCCACTTCATGGTGCAGACCTTCGAGCGCTCCTGGTCGGCCGCGGAGCCCTTCACCACCACCATCGGCCCGGATCAGGCCCGTTCCATCTCCGAGGAGCTCCGCCAGACCATCGTGCGGCTGCTGGCGGAGGGGATGGAGGACAAGATCATCGCCCGGCGTCTCGGCATGTCCGAGCGGACCTGCCAGCGCCACATCGCCGAGATCATGCGCGCCGTGGGCGCCAAGTCCCGCTTCCAGGCGGGGTACCTGCTGTCGGCGGCCATCGCCCCGGCCCCGCTCACGCCCCCGGCCGCGGCTCCGGAAGTTCCGGGAGCTCCGGAATGAGGCGCCCGCGCCGCGACAGCAGGAACCTCTTGAACTGAGCCACCGGCGGCGTGTCCGGATGCCCGTCCAGCCAGGCCACCCCGATCTCGCGGACCGCGCGCGGAGCGGTGACCGTCAGCTCGACCACCCCCGGCCGGGCCACGGCCGGCGGCGGCAGCAGCGCGACGCCGAGCCCGGCCGCGACGAGCCCGCGCAGGGTCTCGGCCTCCTCGCCCTCGAAGGCCACCCGGGGGGTGAACCCGGCCTCCGCGCAGAGGTCGTCGGTGATCCGGCGCAGGCCGTAGCCGGGCTCCAGGGTGACGAAGGTTTCCTCGGCGGCCTCGGCCAGCCGGATCCGCTTGCGGGTGGCGAGGCGGTGGTCGTCGGGGACCACCAGGCGCAGCCGCTGCTCGTCGAGGCGGCGGGCCACCAGATCGGGGGCGTCGGGCAGCGGCGAGGTCAGGCAGAGGTCGAGTTCGCCGGCCCGGAGCTTCTCCAGCATGGCTTCGCCGTAGTTCTGGACCAGCGAGAACCGTACGCCCGGATGGTCGGCCCGGAAGGCGCGGATCAGCCCGGGTACGGTCTCGGGGCCCAGGGTGTGCAGGAACCCGAAGGCGACCTTGCCGAAGGACGGGTCCGCGTCCTGCTGGACGGAGCCCGCGGCGCGGGCGATCTCCGCCAGGGAACGCTCGGCGGAGGCGAGGAAGGTGCGGCCGGCGGTGGTGAGGGCGACGGTGCGGCCCTTGCGGGCGAACAGGGCGACGCCCAGGTCCTGTTCGAGGCGGACCATGGCCCGCGACAGGGTGGACTGGGGGACGCCCAGCTCGTGCGCGGCGCGGGTGACGTGCTCGTGCCGGGCGACGGCGACGAAGTACGCGAGGCGCGGGGCCAGCGCATGTGTCACGGCCATGTCTTCTTCGTAACGACTCATCGATAGGCACCCATCTGACCTGTACTGATGCACCAGTGGATCGATTATCGCGAATCCGTGCATTGGACGCATGAAAAGACCGGCTCTACGGTCGTACACATGCCTCCCGCTCATACCGGGGCACCCACCACCGTGGGTGCCTCCACCTCGCCTTTCCCCGCCGCAGTCGAGACCACCGCAGTCGAGACCTCGGCCGCCACGGCCTCCGCGCCCGAGACCCCGGCCCCCGAAGCCCGTGAGCCCGGCCGCCCCGGCTACCGCCGGATGAGCCTCGCGCTCTTCGCCGCGGGCCTGGCCACCTTCGCCCTCCTCTACTCCACCCAGGCCCTGCTCCCCGCGATCTCCGCCGGCTTCGGCGTGACGGCGGGTCAGGCCAGCTGGACGGTCTCGGCGGCCACCGGCGCCCTCGCGCTGCTCGTCCTGCCGCTGAGCGCGCTGTCCGAGCGGTTCGGCCGGACCCGGATGATGACCTGCTCGATGATCGTGGCCGTGGGCGTCGGCCTCCTCGTCCCCTTCGCGCCGAACCTGGAGTGGCTGATCGCGCTGCGCGCCGTCCAGGGTGCGGCGATCGCCGGCATCCCGGCCTCGGCGATGGCGTACCTGGCGGAAGAGGTCAAGCCGAAGGCGCTGGTCGCCGCGATCGGCCTGTTCGTCGCGGGCAACTCCATCGGCGGCATGAGCGGCCGCCTCGTCACGGGCTGGGCGGCCCAGGCCTGGGGCTGGCGCGGCGGGCTGCTGACCGTCGGCCTGATGTCGCTGGCCTGCGCGGTGGCCTTCCTGGTCCTCCTCCCCCGGGCCCGGTTCTTCCGGCCGGCCTCGCTGAACCCGCGCGCGGTGGGACGTACCGTCTCCGGGCACCTGCGCGATCCGCTGCTGCTGCGCCTGTACGGGATCGGCGCGCTGTTCATGACCGTCTTCGGCGCCGTCTACACCGTCATCGGCTACCGCCTGGTCGAGGAGCCGTTCTCCCTCGGGCAGGGCGTCATCGGCTCGATCTTCCTGGTCTACCTGGTCGGTACGGTCTCCTCCGCGGCCGCCGGACAGCTGGTGGCGCGCACGGGCCGGCGCGGGGCGCTGTACCTCGCGGTGACCACGACCGCCCTCGGCCTGCTCCTCTCCCTGTCGGACTCCCTGCCCTCCATCCTGCTGGGCCTGGTCCTGATCACGGCCGGGTTCTTCGCGGGCCACGCGGTGGCCTCGGCGGCGGTGAGCCGCACGGCGAAGACGGGCCGCGCGCAGGCCTCGGCGCTCTACCAGTCCGCGTACTACATCGGCTCCAGCGCCGGCGGCACCCTGGGCGCCCTCGCCTACCACTCGGCGGGGTGGGGGGCCACGGTCGCCCTGGCCCTGCTCGCGGTCGTCGGCGTCGTCTCGATCACCCTGTACGGGTCCCACGCGGCCCGGGCAGCGCACGCGGCGGCACTGCCCGCCCGCTGACCGGTATGACCGGCTGACGGACCCGGATGGCATGATCGCCGGTCATGCCCCTAGTCAACATTCACCTGGTCCTCGGTGACACGGTCAGCATGATCTGTCCGGCCCGCGTAGTGGAGGACCGCGCCGACGGCCTGCTGCTGTGGATCGCCCCCGGCACGCCGGTCTGGCGCGCCGAACTGCCGCCCGGCACCCACCTGCGGGACCTGCCGCCGGGCGGCTCGTACCCGCTGCGGGCCAGCCGCTGGCGGCGCGGGGGCGCGCTGATCCTCCAGCCGGCCGGGGCCGGGCACGCGGTGTGGTGGACCTTCACCGAGGAGCAGGAGTTCCGGGGCTGGTACGTCAACCTCGAATCCCGCACGCGGGCCGGTGCGGACGTCCGCGTGACCGACCAGGAGCTGGACATCACGGTCGCCCCGGACCGCGTGTGGCAGTGGAAGGACGAGGAGTCCTTCGCCGCGAAGACCGGCCACCCGGTGTACTGGACGGCGGCCGAGGCGGAGGCGATACGCGCGGAGGGCGTCCGCGTCACGGGGCTCGTCGAGTCGGCCTCGTACCCCTTCGACGGCACGCGCTGCGATTTCCGCCCGCCCGCCGCGTGGCCCCTGCCGGACCTCCCGGAGCTGCCGCTGGGGCGGGTCACCGCTCCCTCGGGGGTGCTGGTGCTGGGGAAGGCGGGCTGGATCGACCACCGGCGGGACGGGGCCCCGCTCTGGTCGGAGCGCGCCCTCGCGGTGGCGGCCGCGGGCGGCGGCCACGTCCACGACGGCGAGCCCGCCGAGCCCGCCACGTGGGGCTACGAGGCGATAGCCGTTCCGGCCGCCGCCGACCGGCCGTTGCCGGTACGGGCCCGGACCGCTCCCTCCCCCTTCGACGACGAACCGGTGATCTCCACCCTGGAGGTCTCCCTCGGCCTCCCCTGGGACCACGCGGCCCACGGCCCCGGCCCGGTCCCCCTCGGCGACCTCCCGGTCGACCGCTGCGGCATGGTCCTGGGCGACGCCCGCGCCCTGGACGGCTTCGCGGGCCTGAGCGGCGAGTCCGTGGACGGGCTGGCCGACGTCAGGTACTGGGGCGGGCACGCGGAGGAAGCCCACGCGGTCTTCGGCGGCGAGCCGGTATCCGGCGCCGGAGACCGCGGCTTCCTCGACCTCCCGCTCGCGGAGGCGGAGGCCCTCGCCGGGCGGATGGCGGACTGGGTCCGCGAAGGCGCGGGCAGGGGCCTGATGGTCTCGGTGGACGCCCACACCGATTACCACCGCTTCCAGCGCGCGGGCTGGGGCCACCCGCTGCTGGCCGGGGTGGTCGAAGTGGGCGGCTGCCGGGTGCTCGGGCTCGGCTGGGACGGTGGGGACCACTCGATGCGCCACCGCGGGGAGCGGGCGTACGGGCAGGTGTACCCGGTGACGCTGGAGGAGCGCGCGGGTGAGGCCGTGCTGTGCTGGACCATCCCGCCCTACGAGGCCGGCGCGGAGGCCTGACCTGGCACTTCCCGGGGCCGCCGCGTGCCGGGCTGCGGTTGTCAGAGGCCTCGGGTAGTTTCCGAAGTATCCGGAACTACCAGGGGGATCAAGGGACATGACGGAAACGACCGACCGCGGGACCAGCCCCGAGCTGGATGCGGCCCTGGACCGGTACCGCGTCGAGCTCACCGGCTACTGCTACCGCATGCTCGGCTCCTCCTTCGACGCCGAGGACGCCGTGCAGGACACGTACATCCGTGCCTGGCGCAGCTTCGACAAGTTCGAGGGCCGTTCCTCCCTGCGCTCCTGGCTGTACCGGATCGCCACGAACGTCTGCCTGGACCTGCTGAACGCGGGGAACAAGCGCGCCCGCCCCATGGACCTGACCGCCCCCCAGCACCAGGCCTCCGCGATCCTCAACGAGCGGCCCGAGGTGACCTGGCTGGAGCCGGTCCCGGACGGCCGGGTGCTCCCGCAGACCGCGGACCCGGCGGAGATGGCGCTGGCCAAGGAATCCGTCCGCCTCGCCTTCGTCGCGGCGCTCCAGCACCTGCCGGCCAAGCAGCGGGCGGTGCTGATCCTGCGCGAGGTGCTCGCCTGGAAGGCCGACGAGGTCGCCACCCTGCTGGACACCACCGTCGCCTCGGTCAACAGCGCCCTGCAGCGGGCCCGCGCCACGCTCTCCGCGACCCGGATCCGCGAGAGCGAGGCCGCGGACCCGCTCGACGCCGGGCAGGTCAAGCTGCTGGAGCAGTACCTCTCCGCCTTCGAGGCGTACGACATCACCCGCCTGACCACCCTGCTCCACGAGGACGCGGTGCTGTCGATGCCGCCCTTCGACCTGTGGCTGCGCGGCCACGAGGACATCGCCGCCTGGCACCTCAACCAGGGCATCGGCTGCAAGGGCTCGCGCCTCCTCCCGACCACGGCGAACGGCATGCCGGCCTTCGGCCAGTACCGGCCGCGCGAGGACGGGCAGCCGGGGTGGACCCCGTGGGCGCTCCAGGTCCTGGAGATCTCAGACGGGAAGATCGTCGGGCTCAACGCCTTCCTGGACACCCCCCGGTGGTTCCCGCTCTTCGGCCTCCCCGAGCAGCTCGACGAGTCCTACGAGGTCCAGCAGGGCGCGTAGGGCCGGACCGGCCCCGGTGATCCGCAGGGGCCGGTCCCCGGCGGTGAGGCGCAGCCGGGCCAGCGCCTCGACCGTGCCCAGGCCCGGCGCGGTGACGGCGGCCGCGTCGCACACCACCGCGGCCGCGCCGCCCTCGTACAGCAGGGCGAGCCGGGCGCACAGCCGGGCCGTGTCCTGCGCGGTCGGGGGCGGTCCGGGCAGCACGAGTCGCATGATCTCCACGAAGGGGTGACTCCCCCGCGGCCCGGAACTCATCGGCGGGGCGGACGAACGGGCAGGCGGCCGGGCACGACGAACGGGACCGGCGCCGAGCGCCGGTCCCGTTCGTCGTACGAGGATCCGCGGATCAGGCGATGCGGTCCAGCACGATCGGGGTGGCGGAGAAGGAGGTGCCCGCCGCCGCGATGTCGAAGGAGCCGTCCAGCGCCGCGAGGGCGTAGTCGAACTTCTCCGGGGTGTCCGTGTGCAGGGTCATCAGCGGCTGGCCCGCGGTCACGGTGTCGCCCGGCTTCGCGTGCAGCTCGATGCCGGCGCCCGCCTGGACCGGGTCCTCCTTGCGCGCGCGGCCGGCGCCCAGGCGCCAGGCGCCGACGCCCACCCCGTACGCGTCCAGGCGCGTCAGGACGCCCGAAGCGGTGGCGGTGACCACGTGCTGCTCGCGGGCCACCGGCAGGGCCGCGTCCGGGTCGCCGCCCTGGGCCGCGATCATCCGGCGCCACACGTCCATCGCGGAGCCGTCGGCCAGCGCCTTCGCCGGGTCGGCGTCCTTGATGCCCGCCGCGTCCAGCATTTCCCGCGCGAGGGCCAGGGTCAGCTCGACCACGTCCGAGGGGCCGCCGCCCGCCAGGACCTCCACCGATTCGCGGATCTCCAGGGCGTTGCCGGCGGTCAGGCCGAGCGGGGTGGACATGTCGGTGAGCAGGGCGACCGTCTTGACGCCCGAGTCGGTGCCCAGGCCCACCATGGTGCGCGCCAGTTCGCGCGCGTCCTCGATGTTCTTCATGAAGGCGCCGGTGCCGACCTTCACGTCCAGGACGAGGGAGCCGGTGCCCTCGGCGATCTTCTTGGACATGATGGAGGAGGCGATCAGCGGGATGGCCTCGACGGTGCCCGTGACGTCGCGCAGCGCGTAGAGCTTCTTGTCGGCCGGGGCCAGCCCGTCGCCCGCGGCGCAGATGACGGCGCCGGTGGTGTCCAGGACGTGCAGCATCTCCTCGTTGGAGAGCAGCGCGCGCCAGCCGGGGATGGATTCCAGCTTGTCCAGGGTGCCGCCGGTGTGGCCGAGGCCGCGGCCGGAGAGCTGCGGTACGGCCGCGCCGCAGGCGGCGACGAGCGGGGCCAGCGGCAGGGTGATCTTGTCGCCGACGCCGCCCGTGGAGTGCTTGTCGGCCGTCGGGCGGGAGAGCGAGTCGAAGTTCATCCGCTCGCCGCTCGCGATCATCGCGGCGGTCCAGCGGGCGATCTCGGTGCGGTTCATGCCGTTCAGCAGGATGGCCATCGCCAGCGCCGACATCTGCTCGTCGGCGACCACGCCGCGCGTGTACGCGTCGATGACCCAGTCGATCTGCTCGGGGCTCAGTTCGCCGCGGTCCCGCTTGGTGCGGATGACGGAGATGACGTCCATGGAAGTGCTTCCTTCTACGCGCATAGAGAGAGGGTTTTCCCGTTACCGGAGGACGGACGGCCCTCCGCCCGGCAGGGCGGAGGGCCGTCGTCGTGACTATCTGAGGTGGTCGGGCCCGAAGGCCTGCGGCAGCATCGCGGAGAGCGGCAGGATGCCCTCCGGCGTCTCCACCTGGAGTTCCGGGCCGCCGAACTCGAACAGCAGCTGGCGGCAGCGGCCGCACGGGACGAGGATCTCGCCCTTGCCGTCCACGCACGTGAAGTGCGTCAGCCGGCCGCCGCCCGTGGCCTGGAGGGAGGAGACCAGGCCGCACTCGGCGCACAGGCCGAGTCCGTAGCTCGCGTTCTCGACGTTGCAGCCGACGATGGTACGACCGTCGTCGACCAGCGCGGCGACGCCGACCGGGAAGCCCGAGTACGGGGCGTACGCGCGGGACATGGCGTCCCGGGCGGCCTCGCGCAGGGTCTCCCAGTCCACGGCGCCGAGCACCTCGTGGGGCGCCGTCACTTGCCCTGGCCCTTGCGGTACGGCATGCCGTCCGCCTTGGGCATCCGCAGGCGCTGCGCGGACAGCGCGAGCACGAGCAGCGTGGTCAGGTAGGGGGCGGCGTCCACGAACTGGCTGGGCACCGCGTCGGTGAGTGCGTACCAGAGGAACAGCAGCACGGCGAAGACCGCCGAGACGCCGGCCTGGACGTACTTCTTCTTGTAGAGCTGCCAGGCGACGACCAGGACCAGCAGGATCGCGATGAGCAGCAGCATCGCGTGGACGTTCTCGGCGCCGCCGCGCAGCTTGAGGCTGTCGGTGAAGCCGAAGAGGCCCGCGCCCAGCGCCATGCCGCCCGGCATCCAGTTGCCGAAGATCATCGCGGCGAGACCGATGTAACCGCGGCCGCCGGTCTGGCCCTCCTGGTAGATCGGGCTGGCCACGATCGACAGGAACACGCCGCCCAGGCCCGCCAGGGCGCCCGAGACGATCACGGCGATGTACTTGTACTTGTAGACGTTGACGCCGAGCGATTCGGCGGCGACGGGGTTCTCGCCGCAGGAGCGCAGCCGCAGGCCGAAGGTGGTGCGCCAGAGCACCCACCAGGTGCCGGGGATGAGCAGCAGTGCGACGACGGTCAGCAGCGACAGGTTGGTGACCAGGCCGCCGATGACTCCGGCGAGGTCGGAGATGAAGAACCAGTGCTTGCCCTGGAGGGTCGCCATCCAGTCGGACAGCCCCGGCACGGTGATCTTGTAGATCTCCTCGACGCGCGGGGACTGCTTGGAGGAGCCGCCGGGCGCGTCGGCGAAGGTGAAGTTCGACAGGTACTGGGTGAAGCCCAGCGCCAGGATGTTGATGGCCACACCGGAGACGATGTGGTTCACGTTGAAGGTGACCGTGATGATCGCGTGCAGCAGGCCGCCGATGGCACCGCCGATCAGGCCGACGAGGACGCCGGTCCACGGGCCCCACTGGTAGCCGGCCCAGGCGCCGAACCAGGTGCCGAGGATCATCATGCCTTCGAGGCCGATGTTGACCACGCCCGCGCGCTCGGCCCACAGGCCGCCGAGGCCGGCGAGGCCGATCGGCACGGCGAGGGAGAGCGCTCCGGAGACCTGGCCGATCGAGGTCAGGTCGTTGGCGCCGCTGATCACGCGGACCAGCGAGACCAGCGCGAGTCCGCCCGCGACGATCAGCATGATCCACGGGAGGGTGAGCTTCTTGCGTCCGCCCTGCTTCTTGGGCGCAGCGCTGGTCGCGGAAACGGTGCTGGTGCTCACGCCGAGACCTCCTTCTCGGTCTTGATCGCGAGGCCTGCGGCCAGTTCCTCGCCGACCTTCTGCTGCTGGCGGCGGATGCCGTAACGGCGGACGAGCTCGTAGGAGACGACGACCGCGATCACGATCAGGCCCTTCATGATCGTGCCGATCTCCTTGGCGTACCCGGCCGTGTCGAGCGAGGCCGAGGCCTTGTCGATGAAGGCCATCAGGAACGCGGCGAAGAAGATGCCGATCGGGCTGTTGCGGCCGAGGAGCGCGATGGTGATGCCGGTGAAGCCGACACCGACCGGGAAGGACAGGCTGTACGTGTGGCTCTCGCCCAGCAGGACCGGCATGCCGGCGAGGCCGGCGACGGCGCCCGAGATGAGCATCGAGGTGATGATCATCTTCTTGGCGTCCACACCGGAGGCCTGCGCGGCGGACTCGCTGGCGCCGGTGGCGCGCAGGTCGAAGCCGAAGCGGGTGCGGTTGAGCGTGAACCAGTAGACGATGCCCAGCGCGAAGGCGACGAAGGTGAACCCGTAGATCTCCAGGCCGTCGCCGAAGGCGAGGGCCGGGAACCAGCCGGACTTGGGGATCTCACCGGTGGTCAGGTCGTTGGAGCCCGCGGGCTGGACGCCGAGGTTCTTCGGCAGGATCAGCCAGGCGATCAGGCTCGTCGCGATGGCGTTCAGCATGATCGTGGAGACGACCTCGCTGACGCCGCGCTTGGCCTTCAGGATGCCGGCGATGCCGGCCCAGGAGGCACCGACCAGCATGGCGACGACCACGATCAGCAGGATGTGCAGCGGACCGGGCAGCGTGACCGCCGCGCCGACCACCGCGGACAGCATCGCCGCGAGGCGGTACTGGCCGTCGACGCCGATGTTGAAGAGGTTCATCCGGAAGCCGATGGCCACGGCCAGGGCCGCCAGGTAGTACGTACCGGCCTGGTTGATGATGAGGACCTGGACGTCCTCGTAGCCGGCGTTCTCCACCATGAGGCGCAGCGGTTCGATCGGGTCGACGCCCGTCGCCGCCAGCACGATCATGGTCAGCGCGAAGGCGGT
The DNA here is from genome assembly GCF_041434015.1 of Streptomyces sp. NBC_00454. Taxonomy (GTDB): domain Bacteria; phylum Actinomycetota; class Actinomycetes; order Streptomycetales; family Streptomycetaceae; genus Streptomyces. The sequence continues at coordinate 4,819,785 of NZ_CP107907.1, read as the reverse complement.
GACCAGGGCGAGCGCGGGGCCGGCGAAGCCGAGGAGCAGCCGGTCCTTGTCGAATTTCTTCATCGGGCCTCGTCCTCCGGAGAGTCGGTACGGGCGTCCGTGCCGGCGTCGGAGCGGTTGTCGGTGGCTTCCAGGTGCCCGGAGGCGGCGCCCGTCATGGCGGTGCCGAGTTCCTCGGGGGTCACGGTCGCGGGGTCGGCGTCCGCGACCAGGCGGCCGCGGTAGATGACGCGCAGGGTGTCGGACAGGCCGATCAGCTCGTCCAGGTCGGCGGAGATCAGCAGGACCGCCAGGCCTTCGCGGCGGGCCGCGCGGATCGCGTCCCAGATCTGCGCCTGCGCGCCCACGTCCACACCACGGGTGGGGTGGGCGGCGATGAGGAACTTCGGGTTGTGGCTCATCTCGCGGCCGACGATCAGCTTCTGCTGGTTGCCGCCGGAGAGCGAGGAGGCGGTGACCTCGATGCCGGGCGTGCGGACGTCGTACTCGCGCACGATCCGCTCGGTGTCCTTGCGGGCGGCCTTCGGGTCGAGGATGCCGCGCTTGGAGTTGGGCGCCTCGGTGACGTGGCCGAGGATGCGGTTCTCCCAGAGCGGGGACTCCAGCAGCAGACCGTGCCGGTGGCGGTCCTCGGGGATGTAGCCGATGCCGCCCTCGCGGCGCTTGCGCGTCGCGACGGTGGAGATGTCGGTGCCGTCCAGCGTGATGGTGCCGCCGTCCGGGATGCTCATGCCCATCAGGGCCTCGATGAGCTCCGTCTGGCCGTTGCCCTCGACGCCGGCGATGCCGAGCACCTCACCCTTGTGGATGGTGAGGTTGATGTTCGCCAGCACCTCGCGGACCACGCCGTCCGGGTCGGTCGCGGCCAGCCGCAGGTCCTGGACCTTGAGCATCGGCGTGGTGGTGACCGTGGACTCGCGGGTCTCGGGCGAGGGGAGTTCGGAGCCGACCATCAGCTCGGCGAGCTGCTTCGTCGTGGTGTTGCGCGGGTCGGCGGTGCCCACCGTGGTGCCGCGCCGGATGACGGTGATGTCATCGGCGACCTTCAGGACCTCGCCCAGCTTGTGCGAGATGAAGATGACGGTCAGGCCTTCGGCCTTGAGCTCGCGCAGGTTGTCGAAGAGGGCGTCGACCTCCTGCGGTACGAGCACGGCGGTCGGCTCGTCGAGGATGAGGATCTTGGCGCCGCGGTAGAGGACCTTGAGGATCTCCACGCGCTGCCGGTCGGCGACGCCGAGGTCCTCGACCAGGGCGTCGGGGCGCACGCCGAGGCCGTACGCGTCCGAGATCTCCTTGATCTTCTTGCGCGCCTTCGCGCCGATGCCGTAGAGCTGCTCGCCGCCGAGAACGACGTTCTCCAGGACGGTGAAGTTGTCGGCCAGCATGAAGTGCTGGTGCACCATGCCGATGCCGCGGGCGATGGCGTCGCCGGGGCTGTGGAAGGAGACCTGCTCCCCGTCGATCGCGATGGTGCCCTCGTCCGGCTTCTGCATGCCGTAGAGGATCTTCATCAGGGTCGACTTGCCGGCGCCGTTCTCACCGACGAGGGCGTGGACCGTGCCCTTGCGGACGGTGATCGCGATGTCCTTGTTGGCGACGACGCCGGGGAAGCGCTTGGTGATGCCGTGCAGTTCTACGGCGGGGGGCGGGCTGGACGCGTTGATGACGCACTCTCCTTGGCGCGGAAGGAGCTGAAGGCAGGGAGGGGGACAGGGCGGGGAGAGAAAGTATCGCGTCCACGATGCTTCTACGCGCGTAGCACTGTCGAAAGTGAAAACTTGCGGCCAACCGGCCACAAGATCACACGAAACCACGTGAGACGGATCGGGGCCCGGGAGCGATAGAGACCGCTTCCCGGACCCCGGAGACCACGCTTACTGCATGTCAGACAGTGCCTTACGGCGCGGTCTTGACGGTGATCTTCTTGGCGATGATGTCGGCCTTGGCCTTCTCGACCGCGGCGACGACGTCCGTCATCTTCTTGTACTCGGGGTTGGAGTCGGCCAGGCCGACGCCGTCCTTGTCGAGGCCGTAGCGGACCTCACCGGACTCGGGCTTGCCGTCCTGGACCGACTTGATCAGGTTGAAGACGGAGAGCGAGACCTGCTTGGTGACCGAAGTCAGGATGCGGTCCTTGTACTTCGCCAGACCGGCCTGGTTGTACTGGTCCGAGTCGACGCCGATGGCCCACTTGCCCTTGGCGGCGGTGGCCTCGATGGCACCGGAGCCGGCCAGACCGGCGGCCGCGTAGACCACGTCGGCGCCCTTGTCGAGCTGACCCTCGGCGGCGGCCTTGCCCAGGTCGGGCTTGGCGAAACCGTCGAAGTTCGGCGGCTGGGTCAGGTACTGGGTGAGCACCTTGGCGTTCGGGTTGGTGTCCTTGACGCCCTGGACGAAGCCCGCCTCGAACTTCTTGATCAGCGGAACCTCGACACCGCCGATGAAGCCGACCGTGCCGGTCTTGGACGCCTTGGCGGCGGCGACGCCGGCCAGGTAGGAGCCCTGCTCCTCGTTGAAGACGAGGTTGGCGATGTTCGGAGCGGTCACCGAGGTGTCGTCGATGATGCCGAAGGTGGTCTTCGGGAACTTCTCCGCGACCTTCTTGATGGCCGGCGCGTAGGAGAAGCCGACGCCGATGACCGGGTTGTTGCCCTTGCGGGCCAGCTCGGTCAGGCGCTGGACCTTGTCGGCCTCGCCCTCGCCGTCGGTGGGCTCCGCCTCGGCGCCCTTGACCTGCAGGTCCTTCTCGGCCTGCTGGAGGCCGGCGTAGGCGGCGTCGTTGAACGACTGGTCGCCGCGGCCACCGATGTCGTACGCGATGGCGACGGACTTCTCCGGGGAGGAGGAGGCCGACGACGAGTCCGAGGACTTCTTACCGCCACAGGCGGTGGCCGAGAGGGCCAGCGCTGCGGACGCGATGCCCACGGTGGCGATCCTGGTGATCCGGCGCAAGGGGAGGCTCCTTCAAAACCTGACCGAAGCGCCACGACCGGCGCTGGTTTCGCCGAGATCGTAACGCGCGTAGATGTCAGTTAAAGGCCCGTTCATGAGTCGTTATCGGATCGTCGTGAACCAGACAGTGACCGATCGGTAACTCCTGCCCCGTCCAGCCCTTGTGTACCAAGGGCTGGACGCTACCGGTCGGTCGGCTGTGAATGCTGTACGGATTTCGGCCAGTCGGTGGCGGCGAGTCAGCCCGCGGGCCTGGCGTGGCGCACTTCCAGCGACCGGCCGTCCAGCAGCGCGGCGGCCGTGAAGAACTCCACGCCGACCCCGATCGCGGCCTCGTCCACGTCGAAGTCGCCCCGGTGCAGGTCCCGCTTGGCCGTGTCGCCGGGGGTGCGGACCCCCAGCCGGGCCATGGCCCCGGGCACGTGCTCCAGGTACCAGGAGAAGTCCTCGCCGCCCAGGCTCTGCTCGGTGTCCTCGATCGCGTCGGCGCCGAGCCGGGCCGCCATCGCCTCGCGCAGCAGTTCGGTGATCACGGGGTCGTTGACCACCGGGGGCACACCGCGGACGTAGGTGATCTCCGACTTGGCGCGGTGCAGGGAGGCGATCTCGTCGATGGCCGCGTGGATCTGGTCGGGGGCCTCGTGCCAGGCGTTCAGGTCCAGGCAGCGGATGGTCCCGGACAGCTCCGCGTGCATCGGGATGACGTTGCAGGCGTGTCCGGCCTCGATCCGGCCCCAGGTGACGGACATGCCCGAGCGGGCGTCCATCCGCCGGGCCAGCACGGCCGGCAGGTCGATGGCGAGCCGGGCGGCCGCCGTCACCAGGTCGGTGGTCAGGTGCGGACGGGCGGTGTGCCCGCCCGGCCCTTCCAGGGCGACCTCCAGCCGGTCGCAGGCCGAGGTGATGGGCCCGCTGCGCAGCCCGATCCGCCCGGCGTCGACCCGGGGGTCGCAGTGCACGGCGATGATCTTGCCTACGCCGTCCAGCACCCCGGAGTCGATGGCCTCGGTGGCGCCGCCCGGCAGGACCTCCTCGGCGGGCTGGAAGAGCAGCCGCACCGGCCGGGGCAGCAGGCCCTGGCGGTCGAGCTCGGCGAGGACGAGCCCGGCGCCGAGGACGACGGCCGTGTGCACGTCGTGGCCGCAGGCGTGGGCGCGGTCCGGGACGGTCGAGCGGTACGAGACGTGCGTCTTGGCATCCGGGATGGGCAGGGCGTCGATGTCCGCGCGCAGGGCCAGCATGGGCCGCACCCGGTCCCAGGTCCCGACGTCACAGATGAGGCCGGTCCCCGATTTCAGCACCTTCGGGCGCAGGCCCGCTTTCTCCAGCCGGGCCTTGATCGCCGCCGTGGTGCGGAACTCGTGGTGTCCCAGCTCGGGATGCATGTGCAAGTCCCGGCGGAAGGCGATCAGTTCGGCACGCAGGTGGTCCGGAAGCTTGCCGGGCAGCTCGGGCCGGTCGGGCTTGCCGGGCAGGGCGGTCTGGGACTCGCGGGACATCAACTGGTTCACCCGTTTAAGGGTAGGCGCACCTCCACCTCAACTGGCTGGAGATCACCAAAAGTTCATGCCGTTAGGGGAAAGAAACCCGGCCTCTGGACGCATGACCGGATGTGAGCGGGGGTAAACTCGCGCGCTCACTCCGGCCCTCATCCGGCCGCCGGGGCCGCCTGAGCAGGAAGTCTGTGCACATCGCGGGCCGTGTCGGTGACCCCGGCGAGAAAACCGCGGGCCCGCGCCGAGGCGCCCTGCGTGAGCCAGAGCGGATCCACATCGCATACGGCCACCGTCACACCGGTACCGGTCAGGGCGTAGGGCAGCGTGTGGACGACCGTGGACGGAAAGCTGACGATCGTACGGCCGACCGGTCCACGCCGCGCGATCAGCTCCAGCGGCAGGTCCGGACGTACGATCTCCAGCCCCGTCGCCTCGCTCAGCGCGCGCAGCTTCTCCGGGGACTCCCGGCGGTGCGCGAAGTAGCGGGTGGCCCCGTGCTCCAGGGCCAGGGCGCGGACCGCCTCCCGGTAGCGGTCCGGATCGACCACCCCGGTCTCCACCAGCGAGGTCCCGACCAGGTCGGTGCCCTTGGTCAGGCGCGGCGGGCCGAAGCGGGCCCGGGTCCAGGCGAAGTCGTTGAGCCGCACGGTCATCGCGGCGTGCGGGGCGCTCACCGGCATCGAGGTGAACACCTCGACGCGGCGGCTGCCGCCCGGCCGCGGGGTGAACCGCCGCCGGGCGTTCGCCGACACCGGTGCGTACGCCAGCTCGCGCAGCCGGCCCGGCAGTCCGCCGCCGCCGACCCGGTGCCAGCGCACGAGCCGCTCGCCGCGGGAGGTCTGGGCGACGAACTCCATGGTGGCCGTGCCGTCGTCGACCACGACGAGCTCCTCGGCCCGGACCAGGGTCAGCAGGAGCTGCACGTACCGCGAGAAGGGGTCCCCTATGACCACCCGCCGCGCCGCCCGCACCTCGCGCGCGAGCGCGGCGAGCGCCTTCACCGGCGCGAAGCGGCCGCCGCGCGCCTCCTGCCAGCGCACCTCGTGGCCCTCGTCCCGCGCCAGCCCCGCCATCCGGCGCAGCTGCCCGCGGGACATCGGGTCGGTGGGCGGCAGCACGACGATCCGTACCCCCGTCCCCTCCCCTTCGCCCAGGCGCCGCTTGGCGGACCGCGCGGGCGGGCCCTCGCCGTCCGGCCCGGGCGGCCCTGCGGCGGAGCGGGAGGGCTGGCGCGGCACGCCGTCGAGCAGCCTGCCGGGCTCGGATGCCGGTCCGCTGCGCGCGTGGGCCCACTCCAGGACGTTGAGGAGCTGGACGGGGCTCTCCACGAAGGCCAGGGTCCGGGCGGAGGCGGGGGTGTGTGCGGGGGCTGAGCGGGTCACCGGGAACTCCTCGTCAGAGGGCGGAAGGGGACGACACGCCGGGCGTACGGGGCGGGGCGGGAGCGGGGCAGGAGCGGGGCGCGCCGGTCCGGGGGCAGCCGGATCCGGGGCGCCCCGCCGTTTCACACCGCGGCGAGCTCGCCCTGGACGCGGCGGAGCTTCTTCATCGGGCCGAGCTCGGACTCGTAGACCCGCTTGACCCCGTCGCCGAGCGCCGTCTCGATCGTCCGGATGTCGCGGACCAGCCGCGACAGGCCGCCCGGCTCCACGGACGCCGCCTGGTCGGAGCCCCACATGGCCCGGTCGAGGGTGATGTGGCGCTCGACGAAGGCCGCGCCGAGCGCGACGGCGGCCAGGGTGGTCTGCAGGCCCGTCTCGTGGCCGGAGTAGCCGATCGGGACGTTGGGGTACTCCTCCTGCAGGGTGTTGATGACCCGCAGGTTGAGCTCCTCGGCCTTGGCCGGGTAGGTGGAAGTGGCGTGGCAGAGCAGGATGTTGTCGCTGCCGAGCACCTCCACCGCGTGCCGGATCTGCTTCGGGGTGGACATCCCGGTGGACAGGACGACGGTGCGGCCGGTCGCGCGCAGCGCGCGCAGCAGCTCGTCGTCGGTCAGCGAGGCGGAGGCCACCTTGTGCGCGGGGACGTCGAACTTCTCCAGGAAGGCGACGGCCTCGGTGTCCCACGGGGAGGCGAACCAGTCGATGCCGCGCTTGGCGCAGTGCTCGTCTATGGCGCGGTACTCGGCCTCGCCGAACTCCACGCGGTGGCGGTAGTCGATGTAGGTCATCCGGCCCCAGGGGGTGTCGCGCTCGATGTCCCACTGGTCGCGCGGGGTGCAGATCTCCGGGGTGCGCTTCTGGAACTTCACGGCGTCGCAGCCGGCTTCGGCGGCGGCGTCGATGAGGGCGAGGGCGTTGCCGAGGTCGCCGTTGTGGTTGATGCCGATCTCACCGACGACGTACACGGGCTGACCGGGGCCGGCGGTGCGCGAGCCGAAGGTGCGGAGGCGGGCGGCTGCGGGGCTGGACTTCATGGCAGAGCTGTCCTTCGGTACGGGGTGCGGAGGCTGGGCAGGCACAGGAGGTGTGGGGTCAGGAGGTGTGGGGTCAGGAGGTGTGGGGTCAGGAGGTGTGGGGGCGGCAGGAGTGAGGACCGGCGCGAGTGCGCGGGCGCGGGCCAGGTCGTGGGGATCGTCGATCTCCAGGACCCGGGCGGGATCGGTGGCGACGGGCACGGTCCGCCCGAAGAAGCGGTGGCGGGCGGTGCGGAACCCGGCGGCGGACATCGCGTAGGCGGCGCCGGTCTCCAGCAGGTCCTGGGGGCGGTCCTGGCGGCGGGGGCGGTACGAGGCCTCGTGGTTGACCCCGGCTCCGGAGCCGTCGGCCCCGGCCCGCCAGAGGAAGCCGTGGAAGGGAGCCACGGTGAGCGCGGAGTCGGCGTCGCCGGATACGACGGCGGCGGCGACCGACTCGACGTCGGAGGCGGTGATGAAGGGGCTGGTGCACTGGACCAGGAGGACCACGTCGACGGTGACCGAGTGCAGTTCCTCGAAGGAGTCGAGGGCGTGCAGCACGGCGGCTTCGCTGGTGGCGGTGTCCCCGGAGATCCCGGCGGGCCTGCGCAGGGCGACGGCCCCGGCCGCGCGGGCGGCGGCCGCGATCGCATCGGAGTCGGTGGACACCAGGACGTCGGTGACGCTGCCGGCCCCGAGGCAGGCCCGGACGGCCCGTACGACCAGCGGCATCCCGCCCACGTCGGCCAGGTTCTTGCCCGGTACCCCCTTGGACCCCCCACGGGCGGGGATCACGGCCAGCACCCGGCTGCTTCCGGGCTGCCGGGCCGCATCGGCCCGGACCACGGCGGCGGCGGTGTCCGCGTCGGTGCCGGCGCCGGCACCGACCCCGGATGCGGCCGCGCGGGCGCTCACAGCTCCCCCAGCCGGCGGATCACCGGCGCGACGCGCTGGACGCCGTGGCGGTAGGCGCCGCGGGCGGCTTCGCGCAGGTGCGCGCGGAGCTTGCGGCGCAGCCGGGACTCACCGGCCGCCGGCCGGACCGCACCGGGCAAGGGGCGCCCGTCGGGGCCCAGTTGGTGCCGGGCCAGGATGCCGGGCAGGTATCCGGGAGCGGTGGTCTGCGTGTAGTGGGGGGCGAGGGCGGGCAGTCGGCCCTGCTCCAGCAAGTCCGCGAGGCGGCTGCGGGCCGCGGCGTACGCCCCGCCTCCCGCGCTGTCGCCCGCAGCGGGGGCCACGCCCTGCGCCGCCAGCCACTCGGGGTTCCCCCGGGGCAGCAGTCCCGCGTCGAGCTGGGTCCAGGAGGCCAGGCAGCCCGAGCCGAGGAAGTGGTGGTTGCCGAGGGCTTCGCGGATGCCGAGGTCGGTCAGGACCGCCGTCGGGATTCCGCGGTGCAGCGATTCGAGGGCGGCCGTGGAGGAGACGGTGACCAGCAGGTCCGCGGTGTCCAGGACCTCGCCCATGTTCCCGTACACCAGGCGGCAGTTGGCGGGGAGGCCGCCGGGCAGCCGCTCCGCCAGGCGCTGGTACGGGTGCTCCTCGAGGTGCGTGGTGTGCTCCCCGGGGCGGCTGCGCAGTTTGATCAGCACCTCGCGCTCCGGGTGCAGCCGGGCGTGCTCCGCGGCGCGGCCCAGCAGGTAGGCGCGGTCGGCGCGGCCGTCCGGCACGGACGGCTGGACCGCGAAGACCACCCGGTGGGGCGTGTCACCGACCGGCTGGTGGGTCGCTCCGCCGAGGAACGGCAGCGCCGTCTCCACGACGGCCCCGGCATCCGCGCCCACGCCCTCGTACACCTCGCGGAACCGGCCCGCGTCGTGGCGGGAGTTGGCGAGGACGAGGTCCGCTCCGTGCCGCAGCAGCAGCCCGTCGGCGAGCTTCTCGTAGACGACCCCGACGTACCCGGTGACGAACACCGGCCGTGCGCCCGGTCCGGGCCACAGCGCCCGGGCCCCGTGCAGAACGGCCTGCACCGCGCCTCCGACCAGCGCGAGGACGACCACGTCGTAGGGGGCCGGGCCCGGGAGCCCGGGCCCGGAGGGCGAGGAGGACCCCGGCTCGGCCAGCTCCGCGAGGAACCCGGCGCAGGTCACCTCGGTCAGCCGGTCGGCCCGCACGCCGACCTCGCCGAGCTGGCGCGCGGTGGGTGTGGCGCGGCCCCGCAGCAGGAAGCCGGTCAGGTGGACGGAGCCGGGCTCCGGGGCGAGGCGGCGCGCGGTGAGCGCACCCCATTTCCACCGGGTGTCGGAATCTGCGAGTACGGCCACTCGGAGGACGGCACGATCGGCCGCACGATTGCTTGCTGGCACCCGGCAGAAGTTATTCCGCCTTTCCGGTGATCGGCCCAACGAACGCACAACAGCGGGTTAACAACCCGTCGACGAAATGCGAAAGAGCCCGGAAACACCCCGGTTAACACACCCGCCGTGCGTCGTTCACATGGAATCCGCGTCCGGGTCACAGTAAATGGCGAGCGGCGCTCTAATGTCTCCCGAGTGCTCAAGCTCTCCATTGTCGTGCCGTTCTACAACGTGCAGACATACGCGCCGGATGCCCTGAAAAGCCTCGAACTGAACGCACGGGACGATTTCGAGTTCCTGCTGGTCGACGACTGCTCGACGGACGGGACGCCCGCGCTCCTGGAGCGGGCGGCGCGCGAGCTGCCCGGCGCCGTGCTCCTCAGACACGAGCGCAACGGCGGGCTGGCGACGGCCCGCAACACCGGCCTGGACGCGGCCCGCGGCGAATACATCGCCTTCCTGGACGGGGACGACTGGCTGGCGCCCGGCCACCTGGCCCGGACACTGGCCGCCATCGAGGCTCTGAGCTGCGACTTCGTCCGCAACGACCATGTCAGGTGCACCGGCCGGGAGCGCTCGGTCCAGCGCGTCCCCTACGGCCCGGAGTCCCTCGCGGCCGATCCCCGCACCGGCATCCTGCCCGCCTCCCGGGCCACCTCGGTGGACTATCCGTTCGCGTGGGCGGGGATGTACCACCGGCGGCTGCTGGACCGCGGGCTGCTGCACTTCACGGACGGTCTGCGGACGGCGGAGGACCGGCCGTGGATCTGGCGGCTCCACCGGGAGGCACGTTCCTTCGCGGCGGTCGGCCTGCCCGGGATCTTCTACCGGCGCGGAGTTTCCACCTCGCTCACACAAATCGGGGACGAGCGTCAGCTCGATTTCATTCGAGCATTTGACCAGGTGGTGGAGGAGACGGCCGCCGACCGGGAATCCGATCTTCTCCTCCCCAAAGCCGTCCGAACGTACTGCGCGATTATCGCGCACCACATCGGATCCATCGAAAGGTTCGAACCGGCCGTGGCCAGGAAACTCCGTTCGATGAGCGCGGCCGCGCTCGGCCGAATGCCCCAGGACGTCCTCGAACAGGTCCTGAACTCGATGGACGCCGACCGGGCCGCCCTCCTGCGCCGGCTCCGCCGCCGCACCCCGTCGGGAGCGGCAGCGTGAGTCTCACCCAGATCTTCATCGCCTCCACCCTCTACGGGACGGCCACGCTCGCCGCGGCCGTCGACGCCGGCAGCTTCCCGACCGCCGACCGCCGGATCCTGCTGACCAGCAACCACTCCGTCGCCGCCGAGATCAACCCCCGGCTCGCCGACATGCCCGGCTTCGCCACCCTGAGCACCCGCTTCGACGAGGTGCTCGACTGGAACACCGTCATCGAGCCGCAGCACCCCAGCTCCTGGTCGCCGCGCGCCGACGACGTCCCGCTGTGGGAGCGGTACCTGCGGACCCTGTGGGGGCTCGGCGAGGACCGGGTCGAGCTGATCGTGGAGTCCCTCCAGGTGCCGCCCGCGCAGGCCCTGTGCCAGCTCTTCCCGGGCGCCGCCGTCGACGTCTACGCCGACGGGCTGATGAGCTACGGACCCACGCGCGTCCGGCTCGACCCGCAGATCGGGATGCGGGTGCGGCGGGTGCTGCACCTGGACCTCGTACCGGGGCTGGAACCGCTGCTCCTCACGGAGTTCGGGGTGCCGGCGGAGCTGGTGCCGACCGACGAGTTCCTCAAGGTGCTGGCCGCACTGGCCGCGTCGGCTCCGGACGGCGGACAGCTCACCGCGGCCCGGGCCGCGGGCGAGGCCCCGGCCCTGCTCCTGGGCCAGTACCTCTCGGCGCTCGACCTCATCTCCGCGCAGCAGGAAGAGGACCTGCACGCCGAGATGGTGCGCGGTGCGTACGCCCTGGGACACCGGGAGCTGATCTTCAAGCCGCATCCCAGCGCCCCGGCCGTCTACTCCCGCCGGGCGGAGGCGGAGGCCGAGCGGCTCGGCGCCCGCCTGACCGTCATGGACACTCCCGTGCTGGCCGAGATCCTCTACCAGCAGTTGCACCCGGCGCTGGTTGTCGGCTGCTTCTCCACCGGGCTGCTGACGGCGGCCACGCTGTTCGGGCTGCCCGTCGCGCGGGCGGGGACGGGGACCGTACTGGCCCGACTCACCCCGTACCAGAACAGCAACCGGGTCCCGCTGACGATCGTGGACGCGCTGTTGCCCGACCTGGCCGACACCGCGGCCGTGCGCGGCTGGACCGCCCCGGGACCCGACGAGGTGCAGTCCCGCCTGGGCGGTCTGCTGGCCGCGGTCGGCTTCGCGATGCAGCCGCGGATCCTCACGCAGCACCGCGCGGCGGCCGAGGAGTACCTGACCCGGCACCTGGACGCCCGTACCTGGCGCTACTTCACCCGGCGCCGCCTGGCGAGCCAGGGCCTGCCCGGCGGCATCCCCGCGCAACTGGCGTTCCTGACCCGCAGCCCGGTCCTGCGCAGCGCCGTGCGCCGCGCCCGCCGGGTCCGCCGTCTGAGAGGCAAGCGATGACCGCCACCGTGGTACCGGGCGCGCGCACCGAGGCGAAGTCCGGGCCGGAGTCGGGGCCGAAGTCCGGCTCCGACCGGCTCCGGGCCCTGGACGGGCTGCGGCTGCTCGCCGCCCTCATGGTCTGCGGATACCACTACGGCGGCCGCGGCGGGGAAATAGCCAAGTCCTGGGGCGCCTCGCCGAACAAGTTGTTCCCCAGCGCCTCGACCTGGCTGGCGTACGGCCCGCTCGGCGTGCAGATCTTCTTCATCATCAGCGGCTTCGTGATCTGCATGAGCGCCCAGGGGCGCACGGTCCGCGAGTTCGCCGCCTCCCGCGCGGCCCGCCTCTACCCGGCGTACTGGGTGGCGATCGCGCTGGTCACCGTGGCGGTCGAACGGGTCTCGCCGTCGGACCTCCTGCTCAACCTGACCATGCTCCAGCAGCCGCTGGGCGCCGACCGGGTGCTCGGCGTGTGCTGGACGCTCTGGGTCGAGCTGCGCTTCTACGTCCTCTTCGCGCTCTGTGTGATCCTGCCGGGCGGAGGCCGCCGGCGGACGCTGCTGTTCTGCGGCGTCTGGACGATCGCGGCGGTGCTCGCGAACGTCGCCGATCCCATGGGCAAGGGCTTCCTCAGCCAGGCCCTGATGCCGCAGTACGCGCCGTTCTTCATCGGCGGCATCGGCCTGTACCTGGTGCACCGCGACCACCGCGACAAGCTCGCCTGGGCCGCGGCCGTGACCGGCTGGCTGATCGGGCAGCACTACGCGGTGGCGGGGCTGTGGCACGCGCCGAACCCGAAGGCCTTCTCGTACCGCAGCTCGCTGGTGATCATCGCGATCGTGACGGCCGGCTTCGCGGTGGTCGCCCTGGTCGCGCTCGGCAAGCTCGGCTGGGCGCGCTGGAAGTGGCTGACGGTGGCCGGGGCCCTGACGTATCCGTTCTACCTGGTCCACGAGCATCTGGGCTTCGTGGCCATCAAAGCCCTGCACCGGACGGCGGGCATCCCGGCTCCGGCCACCTTCGCGCTGACGGTGGTGTTCATGCTGGGCCTGGCCTGGGCGATCCACCGTCTGGTGGAACGTCCCTTCGGCCCGAAACTGCGCAGAGCCCTCAGCTGACGGCGAGCTTGGCGGCGAAGCCCAGGAACAGGACGCCCGCCGCCGAGCTGGCCCCGGCGGACAGCCGCTTGCGGCGCCGGAAGGCGGCGGCCAGGCGGGTCCCGCCGAATATCAGCGTGGTCAGGTAAAGGAAGCTGCCGATCTGGAGCAGGCCGCCGAGCAGCAGGAAGGACAGCGCCGGATAGGCGTAGCCGGGGTCCACGAACTGCACGAAGAAGGACATCAGGAAGAGGATGGCCTTCGGGTTGAACACGCTGATCAGCAGCGCCCGCCGGTAGGGCCGCTCGGCGCCGTCCCCGGCTGCGCCCTCGGCGCCGGCTTCGGCCACGGGAACCCCGGCCCGCTCCTGGGCCCCGTCCCGCTCGCGCCGCGCGCGCCACATCGTCCACGCGCCCCGCAGCATCCCGATGGCGAGCCAGGTCAGGTACCCGGCGCCGAGCAGTTTGACGATGCCGAAGAGCATCGGGCTGGTCTGGAGCAGGGCCCCGGCGCCCACGGCGGCCAGGGTCATGAGGACGGCGTCCCCCGTGAACACGCCGAAGGCCGCCGTGTACCCCTTGCGCACTCCGCGGCGCGCGGCGACGGAGAGCACGTAGAGCGAGTTCGGGCCCGGCAGCAAAATGATCAGCACGAGGCCGGCGAGATACGTCGGAAGGTCTGTGACACCCAGCATGTGCAGGAGTGTCCCATAGGGACGCACCTGTCGCGCCAGTGAGTTTCACAGTGTGGTCCGCCCGCTGGAGCGTGTGTGCGAGTGCGGGTTCCCCAGTGGCTCCGAGCCTCCCCGGACTGGTAGAACCTCCCCTGCTCACAGGCGCTGGTCACAATGGCGCAACATCGCCGCGTTCCCTGCAACTGTCCGCGCCCGCCAGGCATCACCTAGATACACGTCGTAGAAACCGGGGGACTGCAATGCACCGACAGAAAGTCATAATCCGAGCTCTTGGCCTGGCCACCGCCGTCGCGCTCGCCGCGACCGCCTGCGGTCCGCAGAAGGCGGAGTCCAAGGGCTCCCCGTCCGCGCCCGCTTCGCCCACGGCGGTCGCCTCCACCTCGCCGTCCTCGGACGCCAAGCCCGGCGACGCGTCACCTTCCGCCTCGCCTTCCACCTCGCCTTCCGAGTCCGCGTCCCCGTCCGCTTCCGCCTCTGCGAAGCCGACCGTCAAGCAGGTGATGGCGAACGGCGACGACAGCGACCAGGTGCGCGAGCTCCAGGCCCGGCTGCGTCAGCTCAAGTTGATGTCGGTCGCCCCGACCGGCTTCTACGGTTCCAAGACGACGGCCGCGGTCAAGTCCTTCCAGTCGAAGAACGGCCTGCCCGCCACGGGCGGGGTGGACGAGCCCACCTGGAAGAAGATCCAGAGCCTGACCAAGAAGCCCACCGCCGACGAGCTGAACCCGTCGACCGTCAACGAGGCGGACGCGCCCGACCCGCGCTGTATGACGGGCCGGGTCATGTGCATCAGCAAGGAGAGCCGCACGCTCGCCTGGATGATCGACGGCAAGGTCGTCTCCACCATGGACGTCCGCTTCGGCTCCGAGAACACCCCGACCCGCGAGGGCGTGTTCGACGTGGGCTGGAAGGCCAAGGAGTGGACGTCGACGATCTACCACACGCCCATGCCGTACGCGATGTTCTTCAGCGGTGGCCAGGCCGTGCACTACTCGGCGGACTTCGCCGCCCGCGGTTACGCCGGTGCCTCGCACGGCTGCGTGAACGTCCGGGACAAGGCCAAGCTGTCGAAGCTGTTCGACGCCGTCCAGGTCGGCGACAAGGTCGTCGTCTACTGGTGAGCCGGTCCGGCCGGTCAGGTCGGGGATTGAGGGCGCGGGCGGGATCGGGGGAACGAATCCCGCCCGCGCCGGTTGCGCAGAGCCCAGGGGTACGGGGGGAACCCCGGCTCATGCGCGGCCGATGACCAGTCGGCTCGATATGTACTGCGCCGCCGGTTCGAAAAGTGTTACAGCCGGTGCGGGGGATCGTTTCCGGACACTGTCCGATACCCGATCCCGCACCCGTGCACCGCTCGGGTCCCGGGCCCGGACACCGCTCAGGTCCCGCACCCGGACACCGCTCAGCTGCGTACGTGCAGCCCCAGCGAACCGTCCACGCCCTGCGCGCCGTCGGCCGGCTTGGCCGGGGTCAGGGTCGGCGCCCCCATCGGGGCGCTCCCGTCGGTCACGGCCGGCGCATCGCCGCGCGGAGCGCCGTCGGCGCTCTCGCCGAGAACCGTCTGGCAGTAGCGCGGGATCCGCAGGAGCCCCTTGGCCAGCCGTACGAGCTTCTCGCGGCGGTCGCCGTCGAGCTTTCCCGCCCGGAAGTCCCGGCACATCTCGGCCACCCGGATCCGGCTCTCCCGGTCCTTGTCGGCATTGTCCGTGCCGCCCTCGAGGAAGCGGTCCCGGTTTTCCCTGCCCGGGGTGGAGCCGTTGGCGCTCGGACCGGTCGCGCTGCCGCCGCCCGTCCCCATCCCACCGGCGGCGGCATCGGGTGCGGTCGGCGTACGCCCCTCCGCGCCGAGGGTGTTGCCCGGGTCCGGGGTGGCCCCCGGAGTCCCGGAGCCGGGCGTCCGGGGGGACTTCGGCTGCGGGATCAGCGTCGGGTCCGAGCCGCCCGCGGCCGCCGAGGAGTCCCCGGTGCCCACCGACACGGCCGGGGCCCGGCCCGCGCTCTCGTAGGTGTCGTGGTCCAGCAGTCCGGCACCGGCCGCGGCCGCCAGGCCGCCCACGGCCACGCTCGCCACGGCCGCCGCAAGGACGAAGCGGACCGGCCGGTGGCGCCGGGGGCCTGAACCGGAATGAGAAGCGGAACCGGAAGGTACGCCCGTGCCGTGGCCGGAACCAGCACCTGCGCCCCGGTGCGTTCCGGGCGGGCTGAGGTCCACCACGGTCTCGCCGGAGCCGAACACCCCGGCGCCCGCGGCCTGCGACCGGGGCACCGTGCCGCGTGCGGCACGGAAGGCGGCGACGGCGGCGGCTTCTCCGGGCAGTTCCCCGCCGACCGCCGGGGGCGGCTCGGCCAGTGCGTCGAGGGCGGCGCGCAGCCGCTCCGCGCGGGCGCGGGCGTGGCGCTCGGCGCCAGGTGTGGCCGGTTCTCCGCGCAGCAGTCTGTCCGCCGCGGCTCTGTCCAGCCACCTGTCGCGCTCGTCGGCCATCACATGTCCTTCTGCGTCCGCCAACGTGAATGCGTCACACCGGTTTTTTCTACGAGGCCCCCGCCGTGGCCGCGCTGCGCCGGTACGGCGTCGAGATCCCTCCCGCCCCCGCCGTCCCGTGCCTGGTCACCAGTACCAAGGCCGGTGCCATTATCTCCGAGCCCGAAGCCCGTTCCGGAGCCGATACCGGAGTCCGGCCCGAAACCGCCCTCCGCGCTCAGCAGCTCGGCCAGCTTCTTCAGCCCCCGGTGCGCGGCGGTGCGTACCGCTCCGGGGCGCTTGCCCAGCGTCTCGGCCGCGGTCTTGGCGTCGAGGCCGACCACGACCCGGAGGACCACGGCTTCCGCCTGGTCCTGCGGGAGCTGGGCTATGAGGGCCATGGTGCGGCCGGTGGACAGGGCCTCCATGGCCTCGGCCACGGTGTCGGAGTCGGCGGCGCGGCCCGTCAGTTCGGTCTCGTCGCCGCCCACGGCGGGGCGGCGGCCGCGCATCCGGATGTGATCGAGGGCACGGTTGCGGGCGATGCGGGCGGCCCAGCCGCGGAAGCGGTCGGCGTCGCCGGTGAAGGAGTCGAGGTCGCGGGCGATCTGCAGCCAGGCTTCGGAGGTGACGTCCTCGGCGTCGCCGTCCCCGACGAGCGTGCGGACGTATCCGAGCAGGCGTGGGTGCACGGCGCGGTACACAGTACGGAACGCGTTCTCGTCGCCGTCTTGTGCCGCGAGCACCGCGGTGGTCAGCTCCGCGTCGTCCCCCAGCAAAGTCCCCAACCCGTTCACTGTCCTGTACGTGTGGCGCAAATCAGCACGTTACGGGTTTCAAGCACCTTCGTCCACGAGTTGTACAACGAGCAACCAATCCTGCGCGGAGCGAGGTGTGACACAAAACGCACCCAAGGCGCTGACAGGGGTACGGGCTTGTCGCACGAGTCCGTGACGGATGGCGGCCGGGGCCTCTCCTGTGGGGGGTGGCGGCCTCGGCCGCCCTCCCCTTTCCCGGCCTTCTTCCGGGTCATCATGCCCCCCGCCACGCGCGGCCCGGCAAACAGCCTCCGCCCCGGGCACACGCCCCCCGGATGGCGCCTTGTCATCCTTTCGGCTCACTTCCGGGTGAAAACCCTGGATGGGTACGACACACCCGGCCCCACGTCGATAGCGTGGCGGTACACCCGCGCCACGCCACGAGGAGCCCCCCGCTGTCCAGCCACCTTCCGGCACAGGCCCGCGGCAGCTCCGATCCCTCCCACGATTCAGGGCCCGCGGACTCCGGGCTCGCGCGGTTCAACGCCCTGTCCCCCGAAGCCGCCCACTCCGTACTGCTGCACTGCTGCGGCAGCACCCGCTGGGCCCAGCGGGTGGCGGCCCACCGCCCCTACCCCGATCACGGCGCGCTGCTCGCCGCCGCGGACGAGGCCTCGTACGACCTGTCCCAGGCGGACCTCTCGGAGGCACTGGCCGGCGAGTTCCCGCCGGAGCTGGAGCCCGGGGCCTCGTACGCCGCGCTGCTGGCGCTCGACGCGGCCCACGCGGAGTACGAGCGGACGTACCGCCACGCCTTCGTGATCTGCCTCGACGGGCACACCCCGGAGGAGCAGGCGGACGAGCTGCTGGCCGCGATCCGGCGGCGGATGGACCTGGAGGTGGACGAGGAGCGCGCGATCTCCGCCGATGAGCTCCGTCGCGTCGCGCAGGTCCGGCTCGCCGACCTGACACACTGGCTGACCTCGGCAGATGGGGTATCTGCTGCCGAATTCGGGCTATTCGCCCCTGTGGGATAGTCCGTCCGTGCCTGTTTGATCACACCGATGGCCCCCGCGCGAGGGAACCGACAAAGCGTCGCTACGATGTCCGGGGCCGGAGGACCGTACCCGGCCGGGCCCGACCGACAAAGAAGCCGGCTGGCCCCCGCCCCGCTTCCGGAGGGTTTTCCGTGCCGGCTGGAACGTTGTACCGCGGCCGGGAAGGAATGTGGTCCTGGGTGGCTCATCGAGTCACCGGCGTCCTCATCTTCTTCTTCCTGTTCGTACACGTCCTCGACACCGCTCTCGTCCGCGTCTCTCCCGAGGCGTACGACGATGTCGTGGCTACCTACAAGACTCCGATCGTCGCGCTGCTGGAATACGGCCTCGTCGCCGCAATCCTGTTCCACGCGCTCAACGGTCTCCGTGTCATCGCCGTGGACTTCTGGTCCAAGGGACCGCGCTACCAGAAGCAGATGCTCTGGACCGTGCTGAGCGTCTGGATCGTGCTGATGGCCGGGGCCGTTTACCCCGTGCTGCACCACGCCTACCTCGAACTGTTCGGGAAGTGACACGCATGTCTTCTGACACTTCTCCCGCCAACATGACCAAGGCCATCGGCGACGTGGAGGGGGTCTCCCTCTACGACGTCGAGAACCCGGCGCCGTACATCGAGGCCCCGCGCAAGCGCACCAGCAAGACCCCGCGCTCGACGCGCGGCAACTTCGAGATGGTCGCGTGGCTCTTCATGCGCCTCTCGGGCATCGTGCTGGTCGTCCTGGTCATCGGCCACCTGCTGATCCAGCTCGTCCTCGACGGCGGCGTCTCCAAGATCGGCTTCGCCTTCGTGGCCGGCCGCTGGGCGTCCCCGTTCTGGCAGGTCTGGGACCTGCTGATGCTGTGGCTCGCGATGCTCCACGGAGCGAACGGCCTGCGTACCGTCATCAACGACTACGCGGAGCGCGCCAACACGCGGCTGTGGCTCAAGGGCCTGCTCTACACCGCCACCGTGTTCACCATTCTTCTGGGCACGCTGGTGATCTTCACCTTCGACCCGAACATCCGCTAGGCAACGGGGCTGAGGCGAAACCAATGAAGATCCACAAGTACGACACCGTCATCGTCGGCGCGGGTGGCGCGGGAATGCGCGCCGCCATCGAGTCGACGAAGCGCAGCCGCACCGCCGTGCTGACCAAGCTCTACCCCACCCGCTCCCACACGGGCGCCGCGCAGGGCGGCATGGCCGCCGCGCTCGCCAACGTGGAGGACGACAACTGGGAGTGGCACACCTTCGACACGGTCAAGGGCGGTGACTACCTGGTCGACCAGGACGCCGCCGAGATCCTGGCGAAGGAGGCCATCGACGCGGTCCTCGACCTCGAGAAGATGGGCCTGCCGTTCAACCGCACCCCGGACGGCACCATCGACCAGCGCCGCTTCGGCGGCCACTCGCGCAACCACGGCGAGGCGCCGGTCCGCCGGTCCTGCTACGCCGCGGACCGCACCGGTCACATGATCCTCCAGACGCTCTACCAGAACTGCGTCAAGGAGGGCGTGGAGTTCTTCAACGAGTTCTACGTCCTGGACCAGCTCCTGGTCGAGGAGGACGGCGTCAAGAAGTCGGCCGGCGTGGTCGCGTACGAGCTCGCCACCGGCGAGATCCACGTGTTCCAGGCGAAGTCCGTCATCTACGCCTCCGGCGGCACCGGCAAGTTCTTCAAGGTGACCTCCAACGCGCACACCCTCACGGGTGACGGCCAGGCGGCCTGCTACCGCCGCGGCCTGCCGCTCGAGGACATGGAGTTCTTCCAGTTCCACCCGACGGGCATCTGGCGCATGGGCATCCTGCTGACGGAGGGCGCCCGCGGTGAGGGCGGCATCCTCCGCAACAAGGACGGCGAGCGCTTCATGGAGAAGTACGCGCCGGTCATGAAGGACCTCGCGTCCCGTGACGTCGTCTCGCGCTCCATCTACACCGAGATCCGCGAAGGCCGCGGCTGCGGCCCGGCCGGTGACCACGTGTACCTGGACCTGACGCACCTGCCGCCGGAGCAGCTCGACGCGAAGCTCCCGGACATCACCGAGTTCGCGCGCACCTACCTGGGCATCGAGCCGTACACGGACCCGATCCCGATCCAGCCCACCGCGCACTACGCCATGGGCGGCATCCCGACCAACGTCGAGGGTGAGGTCCTCATGGACAACACCACCGTCGTCCCGGGCCTGTACGCGGCCGGCGAGGTCGCGTGCGTATCGGTGCACGGCGCGAACCGCCTGGGCACCAACTCGCTGCTGGACATCAACGTCTTCGGCAAGCGCTCGGGCATCGCCGCGGCGGCGTACGCGCACGCCAACGACTACGTCGAGCTGCCCGAGAACCCGGCGCAGCAGGTCATCGACCAGGTCGAGCAGCTGCGTGCCTCCACGGGCAACGAGCGGGTCGCGGACCTGCGCCTGGAGCTCCAGGAGACCATGGACGCCTGCGTGATGGTGTTCCGCACCGAGCAGACGATCAAGACCGCGGTCGAGAAGATCGCGGAGCTGCGCGAGCGCTACAAGAACGTCTCGGTCCAGGACAAGGGCAAGCGCTTCAACACGGACCTGCTGGAGGCCATCGAGCTGGGCAACCTGCTCGACCTGGCCGAGGTCATGGCCGTGTCCGCGCTGGCGCGCAAGGAGTCCCGCGGCGGTCACTACCGCGAGGACTACCCGAACCGCGACGACGTCAACTTCATGCGCCACACCATGGCGTACCGCGAGGTGGACGACAACGGCCAGGACTCGGTCCGCCTGGACTACAAGCCCGTCGTCGTCACCCGCTACCAGCCGATGGAGCGTAAGTACTGATGGCCACCCCGACCATGTCCAAGACGGACCAGATGGAGGCGGCGGCCGCCGCTTCGCCGTTCATCACGGTCACGTTCCGGATCCGCCGCTTCAACCCCGAGATCTCGGACGAGTCGCAGTGGCAGGACTTCCAGATCGAGATCGACCCGAAGGAGCGCGTGCTCGACGGTCTCCACAAGATCAAGTGGGACCTCGACGGCACGCTGACCTTCCGCCGGTCGTGCGCGCACGGCATCTGCGGCTCCGACGCGATGCGGATCAACGGCAAGAACAGGCTCGCCTGCAAGACGCTGATCAAGGACATCAACCCGGAGAAGCCGATCACGGTCGAGGCCATCAAGGGCCTCACCGTGATGAAGGACCTCGTCGTCGACATGGAGCCCTTCTTCCAGGCGTACCGGGACGTCATGCCGTTCCTGGTCACCAAGGGCAACGAGCCGACGCGCGAGCGCCTGCAGTCCGCCGAGGACCGCGAGCGCTTCGACGACACCACCAAGTGCATCCTGTGCGCCGCGTGCACGTCCTCGTGCCCGGTGTTCTGGAACGACGGCCAGTACTTCGGCCCGGCGGCGATCGTCAACGCGCACCGCTTCATCTTCGACTCGCGTGACGAGGCCGGCGAGCAGCGCCTGGAGATCCTGAACGACAAGGACGGCGTGTGGCGCTGCCGCACGACCTTCAACTGCACCGACGCGTGCCCGCGAGGCATCGAGGTCACGAAGGCGATCCAGGAAGTGAAGCGGGCCCTGATCACCCGCCGCTTCTGATCCCGTCGTAGTCAGTCGTACGAGGCCCCGCCCCCGGTGTTCACACACCGGGGGCGGGGCCTTCGGCGTATCGGCCCCGGCGGAAAACCCGCCTCGCCCTTCCCGGGTACGGAGATTGGGGCCGGGCACCGACAATCGCCCTATGGGCCCGGGGAAGGCTGTGTAAGGATCGACATCATGAGTGAGCAACAGCCGAATCCGTACGCGGGCGACCCGAACCAGGGTGGCGGCCAGGGAGACAACAAGTGGGGTCCCGGCACGCCGAGTTACGGCGCCCCTGCGCAGCCCGGATACGGCTACCCGCCGGCCGGTCCGCCCCAGCCCGGCTACGGCTATCCGCCGGCCGACCCGTCGCAGCCCGGGTACGGGTACCCGCAGCCCCCGGCCCACCAGCCGACCATCGGCGGCGCGGGCATGACGGCGCCGATGCCCCCGATGCCGCCGATGCCCTCCCCGGGGTACGCGGCGGCCGGGCTCTCGCTGGGCGACATCACCATCGCCGGGGACCAGATCATCACCCCGTCGGGCAACATGCCGCTCAGGGGCGCCATCTGGAACGCCACGGACTTCTCCCGGACGGAGGAGAAGATCCCGGCGCACGCGATCGTGCTGGCCGTCATCTTCTTCCTGTTCTGCCTGCTCGGCCTGCTCTTCCTCCTGATGAAGGAGCGCCGCACGACGGGCTACATCCAGATCACGGTGAACAGCGGCGGCCGCCACCACTCCACGATGATCCCGGCCGTGGACCCGGGCACGTACATGTGGGTGATGAGCCAGCTCAACCAGGCGCGCGCGCTGAGCATGTGACTCGACCCCGGGGCCCCGGACCCTGGTGCGGGACCTGCTGGAGTTCCTCCCGCGCGGCTGATCCGGAGGCCCCGGCCCGCGGCGCGGACCCGGCAAGATCCGAAAGAGACGGCCTAGCCGGCGGCGGGGGCCCCTTCCGTGTCGAAGGTGTAGAACTTGCGGTGGTCCAGCATGTCGGCCGGGGTCACGTCCGTCCACGGCGACATGACGCCGTGCAGGTCGACCACGTCCTTTGTCGCAGTGGCGGGCAGGTACGTGGACTTCGGGTTCCGCCGCTGCCATTCGGCCCAGAGCATGTCGATGAAGGCATGGTGCATCCAGAAGACCGGGTCGTTGGGGGATGCCGCGGTGGCCATGTGGCCACCGATCCATACGTGGACGCGGTTGTGGATGTTGGCGCCGCGCCAGCCTTCGAGGTGGTTGCGGAAGCCGTTGGAGGTGCTGTTCCAAGGGGCCGCGTCGTACTCGGGCATGGCGAGGACGGCGTTCACCTCCGCCTTGGTCGGCAGCTCGGGTACGCCCGCGCCGAGGGTGCGCCGCAGGTACTGGCGCTGGTCCACTCCCACGGTGATGGGCCACTTGCCCGCCCCGTAGGAGAAGGGCCCGTCGAGTACCTGCCCGTCCCGTGCCCGGCTGGTGCCGCCCATGAAGTCCGCGGCCCAGAGGGAGGAGCTGGGGGTCCGGTCGACGGTCCAGTCCCAGTACGGGAGCGAGACCTTCGGATCCACCTTCTGCAACTGGGCTTCGAAGCCGAGCAGGAAGCGCCGGTGCCAGGGGAGGAACGAGGGAGCGCGGTGGCCGACCCGGGTGCCGAGGTCGGAGTCGTTCATCAGGAAGGCGTTGTGGGCATCGACGTACCGGTCGTAGACGCCCGTCCGCTTGAGTTCGAGCAGCGCGTTGGTGAAGGCGCGCTTCTCCTCGGCGGTGAGCTTGGCCTGACTCTTGCGGACGGTCATACGGCGACGCCGCCCTTCGGTGCGAACGGAACGAGGGCCGCGCCCTGGAGGTCGCGGATGGCTGCGCGGGCGGCCTCTACGGGATTCGGATACGTCTGGTAGTGGTTGACGACGCTGACCCAGGTGCCGTCCGCATTGGGCATGATGTGCAGTTCGTTGCCGTCGATCTTGACGGTGGGCACGCCGACGCCGTGGTGGCCGCCCGCGCCGAGAGCGATCTGGATGCGGCGGCCCTCGAAGACCTCGTCGATGCCGCCGGCAGGTATGGAAGCGGGCGAGCCGGACGCCTGGGAGCCGGACGCCCCGGCCGCCGGGGAGCCGGCCGACTTGGACGTGCAGGCGGTCAGCCCGAGAGCGGTGGTTGCGCCGGCAGCTATGCCCAAGGCATGCCGGCGGGTGATCTTCTTCATGGCTCGAAGAAATACCAGAGGCGCGTGAACGGTCGACGGGCGCCCCGGAGTTACTGCGGTCCGGCCTGACGGGAACGGCTCGCTTGAACCTGTTCAAAACTTGCTCTACAGTCAATGGCGTCAGCAGTTGAACATGTTCAAGGGGGCTGAGGGCAATGGACCTCACCGTGGTCGCGTACGTCATCTACCTGCTCGTCAGCATCGGACTCACCGTCTGGGTGGCCCGCACGCTCAGCCGCAACGGCCGCATCTTCATCGCCGACGTCCTGCAGGGGAACGAGAAGCTCGCGGACGCCGTCAACCAGCTCCTGGTGGTCGGGTTCTACCTCGTCAACATCGGCTTCGTGACCCTCTACCTGCGGTCGGCCGAGGAGATCGTCGCGGCCCGCGGGCTCTTCGAGGCGCTCTCGGTCAAGCTCGGCGTCGTCCTCCTGGTCCTCGGCTTCATGCACCTCAGCAACGTCTGGGTGCTGAACAAGATGCGCCGCCGCGGAATCATGGAGCGCCACCAGACCCCGCCGCTCCCCCCGCAGGGCTGGACCACGCCGGGCGCCCCCCAGGGGTGGCCCGCGCCCACCCGGGGCTGATCCCGATGACCACCACCGCGACCCGGCACCTGACGGTGCTGTACGACGCGAACTGCCCGCTCTGCGTCCACATCCGGCACTGGCTGCTCGCACAGCGCTGGCTGGTCCCGCTGCGGCTCGTGCCCGCGGCCTCGGACGCGGCCCGGCAGCAGTTCCCGCAGCTCGACCACGCCTCGACGCTCCGGGAGATCACCGTCATCGGGGACTCCGGCCAGGTGTGGACCGGGACGGACGCCTTCATCGTCTGCCTGTGGGCGCTGACCGAGCACCGGCCGAAGGCGAACTGGCTGGCCACACCCACCGGCCGGCCCTTCGCCAAGGCGTTCATGTACACCGCGTCCAAGTGGCGGGAGGCCGTACGGGACGATTCGGGGGACGCGGCTGCGACGACCGGGCAGGACCCGGAGGAACCGGCCTGTGACGACCACTGCTCCGTACCCCGATAGGGTCATACACCGTGACTGATCAGAAGGCTCCCAAGAGCGAGCAGACCCGCACTCTCATCCTCGAAACCGCGCTCCGCCTCTTCCAGGAGCGCGGGTTCGACAAGACGACGATGCGCGGTATCGCGAAGGAGGCCGGGGTATCGGTCGGCAACGCCTACTACTACTTCGAGTCGAAGGAACACCTGGTCCAGGGGTTCTACGACCGGATCGGCGCCGCCCACCTGGCGGCGGTCCGGCCGATCCTGGACAGCGAGACCGATCTCCAGAAGCGGCTCGCGGGCGTGCTGACCAGCTGGCTGGACATCGCGGCGCCCTACCACGAGTTCGCCTCGCAGTTCTTCAAGAACGCGGCGGACCCGGAGAGCCCGCTCAGCCCCTTCTCCCCGGAATCGGAAGCGGCCCGCAACCAGGCCATCGACATGCACCGCGAGGTGCTGGCCGGCGCGAAGACCAAGGTTCCGGACGAACTGGCCGACGTGCTGCCGGAGCTGATGTGGCTCTCGCAGATGGGCCTGGTCCTCTACTGGGTCTTCGACCGTTCCCCGAACAGCGAGAAGACCCGGCGGCTCGCCCAGCGCGGCGCGCAGCTGACGACGCGGGGCATCATCCTGGCCCGGTTCCGGGTGCTGCGCCCGCTGGTGCGCGAGGTCCACGAACTGTTCACGGACTTCCTGCCGGGCATGGCCGAGAAGGCCGTGTCGGGCAAGGCCGGCTCCCGCAGGCGGGCCTCGGACCCGGACGCGGGCCCCGAGCCCGGTCCGGAGGTCTAGGGGTGTCCTGGGCCGTCTCTTTCGGAGACGGCCCGGCCGGCGCAGCGGGGCCCCGTGCTCGCACGGAGCCCCGTACGGCCGTTACAGCCAGTTGAGCTCCCACAGGCGCCAGACGCCCGTGCCGTCCGAGAGGAACTGCGCGCCGGTGACGGCCTCGCGGGACATCACGTAGTCCTTCTTCTGCCAGATCGGCAGCATCGGGACCTCCTGGGCGACGAGCTTCTGGAGATCGCGGAAGTCGTTGGCCGCGCCGGCACGGTCCGAGAAGGACTGGGTGCGGGTGATGAGGTCGTCGACGGCCTTGTTCGAGAAGCCGTTGTTCATCGAGGAGTCGGCGCCGACGAGCGGGGCGAGGAAGTTGTCCGCGTCCGGGAAGTCCGCGATCCAGCCGATCGTGTAGGCGTCGAAGGCGCCGGCCGCGTACGCCTTCTGGAAGTCGGCCCACACCTCGACCGGCTTGATGGTCAGGTGGAACAGGCCGGTGGACTCCAGCTGCTTCTTGATCTCCTCGGCCTCGGCGATGTTCGCGCCGCGCACGTTGACCCCGAGGTTGATCGTGACCGGGGCGGTGATCCCGGCGTCCTTGAGGAGCTTCTTCGCGGTGAGCCCGTTGGGCGTCGGCCACGCGTCGAAGAAGGGCGTGCTGTGCGCGGCGATGCCCGCCGGAACCAGCGAGAAGAGCGGGGTGACCGTCCCCTTGTAGACCTCGCCCGCCACCTTGGGGCGGTCCAGGACCGCGGCGACGGCCTGGCGGACGGCGGGTTGCGCCGCCGGGGAGCCGGCGCGGACGTTGAAGACCATGCTGCGGGTCTCGGTGCCGCCCGTGGCCTCGTAGCGGGTGTCCTTCAGGCCCGGGTTGAGGGCCGCGAGGGTGGCCGGTGGCATGTCGCGGTGGGCGACCTCGATCCCGTGGTCGTTCCAGGCCTGCTCGAGCTCCGCGGAGTCCTTGTAGTACCGGACGGTGACGGACGTCTTGGAGATCTTGCCCTGGCCCTTGTACGAGGCGTTCGGCTTGAGCTCGGCGCTGGTGCCCGGCGCATAGGCGCCCAGGGTGAACGGGCCGGAGCCGTCGGCCTTGTTGCCCTCGCGCAGGGCCTTGGCCGGGTACTTGTCCTTGTCCACGATCGAGGCGGCGCCCGTCGCGATCTTGAACGGGAAGGTGGCGTCGCCCGCGGAGAGGTTGAAGGTGACCGTGTTGCCCTCGGCCTTGACCGAGTCCAGGGTGTTGAACAGGGGCGCCGGACCCTGGTCGGAGTTGATCGCCTTGATCCGGTCGAAGGAGAACTTGACGTCCTCGGCGGTGACCGCGCGGCCGGAGGAGAACTTCAGGTCGGGGCGCAGCTCGCACTGGTACGTGTTGAGCTTCTCGCCGACGAACTTGCAGGCGGAGGCGGCGTCGGGCACCGGGGTGTCCGAACCGGACCGGATGGTCAGCAGCGACTGGTAGACGTTGCTGAACAGGGCCCAGGAGCCGGCGTCGTACGCCCCGGCGGGGTCGAGGGAGGAGACCACGTCGCTCGTGCCCACACGGATCGCCTTGCCGCCGCCGGCGTCCTGCGGCAGCAGCTGCCAGGTGGCGACTCCGGCGACGGCCAGGCCCAGCCCGGTCGCGATGACTTTCGAGCGGACAGACCGCAACATCCTTGACCCCACCCCATGTGGCCGTACACCGCTGCGCACGACCGACTATCCGATTATCGGTCATCCCATCATGGAATTTCGGCCTCCGGAAGGCCGATTCGCGGCGGGTCGCTAACGATTGAGGTAAGTCAAGCCTGATATGAGACGAGTTCGACGATTGTGATGTCCGACGGGGCTCCGACCCGGACCGGCGGCCCCCAGGCCCCGGCGCCGCGCGATACGTACAGCTGGGTGTCGCCGTAGCGCTCCAGCCCGGCGACGGTGGGATTGGCGAGCTCGGCGATGTAGTTGCCCGGCCACAGCTGGCCGCCGTGGGTGTGCCCGGACAGCTGGAGGTCGACCCCGTGCCGGACGGCCTCGTCGATCACGATGGGCTGGTGGGCGAGGAGCACGGCGGTACGGGCCCGGTCGCGGTCCCCGAGGGCCGCCTCGAAATCGGGACCCTGGCCCTCGCTCTCCCCCGCGACGTCGTTGACCCCGGCCAGGTCGAAGTACGGCAGCGGGCGGCGGGCGTTCTCCAGGGGCATGAGGCCGAGCTCGCGAACGTGCTCCACCCACGGAGCCGCGCCGGAGAAGTACTCGTGGTTGCCGGTGACGAAGTACGAGCCGTGCCGCGCGCGCAGGTGCCTGAGCGGCTCGGCGGCCGGCCCGAGGTCGTGGACGGTGCCGTCGACGAGGTCGCCGACCACGGCGATGAGGTCGGGCTGGGTCCGGTTGATGGTCTCGACGATCCGGGCCGTGTGGGCGCGGCCGAGGATCGGGCCGAGGTGGATGTCGCTGACGACGGCGATCCGGAAGCCGTGCCCGGCGCGGGGCAGCTTCGCCAGGGGCACCTGGACCCGCTTCACGCGGGGGCCGCGCAGGACTCCGTAGGTGCCGTACCCGACGGTGCCGACCGCCACGGCTCCGGCCGCCCCGGCCACGGTCCGGGCGAAGCGGCGGCGGCTGAGGGCTGCGCGGGCCTCGGGGGTCTGCCCGGCGGGGGCTGCGGGCCCGGCGGGGGGTACAGGGGTTTCCGGGGCCTCGGAGGCTCCGGACGCGGACCCGGCCGTCACCGTTTCCACCACCGGCACCGGCGCCCGCACCTCCTGCGCCGGAGCCGGCCGCCGCCGCATCCGGCGGAGCCACACCGCGCGGACCGGCTCGGCGACCAGCATCGCCAGGGACAGGTACAGCAGGACCGCCAGCCACATGAAGCCCGGCCAGGCGACCGTGCGCTGGAGCCAGAAGGGGGCTCCCGCACGGCCGGCGACCAGGGCCGCCACCGCGAGCAGCGGCAGGGCGAAGGCCAGGGCCGTGCCCGCGCGGCGGGTACGGGTGCCCGGGGCGGCGGTGTCGCGGACCAGGCGGATCCAGAGCCAGCGGTGCACCAGGACCAGGAGGGCCAGTACGACGAGGGCTACGGCCGCGAACAGGAGGATCGTCACGCGTCCGGCCCCTGACGTGATGCGCGCCGCAGCGCCCGCACCCCGCGCAACCCGATCACTCCGACGGCCGTCCCCAGGAGAAAGGACGCCACCGCCAGGAGAAGGTGGACCCAGAAGTACGCGGTCGGGCTCCCTGCCTCGTCGAATGCCAGACCGCTGCCGTCCTTCCACAGGTTCCGGACGAAAGACACCCAGATGAACCAGCTCCACACTCCGAAGGCGAGCAGGAACCAGGAAGCGGCGCGGCTGAGTTTCATGAGCTCAGTATCGGTTTCGTCCCCAGGACGGCCGCGCCGGGGTGGGCTGTCCCGGCGGTGGTTGCGGCGGGTTGGCCGGTCCGTGCCGGTGGTCACAGCATCGGGATGTACTTTCACCTGCGTGTCTGCCAAGAAGACCGCGTTGACGGTCCTTTCCGCCGCACTTCCCGCGCTGCTGCTCCCGGCTCTGTTCGTGTCGCCCGCGCACGCCGCGCCGACGCCCTCGCCGACGCCGCCCGCCGACGGGAAGGGGCAGCCGGCCAAGGCGCCCGCGCCGCCCGCCTCGATGTCGACGGTCGGCGGAGCCTCGCTCGGGCAGCCCGGTACGCAGGTCAACCTGCTGCCCGGCGCGCCCGCCCTGCCGGCGAACCTGACGGGCCGCTCCTGGATCGTGGCCGACGCCGAGACCGGTGAGGTCCTGGCGGCGCACAACGCGCACTGGCGGCTCCCCCCGGCCTCCACCATGAAGATGCTCTTCGCCGACACCGTCCTGCCGACCCTGCCCAAGGAGACGGTCCACAGGGTCACCGAGCAGGAGCTGTCCGGGGTGGGCGCCGGTTCCAGCCTGGTCGGCGTCAAGGAGGACGCCGACTACACCGTCCACGACCTGTGGCTCGGGGTGTTCCTGCGCTCCGGGAACGACGCCGTGCACGTGCTTTCGGCCATGAACGGCGGCGTCGAGAAGACCGTCAAGGACATGCAGGCGCACGCCGAGGAGCTCCAGGCCCTGGACACCCACGTGGTGTCCCCCGACGGCTACGACGCTCCGGGCCAGGTCTCCAGCGCCTACGACCTCACCCTCATCGCCCGCTCCGGCCTGCAGAAGGCGGACTTCCGGGAGTACTGCGGCACGGCGAGCGCCAAGTTCCCCGGCAAGCAGGAGGCCGGGAAGCCGCGCGAGACCTTCGAGATCCAGAACACCAACCGGCTGATGACCGGCGCGGGCGGCCTCTCCCCCTACAAGGGCATCGCCGGGGTGAAGAACGGCAACACCACCATGGCCGGCTCCACCTTCACCGGCGCCGCCCAGCGCGGCGACAAGAAGCTGCTGGTCACCGTGATGAACCCGGGCACCGGTGGCGCCAACTCCGTGTACGAGGAGACCGCCGACCTGCTGGACTGGGGTTTCGCGGCGGTCGGGAAGGTCAAGCCGGTGGGTGAGCTGGTGCCGCCGAAGAGCGCGGACACCACGTCCCACGGGTCCCCGGCCCAGTCCCACGAGAACAACCCCTCGGCGGCCGGCGGCTCCGGCGGCAGCGGGGTCGCCACCGCCCTCGGCATCGCGGGCGGGGTGCTGGCGGTGGTGGGCGGCGGGGCGTACGTGCTCAACCGGCGCCTGCCGCGAGGGCGCGGCCGCCGGGCCCCGGGCCGCGAGGCCCCGTAGAGCCGGACCGGTGACCCGGTGAGCCCGCTCCAGAGCCGGATCCGGAGCCGGAGCCGGATCCGGGATCAGCCGGCCGCCGGGGCCGTCCCCGACCCGGACGTCCCCGGATCCGGCTCCGGGGCGGGCTCCGGCTCCGGGGCCGGGTCCTCCGCCCCGTCCCCGTCCCCGTCCCCGTCCCCGTCCCCGTCCCCGTCCCCGTCCCCGTCCCCGTCCGCGTCGTCGCGGCTCGCCGTCCAGGCCGCGCAGAACAGCAGCAGCTTCGCCGTCAGGTTGATCCAGATCAGCAGGGCGATCGGCACGCCGAAGGCCCCGTACATGCTCTTCGTGGCCACCTCGCGCATGTAGCCGCTGAGCAGCAGTTTCAGCAGCTCGAAGCCGGCCGCGCCGATGAGGGCCGCCTGGATCAGGCGGCCGCGCGGGGGTTCGACGCCCGGCAGCAGGGTCAGGACGTAGAGCAGCAGCAGGAAGGCGGCCAGGACTCCGACGAGGAAGGCCGCGGTACGCAGCAGGCCGCCGCCGACGCCGTCGCGCGGCAGGCCGATCCAGTCACCGGCCTTGCCGACCAGGCTGGAGCCGACGATCGAGGCCGCGGCCGAGGCCAGGACGGCCCCGCCGAGGCCGATGAGGACCAGGGCGTCCTTGCCCTTGCGGACGATGGGGTTGCCCTCGTCCTCGTCGTCCTTGTCCCATACGGCGCGCAGGCAGCCGCGCATCGAGCCGACCCAGCCGATGCCGGTGAAGAGCAGGATTCCGGCGGCCACCAGCCCGACCGTGCCCGCGTTCGCGACCAGCGCGTTGATGTCGAGCTGGTCGGAGATGCCGGGCACCTGTTCGGCGAGGTTCTTCTGGAGCCGGTCGAGCTGGTCCTGGCTGAGCAGCGCCGCGCCGATCGCGGCGGCCACGGTGATCAGGGGGAAGAGCGCGACGAAGCTGATGAAGGTGATCGCGGCGGCGAGCCGGCCCCAGTGCACCCGGTCGAGGCGCTGGTACGAACGCCACAGGTGGGTCCGCATCAGCGCGGACATCAGGGACCCGATCACCGGGAGTTTCGTCAGCCAGTCCATGCGGTCACCGTAAATGAGCTGTCGGAAATAGCCGGGATTGCCGCAATTGGGGACTACGGTCGTCGATTGTGACTTTTCGCCCGACGGCTCGGCCGTTCCACGCCCTGATCCTGCGAAGGATCAGCTTCCGGTTCCGGTTCCTGCGTCAGGAACGGCGTACGGTCGCCTCGCCCGCGGCGGCCGCCGGGCTGTCGGTCGCCGAGCCCAGCTGCGCCGGAACGCCCGGCGCGCCGCCTCCGAACGGGTACTCCCGCAGCTTGCGCCAGACCCCGTCCGAGCCCTGCTCGTAGAGGGCGAAACCGCCGCAGGTCCACTCCGCCGCATAGTCCGCGAGGGTGCTGAACGCCAGGTCCATCGCCTCCTCGGAGATCCCGTGGGCGACCGTGACGTGCGGGTGGTACGGGAACGCCAGCTCCCGGCTGAGCGGCCCCTGCGCTTCGCGGACCCGGGCCTGGAGCCGGGCGCAGTCCGTGCCGCCCTCGACGACCTGGACGAAGACGACCGGCGAGAGGGGCCGGAAGGTTCCCGTGCCGGCCAGCCGCATCGGGAAGGGCCGACAGGCGGCCGCGACCTCGGCCAGGTGGGCGCGGATCTCCGGCAGCCGGTCCGCGGCCACCTCCGTCGGCGGCAGGAGGGTGACGTGCGTGGGAATGCCGTGCGCGGCGGCGTCCCCGAAGCCCGCGCGCAGCTCCTGGAGGCTGCGGCCGTACGGCTCCGGGACCGCGATCGAAACGCCGAGCGTTACGGTCCCCACGAATCTCTCCTCCGCCTGTCGTTCCTGTGCGTCGTCGGTGCGCGGCCTGTGGGCCGAGCGGGTGCTGCCGCACCAGTGTGGCGGCAGCACCCCCCGGATCGCCAGGGCCCTCTTCCTCTTCCGTGCGTCTCAGTGCTTCGCGGGCAGGAATCCGAGGTGGTCGTAAGCCTGCGCCAGGGTCTCCGAAGCGACCGCGCGAGCCTTCTCCGCGCCCTTGGCCAGCAGGTTGTCCAGGGTCTCCGGGTCGTCCAGGTACTCCTGGGTGCGCTGCTTGAACGGTGTGACGAAATCGACCATCACTCCGGCGAGATCGGTCTTGAGCGCGCCGTAGCCCTTGCCCTCGTACGCGGTCTCCAGCGCGGCGACCGACTCACCCGTGAGGGTGGAGAAGATCGTGAGCAGATTGCTGACGCCGGGCTTCTCGACCGGGTCGAAGCGGACCACGGCCTCGGTGTCCGTGACGGCGCTCTTGATCTTCTTCTCGGTGGCCTTGGGCTCGTCGAGGAGGTTGATCAGGCCCTTGGGGGAAGACGCCGACTTCGACATCTTGATCGCCGGGTCCTGGAGGTCGTAGATCTTCGCGACCTCCTTGACGATGTGCGGCGCGGGCAGCGTGAAGGTCTTGCCGAAGCGCTGGTTGAAGCGCTCGGCCAGGTCGCGGGTCAGCTCGATGTGCTGGCGCTGGTCCTCGCCGACCGGGACGGCGTTCGCCTGGTAGAGCAGGATGTCGGCGACCTGCAGGATCGGGTACGTGAACAGGCCGACGGTGGCGTTGTTGGCGCCGCCCTTGGCGGACTTGTCCTTGAACTGGGTCATCCGGCTGGCCTCGCCGAAGCCGGTGATGCAGTTCATGACCCAGCCGAGCTGGGCGTGCTCGGGCACGTGGCTCTGGATGAAGAGCGTGCAGCGCTCGGGGTCCAGGCCGGCGGCGAGCAGCTGCGCGGCGGAGAGCCGGGTGTTCGCGCGCAGGTCCTTGGGATCCTGCGGCATGGTGATCGCGTGCAGGTCGACGACCATGTAGAACGCGTCGTGCGTCTCCTGGAGGGCGACGTACTGGCGGATCGCTCCGAGGTAGTTCCCGAGGTGGAACGAACCGGAGGTGGGCTGGATACCGGAGAGCGCGCGAGGACGATCAGAAGCCATGGCTTCATTCTCTCAGGTGCGATGACGGGCTCGGGCCCGCCTTTGACCGGATCTTGCCCCGGCCAATATCCAGCCCGTCCGGCGTTTGAGGACCGGGTCCGGGCAGCGCCCGGCTGGGGGTCCCCCCGCCGGGCAGCGCCCGGCTGGGGGTCCCCCCGGACGAAGTCTGGGGGATGGTGGAAGGGCGGGTAGGGGACGAGCCCCGCAGGGCCCGCCCCTCCCCGCCCCCTCACTACGCCAGCGGCAGGCCCGGGGCCGGGAAGGCGGCCATGAGGTCGGAGACCTCGGCGCGGATGGCCGCCAGCGCCGGCTCGTCACCCTTCGCGGCAGCCGACACCGCACGGGAGATCCAGTCGGCCACCACCGGCATGTGGACCTCCGACAGACCGCGGGAGGTCAGCGACGGCGTACCGATCCGGATCCCCGACGGGTCGAACGGCTTGCGCGGGTCGAACGGCACGGTGTTGTAGTTCACGACGATGCCCGCCCGGTCCAGCGCCTTCGCCGCGATCTTGCCCGGAACCCCGCGCGAGGTCAGGTCC
This sequence comes from Streptomyces sp. NBC_00454, assembly GCF_041434015.1. Lineage (GTDB taxonomy): Bacteria > Actinomycetota > Actinomycetes > Streptomycetales > Streptomycetaceae > Streptomyces. The sequence continues at coordinate 4,786,316 of NZ_CP107907.1, read as the reverse complement.
ATCAGGATCAGGTGGTTGTCCGTGCCGCCGGAGACCAGGTCGAAGCCCTGCTCCAGCAGCGCCGCGGCCAGCGCCTTGGCATTGGCGACGACCGCGTGGGCGTACGAGACGAAGGAGGGCTGCGCCGCCTCGTGGAGGGCCACCGCGATACCGGCCGTGGTCTGGTTGTGCGGGCCGCCCTGGAGGCCCGGGAAGACCGCCTTGTCGATGGCCTTCGCGTGCTCCTCGCGGCACATCAGCATCGCGCCGCGCGGGCCGCGCAGGGTCTTGTGCGTGGTGGTGGAGATGACGTCCACGTGGCCGGCCGGGGAGGGGTGCGCGCCGCCCGCGATCAGGCCCGCGATGTGCGCGACGTCGGCGACGAGGATCGAGCCCGCCTCCTTGGCGATCGAGGCGAAGGCCTCGAAGTCGATCGTGCGCGGGAGGGCGGTGCCGCCGCAGAAGATCAGCTTGGGGCGCTCGGCCAGCGCGAGTTCCCGTACGGCGTCGTAGTCGATGAGACCGGTCTCCGCCTGGACCCCGTACTGCACGCCCCGGAACCAGGACCCGGTCGCCGAGACGCCCCAGCCATGGGTCAGGTGCCCGCCCATCGGCAGGGCCATGCCCATCACGGTGTCGCCGGGCTTGGCGAAGGCCAGGTAGACGGCGAGGTTGGCCGGGGAGCCGGAGTACGGCTGCACGTTGGCGTGGTCCACCCCGAAGAGGCCCTTCGCCCGCTCGACGGCCAGGGCCTCGATGCGGTCGATGTTCTGCTGGCCCTCGTAGTAGCGGCGGCCCGGGTAGCCCTCGCTGTACTTGTTCTGCAGCACGGTGCCGGAGGCTTCCAGCACGGCCGCGGACACGTAGTTCTCGCTGGGGATCAGGCGCAGGGTCTGCGCCTGGAGGGTTTCCTCGGCGGCGACGAAGGACGCCAGCTCGGGGTCGGTGCTCAACAGGGCGGGGTGGTGGCTCGCGCTCATGGCGGCTCCTCCGGGGTCGATGTCAGATCTCGTCCCCGCGAGGCCCAGGCGAGCGGCCCTGTATGCGGTCGTGCCCGCACGACTCCCCCGGAGTTCGTTCTCCGTACGCCAGTCGCCGTGCGTACCGCACACCTTAGCGGGCGCGCCACGAGAAAGGCTTCTCCGGCCGGTATACGACCCAGGATGCAGATTGAGACCTCCCCTTCGAACAAAGGGGATTCCGACCTCACGCTGCCCGGCGGACCAGCGGTCCGTCAGGTCTTCCGCGATCAACGGCAGCCGGGATGAAACCAGCCCGGACAAGCATGACGCGTGCGGAGTTCTTGTCTCTCGGGGAAACTGCTCCGCACGCGGTGCATGTGTAGGTGCGTTCCGACAGCGGGAGTGCGTGCTTGGTTCTCGCTCCGCACTGTCCGCAGTCCATGGTGGTGTGCGCGGGGTGCACGAGCCGCAGCTCGCGGCCGTGCTTGCGCGCCATGTTGATCAGCTCATGCTTCGTGGTGGAGATGGCCGCGTCGGCGGCCTTGCGGGCCATCGTGGACTTGGCGAGGAACTTCGGCCGGAAGTCCTCCACCGCGATCCGGCCGAAATCCGTCACCACGCGCTTGGCCCACTTGCGGGCGGTGTCCTGACGCTGCCGGGCGATCTTCTTGTGGACCTTCGCCGCCTGCCGCTTCGCTCTGCGGTAGCCCTTCGATGCGGCCCGGCCGCGATTCGGTTGACGGCGGGCCATCATCCGCTGATAGCCCCCCAGCTTCCCGGCCGCCTTCCTGCCGTACCCGGGATACGGAAGATCATGATCGTCGCTGGAGGTGGTCGCGGTCTCCTTCACGCCCCAGTCGACACCGATCGCCGTGCCCGTCACCGGCAGCGGCTGCGCCTCGGCTTGGACGACGAAGGAGGCGTACCAGTGGCCGAGGCCGTCGCGGTAGACGCGGACACTGGACGGATCGGTGGGAAGCTCCCGCGACCACACCACTGTCAGTGACATGCCGCCCGCAAGGTGAAGGAGTCCGTCCTTCAGCCGGAACCCGCGACGGGTGTAGTTGAGTGTGGGGTCTGCCAGCTCCTTCTTCTTGAGCCGGGGCATCCCCGCCCTCTGCCGCACCGGCAGTCGGGCCTTGATGTCCTTCACTGCTTTGGCCCGGGAGGCGGCGAAGTCCCGGATGATCTGCTGCTGAGGCACCGACGCTCCCGCCCGCAACCAATCACGCCCCGCGCGCCACCCTGTGAGCATCTTGTCGAGCCCGGCAGGCCCGCACTTCCCCTTGGCCTTGTGCGCGGCACGGGACTGAGCCACACACTGGTTCCACACCCATCGGCACCGGTCCCACTCGGACAGCAGGGCCGCGTGGGCGGCAGAAGACACGCGCAGTCGGTAGGTGTACCTGGCGCACCCCACCTGCCCCCCTTCCGCCGATGCCGTCATTCCCCCAACCTAGAGCCGTAGCCCGGTTCGTTCCCCAGAACTCCGACGCCCCACCCGAACCAGTGACCGACCACCCGACGATCCCTCAACGTAGGGAATCTCCAACGGTTCAGGGTCTTCCCCGGCGCTGCCATGGCGGACGCCGATCCGTTCGTGGGAAGATCTGCTCCCTTGTCCCGCTACGCGGGGAGCCGGATTCATCCCCGGCCTGAAGGCCAGGACTTCCTCCGGTTACCCGGTGACGCCACCCTCGTCACAGGCCTGACGGACGATCGGAGACCCCGTGTCGACAACTGCTGATGCCATCCGTTCCGCCGACGCGCACAGTGCGCACAACTACCATCCCCTGCCCGTCGTCGTCGCGACCGCCGAAGGCGCGTGGATGACCGACGTGGAGGGCCGCCGCTACCTCGACATGCTCGCGGGCTACTCCGCGCTCAACTTCGGCCACGGCAACCGCCGCCTGCTCGATGCCGCCCGCGCCCAGCTGGAGCGGGTCACCCTCACCTCCCGCGCCTTCCACCACGACCGCTTCGCGGACTTCTGCACCGAGCTGGCCGCACTGTGCGGCAAGGAGATGGTGCTGCCCATGAACACGGGCGCGGAGGCCGTGGAGACGGCCGTCAAGACCGCCCGCAAGTGGGGGTACGAGGTCAAGGGCGTCCCGGACGGCCACGCCAAGATCGTGGTCGCGTCCGACAACTTCCACGGCCGCACCACCACGATCGTGTCCTTCTCGACGGACCACGACGCCCGCGACCACTTCGGGCCCTACACCCCCGGGTTCGAGATCGTCCCGTACGGGGACCTCACCGCGCTCTCCCACGCCGTCACCTCCAACACGGTCGCCGTGCTCCTGGAGCCCATCCAGGGCGAGGCGGGCGTCCTCGTACCGCCCGCCGGATACCTCCAGGGCGTACGGGAACTGACGCGCGAGCGGAACGTCCTCTTCATGGCGGACGAGATCCAGTCGGGGCTGGGCCGGACCGGCAAGACCTTCGCGTGCGAGCACGAGGGCGTGGTCCCGGACGTGTACATCCTCGGCAAGGCCCTGGGCGGCGGGGTCGTCCCCGTGTCGGCGGTGGTCGCCGACCGCGACGTCCTCGGCGTGTTCAAGCCGGGCGAGCACGGCTCCACCTTCGGCGGGAACCCCCTGGCCTGCGCCGTGGCCCTGGAGGTCATCGCGATGCTGCGCACCGGCGAGTACCAGCAGCGCGCCACCGAGCTCGGCGACCACCTGCACCGGGAGCTGAACCTGCTGGTCGGCGGCGGTGCGGTGACCGCCGTACGGGGCCGCGGGCTGTGGGCGGGCATCGACATCGACCCGGCGCGCGGCACCGGCCGGGAGATCTCCGAGAAGCTGATGGACCTCGGGGTCCTGGTCAAGGACACGCACGGGTCGACGATCCGGATCGCACCGCCGCTGGTGATCAGCAAGGAGGACCTGGACTGGGGCCTGGACCAGCTCAGGTCGGTCCTCGCCACCGAGTAGCGGCTCCCGTCAGAGGATGCTGTGCCTACAAGATGACGTGGGGCAGGAAGCGGGCGTACTCGTCCGTGACCGGCCCCGCCGATTCGCGGATGCCGAGCCCCGCCGCCTCGTCCTCGACGACCCACGCGCCGAGCACCACCCGGTTGCCGTCGAAGTCGGGCAGCGGGGCGAGGGCCTGGAAGACGTAGCTCTCGTCCGGCTCCGGTACGAACGCCTCGCCGCCCACCGGATGCAGGGTGACCCCGGCGCCCTCGCGCCCCAGCAGCGGCTTCGCCACGTAGCCGCCGGTCTGCGCCAGCTCGCGCGGGCCGTCCAGGTAGGCGGGCAGCAGGTTCGGGTGCTCCGGGAAGAGCTCCCACAGGATGGCCAGCAGTGCCTTGTTGGAGAGCAGCATCTTCCACAGCGGCTCGATCCAGGCGGTCGTGCCCGAGCCGCCTCCGTGGTCGTAGGTGCCCAGCACCTGCGGGGCGAACTCGTCGGTGACCAGCCACTCCCACGGATAGAGCTTGAAGCACGCGCGGATGAAGCCCAGCTTCTCGTCCACGAAACGGCCGGACAGGGCGTCCCAGCCGATCCGCTCGACGGACAGCGCCCGCGCGTCGATGCCGGCCTGCTCGGCGGTCTCCCGGAGGTAGGCGACCGTCATCAGGTCCTCGCCGAGCTCGTCGGTCTCCGAGTGCGCGAAGTGCAGCGGGCCGTAGGGCAGCAGCTCCGCCTGCCGGCGCCAGGCCTCGACCAGCCGCTCGTGCAGGGAGTTCCACTGGTCGGCGCCCGGGAAGCGCTCCTCCATCCAGAACCACTGCGGGCTGGCGGCCTCCACCAGGGAGGTCGGGGTGTCGGCGTTGTACTCCAGCATCTTGGCGGGGCTGCCCTCGGCCCCGTCGTAGCGCAGGTCGAAGCGGCCGTAGAGCGAGGGCTGTTCGGCGCGCCGCCGCCAGGACTCGGCGACGAGCGCGGCGAGCTTCGGATCGGTGATGCCGAGGTCCGCGAAGCGGTCGTGCTCGACGATGTGCTCCGCCGCCGCCAGGCACATGGCGTGCAGCTCCTCGACCACGTTCTCCAGCGCCTCCACCTCGGGCAGCGAGAAGGAGTAGTACGCGCTCTCGTCCCAGTAGGGGCGCAGGGAGTCGTCGGGGTAGCGGGTGAGCGGGTAGATCAGCCCCTGCTCCTCGACGGTCTTCTGCCAGTCGGGGCGGGGCTCGATCGTGTGGCGCTTCATCGGTGTGCGTTCCCTCGGGTCTCGGTCGGCCGGTCCGGATCAGCCGGGTCAGCCGCCGCTGGAGCCGGAGCTCTTGTGCCCGCCGATGCCGCCGCGGGTGACGGCCGATTTGTCGAAGCTGCCGCCGGAGACCTTGCCGCTGCGAACGGAGCCGCCGTAGTAGTACGTGCCCCGGCTGCTGCTGCCGCCGCTGCTCTTGCAGTACTTGTCGTCCAGCTTGTCCAGCGTGGTCCGGTCGACGCAGCGCCTGTCCGGTTCGCTGCTGTTGCCGCAGGCCACCAGGGTGGCCGCGAGCAGGCCCACGCCTCCGAGGACGACGGTGCCGGAACGCATGCGGCGCTGCTTTGTACCGCTGCTGGTGTCCATGTCTGCTGCTCCCCCTGGGGCCTGTCGTCAAATTGCCGTCTGCCCCGCGACGCCTGGCACGCACTCTCGCCGCACCGGGCGAAAGCCCTCGTACGTCCAGTACGCCGACTTCCGCCCGGCACGCCGAGAGCACGCACCAGACGCCGCGGGGCCGCCCTCCGGGCGACGACGCCAATTTGACGACAGGCCCCAGCGGCGTGCTGCCGACAGAGTAGAGCGGGTCCCCGGACCGATGGAATCCGGCCGTCCCCTGATCCGCGGCACTAGAGTCGCTTCGTGCTCATTGGGATGATTTGCGCGCTCGGTGCGGCGGTCTGCTTCGGCACGGCGTCGGTCCTTCAGGCAGTGGCGGCGCGGGCGGCGGAGCCCGGGACGGGCTCGGGGGTCGACACCGCCCTGCTCCTACGGGCGCTGCGCCAGTGGCGCTACCTCGCCGGCCTGGGCCTGGACGGGCTCGGCTTCGTCCTCCAGATCATCGCCCTGCGCCACCTCCCCATCTACGCGGTGGGCGCCGCCCTCGCCGCCAGCCTCGCGGTGACGGCGGTGGTCGCGGCGCGGCTGCTGCGGGTCCGGCTGAGCGGAACGGAATGGGCCGCGGTGGCGGTGGTGTGCGGGGGGCTGGTGATGCTCGGACTGTCCTCGGGAGAGGAGGGCTCCCAGGCCGGCTCGCTCGCGCTGAAGCTGGGGCTGCTGGGGGTGGCGGGGCTGGTGCTCGTGGCCGGAGCCGTGGCGGGCGGGCTGCCGGACCGCAGCCGGGCACTGACGCTGGGCCTGGCGGCCGGGACGGGCTTCGGGGTGGTGGAGGTGGCGGTCCGGCTCATCGACGAGGTCTCGCTGTCGGCCCTGTCCAACCCGGCGCTGTACGCGCTGCTGCTGGGCGGGGGTTCGGCCTTCCTGCTGCTCACCTCGGCCCTGCAGCGGGGCTCCGTGACGGTGGCCACCGCCGGGATGGTGCTGGGCGAGACCCTCGGCCCGGCGGCGGTGGGCGTGGCCTGGCTGGGCGACCGCACCCGCGAGGGCCTGACCTGGCTGGCGGTCACCGGCTTCGCGGTCTCCGTGGCCGGCGCCCTGGCGCTGGCCCGCTTCGGCGAGCCCCCGGCGGAAGAATCCGGGCCGGCGGAGGCCTGAGGCGTCCTCACGGCAGCGCGGCGACCAGCGCGGCCAAGGTCGCGGACCAGGCGCTCTGGGTCGGGGTGCCGAAGCCGACGACCAGGGCCTCGCGCGGGGCCGCGGTCGACTCCGGGTGGCGGAACCAGGACAGCGACTGCAGGCCCAGGTCCTGCCAGGCGGCCGCGCGCAGGGCCGCACGCTCCCCGCCCGGCGGCAGGTCCAGGACCGCGTGGAGTCCCGCCGCGATCCCGGAGACCGCCACCCGGTCCCCGACCGCCGCCACCAGCTCGTCCCGGCGCCGCCGGTACCGCAGCCGCATCCCCCGCACGTGCCGGTCGTACGCCCCCGACCGGATGAACTCCGCGAGCGTCAGCTGGTCCAGCGCGCTGGAGCTCCAGTCGATCCGGCCCTTCGCCGCGAGCACCTCGTCCAGCAGCGCGGGCGGGACCACCATCCAGCCCATGCGCAGCCCCGGCGCCAGGGACTTGCTCGCCGTGCCGAGGTAGACCACCCGGCCCGGGTCCAGCCCCTGCAGCGCGCCCACCGGCTGGCGGTCGTAGCGGAACTCGCCGTCGTAGTCGTCCTCCAGGATCAGCCCGCCCGTGGACCGGGCCCAGTCCACCGCCGCCGCCCTGCGCACGGGGGTCAGCGCCGCGCCCGTCGGGAACTGGTGCGCCGGGGTGAGGAGGACCGCGCCCGAAGCGGGGGACAGCGACTGCGTGTGCGCGCCCGCCGCGTCCACCTCCAGCGGCCGGGTCCGCAGCCCCGCCGCGGTCAGCAGGTCCCGGTGCACGTCGAGCCCGTAGCCCTCCACCGCCACCTCCCGCACCCGCCGCGCCCGCAGCAGCTTCGCCAGCACCATCACCCCGTGCGCGAACCCGGAGCACAGCACGATCCGTTCCGGGTCCGCGTGCACCCCGCGGGCCCGCGCCAGGTATCCGGCCAGGGCCTCGCGCAGTTCCACCCGGCCGCGCGGGTCCCCGTACCCGAAGGCCTCGTTGGGGGCGTCGGTCAGCGCCCGGCGGGCCGCCGACAGCCAGGCCGCGCGCGGGAAGCCGCCCAGGTCGGGGGTGCCGGGAAAGAGGCTGTACGAGGTCCTCGCGCGCACGGGGCGCCGTACGGGCGCGGCCGGAGCGCTGCGCCGCTCCCGGGCCCGTTCCGCGACCCGGGTCCCGGAGCCCTGCCGGGCCGTCAGCCAGCCCTCGGCGACGAGCTCGGCGTACGCCTCGGCGACGGTGTTGCGGGCGATCCCCAGATCGGCGGCGAGCGAGCGCGAGGAGGGCAGCCGGGTCCCCGGGGCGAGCCGCCCGCTGCGCGCGGCCTCGCGCAGCGCCTCGGTCAGCCCGGCCCGCAGACCGCGCCCCGCGGACAGCTCCAGGTGCAGGTCCGCGCCGAAAGTGGCCCAGGATTCCGTCATGGATATGGACCATACCGGCGGGCCGCCTGCTTCATAGGGTGGACGCATGACCACTCACGTGCACACCACCGAACACGCCGCCGAACAGGCCCCCCGCGGCAACTGGGGCCAGAACTCCCCCGAGATCTACAAGGCGGTCCTGGCCCTGGAGATCGCCGCGAAGAAGGGCCTGGACCCGTCGCTCGTCGAGCTCGTCAAGATCCGCGCCTCACAGCTCAACCACTGCGCCTTCTGCCTCGACATGCACACGAAGGACGCCATCGCGGCGGGCGAGAGCGTGGAGCGGATCGTGCTGCTCGGCGCCTGGGAGGAGTCGCGGCACTTCTACACGGAGAAGGAGCTCGCCGCGATCGAGCTGACCGAGGCCGTGACCGTGCTGACGGACGGCTTCGTGCCGGACGAGGTGTTCGAGAAGGCGGCGAAGCACTTCGAGGAGAAGGAGCTGACCCAGCTGATCGCCGTGATCGCGACGATCAACGTCTGGAACCGCTTCGGCGTCACCTACCGCATGGCCCCGGGCCACTACACGGCGGGGATGTACGGCAAGTAGTTCGACCGGCGCGCGTCGGCCCCTCCCCCTCAGCCGGCCGGGCGGAAGGCCGCCAGGGCGGCGGCGTGGTGCTCCTGGGTGAGCGTCCACTCGGGGGCCGGGCCGGCCGTCAGGACGGCCCACTTCTTGCCGTCCTGCGCGACGAAGACCCGTTCGATCCCGCGCCGCCTGCCGTGCGATTCCGTGCTGTCGTACTCGTAGACGAGCTCGCCGGCCCCGGCGGCGCCGGGTGCCGGGCCGACCCGGATCTCCTGGTAGCCGGAGGTCTGGGCCCGCAGGTACGAGGAGGCGCCCTGGACGGCTCCGAGGGGGCTCAGGTCGGCCTCGCTGACCTGGAAGATCTGGACCAGGGAGGCGCGGTCGGGCGAGCGGTAGAAGACCCCCGAGGCGGCCTCTTCCCGGACCCATCCGACGGGCACGGCGACGGTGAAGCCCTTCGCGTCGCGCACCGTCTCGTGCGGGGTTCCGCTGCTCGGGCTGGGGCTCGGGCTGGCGCTCGGGCTGGGGCTGGAGGAGCCGGTACCGGTACTGGTGGGCGTGGGCGTATCGGATCCGCCGGAGACCGGCGGAGCGCTCGAAGCGGTGAGCCCCGGGGGCACGGCCTCGTCCCCCCGGTCCCGCTCCACGAACCAGACGGCCGCCGCGCCGATCGCGAGCGCGGCCACCGCGACCACCGCCGTCGTGGGCGTCAGCCACCGGCCGCGCGGCCCGTCGGGGCGCGGGGGCCCCGGCGGTACGGACCCCGGGTACGGGTCGTACTGCGGCAGGGGCTGGTGACCCGACGGGGCTCCGGGCTGGGGATGCACCGGCGCGTACCCGGGCGGGACGGGCGGAACGGAAGGTGCGCCCGGCGGCCACGCCTGGCCCGGGGCGGGGCCGGGCGGCGGACCCGGAGCGGGTGCCTGCGCCGGAGCGGGTGCCTGCGCCGGAGCGGGCGCCGGGGCCTGGGCGGGCGCCGGGGCCTGGGCCGGGCCGTCCGAGACCCAGCGCTGGGTCTGCGGGTCCCAGCGGGGTGCGCCCTGCGGCTGCGAGGCCAAGGCTCAGCCTCCCAGCGAGGTCAGCAGCCCGGCCAGCGCCGTGGCCGCGCTGACCGATTCCACCAGCGGGGCCCAGCGTTCCAGCGCCCCGCGCAGCCGGGTGACCAGGCCGGGGCGGATCTCCGCCGCCCCCTCCAGCCCCTCGGCGACCCCGTCCAGTTCGGTGTCGAGCGCCGTCCGGTCCGCGCCGCGCGGCAGCCGTACGAGGGCCGCGCGCAGCTCCAGTACCGCCTCCAGGAGCGCCTCCGGTGCGACGGCTCCGGCCGCCGGGTCCCCGTGGTGGACGGTGTTGGTGTTGTTGCTGCCCCCGATACTGAAGGCGCTGCCGGTGATCCCGCCGATCCGGACGGACGGCTCGGACCCGCCCGTGCCCGCACCGGTCCCCGTACCGCTGTCGTCAGTTGCCACCGCTGCTCCCCCTACCCCTGCTCCTGCCGCCGCCGTGGCGGACGGTGTTGGTGTTGTTGCTGCCGCCGACGCTGAAGGTGCTGCCGTTCACCGACTGGATGAACGTGCCGCCCTCGGCCACGTTGACCGCCCGCGCCGCGAACTCCTCGGTGTGCCAGCCCGCCTCGTGCAGTGCGAGCACGATCCCCCCGACGACCCGGTCCTGAATGGTCTTCAGGAAGCGGTCGAGGTCCATGAGGTGGAACAGCGAGCCGTTGTCCTGGGAGGCCAGGTCGCGCACCGACACCCGCGGCCCCTCGGGCCGGGCGCCGCCATGGCCGGCGGTGGCGATCCGCCACCAGCTGACCAGGCCGCGGCCCAGGGTGGCGACGGAGGCCGCGATGGAGCCGGGAGTGTTGCGCACGGCCCAGACGGCCTTGCCGAACGCGTTGTTGTTCCGGTGGCGCTGGGCGTCGGCGTCCGCGTTGTGGAAGGTGACGTGGACGGGGAGCAGCACGTGCGGGGCCACCTCCAGCATCATCATCCCGCCCTGCGTGTGGACCCGTACGAAGACGGTGACGACGAGGTTCTCGTCCCAGCCGCCGACCCGGACGCGCAGGAAGTGGCGGCGTCGTTCGCCGCCCTCCTCGATGGCTGCGGCCCGCTGTTCGCCGTACTGGCCGTGGACGACCTGGGCGGTGTCGCGGTGCGGCAGTCCGGCGGCGGGCAGGAACACGCACTCGTCCACGACCAGTTCGCGCATCCGGTCCCCGACGGCGGCGGCCGACTCGGGGGAACCGTGCGGCGAGGGCACCCGCAGGCGCTCCAGCAGCGGCACGACCTTGCCGAGGATATGGGCGTTGGTGACCGGGACCGGCTTGTGGTCGGGGCCGAGGTCCTCGCGCGGGCGCAGTTCCACGGACAGCTGCCAGGGCATGTAGGGATCACCCGCCCCGCAGAACGGGTCGTTGACGTCGTACATGATCACCGGCGCGAACTGCTCGGCCCGGATCCGCTGGCGGATGCGCTGGAAGCGGGCGCCCTGGGCGGCTTCGGCCGGGTCGCCGGCGTGGTCGGCGTAGCGCTGCGCGTTGAGGTCGGTGGCGATGGTGCGGAAGACGTACCCGCGCTGGAGTCCCACGACGGTGGCCACGGCGCCGAGGACCACGGGCAGCCACCAGAAGGTGGCGCCGCCGGCGAGGGCGCCGCCCGACGGGGTGAACGGCAGGCCCAGGACCCCGCCCGTGTTCCCGAGGGAACTCAGCAGCGCGAGGCCGCCGAAGCCGAAGGCGAGCAGGATGAGGACGATCGTCCACCAGACGTAGATGCGCAGGATCAGGGCGAGGGCGCGCAGCAGCGGGACTCTGCGGCCGCGCAGCCAGTCGGCCAGGCTGAGCATCAGGAACGGGAAGACCAGCACGGCGAGGGCGCCGCCGGTGAGCAGCGAGCCGACGAACCAGGCGCCGAGGACCCCGGCGGCCCAGCCGAGCTCGGCGCGGCGGGCGCGCAGCGCGTGGGCGAGCACCCGGGAGGCGTCGTAGCCGTAGGAGGGGGCGACGACCCGCTCCTCGTGGACGTACAGCTCGTCGATGACCCGGTCGCGGTATCCGGCGTCCAGGTAGGTGCCCGCGCACAGGAAACGGCCCGCTTCGCTGAGGGAGGGGTGGACCGGTGGGCGACCGGCGGGCGGATCACCCCAGGCACCGTTGTCGGGCCGGCGGGGACTCGGGATCTCGGTCACCGATCGACCTTAGGTTTTCCTTACACCCCGCGATAGAAAGATTCACGCCAAAGCGCCCCGGCCGAGTTTGGCCGGGGCGCTTCGGTGTTCGTACTGGTTCGCCCAGACTGATGTGCCCAGAGGACGCGCTCAGCCTGAATGCGCTCAGATCAGGCCGAGCTCGCGCACCGCGTCGCGCTCCTCGACGAGCTCCGCCACGGACGCGTCGATGCGCGCACGGGAGAACTCGTTGATGTCCAGGCCCTGGACGATCTCGTAGCGGCCGTCCTTGGTGGTGACCGGGAAGGAGGAGATGATGCCCTCCGGCACGCCGTAGGAGCCGTCCGACGGGATGCCCATCGAGGTCCAGTCGCCCGCCGCGGTGCCGTTGACCCACGTGTGGACGTGGTCGATGGCGGCGTTGGCGGCCGAGGCGGCCGAGGACGCGCCGCGGGCCTCGATGATCGCCGCGCCGCGCTTGGCGACGGTCGGGATGAAGTCGTCCGACAGCCAGGCCTGGTCGTTGACCAGCTCGGCGGCGTTCTTGCCGGCGATCTCCGCGTGGAAGATGTCCGGGTACTGGGTCGCCGAGTGGTTGCCCCAGATGGTCAGGCGCTTGATGTCGGAGACGGCGGCGCCGGTCTTGGCGGCCAGCTGCGAGATCGCGCGGTTGTGGTCCAGGCGGGTCATCGCGGTGAAACGCTCGGCCGGTACGTCCGGGGCGGCGGCCTGCGCGATGAGCGCGTTGGTGTTGGCCGGGTTGCCCACGACCAGGACCTTGATGTCGTCCGCGGCGTGCGCGTTGATCGCGGCGCCCTGCGGCTTGAAGATGCCGCCGTTGGCGGAGAGCAGGTCACCGCGCTCCATGCCCTTGGTACGCGGGCGGGCGCCGACCAGCAGCGCGACGTTGGCACCCTCGAAGCCCTTGTTCGGGTCGTCGAAGATGTCGATGCCGGCGAGCAGCGGGAAGGCGCAGTCGTCGAGCTCCATGGCGGTGCCCTGGGCGGCCTTCATGCCCTGGGGGATCTCCAGAAGACGGAGCTTGACCGGCACGTCCGCGCCGAGCAGGTGGCCGGACGCGATGCGGAAGAGCAGCGCGTAGCCGATCTGGCCGGCGGCGCCGGTGACGGTGACATTCACGGGAGTGCGGGTCATGGCCTTCTCCGTTAGACAGCTGGCGGTGGGGCGTCCCTGCCCCATGTGCTGGGAGGACGCCGCTCCCCGGACCTTAAATCTTGACGTGAAGAGACATCCGCCGTCAGGCTATCCGACCCTGGAGCACCCCAATCCCCCGGCCCGTGTGGTGCGTGGCACACGGGTGGTGCGCGGACGCCCGCCGGAGGCTGTCCGTACGCCCGCCAGACGGCGCCGCGGCGGCCCCGGTGCGGCTGTCACACCTGGAAGATCTCCCCGGTCCGGTGCCCTTCGACGGACTTGACGTAGGCGTTGGCGGCCCGCGCCACCGGTACCGCGTCGAATCCCGCGAACGTGTCCCCGTAGATGCCCATGGACTCCTCGAAGACGGTCGGGCTGACGGCGTTGATCCGCTGCCGGCCGGGGAGTTCGATGGCCGCGGCCCGTACGAAGGCCTCCACCGCGCCGTTGACGAGCGAGGCCACCGATCCCGTCAGCAGGGGTTCGCGCGCCAGGATGCCGGTGATCAGGGTGAACGAGGCGTGCGCGGGCAGCCGTACGGAGCCCTGGCGGACCAACTCGATCTGGGAGACGGCCTTGCCCTCCAGGCCCGCGCGCACGTCCTGGGTGGTCAGCTCGCCGAGCGGCTTCCACGGGACGCTGCCGGCCGCGACCGCCACCGCGTCCACGGGGCCCACCGCGTCGTACATGGCCCGGATGGACTCCGGGTCGGTGATGTCCACGTGGACGTCCGCGTCCTTGCGGGAGGCGGTGACGACCTCGTGGCCGCGCCCGCGCAGGGCCTCCTGGACCGCTCGGCCGAGGGTTCCGTTCGCTCCGATGACTACAACCTTGATCGCGTTCATGACGTCGAGCATCGCCATGAATGATCGCGAAGTCCACCGTTGGCGGCCGGGGCGGCGGCCGCCGGGGCGGGCGGAGTGGCGGGCAGGGTGGTCAGCGGACCGTGAAGCGGACCGCGCTCTCCAGGAAGGGGAGGTGCAGCCACGGCTTGGGCTCCATGACCAGCGCGAGCAGCACGATCGCCACGCCCAGCAGCCCGTACGTGACCATGTCCGTGAAGCGGGAGCGCACCGCGAGCATGCCCACGGAGGGCAGTATCCGGCGCAGCACCGAAGCCGCGATCAGCGCGATGCCGATCATCAGGCAGCCGAGGCGCGGGTGGCCCATGGCGGTGGCCAGCAGCCCGCCCGCCGTCGCGGCCAGGACCGCCAGCATCGGCCACTGGCGGGCCGGCGCCGGCGCGTCGCCGGGTGCGGCCCGGCCGCCGCCCTCGGGGCGGGCGGTGTCCCGGGTGACGGAGGGGAAGCGGCGGGAGCGCGCAGCGCCGGTGCCGGCGGCGGCACCGGCCTCGGCCTCTGCCTTCTCGGCCTTGGCTCCGGCTGCGGCCTTCAGGGCGGCTTCGGATGCGGCGGCGGATCGGGCTTCGGACCCCGCGGCGGATCCGGCGGCGGACCCTGTGGGCCCCGCGGCGGGTCCGGCCGGCTCCCCCGGTCCCGAGGGCGCCGCAGGCTTCGTAGAGCCCGCGGATCCCTCGGGATCCCCGGACCTCCCGGATCCCCCGGAGGACCGGCGCTCAGCCCGCACTGGGGACGATCCGCTCGGCGGCCTCGACCACGTTGACGAGGAGCTGGGCCCGGGTCATCGGGCCGACGCCGCCCGGGTTCGGGGAGATCCAGCCGGCCACGTCCGCGACGCCGGGGTGCACGTCCCCGACGATCTTGCCGTTCTCGTCGCGGCTGACGCCGACGTCGAGCACGGCCGCGCCGGGCTTCACGTCCTCCGGCTTGACCAGGTGCGGCACGCCGGCGGCCGCGACGATGATGTCGGCCTGGCGCAGCTGGGCGGCCAGGTCGCGGGTGCCGGTGTGGCACATCGTCACGGTGGCGTTCTCCGACCTGCGGGTCAGCAGCAGGCCCATGGAGCGGCCGACCGTGATGCCTCGGCCGAGGAGCACGACATGCGCGCCGTTGATCTCCACGCCGTGGTGGCGCAGCAGCTGGACGATCCCGTACGGGGTACAGGGCAGCGGGCCCGGCTCGTTCAGGACCAGCCTGCCGAGTGACATCGGGTGCAGTCCGTCGGCGTCCTTCGCCGGGTCCATCAGCTCCAGGACGCGGTTGGTGTCGATCCCCTTGGGGAGCGGGAGTTGGACGATGTAGCCCGTGCACTCCGGGTTGTCGTTCAGCTCGCGCACGACCGCCTCGATGTCCTCCTGGGAGGCCGTCGCGGGCAGTTCGCGCTGGATGGAGGCGATGCCGACCTCGGCGCAGTCCTTGTGCTTGCCGTTGACGTACCAGCGGCTGCCCGGGTCGTCGCCGACCAGCAGGGTGCCGAGGCCCGGGGTGATGCCCTGGGCCTTGAGCGCCGCCACGCGGGCGGTCAGTTCGGACTTGATCGCGGCTGCGGTGGCCTTGCCGTCGAGAATCTGGGCAGTCATGGCCCCATCCTCCCGGATGAGGTGGTCGCGGATCCAGTCGCATCCGCCCCGCGACCGGTCCGATTCGTTGCACTTGCACAACGAGTGGTCGGACGGGCGCGACGCGGCTGGACAAGTCCACCCCGTTCGCACGACGATGACCGGAAGATGTGCCGCGGGCAGTGCCGGGGGGCGGGCCGCACCACTTGCAGCGAATCCTCCTAGCGTGCCGTGCGTCCCCGCACTTCCACGGAGGAACACCCCAAGATGAGTTTCGGCGACCCGAACAACCCGTACGGGCAGCAGCAGCCCCAGGGCCAGCCCGGTTACGGCTACCCGCAGCAGGCACCCCAGGGCGTTCCGCCCCAGGGCTACGCCTACCCGCAGCAGGCGGGCTACCCGGGCCCCGCCGGCTACCCGGGTGCCGGCGTTCCGATGCCGGGCGGCGTCAAGGGCGCCCGCGTCGTCCTCTGGATCCTCGGCATCCTGGAGGCCCTGGGCGGCCTGCTCGTCGCGGTCGGCGGGGCGCTGTTCGCCTCGGCGTTCTCCAGCTCCTCCAGCTCCTCGGCGAGCGACGCGGGCACCGCCGCGGCCGGCGTGTTCGTCGTCCTCGGCATATTCATGGTCGGCCTCTCGCTGTGGCCGATCCTGACCGCCGCCAAGATGGCCAAGGGCCGCGGTGGCGTCCGGGTCTCCGGCATCATCTTCGGATCGATCCAGACCCTCTTCGCCGGTGGCGGCCTGCTCGTCAGCATCGTGACGCTCAGCAACCTGAACAGCTCCGGCGTCGCCCCCTTCATGTTCACGCTCGTCTTCCAGGGGATCTCGCTCGCCCTGGGCCTCTGGATCCTGATCGGCCTGTCCAACTCGGCCGCGGGCGTCTACTTCAAGCGCCCGCAGTACTAGGACCGCCGCCGCGGCCCGCACGAAGCCGCGTACCGGCCCCGTAATACGGCGAAGGCCGCGCACCGCATCGCTGCGGTGCGCGGCCTTCGCCGTATTACGGGGACTCGGTGGTGCCGGGGACTCAGTGGAAGAAGTGCCGGGTCCCGGTGAGGTACATCGTGACGCCCGCCGCCTTCGCGGCCTCGATGACCAGCTCGTCGCGCATCGAACCGCCCGGCTGGACCACGGCCTTGATGCCCGCGGCCGTCAGGATCTCCAGCCCGTCCGGGAAGGGGAAGAAGGCGTCGGACGCGGCGTACGAGCCCTGCGCGCGCTCGGCGCCCGCCCGCTCGACCGCGAGCTTCGCGGAGTCGACGCGGTTGACCTGGCCCATGCCGACGCCGACCGAGGCGCCGTCCTTGGCGAGCAGGATCGCGTTGGACTTGACGGCGCGGCAGGCCTTCCACGCGAAGGCGAGGTCCGCGAGCTCGTCGGCGGACAGGGCCTCACCGGTGGCGAGCGTCCAGTTCGCCGGGTCGTCGCCCTCGGCCTGGACGAGGTCGCTCTGCTGGAGCAGGACGCCGCCGGAGATGGGCTTGAGCTCGGCCGGCTGGTGCGGGGCGTCCGCCACCTTCAGGACGCGGATGTTCTTCTTCTTCGCCAGGACCTCGACGGCGCCCGGCTCGAAGTCGGGGGCGACGATGACCTCGGTGAAGATCTCCGCGACCTGCTCGGCGAGCTCGACGCTCACCGGACGGTTGACGGCGATGACCCCGCCGAAGGCCGAGACCGGGTCGCAGGCGTGCGCCTTGCGGTGGGCCTCGGCGACGTCCTTGCCCACCGCGATGCCGCACGGGTTGGCGTGCTTGATGATCGCGACGCAGGGCTCTTCGTGGTCGTAGGCGGCGCGGCGGGCCGCGTCGGTGTCCACGTAGTTGTTGTAGGACATCTCCTTGCCGTGCAGCTGCTCGGCATTGGCGAGCCCGCCGGGCCGGCCGTCCGTGTACAGGGCCGCGGCCTGGTGCGGGTTCTCGCCGTAGCGCAGGGTGGACTTGCGCTCCCACGCGCCGGCCAGGAACTCGGGCAGCGCGTCCGTTTCCTGGGGAGCCTCCGGGGCGTACGCGTTCGTGAACCAGGAGGCCACGGCGACGTCGTAGGCGGCGGTGTGCTGGAAGGCCTCGGCCGCGAGCCGCTTGCGGGCGGTGAGGTCGAAGCCGCCGCCCTGGGCGGCGGTGAGCACGTCGGCGTAGCGCGCCGGGCTGGTGACCACGGCCACCGAGGGGTGGTTCTTGGCGGCGGCGCGGACCATCGAGGGGCCGCCGATGTCGATCTGCTCCACGCACTCGTCCTCGGTCGCGCCCGACTGGACGGTCGCGAGGAAGGGGTAGAGGTTGACGACCACCAGGTCGAAGGGCTCGACGCCCAGCTCGGCCAGCTGGTTGCGGTGGTCCTCCAGGCGCAGGTCGGCGAGGATGCCGGCGTGCACGCGCGGGTGCAGGGTCTTGACCCGGCCGTCCAGGCACTCGGGGAAGCCGGTCAGCTCCTCGACCTTGGTGACGGGCACCCCGGCAGCGGCGATCTTCCCGGCGGTGGAGCCGGTCGAGACGAGCGCGACGCCCGCCTCGTGCAGGCCGCGGGCCAGCTCTTCCAGCCCCGTCTTGTCGTAGACGCTGATGAGGGCGCGCCGGATCGGGCGCTTCGAAGCGGTGAGGTCTGCGCTCTCTGCGGTCACGGTCTCTGCGGTCCCTGCGGCCTCTGCGGCGGTCACTGGATTGTTACCTTTCGTCCCTCGATGCTGTAGCCGTGCCGGGCCAGGCGCCCCACGACCTCGACGAGCAGCTCGCGCTCGACTTCCTTGATCCGCTCGTGGAGAGCGGCTTCGTCCTCCTGGTCCCGGATCTCGACCACACCCTGGGCGATGATCGGACCGGTGTCCACGCCGGTGTCCACGAAGTGGACCGTGCATCCGGTGACCTTCGCGCCGTAGGCGAGTGCGTCCCGTACGCCGTGGGCGCCCGGGAAGGCCGGGAGGAGGGCGGGGTGGGTGTTGATGAACCGGCCGCCGAAGCGGTCGATGAACTCCGTACCCACGATCTTCATGAACCCCGCCGAGACCACGAGGTCCGGCGCGTGCGCGTCGGTGGCCTCGGTCAGGGCGGCATCCCACTCCGCGCGGGTCGCGTACGCCTTGACCGGGCACACGAAGGTGGGGATCCCCGCCTTCTCGGCACGCTCCAGGCCGGCGATGTTCTCGCGGTCGGCTCCCACGGCGACGACTTCGGCACCGAAACCCTCGGATCCGCCGGGGTGGGCGTCGATGGCGTCGAGCAGGGCCTGGAGGTTGGTGCCGGAGCCGGAGACCAGCACCACCAGGCGGGAGACGGCCATGGGAGGCCCTTTCTCGGGCGGGGGCACCCCCGGCGTGAGCTGGGGGCACGTCGTTCGTCTTGTGCGGTCGTACGAAACTTCGGGTCGCCGAGATGGGCGGACCCTACGAAGCCACCGACCGCCTGCAACGATACCGGCACACCGGACGGCCCCCGAGGGACGGGGGCACGGGTGGGCGGTAGCGTCTGGCCTACAAGCCGCAAACAGGCCTCCGACGTCCCAGCGACGTCCATGACACAGGGGATGAAACACACCCGATGCCGGATCGCCGCCAGCCCGACCGCTCCACCGACGACAATCCCTTCGCGGCGCCCCCGGAAGGCCGGCCCGACCAGCCCTGGGAGCCGCGCAACGGTGGTGACGGCGGCCCCGGGCAGGGGCCGGGCGAGGCCCCCGGATCCGGACCGGCCCGCTGGGATCCCACGGACCCGATCCAGCGGCGGGCGCGGTACGCGCTGCTGGCCGGCATGTGGGGCTTCTTCTTCGTGGTCATGGACATCCCCTCGATGGGGCTGCTGCTCGGCGCCCTGGCCCTGCACTGGGGGATCAGCGCACTGCGGGGCACACCGGCGAAGCCCGCCGGGGAGGACGGAGCGGCCACCGCCACGGTGGCCGATGTGACCGGGGGGCCGAGCCGGGCCGTGGAGCCCGCCGCGGCCCAGGGCGGCCTGGCGGCCCTGGGGGCCGCCGCCCGGCCCCAGCGGACGGCGGCGGTGAGCGGCCTGGTCACCGCCTCGCTGGCGGTGCTGCTGGCCCTGTCCTCGTACGCCGTGCACCTCGCGTACAAGGACTTCTACGTCTGCACACAGGACGCCCTCACGAAGTCGGCGGAGATGCAGTGCAACGACCTGCTGCCGGACAACTTCATCGGAAAGATGATCAAGATCCCGGGATAGTCGGGTAGTCGGACCGGCTACCCGGGCTCCTGGCCGGAGTCCCGCCTCTCGGTGACCGGTGCGGCTTCCGTTTCGGGCCCCGGCTTGAGGCGGGTCAGCACCCGCGCGCCGGTCACGGCCGGGACGAGCGGGGCCGGGACGGCCGGAGCCGGAGTCAGGGGCGCCGCGACGGGCGGCGGGCCGGCGGGCATCGCCGGGATCCCGCTGGTCGCGGGGGTCCCCGGGGGCGGCGGGGTCGCCGGAGTCGCGCGGATCGGGATCGGAGTCAGGTCCAGTTTGAGCCCGGGCATGACCAGTACGGGCCGCTTCGGCGGTACCGGTACGGGCCCGGTCGCCGGCCCCGGCGCGGATCCGGCGCGGGGCTCTTCCTTGATGGGCTCCGGCGGGTGCGGCGGGTTCGGCGCGGAGGAGAAGTCCGGGATCAGGGTGCCCGCGGCCCGGCGCAGCGCCGCCCAGCGGATCTCCCGCACCCCGCTGTCGTGCCAGGCCTCCGAACCGTCGGGGGCCTCGGACATCCCCCTCGCGGGCCGGTTGCGCCAGGCGTGCACCGTCACGGCCACCGGGACCGCGAGCGCCAGGGCCCAGGCCAGGGCCGCGCCGCCCGCCTGCCACCAGACCGGCCCGAAGGCGGCCAGCTCCCGGGAGCCGAGCGGCCCGGCCGAGGCCGCGGCGAGCCCGGCCGTGGCCAGGGCGCACACCAGCGCGCCCAGGGCCGCGGTGAGCGCGGTCTCCCCGTACGAGACTTCGCGCGCCCGGCGCACCGCGAACCAGCCCACCGCCAGCCCGGCCACCACCGGCACCGCGGCGGCGGCCCAGGTCAGCGGCGTGCCGGGACCCTGCGCGGGCAGCGCGGCCAGCAGCGGGAAGCGGGGCAGCGCGGGCGAGCCGCCGAAGCCGAGCGGGGTCGCGGTGGCCGAGGCGCCCAGCGCGAAGCCGGGACCCAGGGCGTAGGCGGCGCCCCAGACCACGGCGTTCGGGATCAGGGTGAGGGCCAGCAGCAGGACGGCGAAGCGGCCCGACCAGAACCCGGTCAGCGCCACGAAGGACCCCTGCACCTCCGCCCCGTGCCAGGCCAGCGAGGCTGCGACCAGCAGCGCTCCGCCGCCGAGCAGGACCAGGACCCCGCCGGCCCCGGCCCGCAGCGCGAGCGCGTAGCGGGGGCGGGTGAACCGGCCGGTCAGCGGCCCGAGCGGTCTCCCCCGGGCCTCCCAGACCCCGCCGGCGGCGGCCAGTGCGGCCACCAGCGGGAGGTGCCAGGCCGCGCTGAGCGGGTCGGCGGGCATGGGCCCGGAGGCGGCGTACACGGTGGCCAGGGCGCCGACGCCGAGGTAGCCGCAGAGCACGGCGGAGAACACCACCGAGGCGGGCAGCAGCTCCGCGCCCCGCTCCTCCCCGGCGGCGCTGCCGAGCCGGGCGGCACGCCGGATGAGCAGCGCGGGCAGCGCGATGAGCAGCAGCGGGGTCACGCCGACGGGGGCGGGCACCCCGGAGAGGGTCTCGTAGCGGACCAGGTCGGTCCCGTGGGCGAGCAGCCAGAGGCCCGCGGCGAGGTGCAGGGCGCCGCCGGGGCCGCTGTCGGGGTAGGGGGAGCTGATCCACAGGACGATGACGAGCACGGCGAGGAAGCCGAGCCCGAGTCCTGCGGCGACGGCTCCGCCCACGACACACGCGGCGGCCGCCGGTGAACGGCGCCGGGCGGGGGCCCTTGGGGGCGTGGGCAACGAGGTCCCGCGTTCGGTCACTTGGGTCACCCGCTCATGGTGCCAACGACACGCGCTATGGGCGGGTAACAGGCGAATGCCCGTGGTGTCGCTCAATATACGTTTATGTACTTTTTCGCTCAGGGCGTCCGGGTCGCGGGGAGTGTGGCATGACACAAAGCGTCACGGAGCTGAGCCTCCCCACCCCGAAGGAACGCCGACGCCTGCGCGAAGCGGCCGAGCTGACGCACGAGGAGGTCGCGGCGGCGGTGGGGGTCACCGCCACCACGGTCCGCTCCTGGGAGACCGGCCGCACCCACCCGCGGGGCCGCAAGCGCGAGGCCTACGCGAAGCTCCTGACCCGCCTCGCCACGGTCACTGACCCTGCGTCGGACCAGGGGGAGCAGGCGGAGCAGGTGGACCAGGTCCACGCGGACCGGGCTTCGGCTGTGGCTGTGGCCCCGCCTGACGGAGCCTCGCCTGACGGGGCGGCCTCGCCTGACGGGGCCTCGCCTGACGGCGCCTCGGAGTCCGGTGGGGCCCCGGCAGCCGGTACGGAGCCGGCCGCCGCCGCCCCCGGCACGCCGACCCGGCCCGCCTGGGCCAACGGCACCGAGGTCGAGCCCGAGGCCGAGGTCGAAGCCGCTGCCGTGACCGGCGTGTCGGAGGAGTCCGGGGCGGTAACCGGAGCCTCGGAAACCGGCACGGACGAGGCGTCAGCCGCCAACTCCACCGAGGGCCACTTCGGGTTCCGCGCCCATGCCTTCGGGCGCCCCGTCGGCGCGCAGACCCGGCCCAAGGCCGCCGTCAAGCGCGCCGCGAAGCCCCCCGTCGGAGTGCCCCGGCACGAGGCCAAGGCCACGGTCAAGGCCGCGGTCGGCGGTGGCGGCGGCCTCGCCACGCTCCGGTCAGGAGGAACGGTTCCTCCGGGTCCGGGCACGGGAACGGGCACGGGTCCGGGCACGGGAATGAGCATCAACGGCACAGGCACAGGCACAGGCACCGGCACCGGCACCGGCACCGGCACCGGTCCGGGCAGCGACGGGCCGGGCGACGAGAACCGCGACACGAGTCCCCGTACCGCCGCCCCCGAGGACGCCGCCTCGGACGCCCCCGAAGGCGCTGCCGCCGACGACGGGGCGGACGAACGCCCGCCCCCGAAGGTCCCCACGCCGGAGTCCGCCTTCGACGCGCTCTACAACCGCACCGCCCCCGCCCTCACCCGCCAGGCCTACCTCCTCACCGGCCGCCGCGGCCTCGCCCGCGAGGCCGTGGAGCACGCCTTCCAGCAGGCGTGGGGCCGCTGGCCCGAGGTGGCCACCGACCCGGACCCGGTCGGATGGGTGCGCGCGGCGGCGTACGAGTACGCGCTCTCGCCCTGGCACCAGTTCCGGCGGGCCCACAAGCATCCCGACAAGCCCCCGGCGGACCCCGGCGACCGCATCCTCATGGACGCGATGCTCGCGCTGCCGCCCGCCCACCGCCGGACCGTGCTGCTCTACGACGGAGTCGGGCTGGACCTCCCCGACACCGCCGCCGAGACCGAGGCCTCCACACCGACCGCGGGCAGCCGCCTCGTCAACGCCCACGACGAGCTCGCCGACCGGCTCCCCGAGCTGGCCGACGTGGCGCCCGGGAAGCAGTCCGCACTGCTGCGCGAGCGGCTCGGCGGGATGAGGCCGGCCGTCGCGCTGGAGCCGCGCTCGGCGGCCGTCGTACGGGCGGCCGGCGAGGGCCGGAACCGGCGGTGGACCCGCGCGATCCTCGGGCTGACGGCGGTGATCGCCGCCGCGACGGCGTACACGGCGGTGACCGCGCCGACCGAGTACGTGCCGGAGCGCGCCCCCGGCGCGAACGTGTCGGGCGTGCCCCCGCACGCCGGCCCGCAGCAGCTCTCGGACGAGGGTCGCCAGCTCCACGAGAAGCTGCTGAACGACCCGGCGGCCGGCCCGGCGAGGGTCTCGCCGAAGCCCGAGTAGAACGGGACCGACCGGGACCGGACGGGACGAGAACGGGCGTGGCCCGCACCCCTTCACAGGGTGCGGGCCACGCCCGTCACTACGTACAACTGCTACAGCGGCTGTCCCTGGGGCTGCGAATTACTTCGCGGCGTTGAGGATCTCGCGCGCCAGCTTGGCCGTCTCGGTCGGCGTCTTGCCGACCTTCACGCCCGCGGCCTCGAGGGCCTCCTTCTTGGCCTGTGCGGTGCCAGAAGAACCGGAGACGATGGCACCGGCGTGGCCCATGGTCTTGCCCTCGGGGGCGGTGAAGCCCGCGACGTAGCCGACGACCGGCTTGGTGACGTTCTTCGCGATGAAGTCCGCCGCACGCTCCTCGGCGTCGCCGCCGATCTCGCCGATCATGACGATCAGGTCGGTGTCGGGGTCCGCCTCGAACGCCGCGAGGGCGTCGATGTGCGTGGTGCCGATGACCGGGTCGCCACCGATGCCGACGGCGGAGGAGAAGCCGATGTCACGGAGTTCGTACATCATCTGGTAGGTCAGCGTGCCCGACTTGGACACGAGACCGATGCGGCCGGGCTTGGTGATGTCGCCCGGGATGATGCCGGCGTTGGACTGGCCGGGGGTGATCAGACCCGGGCAGTTCGGGCCGATGATCCGCGTCTTGTTGCCCTTGGCGCTCGCGTACGCCCAGAAGGCGGCGGAGTCGTGCACCGCGATGCCCTCGGTGATGACGACGGCCAGCGGGATCTCGGCGTCGATCGCCTCGACCACGGCGGCCTTGGCGAAGGCCGGCGGGACGAAGAGGACGGAGACGTTGGCGCCCGTCTTCTCCATCGCCTCGGCGACGGAACCGAAGACCGGGATCTCCGTGCCGTCGAAGTCGACGGTGGTGCCGGCCTTGCGCGGGTTCACGCCACCGACGATGTCGGTGCCGTCAGCCAGCATCAGCTTGGTGTGCTTCATGCCCGTGGCACCGGTCATGCCCTGGACGATGACCTTGCTGTCCTTGTTGAGGAAGATAGCCATGTGAGTCTGTGACCTCTGCCCTTACTTCGCAGCCGCGAGCTCGGCGGCCTTGTCGGCCGCGCCGTCCATGGTGTCCACGCGCTGCACCAGCGGGTGGTTGGCGTCCGAGAGGATCTTGCGACCCAGCTCGGCGTTGTTGCCGTCGAGACGGACGACCAGCGGCTTGGTGACCGCCTCGCCCTTGTCCTCGAGCAGCTGCAGCGCCTGGACGATGCCGTTGGCGACCTCGTCACACGCGGTGATGCCACCGAAGACGTTGACGAAGACGGACTTGACGTCCGGGTCGCCGAGGATGATCTCGAGACCGTTGGCCATGACGGCGGCGGAAGCGCCACCGCCGATGTCCAGGAAGTTGGCGGGCTTGACGCCGCCGTGGTTCTCGCCGGCGTACGCGACGACGTCGAGGGTGCTCATGACGAGACCCGCGCCGTTGCCGATGATGCCGACCTCGCCGTCGAGCTTCACGTAGTTGAGGTTCTTCGCCTTGGCGGCGGCCTCGAGCGGGTTCGCGGCCGCGTGGTCCACGAACTCCTCGTGGCCCGGCTGGCGGAACTCGGCGTTCTCGTCGAGCGAGACCTTGCCGTCGAGCGCGATGACGTCGCCGTTGGCGACCTTCGCGAGCGGGTTGACCTCGACGAGGAGCGCGTCCTCGGCGATGAAGGTCGCCCACAGGGTCACGAGGACCTCGGCGACCTTCTCGGCAACCTCGGCCGGGAACTGCGCCAGCGCGACGATCTCGCGGGCCTTCTCGATGGTCACGCCCTCGTTGGCGTTCACCGGGACCTTGGCGAGCTTCTCCGGGGTCTCCTCGGCGACCTGCTCGATGTCCATGCCACCCGCGACCGAGGCCATGGCCAGGAAGGTGCGGTTGGTACGGTCCAGCAGGTACGAGACGTAGTACTCCTCGAGGATCTCGGGAGCCGTCTCGGCGATCATCACCTTGTGGACCGTGTGGCCCTTGATGTCCATCCCGAGGATGTCCGTCGCACGAGCGACGGCCTCGTCGGGGGTGGCGGCGAGCTTGACGCCACCGGCCTTGCCGCGGCCGCCGACCTTCACCTGTGCCTTGACGACCGACTTGCCACCCATGCGCTCGGTGGCCTCGCGGGCTGCCTCAGGCGTGTCGATGACTTCACCGGCCAGCACCGGTACACCGTGCTTGGCGAAGAGGTCCCTCGCCTGGTACTCGAACAGGTCCACGCGCGTCCGTCCCTTGTCTTCAAAGATTCGCAGTGATTCGCGGTTATCTGCTATCTGCGTGGGCGTGCCGCGGAGGGCAACGTGACGGCGCTGTCACAAGGAAGGCGCACACGGTGACCGTGGACGCGGCATGTCCGTCCCGCAGGTTATCCCCGTGGGACGTAGGTCCCTAAATCGCAGATCACACCTGAGCGGTGATACCTGTCACAGATCGCCTCACGGTTGAACTGCATCTTCGTGCGATCTGCCGATGTACGGGCGCGATCAGGACCCTCCGACCGGCCCGGGCAGGGGCCGCTTCTCCAGGGCCGCGGCCATCACGTCCGGGAACAGGTCGGGGGTGCAGGCGAAGGCCGGGGCGCCCAGTTCGGCGAGGGCGGCGGCGTGTTCGCGGTCGTAGGCGGGGGCACCCTCGTCGGACAGCGCGAGCAGGGTCACGAACTCCACCCCCGCGCCCTTCATCGCCGCGACCCGCTTGAGCATTTCGTTGCGTATGCCGCCCTCGTAAAGATCACTGATGAGGACGACGACCGTGTCGGCGGGCCGGGTGATCTTGGACTGGCAGTAGGCGAGCGCGCGGTTGATGTCGGTGCCGCCGCCGAGCTGGGTGCCGAAGAGCACGTCGACGGGATCGTCCAGCTGGTCGGTCAGATCCACGACGGCCGTGTCGAAGACGACGAGCCGGGTCGAGATCGAACGCATCGAAGCCAGCACCGCCCCGAAGACGGAGGCGTAGACGACCGAGGCCGCCATCGAACCCGACTGGTCGATGCAGAGGATGACCTCCTTCTTCACCGACTGCGAGGCACGGCCGTAGCCGATCAGCCGCTCGGGGACCACGGTGCGGTACTCGGGAAGGTAGTTCTTCAGATTCGCCCGGATGGTCCGGTCCCAGTCGATGTCCGCGTGCCGGGGGCGGCTGATCCGGGCCGACCAGTCGAGGGCGCCGGTCAGCGTGGCCCGGGTCCGGGCCGCGAGCCTCTTCTCCAACTGCTCGACCACCTTGCGGACCACGGCGCGGGCCGTCTCCCTGGTCGTCTCGGGCATCGCCTTGTTGAGGGAGAGCAGGGTGCCGACGAGGTGGACGTCCGGCTCCACGGCCTCCAGCATCTCGGGCTCCAGCAGCAGCGCGGACAGCCCCAGCCGCTGGATGGCGTCCCGCTGCATCACCTGCACCACGGAGGCGGGGAAGTACGTCCGGATGTCCCCGAGCCACCGGGCCACCTTCGGCGCGGACCCCCCGAGCCCGGCCGACCGCTCCCCCGCGGCCTTGCGCCCCCCACCATCCCCGCCACCGCCGTACAGCGCCCCCAGCACGGAGTCCATCCCGGCATCCGCCCCGCTCAGCGCACACCCGGTCCCATCGGCCTCCCCGCCAAGCACCATCCGCCACCGCCGCAACCGCTCGTCGCCAACGCCCGCCATCTGTCATCCCCTGCTCTCGTAGTCAGCACATCAACCCCACCGGCGCTCGAGGCACGGGCCCCGGGGCGAAGCCCCACCCCCAGGCCCGGGCAGCGCCCCACCTTCAGCCCGTCCGGCGTTTGAGCACCGGGTCCGGGCAGAGCCCCACCTTCAGCCCGTCCGGCGCTTGAGCACCGGGTCCGGGGCGGAGCCCCGCTTTCAGCCCGTCCGGCGTTTGAGGACCGGGCCCGGGCGGAGCCCGGGGAACGGTGGAAGGGCGGGTAGGGGACACGCCCCGCGCAGCGGCACCCCCGCAGCCCCAGCCCTGGCCCTGGCCCTGGCCCTGGCCCTGGCCCTGGCATCGGCATCGGCACCGGCACCGGCACCGGCACCGGCACCGGCACCGATCAGCCCGGCGCCCCCGCCAAGAGCAAGCGGTGGACCAGGTCCACCACCGCGTCCGCCCGGACCGGGTCCAGCTCCGGCCCGAAGCCGGCCGGCGCCGAGCCGGATCCGGATCCGGACGCCACGGAACGCACCCCGCCCGGCCCCCGCCGCACCAGCTCGCCCAGGGTCCGTTTCACACCCGGCTCGTACGCCCCGAACGTCCGCCGCAGCAGCGGCAGTACATCCACGAACGCCCGCTCCGGCACGGATGTCAGCCACGCGTCGATCAGACCGAGCAGCCGGTCGTCGTGGACCAGCAGCGTGCCGCCGCCCGAGCCGCCGCCCGCGAATCCCTCGATCCAGCCCGCCGCGTCGGCCGGCGCGGACGCCGGGGACAGCGAGAGCCCCATCAGCCGGGCCGTCTCCTGCGGCGGCAGCCGTCCGTCGTCGAGCAGCAGCCGCGCGGCCCGGCCGCGTATCAGCCCGGGGACGGTGTCCCGCCCGGCCAGGGCCCGCAGCACCGCCGACCACCGCTCCCGCAGCCCATCGGCCCCGTCGCCGTCGCCGTCACCGTCACCACCCAGCAGCCCGATCGCCCCGTGTACGGAGTCCACGTGCCCCCGCAGCTCCGCCGCCGCGTCGGCGTCCAGCCCGGCCGCGCAGGCGGGCGGCAACGCCACGCAGATCCGCTCGGCGAGCCCGGCCGCGACCGTGCCCAGCGCCGCCGCGTCGGTGCCGCGCACGTCCCCGTACCGCAGTGAACGGGCCAGCGCGGGCAGCGCCTTGGCCAGCCCCGCCACATCGGTGTCCAGCGCGGCGAGGTCGGCGAGGGCCCGCAGCACGGCGGGCAGTGCCTGCGAGAGCCCCGCCAGCAGGCACCGCTCGGCCAGGGCGGTGACCTCGCCCAGCTCCCGGGCGCCCTCCGCATCGGCCTCGGCCCTGGCGGTGGCCGCCCCGAGGACGGTGGTCCCCCATATGCCCGCTTCGGCGATCCGCACCGCGAGCTCCGGTTCCCAGCGGAGCCGCCAGGTCTCCCGGAAGGTGCCGGTGCTCCCCCGCGAGGCCGCCGGGACGCCCCAGTCGATGCCGAGCAGCCGCAGCCGGTGCAGCAGCAGGGACTTGGCCGCGTCGGAGTCCTTGCGCAGATCCAGCTCCAGGTCCCGCTCCTGCGCCTCGGCCTTGAGGCGCAGCGAGCGCTGCTGGCGGGTCAGGTCCCGCTGGAGCGGTACGGCGGGAGCCGCGTCGGGGACCTCTCCGAGCACGTCCCCCACGACGAGCCGGTCCTCGATCAGCGCGAGCGGTATGTCGGAGCCGTCGCACATGACCGCCCGGACCGCTTCCAGGGTCTCCGTCAGCCCCGCCACCGGCCGGCCCCGCATCGCGGCGAGGGTGTCGGCGAGCCGGACCGCCTCGATGACGTGCGCCGGGGAGACCTGCCGGTCCTCGGCGCGCAGCAGGTCGGCGACCTTGGTCAGCCACCGCTCGACGGGCCGGTCCCGGGCCGCGAAGAGGTGTGCGTACCAGCCGGGCGAGGTGATGCCCGCCCCGTACCCGCCCGCCCGTGCGAGGCGCCGGTGGGTCCAGGGGACCCAGGTGGTCTCCACCTTGACCTTGGGCATTCCGGTGAGCAGTGCCTTGTCGGCGGCCGCGGTGGTCTTCGCCCGCAGGGCCGGCACGTGCCAGGCTCCGCAGACCACGGCGTACTCGTCCCCGAACTCGCGGCGCGCTGCCCGCATCCGCTGGCGCATGTGGGCCTCGCGCACCAGGTCCCGGTGGTGGCCGCCGGCCCCGTACTCCTCGCGCAGGACGCCCATGGCCTCGCCCAGCGCTTCGAACACGGCCAGCGGGTCCGCGCCGCCGGACGCGCCCCGGTGCTCGACCACGTCCTCCCACCAGCGCTCGGGGTCGTCGTACCCGGCGGTTTCGGCGAGTACGGCCAGGGGGCACCACCCAGCGGTAGCTGGGGGAGGGTCCAGCCGTACGACGTGCCCGGAGGGTCCGGGCGCCTGCCCGTCCTCCCCCGAGTCCTCCCCCGCGCCCTCCTCCGCATCTCCCCCGAGGTCGGCCTCCCCGGCCAGGGCCAGGGAATGGGCGGCGGGCAGGTCGATGAACCGGACCGGTACGTCCCGCGCCTGGGCCCACCGGATGGCGGCCCACTCCGGGGAGAAGCCGGCCAGCGGCCAGAACGCGGCCCGCCCGGGGTCGTCGGCCGCGTGTGCGAGCAGGGCCACGGGCGGCCGCATCCCGGGGTCGGCGGCGAGCGGCAGCAGGGCGTCTCCCTCGGGCGGTCCCTCGATCAGCACCGCCGAGGGCTGCGCCGCGTCGAGCGCGGCCCGTACGGCGCGGGCCGAGCCGGGCCCGTGGTGCCGTACGCCCAGCAGGAGCGGCCCGCGCTGCGCGGTCCGCGGGCTCATACCGTCACCTCCCGGCAGGCGCGGTAGAAGTCCTTCCAGCCCTCGCGCTCGCGCACCACGGCCTCCAGGTACTCCTGCCAGACGACCCGGTCGGCGGCCGGGTCCCGCACGACGGCCCCGAGGATCCCGGCGGCCACGTCGGAGGGGCGCAGGACGCCGTCCCCGAAGTGGGCGGCCAGGGCGAGACCGCCGGTGACCACCGATATGGCCTCGGCGGTGGACAGGGTGCCGCTGGGCGACTTCACCTTCGTCCGTCCGTCGTCGGTGATGCCGCCGCGCAGCTCGCGGAAGACGGTGACGACCCGGCGGATCTCCTCGAGGCCCTCCGGCGCGGCGGGCAGGTCGAGGGCGCGGCCCATCTGGTCCACGCGGCGGGCGACGATGTCGACCTCGGCGTCGGCGGTGGCGGGCAGCGGCAGGACCACGGTGTTGAAGCGGCGGCGCAGTGCGCTGGAGAGCTCGTTGACCCCGCGGTCCCGGTCGTTGGCGGTGGCGATGAGGTTGAAGCCGCGCACGGCCTGCACCTCCTGGCCGAGCTCCGGTATGGGGAGGGTCTTCTCGGACAGGACGGTGATGAGGGTGTCCTGGACGTCGGCGGGGATGCGGGTGAGCTCCTCGACGCGGGCGGTCATTCCGTCGGCCATGGCCCGCATGACGGGGCTGGGTACGAGGGCTTCGCGGCTGGGCCCGTGGGCGAGCAGGCGGGCGTAGTTCCAGCCGTACCGGATGGCCTCCTCCGGGGTGCCGGCGGTGCCCTGGACGAGCAGGGTGGAGTCTCCGCTGACGGCTGCGGCGAGGTGCTCGGACACCCAGGTCTTAGCGGTGCCGGGGACTCCGAGGAGCAGCAGGGCGCGGTCGGTGGCCAGGGTGGTGACGGCGACCTCGACGATCCGGCGCGGGCCGACGTACTTGGGCGTGATGACGGTGCCGTCTTCGAGCGTGCCGCCGAGCAGGTACGTGGCCACGGCCCACGGGGAGAGCTTCCAGCGCGCCGGGCGGGTCCGGTCGTCGGCGTCCGCCAGGGCTTTCAGTTCGTGCGCGAAGGCGTCTTCGGCATGCGGTCGCAGTGCCTCGGCGGTGGTCTCGTTCTCGGTCGCGGTCATGGTCCCCCTCCAATGCTCGGCAGCCATGTCCGACTGCTGACTCCACGATGCACCCGACCACTGACAACGCCCCCTGGACCCTGCGTTGTTGCAGGTCAGAGCGATTGTCAGTGGGGGTCTCTACGGTGGAACACATGACTGAGCAGGGGGTCCGCTGGACAGCGGAACAGGTACTGGCTCTGGCTCCTGACGACGCATCACGCAAGGCGGGGGCCAGACTCGGCGGGGCGGGGCCGTGGTCACAGACCGGAGGTTCCGCTTCCGGTGCGGTGTGGGGTTTGTGCAAGGGCAGCGGCAGCAAGCCGTACCGGACGGTCGTCGACCTGTCGGGCCCGGCGTACAAGTGCTCCTGCCCGAGCCGGAAGTTCCCCTGCAAGCACGCGCTGGGACTGCTGCTGCTGTGGGCCACGGAGGGGCTCGCAGACGCGGCGGGGGCGCCGGCAGGGGACGGGACACCCGACGGGGCACCGGCTCCGGACTGGGCCGGCGAGTGGCTGGCGGAGCGGGCGGCGAAGGCCGCGCGGACCGCCGCCGACCGCTCCGCCCAGGCCGGGCCGGCGGACGCGGAGGCCGCCCGGAAGCGGGCCGAGCGGCGGGCGGCCCGGATCGGGGCGGGGGTCGCCGAGCTGGAGCAGCGGCTCGCGGACCTGGTCCGCGGCGGCCTGGCCGGACAGGAGCGGGCCGGGTACGCCGCCTGGGAGGAGACCGCCGCCAGGATGGTCGACGCCCAGGCGCCGGGACTGGCGGCCCGGGTCCGGGAGTTGGGGACGATACCCAGTTGCGGCGCCGGATGGCCCGCCCGGATGCTGGAGGAGGCCGCGCTGCTGCACCTGCTGGACCGGGCGTGGCTGGGGATATCCGCATTGCCGGAACCACTGGCCTCGACGGTCCGCGGCCGGGTGGGACTGCCATCCGGGGCGGGGGGCGAGGTCGTTCGGGACCGCTGGCTCGTACTGGCCCAGTACGACACGGCGTCGCCCGACGGCCGCCTCACCACCCGCCGGATATGGCTGCGCGGGCTGGCGAGCGGGCGGCCGGCCCTGGTCCTGGACTTCGGCCCGCCCGGGCGACCACCCGGGCTGGCCCTGCCCGTCGGGCTGGTGCTGGATGCGGAAGCCCGCTTCCGGCCCGGCTCGGCGGGACTCCGGGCGGACCTCACCGAACGGTTCGCGGCGGCCGAGCCGTGCGGGGCGGCGCCGACGGGCGTGAGCACCGGCGCGGCACTGGAGGCGTACGGCGCGGCACTGCGCGAGGACCCCTGGCTGGAGTCCTGGCCGGTGGTGCTCGGCCCGGTGGTGCCGATACCGGGAGGACGGCAGGGGGACCAACCGGGCGAAGCAGCCTGGCAATTGGCGGACGTGGAAGGGACGTCCGCCCTGCCCGTGCCCCTGACCGGGGCCGGGAGCCGGCCCCGCGCGGGGCTGTGGCAACTGGCCGCGCTGTCGGGAGGCGGGCCGGTGACGGTGTTCGGCGAGTGCGGACACCGCGGTTTCACCCCGCTGACGGTCTGGCAGCCGGACTCCTCGGAGCCGGTGGTGCTGACTTCGGCCTGAGCGGGGCGCAGGGGGAAGGAAGCGGCGGCGCATCAGCGCCGACGTGCAGGAACGACTGAGCCGGGGGGCTTTTGTGGACGACAACCACGCCAGTTGAGACCGCAGTCGTGGCGATGACCACGGGGGAATTCGAGCTGCTCCGATCCCGCGGAGGGGGCGGGACCGGAGCACGCCACGCGCACGAGGGAGGGACCCGATGACCACGACTACCACGACCACCACCACGCACTCGGGCACGAACACCGGCACACCCACGGGCGCGGCCACGCCCACCACCACGGCCGCCGTCCCGGACTGGGACGAGCTGGTCGGCGCCGCACTCCTGGGGACCGACCGCCGCCAGGGCAGCCCCGAGGTCCTGCTCGGGGTCGCGGCCGTGCAGACGGTCCGGCGCCGGGCCGGCCTGCGGCCCGCCGAGGCGGGCCCGCGGCTGGAGCCCGCGCCGCTCGATCCCCGACCCCTGCCGCCGGAGGCGGCGCGGCGGCGGCTCGCGCATCTGCTGGCCGGCCGGACCGCCGCGGGCAGCGGCAGCGGGCGGCGGGGGGCCGCCCCGGATCTGATGGAGCTGCTGCCGCAGTGGCTGGCCGCCGCCGGACGCCACGGCTACCGGGCGCCGGCGGCGCTGGTCCCCGCGCTGCTGGACGCGGCGCGGGCCCGCACCGACCTGCGTCCCCAGGCGCTGGCCCTGGCCGGGACGCGCGGGCTGTGGCTGGCCCGGCTGAATCCGGACTGGCGGTTCGCACTGCGCGGCGGTTCCGGCGGTGCCGGGGAACTGCCCGCGCCGACGGACGCCGCGGGGGTGGAACGCCTGTGGCAGGAAGGGCTGTTCGCGGAGCGGGTGGCGCTGCTCGGCGCCGTACGGGCCCACGAGGCGGCGGCCGCGCTCCGACTGCTGAGCACCACATGGTCCACCGAGCGGGCCGAGGACCGGCTGATGTTCCTCGACTCCCTGCGGGTGGGCCTCTCTCCGGGAGACGAGCCGTTCCTGGAGGCCGCGCTGGCCGACCGCAGCCGCAATGTCCGGGCGACCGCCGCCGAACTGCTCTCGGCACTGCCGGAATCGGCGCTGGCCGGACGGATGGCCGAGCGGGCCCTGGTCTGCGTCGGCCCGGAGGGGGTGACACCGCCGGCCGAGTGCGACGCGGGCATGCTGCGCGACGGGGTGGTCAAGCGGCCGCCCGCCGGACGCGGGGAGCGGGCCTGGTGGCTGGCACAGCTGGTGGAGGCCGCTCCGCTGTCCTGCTGGCAGGAGCGGTTCGGGGGACTCGGCCCGGCGGAGATCGTGGCGCTGCCCACGGCCGAGGGCTGGGCGGAGGAACTGCATGCGGCCTGGTGCCGGGCGGCGGTCCGCCAGCGCGATCCCGCCTGGTCCGAGGCCCTGCTGGGCTCGGCATCGGCCCCGCCCGCGACGGGCCCGGCGACGGCTTCGCTCGCCGAGCGGGCGAAGCTCCTGTCGATCCTCGGTGAGGAGGAACGGGCGGCGTGGGTCGCGGAGTTCATACGGGCGCACGGGCTGTCGGAGGCGTTCCAGCTGCTCGGAGTCTGCGTGGTGCCGTGGGCGGGAGAGCTGGGTCGGGCCGTGGTGGAGGCGCTCGACAGCGCTCGGGAGGCGGGCGGCTACCCGTGGAGCTTCAGCGGGGTGATGGGACTGGCGGAGCGCTGCCTCGATCCCGCGGAGGCAGGACTGCTGGACGCGGTGGCGGTGGCAGCGGCTCCGGCCGAGCCGGGGGGCGCGGCGGCCTACTGGTCGGAGGCCTTCCAGCGCCTGGTCGCCACGCTCCGCCTCCGCGCGACGATGCACGCCGAACTCACCCCGCAGGGTCCATGACCCGGGGGCAGCACGTGCCGGAGCAGCCGTAAGCTCCGCACGCCCCCGGCCCTGCCCCTCATACGGCGGCGGGACCGGATCAGGCCGGGCCGGGTCCGGCCTGGTCAGGCCGAACTGGCCCGGGCCGGGCGGAGTAGGCCCGCTCGGCCGGCGCCGGGCGGGCCGTATCCGTGGGCGCTACGACGCCTGTCGGACGTGCCCGTTCACCCAGGCCACGATCTCCGTGGTCGTCGCGCCCGGGGTGAAGATCTCCGCCACGCCCTTCTCCTTCAGCGGAGCGATGTCCGCCTCCGGAATGATCCCGCCGCCGAACACCTTGATGTCCGCCGCGTCGCGCTCCGCGAGGAGTTCCAGCACGCGCGCGAACAGCGTGTTGTGCGCTCCCGAGAGGATCGACAGGCCGATCGCGTCGGCGTCTTCCTGGATCGCGGTGTCCACGATCTGTTCGGGGGTCTGGTGGAGGCCGGTGTAGATGACCTCCATGCCCGCGTCACGCAGGGCCCGCGCGATCACCTTGGCGCCCCGGTCGTGGCCGTCGAGACCCGGCTTGGCCACCACCACACGGATCGGACCGGTCACACCCATCGCACTGCCTCCCGAGTGAACGAACGTTAAGTACAGCATCGCGCACACCCCCGTTTCGCGGTCAACCACGAGGGGGAAATCACACGTGGGATGGCGTGCCGCCGCTCCCGTGCCGCCACACCGTGCCGACAGCCGCACGGCACGGCGTGGCCGGCCGTCGCGGGCTCCAGGCACTCCGTCCCGGTCCCAAGGCAGTTGGGGGGAGGCCGTCCATGGGGCTGTCCACGTCCGGGGCCGCGCTGCGGGCCGGCCTACTGGAAGCGATCGTGCTCGGCGGGCACATCCTGATGTATCCCACGGGGATCCGCCAGGAGCGACGGCCCGCCACTACCGGCGAGCGTCCGCCCGTCCTGCTCCTGCACGGGTTCACGGACAACCGCTCCGTCTTCGTCCTGCTGCGCCGCGCCCTCGGGGCGGGCGGCCGACGGCAGGTGGAGACGTACAACTACTCGCCCTTCACCCTGGACCTGCGCGTCACCGCCCGCCATCTGGCCCTCCGCATCGAGGAGCTGTGCGAGCGCACCGGGCAGGAGCGGGTGGACCTGGTGGGGCACAGCCTCGGCGGGCTGGTGGGGCGGTACTACGTCCAGCGGCTCGGCGGCGACGCCCGCGTCCGCATGCTCGTCACGCTCGGAACCCCACATTCCGGAACCCGCGTCGCGCCCTTCATGGACGCACATCCGCTGGTCCGGCAGATGCGCCCCGACTCCGAGGTGATGGCCGAGCTGCGCGCACCCGCGCCCGGCTGCCGGACGCGCTGCGTGGCGTTCTGGAGCGAGTTCGACGAGTTGATGGACCCGACCGAGACGGCCCGCATCGAGCATCCGGACCTGCTCGCGGAGAACGTGCAGGTCACCGGCATCGGACACCTCGCCCTGCCCGCGCACCCCACGGTCATCGCGGCGGTCCGGCGCGCACTCGACGGGCCCGGCCCGGCCGCCCTCGCCCACCCCGGCGCGGCCTCCGTCGCCTGACCGCCCGACCCCGGAAATCGGCCTGCCGCACCCCCTTCAATCGAACGCATTTCGAACTCAAGGCCAAGGGTGCTTCTTTGGGCGACCGAAAGGCGGCCGAATGCCCGGTTCCCCCGAGGCTGGAACCCGCCGAAGATTGTCGATGCGAGTAACCGCCGGGTACAGTCACGCCACTGCTCTCCTCCGAGGAACCCCAAATTCCTCGGCCACCCAGGCCCCCCATTGCCGAGGCGAAAGAGAAGTTGGTGAACGACCGCCCATCGTCGGGCCAGTACCCCAATCTTGGGTACGACGGCCTTTCCACCACCACTTTCGCTGGTGATTCCGCGTACACATCCCAGGAATCACAGGGTCAGGGCTATAACTACGCCGCCTATGGCTCGTACGAAACCGGTTCCTACGACACCGGTTCCTACGACACCGGCGGGTACGAAACGACCGCCTGGACCACCCCGCAGAGCAGCTATCCCCAGCAGCCGCAGGCCGGTTACGACACCGCCGACGGTTACGACGGATACCTCTCGACCGTCCCCGCCCAGGCCGTCTCCACGGACTACCAGCCCACCGCCTTCGGCTACGACGCCTCCGCCGAACAGACCGGCCACTGGTCGGTCCCGGGCTACGCCGCCGAAACCGGCACCTACGACGCCACCGCCTGGAACACCGGCGCGCAGCAGCAGGAACAGGAACAGCAGCAGGGCTACTCGTACGGCTACGAGCAGCCGCAGGAACAGGCGCAGGCCCAGCAGTACGCGTACGAGTACGAGACGTACTCCGCGTACGAGGAGCCCGCGTCCGCGTCCTACACCGAGACCTCCGTCTTCGGGGTCATCGCCGACGAAGTCACCGGCGAGTTCGCGTTCGAACCCGAGCTCGATGACGACGGCGAGGCCGCCGAGTTCCGCGTGCACGACCTCCCCACCCAGGCCATGCCCGTCACGCTCGCGGCCCCGGCCGCGCCGCGCCCCTCGCGCCGCGCCGGCAAGTCCGGCAGCGCCGGAAAGTCGGGCAGCGCCGCCAAGTCCGGCAGCGCGAGTGCGGCCGCCGGCGGTGGCAACAACCGCCGCCGCACCCCCGCGAAGCGTTCCGCCCTGCTGACCGTGGCCGTGCCCTCCGCCTGCGTGATGGGCGTCGCGGGTGTCGCCGCCGCCTCCGTGGGCGGACTGACCGGTCCGCAGAAGCCTTCCGAGGAAACGACCACGATGGCCGCGCCCGACCCGGCGTCCATCAAGCCGGTCGCGGCGAACAGCAAGCTGGATACGCAGCTCACGGCGCTGAGCGCCGACGCGGGCGATTTCGCGGACCGTGCGAGCCGTACCCAGGAGCGCATCGACCTGCGCCTGCGCCAGGACGAGGAAAAGAAGAAGAAGGCGGAGGAGGAGGCGGCCAAGGAAGCGGCGCGCCCCAAGTTCGTTCTCCCCGTCGAGCAGCACGGCCTCAGCGCGGGCTTCGGCCAGGCCGGCGTCAACTGGATGTCCGTGCACACGGGCATCGACTTCCCGGTGTCCTACGGGACTTCGGTCATGGCCGCCACCGACGGCACCGTGCGCAGCCAGTGGAACAGCGCCTACGGCAACATGGTGATACTCACCGCGCCCGACGGCACCGAGACCTGGTACTGCCACCTCAGCAGCGCCAAGATCCGCTCCGGCAAGGTCAAGGCCGGCGATGTGATCGCGTACTCCGGCAACTCCGGCAACTCCACCGGGCCGCACCTCCACTTCGAGGTGCGTCCGGGCGGCGGCACCCCGGTCGATCCCCAGGCATGGCTCCGCAGCCACGGCCTGGACCCGAACTAAGAGGAACCGGACCCCGGACCGGCGGCCAGGTGGCCGACCGGCCGGCCATCCGACCGGCCCGCCAACCGCTTCCTAGAGCTTCTGCACCGGCGCGTACCGCAGCAGCAGCCGCTTCGGCTTCTCGTCCCCGAAGTCGATGGTGGCCTGCGCGTCGGCGCCCGCCCCCTTGACCTCCATGACGGTGCCCAGCCCGAACTGGTCGTGCGTGACCCGGTCCCCGACCACCAGCGCGATGACCGGCTTGTCGGAGGCCCGGCGCGTAGCGAACCCGGACGGGCCCGACTTCGACCGCGACGAGGACAGGAACGACTCCGGCGAGGTCCCGAACGAGCTCTTCGATCCGCCACCGCCCGAGCCCGAGGACCCGTACCCAGAGCTCCGCATCGGGCCCGCCGGCTTCTGCGCCGCGCCCGTCCGCTTCCACTGCAGGTACTCGGCCGGGATCTCCTCGAGGAACCGCGACGGCGGGTTGTACGAGGGGGTGCCCCAGGCGCTGCGCATGGAGGAGCGCGTCAGGTACAGGCGCTCGCGCGCCCGGGTGATGCCCACGTACGCGAGGCGGCGCTCCTCCTCGAGTTCCTTGGCCTGGCCCAGCGCCCGCATGTGCGGGAAGACCCCGTCCTCCATGCCGGTCAGGAAGACCACCGGGAATTCGAGGCCCTTGGCGGTGTGCAGGGTCATGAGGGTGATGACGCCGTTGCCGTCGGTGTCCTCGTCCGGGATCTGGTCGGAGTCGGCGACCAGCGCGACCTGTTCCAGGAACTCCGACAGCGTGCCGGGGCCCACGGGCGGCCCGCCGTTCTCGGCGGCCTCCGCCGCGGCGGCCTCCCGGGCCTGCTCGAACTCGAGCGCCACGGCGGCCAGTTCCTGGAGGTTCTCGATGCGCGTCTCGTCCTGCGGGTCGGTCGAGGCCTGGAGCTCGGCGAGGTAGCCCGTACGCTCCAGGACCGCTTCCAGGACCACTGCCGGGCCCGCGCCCGAGTCGACGATCGTGCGGAGCTCTTCCATCAGCACGTTGAAGCGCTTGACGGCGTTGGTCGAGCGGGCGGCCATGCCGAAGGCCTCGTCCACGCGGCGCAGCGCCTGCGGGAAGGTGATCTTCTCGCGCATGCCGAGGGCGTCGATCATCGCTTCCGCGCGCTCGCCGATACCGCGCTTGGGCACGTTCAGGATGCGGCGGAGCGGGACGTTGTCCTCGGGGTTGGCCAGGACGCGCAGGTACGCGAGGACGTCCCGGACCTCCTTGCGCTCGTAGAAGCGCACGCCGCCGACGACCTTGTAGGGCAGTCCGACGCGGATGAAGATCTCCTCGAACACGCGGGACTGCGCGTTGGTCCGGTAGAAGATCGCGACGTCGCCGGCCTTCGCGTCGCCCGCGTCCGTCAGCCGGTCGATCTCGTCGGCGATGAACTGGGCCTCGTCGTGCTCGGTGTCCGCGACGTAGCCGGTGATCACCGCGCCCGTGCCGGCCTCGGTCCACAGGTTCTTCGCGCGGCGGTTCTCGTTGCGCTCGATGACCGCGTTGGCGGCGGACAGGATCGTCTGCGTGGAGCGGTAGTTCTGCTCCAGCAGGATCGTCGTGGCGTCCGCGTAGTCCTCTTCGAACTGGAGGATGTTGCGGATGGTCGCGCCGCGGAAGGCGTAGATCGACTGGTCGGCGTCACCCACGACGCACAGCTCGGCCGGCGGCAGGTCCGGGTACCCGGTGCCGACCAGTTCGCGCACGAGCGTGTACTGGGCGTGGTTGGTGTCCTGGTACTCGTCGACCAGCACGTGCCGGAAGCGGCGCCGGTAGTGCTCGGCGACCTCCGGGAAGGCCTGGAGCAGGTGGACCGTGGTCATGATGATGTCGTCGAAGTCGAGGGCGTTCGCCTCGCGCAGCCGACCCTGGTACATCGCGTACGCCTGGGCCAGGGTCTTCTCGAAGCCGTCCACGGCCTGGCCGGCGAAGGCGTCCTCGTCGATCAGCTCGTTCTTCAGGTTCGAGATCTTGGCGTTGAAGGCCTTCGGCGGGAACTTCTTCGGGTCCAGGTCCAGATCGCGGCAGACGAGCGCCATCAGCCGCTTCGAGTCGGCCGCGTCGTAGATCGAGAACGAGGAGGTGAAACCGAGCCGCTTGGACTCGCGGCGCAGGATGCGGACGCACGCGCTGTGGAAGGTGGAGACCCACATGGCGTTGGCGCGCGGGCCGACGAGGCCCTCGACGCGCTCCTTCATCTCGCCGGCGGCCTTGTTGGTGAAGGTGATCGCCAGGATCTGGCCGGGGTGGACCCCGCGCGCGCCGAGCAGGTGGCCGATGCGGTGCGTCAGCACGCGCGTCTTGCCGGAGCCGGCGCCGGCCACGATGAGCAGCGGGGATCCCGCGTGCACCACGGCGGCGCGCTGCTCCGCGTTCAGCCCGTCGAGGAGCGCCGCCGGGTCGATGACGGGCCTGGGGGCGCCGTCCCGGTAGTACGCGTCCCCACTCATGGGCATGTCGAACCGGCCCCCGAAGAGATCGTCCGCGCCCGTCTCGGGGGCGGCGTGTTCCTCGGGCGGCGGCGGGACCTCGTCGGAGGGGGAGAGGTCGGCCAGGAAGCTGTCGTCAAAGAGGCTGCTCATCGCCTTCCGAGTTTAGAGGGCGGGACCGACAGCCGGTCCCGGCCCCGGAAAATCGGCCGCATATGCCCTGCGAATCCTGCGCGGACCCTTCCGAGGCACCCCCTCCGCGACTAGCGTGCCCCGCCAACCGGAAGGAGGTGCCGGCCGTGCATTCGTACGGATTCCCCTCGCTCCACTCCTCTCCCCACCGCAAGCCGCGCGCCCGAAGACATCCGAGCGCCCCCGCCGCCGTCGTCACGACCGCGGCCCTGTCCTCGTTAGGGCTGCTCCTCCCCCACCAGGCCTCGGCGGCGCCCGCGCCCCGCCCCTCGGTGGAGGAGGTACGGGCCCGCGTGGACGAGCTGTACCAGCAGGCGGGCACCGCCACCCAGGCCTACGACGCGGCCGCCGAGCGGACCGAGCGGCAGCGGGCCCTGCTCTCCTCGCTGATGGATCAGGTGGCCGCCACCACCGTGAAGCTGAACGAGACCCGGCGGCTGCTCGGCAGCTACGCGGCCGACCGGTACCGCGGCTCCGGCGCCCTCGGCGGGACCGCGACCCTGCTGCTGGCCGAGGACCCGCAGGCCTTCTTCACCCGGGCCCACCTGCTGAACCGGCTCGACGGCCGCGAGGACGCGCTGCTCGCGCGGTACACGCGGGCCAGGGCGGAGACGGCGGGCCGGCGCCGGGAGGCGGCCGGGGTCGTCGCGGACCTCGAGGGCGCGCAGGAGGAGTTACGGGCGCGCAAGCAGGAGGTGCAGGGCCGGCTCTCCGAGGCGAACACCCTGCTGGCGAAGCTCACGGCGGCGCAGCGGGCGCAGGTGGCGGGCGTACGGGCCCCCGCGGGCTCGGGGGACCTGCCCGCCGACACCCCCGCTTCGGTGTCCGGCGCCAAGGCGGTGGCCTTCGCCCGGGCCCAGCTCGGGAAGCCGTACGTCTGGGGCGCGACCGGCCCGAACTCGTACGACTGCTCCGGACTGACCCAGGCCGCCTGGCGTGCGGCGGGCGTCGCGCTGCCCCGTACCACCTGGGACCAGGCCGAGGCGGCGCCGCGGATCGCGACGAAGGACCTGCGCCCCGGTGACCTGGTGTTCTTCTACGGGGACATCAGTCATGTCGGGATCTACATCGGCGGCGGCCGCATGATCCACGCCCCGCGGCCGGGTGCGTACGTCCGCGAGGACTCGGTCTTCTACCAGCCGGTCCACAGCAGCGTCCGGCCGGGCTGAGACCAGCAGCGTCCGGTCGGGCTGAGACCCCCCGCCACCCGGTCGTATTAAATACTCCGCGCGCGGCGTGGCGGGTGAGCCGTCCGGGCGGGATGCGTTCGGGGCCGTTATTCCGGCCCGCGTGGCCGGGGACCACTGCGGAGTCGCTGCCGGGGACCGCTGCAGAGTCCCCGACGGCTGCTGCAGAGTCCCCGACGGATCCGGAGTGCTTCCCCGAGCCCTCCCGTGTCCCTCCCCGAAGGAGCCCCCTCGTGATCGCGTCCCCGATCCCGCCGCCGAGCCGCCGGCTGGCCGCCCGTCTCACCCGCGTCCTGCTGCCCGCGTGCGGAGCCGCCGCACTGGTGGGGACGGCGGTGGCGCCCGCTTCCGCGGCGGCCGCGCCCACGCCCGTGGCCTGCAGCGCGGCCTCGCTCTCCGCCGCCATCACCGCGGCCAACGCCTCGGGCGGCTCGCTGTCGCTGGCCACGGGCTGTACGTACGCGCTGACCGCGCCGCTGCCGGCGATCAAGGGGGCGGTGACCATCGAGGGTCATGTCGCCACGATCACCCGCGCGCCCAAGGCGCCCCCGTTCGGGATCCTCGTGGTCGACCGGGGCGGCAACCTCACCATCAGCCATGTGATCATCACCGGCGGGAACGCGGCCGGAAGCTTCGGCGGCGGCATCCGCAACGACGGAACCCTCTCGGTGGCCGCGTCGATCATCAGCAACAACAAGGCCGACTACTCGGGCGGGATCGCCGGGACCGGTGGCTCGACCACGACGATCACCAACAGCTTCATCACCGGGAACACGGCGACGCGCAACGGCGGCGGCTTCGCCAACGACGGGCACATGACGATCACGCGGTCCACCGTCAGCGACAACACGGCGCTGGAGAAGGGCGGCGGGGTGGCCAACGACGGGGTCCTGAAGATCGACCGGTCGGCGCTGACGAACAACTCCGCGAGCGGCCCGGCCGGACTCGGCGGCGGGATCGCCAACTTCGGCGGCCCCGGGGCTTCCACCACCCTCGACGGGGCCATCGTGACGGGCAACAGGGCCACGGCGGGCACCGGAGGGGTCTACAACAACGCCGGGAAGATCGCTTCGAGCGCGAGCACCACCTCGCTCAACCAGCCCAACAACTGCATGAAGAGCGTCCCGGCCGTACCCCTCTGCTCCAACTGAGCCACGTCCGGCGCCCATCGGCGTGTCGGTCACACAGCGCCAGCCTCCGCACGGGGCGCCCGGCGTGGCGCTCACCCTCCGTATCAGGGCGAGTTGACGGGTCACCGTCGGCTCGCCCTTCGGCCTGCTCCGGCAGGGGAGTTCGAGTCGCCGATTCCGCCATCCGGACCTAGCGTCAAGCCATCGAGGGGCATTTACTGCCTTTTGCGGACAAATGGTTCGCGGCTGCACCTCGGGGACCCGGAGGAATCACCATGCGTGCGATACGTGTCGCATCCGTCGCCCTGCTGTCCACCGCCGCTCTCGCGCTCGCCGCGCCGATGGCCGCGGCCAATGACGGCGGGACCACGCCCAACGTCACGTCGTTCGGCTTCACCGTCTCCCCCACCACCGTCGCCCCCGGCGCCGCCGTCACCCTCAACGCCACGGGCTGCCAGGAACCGCTGGTCAAGGTCTCCTCCGGCATCTTCGACGCCGTCGAGCTCAACGAGGGCAAGCCCGCCACCGCCAAGGTGGACGCGGACGCCAAGCCGGGTGCCCAGTACGAGGTCACCTTCGACTGCAAGGGCGAGAAGGGCACGACCACCCTCACGGTCGCGGGCCACTCGACCGGCACGGGCACCACCACCCCCTCCAAGGGCGTCAAGGCCGGCCTCGGCGGCGGTGCGGGCGGCCTGAACGGCACCGAGATCGCCGCCGGTTCCGCCCTGCTGGCGGCCGCGGTCGGCGGTGGCGTGTACCTGATGCGCCGTCGCGCCGACGGCAACGCCTGAGCGCAGGCCCCCTGGCCACGGGCCTCGCGAGCGAGGCCTCCTGACCCGGACCTCCTGACCCAGAACCTCCTGACCCAGGACTCCTGACCGCCGGGCCCGTCCGACTCGCCCTGACGACCGGACGGGCCCGGCCCAAGACCTCCCGCCCCCGCAAGGAGACCGCATCACATGCCCCGCCACCAGGAGCGTACGAAGCCTCGCGGCGGCTGGGGCGTCGTCGCCGTGGTCGCCCTCAGCGGCACGTTCCTCCTCACCAACGGCCTCGACGCGAACGGCGGTCCGCCGCAGCCCGCGAACGCCGCCACCCTGGTCACCGACCCCGTCCACGACGAGGCCGCCCGCCGCCTCCCGCCGGCCCCCGCGCCGCTGAGGCCCTCCCCGCCGACCCGGATCCGGGTGCCCTCCGTACAGGTCGACGCCCCCGTCACCCGCGTCGGACTCGACGCCGAGGGCTGGGTGGACGCCCCGCCGCCACAGGACAAGAACCTGGCCGGCTGGTACGAGGGCTCCCCCGCCCCCGGTGCGCAGGGCACCACCGTGATCGACGGCCACGTGGACAACCAGCAGGGCCCGGCGGTCTTCTACAACCTCGGCTCGCTCAAGCAGGGCCAGCACATCGAGGTGGACCGGCAGGACGGCAGTACCGCCGTGTTCACGGTGTACGGCATCGAGGTCGTCGGCAAGAGCGCGTTCCCGGCCCAGCGCGTCTACGGCTCCAAGGGCGCGCCGGAGCTCCGCGTGATCACCTGCGGCGGCGGCTTCTCGAAGAAGACGGGGTACGACGGCAATGTCGTCGTCTTCGCCCGCCTGACATCGATCCGAAAATAGCCACGGCCTACGCTCGTCGGCATGACTGTTCTCATCAACGCCTTCCTCGGCCTGCACATCATCGGGATCGCCTCGCTCCTCGGCGGCTTCCTGACCCAGATGAAGGCGATGAGCGCCGGCACCGCCCGTTTCGTGCCCGCGATGCTGCACGGCGCGCTGACCATGCTCGTCACCGGTGTGCTGCTCGTCGGCTTCCGCGAGATGGACGGCGGGCCCGTCAACA
This sequence comes from Streptomyces sp. NBC_00454, assembly GCF_041434015.1. Lineage (GTDB taxonomy): Bacteria > Actinomycetota > Actinomycetes > Streptomycetales > Streptomycetaceae > Streptomyces. The sequence goes on along the minus strand of NZ_CP107907.1, from coordinate 4,742,148 downwards.
ACATCAAGATCGGCGTGAAGCTGGCGATCCTCTTCGTGGTGCTGGCGCTCGTCTACGTCAAGCGGGACGAGGAGCGGGTGGAGAAGGCGCTGTTCGGTGCCGTCGGCGGACTGACCATGGTCAATATCTTCATCGCCGTCCTCTGGCACTGACCAGGGACGGCCGCTGACCGGCAAGGTCCGGTCGAATGCGGACACTTACGATCATCTCGTCATCCGACCGTTACCTTCGGGTCTAGCGTCCTCCTCCAAGCACCGAGAGAGGAAGGACGTGAGGCCCTCGTGGCCAGTCATCGAAAGCCCAGGCAGCGCCCGCTTTCCGGCAGCACCGCACGGACCACCGTACGCACCACCGCCGCCACCCTCGCCCTCGCGGGCGCTGCCACCGCCACCGCGTTCGAAGGCACCTCCCAGGCCGACCCCCAGCCGACGCCCTCGCAGGTCAAGGCCGAGGTGGACCGGCTCTACGAGGAGGCCGAGGCCGCGACCGACCAGTACAACGGGGCGAAGGAGAAGGCGGACGAGGCGGAGCGCGCGCTCTCCGGACTCCAGGACGAGACCGCCCGCAAGACCGACCAGCTCAACACCGCCCGCAGTGCGCTCGGTTCACTGGCCACGACCCAGTACCGCAACGGAACCCTGGGCGCCGCCGTCCAGCTCGCGATGTCCGCCAGTCCGCAGGAGTACCTGGACCGGGCCACCCTCATGGCGCACGCCGGCAATCGCAGCGCCGTCGAGATCGCCGTCGTGCGCCGCAAGCTCGACGAGGTCGGGCACCTCAAGGAGCAGGCCTCCGGGCGCCTCGCCGACCTGCGCGCCCGCCAGGGCGAACTCGCCGGGCACAAGGCCGAGATCGAGAAGAAGCTGACCACCGCGCAGCAACTGCTGGCCAAGCTCACCGCCGAGGAGCGCGCGGCCTACGAGGCCCGCTCCGGCGGCAGCGCCCCCACCGGCGCGCAGACCCCGGCCCCGCCGCCCTCCGACGGCTCGCGCGCCGCCCGCGCGGTGGCGTTCGCGTACGGGGCGATCGGCAAGCCGTACGTATGGGGCGCGACGGGACCGGACTCGTTCGACTGCTCGGGCCTGACCCAGGCGGCCTGGCGCGCGGCCGGGGTCTCCCTCCCGCGCACCACCTACACCCAGATCAACGCCGGGCAGCGGGTCTCCCGCGACCAGCTGGCCCCCGGCGACCTGGTGTTCTTCTACTCAGGGGTCTCCCACGTCGGCATGTACATCGGCAACGGCCAGATGATCCACGCCCCACGCCCCGGCTCGACGGTGCGCCTCGCCCCGGTGGACTCGATGCCCTGGGCCGGCGCGTCCCGCCCGGCGTGAGGGCCGCTCCGGCTCCGGGGGCGGCCGCTACGGCGCCTTGACCACCGAGGTCAGCCAGCCGAAGGTCTGCGGCAGCTGCTTCGACCACGAGTCGAGGTTGTGCCCGCCGGTGACCTTCTCCGCGTGCACCACCGTCGGGTTCTTCGCGATGGCCTTGAGGTCCAGGCCCGACGAGTAGCCGTCCTGCTCGGCCCCCGACATCCACAGCGAGACCGCCGGCGGCGCGGGCGCGGTCGTGAGCAGGTTCTTCAGGTTGTGGGTGCGCCGCATCTCGGGGTCCTGGGCCACCAGCGAAGTGGACTCCTGGCCCGGGTCGTTGTAGCCGGACAGGGAGACGCCCGCGCTGTAGCGGTCGGGGTGCAGGATCGCCAGCTTGGCGGCGCAGTACGCGCCCGCCGAGTACCCGGCCACGCCCCAGGTGCGGGCCTCTTCCGAGGCCCGGAAGTTGTCGACGACCATCTTGCGGACGTCGACGCTGAACCAGCTGTCGGCGTTGACCTTGCCGGGGATGTTGGCGCAGCCGGTGTCGCCGTTGCCCACCAGCATGGCGCGCGGCGAGACCAGGATGAAGGGCTGGACCTTGCCGCTCTTCATCAGCGGCTCCAGCACCTCGTGCGCCTTGAGCCCCTGGAACCAGGACTTGCCCGTTCCCGGTATGCCCGGAATCAGTTCGACCACCGGGAACTTCTTGTCCTTGAAGGCGGGGTCCTCGTACTGCGGCGGGAGCCACACCATGACGTCGCCCTTGACCCCGGAGATCTTGCCCTTGAGCTCGGTCTTCTTGACCCGGCCACCGACGCCGTCGACCGGCTCGAACTCCTGGAGCACCTTCGGCTCCGCCTTGACCTCGGCGGCCTTCTTCCCGCCGAGCCCGTCGGGCCCCAGGTCGGGGGCGGCGGTGACGTACTTGCCGGTGCCCATCAGGTCGCCCCAGGAGGCGTAGAAGTTCATATCGCGGTTCACCGCGATGAACACCAGGGCGACGGCGGTGACCTGGGCGAAGACCACCATCAGGCCGCGCGAGCCGACGCGTACGACGGCGGGGCCGCGCACCTTGCTCCACACGAACAGCGGCAGGACGACGGCAATCACGGTCAGGGCGACCACCGTCGCGAAGAGGGGGGTCCCCGTCAGACTCATCACGCCACCCAAGAGGGCAGCGCGAGGTGGCCCGGTTGCTCCCCACCCCTGCGTCGTGGATCACATGCGCTCGGGGCAAATGCACTCGTACCGGGCGCGCTTGGGCCAAACCCCGCTCAGACCAGCCGGCGGGCCGTCGCCCAGCGGGTCAGCTCGTGGCGGTTGGACAGCTGGAGCTTCCTCAGGACCGCCGAGACGTGCGATTCGACCGTCTTCACCGAGATGAAGAGCTGCTTGGCGATCTCCTTGTACGCGTATCCGCGCGCGATCAGCCGCAGCACCTCGCGCTCGCGCTGGGTGAGGCGGTCCAGGTCCTCGTCGACCGGCGGGGCATCGGTCGAGGCGAAGGCGTCGAGCACGAAGCCCGCCAGGCGCGGCGAGAACACCGCGTCCCCGTCCTGGACCCGGAAGACCGAGTCCACCAGGTCGGCGCCGGTGATCGTCTTGGTGACATAGCCGCGCGCACCGCCCCGGATGACTCCGATGACGTCCTCGGCGGCGTCCGACACCGACAGCGCCAGGAACCGTACGGGGTCCTCGGCGGCCGACATCAGCGGGGCGCAGCGGCGCAGCACCTCGACGCCGCCGCCGCCAGGCAGGTGCACGTCGAGGAGGACCACCTCGGGGCGGGTGGCGGTGATGACGGTGACGGCCTGGTCCACGTCGGCGGCTTCGCCGACGACCTCGACCCCGGTCCGCCCGGTCTCGCCGATCTCGGCCTGGACCCCCGTGCGGAACATCCGGTGGTCGTCGACGAGCACCACCCGGACCTGCCTGCCTGCCGCACCGGTGGTCGCGTTCGCGCTGTCCTCGGTCATGCTGCCTTCGCCGCCCTCTCCATTTCCAGCTCGACTTCCGTGCCGCCGTCGGGCGCGGACCGCAGCCGCGCGGTCCCGCCGTTGCGCTGCATCCGGCCGATGATCGATTCTCGTACGCCCATCCGGTCGTCCGGTACCGCGTCCATGTCGAAGCCCGGTCCGCGGTCCCGCACGGACACGAACACCATCTGGCCCTCGACCTCCGCGTACACCTGGACGGGGCCGCCCTCGCCACCGTACTTGGCGGCGTTGACCATCGCCTCGCGCGCGGCCTGCATCTGTGCCGCCAGCTTCTCGTCGAGGGGGCAGTCGCCGACGACGACCACCTCGATGGGGACCCCGTGGTGGTCCTCGACCTCGGCGGCGGTCTTCTTCACGGCCTCGGCCAGTGTCGTCGGCTCCTCGGCCTCGTCCTTGCCGGTGCCCTCGGGCTTGTACAGCCAGTTGCGCAGCTCCCGCTCCTGGGCCCGCGCGAGGCGGCGCACCTCTCCGGAGTCCTCGGCGTTGCGCTGGATCAGGGTGAGGGTGTGCAGCACGGAGTCGTGGACGTGCGCGGCGACCTCGGCGCGCTCCTGGGCGCGGATGCGCATCAGGCGCTCCTCGGAGAGGTCCTGGGTCATCCGGATCAGCCAGGGGCCGGCGAGGAGGGCGACGCCGACGAGGACGGCGAGGGTGGCGGTCAGTACGTTGCCCAGCTGGGCGGCGGAGCCGCGGACGACGATGAAGACCGTGAGGCCGACGCCGACCAGGGCCACGCCCGCGAGCGCGCGGGCGGTCTGGAGCAGCCGGACGTGCCGGCCGGCGGCCGCGTTCCAGTGGGCGCGGCGGGCGTTGTCGGCCTGCCGCCAGACGAGGACCACACCGGCGCCGACCAGCAGGAGCGGCCACACGTACCGCCCGGAGGCGCCGCCGACCTGGACCTTGGAGATGAAGATGCCGGCGCCGACGCACAGCGCGACCAACGCGGTGATCTGGCCCCGCTCGGGCTTGCGCAGCCGCCGGGTGCCGTCGGGGAGGGTGTCGAAGTAGGAGCGGTGGCCGCTGCGGCCGCCGACGCCGAGCGGTACGAAGACCCAGAACGCGGCGTACAGCAGCACGCCCAGGCCGTCGCCCCACATGAACAGGCCGAAGAAGGCGAGCCGGACCCAGATGACGGGCACACCGAGGTGTCCGGCGAGTCCGCGCGCGACGCCGCCGAGCATCCGGCCGTCGGCGCTGCGGTAGAGCTTGCGCGGCGGCGCCTCTTCGGAGTCGGGTGCGTACGGCGGACGGGGGGCGGCTGCTACGGGCATGTCACCGATGGTCACACGCGCACGGTGCCCGGGACATCAGGGCAGCCCCCCAGTTCTCTCGGGGGGATATCAGGGTTGCGCCAGGGTGGATCCGGATGCCCATCGCGGCGGCGGGCCGTCACCATGGACACATGACCGACGTGCACGAATCCCCGCCACCGGACGCAGGCTCCGGTTCCGGCGCGAGCGCCGCAGCCACCCCGCCGCCCGCCGAGCGCCCTCCCCTGCGCCGCAGCCGGCGCGACAAGGTGCTCGCGGGCGTCTGCGGCGGGCTGGGCCGGTACTTCGACCTGGACCCGGTGATCTTCCGGATCGTGCTCGGCGTCCTCGGGGTGACCGGCGGCGTCGGTCTGATCTTCTACGGGTTCGCGTGGCTGCTGCTGCCCCAGGAGGGCGAGGAGGACAGCGAGGCGAAGAAGCTCCTGACGGGCCGGGTCGAGGGCGCGACCCTGGCGGCGGTGTTCGCCGCGCTGGTGGGCTGCGCCCTGTTCCTGTCGATGCTGGACAACGGCGGCCTGGCGGTCTTCTCCGTCCTGGCGGCCCTGGCGCTGGGCGGCGCGGCGTACTGGTCGCAGCACCACCGCAAGTACCTCGCGCCGGCCCCGGAGGAGAAGGCCGCCGCCGGCGCCGACTTCGCCTGGCCGGCGGCGACGCGCACCGGGCACCGGACCGCGCACAGCCCGGCGCCGCCCGAGACCCAGGCGCCGCCCGCGCCCGGCGGCCCGTCCTGGTGGCGGGACCCGCTGGTCAAGGACGGCACGACGGGACCGGTCGGCTCCACCGGGTACCTGTGGGGCCCCGACGATTCGGCCTCGCCCACCCCGGACGGTCCGGCGGCGGACCCTGGCGCGGCCCCCGTCCGCAAGGCTCCGCGCGGCGGCATCGGCGGCCGGGTGTTCGTCCTGGCCCTGCTGGCCGGGGGCATCGCCACCGCCTCGGTCTGGGACGGCAGCACCTTGAGCCATGCGCTCCAGGTCGGCTTCGCCGCCGCCCTCGCCGCCTTCGGCCTCGGGCTCGCGGTGAGCTCGGTCGCGGGCCGCACCGGATTCGGCACCGTGCTGCTCTCGGTGATCACGGCCGGGCTGCTGGCCGGGGCGGTCGCGCTGCCCAAGGAGATCGGCACCGACTGGCACGACGTGACCTGGCACCCGGCCGCGGTGGCCGACGTGGCGCCGCGGTACGAAGCGGGCACCGGACTGGCCACCTTGGACCTGAGCCACCTGAGCGTGCCCAAGGGCACCACCCTGCCCGTCAACGCCTCCATCGAGGCGGGCCGGCTCCGGGTGGTCCTGCCGAGCGGGGTCACCGCGCGGGGAGAGGTCGCGGTCGAGCTGGGCGACATCCAGATGCCCGGCGATCACGGCAACCAGATACGTATCAAGAACGGCGGGGAGACCCGGCAGGTGACCCTGTCGCCGGCGCCGGGCTCCGAACCCGGCGGGACGATCGAGCTGCACCTGACCGCGGGTGTGGGACAGGTGGAGGTGGACCGTGCGCACTCATGAGTTCCAGCCGGGACGGCTGATCGCGGGCCTGGTCCTGATGGCCGCCGGGGCGCTCTATCTGCTCGGCGCGGCCGGCCAGGCCGACCCGCCGTGGTTCTTCGTCCTGCTGATGACCCTGGGCGGTTTCTCGTTCGCCGCGGTGGTGGGCCTGGTGACGTACGCCGTGCGCCGCGACCGGCGCGACCGGATCACCGAATCCGGCGGGTCAGGCGGGTCCGGCGGAAGGTGATGTCACGCCCATCATGACAGGTCAGAGGGTGTTTGCGTAGGACGAAGGGCATAGGCGAGCAGCCTTGTCCGGCTCCCTCCAGGGCCCCCAGACTCTCCGTCATGGATCACTCGGGGAAAGTCGATCAGGACGACATCATTCGGGCACGCAATGTGCTGCTCTCGTCTGGGCGCCTCTACGCACGCGAGAAGGTGGACGCCTACCGGGTACTCGCCCAGGTCAGTCCCGCCGCCTACCTGCCCCTCCTGGCCGAGGCCCTGCAACACCTGAGTTACGAGGGCGGCAGAGCGCATCCGGCCGCCCTCGCGCTGTGCGAGGAGGCGGTGGCCGCGGCGCGGGCCATGGACCTGGCCGAACCCGCCCGTGCGGATGTCCTGTACGAGGCCCTCAACACGTGCCAGCGAGAGCTGTACGGCGCGGGCAGGCGCGGCGAGGGTCTCGCCATGCGCGCTGAGATGCTCGCCATCGGGCGCGCGCAGGCCGAGCAGTCCGGGAACCCCGTGGTCGCGGGGCTGAGCACATGGGCGACCGGTCTTTCCGAGGAGGGCCGGTACGCGGAGGCCGCCGATGCCATGACCGAGCTGGTCCCGGCGCTCCTGCCCCTCGGGCCACAAAGCGGGGCTCTCGCCTGGTCCCTGCTGAAGTGGATCGCCGTTCTCCAGGACGCCGGACGGCCCGGCGAAGCCCTCGCCGCGTTCGAGACGCTCGTCGGCGTGCAGGCCGCCGACGCCGGGGACGACCTCGACCGGATGGTCTGCCGTCTCTACGCGCTCATCGGGTACGCACGGATGCTGGACACCCACGGCCGAGGTGAACGGGCCGCCCGCATGAGGCAAGAGGCACTCGCCTCGCTCACGGAGTTGGCCGGTAGCGGTCGGCGGAACGTCGGGGGCGGCTACGGGACCGCGTTCTGGGCGGTGCTGCTCCACCTCTCCGGCGCCGAAAGCGAGCGGCCCGCGCCCGGTGAACCGCGCCCGCCTTCGGGGGCGGATCCCATCGCGTGGTCGCGCGACATCAAGCAGCGCTACTTCGACAGCCGTCACGCCCTGCGCGAAGAGGTGGACGCCCTCGCTGCGCGAGCCGCCGAGGACCCGGAGCGCCACCTGGCCGAACTGGTCCGGCTGCAACGGGTCCTCACCGTCCGCTCGACCGTCTACTGGCGCAACCGCACCCATCTGTTCGAGGCGGAGGTGCGCCCGCTGTTCGACGAAGGAGTGGACCTGGCCGGCCGACTGGCCCGGCACGACCCGGCAGCCGGAACCCGGACCCTGGCCGGAAACCTGATCGACCGCTCGACCTTCCGCATCGTCGCCGGCGAGCCCGGGCCCGCCCTCGACGACTTCCGCGAGGCACTGGCCCACCTGAGAGAGTCCGGCTGATCCCTCAGCCCGCAGCCCGCCGCCCGCGCCCGATCAGGGAATCCAGTGACCACAGGGGCGCCCCGGCGAGGACCAGCGGCAGCCAGGCCATCAGATAGATCAGATCGTTTCCGTAGTAGTACGGGGTCACGGCCCAGGACACCGTGAGCCACAGGCTGAGCGAGATCAGCGCTCCGCCGACGGCCGCGACGCGCGTCAGCAGACCCGCCAGGACACCCAGGCCGACCAGGAGTTCCCCGATCGCCAGGGCGACGGCGAAGCCGACGGGCGCCTTCAGGGCCAGGTCCACCAGGGCCGGGATCGCGGAGGTGTCGCGCACCCCGCGCATCAGCTCGCCGATGGAGCCGTCGCCGGTGGCGGAGAGGAACGCGGAGTCGGTCAGCTTGTCCAGACCCGCGTAGACGAAGGTCACGCCGAGGAAGATCCGCAGGGGCAGGAGCGCGTGGCGGGCGGCGACCGCGCGCAGGCCCACGGGCTCGTCGGCGCGCGCGCCGGAAGGGACGTCAGTTCGGGTCACGCGACATGTGTACCCGCTTCACTCGGCCACGTCGATGGTGCACCGGTTGGATTCCACTCCGGCGGCGGTCACCACCTGGATCTCGATCCGTCCCGGTTCCACTTCCGCCGGCACCGGCACGGTCAGCACCGCGTCGGACGGATTGGTGAACCCGCCCGCCACCGGAACCAGCGGTACGTGCACATGGACCGCACCCACCCGTACCACCAGCCGCGCCAGCATCTCCGGCGTCTGCGCCCCGGGCGGCACGAAGCCGACGCCCCGGATCTCGATGTCGTCCCCGGGACGGATCGCCGCGTCCAGGTCCCCGGGTTCGCGCCTGCGCACCACCGACAGCACCAGCGGGCGGCTGCCCTCGGCGTACTTGGCCGCCAGGTACACGGCCGCCGACAGCGCCACCAGCAGCGCGAGGGCCCACGGCAGTTGCGGCAGCCGGTCCGGGAAGCGGGCCAGGGACACGGCCGCGAAGGCCAGTACCACCGTGGAGACCAGCACGTACTGCGCGTCCGGGAAGGAGCCCCGGCCCGCGTCGTCCGTGAGCAGGTCGGCCCCGGTCGGACGGTCCGCCGGCAGCTTCTGCAGCCGCTGCCCCATGATCCGTACGGAGACCACGCGGCGCACCAGCACCGCGACCGCCGAGGTCAGCGCGAGCACCGCCAGCAGCGGCAGGGCCCGCCCGAGCGCGAGGCCCGCGTACAGCGCCTGGCGTTCCGGTCCGGGCTCGGAGGCCGCGAGCCGCAGCGCGGGCAGCAGCGTCGCGAACGCGGTGAGGACCAGCCAGGCGCTGGGCACCGCCTTCGAGGTGGAGAGCCGGTTGTCCTCGCCGACCAGCGGGGCCAGCAGCCCGCCCCGCAGGGTCTGCGCACGGGCCGCCACGGTCAGCAGGGCGGCCAGTATCAGCGCGGCCAGCAGTGCGGCGGTGCGCGCGGTGGACCAGCCGGTGCCGAGCGCGGTGCCGACCTGGACCACCAGCAGCACCCCGGCGGCGATCCACACGGCGAGCACGGCCCGCCGCGAGAGCAGGTACAGCCAGGAGTGCCCGGCTTCCCGCCCGCGGTCGGCGACCGTGCGGGCGGACAGGGTCAGCTCGTCGGAAACCCATTGGCGGGAGGCCCCGAGCGAGTGGGCCACCGCGGCCGGCAGCCCCTGCCCGGCGGCGAACTCGTCGCGCTTCTCCAGGAACGCGGCGATCGCGCGCCGGTGCCCCTCTCGTGAGCAGTCGTCGCAGGCACAGGCCGCGGTATGAGTGCCTCTGGACATCTCTTGGACAGCCACGAACGTGCCGCCTCTCTGAACTACGGTGCAATGCCAGCGAATTGTGCACCACTGCGGCAGTGCTCCGGATTGCGCACGATGTCAGAGCAGGTGATTAACCGTTCATGATGTTGACGCCACCGCTTCCGACCGCCTCCAGCAGCGGCTGGCAGCTCACCCAGGCCGCCAGATCGGACCCGAACCGCTCCCGGGTGGCGACCGCGCTGTGATGGCCGATGAGCACCGGTTTCCCGGCCGCCCTCGCGATCAGCTGCACCTGCGCGGCCCGCTCCGCCGCGATGAACCACCAGGCCGCCGCCTCCACCGAGCCGCCGACCGTCAGCAGCCCGTGGTTGCGCAGGACCAGCGCCTTGTACGGGCCCAGCGCGCCCGCGATCCGGCCGGAGTCCTCGGCGGCGTACTCGTCGAGGAGCGCGTGGTCCTCGTAGAAGGCGCAGGCCTCCTGCGTGATCGGGGCGAGCAGTTCACCGAGGGCCGCGAGCGCCCTGCCGTACGGGGCCTGCGTGCGCACGACGGCCGCCACGGCGGGCCGGGCCCGGTGGACGGCGGCGTGCACGCCGAAGGCCAGCTGGTTGACCCGGCGCTCCCCCTGGCGGACCCGGCCCTCCCCGTCGACCAGCAGCAGGTCCTGGGGGCCGAGGGCGCCGAAGGGCCGGCCGAAGGGGTTCACCCAGTAGCAGTCCTCGAACTCCGGGTCCCGCACGGTGACGTGCCCGCCCACCCCGTCCTCGTAGCCGAGCCGCCCCAGCAGCCGCAGCACTCCGGCGAGCCGCTCCTTGCGGTGCGCGCGCTCCTCGGCGGCGGTGGCGAACACCGGCGGCATCTCGAAGCCCAGCCGCTCCACGGGCACGGGTGCGGGTGCGGGTGCACGTCCTGGCTGCTCGGCCATGGCCCCTCCTTCAAGGTCGCGGCGCAAGGTACCGGCGAGCGGCCGAAGAGGCCATACACGCGGCGAGGCCGCCGCTCCCTGCCCGGGAGCGGCGGCCTCGTCACGTCGGTCCAAAGCTGCGACCTGAATACGGGTGGGACTACTCCCACTCGATGGTGCCCGGGGGCTTGCTCGTGCAGTCCAGGACCACGCGGTTCACGTCCGGCACCTCGTTGGTGATCCGGGTGGAGATCTTGGCGAGGACCTCGTACGGCATGCGCGTCCAGTCCGCGGTCATCGCGTCCTCGGAGGAGACGGGGCGCAGCACGATCGGGTGGCCGTAGGTGCGGCCGTCGCCCTGGACGCCGACGCTGCGGACGTCCGCGAGCAGGACGACCGGGCACTGCCAGATCTCGCGGTCCAGGCCGGCCGCGGTGAGCTCGTGGCGGGCGATGGCGTCGGCCTCGCGGAGCAGGTCCAGGCGCTCCTTGGTGACCTCGCCGACGATGCGGATGCCCAGGCCGGGGCCCGGGAAGGGCTGGCGCTGGACGATCTCGGCGGGCAGGCCGAGCTCCTGGCCGACCATCCGGACCTCGTCCTTGAACAGCTGGCGCAGCGGCTCGACGAGCTCGAACTCGATGTCGTCGGGGAGCCCGCCCACGTTGTGGTGGGACTTGATGTTCGCGGTGCCGGTGCCGCCGCCGGACTCGACCACGTCCGGGTACAGGGTGCCCTGGACGAGGAAGGCGACCGCGGGGCCGTCCTCCTGGAGGATCTCCAGCTGGGCCTGCTCGAAGACGCGGATGAACTCGCGGCCGATGATCTTGCGCTTGGTCTCCGGGTCGGAGACCCCGGCCAGCGCGTTCAGGAAGCGCTCCTGGGCGTCGACGACCTTCAGCCGCGCGCCGGTCGCGGCGACGAAGTCCTTCTCGACCTGCTCGGTCTCGCCCTTGCGCATCAGGCCGTGGTCGACGTAGACGCAGGTGAGCTGCGAGCCGATGGCCTTCTGCACGAGCGCGGCGGCCACGGCCGAGTCCACGCCGCCGGAGAGGCCGCAGATGGCGCGCTTGTCGCCGACCTGCTCGCGGATGGCCGCGACCTGCTCCTCGACGATGTTGCCGGTGGTCCAGGTCGGGGCCAGGCCCGCGCCGCGGTAGAGGAAGTGCTCCAGGATCTGCTGGCCGTGCGTGGAGTGCATCACCTCGGGGTGGTACTGCACGCCGTACAGCTTCTTCTCGTCGTTCTCGAAGGCCGCGACCGGTACGACGTCGGTCGACGCGGTGACGGTGAAGCCCTCGGGAGCGGCGGAGCAGGCATCGCCGTGGGACATCCACACCGACTGGCTCTCGGGGGTGCCCTCGAAGAGCGTGGAGCCGGTCTTGGAGACGGCCAGCGGGGTGCGGCCGTACTCGCGGGAGCCGGTGTTGTCGACGGTGCCGCCGAGGGTGACCGCCATCAGCTGGAAGCCGTAGCACATGCCGAAGACGGGGATGCCGGCCTCGAAGATGGCGCGGTCGAGCTGGGGGGCGCCCTCCTCGTACACGGAGGACGGGCCGCCGGAGAGGATGATCGCCTTGGGGTTCTTCGCCAGCATCTCGGCCACGGGCATCGTGCTGGGCACGATCTCCGAGTAGACCCGTGCCTCGCGGACTCGGCGGGCGATGAGCTGGGCGTACTGGGCACCGAAGTCGACGACGAGAACCGTGTCCGGAGCGCTGTCGTGGGTGGCGGAGATGGCTTCAGGCACGGGGCAGGCCTTCCGGCGGAAGAGGGGGTTGTTTTGTCGATTCTAACGGGGGAAGGGTGGGCCTCTTCGTCTCACCATCCGAACCGCTTGGCCCTCAGCGGTACGGCGGGCCATAATCGGCTCGTGCGCAAGCAGCTGAGCTTCCTCTTTACCTATGGCACCGGCCGGTCCGGTCGCCATGGGTCATCGTGATGCTCGCTTGAGCCACTGACTTCCCAGAGCGCCCCGGTCCGGACAGGACCGGGGCGCTCTTGCGTTCCGCTCCTGCCGGCACGATCGATCCCACGAACCGCAGGAGAAGAGACCCATGAGCGTCACCACCACCCCCGAGCAGCTGATCGCCGATTCCCGCGAGCGGATCGACGCCCTCGACGACCGGATCATCGGACTGATCCAGGAGCGGATGGCCGTCTCGACCGTCATCCAGGAGGCCCGGATCACATCGGGCGGCCGCCGGGTGCACCTGTCCCGGGAGATGGAGGTGCTGGGTCACTGGAGCGACGCCCTCGGCAAGCCCGGCACCACGCTCGCCATGACCCTGCTGGAGCTGTGCCGCGGCCGGGTCTGAGGCACTCTGGTGGGGCCGGTCGGCCGTTCGTCACCCGTCCGGACCGTGACCGCCCACACCGCCCTTCGTTGATGCGGGTGTCCGTGCCAGCCAGGCGCGGAACCGCAACACCACGCGTGGCTCCGACGGAGCGATGAGACGTGCGCCCTGAGGAGCGCGCGTCGTGGGACCTCGCTCCTTCGCGTGACCGGACGGCAGGGGACAGCAGCCCGGTCACCCCATAAAAGGACGGCCGGCCCGGGGGACGCCCCGGACCGGCCGTTCCTGCTTTTCTACGGAGCTGCGCGGCTACGGAGCTACGCGCGCGCGGCGGCCCTGCGGCGGAACGCCACGAACAGCGCGCCACCGGCGGCGACGAGCACCGCTCCGCCGATCGCGATCGGGCCGGCGGTGCTGCCGGTGGAGGCCAGGCCCCCGTTGGGCTTGGCGTTGTTGCCCGCGCCGGGAGCGGCCGAGGCGGAGGTGCTCGGAGCCGGGCTCGGCGCGGCCGTACCGGTGCTCGCACCCGGGGTCGGCGTGGTGGTGGAGCCCTTGGCATTGATCACGAAGGCGGCCCGGTTGTTGTCGTGGTTCGGGTCCCAGCCCTGCGGCTTGGTCGAACCGTCATTCCACTGACCGACCTGGACCGAGCCCTTGGCGTCCTCGACGACCTTCTCGATCTTCAGCTCGAACGGGTAGCTGACCTTCGCCTTCTCCCCGACGACGTAGTCCGACCCGCAGGTGTAGCGCGGGGCGCCCAGCTGCTCCTCGCGCCAGCTGCCGTCCGCGTTGAAGGCGGTGCACTCCTTCGCGACCTTGGTGACCTTCGCACCGGCCGGAATCACGATGTCCGTGATGGCCACGCTCTCACCGGAGCGCAGGTAGGCGACCCAGGCCGGGCCGTTGTTCTGGAACCCCAGGTCGGCCTTGACCGTCTCGCCCGCCTTGCCCTTGAGGGAGACGGGGGTGGCCGCGAAGTCGGCGGTGTTCGTCACGTGGAGGTCGAACTCGCGGTAGTTGTCCTGCGGGTTCAGATCGGCAGAGAGCCGCGCGGCCTTCGCCGGCCGTTCCTTGAGCGTCAGCTTCTTGCCCGTCTGCTGCTTGCTGGACGTCCCCGGGAACTTCGGCTCCCCGCCCTTCTCGTACACCGCGTAGGTGACGATCTCGTTGAAGGCGTACGGCGCGGCCTTGAGGGTCAGCGGATCGGTCTCGTAGACCAGGCCCGCCTTGATCTCGTCGTCGACGGTGCAGACCGTGGTGCTGTCCGGGTCCTGACCCGGGCCGCCACTGTAGGAGCAGTTGTCGTACCGCTCGACGAGGTCCAGGCCGCGGGTGTCGTGGATGACCAGGGACAGACCCCGCGCGGATTCGGTGCCGGTGTTCGACACGACGATCGGCAGGGGCTGCGTTGCGCCCGGCTTCATCTCCTCCTTGAGCCCGGCGTCCGCCAGCACCAGGTCGGGACCGCCCACCTTGACCTTGGTGGTGGCCGCCCGGAAGGTGGCCCCCTTGGCCGAGCCGGTCATCGTCAGGTCGACGGTGGTGCCGAGCTTGGCGTCCTTGGCCGCGCTCACGTCCAGCGCCGCGACCGTGTGGTCGTGCGGCCAGAGGCCGGACTGCGTGCACGTGACCGCGGTGTCGGTCAGCTTGCAGTCGGCGAGGCCGTGGTTCTCGCTCAGCGAGACGTCCGCGACGCCCTTGAGCTTGGCCAGGTCGACCGTGAAGGTGATCGGCCCCTCGAAGGGGTTCGAGGTGGGGTTCTCGATCCGGAAGTCGACGGTCGTCTTCTGCGCCTCGCCGCCCTGGGCGGGGTACGGCCGCAGTCCGATCGCGGACGGGGCGGTGAGGGTGAAGACGGGGTCCGCGGCGTTCGCGGGGGTGGTGGCCAGACCCACGGCCACCAGGCCGCAGGCGGCCAGCAGGGAGATGCGCTTTCTCATGCCCCCTTGACCATCGAACACCCGTCGCAGTTGCACATCTGACTGTGTGACGGACACCACAGACATGAATCCCGGATTCCGGTACAACCATCAGGCTTGAACATCTGTCACTTATGTACCGCGGTGGGTACGGCGCTCGGAGGGGGAGCGCCGTACCCACCGCGTTTTCATTCCGCGGCCGTCACCCGCGGCGGGATCTCCGGGACCGCCAGGAACGGCAGGCGCAGCGCCCCGAAGGCCTCCTTCGGGACGGCCGGGCGGGCCGGTTCCACGGCCGACAGGCGGGCGTAGGCCCGGCCCTGCTCCGGGCGCGGGTCGCGCTCGCCCTTGTTCGGCCAGTAGGACATCGCCCGTTCCGCCTGCGCGGTGATGGTCAGCGAGGGGTTGACCCCGAGGTTCGCGGAGACCGCCGAGCCGTCCACGACCGAGATGCCCGGGTGCCCGTAGAGCCGGTGGTACGGGTCGACCACGCCCTCCTCGGGCGAGGCACCGATCGGGCAGCCGCCGAGGAAATGGGCCGTCAGCGGGGTTCCCATCAGCTCGCCGACGTTACTGCCCGCAAATCCGTTGATTTCCTCCGCGAGCAGCGTCGCCGCCTGAGTGGCCTCGGCGATCTGTACCGGATTGGGTGCTCCGTGGCCCTGGCGGGCGGTGAGCAGGCCCTTCCCGAGGCCGCCGGGCTTGCGGTAGGTGGTCAGGGAGTTGTCGAGCGACTGCATGACCAGGCCGATGATGGTCCGCTCCGACCAGCGCCGGTTGGAGAGCGAGCGCAGGAGCTGCACCGGGTGCTTGG
Organism: Streptomyces sp. NBC_00454; assembly: GCF_041434015.1. GTDB lineage: Bacteria > Actinomycetota > Actinomycetes > Streptomycetales > Streptomycetaceae > Streptomyces. Next base: position 4,726,764 of record NZ_CP107907.1, on the reverse strand, counting down.
CGGTGCGCCCGAACCAGGCCCGGACCCGGTGCGGGGAGTACGGCACCTGGAGGATCGTCATGAACCCCATGGCATTGGAGCCCTTGCCGTAGCGCACCGGCTCGATGTGCGTGTCGGCGTTGGGGTGCACGGAGGAGGTGATGGCCACGCCCCGGGTGAAGTCCGCCCGCCCGTCCTTGCCGTGCCGCTTGCGGTAGCGCCGGTCATCGGTCTGAGCGCCTACGAGGCCTTCGGAGTTGGTCCGGGTCAGCTCCCCGAGCCGGTCCGACAGGCGGGGAAGCTCGCCGAGGTCCTTCATCGTGTGCAGCAGGGTCTGGGTGCCGTACGTGCCCGCCGCGACGACCACGTAGCGGGCGCGCAGCACCTTGGCCTTGCCGCGGCGGCGGCCGTCGGTGGGGACCGTGCGCACGCGGTGGCCGCCGGCCGGGTCCTCGGAGAGGGCGGTGACGGTCGTCATCGGGTGGATGACGGCGCCGGCCCGCTCGGCGAGGTGCAGGTAGTTCTCGTTCAGGGTGTTCTTCGCGCCGTGCCGGCAGCCGGTCATGCACTCGCCGCACTCGGTGCACGCCTTACGGGCGGGGCCGGCGCCGCCGAAGTACGGGTCGGCGACCTCGTCACCGGGCCGGACCCTGGCCTGGTCCTCGGCGTCGTCCCCGTCTCCGAAGAAGACGCCGACGGGGGCCATGTGGAAGGAGTCGGCGACGCCCATCACGGCGGCGGCCGCCTTCAGGTGCACGTCGGAAGGGGTCATCGTCGGGTTCAGCCGCACCCCCAGCATCCGCTTGGCCTGGTCGTAGTACGGGGCGAGCTCCGCGTGCCAGTCCGTGATGGACGCCCACTGCCGGTCCTCGAAGAAGGGGGTGGGCGGCACGTACAGGGTGTTGGCGTAGTTCAGCGAGCCGCCGCCCACTCCGGCGCCCGCGAGCACCATCACGTTGCCGAGGAGGTGGATGCGCTGGATCCCGTACAGACCGAGGGCCGGGGCCCACAGGTAGTTGCGGAGGTCCCAGCTGTTCTTCGGCAGGCTCTCGCGGGTGAAGCGGCGGCCCGCCTCCAGGACGCCGACCCGGTAGCCCTTCTCGGTGAGCCGCAGTGCCGAGACCGACCCTCCGAAGCCCGATCCGATGACGATGACGTCGTAGTCGTACGCGTCGTCGTCTGCTTCTTCGTACGACACTGCGGTGCCTCCCAAACGGATCGGAACGGATCGGACTGGACGGCCTAGCGGAGTCGGAGCGCCTTCATGACCTTGAGGCTGCGGGTCATGAACGCGGCGTACTTCTCGTCGTCCATGCCCAGCGAGGGCGCCATCGGCAGCAGCCGCTGGTGGGCGACGGTCTGGGCCTCGGTGTACTTGAGGATGCCCTCGGAGCCGTGGCGGCGGCCGAGCCCGGAGTCCTTCATGCCGCCCATGGGAGCGGCGGCGCTGCCGTAGGCGGGGGCGTAGCCCTCGTTGATGTTCACGGTGCCGGTGCGCAGGCGGGCGGCCACGGCGTGGCCGCGGCGGGAGTCCTTCGTCCAGACGCTGGAGTTCAGGCCGTAGGCCGTCCCGTTGGCCTGGGCGATGACCTCGTCCTCGTCGGTGAAGCGGTAGACGGAGACGACCGGGCCGAAGGTCTCCTCCCCGCACACCGCCATGGGCGCCTCGACGCCTTCGAGGATGGTCGGCTCGTAGAAGAGCGGGCCGATGTCGGGGCGGGCGACGCCGCCCGCGACGAGGGTGGCGCCCTTGGCCACGGCCTCGTCCACGTGCCTCGTCACGGATTCCAGCTGGCGCGTGCCGGCCAGGCAGCCCATCTCCGCGCCGTAGGCGAGGGAGGAGCCCAGGCGCATGGCCTTCGTGCGGGCGGCGAAACGGGCGATGAACTCGTCGGCGATCGAGGCGTGCACGTACAGGCGCTCGATGGAGATGCAGAGCTGGCCCGCGGAGGAGAAGCAGGCGCGGACGGCGCCGGCGGCGGCCTTCTCCACGTCGGCGTCGCGCAGGACGAGCATGGCGTTCTTGCCGCCGAGTTCGAGGGAGACCCCGACCAGGCGGGCGGCCGCACCCTGGGCGACCTCGCGGCCGGTACGCGTGGAGCCGGTGAACGAAACGTAGTCGGCGTGGCGGACCACCTCGGGGCCGACGACCGGGCCCTCGCCGAGGACGATCTGGAACACCTCCGCCGGCAGCCCCGCCTCGATCATCAGGTCGCGGGCCCACAGCGCGCTGAGCGCGGTCTCGGTGTCGGGCTTCATCACGACGGCGTTGCCCGCGACGAAGGCGGGCAGGGCGTCGCCGATGGACAGCTCGAAGGGGTAGTTCCAGGGGGCGATCTGGCCGACGACCCCGCGCGGCTGGCGCAGCTCGGTGACCTTGGTGAGGGTGGGCATGGCGCCCGTGTGGCCCTTGGGGCGCAGGTACGAGGGGGCCTTGCGGCCGTAGTGCCGGGCGGAGATCGCGACGGCCTGGACCTCTTCGTGGGCGTGCAGACGGGCCTTGCCGGTCTCCAGCTGGATCAGGTCGAGCACCTCGGACTGGCGCGAGAGGACCAGGTCGTGGAAGCGCAGCAGTACGGCGGCCCGTGCGCGGACGGGCACGGCGGCCCAGGCGGGCTGCGCGGCGCGGGCCGCGGCGAAGGCCTCGGCCACCTCCCCGGGGGTGGCCTCGGGAAGGTCCGCGAGCTTGTCGCCCGTGAAGGGGCTGTGGTTGGCGGTGCGGCCGGAGCCGGCGACTCCGCGGATCAGCCGGGCGACGAGTTCGGGGGTCACCACGTCGGCGGCGCTCCGGGCGCCGGCCGGGGCGGGGGCGACCGGGTTGGTGGGCTGCGGGGCGCTGCGGAGGGCCGGGGCCTGCGTGTCCGTCATGCCGGTGAGCGTATTGCGCCCGGGAGGCTTTGGGTACCCGCCGGTAACCGGATTTTGTCATTTCCGCCAGTGATCGCTGGCAGGATGGCGGAAATCCGGGGCCCGGGGCCGCCCCCGGCCCGGCCGGGCTCAGCCCTCGGACGCCGGCTGCCAGCCGGTGAGCACGGTGTCGAACTGTGACCGGGCCGTCTGCCAGTCGGCTACCGGACTCGACATGTACACCGCGTACTCGGTGCCGTCCGAGCCGTAGTACATCTGCTCGATCGCACGCCGGGGCCCCGTGAACGCCCCGGTCTTCTCCGTCCAGGTGAACTCCCACAGGCCGGCCTTGACCTGCCCCCGGAAGGTGTTCTGGTGCAGCGTCACGCGCACGTAGTCGGAGCGCTTGGCCAGCTGCTTTTCCAGGTCCAGCAGGTGCATGTACGGGTTGTCGAACTCCGGCTTCGGGTTCACGGCGAGCCGGATGAAGTGCTTGCCGCCGTCCGGCGTGTAGTCGATCTGCCCGCCGTCCATCCGGCGGGTCCAGCCGTCCGGGACGAAGAGCGAGAAGCCCCCCGGATCCTCGACCTTGTGCCAGCCGGCCGGCGCGACCGCCGCCTTCTCGCCCTTGGAGTCATCGGTCCCGGGCGACTTGCCGGACGTGCTCGCGCTCCTGGACGGATCCGCACCGGCCCCGTCCGCGTTCGCGTCCCCGGTGTACTTCAGCACCCCGAACACCCCCGCGCCGCCGAGCACCGCGGCCACCAGGGCGACCACCGCCGCACGCCGGACACGGCCGACGGCGGGGCCGCCCCGGCCCTGGTCCGGGTGCATCTGGCCGTGACCACGACCCTGGTCCGGGCCGTGGCCCTGGGATCCCGGGTGCGTCCCGGCGGGCAGCTCGGCCGTGTCCGTGGAGCCGCCCCGGACGGGGGCCAGCTCCTCGAAGCCGACCGCGCGCGTGGGCACGTACTCCTGCGCCGCCTTCGGCTCGCGGCCCTCCATCGCCTCCAGCAGCATCTGCTCCACATCGGCGGCCGACGGCCGGTGCGCCGGGTCCTTGCGCAGCAGCGCCGTGATGACCGCGGCCAGCGGGCCCGCGTGGGCCGGGGGCGGCAGCTCGTCGTTGACCACGGCCTGGAGGCTGGAGATGGGCGAGGTGCGGCGGAACGGCGAACGGGCCTCGACCGCCGTGTACAGCGTCGCGCCCAGCGCCCACAGGTCGGAGGCCGGGTCCGGGGGCCCGCCCGTGACCCGCTCGGGGGCCAGGTAGTCGATGGAGCCGACGAGTTCGCCGGTGCGCGTGATGGAGGAGTCTCCCTCGATCGCGGCGATCCCGAAGTCCGCGAGCATCACCCGCCCGTCCTTGGCGAGCATGACGTTGCCGGGCTTCACGTCCCGGTGCAGTACGCCGACCGCGTGCGCGGCCCGCAGGGCGCGCAGCACGTGCAGCCCGATCCGGGCCGCCTCGCGGGGCTCGATCCGTCCGGCCGTCTTCGCCGAGTCCGCGAGGGAGGGTCCGTCGATGTACTCCATGACGATCCACGGCCGGTCGTCGTGTTCCAGCACGTCATGGACGGTGACGACGGCCGGATGCTGGATCCGGGCCGCGGCCCGCGCCTCCTTCTGGGTCCGGGCGTGCATGACCTCCCGGTCGGCCTGGGCTACGTACAGGCCGGCCGTCAGTTCCTTGACGGCGACGGTTCTGTGCAGCAGCTCGTCGTGCGCGCGCCAGACCTTGCCCATGCCGCCCCTGCCGATGGGCTCCACGAGCCGGTACCGGCCTGCGAGCAACGCACCCGCACCTGTCTGCTGTTCCACGAAACCCCGCCGCCGCTCTGTGCACTTCCGGTCAGACTACGGAGCGTGCGGGCGCTGCCGGAACCTCTCGGCGGCGGTGCGGCCGCACTGTGACGCAATCGCCGTACTAATGACTCGTCAGGAGGTGTTCACCCACCGGATTTGTAACTGGCCGTCGCCTGTTCGAAAGCCTCCGTGACCTTGCCCTCCTGGTCGAGCGGGCCCGTGACCAGGACGATGTGGTACGAACCTCCGAGCGCGACGACGAAGTTGCGGGCCACGACGGACCGGCCGTTGCCGTCGATCCAGGTGTACCGGCCGGTGACGCGGAGCTGGTTGCCGACCTTCGTGGAGCGGATGTCGCTGACGCTGGACCAGGTGGAGGAGCGGTACGGAGCCAGCTCGGACTCCTTGTCCTTCTGGTACGTCGCCGGATCCGGGTTGCCCTCCACCTTGTCCCGGCCGGGGACGATGGTGAGGGCGAAGTCCCCGTCGACGTAGCGCACCTGTCCGGACTCGTTGATTCCGCGCCGCTCCCAGCCGTTCGGGACCGTGATCGCGAAGTGCTCGGCGTCCTGCTGGGTGGTGTACCCGGGCGGGGCGGGGGCGTTGGTCTGGGCGGCGGGCTTGGACTCCGGCGGGCTGGCGGAAGGGCGGGGCGCGCCGGCACTTGGGCTCTGGCTCTTCCCCGGGCTCGGCGTCTGCCCCGGGCTCTGCGCCGAGGTGGCGGGCGGCTTGACCCCGGCGGCCCGCTGCCCGGCCTGCGGTTCGGCGGAGCGGGGCATGAAGAACATGGCGTAGGCCACGGCTCCGGCGAGCAGCACGAGGATCCCGAGCAGCAGGGAACGCCCCAGCGCACGCGGCTTGTGGGGGTGTTCGGCGCTGCGGTGGCGGCCGTGCAGATCGGCCCGCCGCCGTACGACGGGCAGCCGCGCGGGATCCGGCTCCGGCATCGGGAGCAGCATGGCGAAGCCGCCGTCGGGCTCGGGCGCGGAGCGCACGAGGGAGCGCAGCCAGCCGCGGAGCTCCTCGAAGTCGGGGCGTTCGGTCGGGTCCTGACGCAGCAGCGACTCCACGATCGGGCGCAGCGGACCGCACTCCTCGGCGAAGGCGGGCGGCTCGGCGCAGACCATCTCCACGAGCTCGGCGACGCTGTCCTCCGGGTACGGGGCATGGCCCTGCACGGCCCGGTACAGCAGAGCCCCGAGCCCCCAGAGGTCGGTGGCCGGCCCGACGGGTGCGGCCAACTGCCAGGGCCCGTGCACGGCCTGCGCCTGCTCGGGCGACCACCGCTCGGTGACGGCCCCGACCACGGCCATCCGCGTCTGCCGGGCCCGCTCGGCGGCGAGCCCACCCCTGGGACCACTCCCCCACCCGCCGGAGCCCTGGGGCGGGGCGGACGCCGGGGCGTTCGCCGGGGCCGAGGCCGCCGTGGGGGGACGCCCCTGCCCGGGCCCGGGAGGCCCGCCCGGACGCACCGCCGGGGGGCCGGGCCGGGCCGGAGCACTGCCCTGAGCACTGCCCGGCGCCGTGGCCGGGTCCTCCGCCTGGCGGTAGCCCTGCGGCAGCGCGAGTTGCGCGGGAAGCGCGGGGCGGACCGGCGGGGTGCGCGGCTCCGCCTCCGCCGGGGGCAGGGGCTGGGCCTCAGCCGGGGGCTGGGGCTGGGGCTGGGGCTGGGGCTGGGGCTGGGGCTGGGGCTGGGGCTGGGGCTGGGGCTGGCTGCGCGGGGTGGCGCCGTGCCAGGCCGCGCCGCTCACGGGCCCCCCGTACGGGTACGAGTACCCCTGCGGCAGCTTCGACCCCTCGGGCCTCGGCTCCGCCGCGGTCTCCGCGCCCGCCTCGAGCGCGGGCTGTGCTCCGGCCTTGCGCTGCTCGGTGATCCGCGCCGCGGCCTGCGCACCGGCTCGGTACGCGGCGATGGCCCCGGCCCGCGCGGCGGCCTTCAGGTCGGGCCGCTCCCCGGTCGCCCCGGGGCTGATGTGGTCGTTGTACCGCGGCCCGGTGTCGTACCCGGGAGCCACGAGGGGCGCGTACTCGGCCCTCCCGCCGCCGCTCTCCGGGGCAGCCGCCCCGCCCCCGGTCCCGGCGACACCCGACCCCGAGCCGTACCCGGCCCCGGCGTCGTACCCGGCGTCATCCCGGCCGGTCTCGTACCCGGCCTCGCCGCGCCCGGAGTCGTACCCGTACCCGGCCTCGTCCCGCCCCGAGCCGTACTCGGAGTCGTACCCGGTTTCGCCCCGCCCCGAGCCGTACCCGGAGTCGTACCCGGTTTCGCCCCGCCCGGAGTCGTACCCGGCCTCCTCCCGCCCGGAGTCGTACCCGTACCCGGCCCCGGAACCCGAGGCTTCCTGCGCGAAGCCGACCGCGTCCTGCCCGTACCCGTACCGGGCGACCTCCCCGGAACCGGAACCGGAGCCGGACCCGCCCGCGCGTGCTGGGCCACCCGGCCCGAAGCCGTAGCCGCCGGTCCCCGGGTCAGCCGTCGGCCCCGCGAGGGAGCCCGTGCCCGCGAAGCCCTCGGCATCCGGCGACGGGACCGGGTCGTACCCGCACAGCGCGTCCTCCGCGGCCCCCGCCGCCAGCCCCGTCAGGACGACGCGGCCGTCCTCGCAGATCAGGACCGTCCGCGTGGTGATGTTCCGATGGGTCCAGCCGTGCGCGTGCAGCACCCGCAGCGCGGTCAGCACGTCCGCCGCGACCTCCGCCGCCCGGTACGGGCTCAGCGGTTCCTCGGCGATCAGCGCCGCCAGCGGTCTGGCCGGTACGAGTTCGCTCACTATCCACAGCGACCCGCCCTCCGCGAACACGTCGAAGACCTGGTCCAGCCGCGGATGGTCCGGCACGGACGCCGCCGCCTGCGCCGCCGCGATGGCCCTGCGCACGGCGGGCAGTTCACCCGGAGCCCGGGTTCGCCGCCCCGCGCCGGCCGGATCGTCCCGGGTGCCGTCCAGCAGCTCCGCGTCCACGACCTCCGGCAACGGCACCTGCCGTACCAGGACTTCCTGCCCGCTCCGCGTGTCGAAGGCGCGGGTCTCTATCAGTTCGTACTCGTCGGACGGCGGCAGCGGCAGGCGGTAACGGCTGGCCAGGATCCGGCCCGCATAGTCCTCCACTTCGCCTCCCCCGAGAGCTGTGGACCCGTCCCCATGGCCCGGCTGCCACGATACGTCGCCCAGGGCGCCCGCGTCCCGGCCCTGGCAAGGCTCGCGCCCAAGGCCCATGCCCAAAGGCTCGTGCCCAGGGCTCACGCCCCGGGGGCTCGCGTCAGCTCAGCGGCTGGAACGTCTCGAACGCCGTCTTGCGCATCTGCGAGCATTCCGCGGCGTCCCACTGGTCGGCCGCGCAGCTGATCATGATCGCGTAGCCGTGCTTCGCGTCCATCCTGAACCCGCGGTCGAGCACGCGGACCCTCGTGCCCTTCTGGTCCCGCTCGAACTCCCAGTCCGCGACGGTCGGGTACCCCCGGTAGTCCACCACGTCGACCCGCAGCAGCTTGTAGTTCGTGCTGCTGCTCGACACGGCCGGAGCGAGCTCCAGCCACGCGGCGCGGGCGTCCTGACCCGGCTTGGCGTTGAAGTCGACCTGGATGCGCGGGAAACCGCCGTCGCGGCTGTATATCGCGCCGTCGTTGTCGCCGATCGTGTCGGTCTGCTTGAAGCCCTGCGGCATCGCCATCGCGAAGTGCAGCCCCGGCTCCGTCACCATCACGTACCCGGCCGGGAGTCCGCCACCGGAGCCCCCGGGCGTAGCGCCCTGCCCCTGACCGCTGCTGGTCGTACCGGTACCGGTACCCGTACCCGTGCCGGTCCCCGCGCCGGGGCTCGGCGAGCCCGCACCGCCGTTGGCGCTGGTGCCCGGTCCCCCGGACTTCGGCGGCGGGGTGGGCGCCGGTGACGCTCCGCCCGCCGGGCTGGACGCGGACGAGGGGTTGCCACCCTTGCCCTCGTTCTTCGCGCCGCCCTTCTCGTCGCCGTTGAAGGCGTACGCGATGAGCGAGCCTATGACCGCCAGGACGACGACCAGGCCGGCTATCGCGAGCACGATGGTGCGGCGCGGCATGACGTCGGTGAGCGGCGCCGGGACGGGCGCGGGGCGCGCGGTCGGGGGCGGGGCGCCCGTCGTGGCCGTGGCGGTGACGACCGCGGCCGCCTTGCGGGCCGACTTCAACGCCGCGCGGGCGCGCTCGCGCTGCTCCCGCTCCCGGCGCTCGCGCTCCTTCTTCTCTGCCTTCTCGGCAGCCTTCGCCGCCTTCTCGGCATTCGCCTTCTCCGCGGCCTCCTGTGCCTCGGCGAGCGATATCTGCCGGGTTTCCTCGGCGCTCGGCGCCGCTACGGGGGCCGGCTCCTCCGGCGCTTCGATCACGGCGGTGAGCATCGCCCGCGCGCGGTCGTCGTCGAGCCGGTGGGCGGGGTCCTTGACGAGGAGTCCGTAGATGACCTCGGTCAGCGGACCGGCGTTCTTGGGCGGGTCGACCGGCTCGGTCATGACCGCGGTGAGGGTGGCGAGGGCCGAACCCTTGTCGTACGGGGGCGTCCCCTCGACCGAGGCGTACAGCAGCCCGCCGAGCGACCACATGTCCGCGGGCGGACCGGGGCGCTGGCCGCGGGCCCGCTCGGGGGAGATGTACGAGGGTGCTCCGACGAGCATGCCGGTGGAGGTGACGGACGGGTCGCCCTCGACCTGGGCGATGCCGAAGTCGGTGAGGATGACGCGGCCGTTGCCGTGGTCGGCGAGGAGCACGTTGGAGGGCTTCACGTCCCGGTGCAGGATGCCCTGGCGGTGCGCGGCGCGCAGTACGTCGAGGACGGCGAGGCCGACCTCGGCGGCGCGACGGGGGGTGAGGGGACCGTTCTCCCGGATGAACTCGGCGAGGGACGGGCCCTCGATGAGCTCCATGACGATCCACGGGCGGCCGTCTTCGTCGACGACGTCGTAGACGGTCACCGCGCCACCGCTGCGGATCCGCGCGATGGCCTTGGCCTCGCGCAGGGTGCGGGTGATGAGGCGGCGCTTCTCGTCCTCGTCCACGCCGGTGCCGAAGCGGAGTTCCTTGACGGCGACGGTGCGGCCGAGGGTCTCGTCCTCGGCGCGCCAGACCGTGCCCATGCCGCCCTTGCCGAGGACGTCGCTGAGCCGGTAGCGGCCCGCGAGCAGTCGGCCCTCGTCCTGAGCGCCCTGCCCCGCCTTGACCACGGCCGCCTTGACGGCCGCCGCCACCTCGTCGGCCTTGCTCACCGCGGCAGGCTTCGCCGCCGGAGCCGGAGCCGCAGCCCCACCCGCAGGCTTCGCGTCCTCGGGCTCAGCCTTAGCGGCCGCCTTCTCGGGCGCCTTCGCGGCAGCCTTCGCGGCGCCGCCGGACCGCGCCGCCGGAACGGCAGCCCCACCCACGGCGGGCTTCGCGTCCTCGGGCTCCGCCACGGCCGTCTTCGCCACCGGAGCCTTGCGCAACTCCGGCTTCGCCGCAGCAGGCTTCGGGGCCTCCGGCTCCGCCGCAGCGGGCTTCGCGTCCTGCGGCTCCGCCGACTCGCTCGGCTTCGCCTGGCCGGCCGACTTCACCGATCCGCTCGGCTCCGCCGACTTGCTCGGCTCCGCCCGCCCAACCGGCTTCGCCGCAGCAGGCTTCAGGGCCTCCGGCTTCGCGTCCTGCGGTTCCGTCTCCCCGGCCGCCGGGGCGGCCTTGGCCCCGGCCCGGCCCGTGCCGCCGCGCTTCGCGGTGGGGGGCTTCGGGCCCGCGGGCTTCTCGTCCGCGTGATCGGCTGCCGGAGACACCGGCGATCCCGTCCCGACAGACGGCTCCGGCGACTCGGTGTGCTCCGGCTTCGACATGCGTCCCCTCTGCGATCGTGCCGCCTGTTCCGGTTGTCCCGGCAGTGGCCGGGGTCCCCGGTAACCCGCCCCGGCAGAACCCTCATTGTCCCTTACTCCGCAACGGACGGGAGCCCCGGGTCCGTGGTTCCCCCCTCCACATTGCGGAGTTACAACGGGACGATGTCCGGTGCCCCCAGCCTCGCGGCGTCCGCCGTCTGGTCGTCCGGCTGGCGCTGCGATTCCCGTTCCGCCTGCACCCGCTTTTCGTAGTGTTCCACTTCCTTCTCGATCTGCTGCTTGTCCCACCCCAGTACCGGAGCCATCAACTCCGCGCACTCCCGCGCCGATCTCGTCCCCCGGTCGAAGGTCTCGATCGAGATCCGCGTCCGCCGCGTCAGTACGTCGTCGAGGTGCCGCGCGCCCTCGTGCGAGGCCGCGTAGACCACTTCGGCCCGGAGGTAGTCGTCGGCGCCCGTCAGCGGCTCCCCCAGCGAGGCGTCCGCCGCGATCAGCGACAGCAGTTCCTCCGTCAGCGAGCCGTACCGGTTCAACAGGTGCTCCACCCGCACCACGTGGAGCCCCGTCCGCGCCGCGATCCTCGCCCGCCCGTTCCAGAGCGCCCGGTACCCCTCCGCCCCGACCAGCGGCACGTCCTCCGTCACGCACTCCGCGACCCGCTGGTCCAGGCCGTGCACGGCCTCGTCCACCGCGTCCTTGGCCATCACCCGGTACGTCGTGTACTTGCCTCCCGCGACCACCACCAGCCCCGGCACCGGATGCGCCACCGTGTGCTCGCGCGAGAGCTTGCTCGTCGCGTCCGACTCCCCGGCCAGCAGCGGCCGCAGGCCGGCGTAGACCCCCTGGACGTCGTCCCGGGTGAGCGGCACCGCCAGCACCGTGTTCACGTGCTCCAGCAGGTAGTCGATGTCGGCGCTCGAAGCCGCCGGGTGCGCCTTGTCCAGGTCCCAGTCGGTGTCCGTGGTGCCCACGATCCAGTGCCGGCCCCACGGGATGACGAACAGGACGGACTTCTCCGTCCGCAGGATCAGCCCCGTCGAGGAGTGGATCCGGTCCTTCGGGACGACCAGATGGATGCCCTTCGACGCCCGTACGTGGAACTGTCCGCGCTCCCCGATCAGCGCCTGGGTGTCGTCCGTCCACACCCCCGTCGCGTTGACGATCTGCTTCGCGCGGATCTCGTACTCCCCGCCGCCCTCCACGTCCTGGACCCGGGCGCCGACGACCCGCTCGCCCTCGCGCAGGAAGCCGACGACCCTCGCCCGGTTGGCGCACTGCGCCCCGTACGCGGCGGCCGTCCGCACCAGCGTCGCCACGTACCGCGCGTCGTCCATCTGGGCGTCGTAGTACTGCAGGGCGCCCACCAGCGCGTCCTTGCGCAGCGCCGGGGCGATCCGCAGGGCGCGCTTGCGCGAGAGGTGGCGGTGCGTCGGCAGCCCGCGCCCGTGGCCGCTGGAGAGCGACATGGCGTCGTACAGGGCGACCCCGGAGCCCGCGTAGAACCGCTCCCACCCCTTGTGCTGCAACGGGTAGAGGAACGGCACCGGCTTCACCAGGTGCGGGGCGAGGCGCCCCAGCAGCAGGCCGCGCTCCTTCAGCGCCTCCCGCACGAGGCCGAAGTCGAGCATCTCCAGGTATCTGAGCCCGCCGTGGATGAGCTTGCTGGAGCGGCTGGAGGTGCCCGAAGCCCAGTCCCGCGCCTCCACCAGCCCGGTCGCCAGACCGCGGGTCACGGCATCCAGCGCGGTCCCGGCCCCCACCACGCCCGCGCCGACCACCAGCACGTCCAGCTCCCGCTCGGCCATTGCGGCGAGCGCCTCGGCCCGCTGCGCCGGTCCGAGCACCCCGGCCCCACCCCCCATTCCCCTTCCGAACCCCGCACCCGGGCCCGAGCCCGAACCCGACCCTGCGCCGTTCCCTGTCCCTGTCCCTGTCCCTGTCGTGCTCACAGCCGCCTGCCTCCCGTTACGCGGGCCGCCCTGCCCGCCCCGTGGGGTCGTCCCACCCGTCGTGGGTGATCCCGCTCACATCGCCCGTTCACGATTCTGTCCGCCCGCACCCACATCAGCCACCGCCTGTGGATAACACGACGGCGACCACCACCCCTGAATGCGACATATCTGTCATATATACGCCTAGTCTGACATTGCGCCAGCTCTCCGCATCCACAGGACTTGCGCGCTCCGCCCCCTCATGCATGTCAGGGAAGGGAAGGGACGGCACCCCCATGCCCGCAGATCTCGCCGTCATCGGACTCGGCCATCTCGGTCTCCCGCTCGCCCAGGCAGCCGTGGCCGCCGGGATCGAGACGGTCGGCTACGACAGCGGTCCGGCGACGGACTCCACCCTCACAGCCGCCGAGATCCGCCGCATGTCGGCGGCCGGCTTCCGGGTCACCACCAACCCCGTAGAACTCGGCCGGGTCCGCACCGCCGTCATCTGCGCCCCCACCCAGCTCGGCGCGGACCGTGCACTCGACCTGTCCGCGGTCGGCGAGGCAGGCCGTACGCTCGCCGCCCGGCTGCGCCCCCACACCACCGTGATCCTCGAATCGGCCGCCCACCCGGGCGTCACCGAGGAGTACCTGCGCCCGATCCTCGAATCGGGCTCCCGGCTGCGCGCCGGCCGGGACTTCCATCTGGCCTACTCCCCCAGCCGCCTCGACCCCGGCAACCGCACGCACGGCATCTCCAACACCCCCAAGGTCATCGGCGGCCTCACCCCCGCCTGCACCGAGTCGGCGCACGCCTTCTACGCCCGCCTCACCGACAAGGTGGTCCGCGCCCGCGGCCTGCGCGAGGCCGAGACCGTACAGCTCCTCGAAACCAACTACCGTCACGTCAACATCGCCCTCATGAACGAGATGGCGGTGCTGTGCCACGACCTCGGCGTGGACCTGTGGGACGTCATCCGGTGCGCCGAGACCAAGCCGTACGGGTTCCAGGCCTTCCGCCCCGGCCCCGGGGTCGGCGGCCACGGTGTCCCCCTCGACCCCAACTACCTCCCCCACACCACCCGCACCCCGGGCCACCCGCTGCGCATGATCGGCCTGGCGCAGGAGATCAACAACCGGATGCCGCAGTACGTCATCCAGCGCAGCGCCACCCTGCTCAACGAGCACGGCAAGTCCGCCCGCGGGGCCCGCGTCCTCCTCCTGGGCGTCACCTACAAGCCGGACCTCGCCGACCAGGAGGGCTCCCCGGCCCGCGAGATCGCCAGCCGCCTCCTCGACCTCGGGGCGCTGATCAGCTACCACGACCCGTACATCGGCGGCTGGCGCGTCAGGGACCAGCCCGTTCCCCGCGCGGAATCGTTGTACGAGGCCGCCGCCAACGCCGATCTGACGATCCTGCTCCAGCACCACCGCACGTACGACCTCCAAGGCCTGGCGGTGAAGGCCCAGTTGCTGCTGGACACCCGCGGAGCCAGCCCGGTGGGCGCCGCGCACCGGCTGTAACCCGCCGCCGGTCACGGCCCACGACGGCCGAAATCCCCTCCTAGGACGCCATGGGCGACTGCTAGCCTGCGGCGACTTATCTCGCGCATACGTCCCATGCACAGACATGCGGCTTTCCCGTGCGCCCGAAAATCCCTGGGGGGGATTTCTCCATGAGCCAGCAGATCCAGCCGCCCGCGCCCGAATCCGCGACGCCTTCGACCGCGCCCGACGCCGTCCCCGCACCCCCGGCCCCGGCCGGCTTCCCGGCCCAGTCCGGCGCCTCGTACCTGGCTGCGGCCCCGGCCCGCACCGGCAACGTGGCCCTCGGCATCGTCGCCGCGTTCGTCGCCGCCCTCGTCGCGGCCGGGGCGTACGGCGGCATCATGAACGCCCTGGAGCGCCAGTTCAGCTACGCCGCGATCGGTGTCGGCCTGCTCGTCGGTTTCGCCGCCGCCAAGGTCGGCGGCCGCAACCCGGTCCTGCCCGTGGTCGCGGCCGTGTTCTCGCTCGGCGCCGTCTACCTCGGTCAGCTGTTCTTCGTCGCGCTCTTCGTCGCGAAGATGTCCGGCACCGGCCTGGGCGACGTCATCGACACCATGGGCGTCAGCGGTATCAACTCCGCCTTCCAGGAGGGTGCCGACGTCATCAACTACGTCTTCATCCCCATCGCCGGTGTCGTCGCGTTCAGCGTCGCCCGCAAGCTGAACTCCTGACGACCGGGGCGGTCCGCCGCTCCCACCCCGGCAGCCGAGCCCGGAGCACCGGGCCGGCCTGCCGCCGCGCCGCACGGCGGTCCACCCGCGCCGGGAAGCGCGGCGAATCCGCCCGCCACCGCGAGCACGCCCTGGCGAAGGGCTGAGGAATACGAAGATGACCACCGAAGCCCGCCCCGATCCCACGCCCGCAACCGACGCGGACGCCACCGGCGCGGAAGCCACCGACGCGGAAGCCACCGGCGCGGAGAGCACCGACGCGGACGGCACCGTCACCACCACGGTGAACGGCATCCGCACCCTCCTCGCTCCCCGCCCCGGCCCCCTCACCGCCGGGCTGCTCTTCCGGGTCGGCCGCGCCGACGAGACCCTCGCCACCAGCGGCATCACCCGCCTCGTCGAGCGCCTCGCCCTGCACCGCGCCGGTCCGGGCGACCCGCCCGACGAGGACGCCTCCGCGCCGGACGCCACCTTCACCCGTTTCCAGGTCACCGGCACCCCCGCCGAGGTGGCGGCCCACCTCAACGCCGTCTGCGCCGCCCTGCGCGACCTCCCGACCGACCGGCTGGAGGTCGCCCGGGAGATCCTGCGCACCGAGGCGGCGGAGCGCACCCCCGGCCCCGGCGCACGCTCCGCCCAGTGGCGCTACGGTTCCCGCGGCCACGGCCTCACCGGCTACGCCGAGGCCGGGCTCGCGCACCTCACCGGCGAGCAGCTGCGCGACTGGGCCCGTACCCGGTTCACCACCGGCAACGCCGTCCTGTGGATCACCTCCGGCTCCGTCCCCGAGGGCCTCGACCTCGCCCTCCCCGCCGGCGGACCCCACCCCGCGCCCGCCGCCACCTCGGCCCTGCCCGTCCTGCCCGCCCACTTCCCGGGCGAGGACGGCTCCGTGGTGCTGACCTCCGTACTGCCGCGCTCCACCGGCGCGCGCCTGCTCGCGGAAGTCCTCGGCAGAGCGTTGCCGCGGCAGGTGCGCAGCGCGAGCGGGTACGCGTACGCCACGACGGTGGAATACCTCCCGCGCGACGCGGACCGGGCGACCGTCCTCGCCCACGCCGGCCCGCTCCCGCAGCACCGGGACGCGACGGCCCGCGCCTTCGTGGACGTACTGGCGCACCTGCGGGACGCCCCGGTGGACCCGGCCGACCTGGAGGCCGTACGGGCCCGCGCGCTCGCGCGCCTCGAAGCCCCCGGGCCGGTCCGCTCCAGGCTTCCGGGCCTGGCCGCGGACCTGCTGCTGCGCCGCCGCCACCGCACCCTCGCCGAGGAGCGGGCCGAGATCGAGGCGGCCACCGCCGACACCCTGCGCGAGGCCGCGCGCGCCCTGTGGGCCGGCGCCCTGGTGCGGGCGCCCGGCGGGAGCCTGGACGGGTCGGGGCTCGCGGCCGCGCCCACCGGATCGCAGGAGCTCCTCTCCGGGCGGGCCCACCCGGCCGTGGCGGAGCCCGGCGCGACCCTCACCGTGGCCGGCGACGGGGTCACCCTGGTCACCGCACGGAGCCGGATCACCGTCCGCTACGCCGAGTGCTCCCTGATGCAGGTCTACCCGGACGGGGGCCGCCACCTGGTCGGCCACGACGGGTTCACCCTCACCATCGAGCCCTCCAGGTTCGGGATCACCCCGGCCGACCTGGCCCCGCTCGACGCGTCCGTCCCGCCCTCCGCGGTCCTCGCAATGCCGCCCCGCACCCCGGCCCGGATCCACCCCGCCCCGCGGACCGCCGCCCCGGAGCCCTCCCGCCGACCCGACACGTGGTTCACCGTCCTCCTGTGGGTACTGGGCGTCCCCGGGATCGTCACGGGCGCATCGGTGCTCCTCCTGGCCATCACCATGGGCGACGAGCACTCGAAGATCGCCCCGGACAACGCCTGGTTCCTCTTCAAGTGGCTGCTCGTCGCGTGCGCCTCCCTGGTCCCCTGGGCCTTCTGCCTCAACCGCCGGATGAAGGGCAAGAACTGACCGGCCGACCCCGCACGCGCCGGAGGGCCGGCACCCCTGGTGGGGTGCCGGCCCTCCGGCGTACGTGCGTGCGTGCCCTGCGGGGGAACGTCAGCGGCTGTGCTGCGAGTCCGCGATCGTGACCTCGACCCGCTGGAACTCCTTGAGCTCGCTGTAGCCGGTGGTGGCCATCGAGCGGCGCAGCGCGCCGAAGATGTTCATCGAGCCGTCCGGGGAGTGCGACGGGCCGGTGAGGATCTCCTCGGTGGTGCCGACCGTACCGAGGTCGACCTTCTTGCCGCGCGGCACGTCCTCGTGGACGGCCTCCATGCCCCAGTGGTTGCCCTTGCCGGGCGCGTCCGTGGCACGGGCCAGCGGGGAGCCCATCATCACGGCGTCGGCGCCGCAGGCGACTGCCTTGGGGATGTCGCCGGACCAGCCCACGCCGCCGTCGGCGATGACGTGCACGTAGCGGCCGCCGGACTCGTCCATGTAGTCGCGGCGGGCCGCGGCCACGTCCGCGACGGCGGTGGCCATCGGGACCTGGATGCCGAGCACGTTGCGCGTGGTGTGCGCGGCGCCGCCGCCGAAGCCGACCAGGACACCGGCCGCGCCGGTGCGCATCAGGTGCAGGGCCGCGGTGTAGGTGGCGCAGCCGCCCACGATGACCGGGACGTCGAGCTCGTAGATGAACTGCTTGAGGTTCAGCGGCTCGGCGGCGCCGGAGACGTGCTCCGCCGACACGGTGGTGCCACGGATCACGAAGATGTCCACACCGGCGTCGACGACGACCTTGGAGAACTCTGCCGTGCGCTGCGGGGAGAGCGCGGCGGCGGTGACGACACCGGAGTCGCGCACCTCCTTGATCCGCTGACGGATCAGGTCCGCCTGGATCGGAGCGGAGTAGATCTCCTGGAGACGGCGGGTGGCGGTGTCCTCGTCCAGCTCCGCGATCTCGTCGAGCAGCGGCTGCGGGTCCTCGTACCGGGTCCACAGGCCTTCGAGGTTCAGCACGCCGAGGCCGCCGAGCTCGCCGATGCGGATGGCGGTCTGCGGGGAGACGACCGAGTCCATGGGAGCGGCCAGGAACGGGAGCTCGAAGCGGTAGGCATCGATCTGCCAGGCGATCGAGACCTCCTTCGGGTCCCGGGTCCGGCGGCTGGGGACGATGGCGATGTCATCGAACGCGTACGCCCGGCGGCCGCGCTTGCCGCGCCCGATCTCGATCTCAGTCACGTGTGGTGGCCTTTCCTCTGGGTCTGCCCGTCCAGTATCCCCGAACCCCGGGTGCTCGCGTTCCGGTGACCGCTGTACGGACGCACGCAGCGGGCACGGCGAAGGGGCGGACCCGTCCGGGCCCGCCCCTCCATCACTGCTCTGATCAGCCCTTGCGGCTGTAGTTCGGAGCTTCCACCGTCATCTGGATGTCGTGCGGGTGGCTCTCCTTGAGGCCCGCCGACGTGATGCGGACGAAGCGGCCGCGGTCCTGGAGCTCGGGAACCGTGCGGCCGCCGACGTAGAACATCGACTGGCGCAGGCCGCCGACGAGCTGGTGCACGACCGCGGAGAGCGGGCCGCGGTACGGGACCTGGCCCTCGATGCCCTCGGGGATGAGCTTGTCGTCGCCGCCCACGCCCTCCTGGAAGTAGCGGTCCTTGGAGAAGGACTTGCGGTCGCCGCGGGACTGCATCGCGCCGAGCGAGCCCATGCCGCGGTACGACTTGAACTGCTTGCCGTTGATGAAGAGCAGCTCGCCCGGGGACTCCTCGCAGCCCGCGAGCAGCGAGCCGAGCATCACCGTGTCGGCGCCCGCGACGAGGGCCTTCGCGATGTCGCCGGAGTACTGGAGGCCGCCGTCGCCGATGACCGGGACGCCGGCCGCCTTGGCGGCGAGCGAGGCCTCGTAGATCGCCGTGACCTGCGGGACGCCGATGCCGGCGACGACGCGGGTGGTGCAGATCGAGCCGGGGCCGACGCCGACCTTGATGCCGTCGCAGCCGGCGTCGATGAGGGCCTGGGCGCCGTCGCGGGTGGCGATGTTGCCGCCGATGACGTCGACCGTCGAGTTCGACTTGATCTTGGAGACCATGTCGCCGACGAGGCGGGAGTGGCCGTGGGCGGTGTCGACGACGATGAAGTCGGCGCCCGCCTCGATCAGGGCCTGCGCGCGCTCGTACGCGTCGCCGGCGACACCGACGGCCGCGCCGACGAGCAGCCGGCCGTCCTTGTCCTTGGCGGCGTTCGGGTACTTCTCGGCCTTGACGAAGTCCTTGACCGTGATGAGGCCCTTGAGGATGCCGGACTCGTCGACGAGCGGCAGCTTCTCGATCTTGTGGCGGCGCAGCAGCTCCATGGCGTCCACGCCGGTGATGCCGACCTTGCCCGTGACCAGCGGCATCGGGGTCATGACCTCGCGCACCTGGCGGCTGCGGTCCGACTCGAAGGCCATGTCGCGGTTGGTGACGATGCCGAGCAGCTTGCCGGCCGGGTCGGTCACCGGGACGCCGGAGATGCGGAACTTCGCGCAGAGCTCGTCGGCCTCGCGCAGCGTCGCGTCCGGGTGCACCGTGATCGGGTCCGTGACCATGCCGGACTCGGAGCGCTTGACCAGGTCGACCTGGTTGGCCTGGTCGACGATGGAGAGGTTGCGGTGCAGAACACCGACGCCGCCCTGGCGGGCCATCGCGATGGCCATGCGGGCCTCGGTGACCTTGTCCATGGCGGCGGAGAGCAGCGGGACGTTCACACGGACGTTGCGCGAGATCAGGGAGGAGGTGTCGATCGCGTCCGGCGACATGTCCGAGGAGCCAGGAAGCAGCAGCACGTCGTCATACGTGAGGCCGAGTGTGGCGAATTTGTCGGGCACTCCGTCGGCGTTCACAGTCATGACACCTTCCCATATGGTCTTGCTCGGCGCGGATGTCCATGCTAACGGGATCCCGACGCGTCTCATTCCACGACCAAGGTCAAGCCCAAGTTTCGTCGTTTCCTACGAAAAAAAGCCGGTCGTCCTACTGCTCGGCGAGCGCACGGAGTCGGCTGAGCGCCCGGTGCTGGGCCACCCGTACCGCTCCGGGGGACATTCCGAGCATCTGGCCGGTCTCCTCCGCGGTCAGCCCGACGGCGACGCGCAGCACGAGGAGCTCGCGCTGGTTCTCCGGAAGGTTGGCCAGCAGCTTCTTCGCCCAGGCGGCGTCGCTGCTCAGCAGCGCGCGCTCCTCCGGGCCCAGCGAGTCGTCGGGGCGCTCCGGCATCTCGTCGGAGGGCACGGCCGTGCTGCCGGGGTGCCGCATGGCGGCCCGCTGCAGATCGGCGACCTTGTGCGCGGCGATGGCGAAGACGAAGGCCTCGAAGGGGCGCCCGGTGTCCCGGTAGCGCGGGAGGGCCATCAGGACGGCGACGCAGACCTCCTGCGCCAGGTCCTCCACGAAGTGACGGGCGTCACCGGGAAGTCGCGAGAGCCGGGTGCGGCAATAGCGGATGGCGAGGGGGTGCACGAAGGCCAGGAGGTCGTGCGTGGCCTGCTCGTCGCCCTCGACGGCACGGCGCACGAGCGCGGTGACGGTGCCGTCACCGCCGCCCCTGGCGGCCCCGGTGGAGCCGGTGGCCGCGGGGGGTCCCTGGGCCTCGTCGTCGCGCATCAATCCATGGTGCCTTGGTGCCGGAGTATTCGTGGCACTGCGGCCCGTGTTGTGCATCGAAGCGTTATGCGGGGTGGGTGCACCGGAACTCATGCTCTGGCCCTCCCCTCCCGCTCGGCCGAATCGTCCCCGAGGCGACATCTCCAAGGATGCGCCACACCCTCAAGCATGCGGCATCGCGCCCGAAGCGACACGTCCCCCGGATTGTGCCCCGCCAATCCCGGGTTCGCACCAGGGTTCGACGGGACGGAAGGCGGGACTTGTCCGACCCCGGCGGGCCGGGTGCGCCGGCCTGGCACGTCGGCCGGATGCGCCGGCCGCGGCGCCGCCGGCCGGTGAGGGCCGGCGGTCGTGCGGTCAGCGGACCAGGCCCCAGCGGAATCCGAGGGCCACGGCGTGCGCCCGGTCCGAGGCGCCCAGCTTCTTGAACAGCCGGCGGGCGTGCGTCTTGACCGTGTCCTCGGAGAGGAAGAGCTCGCGCCCGATCTCCGCGTTGGACCGGCCGTGGCTCATGCCCTCCAGCACCTGGATCTCTCGCGCGGTGAGCGTGGGCGCGGCGCCCATCTCGGCCGAGCGGAGCCGGCGCGGGGCCAGCCTCCAGGTCGGGTCGGCGAGGGCCTGGGTGACCGTGGCCCGCAGTTCGGCGCGCGAGGCGTCCTTGTGCAGGTATCCCCGGGCGCCGGCGGCGACCGCGAGGGCCACGCCGTCCAGGTCTTCGGCGACCGTCAGCATGATGATGCGGGCGCCGGGGTCGGCCGAGAGCAGCCGGCGAACCGTCTCCACACCGCCGAGCCCGGGCATCCGTACATCCATCAGAATCAGATCGGAACGGTCGGCACCCCAGCGGCGGAGGACTTCCTCGCCGTTGGCAGCCGTCGTCACACGCTCGACGCCGGGCACGGTGGCAACCGCGCGACGGAGCGCCTCTCGGGCAAGCGGGGAGTCGTCGCAGACGAGGACGGATGTCATGACCGCCCTCCGCAGCTGCTGATGCGCGTCACCTTGAGCCTCCAGGCTGGTACGTATCGTCACCTGTGCGGTCGATGCTCCCGGACACCTGTCCGAGAACTTCTTGGTTCAACCGCCTTCGCACTCTCAACGATGGTCACTCGAAAGAGTTACGGGTCGGACGGACACCTTCGGCACTCTACGTGAGGAAGCGAACACAAGGCGGGCACCACTCTCCGCGTGTCCTCCAGATGACGGTATGCCCTATTTGGCGGCTTTCCTTCCGTTTGGCGCATGTCTGAGGCTAGATTCCCAATGAGTCATATTTACATCTACTACGACAGTAGGTGTGGAGACATGGACCGTATCCGCCTCAGTACCGGCACCAAGAGGACTACCAATGGCAGATTTCTCCCGCCTCCCCGGACCGAACGCCGACCTCTGGGACTGGCAGCTGCTGGCTGCCTGCCGCGGGGTCGACAGCTCCCTCTTCTTCCACCCGGAAGGTGAGCGGGGCGCGGCCAGGAGCGCGCGCGAGGCCTCGGCTAAAGAGGTCTGCATGCGATGCCCGGTGCGTTCGGAATGCGCCGCGCACGCACTCGCCGTCCGAGAGCCCTACGGGGTGTGGGGCGGCCTGACCGAGGACGAACGCGAAGAACTGATGGGCCGCGCACGCCATCGCCTGATCCCCGCGACCACCGCGATCCCGACCGCGATCGGGCCGATCGCTCCGCACTGAGCGGGTCGCGAAACGCCCGAAGGAACGTTTCGCTCAACCCCGCGGCACGCCCGGGCGTGCCGCATCCGGCCCGGGTCGCCACCCGACCGGCCGTACCGCCGTACGGTCCTTCGCGTGGCGGCCCGATCCGGCCCGCCCGGCCCACCGGTGCTCCCGGCCCACCGACAGGTCCGCCCGGCCCAACCGGTCCGCCCCCGCCGGGGCGGTCCTCAGCGCTGCGCGGCCCGCTCCAGCTCGTCCAGGGTCGCGGCCACGGCCGGCACCCGGGCCAGGTCCGGCAGGGTCAGCGCCACGACCTCCCGCTCCACGGCGGGTTCCACGACGAGAGTGCTCACGCCCTTGGCCCGTACGGACTCCACCGCGAGCTCGGGCAGTACCGCGACCCCGAGCCCGGCCCCGACCAGGCCGACCACGGCCGGGTAGTCGTCGGTGGCGAAATCGATGCGCGGGGTGAAGCCGACGCCCTCGCACACGTCCACCAGATGGCGGCGGCAGCGCGGACAGCCCGCGATCCAGGGCTCGTCGGCCAGCTCCGCCATGCCCACCCGCCCGGCGCCCGCCAGCCGGTGCCCGTCCGGGACCAGCCCGACGAGCCGGTCGGTCAGCAGCGGCCGGACCACGAGGTCCTCCCACTCGGCCGCGGACCCGGCGGCCCCGCCGTAGCGGAAGGCCAGCGCGAGATCGCAGTCGCCCTCGCGCAGCATCTCGACCGAGCGCGGCGGCTCGGCCTCCACCAGCGAGATCCGGGTGCCGGGGTGCGCCGCGCGCATCGCCGCCAGTGCGGTCGGCACCAGGGTGGAGCTGCCGCTCGGGAAGGAGACGAGCCGGACCCGGCCCGCGCGCAGTCCGGCGATGGCCGCGACCTCCTCCTCGGCCGCGGTCAGCCCGGCGAGGATGCCGGCGGCATGCCGGACCAGCGCCTCGCCCGCCTGGGTGAGGCGCATTTCGCGCCCGGTGCGGATCAGCAGCGGGGTGCCCGCGGACTGTTCCAGCGCCTTCATCTGCTGGGAGACGGCCGGCTGGGTGCAGCCGAGCTCGCGGGCGGCGGCGGAGAAGGACCCGGTTCCGGCGACAGCGCGCAGAACTCGGAGATGACGTGCCTCGATCACCCTTCGAGCATAAGGGCTACTTTGATGGCGGAGCGAATTATCCCGTGACGCTTTGAGGCTGTTCGGCTAGCGTGGATTCCATGCATCTCATCTCCGTGAACCTCGGTCGCGCGACGGCCGTCGAGTACACCGACGCGGAGGGCGGGCTGACCGGACACGGAAAGCTCCCCGCCCCCGGCCCCGTCCGCGTCTTCGCGCCGGGCCCCAGGGGAACCGGGGCGAGCGGGGTCGAGGGCGACGACGTCTGCGACCTGCGCCATCACGGCGGCGACCACCAGGCGGTGTACGCGTACGCCCGCGAGGACCTGGACTGGTGGGGGCGCGAGCTGGAGCGCGAGATGCCCGGCGGGATCTTCGCCGAGAACTTCACCACCTCCGGCGTCGACGTGAACGGCGCACTGCTCGGCGAGCGCTGGCGGGTCGGCCCCGACCTGGTCCTGGAGGTGGCCTCGGCCCGCATCCCGTGCCGGACCTTCCAGGGGGTGCTCGGCGAGCAGGCCTGGGTCAAGCGGTTCACCCAGGAGGCCCGGCCGGGCGCGTACCTGCGGGTGGTCGAGGAGGGTTCGGTCTCCCCCGGCGACACCGTCGAGGTGGTGCACCGCCCGGACCACGAGGTGACGGTGGAGTTCTGGTTCCGCGCGTTCACCACCGAGCGGGCGCTGCTGCCGCGGGTCCTGGCGGCGGGCGACGCACTGGACCCGTCGTCGCGGGACAAGGCCCTGGAGTACGTGCGCAAGCAGGGGCTGCGGACCGGAAGCGACCCCGCGGGCGACTAGGTTGCGCCTATGACGACTGCGTTGATTACGGGATCCACGGCGGGCATCGGCGCCGCCTTCGCCCGGCGGCTCGCCGCCCAGGGGCACAACCTCGTCCTGGTGGCCCGGGACACGAAGCGACTCGGCGAGCAGGCCACCGAACTGCACGACCGGCACGGCATCGAGGCCGAGGTGCTGGCCGCCGACCTCTCCACGGAGGAGGGCATCGGCGCCGTCGAGAAACGTCTCGGCGACCGCAAGCACCCGGTCGACCTGCTGGTCAACAACGCGGGCTTCGGCAACAAGGGCCGCTACCTCGAAGTGTCCATGGCCGACGAGCTGACCATGCTGAAGGTCCACGTCGAGGCCGTGCTGCGGCTGACCTCGGCGGCGACCGAGCCGATGCGCTCGCGCGGACGCGGCGGCGTGATCAACGTGGCCTCGGTGGCCGCCTTCCTGCCCCGCGGAACCTACGGGGCGAGCAAGGCCTGGGTCGTGCAGTTCACGCAGGGCGCGGCGAAGGACCTGACCGGTTCGGGCGTACGGCTGATGGCGTTGTGCCCCGGCTTCGTGCGGACCGAGTTCCACGAGCGCGCCGGCATGGGCACGGACAACATCCCCGGCTGGATGTGGCTCGACGCCGACAAGCTGGTGGCCGCGGCCCTGGCCGACCTGGCGCGGGGCAAGACCGTGTCGATCCCGGACCCCCGGTACAAGGCGCTGATGAGCGTGGTGAAGCTGACCCCGCGCGGGCTGCTGGGCGGGGTCTCCTCCCGCACGGGACGCAAGTACGGGCCCCAGTGATCCGGTCGCAGCACCTCGCCGCAGCGACCAGCCGGTAGACGCGGCATATGGGTGAATTCTCCCTAAACTGGATGTGTCCCATCCAGCGCGGGAGGCGACGCGATGACATTCGTACAAGTAATCGATTACGAGACCACACGGTTCGACGAGATGAACGCCCTGATCGACCGCTGGGCCGAACAGGCGAGCGGTCGGCGCACGGTCACCCACACGATGATCGGCAGGGACCGCGACTCCAAGACCCACTACGTCGACCTCGTCGAATTCCCCTCGTACGAAGAGGCCATGAGGAACTCTCACCTTCCGGAGACGGACAGGATGTTCCAGGAGATGGTGGCCCTGTGCGAGGGCATGCCGAAATTCATGAACCTCGAGGTCGTCCGCGACGAGTACCTCAACAAGCTGGTGGCGAACCGGCTCTTCGAGGACATCGCGGGCAAGGGCAACTTCGACGTGATCGAGGAGTGCATCGCGGCCAATTACGTCACCCACGACATCATGGACACCACGGGCGAGGGCAACGGCCGGGAAGGCCTCCGCAAGACCGTCGGCATGTGGCGGGACGCCTTCGACATGTCCTTCGACATGACCCGCCAGATCGCCGAAGGGGACTGCGTCACCACGCTCTGGAACTGGAAGGGCACCCACAAGGGCGAGTTCATGGGGGTCGCACCGACCGGCAAGGAATTCAGCATGTCGGGCTGTACGACCTGCCGCATCGAGAACGGCCAGATCGCCGAGGACTGGTGGTACTACGACGCCCCGGGCCTGATGCGCCAGATGGGGATGATGCAGTAGCACCCCACGGGTCATACCGCAGGGAACGGGAAAAGCCCCGGCCGCCGAAGGCGACCGGGGCTCTCTCAACCCACCTCTGACGAGGTCAGTGGCTGTGGCCGTGACCGTGGCCGTGACCGGCGTCGGCCTCGTCGTCAGCCGGCTTCTCGACGACCAGGGTCTCGGTCGTGAGCAGCAGGGAGGCGATGGAAGCGGCGTTCTCCAGCGCGGAACGGGTGACCTTGACCGGGTCGATGACGCCGGCCTTGACCAGGTCGCCGTACTCGCCGGTGGCGGCGTTGAAGCCCTGGCCCTTGTCGAGCTCGGCAACCTTCGCCGTGATGACGTAGCCCTCGAGGCCCGCGTTCTCGGCGATCCAGCGCAGCGGCTCGACGGCGGCGCGGCGCACGACCGCGACACCGGTGGCCTCGTCGCCGGTCAGGCCGAGGTTGCCCTCGAGAACCTTGACGGCGTGGACGAGCGCGGAGCCACCGCCGGAGACGATGCCCTCCTCGACCGCGGCGCGGGTCGCCGAGATGGCGTCCTCGAGACGGTGCTTGCGCTCCTTGAGCTCCACCTCGGTGGCGGCGCCGACCTTGATGACGCAGACGCCGCCGGCGAGCTTCGCCAGGCGCTCCTGCAGCTTCTCGCGGTCCCAGTCCGAGTCGGTGGACTCGATCTCGGCCTTGATCTGGTTGACGCGGCCGAGGACGTCCTCGGACTTGCCGCCACCGTCGACGATGGTGGTGCCGTCCTTGGTGATGGTCACGCGGCGCGCGGAACCGAGTACGTCCAGACCGGCCTGGTCGAGCTTGAGGCCGACCTCTTCGGCGATGACGGTGGCACCGGTGAGGGTGGCCATGTCCTGGAGCATCGCCTTGCGGCGGTCACCGAAGCCGGGCGCCTTGACGGCGACGGCGTTGAAGGTGCCACGGATCTTGTTGACGACGAGGGTGGAGAGCGCCTCGCCCTCGACGTCCTCGGCGATGATCAGCAGCGGCTTGGTGCCACCGGCCTGGATGACCTTCTCGAGCAGCGGCAGCAGGTCCTGGATGGAGGAGATCTTGCCCTGGTTGATCAGGATGTACGGGTCGTCGAGGACGGCCTCCATGCGCTCCTGGTCGGAGACCATGTACGGGGAGAGGTAGCCCTTGTCGAAGGCCATGCCCTCGGTGAACTCCAGCTCCACGCCGAAGGCGTTGGACTCCTCGACGGTGATGACACCGTCCTTGCCGACCTTGTCCATCGCCTCGGCGATGAGCTCGCCGATCTGGGCGTCCTGCGCGGAGAGCGAGGCCACGGCGGCGATGTCGGACTTGTCCTCGATCGGGCGGGCGGTCGCGAGGAGCTCCTCGGACACGGCCTTGACCGCGAGGTCGATGCCCTTCTTGAGGGCGGCCGGGGAGGCACCCGCGGCGACGTTGCGCAGACCCTCGCGGACCAGCGCCTGGGCCAGCACGGTGGCGGTGGTGGTGCCGTCACCCGCAACATCGTTGGTCTTGGTCGCCACCTCCTTCACGAGCTGCGCGCCCAGGTTCTCGTACGGGTCGTCCAGCTCGACCTCGCGAGCGATGGTGACACCGTCGTTGGTGATGGTGGGCGCACCGAACTTCTTGTCGATGACGACGTTGCGGCCCTTGGGGCCGATCGTCACCTTGACCGTGTCGGCAAGCTTGTTGACGCCGCGCTCGAGGGCGCGACGGGCGTCCTCGTCAAACTTAAGAATCTTCGGCATGGGAGCGGTTCAGCCCTCTCGTTGCGATCCCCGGCCGCTCACCGCGACCGCCTAACCCAGAACGAACTACGCCCCTCGCCGCCCGGCATCAGCAGGGGTGACCAGGGGCGTAGCTCAAAGCAAAACTGGAGAAGTGATTACTTCTCGACGATCGCGAGCACGTCGCGAGCCGAGAGGACGAGGTACTCCTCGCCGTTGTACTTCACTTCGGTGCCGCCGTACTTGGAGTACAGGACGACGTCGCCGACGGTGACGTCCAGCGGGAGACGCTGGCCGTCCTCGAAGCGACCCGGGCCCACGGCAAGGACGACGCCCTCCTGGGGCTTCTCCTTCGCGGTGTCCGGGATGACCAGGCCAGAGGCCGTGGTCTGCTCGGCGTCGAGCGGCTGGACCACAATGCGGTCCTCGAGCGGCTTGATGGCAACCTTGGAGCTGGTGGTCGTCACGATCTGACCTCCCCCTTCGGAGATCCGGGGTTAACTGTCTGAGGTGGCGACCAGGTCGATCCGTCGTCGCGGGAGCCGGACCTGCCTGTCGCTGTGTTGGCACTCACCAGGGGCGAGTGCCAGACGCGAGACTATTCCGGCGATTAGCACTCGGTCAAGCGGAGTGCCAATACGCGCCGCTGGTTTCGCCGCCCGGGCCGCCGCTCCGGCCGCGTCGGACCGCGTCCCGGCCCGGCGGGCCGCATCCCGTCCCGGCCCCTGCCCGGGGGGCGAGACGGGGGCTTCTCAGCCCGTCCGGCGTTTGAGGACCGGGTCCGGGCGGAGCCCGGGGAACGGGCGAAGGGTGGGTAGGGGAAGGCCGCCCGCAGGGCCCGCCCGCTTCCGCACGGCCGCGCCGGGTACGGGCCGGGGTGCGGGCCGGGTACGGGCCGGGGTGCGGGCCGGGTACGGGCCGGGGTGCGGCCTCGGCCCCGCCGAACCCGCGGACGGGGCAGGGTCCGTGGCGCCGCCCCCGTGGGTGCCGGCCCGGTCAACCGGGCCCGGTATGTGAGGCTTGGGGCATGCGCATTCTGGTCGTCGAAGACGAAGTGGGGCTTGCCGAATCGCTGCGGCGCGGGCTCGCCGCCGACGGCCACTGGATCGACCTCGCCCACGACGGACACCGCGGCCTGGACCTCGCGCTCACCGGCGGCCCGTACGACGCCGTCGTCCTCGACCTGATGCTCCCCGGCCTCTCGGGCTACGAGATCTGCAAGCGGATGCGCGCCCACGGCGACCCCACCCCCGTCCTCATCCTGACTGCCAAGGACGGCGAGTACGACGAGGCCGAGGGGCTCGACTCGGGCGCCGACGACTACCTCACGAAGCCCTTCTCCTTCGTCGTCCTCGCCGCCCGCCTGCGCGCGATCACCCGGCGCGCCGCCGGCCCCCCGCAGAGCGCCGTGCTCCAGGCCGGCGACCTGGTCCTGGACCCGCGCGGCCGCCGCTGCCGCCGCGGCAGGCACGAGATCGAGCTGACCGCCCGCGAGCTCGGCGTCCTGGCCTGCCTGATGGAACAGCCCGGCCGGGCCGTCGCCAAGCAGGACATCCTCGACGAGGTCTGGGAGGGCCCGCACGGCATCGACCCGAACATCGTCGAGGTCTACGTCTCCTCCCTGCGCCGCAAGATCGACGTCCCCTTCGGCCGCCGCTCGATCCTCACCGTCCACGGCACCGGCTACCGGATGGCCCCGGACGGTGGATAGGCCGTTCCGGCGCCCCGGGCGGCCATCGCGCCCCCGGCGGCCCCGCCCGCGCCTGGGCAGCCTGCGCGCCCGCGCCGCCGCGGCCGCCGCCCTCGCGATGGCCGCCGTCCTCGCCACCGGCGGGCTGTGGCTGTACACGGTGCTGCGCGCCAACCTCATCGAGAACACCACCGGCCGCACCGAGCTCGCCGCCCGCAAGGTCGCCTCCCAGCTCGACAGCGGGATCCTTCCGGCCGCCGGCCGGCTGCCCGCGCCGGAGGGCGGGGTGGACCTGGTCCTCGTACGGGACGCGAACGGCCGGACCATCGCCACCAGCGGGGACCTGAAGGACACCCCCGAACTGGGCGAGCTGCGCCCCGCGCCCGGCAGCGACTCCCGCTCGGCCGTGCTGCCGCCCGCGCGCCCCGGCGCGGAACGGCGTGCGGTGGTCGCCGTGGAGGCGCCCGGTCCGCGCGGGGCGCGCGATCCGCACACCGTGTACGCCATGACGGTCCTGGGCGACGTGGACGCCGCCGACCGGTCCGTCGCCCTGGGCCTGCTCGCCGGCGCTCCCCCACTGATCGCCTTCTCGGCGGCCCTGGCCTGGTGGGTGACCGGCCAGGCGCTGCGCCCGGTGGCCGCGATCCGCACCGAGCTGGCCGCGGTCACCGCCAGCGAGCTCGACCGCCGGGTCCCGGACCCGGGCGGGGCCGACGAGATCGCGCAGCTGGCCCGGACCGTCAACGCCACCCTGGACCGGCTGGAGCGCAGCGACGCCCGGCAGCGGCAGTTCACCGCCGACGCCTCGCACGAGCTGCGCAACCCCCTGGCGGCCGTCCGGTCCCGGCTGGAGGTGGCGCTGCGGGATCCCGACCGGGAGTCGGTGGCGGCCGCACTGGCCGATACCGAGCGGCTCCAGGGCATCGCGGCCGACCTGCTCCTGCTGGCCCGGCTCGACGGCGGACCCGCGCCGCGCACCGAGCCCGTGGACCTCGCACTGCTGGCCGCCGAGGCCGTGGCGCGGCGCCCGGATCCCCGGGTGGCGCTACGGCTGGACGCGCGGGCCCCCGTACCGGCTGCCGGGGATCCGGCGCGGCTGGAGCGGGCGCTGGCCAATCTCGTGGACAACGCCCTGCGGTACGCCCGGACCGGGGTCACCGTGCGTGCGTCGGCGAGCGGCGACGGCTGGGCGCTGCTGGAGGTCACGGACGACGGGCCGGGCATCCCGGAGGCGGACCGGGACCGGGTCTTCGAGCGCTTCGTACGGCTGGACGCGGACCGGGGCCGGGCCAGCGGCGGCACCGGCCTGGGCCTGGCCATCGCCCGGGAGATCGCGCGGGCGCACGGCGGCGACCTGCGCGCGCTCCCCGCAGCCGCCGGAGCCACGGGCGTGCGGCTGGTGCTGCGCGTGCCCGATAGCCCCCGCCCCTGAAAGCGGCTTCAGGACCCTCAGGTTTCCTTCAGCACCCCTGCATCAGCATCGACACCCATGAGTGCGCACCGCAGGAAGCCCCAGGAACCGCAGGCCCCCGCGACCCGGCGCCGCAGGCCCGGCAGGCCCTCGCGCCGGACCCGGCTCACCCGGACCGTGCTGGCGGGAGCCGGTGCGCTGGTGGTGCTCATGGGCTGCACCGCCTGGTACCTGTACCAGGACCTCGTCTCCACCATCGGCAGCTCCAAGGCCCTGGAGGGGGCCGAGAAGTCGAAGTACGGAGATGTGAACATCCTCCTGATGGGCCTGGACAGCCGCCGCGACCAGAACGGCGAGCCGCTGCCCGAGGACGTCCTGGACAAGCTGCACGCGGGCAGCTCCGACATCGGCGGCTACAACACCAACACCTTGATCCTGCTCCACGTACCCGGTGACGGGGGCAAGGCGAAGGCCTTCTCGGTGCCGCGCGACGACTTCGTCGAGATGCACGGCGTGCCCGGGTTCACCGGCAAGGCCAAGATCAAGGAGGCCTACGGGCGGGCGAAGGCCAAGCACGAGGAGCAGCTCGCCGCCCAGGGGGTCAAGGACCGGCGGCAGCTGGAGCACGAGGGGCGCGAGGCGGGGCGCAAGGCGGAGATCGACACGGTCCGCGCCTTCCTCGGCGTCCCGATCGACCACTTCGCCGAGCTGAACCTGGCCGGTTTCTACCATCTGGCGGGCGCCCTGGACGGCGTACCGGTGTGTCTGAAGCACCCCGTGAAGGACAGCTTCTCGGGCGCCGACTTCCCGGCGGGACGCCAGAGCCTCAACGGCCAGCAGTCGCTGGCCTTCGTACGGCAGCGGCACGGCCTGACCATGGGCGATCTGGACCGCACGAAGCGGCAGCAGGCCTTCCTGGCGGGTGCGACGTACAAGCTGAACCAGGCGGGGACCTTCACCGACCCGGTGAAATTGATCAAGCTGATCGACACCGCGAAACAGGACGTCGTCACCGATCAGGGGTGGGACCTGCTGTCGTTCGTGAAGCAGGCGAAGAACCTGTCGGGGGGCAACGTGGAGTTTGTGACCCTTCCCATCGAAGGCTTCAGCAGGAACCATGACGCCGAGATAAACGTCGTAGACGATATGAAGATAAAGCGACTCATTGCCGAGCAGATCGGGCCCAAGGCCGCTGCGAGCCCGAGCGCACCGGGCGCCGCTCCCTCCTCGGCAGGGTCGCCCGCCCCGGGTGCCTCACCCTCCCCCGCCCCGTCCCGGAAGAGCAGCGGAACCCCCGCCATCGATGGCGGCGGCGTCCCGTGCGTGGACTGAAACCCCTGACGACGGCGGGCGCGCGCCGCCGCACCGAAGCACTGCTGCTCGTCCTGGTCGTCGTCATCGCCGTATCCGGCCACGCCAGCGCGGGGCTGGCGATGAACGACGCGCTGCCGCCCAACCTCACCGGCTTCACGATCAGCATGACGCTGCTCGCGCTGGTGGGACACCTGGCCGTGCGCCGGTTCGCCGCGTACGCGGATCCGCTGATCTTCCCGCTGGCCATGCTGCTGACGGGGCTGGGGCTGGTGCTGCTGCACCGGCTCGACCAGGGGTACATCGAGCGGTACAAGTCGACGGCGAACGCGCCCGGCCAGTTGCTCTGGTCGGTGGTCGGCGTCGCCGCGTGCATCCTCGTGCTGTGGGTCCTGCGCGACCACCGGCTGCTCCAGCGGTTCATCTACATCACGATGGCCGTCGCGCTGGTGGCGCTGATCGCGCCGGCGTTCTTCGGCGCGGACACCTACGGGGCGAAGCGCTGGATCAGGCTCGGCGCGCTCTCGGTCCAGCCCGGCGAGTTCGTGAAGATCATGATCGCGGTCTTCTTCGCGGGCTACCTGGTCATCCACCGCGATGCGCTGGCCCTGTCGGGCCGCAAGTTCCTGGGCATGCGCCTGCCCCCGATGCGCCAGCTCGGACCGATCGTCACGGTGTGGATCATCTCGCTGCTCGTGCTGGTCTTCGAGCGCGACCTCGGCACCTCGCTGATCTTCTTCGGCGTCTTCGTGGTGATGCTCTACGTGGCCACGGAGCGCACCAGCTGGATCGTCTGCGGCCTGCTCATGGCCTCGGTGGGCGCCTTCGTCGTGGGCTCCACGGAACCGCACGTCAAGGGCCGCGTGGCCGCCTGGCTGAACCCGCTGTCGTACTACTGGAAGGACCGGCCGCCGGGCGTCATCTCCGACCAGTCGGCGCAGGCGCTGTTCAGCTTCGGCACCGGCGGCATCTCGGGCACCGGGCTCGGCATGGGCAATCCGGAGCTGATCAAGTTCGCCGGCCGCAGCGACTTCATCCTCACCACGGTCGGCGAGGAACTGGGCCTGGCCGGTGTCATGGCCGTCCTGATCCTCTACGCGCTCCTCGTGCAGCGGGGGCTGCGGATGGCCCTGGGCGCGCGCGACCCGTTCGGCAAGCTCCTCGCCGTGGGCCTCTCCTCGGCGCTGGCCCTGCAGGTCTTCGTGGTGGCGGGCGGGGTCACGGGCCTGATCCCCCTGACGGGCAAGGCCCTGCCCTTCCTGGCGGCGGGCGGCTCGTCGCTCCTGGCCAACTGGATCATGATCGCCCTGCTGCTGCGGATCTCCGACAGCGCGGAACGCCAGCGCGAGGCGGATTCCAGGGGCCCGGTGGAAACGACGATCACCCCGGCGGTGTCGGGTCCGGGCCCCACGGGTTCCTAGCGCGACCGAAGAGACGGCCTAGGTCGTCTCTTTCGGATCTTGCCGGTCGAGCCCGCGTCGTCCGGTGCCGTGCCTCGGCGCGCTGCCGGGGCTTCCGTGTACTGGACGTACTCGGGTGCCCCGGCAGCGCGGCGAGGTGCGGTGCCGGGCGGCGCGGACCCGGCAAGATCCGAAAGAGACGGCCTAGAGGTAGTCCTCCAGGCGCCCGATCCGGTACCCCTGCTCCTGTATCCGCTGGAGCATCCGCGTGGTCATCTCGATCTCCGTCGAGCCCTTGAGCTCGGCGGGGCCGCGGAAGTGGGCCAGGATGATGTCGCCCGGTTTGAGGGCGGAACCCTCGGCGTACTGGAAGTTGTTGATCTGCATCGACACGCGCCACAGGAGGAGCTGCGATATCCCGCACTCGTTCGCGGCCCTGAGGGTGTCGTCGTTGTAGTTGCCGTACGGCGGGCGGAAGCGGGTCGGCTTCGTACCGAACCGCTTCTCCAGACGCTCCTGCTGACCGCATATCTCCTTCTTCTGTGCCGCGAAGGAGAGGGTCTTGAGGTTCGGGTGCGTCAGCGTGTGGTTGTTTATCGTGCTGTTGGATCCGTTGTCGCGGAGCTTTTCGAAGTGGCCGTAGTCCGACGAGGCGATGTTGTCCGTCAGGAACATGCTGATCGGCAGCTTCAGATCGGCCGCCATCTTCAGGAACTCGGGGTTCTTCTCCGCGCCGTCGTCGAACGTCAGGAAGACGACCTTGTCGTCCGCCGGGACGGGTATTCGGTCGATGACCTGGACCCGGCCCGGCTTGGCGGGCGGGACCTGGGGTTTGACGGCCGGCTTGGGGGCGTACTGGAGGGGGGCGTTCAGGCCCCACTTCCGGTACGCCTCGTCACCCGCGACCGCCGAGCCCGCCGCCGAGGGGGAGGCCGGGGCGGAAGGCGACGGGGAGGTCCTGTCCTCCGTCGCCTTGCGGCCCATTCGTTCGATGGGGTCCACGCTGTCCCCGCACCCCGTCAGGGACAGCGCGAGCGCGCCGGCCGCCAGCGTTCCGGCTACCAACCGGCGCGCGTACCTCACAAGTAATCCTCCAAGCGGGCCACGGCATATCCCTTGTCCGTGACGGTCTTCATGACATGACGGATCATGTCAGTCATGCTGCCCTTCCAGTCTTCCTTGCCCCGGAAGTGCGTGAGGATGATGTCACCGGGGTGCAGGTCGCGGTCCCACTCGCGCCAGTCCATCCGGTCCGGGAAGGCCTCCTCGTTCCAGAGGGGGGCGTACTTGATCCCGCAGGACTTGGCCGCGCGCAGCGTGTCCTCGTTGTAGTTGCCGTACGGCGGGCGGAACAGCGTGGGCCGCTTGCCGAACTGCTTCTCGATCGTGTCCTGCTGACCGCAGATCTCCTGCCGCTGCTTCTCGTAGGAGAGCGCCGGCATGTAGCGGTGGTTGAGCGTGTGGTTGTTCAGGGTCACGCCCGCGTCCTGCATCTGCTTGAAGTACGGGTAGTTGTCCCGCACCAGGTAGTCGCTCAGGAACGCGGTGTACGGGAGCTTGAGCTCCTGCATCATCTTCAGGAACTCGGGGTCCTTCTCGGCACCGTCGTCGATCGTCAGGAAGACGACCTTCTCCTCCGTGGGGACGGTGGTGAAGACCGGCGGCAGGCTGTCGCCGTCCTCGACCTCGAAGCCCTTGCGGGTGGTGATCTCGGGCTTCTCCTTGGGAGCGGCCGGGGCCATCAGCGGCGGCTTGGCCAG
Source organism: Streptomyces sp. NBC_00454 (assembly GCF_041434015.1). Taxonomy (GTDB): domain Bacteria; phylum Actinomycetota; class Actinomycetes; order Streptomycetales; family Streptomycetaceae; genus Streptomyces. The sequence continues at coordinate 4,692,159 of NZ_CP107907.1, read as the reverse complement.
CCCCCACCGCTTGGCGGCGACGGCCCGCGCCTGCTGGGCGGCCTTCAGCTTCTCGGCGTAGTTGCCGAGCGCACCTGCCGCGCCGGGCCCCTCGGCACCGGCGGCCGCCTTCGCCTTGGCGGCCTTGTCCGGCGCTGCGGAGCCGCTGGATCCGCACCCCGTCGCCAATCCGGCGACCAGCAGTGCGGCCATGGCGGCCATCCCCAACCGGCCTCGCGCAACTGCCGCGATCCGGTGACCCTGTTGCGTCTTATGTTCCTTTTGTCGGACTAGCTGCATAGCTGGGCATCTTTGCATCTGTCACGCACCCGCCCCTGGCGACACCTCGGCGGGAACCCGACCTTCCACCGAGTGGCCGACAATGGACCCCGTGACCCCCGAAGACTTCGCCGCGCTCCTCGCTCCCGAGGGCAGCGCCCTCCTCGACTCGCTCCGGGAGTACGACCCCGCCCAGGAGCTCGCCGTCGCCACCCGGCTGCGCCGCGAGCACCCCGCCCCGCTGGTCTCCGCCGCCCTCGGGCAGGCCCGGCTGCGGCAGCGCGCGGTGGCGAAGTTCGGGGCCGAGGACGCCCACCGGATGTACTTCACCCCCGGCGGCGGCGAGATGGCCACCCGCGCGTCGGTGGCCTCGTACCGCGCCGAGCGGCTCGCGGCCCTGGGCGTACGCAGCCTCGCGGACCTGTGCTGCGGCATCGGCGGCGACGCCCTCGCCCTGGCCCGGCTCGGCATCCGCGTGCTGGCGGTGGACCACGACCCGCTGACCGTCGCCGTCGCCCGCGCCAACGCCCAGGCGCTGGGGCTCGCGGACCTGATCGAGGTCCGGGAGGCGGACGTCACGGAGGTGGACACCGCGGGCTACGACGCCGTGTTCATCGACCCGGCCCGGCGGGGCGGGCGCGGCCGCATCTTCGACCCGGAGTCCTACTCCCCGCCGCTGTCCTGGGCGATCGCCACCGCCCGTGCCGCGAAGTTCGCCGCGATCAAGATCGCACCCGGGATCCCCCACGAGGCGGTCCCCGCCGAGGCTGCGGCCGAGTGGATCTCCGACCAGGGGGACGTGAAGGAGGCCGTCCTGTGGTTCGGGACCGCCCCCGGCGAGATCCGCGCGACCCTGCTGCCCGGCCCGCGCGCGCTGGCCACCGCCGATCCGCTGCCCGACCCCGATGCCGGTCCGGTCGGCCGCTACCTCTACGAGCCCGACGGGGCCGTGATCCGGGCCCACCTCGTCGCCGAGGTCGCGGAGCAGCTGGGCGGCCGGCTGATCGACCCGACGATCGCGTACATCACCGCCGACGAGCTGCACGAGACCCCGTACGCGACCTCGTACGAGATCACCGACGTCCTGCCCTTCGGCCTCAAGAAGCTCAAGGCGCTGATGCGCGAGCGCGGGGTCGGCATCCTGACGGTGAAGAAGCGCGGCTCGGCCATCGAGCCGGAGGAGCTCCGCAAGAAGGTGAAGCCGCAGGGGCCGAACTCCGCGACGGTGTTCCTGACCCGGGTCGCAGGGGCGCCCTCGATGCTGATCGGCTCGCCGACGGCCAAGCCCTGACGGGGTACTGGTGCCTGACGCGGGGTACTAGCCGGCCGTCGGGCGGGTCGGGCCGCCGAAGGCCCGTACCGCCCACCGGTAGTGCGCGCCCGCCTTGCCGAGGCCCAGCAGGCCGGTGATCCACAGGATCATGCCGAGGCCCATCGCGTACGCGACCTCGCCGTAGGTGTCCGCGCCCGGCCGGGCCGACACCGCCGTCCCGAAGGTCACCCAGAGCCCGAGCGCACCCAGCAGGAACGAGGTCAGCAGCCAGGTCAGGCTGCGCCCCGGGGCGCGCACCTCGGAGTCGACGGCCGGGTCCCGGCCCAGCTCCGCCCACGCGCACATCAGCCGGCGGATCTGCCGGTCCTGCTTGGCGCCCCAGGCGAACCAGAACCCGGCCGGTATCAGCACGCCCACGCCGAGCACGGCGAAGATCAGGCCGAAGAGGTACGAGAACGGGTCCTGCGTCTCGAAGGCCATCAGGGCCATGCCGACGAAGGACCAGCCGAGGGCGAAGACCGCCGAGACGGCCCACAGCAGCAGCAGCCTCCCGAAGCCGAGGCTGCGCCGCCCGAGTTCGCTCAGGAAACGGGCGCGGTCGGCCCGTACGGCATTCTCGTCGAGCCAGGCGCGCAGGTGCGCGGGAGGGGGCGGCGGCGGCAGGTCACGGCGGGGCATGCACATGACCATAGCCGCACGCGGGGCGGCTTCCGCCGGGCCCCCGGCCGTCAGGCTCAGCCTCCGGCGCCCTCGACGGCCTCCACCGATTCGAAGCGCCAGCGGTGGACCGCCCGGGTGATCAAATCAGCGTCGGGCTCCGGGAGTTCGGGCAGCTCCGCACCGACCCCCTCGGGGGTCTCCCACCAGGTGATCACGAGCACCCGGTCCTGCGCGGCCCGGAACACCTCGCGCCGCACCGGCTCCTGGGCCAGTACCCGCGAACGGGCCCACTCCAGCAGCTCGTTGCCCCGTCCGGGCACGGACCGGGCCTCCCACATCAGCGCGACGGTGCTCACGAGTACAGGTTGTCCTTGCTCAGCTCGTGCACGTGGTCGTGGTCGTGGCTGTGGCCGTGCCCGTCCCCGTGGGAATGGCCGGAAGAACGGCCGGGAACGTGCGGGTCCGTCACCGGCAGCGAGGAGTCCGCCGACAGGTCCCAGTCCGAAGCCGGCCTGTTCCGCTTGACCATCTCCGCGCCCAGCGCCGCCACCATCGCGCCGTTGTCCGTGCACAGCCCCGGCCGCGGCACCCGCAGGACGATCCCCGCGGCGTCGCAGCGCTCCTGGGCGAGCGAGCGCAGCCGGGAATTGGCCGCGACACCGCCGCCGATCATCAGGTGGTCCACGCCCTCGTCCTTGCACGCGCGGATCGCCTTGCGCGTCAGCACGTCCACCACGGCTTCCTGGAAGGAGGCCGCCACATCGCGCACCGGCACCTCCTCGCCCGCCTTCCGCTTCGCCTCGATCCAGCGGGCGACGGACGTCTTGAGCCCGGAGAAGGAGAAGTCGTACGCCGCGTCGCGCGGCCCCGTCAGCCCGCGCGGGAAGTTGATCGCCTTCGGATCGCCCTCGCGCGCGAGGCGGTCGATGACCGGACCGCCGGGGAAGCCCAGCTGGAGCACGCGCGCGATCTTGTCGAAGGCCTCGCCGGCCGCGTCGTCGATGGTCGCGCCGAGCGGGCGCACGTCGGAGGTGATGTCGGGGGCCAGCAGCAGCGAGGAGTGCCCGCCGGAGACCAGCAGCGCCATCGTCGGCTCCGGCAGCGGCCCGTGCTCCAACTGGTCGACGCAGATGTGCGAGGCCAGGTGGTTCACCCCGTACAGCGGCTTGCCCAGCGCGTACGCGTACGCCTTCGCGGCCGAGACGCCCACCAGCAGCGCCCCCGCCAGGCCCGGCCCGGCGGTGACGGCGATGCCGTCCAGGTCGCGGGCGCTGACCCCGGCCTCCTTCAGGGCGCGCTCGATGGTGGGGACCATGGCCTCCAGGTGCGCGCGGGAGGCCACCTCGGGCACGACCCCGCCGAAGCGGGCGTGCTCGTCGACGCTCGACGCGATGGCGTCCGCGAGGAGGGTGGTGCCCCGGACGATGCCGACGCCGGTCTCGTCGCAGGAGGTCTCGATGCCGAGGACGAGCGGTTCGTCAGCCATGGGTCGTCTCACCTTGTACGGGTCCGTCCGCGGGGACGGAGGTTGCGGGGTCGGAAAGGCGCATCACGAGCGCGTCGACGTTGCCGGGCTGGTAGTAGCCGCGCCGGAAGCCGATCGGCTCGAAGCCGAAGCGCGCGTACAGCTTCTGGGCCCGGGTGTTGTCCACCCGCACCTCCAGCAGCACCTCGGCGCACTCGAAATCGCTGGCGGCGCGCAGCAGGTCGGTCAGCAGCCGGGCGCCGAGCCCGGTGCCCCACTGGTCGCGGGCGGCGGCGATGGTCTGTACGTCGCCCAGGTCCCCGGCGGCGGCCAGCCCGGCGTAGCCGACGATGCGGCCGCCCTCGTCTTCGGCCACGACGTAGCGGCGGGTGGCACCGGGGCCGCGGGCGTGCGCGAGCTCGGACCAGAACATCCCGGCGGACCAGGCGTCCTCGGGGAACAGCTCGTGCTCCAGCTCCAGCACGGGCTCGATGTCCCACCAGCGCATTTCGCGCAGTACGGCGGCGGTGGCGGTCACTGCGGGGTGACCACCTTGTAGTTCTTGGGCACCTGCGCGTCGGGGCGGCGCAGGTAGAGCGGCGTCGCGGGCAGGAACTCCTGCCCGGCCGCCAGGCGTTCCACGGCCAGGGCCGCCAGCGCGGCGGCGCTCTGGTGCTCCGGGGCGCGGGCGTCGGTGAAGACCTCCGGGTAGAGCTGCGCGCCCTGCCCGACGGCGGGCAGTCCCGCGACCCGCTCGGCGATATCCGCCGGCCGGTCCACCGCGGGCTCGCCGACCCGGGTGCGCGGGTCCTCGTACCGGGCCCAGTAGACCTCCTTGCGCCGCGCGTCGGTGGCCACGGTGAAGGGGCCCTCGATCCCGGCTGCGCCGGCCGCGTAGGCCAGGCCGTCGAGGGTGCACAGCCCGTGCACGGGCACTCCGAGGACGGCGGCGAAGGTGGAGGCGGTGACGAGTCCGACCCGCAGCCCGGTGTAGGGGCCGGGGCCGACGCCGACGACGATGCCGGTGACGGCTTCGAGCTTGACCCCCGCCTCGGCGAGGACCTTGTCGACGGAGGGCAGCAGGAGCTCCCCGTGGCGGCGGGCGTCGACCTGGTTCGACTCGGCGAGGACGGACTCGCCGTCGTGCAGGGCGACGGTGACGGCGGGCGTGGCGGTATCTACAGCGAGCAAGAGCACGCGAACAGCCTACGACTCCGGGGCCCCGGGCCCTTGCGGCCGGTCTGGGAGCAGCCCGGCTGCTACCTTCGACCCAGGTGTCACCGATCAAGGTGTCGGGACGCCCCAGACCATGCGGAGAGGTGGACCAAGGTGGCACGCAGCAGCTCGGGAATCGTGGCCGGGCTCACCGTCGCGGCACTCGCCGCGATCGGCTTCCTCGGCTACCAGGCCTCCGCCACCGCCCCCGCGCACCCGCAGAAGGCCGTGGCGCAGACCCCCTCGCCCGCCCCGAGCGCTTCCGGCGCCGCGAAGGCGGACCCGGCCAAGCCGGTGGCCGTCCCGGCGGGCTCCGGCACCGGGATGCGCGTCGTGTACTCGATCGGCCTGAAGCGCGTGTGGCTGGTGGACGCCGCCGGCCAGGAGCCGAAGTCGTTCACGGTGATGCCGAGCACGGTCCATCCGGCGCCGGGCAGCTACACGGTCGGCAACCGCACGGGCACGGTGACGGGCTCGGACGGGGTGCCGATCGAGCACGTGGTCCGGTTCGCGAGCACGCAGGGCATCACGGTCGGTTTCAGCGCCCGCGTGGACAACACGCTCCCGGAGCCCGATCCGGGCAAGAAGACCGGCGGGGTCCGCATGACGCGCACGGACGGCGACGCGATGTGGGCCTTCGCGACGATCGGCACCAAGGTCGTCGTCGTCTCCTGACGTTCGCCCGAACGGGGGACGCGCCCAGGCCCCTTCCAGGGCCTCCCCCGCCCTTCAGGCCGCTTCGGACTCCGGAGCGGCCTGCTCGTCTTCACCGGCCTCTTCCCGTACGGCCGGCTCCCGTAGGGCCGCCTCCGCCCCGGGATCCGGCTCGCCGCCGCGCTCGCGGGCGGGCGGTGTCGACACGGCGCTGGCGGCGACGCCGGCGGCGAGCAGCGCCCCCATGGACACGCCGGACGGACGGGGCGCCCGCGCTCCCGGTGCCGCTGCTCCCGGTGGTGCTGCTCCTGCTGCCGACATGGCTGCCTCCTGGCCGGGGCCAGCCGGTACTTAGGTACGCCTAACCAGCCCTCGCTACCATGTGACCACGCGCCGTGCCGCCCGCGCAATATCTTGCCGACGAGTTGTCGGTACGTTAACCGCGAACTTTCATTCCGAGAGGACGCCCGCGAGGGTCTCCAGACCCGCCCCGGCCGACCAGCGCCCGCCGATCCCGCGCACGGCGACCTCCCGGACGTCGTCCAGGACCTCCTCGTGGCCCACCGCCCGCCGGATCACCACGTGCAGCCGATCGTCGGACAGCTCCTCGACCTTGCCGTCGCCCCATTCCACGACGACCACGGACTCGGGCAGCGAGACGTCGAGGTCCAGGTCCTCCATCTCGTCGAGCCCGCCGCCGAGCCGGTACGCGTCCACGTGCACCAGGGCCGGGCCGCCGGTCAGCGACGGGTGCACCCGGGCGATCACGAAGGTCGGCGAGGTCACCGCCCCGCGTACGCCGAGGCCTTCGCCGAGTCCGCGGGTCAAGGTGGTCTTGCCGGCGCCCAGTTCCCCGGTCAGCAGGACGAGGTCGCCGGGGCGGAGCAGACCGGCGATCCGGCGGCCGAGGTCCTGCATGGCGTCGGGCGAGCCGACGGTGATGTGCGCTTCGGTCCCCGCTTCAGGAACCGCTGCCTGCGGTACTTCTTCCATGACCGGAAACGTTAGCCGGTGCGGGCACCACCGCGGTGCGCGCCAGCAGCCCGGTGAGCAGCCGGGTCACGGTGTCCGGGTGTTCCAGCATCATCAGGTGCCCGGCGGACTCCAGGACGACCAGTTCCGCGGAGGGCAGCGCGTCCTTGATGGTCTGGCTGTGGCCGGGCGGGGTGACCATGTCGCCGTCCCCGGCGATGACGGTGACGGGGATGTCGGCGAACCGCTGGAGCGCGGCGGCCTTGTCGTGCGTCTGGAAGGCCGGGTAGAACTCGGCGACCACGTCGATGGGGGTGCCCTCGATGAGCCGCTCGGCGAAGCGGGCGACGCCCGGGTCCACGTCGGGCGAGGCGAAGGAGTACATCTTGACCATGCCGGCGAACAGGTCGGCCGTGGCCCGGCGGCCCTTCTCCACCAGCTCCACCTGGGAGCCGAGCGCCTTGAGCACCCCGGGCAGCAGGCGGCGTACCGCCCCGAAGCCCACGGAGGGCAGCCCGTACGTCACCTCGTCCAGGCGGCCGCTGGAGGTGCCGACGAAGACCACCCCGGCCACCCGCTCGCGGACGAGCTCGGGGAACTGCTCCGCGAGTCCCATGATGGTCATGCCGCCCATCGAGTGACCGACCAGGATCAGCGGGCCCTCGGGGGCGGCCGCGTCGATGACGGCCTTCAGATCGCGGCCGAGCTGGTCGATGGTCACCGGCTCGCCCTCGGCCTGGGCCAGCCCGCGGCCGCTGCGGCCGTGGCTGCGCTGGTCCCAGTACACGGCGCGGACCAGACCGCGCAGGGCCGCGCGCTGGAAGTGCCAGGAGTCCTGCGCGAGGCAGTAGCCGTGGCAGAACACCACGGTCGGCGGGGCCGGGGCCTTGCGGCGCAGCCGGCGCCGCTTGCCCTCTTCGGGCAGTTCGTCGATCTCGTAGTAGAGCGGGGTGCCGTCCTCGGCCCGCGCGGTGCCGGGGGCCCCGCGCAGGGAGCCGTAGTCCCCGGTGGCGTCGAGGGCCAGGCGCGCCTTCATGCGCATGCCCCGCCCGACGGTGATCCGTTCGACCGCGACTCCGGCGGCCGCGCCCGCGGCTATCACGCCGATGGCCGCTCCGGCCCAGCCGGCCTTGCGCCAGTTCTCGCTCACGCCGCCGCCCTCACTCAGCCGTTGCGGTACTTCCGTCGCGGTACACCCGGGGAACCCTGACCCCGATACGTGTGACGATCTCATACGCGATCGTGTGCGCCGCTTGAGCCCAGTCCTCGGCCGTGGGCTCGCCGCGTTCGCCGTCGCCGAAGATGACCACCTCGTCGCCGGGCAGGACCCGGTCCTCGAGGCCGATGTCCACGACGAACTGGTCCATGGCCACGCGTCCGGCGGCGTACCGCGTCCGGCCCCCGAGGAGGACGGGGCCGCGGCCGGAGGCGTGCCGCGGGATGCCGTCGGCGTAGCCGGCCGGGATGAGCGCGAGCCGGGTCTCGTCCTCGGTCACGTAGTGGTGCCCGTAGCTGACGCCGTGTCCGGCGGGGACCTCCTTGACCAGGGCCACGAAGGCCTTCAGGGCCATGGCGGGGCGCAGCCCGAGCTGGGCGGGGGTGCCGAGCTCGGGTGCCGGGGAGACCCCGTACACCGCGAGGCCGCACCGGACGAGGTCGAAGTGGCTCTCGGGCAGGGTCAGGGTGGCGGGCGAGTTGGCGATGTGCCGGACCTCGGGCTCGATGCCCTCCTTCTCGGCGTACGCGAGCATGTCGCGGAAGGCGGTCAGCTGGAGCGCGATGGAGGGGTGTCCGGGCTCGTCGGCGCAGGCGAAGTGGGACCACAGCCCGGTGACGTGAACGGTGCCCTCGGCCTGGGCGGCGACGGCCGCGCCGACGAGCTCGGCCCAGTCGGCGGGCTGGCAGCCGTTGCGGCCGAGGCCGGTGTCGGCCTTGAGCTGGATCCGGGCCGTGCGGCCGGCGGCGCGGGCGGCCGCCCGCACTTCCTCCAGGGCCCACATCCCGCTGACGGCGACGTCCACGTCGGCCTCGATGGCCTCCCGCCACGGCCCGCCGGGGGTCCACAGCCAGCACAGGATCCGCCCGCCGACCCCGGCGGCGCGCAGCGCGAGCGCCTCTTCGGGGGTGGCGGTCCCGAGCCAGGTCGCACCGGCTTCGAGGGCCGCCCGGGCGCAGGGCACGGCGCCGTGGCCGTAGGCGTCGGACTTGACTACGGCCATCACCTCGGCCCGGGGCGCCCGCTCGCGCAACGCGCGCACGTTCGCCCGTACGGCGTCAAGATCGATCTCGGCGTACACGCGCGTGGGTGTCTCGTTCATCCCCCACAGTCTCTCAGAGGCCGACCGTCGCGCTCGTCTGCGGCTCCACCTCCGGCTACGGCCCCACGCGCGGCCGCGGTGCGCCGGGGCGCCGGTGGCCCAGCCGGCGGCTCAGTCGGCGGCCCAGCCGCCGGCTCAGTCCGTGGCTCAGCCGGCGGCCACCTCGCGCCAGGCGGCGGGCAGGGCGGCGGCGATGTCGTGGGCCAGCAGCGGGCCGCCGTCCGAGGCGATGCGGCCCGCGAGGCCGTGCAGGTACGCCGCCACCGACGCCGCGTCGGCCCCGGACAGCCCGGCCGCCAGCAGCGACCCCGCGAGGCCCGACAGCACGTCCCCGCTCCCGGCCGTCGCCAGCCACGCCGTACCCGTCGGGTTCACCCGTACCGTCCGCGCGTCCCCGGAGCACACCAGCGTCGTCGACCCCTTCAGGAGCGCCGTCGCCCCGTACCGCCCGGCCAGCTCCCGCACGGCCGCCAGCCGGCCCGCCTCCACCACCTCCCGGGCGACCCCGAGCAGCGCCGCCGCCTCCCCGGCGTGCGGGGTCAGCACCGTCTCGGCCGACCTCGCCCGCAGCGCCCCGGGGTCCAGCCCGCGCAGCCCGTCCGCGTCCACCAGGACCGGCACGGGCTGCGCCAGCGCCTCGGCGGCGGCCGGGTCCTCGCCCAGCCCCGGACCGACCACCCAGGCCTGGACCCGGCCGGGCCCGATCAGCGTCTCGGGGTAGCGGGCGAGCACGGCGTCCGCGACCGCCGGGGGTCCCACGTACCGCACGGCGCCCGCGCCGCCCCGCAGGGCCCCCGCCACGGCGAGCACCGCCGCACCCGGGTACCGGGCGGACCCGGCGATGATCCCGACCACGCCCCGCCGGTACTTGTCGCTGGTCCGCGCGGGCACCGGCAGCAGCCGGGCCACCTCCGCGTGCTGCGGGGCCTGTGCGTCGGGCTCCGCGGGGAAGGACAGCCCGATGTCCACCAGGTGCACCACCCCGGCCCTGCCGGCCCCCGGGTCGATGAGCAGCCCCGGCTTGTGGGCCCCGAAGGTCACCGTGACATCGGCCCGTACGGCCGCCCCCGCCACCTCACCGGTGTCCGCGTCCACCCCGCTCGGCAGGTCCACGGCCACCACCGTCGCGCCCTCCGGGATCCGCTCCACCAGCGCGGCCGCCGCCGGCCGCAGCCCGCCGCGCCCGCCGATGCCGACCAGCCCGTCCAGGACCAGGTCCGCCCGGTGCGGCACCTCCTCGGCGAGGCGGCCTCCCGCGGCCCGCAGCGCGGCCAGGCCGCCCGCGTGCACCCGCGCCGGATCCATCGCCACCGCCGTCACCCCGGCCCCGCGCCGGGCCAGGCGGGCGCCCGCGTACAGGGCGTCGCCGCCGTTGTCCCCGGGGCCGACCAGCAGGACGACCCTGGCCCCGTACACCCGGGGCAGCAGCCGGGCGCAGACGGCGGCCAGTCCCGCCGCCGCCCGCTGCATCAGGGCGCCCTCGGGCAGCCGGGCCATCAGCTCGCGCTCGGCGGCCCGTACGGTCTCCACGCTGTAAGCAGTACGCATGGCACCACCCTGCCCGCTAAGCGGTCTCGGGGAAATCGGGCACGCCTCCGCGCCGGGCGGCGCGGAGGCGTGCCCCATTTCCCCGGGACCGCTATCCCTCGGCGATCACCACTGCGGAGGCGATGCCCGCGTCGTGGCTGAGGGATATGTGCCAGGACTTCACGCCCAGCTCCGCCGCCCGCGCCTGGACCGTCCCGGACACCCGCAGCCGGGGCTGCCCGCTGTCCTCGACGTACACCTCGGCATCGGTCCACAGCAGCCCGGCGGGCGCGCCGAGCGCCTTGGCCAGTGCCTCCTTGGCCGCGAACCGGGCGGCGAGCGAGGCGGTTCCGCGCCGTTCGCCGCCCGGCAGGGTCAACTCGGCATCGAGGAAGAGGCGTTGCGCCAGGCTCGGTGTCCGTTCCAGTGCCACGCCGAACCGCTCGACCTCGGCAACGTCAATCCCCACACCGATAATCACAACGCACCCCTACGAAGCCATTTATCCGACGGTCACCACTGCGCCCCATTGTCGGCGACCTGCTCCGTTCGCTGCGCTCACTCCACAGTCACCGACTTGGCGAGGTTACGCGGCTGGTCCACCTCATTGCCCCGCGCGGTCGCCAACTCGCACGCGAAGACCTGCAACGGCACGGTCGCCACCAGCGGCTGGAGCAGCGTCGGGGTGGCCGGAATGCGGATCAGGTGGTCGGCGTACGGGACGACGGCCTCGTCGCCCTCCTCGGCGATCACGATGGTCCGCGCCCCGCGCGCCCGGATCTCCTGGATGTTCGACACGATCTTGTCGTGCAGCACCGAGCGCCCGCGCGGCGACGGTACGACGACCACCACCGGCAGGTCCTTCTCGATCAGCGCGATCGGCCCGTGCTTGAGTTCGCCGGCCGCGAAGCCCTCGGCGTGCATGTACGCGAGCTCCTTGAGCTTGAGCGCACCCTCCAGCGCCACCGGGTAGCCGACGTGCCGGCCCAGGAAGAGCACCGTGTTCTTGTCGGCCAGGGAGCGCGCGAGCTCCCGTACCGGCTCCATCGTCTCCAGTACGGTGTCCACCGCCGCCGCGATGTCCGACAGCTCCCGGATGACCGCCCGGATCTCGTCGCCCCACTTCGTACCCCGTACCTGCCCGAGGTACAGGGCGACCAGGTAGCAGGCCACCAGCTGCGTCAGGAACGCCTTGGTCGAGGCGACGGCCACCTCGGGGCCGGCGTGCGTGTACAGCACGGCGTCCGACTCGCGCGGGATGGTCGAGCCGTTCGTATTGCAGACGGCCAGCACCTTGGCACCCTGCTCGCGCGCGTGCCGCAGCGCCATGAGGGTGTCCATGGTCTCGCCCGACTGCGAGATCGCGATCACCAGCGTCCGCTGGTCCAGGATCGGGTCGCGGTAGCGGAACTCGCTCGCCAGCTCGGTCTCGCACGGGATGCGGGTCCAGTGCTCGATGGCCAGCTTCGCGATCATGCCCGCGTGGTACGCCGTACCGCACGCCACGATCACGACCTTGTCGACCTCGCGCAGCACCGAATCCGGGATGCGCACCTCGTCGAGGGTCAGCAGTCCGCTCGCGTCGATCCTGCCCAGGAGGGTGTCGGCGACAGCCTTCGGCTGCTCGGCGATCTCCTTGAGCATGAAGTAGTCATAACCCCCCTTCTCGGCCGCCGAGGCGTCCCAGTCCACGTGGTACGCCCGCACGTTCGCGACCGAACCGTCGAAGTTGGTCACCGTGACTCCGTCGCGGCGGAGCTCGACGACCTGGTCCTGCCCCAGCTCGATCGCGGACCGCGTGTGGGCGATGAACGCGGCCACGTCCGAGGCGAGGAAGTTCTCACCCTCTCCAACGCCCACCACCAGGGGCGAGTTCCGGCGCGCGCCGACCACCACGTCCGGGTCCTGCGCGTGCACGGCGACCAGCGTGAAGGCCCCCTCCAGCAGCCGGCACACCTGCCGCATCGCCTCCGCGAGGTCCCCGGAGTCCTCGAACCGCTCCGCCAGCAGGTGCGCCACGACCTCGGTGTCCGTCTCGGACTCCAGCCGGTGCCCGCGCCCGGCCAGCTCGGCCCGCAGCGCTGCGAAGTTCTCGATGATCCCGTTGTGCACGACGGCCACGCGCCCCGAATTGTCGAGGTGCGGATGGGCGTTGACGTCGGTGGGCCCGCCATGGGTCGCCCACCGGGTGTGTCCCAGCCCCGTGGAACCGGCCGGCATCGGGTGCCCGACCAGTTCCTTCTCCAGGTTGACCAGCTTGCCGGCCTTCTTGACCGAAGCGAGAGCGCCGTCCGCGAGCACGGCGACACCCGCCGAGTCGTAGCCGCGGTACTCCAGCCGCTTGAGTCCGGCAATGACCACATCGAGCGCCGACTGCGCTCCTACGTAACCCACGATTCCGCACATAAGCCGCAGGGTACGCCGTAGTTGGCTCCCCGCCCGGTACCTGAACAAGACGAAAACCCCGCCCCGGCGAATGTGCCGGAGCGGGGTTGACGCGTGTTCGAACGCCGCGGACGAGCCGTCAGCCGAGCTTCTTCTGCTGCGCCTCGACGACAGCCTTGGGCTGCTCGGCGGTCCCGGCGAGGCTCACCGCGTAGAAGGTGACGAGCGAGCTGCCCTTGCGGACGACCACGAGCTCAGTCGAGATCTTCTCGCCGTCCGACTCCCCCTGGAAGGTGTAGGCGAGCGCCTCGTCCCCCGCGGTCACCTGGGCGCCGGGGACGACCTTGCTGAACTTGATCGAGTTGTCCGGCGAAGCGGAACCGTCGGTCGCCTTGGCCTCGAAGCCGGCGGCGCAGGCCGTGCCCGCGCCCTTGAACGAAGCGAAGGCCTCCTCGGCACCCTTGCCGTCGTACGAGGCCAGCGTGACGCTGGTGACGGTCCCGCCGAGCGCGTCCATCCCGGCCTTGAGCTTCTCCTCCGCGGTCGCGTTCGGGTCCGCCGCCTTCGGCTTGGCGATGACCTTGACGCGAGAGGTGCCGGAGGTCATGCCGACCGGGGTCATGACCTGTGCCTTGGCCAGCGGGAGGCACTCCGCCTTGTCGCTGACGGTGTCGATGCCGATCTTGACCTCTGCCGACGTGGCCTGCTTGAAGACGTAGTCGGGCAGGTCCGCCTGGGCCAGGATCAGGGAGGAGAGCTCGGCGTTGCTCTTCCCCTTGCCGGCCGCCGCCGACGCGGAGGCGGACGGCTTCGCGTCCCCCTTCGCGTCGGCCTTGTCGGAGCCGCCGCACGCGGTCGCCAGCAGTGCCAGGGACACGGCGGAGGCGGTCAGGACGGTACGGCGGACGAAGGTGGTGCGCATGATGGTTTCCCCCACGGAACATCTGAGAAAGGTCAGCCCGCAGCGGCGCCCCGAAACGGTGCCGAGGGCGGCCTCAAAGCTGCGGTGATCCACACCGTACGGGGTACCGCCGACACCGGCCGGCAATTAAAGACCCACTACACGCATCGTGATGCCACCGAGACCACGGCTCCCTCCGATCGATACCGTCCCCGTACAACCCGCCCACCCCGGGCCATAAGGCCCGGCCCCACGTGACCGACCACACCACCCACAACGGCCCGGGACCCCCGACAATGGCCCTGTGATCACTTCGCCGCCACGAAGCACGCCGGACGAAAGCGCAACGGAGCGCCCCGTCGGATCGGAGCACCCCACGCACCCCGAGCCTGCCGCGCACCCCACGCGCCGCCGGGGCCACGAGGCCTCCCCCTACGTCGACCTGACCAGAGCCGAGTGGAGCGCCCTGCGCGAGCGGACCCCGCTGCCGCTGACGGCCGACGAGGTCGAGCGGCTGCGCGGGCTCGGCGACGTCATCGACCTCGACGAGGTCCGCGACGTGTACCTGCCGCTCTCCCGGCTGCTGAACCTGTACGTGGGGGCCACCAGCAACCTCCGCGGCACCCTCAACACCTTCCTCGGCGACGCCGGCAACGGCCAGGGCGCACAGCAGGGCACCCCCTTCGTCATAGGGGTCGCCGGCTCCGTGGCGGTCGGCAAGTCCACCGTGGCCCGCCTCCTGCAGGCCCTGCTCGCCCGCTGGCCCGAGCACCCGCGCGTGGAGCTGGTGACCACGGACGGCTTCCTGTACCCGATGAAGGAGCTCCGGCGGCGCGGGCTGACCGCCCGCAAGGGGTTCCCGGAGTCCTACGACCGCCGCGCGCTGACCCGCTTCGTCGCCGACATCAAGGCCGGCAAGGACGAGGTCACGGCCCCGGTCTACTCGCACCTGATCTACGACATCGTCCCCGGCGAGCAGCTCGTCGTGCGCCGCCCCGACATCCTGATCGTCGAGGGGCTCAACGTCCTCCAGCCGGCGCTGCCCGGCAACGACGGCCGGACCAGGGTCGCCCTCGCCGACTACTTCGACTTCAGCGTTTACGTGGACGCCCGCCCCGAGGACATCGAGCGCTGGTACCTCAACCGCTTCCGCAAGCTGCGCGAGACGGCGTTCCAGAACCCCTTCTCCTACTTCCGCAAGTACACCCAGGTCTCCGAGGAGGAGGCGCTGGAGTACGCGCAGACGATGTGGCGGACCATCAACAAGCCCAACCTGCTGGAGAACGTGGCCCCGACCCGCGGCCGCGCCACCCTCGTCGTGCGCAAGGGCCCGGACCACAAGGTGCAGAAGCTGAGTCTGCGCAAGCTCTGACGGCGTCCGGCGGGCTACTGTGCGGCCATGCTGCATCTACGGATGATCATCCCGCCCGACCGCACGGACGCGGTGGTCAGGATCATCGAGGAGACCGTCGGCACCACCCATCTGGCGGTGCTGCCGGGCGCGGCCCGCATTCCCGCGGGCGACATCGTGCTGTGCGACGTGGCCCGCGAGGCGGGCGACGAGCTCCTGCACGAGCTGCGCGCGCTCTCCATCGACAAGGACGGCTCGATCGCGGTCGAGAACATCGACCTCTCCCTCTCGGAGCGGGCCGACCGGGCCGAGGAGGAGGCCCCGGGCGAGGCCGCCGACGCCGTCCTGTGGGAGCAGCTGACCGGGGCGACCCACGAGGAGTCCACCCTCTCCATCACCTACGCCGCCTTCATGATCGTCGCGACGATGATCGCGGCCTGCGGCGTGGTCCTCGACAACGCCATCCTGATCGTGGGCGCGATGGCGGTCGGCCCCGAGTTCGGCCCGCTCGCGGGCGTCTGCACGGGCCTGGTGCAGCGCGCCCCGAAGCTGGCCGCCCGCTCCCTGGTCGCCCTGCTCGTGGGCTTCGCCGCCGCGATGGTCGCGACCACCGTCTTCAGCCTGGTGATGGACGCCCTCGGCCTGTTCCACCCGGGCATGCTGGACAAGCCCCGCCCCAACACCAGCTTCATCTGGCAGCCGGACCCGTTCTCCTTCGTCGTGGCCCTGCTCGCCGGCGTGGCCGGGGTGCTCTCGCTGACCTCGGCGAAGTCCGGGGCGCTGGTCGGCGTCGCGATCTCGGTGACCACCGTCCCGGCCGGCGCCAACGCGGCCGTGGCGCTCAGCTACGGGGAGTTCGCCCAGATGTGGGGCTCGGCCGAGCAACTGCTGCTGAACCTGTGCGGAATCATGCTGGCCGGCGTACTGACCCTGCTCGGCCAAAAACTCCTGTGGCGCACCCAACGCGGCCACTGGCGCCGCACGCCGCCCAAGACCTGAGCCCAGGCCCCCGGAGGGCCCCGGATACGGAACCGGCCCCGCGCTACGAAGCTTCGTAGCGCGGGGCCGGTTCCATGACAGCCGTGCGGGGTCTAGCCGAGCGCCGACTTCACCACGTCGGCCAGCCGGCCGGCGACGGAGCGGGCCTGCTCGATGTCGGCGGCCTCCACCATCACCCGTACGAGCGGCTCGGTGCCCGAGGGGCGCAGCAGTACGCGCCCGGTCGAGCCCAGTTCCCGCTCCGCGTCCGCGACGGCCGCGGCCAGCTCGGCCGAGGTCGTGACCCGGGACTTGTCCACGTCGGGGACGTTGATCAGGACCTGCGGCAGCCGGCTCATGACCCCGGCCAGCTCCGCGAGCGACTTGCCGGTGGCCGCGATCCGCGCCGCCAGCATCAGGCCGGTCAGGGTGCCGTCGCCGGTGGTGGCGTGGTCGAGGATGATCACGTGGCCGGACTGCTCGCCGCCCAGCGCGTACCCGTGCTCCTTCATCGACTCCAGGACGTACCGGTCGCCGACCCCGGTCTGCACGACCTGGATGCCCTCGGCCTCCATGGCCAGCTTGAAGCCCAGGTTCGACATCACGGTGCCGACCACGGTGTCCTCGCGCAGGTGACCCGCCTCGCGCATGGCCAGCGCCAGCACCGCGAGGATCTGGTCGCCGTCGATCTCGGCGCCGTTCGCGTCCACGGCCAGGCAGCGGTCCGCATCCCCGTCGTGCGCGATGCCCAGGTCGGCGCCGTGCTCGACGACGGCCTGCTTCAGCAGACCCAGGTGGGTGGAGCCGCAGCCGTCGTTGATGTTCAGGCCGTCGGGCTCGGCACCGATCGTGACGATCTCGGCGCCGGCCCGGGTGAAGGCCTCCGGCGAGACGAAGGCGGCCGCGCCGTGCGCCTCGTCCAGGACCACCTTGAGGCCGTCGAGGCGGTTCGGGAGGACACCCATGAGGTGGGCGACGTACTTGTCGAAGCCCTCGGTGTAGTCGGAGACGCGGCCGACGCCGGAGCCGGTGGGCCGGTCCCACGGAGCGCCCGTGCGGTGGTCCTCGTAGACGGACTCGATCCGGTCCTCCAGCTCGTCGGCGAGCTTGTGCCCACCGCGCGCGAAGAACTTGATGCCGTTGTCGGGCATGGCGTTGTGGCTGGCCGAGAGCATCACGCCGAGGTCGGCGCCCAGCGCACCGGTGAGATACGCCACCGCCGGGGTGGGCAGCACACCGACGCGCAGGACGTCCACGCCCGCGCTCGCGAGGCCGGCGACGACTGCGGCCTCCAGGAATTCGCCGGAGGCACGGGGGTCCCGGCCCACCACTGCGGTGGCGCGGTGACCCGCGAAAGTGCCCGCCTCGGCCAGTACGTGTGCCGCCGCCACGGAGAGACCGAGCGCCAGCTCGGCCGTCAGATCCGCGTTCGCGACGCCTCGTACACCGTCCGTCCCGAAGAGTCGTCCCACTGTTGTCCTCCCGAGTTCACACTGCGTTTGTGACCACTTGTGCCATGTATTTGCCGCTTGTGGCGGTAAACGAACCGCCCCGGCAGCACGGAGAGTGCTGCCGGGGCGGATTCGTTGCAGAACAGCAGGGCGCAGATTAACGCTTGCTGTACTGCGGAGCCTTACGGGCCTTCTTGAGACCGGCCTTCTTGCGCTCGACCGCACGGTCGTCGCGGGAAAGGAAGCCGGCCTTCTTCAGCGCCGGGCGGTTGTTGTCGACGTCGGCCTCGTTCAGCGCACGGGCGACACCGAGGCGCAGGGCACCGGCCTGACCGGAAACGCCGCCACCCGAGATGCGGGCGATGACGTCGTAGCGGCCGTCGAGCTCGAGGAGCTTGAAGGGCTCGTTGACTTCCTGCTGGTGCACCTTGTTGGGGAAGTAGTCCTCAAGGGTGCGGGCGTTGATCTTCCACTTGCCGGTGCCCGGAACGATCCGGACGCGGGCGATGGCGTTCTTGCGACGGCCCAGGCCGGCGGCCGGCTGGGGGTCGCCGAAGCGACCGGCAAGGGACTCCGAGGTGTAGTCGCCCTCGACTACGTCAGCGGACTCGGTGGTGTATTCCTCGACGTTGCCCTCGAACTCTTCTTCGATGACAGGGGTCTCGGCGGTGGTCTCGGCCACGATGCTCCTCAGAATTTTCTACGTCTTAGGGGGTGGCCGGAACTACTGCGCGACCTGGGTGATCTCGAACGCCACCGGCTGCTGCGCAGCGTGCGGGTGGTTCTCGCCCGAGTAGACCTTCAGCTTCGAGATCATCTGACGGCCCAGGGTGTTCTTGGGGAGCATGCCCTTGATGGCCTTCTCGACGGCCTTCTCCGGGTTGTTCGCCAGGAGGTCGTCGTAACGCACCGAACGGAGACCGCCCGGGTAGCCAGAGTGGCGGTACGCCATCTTCTGGGTCGCCTTGTTGCCGGACAGGTGAACCTTGTCGGCGTTGACGATGATGACGAAGTCGCCCATGTCCATGTGGGGGGCGTAAGTCGGCTTGTGCTTGCCCCGCAGGAGGGCAGCGGCCTGGGTCGCCAGACGGCCGAGGACAACGTCCTGAGCGTCGATGACGAGCCACTGGCGCGAGATGTCGCCGGGCTTGGGGCTGAACGTACGCACGCGTATGCCTTCGCTTCTTCAGTGGTGGGTCATCCCCGGGGGGTGAGCCCGAGGGACGGGTCCTGACATGGGTCACCACGGACGATCACGACAGCCCTGGTTCACATCGGAGACGCAACCCGTGTGTACCGCTGGTCATCGGCCCGGTGGACCGGCGTAAGGCAGTTCACGTGAGAATGAGCAAGCCAATACGCATAACGAACCAGCAGGGTACCCCTGAAGACCTGGAAGGGTCAAAACGCGGTCCGCGATCCCGTCTCGACGGGGGTTGCGGCGCACTCCGGTTCGGTCCTGGGTGGGGACCCCGTAGTTCGTACTGGGTCCAGAGTAACCCGGATCGGACGCAGCGAACGCCGGGCCAGCAATCCGGCGAGCGAGCACAGGGTCACCATGTCCTTGAAAGCACGCCGCTTGTGCTCGAACTCCGAGGGCCACGGGATGCCCGCGGTCTGGGGCACCAGGGCCAGCCAGAACCAGGGCGAGCGCGGCATCGAGCCCGCCCGCACCCCCGACACCAGCAGCAGCGGGAGCACCACCAGCAGGTAGTGGTCGAAGGACGGCCGCGACACCAGGAATGCGGCCAGCATCACCATGCAGGCCGTCTCCACGAGCCTCAGCTCACCCCGGTCCCCGTCCGTCTCCACGGGCCGCCGCCACCGCCGCCAGGCCGCCCACAGACCGCACCCGGCCCCCGCGAAGGCCAGCAGCACCGCCAGCGGCTCCGGCACCCCCAACCGCGGCAGCGCCGCGATCGGCGAGGCGTCCCAGGGCAGCGCGTAGGAGTCCTGGCCGTGCAGCAGAAACGGCAGCGTCTTGGTGAAGAACAGCATCGGGTGCGGCATCATCAGCGCCCCGGCCAGCGACAGCCCCACGGGCACGCCCACCGCCAGCGCCAGCCCCCGCCACTGCCGCGCGAGGACGAAGAGCAGCCCGATCGGCACCAGCATCGGCTTGCACGCGATGGCCAGGCCCACCACCAGCCCGGCGGCCCCCCAGGACCGCCGGTGCGCCAGCAGCAGCGCCACCGGCAGGGCGGCGGCCGAGATGGCCGTCCAGTTCCCGATGAGCACGAGGTTGATGTACGGCTTGTAGGCCAGCGCGAACAGTCCGAAGCCGCCCACCGCGAGCCGGGAGCGCACCGGCACCGAGAACAGCTTCAGCGCGGCCCACCAGCCGATCCCGACCAGCCCGGTCATCCCCAGCGGCAGCACGCAGCGCAGCAGCGGGGCCGGCAGCAGCGCCTCGGGGATCGCCATGATGACGGCGCTGGGGAGGTAGAGGAAGCGCTTGTCCTCGTACGGGGACACCCCCGTGAGCAGGGCGTCCGCCGCCTTGACGACGAAGGCGTTGTCCGAGCCCCAGTTCACCCGCAGGCTCGCCGAGACCGCGACCGCGAGCAGGATCACCAGGGTCACGGCCCGCCAGGACCGGGGGGCGGGCCGCAGCAGCCACGCCACCCGCCGGTCCCAGGAGGACGGGGTGTCCCACTTCATGACCCACACACTCGGCCGCAACCCCACGACGACTTCCCCTCGACCAAGCCGGGGGGAGGCCTCCCCCTAGCGCTTGCGCTCGACCCTACGTTCGTCCCAGACGGGCTCCGTAGTCTCCCGCACAACACCGTCCGAACCGAAGACCAGATAACGGTCAAATGTGCGGGCGAACCACCGGTCGTGCGTGACGCACAACACAGTGCCCTCGTAGGCCTCCAGCCCGTCCTGCAGCGCCTCCGCCGATTCCAGGTCCAGGTTGTCGGTCGGCTCGTCCAGGAGCAGCGCCGTCGTACCCGCCAGTTCCAGCAGCAGGATCTGGAAGCGCGCCTGCTGGCCGCCCGAGAGCTTCTCGAAGGGCTGGTCCCCCTGGCGCTCCAGCTCGTAGCGGCGCAGGGCGCCCATCGCCTGGCCCAAGGGCTTGGCCGCCTCCGTCCACAGGATGTCGACGAGCGTGCGGCCGAACAGCTCCGGGTGCGCGTGGGTCTGCGCGAAGTGGCCGGGCACCACGCGGGCGCCGAGCTTCCACGTACCCGTGTGCTTGACCTCCTCCCCCGCCATCAGGCGCAGGAAGTGCGACTTCCCGGAGCCGTTCGAGCCCAGGACCGCGACCCGCTCCCCGTAGAAGACCTCCAGGGAGAACGGCTTCATCAGCCCGGTGAGCTCGAGGTTCTCCACGGTGAGCGCGCGCACTCCCGTACGCCCGCCCTTGAGCCGCATCTTGATGTCCTGCTCGCGCGGCGGCTCGGGCGGCGGACCGGCGTCCTCGAACTTCTTGAAGCGGGTCTGCATCGCGTGGTACCGCGAGGCCATGTCCGGGCTGCTCGCGGCCTGGCCGCGCAGTCGCAGCACCAGGGCCTTCAGCCGGGCGCGCTCCTCGTCCCAGCGCCGCTTGAGCTCCTCGAAGCGCGCGAAGCGCTCCTTGCGGGCGTCGTGGAAGGTGGCGAAGCCCTCGCCGTGCACCCACACGTCCGAGCCGTTCGGGCTCGCCTCCAGGCTGATGATCTTCTCGGCGGCCTGGGTCAGCAGCTCCCGGTCGTGGCTGACGAACAGCACCGTCTTGCGGGTGGCCTTCAGCTGCTCCTCCAGCCACCGCTTGCCCGGGACGTCCAGGTAGTTGTCCGGCTCGTCGAGCAGCAGCACCTCGTCCGGCCCGCGCAGCAGCGCCTCCAGGACGAGGCGCTTCTGCTCACCGCCCGAGAGCGTGCGCACCTCGCGGAACTGCGCCGAGTCGTACGGGATCGCCAGCGCGGCCATCGTGCAGACGTCCCACAGGGTCTCCGCCTCGTACCCCTGCACGTCCGCCCAGTCGCTCAGCGCCTGCGCGTAGGCCATCTGGGCGGCCTCGTCGTCCACCGTCAGGATCAGCTGCTCGGCGTGGTCCACGGCCTTGGCGGCAGCGCGGATCCGCGGCTGGGCCACCGAGACCAGGAGGTCCCGTACGGTCGTCTCGTCCCGTACGGAGCCCACGAACTGCGACATCACGCCGAGGCCGCCGGAGACGGTGACGCCGCCGCCGTGCGGCTGCAGCTCGCCGGAGATCATCTTCAGCAGTGTGGTCTTGCCGGCCCCGTTCGCCCCGACGAGGGCGACGACCGCTCCATCCCCCACCCGGAAGGAGACGTCGGGGAGCAGAACCCGCCCGTCGGGAAGGTAGTACTCCAGGTGGCTGGCTTCGAGATGTCCCATGCCGGGCATTGTCCAGGTCCGCCACCGTTCCACCCAAACTGATTAGCAGCAGCTGATCAGCAGCAGCCCTTGCCCGGCAGGGTGCGCAGGTTGCGCGCCTCCTTGCTGCGGGCGGCCAGCAGCTCGTCGGCCGGGTAGCCGACCTCCTCCAGGGTCAGCCCGTGCGGCTTGACCACGTGCACCGAGGAGTCCCGTACGGCCGCGGCCAGCACCTTGCCGGGCCAGTCGGTCGTCCGGTGGCCGTCGCCGACGTGCAGCAGGGCTCCGACCAGCGAGCGCACCATGTTGTGGCAGAAGGCGTCGGCGCGGACGGTCGCGGTGATGATCCCCTCCGCGTCCCGCTCCCAGCTGAGCTGCTGGAGCGTACGGATCGTCGTGGCCCCCTCGCGCTTCTTGCAGTACGCGGCGAAGTCGTGCTCCCCGACCAGCTGGGCGGCGGCCTCGTTCATGGCGTCCACGTCCAGGGGCCACTGGTACCAGAGCACGTGCCCGCGGCGCAGCGGGTCGACGCCGGCCTGGTGGTCGCCGACGCGGTAGGCGTAGCGGCGCCAGATCGCGGAGAACCGCGCGTTGAACCCGGCGGGGGCCTCGGCGGCCTTCCACACCCGTACGTCGTGCGGCAGCCGGCCCGCGAGGCGCCGCAGCAGCTTGTCCTGGTGCTCGGCCCACACCTCGTCGCGCACGTCGAACTGCGCGACCTGCCCGCGCGCGTGCACGCCCGCGTCGGTACGCCCGGCCACGGTCAGCTCGACCGGGTCGGGGAGCCGCATCACGGTCTGCAGCGCGGATTCCAGCTCGCCCTGGACGGTCCGCAGCACGCGCTGCTTCGCCCAGCCGGAGAAGTCCTTGCCGTCGTAGCTCAGGTCCAGCCTGACCCGGACGTGTCCGGGCTCCACCTCGTCACTCACGTGAGCGATCCTCTCAGACATACGGAAACGCAAAACGGGCCCGCCCCGGAAGGGGCGGGCCCGTTCAGAGCCGATCAAGCGAGCTCTGATCCCGAAGGATCAGGCCTCCTTGGTCTCCTCGGCGGTGGCCTCGACAGCCTCCGCCTCCTTGACCGCGCGCTTGGTGGCGGCCTCGGCCTCACCAGTGGCCTGCTGGGCGACCGTAAGGGCCTCGACCAGCTCGATCACGGCCATCGGGGCGTTGTCGCCACGACGGTTGCCGATCTTGGTGATGCGCGTGTAACCACCGGGGCGGTTCTCGTAGCGCGGGGCGATCTCGGTGAACAGCGTGTGCACGATGCTCTTGTCCGTGATCGTCTGCAGCACCAGGCGACGGTTGTGGATGTCGCCCTTCTTGGCCTTGGTCACCAGACGCTCGGCGTAGGGACGCAGGCGACGGGCCTTGGCCTCGGTGGTGGTGATGCGGCCGTGCTCGAAGAGCGCCTTCGCGAGGTTCGCGAGGAGGTGCTTCTCGTGCGCGGCGCTGCCGCCCAGACGGGCACCCTTTGCGGGACGCGGCATGGTCTTACTCCTTCATATCTGCACCGGCCGTGTCAGGTACCGGTGTCAGTTCCCCCGCGGCGGATGCCGCGGGAAAGTTCTTAGTACTGCTCGGTCTCGACGAAACCGGCGTCCGCGTCGTCGTCGGCGCCGAAGGCGTCGGCGGCGGCGGTCGGGTCGAATCCGGGCGGGCTGTCCTTGAGGGCCAGGCCCATGCCGGCGAGCTTCGCCTTGACCTCGTCGATCGACTTCGCACCGAAGTTGCGGATGTCGAGCAGGTCCGCCTCGGAGCGGGCCACGAGCTCACCCACGGAGTGGATGCCCTCGCGCTTGAGGCAGTTGTACGACCGAACGGTGAGCTCGAGCTCCTCGATCGGCAGGGCGAGATCAGCGGCGAGCGCCGCGTCCGTCGGCGAGGGGCCCATGTCGATGCCCTCGGCGTCGATGTTGAGCTCGCGCGCCAGACCGAACAGCTCGACCAGGGTCTTACCGGCGGACGCCATGGCGTCGCGCGGGCGCATGGCCTGCTTGGTCTCGACGTCGACGATCAGCTTGTCGAAGTCGGTGCGCTGCTCGACTCGGGTCGCCTCGACCTTGTAGGTGACCTTGAGGACCGGGCTGTAGATGGAGTCGATCGGGATGCGACCGATCTCCTGGCCCAGCTGCTTGTTCTGGACGGCGGAGACGTAGCCGCGACCGCGCTCGACGGTCAGCTCCATCTCCAGCTTGCCCTTGCCGTTGAGCGTGGCGAGGACCAGGTCCGGGTTGTGCACCTCGACACCGGCCGGGGGCGCGATGTCGGCAGCGGTGACCAGGCCGGGACCCTGCTTGCGCAGGTACATCACGACCGGCTCGTCGTGCTCCGAGGAGACGACCAGCTGCTTGATGTTGAGGATGATGTCGGTGACGTCTTCCTTGACACCGGGCACGGTGGTGAACTCGTGCAGGACGCCGTCCACGCGGATGCTGGTGACAGCGGCACCCGGGATCGAGGACAGGAGCGTGCGGCGCAGCGAGTTGCCGAGGGTGTAGCCGAAGCCCGGCTCGAGCGGCTCGATCACGAACCGCGAGCGGTACTCGTCGACGACCTCTTCGGTCAGCGAGGGGCGCTGAGCGATAAGCATGTGGATTCCTTCATTCGTGGACGCCCACTATTTGACGCCCGACGGATGCGGCACGGGGCCGCGGACTACAAGGGTACGGGCGGTACGTCCCCCGCGAAGGGTTCGTACCGCCCGGACACTCAAAGACGCACAGGCGCGAAGCCCGGCGCCGCCGAATCAGACGCGGCGACGCTTGGGCGGACGGCAGCCGTTGTGCGGGGTGGGGGTGACGTCCTGGATCGAGCCGACCTCGAGGCCAGTGGCCTGGAGGGAGCGGATCGCGGTCTCACGGCCGGAGCCGGGACCCTTGACGAAGACGTCGACCTTGCGCATGCCGTGCTCCTGCGCGCGACGGGCGGCCGACTCAGCGGCCATCTGCGCGGCGAAGGGGGTGGACTTGCGCGAGCCCTTGAAGCCGACGTGGCCGGCGGAGGCCCAGGAGATCACGTTGCCCGCGGGGTCCGTGATCGAAACGATGGTGTTGTTGAACGTGCTCTTGATGTGGGCGTGCCCATGAGCGACGTTCTTCTTTTCCTTGCGGCGCACCTTCTTGGCAGCGCCCTGACGACCCTTGGGGGGCATCTAAATCTCCTACGGGAGGTGGTCGGTCCTACAGCGCAAGACCGCTGAACAGGACTACTTCTTGCCCGGCTTCTTCTTACCGGCGATCGCGCGACGCGGACCCTTGCGGGTACGGGCGTTCGTGCTGGTGCGCTGACCGTGCACGGGCAGGCCACGACGGTGGCGAACACCCTGGTAGCACTGGATCTCGACCTTGCGGCGGATGTCGGCCTGGATCTCGCGGCGGAGGTCACCCTCGGTGCGGAGGTTGGCGTCCACGTACTCGCGGATCTTGACCAGGTCCTCTTCGGCCAGGTCACGAACGCGGGTGTCGGGGTTCACACCGGTGGCCGCAAGGATTTCCTTGGACCGGGTGCGACCGACACCGAAGACGTAGGTGAGTGCGATCTCCACACGCTTTTCGCGCGGGATGTCAACACCGGAAACGCGTGCCATTCAATGGCTCCTGTGTGTTCGGGGGTCTTCAGCAGAACCGAACCCCGGCCGCCGACCACACCTGAATGGGTGGTGGTACGTCCGGGTCCCCGGCCCCCGCCGGAGGTGCCGCCGGCCCTGGTCGGGGCTAGGCGGGTTCTGCGTATGTACGTTTTCTTACGTCGCGCGAAGAACTGCGTAGTGCAGGTCGGTCGGCGTGCGTCAGCCCTGGCGCTGCTTGTGGCGCAGGTTGTCGCAGATGACCATGACCCGACCGTGACGGCGGATCACCTTGCACTTGTCGCAGATCTTCTTGACGCTCGGCTTGACCTTCATGTTGGTGAGGTTCTCCGGGTCAGTGCCACCACCCGCGCCGGGACGGAATGTCCGGACGGGAGTGAAGACAAGATCTACTTGTATCGGTAGACGATCCGGCCACGCGTCAGGTCGTACGGAGACAGCTCCACGACGACCCGGTCATCAGGGAGGATGCGGATGTAGTGCATGCGCATCTTGCCGCTGATGTGCGCGAGGACCTTGTGACCGTTCTGGAGTTCCACCTTGAACATCGCGTTCGGGAGGGACTCGATCACGGTGCCCTCGATTTCGATGGCACCTTGCTTCTTGGCCACGCTTCGCCTTTCGAATCGGCTACCTTGATCAGCTCCCCGCCTTCGCATGAGGACATGCGGGTGCAAAGGAGCCGACGAGTCAGTCTACGTCAGGGCCCACCGAAAGACGAATCCGGAAAGTGTGCCCTACAGGGTAGATCATCAATCCTGGTCAGCGGGGTCGACCGGCCGCCGCCCCGGTCCCGGCCCTAGCCCAGCGGGTCGGGCGCGGTGGTGATCCCGTACTCCGCCAGCTTCGCCTTGCCGCAGTCCGGGGAGGTCAGCACGATCGGGCCCTCCTCGGTCAGGGCGATGGAGTGCTCCCAGTGCGAGGACCAGGTGCCGTCCGTGGTGATGACCGTCCAGTCGTCGGCCAGGACCTCCGTCTGGGCGGTGCCCAGGGAGACCATCGGCTCGATCGCCAGGCACAGGCCCGGGACCAGCTTGATCCCCTTGCCGCGCTTGCGGGAGACGTAGTTCAGCAGGTGGGGGTCCATGTGCATCTCGGAACCGATGCCGTGGCCGCCGTAGTCCTCGATGATCCCGAACTTGCCGAGGCTGTGCTCACCCGTGCTGGGGCGCGGCTGGCGCTTGATGTACGTCTCGATCGCCTTGGAGATGTCCACGAGGCGGTTGCCGAGCTTCATGGCGGCGATCCCGGCCCACATGGACTCCTCGGTCACCCGGGAGAGCTCCAGCAGCTCAGGCGCGTGCCCAGTGCCCACGAAGGCGGTGTACGCGGCATCGCCGTGCCAGCCGTCGACGATCGCACCGGCGTCGATCGAGATGATGTCGCCGTCCTTGAGGACGGTCTTGTCGTCCGGGATGCCGTGGACGACGACCTCGTTGGCCGAGGTGCAGATGGTCGCGGGGAAGCCCCCGTAGCCGAGGAAGTTCGACTTGGCGCCGGCGTCGGCGATGACCTTGCGGGCCACCATGTCCAGATCCCGCGTCGTGGCGCCGGGCACGGCCGCCTCACGGGTCGCCGCGTGGATCGCGGCGACGACCAGTCCCGCCTCGCGCATCTTCGCGATCTGCTCGGGGGTCTTGATCTGGACCATGGGAATTGCCTTCCACCTTCGGTTCGACGGTCGCATCAACAGTACGGCCGCGGCGTCCTGGGGACACCGCGGCCGTGGCTGCACTACGGAAAACACTGCGCTACAGGGGAACGCAGCAACTACTTCTTGAGGGCATCCATCGCGCGCTGCGTGACGTCCTTGACCTCGCCCAGCGCCGGGATCGTCGACACGAGGCCCTGGGCCTTGTAGTAGTCGATGATCGGCTCGGTCTGGGTGTGGTAGACCTCGAGGCGGTTGCGCACCGCGTCCTCGGACTGGTCCTCGCGGACGTACAGCTCGCCGCCGCAGACGTCGCAGACGCCCTCGACCTTCGGCGGGGCGTACGCGACGTGGAACACGTGCGAGCCGTCGTTGCGGCAGGTGCGCCGCCCGGCGAGACGCTTGACGACCTCGTCCTCCTCGACCTCCAGGTCGAGGACGGCGTCGAGGTTCATGCCCTCGGCCTTCAGCATCACGTCGAGGGCCTCGGCCTGCGACACGTTGCGCGGGAACCCGTCGAGCAGGAAACCGCCCGCGGCGTCCGCCTGCTCCATGCGGTCCTTGGCCATGCCGATGGTGATCTCGTCCGGGACGAGGTCGCCCGCGTCCATGAACGCCTTCGCACGGCGGCCGAGCTCGGTGCCCTGACTGATGTTGGCCCGGAACAGGTCACCCGTGGAGATGTGCGGGATCGACAGGGTCTTGGCAAGCACGGCCGCCTGCGTTCCCTTGCCCGCACCGGGCGGTCCGACGAGGACGATTCGCATCAGCGGAGGAACCCTTCGTAATTACGCTGCTGGAGCTGGCTCTCGATCTGCTTCACGGTTTCCAGACCCACACCCACGATGATCAGGATGCTCGTCCCGCCGAACGGGAAGTTCTGGTTCGCTCCGAAGCCCGCCAACGCCATCGTCGGCACAAGAGCAATGAGACCCAGGTACAGCGACCCCGGCCAGGTGATCCGGTTGAGTACGTAGCTCAGGTACTCGGCGGTAGGCCGACCGGCGCGGATGCCCGGGATGAAGCCACCATACTTCTTCATGTTGTCGGCAACTTCCTCGGGGTTGAACGAGATCGCCACGTAGAAGAACGCGAAGAAGACGATCAGGAGGAAGTACGCGGCGATGTAGTACGGGTGGTCGCCCTTGACGAAGTGCTTCTGGATCCACGTGGCCCAGCCGGCGGTGGAACCGCTGAACTGGACGATCAGTGCCGGGATGTACAGCAGCGACGAGGCGAAGATGACCGGGATGACACCGGCCTGGTTCACCTTGAGCGGGATGTACGTCGAGGTACCGCCGTAGGCACGGCGGCCGATCATGCGCTTCGCGTACTGGACGGGAATCCGTCGCTGCGCCTGTTCGACGAAGACCACCAGGGCCACCATCGCGAGGCCGACCAGGATGACCACGCCGAACTCGACCCAGCCGTCCGCGATCTTGCCCTGGAGCTTGATCTGCCAGAGGGCGCCGACGAAGCCCGCGGCGATGGAGATGAACATCAGGATCGACATGCCGTTGCCGATGCCGCGGTCGGTGATGAGCTCACCGAGCCACATGACGAGGCAGGTACCGGCGGTCATGGTGAGCACCATGACGACGGTGGTGAAGATCGACCGGTCGGGGACGATCTGGTCCTTGACCGCGCAGCCCTGGAAAAGGGCGCCGCTGCGGGCGGTGGCGACGAGGCCGGTGCCCTGCAGGATCGCGAGCGCGACCGTCAGATAGCGCGTGTACTGAGTGATCTTCGACGTGCCGGCTTGACCCTCTTTTTTGAGGTTCTCCAGCTTCGGGATGACCACGGTCAGCAGCTGCAGAATGATGCTCGCCGTGATGTAGGGCATGATGCCGAGCGCGAAGATCGTGATCTGCAGCAGCGCACCGCCGCTGAACATGTTGACGAGACCGAAGAGGCTGTTGCTGCTCCCGGCCGAGTCGACACAGATCTGAACGTTCTTGTAGCTCACACCAGGTACGGGGACATGCGACCCGAGCCGATACAGCACGATGATGCCGAGCGTGAAAAGCAGCTTCTTGCGCAGGTCGGGCGTCTTGAACGCCCGGGCGAACGCGGTGAGCACGGTGCCTCCTGCGACCCCCGCGCTACTGCGTCAGAGGTGACGGTCTGAGGGATCGACGAATAAAGACAAGCAAAGGTGCAGGCCACCATACCGGCGTCTGCGCCCCCCGTGGAACGACCAACCGGGGATGCCCCATATGTGAGGCATCCCCGGTCGGGTTTCTAGCTATTTGTCACTGAGTTCGTCTTAGACGAGCTCGGTCACGGTGCCACCAGCGGCGGCAATCTTCTCCTTGGCGGAGCCGGAGACGGCGTCAACCGAAACCTGCAGCGCCACGGAGATCTCGCCCTGGCCCAGGACCTTGACGAGGCTGTTCTTGCGAACCGCGCCCTTGGCGACCAGGTCGGCCACCGTGACCTCTCCACCCTCGGGGTAGAGAGCGCCGAGCTTGTCCAGGTTCACGACCTGGAACTCGGTGCGGAACGGGTTCTTGAAGCCCTTGAGCTTCGGCAGACGCATGTGGAGGGGCATCTGCCCACCCTCGAAGCGCTGCGGGATCTGGTAGCGGGCCTTCTGGCCCTTCGTACCACGACCAGCCGTCTTACCCTTCGACGCCTCACCACGACCGACACGGGTCTTCGCGGTCTTGGCGCCGGGGGCGGGACGGAGGTTGTGGGCCTTCAGCGGGCTGCTTTCAGCCATGTTAGTCAACCTCCTCAACCGTCACGAGGTGGCGGACGGTGTGAACCATTCCGCGGAACTCGGGGCGGTCCTCCTTGACGACGACGTCGTTCAGGCGCTTGAGCCCGAGCGAACGCAGCGTGTCGCGGTGGTTCTGCTTGCTGCCGATGTACGACTTGATCTGCGTGACCTTGAGGCGAGCCATTACGCACCCGCCCCAGCACGCGCACGGAGCAGAGCCGCGGGAGCGACGTCCTCGAGGGGCAGACCACGGCGAGCCGCGATCTCCTCGGGACGCTGCAGGCCCTTGAGGGCCGCCACGGTCGCGTGCACGATGTTGATCGCGTTGGAAGAGCCGAGCGACTTCGACAGGATGTCGTGAACGCCGGCGCACTCCAGAACGGCGCGCACCGGGCCACCGGCGATAACACCGGTACCAGGGGCGGCCGGCTTCAGCAGCACGACGCCCGCGGCGCGCTCGCCCGTGATCGGGTGAGGAATGGTGCCCTGGATGCGCGGAACCTTGAAGAAGGACTTCTTGGCTTCCTCGACACCCTTGGCGATGGCCGCGGGAACTTCCTTGGCCTTGCCGTAACCGACACCTACAGTGCCGTCACCGTCGCCCACCACGACCAGCGCGGTGAAGCTGAAGCGGCGACCACCCTTGACAACCTTGGCGACGCGGTTGATCGCGACAACGCGCTCAACGTAAGCGGTCTTCTCGGCGGCAGGGCCACCGTCGCGACCCTTCCGGTCCCGCCGCTCGCCGCCACCGGCACCGCTTCCGCGGCGCTGGGGTCCAGCCATTGGATTACCTCTCTCTGTTACGTCCGTGAGTCCCGGAAAACGGGGCTTAGAACTTCAGCCCGGCTTCGCGGGCGGCGTCAGCCAGAGCGGCAATGCGCCCGGCGTATCGGTTGCCACCGCGGTCGAACACGACGGTCTCGACACCCGCGGCCTTGGCACGCTCGGCGACGAGCGCGCCGACAGCCTGGGCCTGCGAGCTCTTGTCGCCTTCGCCACCACGGATCGAAGCGTCCAGGGTCGACGCGGACGCCAGGGTGTGACCCTGGAGGTCGTCGATGACCTGAGCAACGATGTTGCGGTTGGAACGCGTCACGACGAGGCGCGGACGCTCCGCCGTACCCGAGACGTTCTTGCGGATGCGGATGTGGCGACGGGCCTTGGCGGCACGCTTGTACGCGTCGCCCTTGGCGATCTTTACACCGTATGCCATGGCTACTTACCAGCCTTTCCGACCTTGCGGCGGATGACTTCGCCGGCGTACTTGACACCCTTGGCCTTGTACGGGTCGGGCTTCCGCAGCTTGCGGATGTTGGCGGCGACCTCGCCGACCTTCTGCTTGTCGATGCCCTCGACCGAGAACTTGGTGGGCGACTCGACCTTGAAGGAGATGCCCTCGGGCGCCTCGATCAGGATCGGGTGGCTGTAGCCAAGCTGGAACTCCAGGTTGGAGCCCTTCGCGGCGACGCGGTAACCGACACCGCTGATCTCAAGAGCCTTGACGTAACCCGTGGTCACGCCGGTGATCATGTTCGCCACCAGCGTGCGGGACAGGCCGTGCAGGGCCTTGTTCTGACGCTCGTCGTTGGGACGAACAACGTTCAGAACGCCGTCCTCACCCTTGACGATCTCGATCGGCGCCTTGATGGTCAGCGCGAGGGAACCCTTGGGGCCCTTCACAGCGACCGCCTGGCCGTCGATGGTGACGTCCACACCGGCGGGAACCTGGATGGGGAGCTTGCCGATTCGCGACATTGCTTTTCCTCCGTTCCCGACTACCAGACGTAGGCGAGGACTTCCCCACCTACGCCCTTCTTGCCTGCCTGCTGGCCGGTGAGCAGACCGTGGGACGTGGAGATGATCGCCACGCCCAGGCCGCCGAGCACCTTCGGCAGGTTGGTGGACTTTGCGTACACACGCAGACCGGGCTTCGAGATCCGCTTGATGCCCGCAATGGAGCGCTCACGGTTCGGCCCGAACTTCAGCTCGAGGACGAGGTTCTTGCCGACCTCGGCGTCCTCGACCTTCCAGCCGGTGATGAAACCCTCTTGCTTGAGGATCTCTGCGATGTGCGACTTGATCTTGCTGTGCGGCATCACCACGGTGTCGTGGTACGCCGAGTTAGCGTTACGCAGACGCGTGAGCATGTCTGCGATCGGGTCAGTCATGGTCATGAAGTGGCCTTCGGCCTCTCTCGCCGGGGTTTCCTGTATGCGCCATCCCTCTCCCCACTCAGTGGCGGGACGGGTGCGGTGCGGGGACCTACGGCGTAGTAAGTCGTTATGGGCGGCGGACGCCCAACCACACAAGCCTAAGGCATGCGCGGCCGGGCATCCGCCGACCAGATGCTTACCGAGAGTGCCTGGAAGTTCCCAAGTCCTTGCGGACTAGAGGGAATTACCAGGAGCTCTTGGTCACGCCCGGCAGCTCGCCACGGTGAGCCATCTCACGAAGGCACACGCGGCACAGGCCGAACTTGCGGTACACGGAGTGGGGGCGACCGCAGCGCTGGCAGCGGGTGTACGCACGCACACCGAACTTGGGCTTGCGGGCAGCCTTCGCGATGAGAGCCTTCTTCGCCATCTCGCTTACGCCTCCTTGAAGGGGAAGCCGAGGTGACGAAGGAGGGCGCGGCCCTCGTCGTCGTTGGTCGCCGTGGTGACCACGGTGATGTCCATACCCCGGGTACGGTCGATCTTGTCCTGGTCGATCTCGTGGAACATGACCTGCTCCGTGAGACCGAAGGTGTAGTTACCACGGCCGTCGAACTGCTTCGGCGACAGACCACGGAAGTCACGGATACGCGGCAGCGCGAGCGACAGCGTACGGTCCAGGAACTCCCACATGCGGTCACCGCGGAGGGTGACGTGGCAGCCGATCGGCTGACCCTCACGCAGCTTGAACTGCGCGATGGACTTGCGGGCCTTCGTGACGGCCGGCTTCTGACCGGTGATCGTCGTCAGGTCCTTGATGGCGCCGTCGATCAGCTTGGAGTCGCGGGCGGCGTCGCCCACACCCATGTTGACCACGATCTTCACGAGGCCGGGAATCTGCATGACGTTCTCGTAGGAGAACTCTTCACGCAGCTTGCCCGCGATGTCCTCGCGGTACTTCGTCTTGAGACGCGGAGTGGTAGCCATCAGATGTCCTCACCCGTCCGCTTGGCAACGCGGATCTTGTTGCCCTCGTCGTCGAAGCGGAAGCCGACGCGGGTAACGACCTTCTGGCCGTCCTTCTCCACAACCAGCTGAACGTTGCTGACGTGGATCGGCGCCTCGGTGATCACGATGCCACCGGTCTGCGAACCACCAGCGGTCTGACCGGCCTTGGTGTGCTTCTTGACCCGGTTGACACCCTCGACCAGGACACGGTTCTCAGTAGGGATGGCCAGAATGACCTTGCCCTGCTTGCCCTTGTCCTTACCGGTGATGACCTGAACCAGGTCGCCCTTCTTGATCTTCATGCTTACAGCACCTCCGGCGCGAGCGAGATGATCTTCATGAACTTCTTCTCGCGCAGCTCACGGCCCACCGGGCCGAAGATACGGGTGCCACGAGGGTCGCCGTCGTTCTTCAGAATGACGGCGGCGTTCTCGTCGAAGCGGATGTACGAGCCGTCCTGGCGGCGGCGTTCCTTCACGGTGCGAACGATGACCGCCTTGACGACGTCACCCTTCTTCACGTTGCCACCGGGGATCGCGTCCTTGACGGTGGCAACGATGACGTCACCGATGCCCGCGTAGCGGCGACCGGAACCACCGAGAACACGGATGCAAAGGATCTCCTTGGCACCAGTGTTGTCGGCGACACGCAGTCGCGACTCCTGCTGGATCACGTCTATCTCCTGTTTGTCTGCCGGTTCCCGGCGGGGGCATCACTCCGAAGAGCTACCGCCCCCACCGAGCCTGGCGGAACGAACCTGAGGGGCCCCCGGGCTTGATGCCCGGGGCCTCAGATACTTACTTGGCCTTCTCGAGGATCTCGACGATGCGCCAGCGCTTGCTCGCCGACAGCGGACGCGTCTCCATGATGAGGACGCGGTCGCCGACGCCGGCAGCGTTCTGCTCGTCGTGAGCCTTGAGCTTGTTCGTACGGCGGATGACCTTGCCGTACAGGGCGTGCTTCACGCGGTCCTCGACGGCGACGACGACAGTCTTGTCCATCTTGTCGCTGACGACGAGGCCCTCACGGGTCTTGCGGAAGCCGCGGTCCTGGGTCTCAGTCACATTCTTCTCGCTCATCAGGCGCTCTCCACCGTCTCGATGCCGAGCTCGCGCTCGTGCATCAGGGTGTAGATCCGGGCGATGTCCTTGCGGACGGAACGGAGCCGGCCGTTGTTCTCGAGCTGGCCCGTGGCAGCCTGGAAGCGAAGCTTGAACAGCTCTTCCTTGGCCTCGCGCAGCTTGCCAACGAGCTCCTCGTTGCCGAGCTCACGCAGCTCGGACGCCTTGGTTCCCGTCGCCATCACGACTCACCTGCCTCGCGCCGAACAATCCGGCACTTCATCGGAAGCTTGTGAGCAGCGCGGGTGAGCGCCTCACGAGCAATCTTCTCGTTCGGGTAGGACAGCTCGAACATGACCCGGCCCGGGTGCACGTTCGCGATCCACCACTCGGGAGAACCCTTACCGGAACCCATGCGGGTCTCGGCAGGCTTCTTCGTCAGGGGACGGTCCGGGTAAATGTTGATCCAGACCTTGCCGCCACGCTTGATGTGGCGGGTCATCGCGATACGAGCCGCCTCGATCTGGCGGTTCGTCACGTAGGCGGGGGTAAGCGCCTGGATGCCGTACTCGCCGAACGAGACCTCAGTACCGCCCTTGGCCATACCACGGCGCTTCGGGTGGTGCTGCTTGCGGTGCTTGACCCTACGAGGGATCAGCATGTCGGTCAGGCCTCCGTTCCGGTGCTCTCGGCCGGAGCGGCGGCGGGAGCGTCGGCCTTGGGGGCCTCGGCACCAGCAGCCTGCTGCGGCTTGCGGCCACCACGGCCGCCGCGCTCGCCACCACGGCCACCACGGCCGGCGGGACGGTCGCCAGCGCCTGCGGCACCACGGGCCGGGCGGTTACCCGCACGGGCCGCAGCGTTCTCGGCGCGAACCTCGGCGATGTTCTTGACGTCGCCCTTGTAGATCCAGACCTTCACACCGATACGGCCGAAGGTGGTCTTGGCCTCGAAGAAGCCGTAGTCCACGTTCGCGCGGAGGGTGTGCAGCGGCACACGGCCTTCGCGGTAGAACTCGGAGCGGGACATCTCGGCGCCGCCGAGGCGACCGCCACACTGGATCTTGATGCCCTTGGCGCCGGCCTTCATCGTGCCCTGCATGCTCTTACGCATGGCGCGACGGAAGGAGACGCGGGAGGAGAGCTGCTCGGCAACGGCCTGGGCAACCAGCTGAGCGTCGAGCTCGGGGTTCTTGACCTCGAGGATGTTCAGCTGGACCTGCTTGCCCGTGAGCTTCTCGAGGTCACCGCGGATGCGGTCGGCCTCGGCGCCACGGCGACCGATGACGATGCCCGGACGAGCGGTGTGGATGTCCACACGCACGCGGTCACGGGTGCGCTCGATCTCAACCTTCGAGATGCCGGCGCGCTCCATGCCGGACGTCATCATCCTGCGGATGGCGACGTCTTCCTTGACGTAGTCCTTGTACAGCTTGTCGGCGTACCAACGCGACTTGAAGTCGGTGGTGATGCCGAGCCGGAACCCGTGCGGGTTTACCTTCTGGCCCATTACCGGGAACCTTCCTTGCTGCTGACGACCACGGTGATGTGGCTGGTCCGCTTGCGGATCCGGTAGGCACGGCCCTGTGCACGCGGACGGAACCGCTTCAGGGTCGGGCCCTCGTCCACGTACGCCTCGCTGATGACCAGCGTGGAGGCGTCCGGGTGGTTGTAGTTGTGTGCGGCGTTGGCAATGGCGCTGTCGAGCACCTTGCCAACCGGCACGCTCGCGGCCTGCGGGGCGAAACGCAGGACCGCCTGAGCCTCCGTGGCATCCATGCCACGGATAAGGTCCACCACTCGGCGGGCCTTCATGGGCGTGACGCGGATGTACCGCGCCTGGGCCCTGGCTTCCATGGTTGTCCCTTCGGTGTAAGTCATAGTCGTAACCACCCCGCCTTTAGCGGCGCTTCGACTTCCGGTCGTCCTTGACGTGGCCGCGGAAGGTGCGAGTCGGCGAGAACTCGCCGAGCTTGTGGCCGACCATCGACTCGGTGACGAACACCGGGACGTGGATCTTGCCGTTGTGCACCGCGATGGTGTGACCCAGCATGGCCGGGATGATCATCGAGCGACGGGACCAGGTCTTGATGACGTTCTTGGTACCGGCTTCGTTCTGTACGTCCACCTTCTTGATGAGGTGTCCGTCGACGAAGGGTCCCTTCTTGAGACTGCGCGGCATCTAAACCCGCTCCTAGCGCTTCTTGTTCGTCTTGCGGCGGCGGACGATGTACTTGCTCGAAGCCTTCTTCGGCGAGCGAGTACGACCCTCCTTCTGACCCCACGGGGAGACCGGGTGGCGACCACCACTGGTCTTACCCTCACCACCACCGTGCGGGTGGTCGACCGGGTTCATCGCGACACCGCGGACGGAGGGGCGAACGCCCTTCCAGCGCATACGGCCGGCCTTGCCCCAGTTGATGTTCGACTGCTCGGCGTTGCCGACCTCGCCGACCGTGGCGCGGCAGCGGGCGTCGACGAGACGGATCTCACCGGACGGCATACGAAGGTGGGCCATGGTGCCCTCCTTCGCCAGCAGCTGCACAGAGGCACCAGCGGAGCGGGCGAACTTCGCGCCACCACCGGGACGGAGCTCGATCGCGTG
The DNA here is from genome assembly GCF_041434015.1 of Streptomyces sp. NBC_00454. Taxonomy (GTDB): domain Bacteria; phylum Actinomycetota; class Actinomycetes; order Streptomycetales; family Streptomycetaceae; genus Streptomyces. Next base: position 4,655,634 of record NZ_CP107907.1, on the reverse strand, counting down.
GATCGTGGTACCGACCGGGATGTTGCGGAGCGCCAGGTTGTTGCCGGGCTTGATGTCGGCCGTCGGGCCGTTCTCAATCCGGTCACCCTGCTTCAGGTTCTTCGGCGCAATGATGTAGCGCTTCTCACCGTCGGCGTAGTGCAGGAGCGCGATGCGCGCCGTGCGGTTGGGGTCGTACTCGATGTGCGCGACCTTCGCCGGCACGCCGTCCTTGTCGTGACGACGGAAGTCGATCACACGGTAGGCGCGCTTGTGGCCGCCACCCTGGTGTCGAACCGTGATCCGACCGGTGTTGTTACGGCCGCCCTTGCTGTGCAGGGGGCGGACCAGCGACTTCTCCGGCGTGGACCGCGTGATCTCGACAAAGTCGGCGACGCTGGAGCCACGACGGCCCGGGGTCGTCGGCTTGTACTTGCGGATACCCATTTCTCAGTCCTCGTCCGATTCCGGACGACTAGACCTCCGTTAGGAGGCCTGGCCGCCGAAGATGTCGATTCGGTCGCCCTCAGCGAGGGTCACGATGGCGCGCTTGGTGTCAGCGCGCTTGCCGAAACCGGTCTTGGTGCGCTTGCGCTTACCCTGACGGTTGATCGTGTTGACCCCGGTGACCTTGACCCCGAAGACCGCCTCGACGGCCTGCTTGATCTGGGTCTTGTTGGAGCCGGGCGCGACGATGAACGTGTACTTGTTCTCGTCCAGCAGCGCGTAGCTCTTCTCCGAGACAACCGGCTTGATCAGCAGGTCGCGCGGGTCAGTGAAGGTCTTGCTGGTAACGGTCGCCTCAGACATCAGGCGTCGCTCCCTTCGGTCTCATCGGCCTTGGGGCCAGACACGAAGGACTCGAAAGCGGTCTGAGTGAAGACCACGTCGTCAGAGACGATCACGTCGTACGTGTTCAGCTGGCCCGGCTCCAGGATGTGAACCTGGGGCAGGTTGCGGGCGGACAGCCACGCGGCCTCTTCGGAGCGGTCGACGACCAGGAGCAGGTTCTTGCGCTCCGAGATCTTGCCGAACAGCGTCTTGGCGGCCTTCGTGGAGGCGGCACCCTCGACCACGCCGGTGACGACGTGGATGCGGGAGTGACGCGCACGGTCCGAGAGGGCACCGCGGAGAGCGGCGGCCTTCATCTTCTTCGGGGTCCGCTGCGAGTAGTCACGCGGCTGCGGGCCGTGAACGACGCCACCGCCGACGAACTGCGGAGCGCGGGTCGAACCCTGGCGCGCGCGGCCGGTGCCCTTCTGGCGGTACGGCTTGCGGCCACCACCACGGACTTCGCCGCGACGCTTGGTCTTGTGCGTGCCCTGACGGGCAGCAGCCAGCTGAGCGACAACGACCTGGTGGATCAGCGGAACGCTGGTCTTCGCGTCGAAGATCTCCGCGGGGAGCTCGACGGTACCGGCCTTGTCGCCTGCCGGCGAAAGGATGTCAATGGTGCTCATTACCTCAAGCCCCCTTGGCCGCGGTACGGACCAGGACGAGGCCGCCGTTCGGACCGGGGACCGCACCCTTGATAAGGAGCAGACCCTTCTCCGCGTCAACCGCGTGGATGGTCAGGTTCTGGGTGGTGACACGCTCGTTACCCATACGACCGGCCATGCGCATGCCCTTGAAGACACGCCCAGGGGTGGCGCAGCCACCGATCGAACCGGGGGAGCGGTGCTTGCGCTGCACGCCGTGGCCGGCGCCGAGGCCCTTGAAGTTGTGACGCTTCATGACACCGGCGAAGCCCTTGCCCTTGCTGTTGCCCGTGACGTCAACCTTGACGCCGGACTCGAACACAGCAGCGGTGATCTCCTGGCCGAGCGTGTACTCGCTGGCGTCGGAGGTGCGGAGCTCCACCAGGTGGCGGCGCGGGGTTACATCGGCCTTGGCGAAGTGACCCTTGAGGGGCTTGTTCACCTTGCGCGGGTCAATCTCGCCGAAGGCGATCTGGACCGACTCGTAGCCATCGATGTCGTTCTTACGGACCTGGGTAACGACGCAGGGCCCAGCCTTGACGACAGTGACCGGGACGACACGGTTGTTCTCGTCCCAGACCTGGGTCATGCCGAGCTTCTCGCCCAGGACGCCCTTGATCTGCTTTGCCATCTTCTCCGTGCCTCTCAGAGCTTGATCTCGATGTCAACGCCGGCCGGAAGGTCCAGGCGCATCAGCGAGTCAACGGTCTTGGGCGTCGGGTCGAGGATGTCGATCAGGCGCTTGTGAGTGCGCATCTCGAAGTGCTCGCGCGAGTCCTTGTACTTGTGCGGCGACTTGATGACGCAGTACACGTTCTTCTCAGTGGGCAGCGGCACCGGGCCCGCGACCGACGCACCAGTGCGCGTCACCGTCTCGACGATCTTCTTCGCCGACGAATCGATGACCTCGTGGTCGTAGGCCTTGAGCCGGATGCGGATCTTCTGTCCCGCCATGGCTACTCCGTAGTCCTGTCTGTTGTGGAAACGCTCTGGCGCTCGGCCGGCTGCGGATCGCTCCGCCGCTTTCCTCCGACCCACGCGGTCGGGCGTGTCGCACTCCCTCTAGAAAAAATTCCCATACGGAAATTCCCTCATCCAAGGGGGTGCGGTCCCAAGACCGCAGATCGGGGGCAAACACCCACCGAGTGCCTGGAAGGCACCGTGCTGACGCTTCCCAGAAGATTCCCGTACGTCCGCCCCATTGCTGCCCCGAAAGGCAGGTAAGGCGACGAGTACTGTGGGACTCGCTTCCGGTCCTCCCGGCGGGAGGCGCGCAGCATCGGCACTCAGCCGAGCAACTTGAGTAGTCTGCCATACGAGACGCGTACTGCGCCAATCGGGCCGAAGAGACTACTCCGCCGCGCGTACGCGTCAAATCGCGACGCGCGACCGGGTCCCGGCGGGACCGGCCGGATCGCCGTGATCGTCCGCGGGACCGCGCCAGGAAGTGTTGATCACGGACATTCCGGCCCCCGTACGGGTCGATGCCGGCGGCCGGGGCCCCGCAGCGATCTTCTACGGCAGTTTCAGCAGGTCCGCGAAGGCGGGCCGGGTGATCGCCTCGGCGAGCTGGACCCGCCAGTCGGCCAGCGGCTCCAGTCCGGCCTGTGCCCAGCGGCCGTGACCAAGGACACTGAAGGCCGGCCGCGCGGCGGGCCGGGCGAACGCCGCGGAGTCCGTCGGCCGGATCCGCTCGGGGTCCAGGCCGGCGAGCCGGTAGGCCTCCCGGGCCAGCCCGAACCAGGTGGTCCGGCCGCCCGCGGTGCCGTGGTAGACCCCGCCCGGAGCCCGCCCGTCCAGGGCGGCGGAGCCGAGCTCCACCAGGCGGCGGGCCAGCGCGTAGGACCAGGTGGGCTGGCCGTGCTGGTCGTCGACCACGTCGAGGGTGTCCCGCCGGGCGGCCAGCCCCAGCATGGTGGCGACGAAGTTCGGCCCGTGCTCCCCGTACAGCCAGGCGGTGCGGACGACATAGCCGTCCTTCGGCAGCAGCTCGGCCACCGCCCGCTCTCCGGCCAGCTTGGAGCGGCCGTAGGCGTTGACCGGGCCGGTCGGGGCGGATTCGGGGTACGGCTGCGAGGCATCGCCGGGCAGCACGTAGTCGGTGGAGACGTGCAGCAGCCGGGCGCCGGCCTCGGCGCAGGCCCCGGCGAGAACCCGAACACCCGTACCGTTGACGGCGGTTGCGGCCTCCTCGGCGCTCTCGGCGCCGTCCACATCGGTCCAGGCGGCGCAGTTCACGACCACGGCCACGCCTTCGACCGCGGCCCGGACGGCCACCGGGTCGGTGATGTCGAGGTCCGCGCGGCCGAGGCCCCCGGCCCGGATCCCGGCCTCCCGGAGTGCGGCCAGGACGTCCCGGCCGAGCATCCCGGCGGCGCCGGTGACGAGCCAGCGCGCGCCCGCGGGGTCCGTACTCACTCGTGCGGCGCTCACTTGTGCAGCGCCGCCTTCGCCTTCAGCGGCTCCCACCAGGCACGGTTCTCCCGGTACCAGTCCACGGTCGCCGCGATGCCCTCCTCGAAGGTGACCTGCGGGGCGTAGCCCAGCTCGGAGCCGATCTTGCCGATGTCGATGGAGTAGCGCAGGTCGTGGCCCTTGCGGTCCTCGACCCGCTCGACCATCTCCCAGCCGAGGCCCGCGGCCTCCAGCAGGACTCCGGTGAGCTCCTTGTTGGTCAGCTCGACCCCGCCGCCGATGTTGTAGACCTCTCCCCCGCGTCCCTTGCGCATCACCAGGTCGATGCCGCGGCAGTGGTCGGAGACGTGCAGCCAGTCGCGCACGTTGCCGCCGTCGCCGTACAGCGGGACCTTCTTGCCGTCCATCAGGTTCGAGACGAACAGCGGGATGACCTTCTCCGGGAACTGGTGGTGCCCGTAGTTGTTGGAGCAGCGCGTGACGACCACGTCCATCCCGTGCGTCCGGGCGTAGGCCAGGGCCAGCAGGTCGGAGGAGGCCTTCGAGGCGGAGTACGGGGAGTTGGGCGCCAGCGGCCACTCCTCGGTCCAGGAGCCCTCGGAGATCGATCCGTACACCTCGTCGGTGGAGATGTGGACGAAGCGTCCGACCCCGTGCTTGCGGGCGGCGTCCAGGAGGACCTGGGTGCCCACGACGTTGGTCGTCACGAAGGGGCCCGCGCCGGCGATCGAGCGGTCCACGTGGGACTCGGCCGCGAAGTGCACGACGACGTCGTGTCCGGGCATCACCCGCTCGACGGCCTCGGCGTCGCAGATGTCGCCCCTGACGAAGGCGTATCCCGGGTGGTCCGCCACCGGCGCCAGGTTCGCCTCGACGCCGGAGTAGGTCAGCTTGTCGAAGACGGTGATCCGCGCGGCCGGGTCCGCGCCTAACTGCTGCCTGACGAATTCCGAGCCTATGAAACCGGCACCGCCGGTGACGAGGATGCGCATAATCCGAAGAGTAGCCGCCTGTCGAACGCCTCTCGCATAGGTTCTCCACATGCGAGGAATCCTCTTAGCCGGCGGCACCGGATCCCGGCTCTGGCCGCTGACCCGGGCCGTGTCGAAGCAGCTGCTGCCCGTCTTCGACAAACCGATGATCTACTACCCGCTCTCCACCCTGGTCATGGCCGGGATCAGCGAAATCCTGATCGTCACCACCCCGGAGGACCGCGAACAGTTCGAGCGGCTGCTCGGCGACGGTTCGCAGTTCGGCATCCGGCTGGAGTACGCCGTCCAGGAGCGTCCCGAGGGCATTGCCCAGGCGTTCGTGCTCGGTGCCGAGTTCATCGGCGACGGCTCCGTCGCCCTGATCCTCGGCGACAACATCTTCCACGGCAGCGGCCTCGGCACGCGGCTCGCCGAGCAGGCCGGCGCCAAGGGCGGCCGGGTGTTCGCGTACCCGGTCGCGGACCCCACGGCGTACGGAGTGGTGGAGTTCGACGCGAAGGGGCAGGTCGTCTCCATAGAGGAGAAGCCCGCCGTCCCCAAGTCCCGCTACGCCGTACCGGGCCTCTACTTCTACGACAACCAGGTCGTCGGGATAGCCCGCGGCCTCAAACCCAGCGCCCGCGGGGAGCTGGAGATCACCGCGGTCAACGATGCCTACCTCCGGGCCGGCGAACTGCACGTCACCGTCCTCGACCGGGGCACCGCCTGGCTGGACACCGGAACCTTCGTGGCGATGGTCCAGGCCTCGGAGTTCGTGCGGGTGATAGAGGAGAGGCAGGGGTTCAAGATCGGCTGCGTCGAGGAGGCCGCCTGGCGGGCGGGGCTGATCGGCTCCGCGCAGCTGCGCGCACTGGCCGAGCCGCTCACCAAGAGCGGCTACGGGGACTACCTGCTGGGACTGCTCGAAGAGGAGGCCGCCCTGTGAAGTTCCGCGAGCTCGGGATCAAGGGGGCCTACGAGATCGTCCCCCAGCAGCACGGCGACCCGCGCGGCATGTTCATGGAGTGGTACCGCTTCGACCGGCTCGCCGAGGTGGTCGGGCACCCCCTGAACCTGGCGCAGGCCAATCTCTCGGTCTCCGAGCGGGGGGTGGTCCGCGGCATCCACTTCGCCGACGTCCCGCCCGGCCAGGCCAAGTACGTCACCTGCGTGCGCGGGGCCGTCCTCGACGTCGTCGTGGACCTGCGGGTCGGCTCCCCGACCTTCGGCCACTGGGAAGGGGTCCGGCTGGACGACGTGGACCGCCGCGCGGTCTACCTCCCCGAGGGGCTCGGCCACGGCTTCTGCGCGCTGAGCGACGGGGCCACGCTCTCCTACCTCTGCTCGGCGACCTACAACCCGGCGGGCGAGCACGCGCTCCACCCGCTCGACCCGGGCCTGGGCATCGACTGGCCGGCCGAGGTCCCGCTGCTGTCCTCGCGCGACGAGGCGGCCCCCTCACTGGCCGACGCGCTCGCGTCCGGGCTGCTCCCCCGGTACGACGCCTGCCTGGAGTTCACGGAGTCGCTGCGCGAGGGGTGAGCGCGGGCCGCGCGCGAAGTCCCGTAGGGCTCCATGGAGCTGCGCATGCAGAAGGGCCCCTTCCCCGTCGCGTGAACGACGGGGAAGGGGCCCTTCTGTCAAACATGGTGCCCGCGTCAGCGAGCTACCAGGTCAGAGCACGAATTACTTCGTGATCTTGGTGACCTGGCCGGCGCCCACGGTACGACCACCCTCACGGATGGCGAACTTGAGGCCTTCCTCCATGGCGACCGGCTGAATCAGCGTGACCGTCATCTCGGTGTTGTCGCCCGGCATGACCATCTCCGTGCCGGCCGGCAGGGTGACAACACCCGTGACGTCCGTGGTACGGAAGTAGAACTGGGGACGGTAGTTGTTGAAGAACGGGGTGTGACGGCCACCCTCGTCCTTCGACAGGATGTACGACTGGGCCTCGAACTCGGTGTGCGGGGTGACCGAACCGGGCTTGATGATGACCTGGCCGCGCTCGACGTCCTCGCGCTTGATGCCACGGAGGAGCAGACCGACGTTCTCGCCCGCCTGGCCCTCGTCGAGCAGCTTGCGGAACATCTCGATACCGGTGACCGTGGTGGTGGTCTTGGTCTCCTTGATACCGATGATGTCGACGGTCTCGTTGACCTTCAGGACACCACGCTCGATACGGCCGGTGACGACGGTACCGCGACCGGTGATCGTGAAGACGTCCTCGACGGGCATGAGGAACGGCAGCTCGGTGTCACGCGGCGGGGTCGGGATCGCCTCGTCGACGGCAGCCATGAGGCCGAGAAGCTTCTCGCCCCACTCCTTGTCGCCCTCGAGCGCCTTCAGCGCGGAGACGCGGACGACCGGAAGGTCGTCGCCCGGGAAGTCGTAGTCGGAGAGGAGCTCACGAACCTCGAGCTCGACGAGCTCCAGGATCTCCTCGTCGTCCACCATGTCGGCCTTGTTCAGGGCGACGACGATGTACGGAACGCCGACCTGGCGGGCCAGGAGCACGTGCTCCTTGGTCTGCGGCATCGGGCCGTCGGTGGCGGCGACGACGAGGATCGCACCGTCCATCTGCGCGGCACCGGTGATCATGTTCTTGATGTAGTCCGCGTGACCCGGGCAGTCGACGTGGGCGTAGTGACGCGCCTCGGTCTGGTACTCGACGTGCGCGATCGAGATGGTGATACCGCGCTGGCGCTCTTCGGGAGCCTTGTCGATCTGGTCGAAGGCCGAGGCCTCGTTCAGGTCCGGGTACGCGTCATGCAGCACCTTGGTAATGGCGGCCGTGAGGGTCGTCTTACCGTGGTCAATGTGACCGATGGTGCCGATGTTGACGTGCGGCTTAGTCCGCTCGAACTTCGCCTTCGCCACGGGGTCCTCCTGGAGAGTGGTTCTGTACGCCTTACAGATCGGCGCCAGGTGATCTTTGCTGGATAGCCGGTTCCCCCGGGGCAACGGAAGGGTTACTCCTGTTGCCCCAGAGGCTCCGGTGACAAGCCTAAAGCGTGTACTCGGAAGAGTTACTCGCCCTTGGCCTTCGCGATGATCTCCTCAGCGACGTTCCGGGGAACCTCGGCGTAGGAGTCGAACTGCATCGAGTAGCTGGCGCGACCCGAGGTCTTGCTGCGGAGGTCTCCGACGTAGCCGAACATCTCCGAGAGGGGCACGAGGCCCTTCACGAGGCGCGCACCGTGACGCTCCTCCATGGCCTGGATCTGGCCACGGCGGGAGTTGATGTCACCGATGACGTCACCCATGGACTCCTCCGGCGTGGTGACCTCGACGGCCATCATCGGCTCGAGGAGCACGGGAGAAGCCTTGCGCGCGGCCTCCTTGAAGGCCTGCGAACCGGCGATCTTGAACGCGAGTTCGGAGGAGTCGACCTCGTGGTAGCCACCGTCGAGAAGAATGACGCGAACGCCGGTCATCTCGTAGCCGGCCAGGATGCCGAACTTCATGGCTTCCTGCGCACCGGCGTCGACCGAGGGGATGTACTCCCTCGGGATGCGGCCACCGGTGACCTTGTTCACGAACTCGTACGCCGGACCGTCGGGCTCGGTGATCGGCTCGATCGCGATCTGCACCTTGGCGAACTGACCGGTACCACCGGTCTGCTTCTTGTGGGTGTAGTCGTGACGCTCCACCGTCTGGCGGATCGTCTCGCGGTACGCGACCTGCGGCTTGCCGACGTTGGCCTCGACCTTGAACTCGCGCTTCATACGGTCGACCAGCACCTCGAGGTGCAGCTCGCCCATACCACCGAGGATGGTCTGGCCGGTCTCTTCGTCCGAGTGAACGTGGAAGGAGGGGTCCTCCTCCGCGAGAGACTGGATGGCGACACCCAGCTTCTCCTGGTCACCCTTGGACTTGGGCTCGATGGCGACCTGAATGACCGGGGCCGGGAAGTCCATGGACTCCAGGATCACCGGGTTCTTGTCGTCACACAGCGTCTCACCAGTGGTGGTCTGCTTCAGGCCCATGACGGCGACGATGTCGCCGGCGCCCACCGCTTCGATCTCTTCACGCTTGTTCGCGTGCATGCGGTAGATCTTGCCGATGCGCTCCTTCTTGCCCTTGACGGAGTTCAGCACCGCAGTGCCGGCCTCCAGGCGGCCCGAGTAAACCCGGACGAAGGTGAGCTTGCCGAGGTGCGGGTCACGCATGATCTTGAACGCGAGCGCCGCGAGGGGCTCGTCGTCCGAGGGCTTGCGCTTCACGACGAGCTCGGCGTCCTTGACGTCGTGGCCTTCGATGGCCTCGATGTCCAGGGGCGACGGGAGGTAACGGACGACGGCGTCGAGCAGGGGCTGAACGCCCTTGTTCTTGAACGCCGTGCCACAGAACACCGCGGTGACGGTGGCGCCGTTGTCACCCTTGGAGCCGATGATGATGCGACGCACAGCGGCGTGCAGCTGCTCGACGGTGGGCTCGACGCCCTCGAGGAACAGCTCCATGATCTGGTCGTCGTTCTCGGCGACCGTCTCGACCAGCTTGGCGTGCCACTCTTCAGCGGCTTCCTTGTGGGTGTCCGGGATGTCGACGATGTCGTACATCTCGCCCTTGGTCGCCTCGGCGGACCAGACGAACGCCTTCATGGTGACCAGGTCGACAACGCCCTGGAAGTCCATCTCGGCACCGATGGGGAGCTGCATGACGATCGGAACCGCACCGAGGCGGTCCTTGATCATCTCGACACAGCGGTGGAACTCGGCGCCGGTGCGGTCCAGCTTGTTGACGAAGCAGATGCGCGGCACGCCGTAGCGGTCCGCCTGACGCCAAACGGTCTCGGACTGCGGCTCTACGCCGGCCACACCGTCGAAGACGGTGACGGCGCCGTCGAGGACGCGGAGCGAACGCTCCACCTCGACGGTGAAGTCGACGTGACCCGGGGTGTCGATGATGTTGATGGTGTGGTCAACATCTTCGAGCGGCCAGTGGCAGGTCGTAGCGGCAGACGTGATGGTGATACCACGCTCCTGCTCCTGCTCCATCCAGTCCATCGTGGCAGCGCCGTCGTGGACTTCACCGATCTTGTAAGACACACCGGTGTAGAACAGGATGCGCTCGGTGGTGGTCGTCTTGCCCGCGTCGATGTGGGCCATGATCCCGATGTTGCGGACCTTGGCCAGGTCAAGCGAAGTGGTAGCCATAAGGCTTCGGTCTTCTCTCGGTCTCGATGTGGGGTGGGACTACCAGCGGTAGTGCGCGAAGGCCTTGTTGGACTCGGCCATCTTGTGCGTGTCCTCACGCTTCTTGACGGCCGCACCGAGGCCGTTCGAGGCGTCGAGGAGCTCGTTCATGAGGCGCTCGGTCATGGTCTTCTCACGACGGGCGCGGGAGTAACCCACGATCCAGCGGAGCGACAGGGTCGCAGCGCGACCCGGCTTGACCTCGATCGGCACCTGGTAAGTGGCGCCACCGACACGGCGGGACTTGACCTCAAGCGACGGCTTGACGTTCTCCAGCGCGCGCTTCAGCGTGATGACCGGGTCAGCGCCGGTCTTCTCGCGGAGGCCTTCCATGGCGCCGTAAACGATGCGCTCGGCGGTGGAGCGCTTGCCGTTCAGGAGGATCTTGTTGATGAGCGACGTCACCAGGGGAGATGCGTAGACCGGGTCGATGATGACCGGGCGCTTCGGGGCGGGGCCCTTACGAGGCATTTCTACTTCTCCTTCTTGGCGCCGTAGCGGCTGCGGGCCTGCTTGCGGTTCTTGACAGCCTGGGTGTCAAGCGCACCGCGGATGATCTTGTAACGAACACCCGGCAGGTCCTTCACACGGCCACCACGCACGAGCACGATGGAGTGCTCCTGCAGGTTGTGTCCCTCACCCGGAATGTAAGCGGTGACCTCGATGCCGGAGGTCAGACGCACGCGCGCGACCTTACGGAGCGCCGAGTTCGGCTTCTTCGGGGTGGTCGTGAACACACGCGTGCAGACACCGCGACGCTGGGGCGAGGCCTCAAGCGCGGGGGTCTTTGTCTTCTCGACCTTGTCCTGCCGGCCCTTACGGACCAGCTGCTGGATCGTAGGCACTACTTCTCCGGTTTCTGTGTGCCGTGTAGTGGAGCTAACCTGGAACATTTGCCGACCCACGCGGTCGGGTGTGTCGGATCCGGCGGACCTCCACGCAAGCGTGGAAACGCATGAATCACGGTGGCCGACTACGGCTCGAGTGCGGTTGGTGGACACGCACAGGAGCCCAGGCACACCCCAGGCACAAGGTCTGAGCGTACCTACCGCATCCACTCCGGTCAAAACAAAAGCCCCTGGCCCCGAACGCCGAAGGGCCCACCGGCCAGTCGCCACACGGCCGAGACCCCTGTGTGGCCCCCGCGATGTGCGGATGTGGTGCGCATGTGCTACATGCCGCCCTACGGGGCTGCGCGCACCGGCCGCCCCCGGAGGCTTCGAACACGCGCCCCGCACCCCCCGGCGCGAGCGGCGCACACCCCCGGCGCGGGCTCTCACCAGCGCGCCGGGCCGCACGGGTCCGGCCCTCCCGGAGAACTAGGCTGCGCTCCGATTCGTCCCAAAGCACACGACGGGACCCCATCGCAGCAGGGAGCGGGACATTGGGGACGGCCACCACCCAGCCGACGACGACCGAGGGTCCGCCGGAGCTCCTCCACGGCCCGCCGCAGAGCCCGCCCGAAGCCCCGCCCCGCCCCCCGGCCACCCGAGGCCGCCGGGCCCTGCGGCGGGCCGGCGCCCCCCTGCTGGCCTTCCTCATCGCCTCGGGCGCCTTATGCGCCTCCTGGGCGGCCCGGGGCACATACCCCTTCGGCGCCACCGGCCGCGCCATCAACGACCAGGCCAACCAGTACGTGCCCTTCCACCGGGCCCTGTGGGACCTGGTGCACGGCCAGGCGGCCGGAGACCTCCTCTTCACCTGGCGCGGCGGCTTCGGCGAACCGTTCCTCTCCGACTACTACACCTACCTCTGCAACCCCTTCTCCTGGCTGACCGTCCTGGTCCCCCGCGACCGGGTCGACCTCGCCGTCTTCGCGATCACCCCGCTCACGATGGGCGCCGCCGCCGCCGTGATGGCCTGCTACCTCGGCAAACTGCACGCCGGCCCCTGGTGGCAGCGGGGCGTCCTGGGAGCCGTGTACGGGCTGTGCGGCTGGGCGCTCAGCGACGCCTCGTACATCCCCATGTGGCTGTGGGGCCTGGTCGCCCTCCCCCTGCTCGGCATCGCCGTCGAGTGGTGCCTGGAGCGGCGCCGCTGGCCCGCCGCGACCCTGCTGGTGGCGCTCGCCTGGTTCGGGAACTTCTACACCGCGATGATGGCCACGATGGCCGCCTGCGTGCTGCTCGCCATCCGCCTGATCCTCACGGACCTGACCGGCCCGCAGCGGCTGCGCGCCGCGGGGCGGGCCGCGACGGCCGCCGCGACAGGGATCCTGCTGACCCTGCCGCTGCTGCTGCCCGCGTTCCTCTCCAGCGGGGCCGCGCAGCCGACCGGGGCGGGCGCGTTCCATCCGGTGCGGCTCGATGCCTTCCTGACGGGCATGCTCCCCGCCACCCACCTGTGGGGTGGCCGGCCCCGGCTGTACGTGGCCTCGCTCGGCCTGATCCTCGCCGGGTCCTTCCTCCTCAACGGGGCCGTCGCCAAGAGGACCCGCCTGGTGTGGGCCGTGGCCACGGGGCTGGTGGCGGCCTCCTTCCAGTTCCCGCCGACCCAGTACGTCTGGCACGGGCTGGCGGTGCCCAACGGCAACCCCTACCGCGAGGCCTTCGTCTTCAGCGGGATGCTCGTGATCCTGGCCTGGCTGTCGCTGGCCGCCGGGCCCCGTCCGCGGCAGCTGGCGCTGAGCTTCGGGGTGCTGGTCGCCGCCACCGCCGTCCTCAGCCGCACCGACGACTTCGGCGGCGCCACCTGGCCCGCGGTCCTGGGCGGCGGAGCGGTGTCCCTGCTGGCCCTGGTCCTGCTGGCGCGGGGCGCCAAGCGCCCGGTGCTGATCCCCGTGGCCGCCGCCCTGATGATCGGCGTGGTCCTCGCCGAGTCCACGGCCGCCGCGGTCAATGCCGACCTGCGCCGGGGACGCGAGCGCTGGGCGGCGCCCGCGGTGACCTCGGGCCCGTCGATCACCCGCCGCTTCGAAGCCGCCCGCCAGGTGCACGGCTGGCCCGCGTACCGGACCGACTCGGGCTCGCCGCAGAGCTCGTACAACGACGCGCTCGCGCTCCGGACCGAGGGCCCGCAGTACTACAGCAGCTACCTGCCCGAGGTCACCTACCGGGCACTGGAACCCCTCGGCTTCGGCTTCAAGAACGACGGCCGTACCTTCTTCGGCGCCGACAACCCCGTCCTGGACGCCATCTTCTCGATCGGCGCCCGGGTCCGCCCCGCAGCCGATCCGGACACCTGGACCGCCTCCCGGTTCCCGGCCCCTCCCCTGGTCACCGTCCGCAGCGCCCCCTACACCTCCCCCAACCCGGCGGGCAGCGTCTACGCCCGCCAGGAGAACCTGCTCGGAGCCACCGTCTACCGGGTCCCGCCCGTCACCCGCGGCGGCACCGCCACCGAGCGGACGTACGCCGCCCGGTGCGCCCCCGGCTCCGAGGCCTTCTGGTACTCCCCCGGGCTCTACGGCACGGTGGCCTCCGGCGGCGTGCGGTGGCGCCTGGGGGGCCGCTCGGCCGGGGTCCTGCCGCTCGGCCGGATCCCCGCGAACGGCCGGGGCGAGGTCACCGTGAAGACCCGTAACCTGCGCGCAGACGCCGGCCGGCACCCCGTCGGCTGCCTCGACCGCGCCGAGCTCACCGGGGCCGTCGCCCGGCTCACCGCCACCGGGGCCACCGAGGTCACCGCGGGGGGCCACACCATCGAGGCCACCTTCCCGAAGGGCACCACCGGCACCGCCGTCTTCGCGATGACCGACGTGCCCGGCTGGCGGTGCACGGCCCCGGTGAAGGACTTCCACGGACTGGTCTCCATGGACATCCCCGCCGGAACCACCCGCCTCTCCTGCACCTTCACCCCCAGGGGCCTCACCCCGGGCCTGGCCGGCGCCACCCTCGCCCTCCTGGCCCTGGCCTCGGTCACGGTGACGGGCCTGCGCCGCGAGCGCCGCCGGGGCTGATACCGGGACACGGGACCCGGGTACGAAGAAGCCCCCCGCCACTCCTCTCGGAGCGGCGGGGGGCTTCTTCGTATGCCCTATGACTTAGCCGTTGTACGGGCCGTAGTCGTAGTCCTCCAGCGGGACAGCCTGGCCGGAGCCGGTGCCGAAGGGCGAGTAGTCGATGTCGTCGTAACCGACGGCCGAGTACATCGCTGCCTTGGCTTCCTCGGTGGGCTCGACCCGGATGTTGCGGTAGCGGGCGAGGCCCGTACCGGCCGGGATGAGCTTACCGATGATGACGTTCTCCTTGAGGCCGATCAGGGAGTCGGACTTGGCGTTGATCGCCGCGTCCGTCAGAACCCTGGTCGTCTCCTGGAACGACGCCGCCGACAGCCAGGACTCGGTCGCGAGCGAGGCCTTGGTGATACCCATCAGCTGCGGACGGCCGGAGGCGGGGTGACCGCCCTCGGTGACCACACGACGGTTCTCGGTCTCGAACTTCGACCGCTCGACGAGCTCGCCCGGCAGGAGCTCCGCGTCGCCGGACTCGATGATCGTCACGCGGCGGAGCATCTGCCGGATGATGATCTCGATGTGCTTGTCGTGGATCGACACGCCCTGCGAGTTGTAGACCTTCTGGACTTCGCCGACCAGGTGGACCTGGACCGCACGCTGGCCGAGGATGCGCAGCACGTCGTGCGGGTTGGTCGCACCCATGGTGAGCTTCTGGCCGACCTCGACGTGGTCACCCTCGCTGACGATGACCTTGGCGCGCTTGGAGATCGGGAAGGGCGTCTCCTCGCTGCCGTCGTCGGGCGTGATGACGATCTTCTTCGTCTTCTCGGTCTCCTCGATCCGCACGCGACCGGCGGCCTCGGAGATCGGGGCGACACCCTTCGGGGTACGGGCTTCGAAGAGCTCGACGACACGCGGCAGACCCTGCGTGATGTCGTCACCGGCCACACCACCGGTGTGGAAGGTACGCATCGTCAGCTGGGTACCGGGCTCACCGATGGACTGGGCGGCGATGATGCCGACCGCCTCACCGATGTCGACCAGCTTGCCGGTGGCGAGCGAGCGTCCGTAGCAGAAGGCACAGGTGCCGACCGCGGACTCACAGGTCAGGACCGAGCGGGTCTTGACCTCCTCGACACCGTTCGCGATGAGGGCGTCGATGAGCACGTCACCGAGGTCCACGTTGGCCGGCGCGATGACCTTGCCGTCGATGACGACGTCCTCGGCCAGCATGCGGGCGTAGATGGAGGTCTCGACGTCGTCGGCCTTGCGCAGAACGCCGGTCTCGTCCTTGACGCCGATCTTCAGCTTCAGGCCGCGCTCGGTACCGCAGTCCTCCTCGCGGATGATCACGTCCTGCGAGACGTCCACCAGACGACGGGTCAGGTAACCCGAGTCGGCGGTACGCAGGGCGGTGTCCGCCAGACCCTTACGGGCACCGTGCGTGGAGATGAAGTACTCCAGAACGGTGAGGCCCTCACGGAAGGACGCCTTGATCGGACGCGGGATCGTCTCGTTCTTCGCGTTCGACACCAGACCACGCATACCGGCGATCTGTCGCATCTGCATCATGTTTCCTCGGGCACCCGAGTCAACCATCATGAAGATGGGGTTCGTCTTGGGGAAGTTCGCGTTCATCGCCTCGGCAACCTCGTTGGTCGCCTTGGTCCAGATCGCGATGAGCTCCTGCGTGCGCTCGTCCTTGGTGATCAGACCGCGCTCGTACTGCTTCTGGACCTTCTCGTCCAGCTCCTCGTAGCCCTTGACGATGGCCTTCTTGGCCTCGGGCACGACGACGTCGGAGATGGCCACGGTGACGCCCGAACGGGTCGCCCAGTGGAAGCCGGCCGCCTTCAGGTTGTCGAGCGTCGCCGCCACGATCACCTTGGGGTAGCGCTCCGCCAGGTCGTTGACGATCTCGGAGAGCTGCTTCTTGCCCACCGAGTAGTCGACGAACGGGTAGTCCTCGGGCAGCAGCTCGTTGAAGAGCGCGCGGCCCAGGGTGGTGCGCAGACGGAAGCTGTCGCCCGCCTGGAACTCCTGCTCGCCCTCTTCGGCGACCGGGTGCACCCAGCCACGCGGCGGGATGGTGCCCACCGGGAAGCGGATGTCGACGGCCGACTGGAGCGCCAGCTCACCGTTGTCGAACGCCATGGTCGCCTCGGCGGTGGAGCCGAACGCACGGCCCTCGCCCTTGACGTCACGGAGCTCGCCGTCGGTGGTGAGGAAGAACAGACCCAGCACCATGTCCTGGGTCGGCATGGTGACGGGACGACCGTCTGCCGGCTTCAGGATGTTGTTCGAGGACAGCATCAGGATGCGGGCCTCGGCCTGCGCCTCTGCCGAAAGCGGCAGGTGCACGGCCATCTGGTCACCGTCGAAGTCCGCGTTGAACGCGGTGCAGACGAGCGGGTGGATCTGGATGGCCTTGCCTTCGACCAGCTGGGGCTCGAAGGCCTGGATGCCGAGGCGGTGCAGCGTGGGCGCACGGTTCAGGAGAACCGGGTGCTCGGCGATGACCTCTTCGAGCACGTCGTAGACGACCGTGCGGCCGCGCTCGACCATGCGCTTCGCCGACTTGATGTTCTGCGCGTGGTTCAGGTCGACCAGGCGCTTCATCACGAACGGCTTGAAGAGCTCCAGCGCCATGGCCTTGGGCAGACCACACTGGTGCAGCTTCAGCTGCGGGCCGACGACGATCACGGAACGCGCGGAGTAGTCCACGCGCTTGCCGAGGAGGTTCTGACGGAATCGACCCTGCTTGCCCTTGAGCATGTCGCTCAGGGACTTCAGCGGACGGTTACCGGGACCGGTCACCGGACGACCACGACGACCGTTGTCGAAGAGGGCGTCCACGGCCTCCTGGAGCATGCGCTTCTCGTTGTTCACGATGATCTCGGGAGCACCGAGGTCGAGAAGACGCTTCAGGCGGTTGTTGCGGTTGATCACGCGGCGGTACAGGTCGTTCAGGTCGGAGGTCGCGAAGCGGCCACCGTCCAGCTGCACCATCGGACGCAGGTCCGGCGGGATCACCGGCACGCAGTCCAGAACCATGCCCTTGGGCTTGTTGCTGGTCTGCAGGAACGCGGAGACGACCTTGAGGCGCTTGAGCGCACGGGTCTTCTTCTGGCCCTTGCCGGTACGGATGATCTCGCGGAGGCGCTCGGCCTCTTCGTCGAGGTCGAAGGACTCCAGACGCTTCTGGAGCGCCGCGGCGCCCATGCAGCCGTCGAAGTACGTACCGAAGCGGTCGCGCAGCTCGCGGTAGAGCAGCTCGTCGCCCTCGAGGTCCTGGACCTTGAGGTTCTTGAAGCGCGCCCAGACCTCGTCGAGACGGTCGATCTCGCGCTGAGCGCGGTCACGGAGCTGCTTCATCTCGCGCTCGGCACCTTCGCGCACCTTGCGGCGTACGTCGGCCTTCGCGCCCTCGGCCTCAAGCTCGGCCAGGTCGGTCTCGAGCTTCTTGGCGCGGCCTTCGAGGTCCGAGTCGCGTCGGTTCTCGATCTGCTGGCGCTCGATGGAGACGTGCGCCTCCAGGGACGGGAGGTCGCGGGTGCGGCGCTCGTCGTCCACGAACGTGATCATGTACGCGGCGAAGTAGATGACCTTTTCGAGGTCCTTCGGCGCGAGGTCCAGCAGGTAGCCAAGGCGCGACGGGACGCCCTTGAAGTACCAGATGTGGGTGACGGGAGCGGCAAGCTCGATGTGGCCCATCCGCTCGCGGCGCACCTTGGCGCGCGTGACTTCGACGCCACAACGCTCACAGATGATGCCCTTGAAGCGGACACGCTTGTACTTGCCGCAGTAGCACTCCCAGTCCCGGGTCGGACCGAAGATCTTCTCGCAGAAGAGTCCGTCCTTCTCGGGCTTGAGCGTGCGGTAGTTGATGGTCTCCGGCTTCTTGACCTCGCCGTGGGACCAGGTTCGGATGTCGTCCGCGGTGGCAAGGCCGATCCGCAGCTCGTCGAAGAAGTTGACGTCGAGCACTGTGCGTCAATCCCTCTTTCGGGGTCGAGTCTCAATCATGGTCTGAACGGTCCCGGGGATGACGGGGGGCTCTTGAGCGAGCCCCCCGTCAGGCCCGTCAGACCTCTTCGACGCTGCTCGGCTCGCGCCGGGACAGGTCGATACCGAGCTCCTCCGCCGCGCGGAAGACGTCCTCGTCGGTGTCGCGCATCTCGATGGACATGCCGTCCGAGGACAGCACCTCCACGTTGAGGCAGAGCGACTGCATTTCCTTGATGAGCACCTTGAAGGACTCGGGAATGCCCGGCTCGGGGATGTTCTCGCCCTTGACGATGGCCTCGTAGACCTTCACGCGGCCGGTGACGTCATCGGACTTGATGGTCAGCAGCTCCTGGAGGGCGTAAGCGGCGCCATAAGCCTCAAGCGCCCACACCTCCATCTCACCGAAGCGCTGGCCACCGAACTGCGCCTTACCACCCAGCGGCTGCTGCGTGATCATCGAGTACGGACCGGTCGACCGCGCGTGGAGCTTGTCGTCGACCAGGTGGTGGAGCTTGAGGATGTACATGTAGCCGATCGAGACCGGCTCCGGGAACGGCTCGCCGGAGCGGCCGTCGAACAGGTGCGCCTTACCGGTCGGAAGGACCAGGCGGTCCCCGTCGCGGTTCGGGATGGTGTGCTCGAAGAGACCGGAGATCTCGTCCTCGCGGGCACCGTCGAACACCGGGGTGGCGACGTTGGTACCGGGCTCGACGCGGTCGGCGCCGATGACCTTCAGTCGCTCGGCCCACTCCTCGGCGACGCTGGAGACGTCCCAGCCGCGGCTGGCGAGCCAGCCGAGGTGGATCTCCAGGACCTGTCCCGGGTTCATTCGGGACGGGACACCCAGGGGGTTCAGGATGATGTCGACCGGCGTGCCGTCTTCAAGGAAGGGCATGTCCTCGATCGGAAGGATCTTGGAGATGACACCCTTGTTGCCGTGGCGGCCGGCGAGCTTGTCACCGTCGGTGATCTTGCGCTTCTGGGCCACGTAGACGCGGACCAGCTGGTTGACGCCCGGGGGAAGCTCGTCGCCCTCTTCGCGGTCGAAGACGCGGACGCCGATGACCTTGCCGATCTCACCGTGAGGAACCTTGAGCGAGGTGTCACGCACCTCGCGGGCCTTCTCACCGAAGATCGCGCGGAGCAGACGCTCTTCCGGGGTCAGCTCGGTCTCGCCCTTGGGCGTGACCTTTCCGACCAGGATGTCGCCCGCGACGACGTCCGCACCGATGCGGATGATGCCGCGCTCGTCGAGGTCCGCGAGGACCTCCTCGGAGACGTTCGGGATGTCCCGGGTGATCTCCTCGGGGCCCAGCTTGGTGTCACGGGCGTCGACCTCGTGCTCCTCGATGTGGATCGAGGAGAGGACGTCGTCCTGCACGAGGCGCTGCGACAGGATGATCGCGTCCTCGTAGTTGTGACCTTCCCAGGGCATGAACGCGACGAGCAGGTTCTTGCCGAGGGCCATTTCGCCCTCTTCGGTCGCAGGACCGTCGGCGAGGACCTGAGCCTCGATGATGCGGTCACCCTCGTTGACGATGACCTTCTGGTTGACCGAGGTGCCCTGGTTCGAGCGGGAGAACTTGGCGACGCGGTACGTGGTGTACGTGCCGTCGTCGTTGGCGACGGTGATGTAGTCGGCCGAGACCTCCTGGACGACACCGTCCTTCTCCGCCTTGATCGAGTCACCGGCGTCGACCGCACAGCGGTACTCCATGCCGGTGCCGACGAGCGGCGCCTCCGCCTTGATCAGCGGAACGGCCTGGCGCATCATGTTCGCGCCCATGAGGGCGCGGTTGGCGTCGTCGTGCTCGAGGAAGGGGATCATCGCGGTCGCGACGGACACCATCTGGCGCGGGGAGACGTCCATGTAGTCGACGTCGTCACCGGCGATGTAGTCGATCTCGCCACCACGACGGCGAACCAGCACGCGGTTCTCGGTGAAGCGCATCTCGTCGTTCAGGCCGGCGTTGGCCTGGGCGATGACGAAGCGGTCTTCCTCGTCGGCCGTCAGGTAGTCGACCTCGTCGGTGACGACACCCTCGATGACCTTGCGGTACGGGGTCTCGACGAAACCGAACGCGTTGACGCGGCCGTAGGACGCGAGCGAGCCGATCAGACCGATGTTCGGGCCTTCAGGGGTCTCGATCGGGCACATGCGGCCGTAGTGCGACGGGTGAACGTCTCGGACCTCGAAGCCGGCCCGCTCACGGGACAGACCACCCGGGCCAAGCGCCGACAGGCGTCGCTTGTGGGTGAGACCCGACAGCGGGTTGTTCTGGTCCATGAACTGCGACAGCTGGCTGGTGCCGAAGAACTCCTTGATGGAGGCGACGACCGGCCGGATGTTGATCAGGGTCTGCGGCGTGATCGCCTCGACGTCCTGGGTCGTCATCCGCTCGCGGACGACGCGCTCCATACGAGCCAGACCCGTGCGGACCTGGTTCTGGATGAGCTCGCCGACGTTGCGCAGACGACGGTTGCCGAAGTGGTCGATGTCGTCGGTCTCGACGACGATCGAACGACCCGACTCACCGACGGTCTCGGTCTCACCGGCGTGCAGCTTGACCAGGTACTTGATGGTCGCGATGACGTCGTCGGTGGTGAGCACGCCGGCGTCCAGCGGCTCGTCCGCGCCGAGCTTCTTGTTCACCTTGTAGCGGCCGACCTTCGCGAGGTCGTAGCGCTTCGGGTTGAAGTAGAGGTTCTCGAGCAGCGTCTGAGCGGCCTCGCGGGTCGGCGGTTCGCCCGGACGCAGCTTGCGGTAGATGTCGAGCAGCGCGTCGTCCTGGCCCTGGGTGTGGTCCTTCTCCAGGGTGGCGCGCATGGACTCGTACTCGCCGAACTCCTCGAGGATCTGCTCGGTGGTCCAGCCGAGAGCCTTCAGGAGGACGGTGACGGACTGCTTGCGCTTGCGGTCGATGCGAACACCGACCATGTCGCGCTTGTCGATCTCCATCTCGAGCCAGGCACCCCGGGAAGGGATGATCTTGGCGGCGAAGATGTCCTTGTCGGACGTCTTGTCGATGGAGGAGTCGAAGTAGACACCAGGGGAACGGACGAGCTGCGACACGACGACACGCTCGGTGCCGTTGATGACGAAGGTGCCCTTGTTGGTCATGAGCGGGAAATCGCCCATGAAGACCGTCTGAGACTTGATCTCTCCGGTCTCGTTGTTCGTGAACTCGGCGGTGACGAAAAGCGGCGCCGCGAACGTGAAGTCGCGGTCCTTGCACTCGTCGACCGAGTTCTTCGCCGGCTCGAAACGGTGGTCGCGGAACGTCAGCGACATCGACCCGGAGAAGTCCTCGATCGGCGAGATCTCCTCGAAGATCTCTTCCAGACCGGACTTGGTGGGAACGTCCTGTCCGCTCTCAAGCGCCGACTCGACGCGAGACTTCCAGGCGGCGTTGCCGAGCAGCCAGTCAAAGCTCTCGGTCTGCAGCGCCAGGAGGTTCGGAACCTCGAGGGGCTCCTTGATCTTTGCAAAGGAGATGCGCAGCGGGGCGGTGCTGGCACCGTTGTTCGTATTGGTCGAGGCGTTGCGCGAGGCGGCCAAGAGGGGGTCCTTCCGAGGGCTCGGACTCACTACGCGCGTACCGGTCCCAGCTGACACAGAAGACAAGCGCCCCCCATCTGGTCAAAAGGACCAGCTCAGGGCCGTTCAATCAAGTGTGCTCATGCGTGGGCATGCCCCTGGCGACGGGCAGGGGGCAGCTAACAGGCAGCGCAAAGGGTCAGTGTAGCCACTCGGCTCACTGATGTCCAGACCAGGTTTCCGGAAACCGGCAACAGGCCTTCCCCATGTCGTTTAAACGGACCAACCCTGCGTCCTACGGCGTGTCCCGCGCTGCGGCTCTCGCACACAGAGCGCGTAACAGTACTGCCCTCTTCGTAGTCAATCCATGCCCGATGCGGGCCAGATCCATGCCTCGGATCTCGGATCGAACGAGCCCATCTCGCGACCGGTCTGAGAATTGCGCGCCGCGTCCCGTTCGTCAAGGCCCCCTGCTCCGAGCGGATCATCTCAGGACCCTGCCGCAGAGCAACGATGATCACCCTACTCCCCAACGAGACGGGGGCAAATCAGGCACTCCGGGTACGCCAAAGGGCGACCACCCTTACGGGTGATCGCCCTTTGAATGGGTCCCAGAAGGGGCCCAGAGGTGTTACTTGACGGTCACAGACGCGCCGGCAGCCTTGAGGGACTCGGCAGCCTTGTCAGCGGCCTCCTTGGCGACCTTCTCGAGGATCGGCTTCGGAGCGCCGTCGACGAGGTCCTTGGCCTCCTTGAGGCCCAGGGAGGTGAGCTCGCGCACGACCTTGATGACCTGGATCTTCTTGTCGCCGGCACCCTCGAGGATGACGTCGAACTCGTCCTGCTCCTCAGCGGCCTCAGCGGCAACCGGGGCACCCGGGCCCGCAACGGCGACGGCCGCGGCGGCGGTGACGTCGAACTTCTCCTCGAACGCCTTAACGAACTCGGAGAGCTCGATGAGGGTGAGCTCCTCGAACTGAGCGAGCAGGTCTTCCTGAGAGAGCTTCGCCATGATGGGCGATCCTTCCACTAAATCGGCAGGTGCCGGATGTATATAGAGGCGGGCGTAACGGCCCGCTTTGACCCACGCACTAGGCGGCGTGGATCAGTGCGCGAGCCGAATTACTCGGCACCGCCCTGCTCGGCGAGCTTGACGCGAAGCGCTTCCGCAGTGCGGACGAACTTCGACGGCAGCGCCTGGAAGAGCGAGGCAGCCTGAGACTGCTTGCCCTTGAACGCGCCGGCCAGCTTGCTGAGCAGAACCTCGCGGGACTCGAGGTCCGCAAGCTTCTTGATCTCATCGGCGGTGAGCGCCTTACCATCAAGGACACCCGCCTTGATGATGAGGTTGGGGTTTTCCTTGGCGAAGTCACGCAGGCTCTTCGCCGACTCCACCGGGTCACCGGTGATGAAGGCGACCGCGGTGGGACCAGCGAAGTGCTCGTCCAGCGCGGTGATCCCGGCCTGGTTGGCCGCAATCTTGGTCAGCGTGTTCTTCACCACGGCGTACTGGGCGTTCTCACCGAGAGAGCGACGCAGCGTCTTGAGCTGCGCGACGGTGAGACCCCGGTACTCGGTCAGCACGGCGGCGTTCGAGTCGCGGAACTGGTCCGTGAGCTCGGCTACCGCGGCAGCCTTGTTGGGCGTCGGCATAGTGCGTCGGCCTCCTTCCGGGTGATGAGGACCGCTCAGAAGGGGCATAAATACGAAACGCCCCGGCGCAGGCGCCAGGGCGTAGCTCAACCGGAACGGATTCCGGGAACTTTCCTTGATCACCTGCGCAGGACGTCCGCAGTTAGCGGATCCTTCGGCCACCGCACCCTTGCGGGCACGGCAACGACCAGCGGTCTTTGGCTTCTCCGGAAGCGTACGCGAACCAGTCGTTGTCAAGCAAATCCGCCCTCCGGGACCCTCACGGGCCGGTCCCCGCAAGGGTCCTGGGGGCTCAGTGGCCTCAGTGGCCGAGGCCCTTGAGCTTCTCGTCGGTCTCCTTGAGGGACTTCTCCGTCTCGGCGAGGCTCTTGTCGACGTCCTTGAGCTTGTCGTCGACGCCCTTCATGACGTCGTCGAAGTCCACCGTGTCCTCGGCCGGCGGCGCGGCCACGGCGGGAGTCGCGGCGAAGGCGGAGAACTTCGCCGTGGTCTGCAGCGGACCGTTCTCGGGCCCCGACTCCGTGGCGTCGAAGCGGACGGGGTAGCCGTCCTTGCCGATCCACAGGTCGATCCGGAGCTCCTTGATGCCCTTGACCGCCTCGTGGAGGTACTGGCGGTTCTTCTCCTCCATGACCTTCGTGGCGTCGTCGGCCTTCAGCAGTTCCGTGTCCGTGAGGACGGCCTTGTAGTGCTGGGCCTCCACCCCGTCGGTCGGCTCCGCGCCCACGTACCGGACGGTGTCCTGACCGAGGAGCATCGCGAGGTACTCGGCCGGGTCCTCGTTGCGCCGCACGCCCGGCTTGCCGTCCTTGGCCAGGTTCATCTTCATCCAGGACTTGCCCTCCAGGGGCTTGTCCAGCTTGGTCCAGACGGTGTCGCCGATCATGATCGAGCGCGTGTCGGGCTCGTCGCCCTTGAGCACCACGTCGTGGCTGGACGGGTACCAGCCCTTGGTGCCGGATTGCCCCGAGGTCTTGCCGGCCGGGTCGGTGGTGGTCACCTCGGCCTTGGCGAACTTGGCGGCCACCGTCTTGAGGTAGGCCGCCTTCACGGCCTCCTGGGGCGTCGGGGGCTTGGCCGCGGCCCCCTTCGACCCGGACTTCTCGCCCTTGCCCGCGTCGGCCCCGTCGCCGCCGCAGGCCGTGAGGCCGCCCACGAGGAGTGCGGCGCCCGCCAGGGCGGCACCGGTTCGTGTCCAGACAGCCTTGTTCATCTCGTACTCCCCCATGAAAAAAGATCTACGTCGTGCACGCCGGACCGGCGGTCAGCCGGTCCCGGCGCCCTTCATCATCTCGGCGAGGTCGACGACCTGGTCGGCGGGCGGCGCGGCCACTTCGACCGGCTTGTTGAAGTCCAGGAACTTGATGGTCGTGTCCACCGGGCCCTTGGCCGCCTCACCGCGGGTGCGGACCTGCTTGGTGTGGTCCGACTCGTCGATCCACATGTCCACGGTCAGGCTCTTGACGCCCTGCGCCTCCAGGCCCTTGAGGGACTCCTCCTGGCGCTTCTTGGCCTCGGGGGTCGCGGAGCCGAGCGCGGCCCGCATCTCGTCGAGGCCGACCGTGCCGCTGAGGTGCTTGGTCTTCACCCCGTCGATGGTCTCGTCGCCGACCAGCTTGAGGTCCTTGGCCCTGAGCAGCTCGCCCGCCCGGTCTCCGGGGTTCTCGCCGGTCTTGTTCGCCGAGCCGCCCGCGCTGTTCAGCTTCTGCGCGGTGGCCGCGTCCAGGCTCTTGAGGTCGAACTTGAGCCACTTGCCCTCGGACCCGATGAACATGGCCCCGTCGACGAGGCGGATCTCTGCCGTCTGGCCGCCCTCCCCCGAGGTGCCGATCTTCATCGCCATCTCCACCGCGGGCTTGAGCCGCATGGAGACGTCCCCCGAGAACTGCTCGCCCTCCGCGGTACCCGTCATCGAGTAGTGCAGGGAGGTGATCTCCTCCGACTTCGCCTTGACCTTCTCCAGGTAGGCGGCCGGAGCGGCCTCCACGGCGCCCTTCCCGGCGCCCTGGGCGGACGGGGCGGCGGACGGGTCCCCGGCCTTGCCCGCGCCGTCCTTCTGCCCGCCCTCGCAGGCGGTGGCCCCGCCCACGAGCAGTACGGCGGCCAGTGCGGCCCCGGCGGTCTTCTTGCGGTTGCGGTACACGGACAAGAGTCCCCACCCCTGGTGTGATCGTTTGATTGAATCTTTACCCTACTGGCTGGTTCGTCGATCACTTCGTGATTTTTCGGGGCGAAACGCAAAAACGGGCCTTGGTCCCCCCTGGAGGGGACCAAGGCCCGTTCGGGCAACTCAGCGGGCCGTCAGGCCCGGCTCAGTCAGACAGCAGCCGGGTCTTCCTCGACGAGGAGGTTCCGGGTGCGGTTGGAGTCCAGCGCGATGCCGGGGCCCATCGTGGTGCTGAGGGCAGCCTTCTTGATGTAGCGGCCCTTGGCGGCGGACGGCTTCAGACGAAGGATCTCGTCGAGGGCCGCACCGTAGTTCTCGACCAGCTGCTCATCGGTGAAGGAGACCTTGCCGATGATGAAGTGCAGGTTCGAGTGCTTGTCGACGCGGAACTCGATCTTGCCACCCTTGATCTCGGTGACAGCCTTCGCGACGTCCATCGTGACGGTGCCGGTCTTCGGGTTCGGCATCAGGCCACGGGGACCGAGCACGCGGCCGAGGCGGCCGACCTTGCCCATGAGGTCCGGGGTGGACACAACGGCGTCGAACTCGTTCAGGCGGTTGCCCTTGGCGATCTCGTTGATGAGCTCGTCGTCGCCGACAATGTCGGCGCCGGCGGCTTCCGCGGCCGCTGCACGGTCACCGGTCGCGAAGACCAGGACCCGGGCGGTCTTGCCGGTGCCGTGCGGGAGGTTCACGGTGCCGCGGACCATCTGGTCGGCCTTGCGCGGGTCTACACCCAGGCGGAAGGCGACCTCGACGGTGCTGTCGAACTTGGTCGCGGAGGTCTCCTTGGCGAGACGGACGGCCTCGAGCGGGGCGTACTGCTTCTCCCGGTCGACCTTGGCGTCCGCAGCGCGGAGAGTCTTGCTGCGCTTCACTTCTGCTCCTGTGTTGTGATCAGGCATGGAGTCGTGGTGCGGACCAGCGCTTGGCCCTACCACTGTCGTGCTGGGTGGCTGAATCAGCCTTCGACGGTGACGCCCATCGAACGCGCGGTGCCGGCGATGATCTTCATCGCGGCGTCGACGTCGTTGGCGTTCAGGTCGGGCATCTTCAGCTCGGCGATCTCGCGGACCTGGGCGCCGGAAAGCTTGGCGACCTTGGTCTTGTGCGGCTCGCCGGAGCCCTTCTCGATGCCTGCGGCCTTCAGGATGAGGCGCGCGGCCGGCGGAGTCTTGGTGATGAAGGTGAAGGAGCGGTCGTCGTAGACCGTGATCTCCACCGGCACGACCATGCCACGCTGCGACTCGGTCGCGGCGTTGTAGGCCTTGCAGAACTCCATGATGTTGACGCCGTGCTGACCGAGCGCGGGGCCGACCGGCGGAGCCGGGTTGGCCGCACCGGCCTTGATCTGGAGCTTGATAAGCCCCGTGATCTTCTTCTTCTTGGGAGGCATTGCTCTCTCCGGGTCCTAGTGAGAGTTTTTCGCCGCCAATCCGGTCATCCGGATGGAGGCATACCGCACCACGATAACGGGTATCGGCGCGGGGCTAAAAACCGAGCAGGTCAGACCGCCCGCAAGGGGGCAATCTGACCTGTCCGGAAGCGTGTGCCAGAAGGCTGTGGATCAGTTCTTCTGGATCTGGTCGAAGCTCAGCTCGACCGGGGTCTCGCGGCCGAAGATCTCGACGAGACCCTTGACCTTCTTCGAGTCCGGGTTGATCTCGTTGATGGTCGCCTGCAGCGTCGCGAACGGGCCGTCGGTGACGGTGACCGAGTCGCCGACCTCGAAGTCCAGGACCTCGATGGTGCGCTTGACGGAGGGCGCGGGCAGGCCGGCCTCTTCCGCAGCGAGCTTGGCGGCCTTCTCCTGAGCCTCGGGAGCGAGCATCTTGACGATCTCGTCCAGGGTCAGCGGGTACGGGTCGTACGCGTTGCCCACGAAGCCGGTGACGCCGGGGGTGTTGCGGACGACGCCCCAGGACTCGTTCGTCAGGTCCATGCGGACGAGAACGTAACCGGGCAGCTTGTTCTGCCGGACGTTCTTGCGCTCGCCGTTCTTGATCTGGACGATCTCTTCCTCGGGCACCTCGGCCGAGTAGATGAAGTCCTCGACGTTGAGCGAGACGGCGCGCTGCTCGAGGTTCGCCTTCACGCGCTTCTCGTAGCCGGCGTAGGTGTGGATGACGTACCACTCGCCCGGCAGGCTGCGCAGTTCCTCGCGCAGGGCCTGGATCGGGTCGACGGGCTCGGCGTCCTCGACGGGGGCGGCCTCCTCGGCCTCCTCAGCGTCTTCGTCGGCCTCCTCAGCGTCTTCGTCGGCCTCATCGGCGTCTTCGTCAGCAGCGTCAGCGTCTTCGGCGGTCTCGCCGGCCTCGGAGTCCTCGTCGGCCTCTTCGTCGGCGTCGGTGTCGTCGCCCTCGTCCTCGACGTCGCCCTCGGTGGCGGACTCGTCGTCCTCAGCCTCGACGTGCGCGGCCTCGATGTGCATCGCGGCGGTCTCGGCGGCGACACCTGCCTGGGCTTCGTCGGCGAGCTCGACTTCGTCGCGGTCCGCGTCCGCCGCCTCGACGATGTCGAGCGCGTCCTCGACGGACTCGACGGAGTCGGGGCTCGCGTTCAGGTTCGGGTCAGACACGGTGGCTGCTTCTTCCTGGATACAAAAGGTGGTCGAACATGCGAAAACGGGCGGCAGCCATCAAGGCGCCGCCCTCCGCGGGGATCAGCCGAAGACGAACTTGGTGGCTTCCTGGAACCCATAGTCAATCACGGTCACCAGACCGATCATGATGACGACGAACACGATCACCACAGTGGTGTACGTCGACAGCTGGTTACGAGTGGGCCAGACAACCTTGCGGAGTTCCGCGACGATCTGTCGGTAGAAGAGCGCGAGACGGCCGAGAGGGCCCTTCTTGCCGCGCTTGCCGCCCTTGCGGGCCTTCTTCTCGCGAGTGTCGTCCTCGGCGTCAGGCATGTCGATGGAGCCCAGGGCGTCCGTCACGTCTCTCACCTGAATCCGGGTCGTGGCCGTAGCCGCGCCCGGTTGCGCCGCACGGCACTACATCGAAATACGTACCTGCGCACACGTCCGAGAAGGAGTGTGGAGCAGGGCCGGAGGGACTTGAACCCCCAACCGCTGGTTTTGGAGACCAGTGCTCTACCAATTGAGCTACGACCCTTTGCGTCCCCCAACCTACCGCATCCAGATGAGTGCACGGAGTGCTCACGCTCTGCAGCGATCGGCGAGGGCCAACGACGGTTGAGTGTACGTGGTCCGGGCCCTGACGTCGAACAGCATCGGCGGCGGGCCCCGCGTCCGGTAACTGAAACGGCGTGCGGCGCTTCTTCGGCGTCTGGGACGATTGCCCGCATGACCTCTGAAACGCCTTCCGCCGAGCGCCGCGTATCCGCCCGTATCGGTGCCATCTCCGAGTCCGCCACCCTTGCCGTGGACGCCAAGGCCAAGGCCCTCAAGGCCGCCGGGCGCCCGGTGATCGGCTTCGGCGCGGGCGAGCCCGACTTCCCGACGCCGGACTACATCGTCGAGGCCGCGGTGGAGGCCTGCCGCAACCCGAAGTACCACCGCTACACCCCGGCCGGCGGGCTGCCCGAGCTGAAGGCCGCCATCGCCGCGAAGACGCTGCGCGACTCCGGCTACGAGGTCGACGCCTCCCAGGTGCTGGTGACCAACGGTGGCAAGCAGGCGATCTACGAGGCCTTCGCGGCCATCCTGGACCCGGGTGACGAGGTCATCGTCCCGGCTCCGTACTGGACCACGTACCCGGAGTCGATCCGTCTCGCCGGCGGTGTCCCGGTCGAGGTCGTCGCCGACGAGACCACCGGTTACCGGGTTTCCGTCGAGCAGCTCGAAGCGGCCCGCACCGAGCGCACGAAGGTCGTCCTCTTCGTCTCCCCCTCGAACCCGACCGGCGCCGTGTACTCGGAGGCCGACGCCGAGGCCATCGGCCGCTGGGCCGTGGAGCACGGCCTGTGGGTCCTGACCGACGAGATCTACGAGCACCTCGTCTACGGCGACGCGAAGTTCGTCTCGCTCCCGGCGATCGTTCCCGAGCTGGCCGACAAGTGCATCATCGTCAACGGCGTCGCCAAGACGTACGCGATGACCGGCTGGCGCGTGGGCTGGATCGTCGGCCCGAAGGACGTGGTCAAGGCCGCGACCAACCTCCAGTCGCACGCCACCTCCAACGTCTCCAACGTGGCCCAGGTCGCGGCGCTGGCCGCCGTCTCCGGCAACCTGGACGCCGTGCACGAGATGCGCACCGCCTTCGACCGCCGCCGCCAGACGATCGTGCGGATGCTCAACGAGATCGACGGCGTGTTCTGCCCGACCCCCGAAGGCGCGTTCTACGTGTACCCGGCGGTCAAGGACCTGATCGGCAAGGAGATCCGCGGCAAGCGCCCGCAGAGCTCCGCCGAGCTGGCCACCCTGATCCTGGACGAGGCCGAGGTCGCGGTCGTCCCCGGCGAGGCCTTCGGCACCCCCGGCTACCTGCGCCTCTCCTACGCCCTGGGCGACGAGGACCTGGTCGAGGGCGTCTCCCGCATCCAGAAGCTCCTGGCGGAGGCCAAGGCCTGATCCGGCCCGCAGCCAGGTCTGAGCGGCGGTTCCCCACGGGGGAGCCGCCGCTCAGGCGTTTCGGGGCCCGCCCCGCGCCGTGGATTGCCGCTGCGCGGGGCCTTGTCCCCTACCCGCCCTTCCACCGTTCCCCGGGCTCTGCCCGGACCCGGTCCTCAAACGCCGGACGGGCTGGAGACGCTGCTGCCGTCCGCCTGGCGGGGCTGGATTGCCCGCAGGGCAATTTCAGCCCCGCCAGGCAAATCCAGCCCCGCCGGCGTTTGAGGCGCGGGTCCGGGCGGCGCCCGGGAGGCCCCGCGCAGCTGGCCCCCTCGCCACCTCCGGCCCCGCTCATGCGTTCGCGCAAGCCCCCGATCGGTAAAACCCCCTCCCGCCGAGCGCAGCGGTGCGGCAGGATCAACCGATGGAGCACGTACGAGATCTCACGCTTCTCCCCAAGGCCCACCTCCACCTGCACTTCACCGGCTCGATGCGGCCGTCGACCCTGCTGGAGCTGGCCGACAAGTACGGCGTCCGGCTGCCCGACGCCCTGACCGGCGGCGAGCCGCCCAAGCTCCGCGCCACCGACGAGCGCGGCTGGTTCCGCTTCCAGCGGCTCTACGACGCCGCCCGCTCCTGCCTGCGTGAGCCCGACGACATCCGCCGCCTGGTCCGCGAGGCCGCGCAGGAGGACGTACGGGACGGCAGCGGGTGGCTGGAGATCCAGGTGGATCCCACCTCCTACGCCCCCCTCCTCGGCGGGATGATCCCGGCCGTCGAGATCATCCTCGACGCCGTCGACTCCGCCTCCCGCGAGACCGGACTGGGCATGCGGGTCGTCATCGCCGCCAACCGCATGAAGCATCCGCTCGACGCCCGGACCCTCGCCCGGCTCGCCGTCCGCTACGCCGACCGCGGCATCGTCGGCTTCGGCCTCTCCAACGACGAGCGCCGCGGCATGGCCCGCGACTTCGACCGGGCCTTCGCCATCGCCCGCGAGGGCGGCCTCCTCGCCGCCCCGCACGGGGGCGAGCTGAGCGGCCCGTCCTCCGTCCGCGACTGCCTCGACGATCTGCACGCGGCCCGTATCGGGCACGGCGTGCGGGCCGCCGAGGACCCGCGGCTCCTCCAGCGGCTCGCCGACCGGCAGATCACTTGCGAGGTCTGCCCGGCGTCCAACGTGGCCCTCGGGGTCTACGAGCGCCACGAGGACGTCCCGCTGCGCACCCTCTTCGAGGCCGGGGTCCCGTTGGCCCTGGGCGCGGACGACCCGCTGCTGTTCGGCTCCCGGCTCGCGGCCCAGTACGAGATCGCCCGCCGCCACCACGGCTTCACGGACGCGGAGCTCGCCGAGCTGGCCCGCCAGTCGGTGCGCGGTTCGGCCGCGCCCGCCGACGTACAGGAGAAGCTGCTGACCGGGATCGACCACTGGCTGGTCTCCTGAGCCCGTGGTCCCCGGCTCATTTCATGAGGCGCAGATCGCCCTCGTGGCAGTCGGCGCGGACCCGCGCGCCGTCGGGGAAGCCGATCTCCAGGTGGGTGCGGCCCTGGGCGGGCAGCGCGTATTCGGCCACCGATTCGACGGTGTCGCCCAGGTGGCGCAGGAAGGGGTGGTCGCCGAGGTCCTCGCCGACCTCGATGCGGCCCCACTCCCCCATGTCGTAGGCCTCGTGCGGGGCGGCGGATTCCACGATGAGGCAGGCGTCGGACCCGGTGGTGATCCGGGTGGACTCGCCCGCGCTGTCGAGGAGCCAGACGTCGAGGGGCGCTTCGGAGCGTTCGCCGTCGCTGATGTGCCAGGACGCGACGATTCTTCTGATCGTGCGTCCCACCAGCCGGGTGGGGTCCGTACCGGCCCCGTGCAGGGGACAGAGCATGGGCGGCCGGGACTCCTCAGATGCTGACGCCGACCGTCACCGGCTCGTTGACCAGGGTGACGCCGAAGGCCGCGTGGACGCCCGCGACGACCTCGCGGGCCAGTGCCAGGAGGTCTTCGGTGGTGGCCTCGCCGCGGTTGGTGAGGGCGAGGGTGTGCTTGGTGGAGATGCGGGCGGGGCCGTCGCCGTAGCCCTTGGTGAAGCCGGCCTTGTCGATCAGCCAGGCCGCGCTGGTCTTCGTACGGCCGTCGCCGGCCGGGTACGCGGGCGGGGTGGTGTCGGGGCCGAGCCGCTCCTGCGCGCGGGCCAGGAAGGCGGCGTACGCCTCGTCGCCGAGGATCGGGTTGTGGAAGAAGGAGCCGGCCGACCAGGTGTCGTGGTCGGCGGGGTCCAGGACCATGCCCTTGCCGGCGCGCAGCCGCAGGACTGTCTCGCGGGCCTGGGCCGCGGGCACCCGGTCGCCGGCCTCCACGCCGAGGGCGCGGGCGGTCTCCGGGTACTTGACCGGCGCGGACAGCCCGCCCGCGTCCTCCAGGGCGAAGCGCACGCGCAGGACGACGTACCGGTCCGGCTGGTGCTTGAAGAGGCTGTCGCGGTACGAGAACGCGCACTCGGCGGCCGACAGGGTGACCGTATCGCCGCTCGTGCGGTCGTAGGCGACGACCTCGGTGATCGTGTCGCAGACCTCCTGGCCGTACGCCCCGACGTTCTGGATCGGGGTGGCGCCGGCCGAGCCGGGGATCCCGGCGAGGCATTCGACGCCCGCCAGCCCCGCTGCCACGGTCCGGGCGACGGCCTCGCTCCAGTTCTCGCCGGCGGCCAGCTCCAGGCGGGTGCCGTCGAGGACGAACCCGGTGGTCGCGATGCGCAGGGCGGTGCCGTCGAAGCCGCGGTCGCCGATGACCAGGTTGCTGCCGCCGCCGATGATCAGGAGCGGGGTGCCGCTCTCGTCGGCGGCGCGCACGGTGGCGACGACCTCGGCGTCGGTGGTCGCGGTGACCAGCCGGGCGGCGGGGCCGCCGAGGCGGAAGGTGGTCAGCGGGGCGAGGGGGGCATCGTGGAGTTCCTGCACGTGGACAAGAGTACGGTCCGCGTCCCCCCAACCGGGCGGGGCCACGGACCGCGAGCGCGCCACGGGCGCCGGACCCGTCAGACGGCCGCCTTCTGGAGGGCGGGAGCGTCGGCCCCGGCGGTCGCCCGGCCCGCCGTCGCGCGGGCCTTCTCCTTGTCCCGGCCGGGGAGCAGCAGCGCCAGGGCGGCGGCCACGGCGACGACCGCGGCGCCGATCCACAGGGCGGGGACGGTCCCGTCGGTGAAGGACTGGCCTGTCTCGTAGCCGCCCCGGGCGGAGAAGACGGAGGCCAGGACGGCGACGCCGAGGGCTCCGCCGACCTCGCGCAGTGCGCTGTTGGCTCCGGCGGCCTTGCCCTGGTCGGCGGGGGCGACGGTGGACATGAGGGCGTTGGAGGCGGGGGCGAAGTAGAGGCCCATGCCGATGCCGCTGATGATCAGGGCCGGCAGCTGGGCGGCGTAGGAGACGTCGGTGCTCAGGATCACGGCGAACCAGCCGAGGCCGATCGCCTGGAGGGCCAGCCCGGCGGCGACGACGGGGCGGCTGCCGATCCGGTCGGAGAGGATCCCGGAGATCGGCGCGACGATCATGGGCATGCCGGTCCAGGGGAGCATGCGCAGCCCGGCTTCGGTGGGCGAGTAGCCGACGACTCCCTGGAGGAACTGGCTGAGCAGGAAGATCGAGCCGAACATTCCGACGAACATCAGCAGGCTGGCCATGTTGATGCCGAAGAAGCCCCGGTCGCGGAAGAGCCGCATGGGCAGCACGGGGTTGGCGGCGGCGAACCCGTAGCGGATGAACGCGCCCACCAGGACCACGCCGAGGATCAGCGCGGCGAGGACGGGGCGGCTGGTCCAGCCGTGCGCGTTGGCGTTGACCAGTCCGTAGACGATGCCGAAGAGCCCACCGCTGATGAGGAGCGTGCCGGGGACGTCGAGCTTCGCCTTCGGGGCGGTGGACTCGGCGAGCCGCAGCCGGGCGAGCGGGATCAGGGCGAGCCCGATCGGGACGTTCAGCCAAAAGATCCACTGCCAGGAGATGTGCTCGGTGAGACTGCCGCCGATGAGGGGTCCGCTGGCGACGGCCAGGCCGCTGAGGGCTCCGTAGATCCCGAGGGCCATGCCGCGGCGGGCTGCGGGCACGGCGACGGTGAGCAGGGTGAGCGAGAGCGGCATCATGACCGCCGCGCCCACTCCCTGGACCGCGCGTGCGGCGATGAGCTCGTCGATGCCGGGCGAGAGCGCTGCCGCGGCGGAGGCGCCGGTGAAGACGACCATGCCGGCGATGAAGAGCCTGCGCCGTCCGAACCGGTCACCGAGGGCCGCCCCGAACATGAGGAGGACGGCGAAGGTGAGCGTGTACGCGTTCACCGTCCACTCCAGGTCCTCCAGCTTCCCGCCGAGATCGGCGCGGATGACGGGGAGCGCGGTGGTGACGACGAGGTTGTCGAGCGCGGCCATGAAGCCGGCGGCTCCGGTGATGACGAGGGCCCATATCGCGGGCCCTCTCAGCTTGGTGTCGGTGTCGGTGTCGGGCATGACTCCCCCAAAACTAGTTATTACTCACTAACTTCACAGGCCAGCACTTGACCAAGCCCTACGGGGACCCGGTCGGGCCCACTCGGACCCACTCAGGACTCAGGGCCTACTCGGGCCGGACGCCGGGATAGCAGCCGTCCCACACCCGGTGGCCGGGCGGGAACCCCATGGCCACCTGGACGCTGATCAGCATCCCGAAGGCCAGGAAGGTGGTGGTCTCCTTCGAGTCCGCTCCGAGCGGCACGTGCAGGGTGTCCCACAGCTCCATCCAGGCGGCGCGCACCATCTCCCCGAAGGCCGGCTCCCCGGCGGCTTCGGCGGCGGAGACGGTCACGTACGTCTGGAGCTGCATCTGCAGCTTCTCCGGATGCTCGGCGATCAGCCGCATGTACGCGGCCCCGATCGCCTCGACCATCCCCTCGCCGCCGCCCTCGTGGGCCTTGGCGGCCTCCTCGATGACGTGCCGGATGTCCTCCATGCAGCGGGTGGCGGCGGCGAGGAAGATCGCCTGCTTGTTGGGGAAGAGCCGGAACAGGTAGGGCTGCGAGACCCCGACCCGCTTGGCGATCGCCTCGGTGGAGGTCCCGTAGTAGCCGCCCCGGGCGAATTCGCTCATCGCCGCCCGGATGACGCTCTCGCGCCGCTCTTCCGCACTCATCCTTGCCATGGTTCGAAGTTAGTGGCCAATCACTAACTTGGCAACCCAGGGGGGTGGGAGGGAAACGACGGGGCGGGGAGACAGCGAGAGGGAGGGGTGGGCAGACAGCGAGGCGGGCAGACGCAATCGCCTGCCCGCCTCGCCGCCCGCAGACCCGCAGACCCGCAGACCCGCAGACCCGTAGACCGACGGGCCCAGCCGCTACGCCAGCGCGACCACCGCGCGGGACATCCCCAGGACCTTCTGGCCGGCGCTCATCGCCGTCAGGTCGACCCGGACCCGGTTGTCGTCGAGCTTCGCCGCGACCTTGGCCGTGACCTCGATCAGCGCGCCCTGGCCGTCGTTCGGGACGACGACCGGCTTCGTGAACCGCACCCCGTACTCCACGACCGCGCCCGGGTCGCCCACCCAGTCGGTGACCACGCGGATCGCCTCGGCCATGGTGAACATGCCGTGCGCGATCACGTCCGGCAGTCCGACCTCGGTGGCGAACTTCTCGTTCCAGTGGATCGGGTTGAAGTCACCCGACGCACCCGCGTACTGGACCAGCGTGGCCCGCGTCACGGGGAAGGAGGCCGCCGGCAGCTCGGTGCCGACCTCGACCTCGTCGTACTGGATCTGCGCAGCCATCTCAGGCCTCCTCGGTGGCGGCGGTGGCGGGATCGGCCTCGGGCTCCGGGGCGCGGGAGACGAGCTTGGTCCAGGCCGTCACCACGTGCTCGCCGTTCTCGTCGTGGACCTCGCCGCGGATGTCGATGATGTCGTTGCCCGCGAGCACCTTCACCGACTCGATGGTCGAGGTCACCGTCAGCCGGTCACCGGCCCGCACGGGCCGCGCGTACGCGAAGTTCTGGTCGCGGTGCACGACGCGGCTGTAGTCCAGCCCCAACTGCGGGTCCTCGACGACCTGGCTCGCCGCCGCGAAAGTGATGGCGAACACAAAGGTCGGCGGGGCGATCACGTCCAGGTGACCGAAGGCCTTGGCGGCATCGGGGTCGGTGTAGACGGGATTGGTGTCACCCACCGCCACCGCGAATTCGCGGATCTTCTCCCGGCCGACCTCGTACGGATCGGTGGGCGGGTAGCTCCGCCCCACGAAGGACTGGTCGAGCGCCATGACCCACTACCTCCTAGTGAAACGACACGAGGCCGCCCCCCAAATGAAGGGGACGACCTCGTGACGGTGCCTGTTAAACGAGACTTCGCTGGGGTCAGCGGGTCTCGCGGTGCGCGGTGTGCGAGTTGCAACGCGGGCAGTGCTTCTTCATCTCAAGACGGTCCGGGTTGTTACGCCGGTTCTTCTTGGTGATGTAGTTCCGCTCCTTGCACTCCACGCAGGCCAGCGTGATCTTCGGGCGGACGTCGGTGGCAGCCACGTGAGTGCTCCTTGACGGACATTAGGGACGGATGAACGCATAAAAGAGTAGCCGATCGGGAGACCGACCCCGCAATCGGCTACTGTGTGTAGCGGCGACCGGACTTGAACCGGTGACACAGCGATTATGAGCCGCTTGCTCTACCGACTGAGCTACGCCGCTTTGATGAGATCCGCTCCCCACCCGAGGGTGGGGAACCTCTCTCACCAGAGCCCCAATGCGGAATCGAACCGCAGACCTTCTCCTTACCATGGAGACGCTCTACCGACTGAGCTATTGGGGCGAGCGAGGAAGACATTACACGGTGGTCCGCCGATCGCCCAAATCCTTTGCGGGGCCTGGCCTCGGAGCACTCCCGCCGAGTTTCTTGATCGGCCCGAAACGCCTTCCCGGGACCCCCGGAGACGCTTTTCGCCCCGAAAAGTGTCCGGGGTCACATCGCTGTCGCATCACGGACTCATCACGGGCACACCGGTACGACTATTGCCCTCTTCCGCGAAGCGGGCACCCCCGCCCCCTAGGCTCTGAGCACGCTGCGTGATCTTGGGCCGCGAGGCTGCGGCCACGGGCCCAGGAACCGCCCGAGCCACCGCAGGAGCGCGATGTCCGACAGCCAGCCGCAGCAGCAGCCGTCCCACTCCTCGCGGGGCGGTCCGACCGGCGACGGGAGCCCCGCGGGGGCGGCCGAGTCCACCACCCTCCTCCTCACCGGAGCCCGCCTCACCGA
Source organism: Streptomyces sp. NBC_00454 (assembly GCF_041434015.1). Classification (GTDB taxonomy): domain Bacteria; phylum Actinomycetota; class Actinomycetes; order Streptomycetales; family Streptomycetaceae; genus Streptomyces. Next base: position 4,618,565 of record NZ_CP107907.1, on the reverse strand, counting down.
CGGCCGCACCGTCGACGTCCGCCTCGGCGGCAGCCGGATCCAGGCCGTGGGCACCGTCGGCAGCCTGCCCGCCTCCGCGGGCTCCCGCGTCGACCTCGGCGGCTACCTCCTGCTCCCCGCCCCCGCCGAGCCCCACGCCCACGGGGACACCGCCCTGACCGCCGACAGCGAAGGGCCCGTCTCCTACGCCCCCGACGAGGTCCAGCGCCGCGCCACCGAGGCCGCGCTCCTCCAGCTCGGCCACGGAGCCACGGCCGTACGGTCCCACGTGCGCATCGGCGACGTGCACGGGATCGGCCCCATGGAAGCCGTGCTCCAGGCCCGGCGCTCCCTGCGCGGGCTCACCGACCTCACCACCGTCGCCGTGCCCCGGCTGCTGACCGGGGTGGCCGGGGCCGACGGACTCGCCATGCTGCGGGACGCCGTGAAGATGGGCGCCTCCGTCATCGGCGGCTGCCCCGACCTCGACCCCGACCCGACGGGCTTCCTCGAAGCCGTACTGGAGCTGGCGGCCGAGCACGGCTGCCCCGTGGACCTGCACACCGACGGGGACGACCCCGCCCGCCTGGCCCGGCTCGCGGCGATGGCCGGCGGGCTGCGGCCCGGCGTCTCCATCGGCCCCTGCGGCGGCCTGTCCCGGCTCCCGCTGGACGTGGCGCACCGGGCCGCCGACCAGCTGGCCGCGGCCGGAGTGCGCGTCACCTGCCTGCCGCAGGGCGATTGCGCGGCCCTGGAACGCCGCGGCCTGCGCACCGCCCCCGTCAGGCTGCTGCGCAGCGCCGGGGTCCGCGTCGCGGCCGGCAGCGGCGCGCTGCGGGACACCGGCAACCCGGTCGGCCGCGGGGACCCGCTCGAAGCCGCGTACCTCCTGGCCTCCCAGGGCGGGCTGCGCGCCTCCGAGGCCTACCACTCGGTCAGCGCGGCCGCCCGCGAGGCGATGGGGCTGCCGGAGGTGCGGGTGGAGGCCGGTTTCCCCGCCGAGCTGCTCGCGGTGCGCGGGGACCGGATCGCGAGCGTGCTCTCGTTGGCGTACAGCCGGATCGTGATCCACCGCGGCCGGGTGGTAGCCCGGACGAGTGCCGTACGGGAGTACTGCGACTCCGCCGTCGCGGTGGCCCTGGACCTGCCCCGGCAGGGCCGTATGGAGCCCGGTCCCTGAGCGTTCACCGCATGTTCCCGGGCGCCCCGGCCCGGCTCGTCGTACGGTCGGGACATGCGCATCGTCATCGCGGGTGGACACGGTCAGATCGCGCTGCGGCTGGAGCGCCTGCTCGCCGCGCGCGGGTACGAGGTCGCGGGCATCATCCGCGACCCGGCACAGGGCGACGACCTCAGGGAGGCGGGCGCCGAACCGGTGCTGTGCGACCTGGAATCGGCGTCGGTCGAACACGTGGCGGGCATCCTGCAGGGTGCGGACGCCGCGGTGTTCGCGGCCGGCGCGGGTCCCGGCAGCGGAGCCGGACGCAAGGACACGGTGGACCGGGGCGCGGCTGTGCTGTTCGCGGACGCGGCCGAACGGGCCCGGGTACGCCGCTTCCTGATGGTCTCTTCGATGGGCGCGGACCCGCACCGCGGGGGCGACGAGGTCTTCGACGCCTACCTCCGCGCCAAGGGCGAGGCCGACGAACACCTCCGCACCCGTCTGGGCCTGGAGTGGACGGTCCTGCGCCCCGGGGCGCTGATCGACGACGCGGGTACGGGACTGGTCCGCCTGGAGGCCGGGACGGGGCGCGGGCCGATCCCGCGCGACGACGTGGCGGCGGTGCTGGCGGAACTGATCGAGACGCCCGCGACCGCGGGCCTCACCCTGGAACTGATCTCCGGCTCGACCCCGGTCGCGGTGGCGGTCAAGGACGTCGCGGGCAACTGACCGGCCCGGGGACCCGGCCGGGCCGGACCGCCTCAGCCGGGACCCGGCCAGCCGGAACCCGGCCGGTCGGGCCCCAGCCTGTCGGAACCCGGCCTGTCGGAACCCGGCCGCGTCAGAAACCGTCGCGTCAGAAGTCGGCGGTCAGCTGGTCGTCGGAGCGCCCGACCGAATCCTGCTGGAACCGCTTCTCGTACGCCTTGCGGATCCGCTCGATGCGCTCGCCGCGCTCGTCGGCCTCCTTCTCCGGATACAGCAGCACCACCTCGTACGAGGTCTCGCGGATGACCTTCCCGTCCCGCTGCCACTGGCCGCGCCCGTCCTGGAGGGTGAGCCCCTCGGGGAAGGCGGGGGTGATCTCCCGGTCGAGGAAGCCCATGAACTCCCGCTCCCCGACTGGCGGCCGTCCGTCCGGCCGCTCGGTGCCGAAGTAGAGCCGGGTCTCCTGGTAGGGGTTCCCCACATGGCTGTGCAGCGCCGCCCCGACCAGGGCCGGGATCCCGGCCCCGAGCAGGGCGAGAAGCACCCCGCCGCCGACCTTTCCGCGCGTGTCAGAAGTAAATTTCACCCCCGGTGAACGACGCGATCCGGCATCGGTGCGCCTGATCCCCCCGATCGGGTCACGCCGCGGCCGCACGGCCCGGCCCTTCACGCCGTCTCCACCCTGCGGCGCCACCACGGGTCCCCCGGCGGGGCGTACGGATCGTGGAGCGTGCGGGCGAGGAACCGCGCGTCGAGCGGCGCGAGCACGGCCCGCAGCTCCCGCGCGGCCCGGCGGGTCAGTACGTGGCAGAAGGCGTCCAGGGTCTCCCGCGGATCGCCGCTCCAGGCGGGTTCGCAGCAGGGGCAGTCGCCGTACCAGTCCGGGTAGATCACCCACGGTCCGCGCTGGTAGACCATGGCCCGCCAGGCGGACAGCGCGCGATGGGCCCTGCCCGGCTCGTAGCGATGACGTTCGACGCGGGCGATCTCGGCGAGGGTGCGCGAGGAGACCCCCGGAACGACGGCTCGGCCGTCCGCTCGGGACGACCGGCGTGGCAGGTCCGACCGGACCTGCGAAGGCGCCTTACGCGCCATGGCCCTTTCGGCCGCTGATCCTGATCATGCCTACATCATGCACTGCACCGGCGCCGGTGGACACGGGCTTTCCGGGGAACGATAAAGCCCCCGTATCGCGTTTCCGCAATACGGGGGCTCCACTCGCGTGGCGGCGCCAGGGTTCGAACCTGGGTAGGCTGAGCCGGCAGATTTACAGTCTGCTCCCTTTGGCCACTCGGGCACACCGCCAAGAGACGTTGCCATTATTTCCGCCTTTCGGCGGCGCTCCCTGGCAACGACGTAAACGATACCTGATGACCGGGGGTGCTTCGCCACCGGATTGATCAGCACCTCACCTGGGTGCGGTGGCTAGGCTTTGCCGAGCGGGCCGGGGATGTCCGGCCGCGCCCTTCGGGGCAGTCACAGCCGACTTCAAGGAGCCACAGCACATGGCCGACTCCAGTTTCGACATCGTCTCGAAGGTCGAGCGGCAGGAGGTCGACAACGCCCTCAACCAGGCCGCCAAGGAACTCTCGCAGCGCTACGACTTCAAGGGCACCGGCGCCACCATCGCCTGGTCCGGCGAGAAGATCCTGATGGAGGCCAACTCCGAGGAGCGCGTCAAGGCCGTCCTGGACGTCTTCGAGACCAAGCTGGTCAAGCGCGGGATCTCCCTCAAGGCGCTCGACGCCGGTGAGCCGCAGCTGTCCGGCAAGGAGTACAAGATCTTCGCGACGATCGAGGAGGGCATCTCCCAGGAGAACGCCAAGAAGGTCGCGAAGATCATCCGTGACGAGGGCCCCAAGGCCGTCAAGGCCCAGGTCCAGGGCGAGGAGCTGCGCGTCAGCTCCAAGAGCCGCGATGACCTCCAGGAGGTCCAGGCCCTGCTCAAGGGCAAGGACTTCGACTTCGCGATCCAGTTCGTCAACTACCGCTGACCACCGACTCAGGTCTGCGATCAGCCCGTACGCCGGCCCGGCGGTCCTTCGAGGACCGCCGGGCCGCGGCGTTCGCGGGGTGAGGGCGCCCGGTGGGTGTGTGCCGGGCGTGAGCGGCGTACGCGCCTGCGCGGCCCCCCGTGGGCACTTGGGCAACATCGGGTGCGCCCGTCACGCTGAGGTGAATCCAGCACCGCCGTGACAGGGGGGTTTCCGCATGCCTGGGACCGGCACGTTGCGCGAGGACTTCGGCGCGTCCGTCGTCGTCGCGCTGGTCGCGCTACCGCTCTGCGTCGGGGTGGCCGTCGCATCGGGGGTACCGGCCGAGCTGGGCATCGTCACCGGCGTGGTGGGCGGGCTCGTCACCGGCTGGTTCCGCGGGAGTTCGCTCCAGGTGAGCGGACCGGCCGCGGGGCTCACCGTGCTCGTCTACGAGGCCGTGCGGACCTACGGGATGCCCGCGCTCGGGGTACTGGTCCTGGCCGCCGGCCTGGTGCAGCTGTGCATGGGAGTGCTGCGGCTCGGACGGTGGTTCCGGGCGATCTCCGTGGCCGTCGTGCACGGGATGCTCGCAGGCATCGGACTCGTCCTGATCGCCGGTCAGCTGTACGCCATGGCCGACGTGCAGGCCCCTGCGCGGACCCTGGAGAAACTGGCGGCCGCGGCATCGATGGCCGCGCGGGCCGACTGGACCGCCGTGGCCCTCGGGGCCGGGACCATCGCCGTCCTGGTGGCCTGGCGCCGGATGCCGGACCGGCTGCGGCTGGTGCCGGGGGCGCTCGTCGGTGTGGCGGCCGCGACCGGCGCGGCCGTGGTGCTGCGGCTGCCCGTGGAACGGGTCCGGGTGACGGGGGTCCTCCAGGCCGTCTCGCCGCCCGCCTGGGGGGACTTCGGGGTGCTGGCCTCCGCCGGGGCCGCGGGCACCGTGATCGCCCTCGCGCTGATCGCCTCCGCAGAGACGCTCTTCAGCGCGGCCGCCGTGGACCGCATGCACGACGGGGCCCGGACCGACTACGACCGCGAACTGGTCGCCCAGGGCGTCGGGAACACCCTCTGCGGGATGCTCGGAGCGCTGCCGATGACCGCCGTCATCGTGCGCAGCGCCGCCAACGTGGAGGCCGGCGCCCGCACTCGGGCCTCCCGGGTGCTGCACGGCGGCTGGCTCCTGCTGTTCGCCGTGGCGGTGCCCGGACTGCTGGAGTCCGTCCCGATCGCCGCGCTGGCCGGGGTGCTGCTGCACGCCGGCTGGAAGCTGCTGCCGGCCCGCCAGGTGGCCGCCCTGTGGCGGACGCACCGGGGCGAGGCGGTCGTCCTGGTGGCGACGGCCTCGGCGGTCGTGGCCACGAACCTCTTCGAGGGGGTCCTCGCCGGGCTGGGGCTCGCCATCGCCAAGGCGGCCTGGGAGACCTCCCACGTGCACCTCGAGAAGGTCTGGGAGGGCGAGGAGCTGTGTGTGCGGATCCTGGGCAACGCCAGCTTCCTGCGGCTGCCCAAGCTCCTCGACGAACTGGACGCGCTGGACGAACTGCCGCCCGGCTCCACCGTACGCCTGGACCTGAGCGGGCTGCGCCACCTCGACCATGCCTGCCTGACCGCGCTCGACGGCTGGGAACGGGCCCGCACGCCGCTCCCCGGCCGGGAAGGCGTCATCTAGCCCGGCTACCCTCCGCCCGTGAGCACCGAACTGAAACGCACCCTGGGAGTCTTCGACGCGGTCGTCGTCGGGCTCGGCGCGATGATCGGGGCCGGCATCTTCGCCGCGCTGGCCCCGGCGGCGCGCGCGGCCGGCGGAGCACTCCTGGCGGCGCTCGCGCTGGCGGCCCTGGTGGCCTACTGCAACGCGCGCTCCTCGGCGCGGCTGGCCGCCCGCTACCCCTCCTCGGGCGGCACCTACGTGTACGGGCGCGAGCGGCTCGGGCCCTTCTGGGGATATCTGGCGGGCTGGGGCTTCGTCGTCGGCAAGACCGCCTCCTGTGCGGCGATGGCCCTGACCGTCGGGGCCTACGCGTGGCCCGGCCGGGAGCGGGCGGTGGCCGTGGCGGCGGTGGTGGCACTGACCGCCGCGGGCTACGGCGGGGTGCAGAAGTCGGCCCGGATCGCCCGGGTGATCGTGGCGGCGGTACTGGCCGTGCTGGCCGGGGTCGTGGTGGTCTGCCTGACCTCGGGCGCGGCCGACGCGGCCCGGCTCGGCGGCGGGGACTGGAGCGGCGGTGGCCGCAGCGGCGGGGGCTCCGTCGTCCCGGGCCTGCTCCAGGGCGCCGGACTGCTGTTCTTCGCCTTCGCGGGCTACGCCCGGATCACCACCCTGGGCGAGGAGGTGCGCGATCCCGAACGCACGATCCCGCGGGCGGTGCCCCTCGCGCTGGGGATCGCCCTGCTCGTGTACGCCGCGGTCACGGTGGCGGCGCTGTCGGTGCTCGGCGCCGACGGCCTGGCGGGCTCGGCGGCTCCGCTGGCCGATGCCGTGCGGGCGGCCGGGTGGCCCGGACTGACTCCCGTCGTCCGGGCGGGTGCGGCCCTGGCGGCGCTGGGCTCGCTGCTGGCCCTCGTGCTCGGGGTGTCGCGGACGGGCCTGGCGATGGCCCGGGACGGCCATCTCCCGCGCGTGCTGGCCGCCGTGCATCCCCGGCATCAGGTCCCGCACCACGCCGAGCTGGCAGTGGGCGCGGTGGTGGCGGTGCTCGCGGCCACCACCGATCTGCGGGGCGCGATCGGCTTCTCCTCCTTCGGCGTGCTGGCCTACTACGCGATCGCGAACGCTTCTGCCTGGACTCTCGATTCAGGTGTCAAGGACCGGGCCGTGGCAGCGGCGGGGCTGTCCGGCTGTGTGGTGCTGGCCTGCGCGCTGCCCGCCGCGTCGGCGGTGACGGGGGCCGCGGTGCTGGCGCTGGGCGCGGTGGCCTACGGCGTGCGCAAGCAGCTCAGACCCGGGATCTGAACTCGGCCCACGGGGTCAGCTCCAGGTCCCACTCCTCCCCCGCGCCCGAGTCGTCGCTGAACCAGGCGGTGCCGTCGAGCCAGCCCCGCAGCCAGTCGGCGAGGCTGGCCGCATCGACGAACCAGGCCAGATCGGGCTCGCCCGCGCTCGGTTCGAACAGCAGGACCTGGGCGGATTCGGACCGGCAGTCCACGCAGGCCTGCATGTGGCAGCCGAAGTCGGCTATCGGCAGCACGCCCTCCGGCCAGCGCCAGGCGGAGGTGCGCATGGAGCTGTACGCGGCGACGCTCTGCTCCAGCGGCATCAGACCGAACTCGGGGCCGAAGCCGCCGTTCGCGACGCGGGTGTAGAGCCCTGCGAGCAGCGGCGGCAGGGCGAAGCCGAGTATGCCCTCGGCCCGGCTCAGCGCCCCGGCGTCCAGGGGCTCCGGGAGCGGTCCCTCGGGCCCCACGTACCCCTGCCGCGAGCCGTGCGCACGTCCGGCGACTTGCTTCAGCAACTGCTCGGTCTCATCCATGCACTCATAGTGACCGACCCCACTGACAATCGCCCCGACCTGCGGTTTTACCCGCTCTGGGCCGCTATCGGCCGTTCTCCCCCTCCGCAGGGGTCTCGCTCGCGGAGTGCGCCGAGTCGTACCCGACGAAGAAGGTGGGCCGGCGCTGGACGGCCGTGTAGATGCGGCCGATGTACTCGCCGAGCAGGCCGACGCAGATCAGCTGCACGCCCCCGAGGAAGAGCATCATGATGAACAGCGAGGTCCAGCCGGGGACGGTCTTGCCGCACAGGTAGATCGCCAGGGTGGCGCCCACCATCAGCAGGCAGCCGAAGAAGCTGGCCACGCCCAGCCAGGTCGCCAGGCGCAGCGGCGCGGCGGAGAAGTTGATGACGCTGTCGAGGCCGAGCCTGATCATCTTGCTCAGCGGGTACTTGGTCTCGCCCGCCACCCGCTCTTCGCGCTGGTAGGTGACCTGTCCACTCGGGAAGCCGAGCCACGGCACCAGCAGGCGGTAGACCTGGTGCTGGTCGGGCATGGACTTGACCGCTTCGACCGCGGCGCGGCTCAGCAGCCGGAAGTCGCCCGCCTGGGCGGGTACCTGTTTGCCGACCAGGCGGCGCACCAGCCAGTAGTAGGCGCCGGCCGAGCGCCGCTTGAAGCCGGTGTCGGTGCTCCGGTCCGCGCGGACCCCGTAGACGATGTCGAGGTGGTCCCGGCGGGCCAGGCCGAGCATCTCCGGGATCTTCTCCGGCGGGTCCTGGAGGTCCGCGTCGAGGCTGGCCACGTAGGCCCCGACCGCGCTGTGCAGGCCCGCGGTGAGGGCGGCCTGGTGGCCGGAGTTCCCGCGCAGCCGCACGATGCGCAGCTCGGGCCATTTCACCTGGAACTCCGTCAGGAGCTCCGCGGTGCGGTCCTTGCTGCCGTCGTCGACGGCGACGACCTCGTAGCCGATGTCCATGCCGTCGAGTGCCGGGCGCAGCCTCGCGACCAGGGCGGGCAGCGCGTCCTCCTCGTTGTACATCGGCACGACGACCGAGAGGGTCGTCGTGACCGACGGGTTCGTGGAGGGCTCAGTCGACATCGGTTCTTCCCTGCCCGTTGTTCGTGGCGCGCGTTCGTGTCGCGCGTCCGCAACGCGGAACTTTAATACGAGCGGGCGAACCGCCCCCGGGCGTTCCGCGGCCGACGCGGGGCTTGCCCGGTTTCCCCGGCGGTCAGCGGGCTCAGCGCGAGGCGAAGGGCGCGTCCGTCGGGACGATCTCGCGGCCCAGCGGGAGCAGGGACAGCGGGACCATCTTGAAGTTCGCGATGCCGAACGGGATTCCGATGATCGTGACGCACAGCGCGATGCCGGTGACGATGTGCCCGAGCGCCAGCCACCAGCCGGCCAGGATCAGCCACAGGACGTTGCCGATGCAGGAGGCGGTGCCGGAGTCGCGCCGTTCGACGGTCGTGTACCCGAAGGGCCACAGCGCGTAGACCGCGATCCGGAAGGAGGCGATGCCGAAGGGGATGCCGATGATCGTGATGCAGAGGATCACGCCGGCCAGGCAGTAGCCGAGGAACAGCCAGATGCCGCTCAGTACGAGCCAGATGAGGTTGAGGATGGTCTTCACTGACTGCGGCCTGCCATCTGTTCGAGCCGGGCGATGCGCTCGGCCATCGGAGGGTGCGTGGAAAACATTTTGGACAATCCCTCACCCGGACGGAAGGGGTTGGCGATCATCATGTGGCTCGCCGTCTCCAGCCTCGGCTCGGCCGGAAGCGGGAGCTGTTTGGTGCCGGCGTCCAGTTTGCGCAGGGCGCTGGCCAGGGCGAGCGGGTCCCCGGTGAGCTGGGCCCCGGAGGCGTCCGCCTCGTACTCGCGGGAGCGGCTGATGGCCAGCTGGATCACGGACGCGGCCAGCGGGCCCAGGATCATGATCAGCAGCATGCCGAAGAGTCCGGGGCCCTCGTCGTCGTTGGAGCGGCCGATGGGGATCAGCCAGGCGAAGTTGACCAGGAACATGATCACGGAGGCCAGGGCGCCCGCGACCGACGAGATGAGGATGTCCCGGTTGTACACGTGGCTCAGCTCGTGGCCGATGACCCCGCGCAGTTCGCGTTCGTCGAGGATCCGCAGGATCCCCTCGGTGCAGCAGACCGCGGCGTTGCGCGGGTTGCGGCCGGTGGCGAAGGCGTTGGGGGCCTCGGTCGGCGAGATGTAGAGCCGGGGCATGGGCTGGCGCGCGGACGTGGAGAGCTCGCGCACCATGCGGTAGAGCTCGGGTGCCTCGAACTCGCTCACGGGGCGGGCGCGCATCGCGCGTAGAGCCAGCTTGTCGCTGTTCCAGTACGCGTACGCGTTGGTCCCGAGGGCGACGAGGACGGCGATGATCAGGCCGCCCCGGCCGAAGAAGCTTCCGATGACGATGATGAGTGCGGACAGACCGCCGAGGAGTACGGCGGTCTTCAGCCCGTTGTGCCGGCGGTGCACGGTACGCCCTCCAAGTGGTACGGCAGGGGCCCCCGGTCGAGGATCTGTCTGTCTGAGGGCCCACGGTCCAGTGGACCCTCCCTTCCTGGTCAACGCCAGGTGAGCACGGCAGGTTCCCGGCCCGCGACGGCCCCGGTGGAGCGGGCGGCGGGGGCCGTGGCGGGCGCGGCGGGTGTTGGGCCGTACGGGTTACGGGCGTACGCGGGCTACAGCGGGAAGAGGCTGCCCGTGGCGAAGCGCAGGACCAGCTGGGGGGCGCCCGAGAGGACCAGGGCGGTGGCCGCGGTGAGCACGATGGCGGCGGTGACCGGCCACGGCGTCCCCGTACGGGGCTTCGCGCCCTCCTGCGCGGCGGCCCCCTCCGGGGTGCGGAAGAGCAGGGCCGTCCAGCGCAGGTAGTAGTACAGGGCGACGACCACGTTGACGGCCATGACCACGGCGAGCCAGCCCAGCCCCGCGTCGACGGCCGACCGGAAGACGGTGACCTTCGCGAACAGCCCGATGATGCCCGGCGGCAGACCGGCGAGGCAGAGCAGGAAGAAGGCCAGCGCGAGGGCGGCGAGCGGGCGCTCGGCGTACAGGCCCCGGTAGTCGGCGAGCCGGTGCAGGGGCTTCGTGCGGGCCACCAGGGCGGCCACGGCGAAGGCGCCGAGGTTCACGGCCGCGTACATGAGGGCGTAGGCGACGGTGGAGCCGATCTGGTCGCGCCCGGCGTACGCGGCGGCGGCGATCGGGACCAGCAGGTAGCCGGCCTGTCCGACCGAGGACCAGGCGAGCAGCCGTACGGCGCCGTTCGGGCGGTCGGCGGACTGGCGCAGCGCGGCGGCGTTGCCCAGGGTCATGGTGAGCGCGGCGAGGACGGCGAGGGCCGGGCCCCAGACGTCGGAGTAGGCGGGGAACGCGATCACGGTGACGAGGATGAGGCCGGTGAAGCCGACGGCCTTGCCGATGACCGAGAGGTATCCGGCGACGGGCAGCGGCGCGCCGACGTAGGTGTCCGGGACCCAGAAGTGGAAGGGGACGGCGGCGGTCTTGAAGGCGAAGCCGACGAGGGTGAGCGCGACGCCGGCCATGGCGAGGGTGTCGAGCTGCCCGGGAACGTGTTCGAGCCCGTCGGCGACCTGGTCGAGGTGGAGGGAGCCGGTGGCGGCGTAGACGAAGCTGACGCCCATCAGCGACACGGCGGTGGCGGTGACCGAGGACAGGAAGAACTTGAGGGCGGCCTCGGAGGAGAGCCGGTCGCCGCGGCGCATGCCGACGAGGGCGAAGGCGGGCAGCGAGGCGACTTCGAGGGCGACGATCAGGGTGGCGAGGTCGCGGGAGGCGGGCAGCAGGGCCGCGCCGGCGGCGGAGGAGAGCAGCAGGAACCAGTACTCGCCGGCCGGCATGCGGGCTTCGCGGACGGTGGTGAGCGACAGCAGGGCGGTGACCAGGGCGCCGCCCAGGACGAGGAACTGGACGACCAGCGCGAAGTGGTCGGCGGCGTAGCTGCACGAGCCGGGGTCGGCGGTGCCGGGTCCGGTGAGGCAGAAGGTCGTACGGTCGCCCGCGCGCAGCGGCAGCAGGGTGGCGGTCGCGGCGGCCAGTCCGGCGACGGAGATCCAGCCGAGCAGCGGCTTGCGGCGCTCGGGTACGAAGAGGTCGGCGACCAGGACGATCAGGCCGACGGCCGCGGTGATGACCACGGGCGCGATGGCGAGCCAGTCGACGGACTGGGCCAGGCCGGGGGTGTCGGCCGCGGCGATGACAGTGCTGGAGATGGGGCGAAGGACCGTCATGAGTTCCCTCCCGCGAGGAGCTTCTGGACGGCCGGATCGGTGAGGCCGAGGAGGACCGCGGGCCACAGGCCGGCGAGGACGGTGAGGGCGACGAGCGGGGTCCAGGCGGCGAACTCGTAGCGCTGGATGTCCGCGAGGGCCGCCGGGGCGGTGCCTTCCGCGCGGACGGCCTCCGGGTCGCCCATGCACACCCGCCGTACGACGATCAGAAGATAGGCGGCGGTGAGCAGCGTGCCGAACGCGCCGACGGCCATGTACGTGAGGAACGCGGGCCGGGGCAGCCCCTCGGCGGGGTCGAACGCGCCGAACAGGGCGAGCATCTCGCCCCAGAACCCGGCCAGACCGGGCAGCCCGAGGGAGGCCACGGCGGCGAAGGCGAGGAAGGCGCCGAAGCGGGGGGCGCGGCCGTAGAGGGCGGCACCGGTGGCTCCGGCGAGGGTGTCGAGGTCGGCGGTGCCGTAGCGGTCCTTCAGGGCGCCGACCAGGAAGAAGAGGAGGCCGGTGATCAGGCCGTGGGCGACGTTCGCGAACAGCGCGCCGTTGACTCCGGTCGGGGTCATGGAGGCGATGCCGAGCAGCACGAAGCCCATGTGGCCGACGGAGGAGTACGCGATGAGGCGCTTGAGGTCGCCCTTGTTTCCCTTGCGGGCCAGCGCCAGGCAGGCCAGGGACCCGTAGACGATCCCCACGGCGGCGAAGGCGCCCAGGTAGGGGGCGAAGGTGGCCATGCCGTCGGGGGTGACCGGCAGCAGGATCCGGACGAACCCGTACGTGCCCATCTTCAGCAGGACGCCCGCGAGGAGGACGGATCCGACGGTGGGGGCGGCGGTGTGGGCGTCCGGCAGCCAGCTGTGCAGCGGCCACATCGGGGTCTTCACGGCGAGGCCGGTGCCGATGGCCAGGACGGCCAGGATCTGGGTGGTGTGGGTCAGTCCGCGGCCGTTGTCAGAGGCGAGTGCCACCATGTCGAAAGTGCCGCTGTTCAGTCCGATCAGCAGCAGACCGAGCAGCATGACCACGGAGCCGAGGAGGGTGTAGAGGATGAACTTCCAGGCCGCGGCCTGACGCTGGGCGCCGCCCCAGCGGGCGATGAGGAAGTACATCGGGATGAGGACCATCTCGAAGGCGAGGAAGAACAGCAGCAGGTCGAGGACGGCGAAGGTGGCGAGGGTGCCGGACTCCAGGACCAGGAGCAGGGCGACGAAGCCCTTCGCGGAGGGGCCCGCGGGGAGCTTGAAGTAGCTGTAGAGCGCGCAGAGGAAGAAGAGCAGCGCGGTCATCAGGAGGAGGGGGAGCGAGATGCCGTCGATGCCGAGGTGGATCCGGACGTTCAGCGCCTGGATCCAGCTGATGTCGGTCGTCGCCTGGAAGCGGGACGGGGCGTCGTGGTCGAAGCCGATGGCGAGGGCGATCGCCGCGGCAAGGATGACTCCGGTGACGGTCACGCCGTGGCGCAGCACGGCCTGTTCGGGGCTCTTGCCCTTGAGGCCGGGCGGGGCGGGCAGCAGGGCCGCTACGGCGCCCAGGAGCGGTGCGGCCACGATGAACGCCAGAAGGAACTGCATCACGGACGGGCTGATATCAATCACGGCTGACTCACGGCTCACGATCCGGCGTTGACGTTGGCGAGGACGGCGGTGGCGATCGCCAGGACCACGGCACCGGCGAGCAGGGCGCTCAGGTAGCTCTGCACGTTGCCGGTCTGGGCTCGGCGTACGAGGCCGCCGAGCAGCCGGGGGCCGATGCCCGCGCCGCGGACGTAACTGTCCACCACCTCGCGGTCGAGGAAGCGTACGAGGCCTGCGGCGGCTCGGACGGGGCGCACGAACAGCCGGTCGTAGACGGCGTCGAGGTGGAAGCCCGCGGCGGCGTGCCGGTGCAGCGGCCCGAGCAGCGCGCGGCCGGGGTCGGCGGCGGGGCCGGCCGGGACGACCGGGTGGTCGTGGGTGACCTGGCCGACTTCGGGGCTCTCGGCGGCGGATTCGGCGGCGGCGACGGACGCGGACACCCCGGCGGGGCCCGCGGCGGCGGCTCCGGCAGCGGCTCCGGAGGGAGCTCCGGCCGGGGCTGCGGCAGACGCTCCGGCCAGGGCGGCCCTGGCCTCGGCTCGCTGCCACAGGGCGTAGGTGAGGACCGCGCCCACGGCGGCCGCGCCCGTGCCCAGGACCGAGGTCGTCAGCGACGGGGTGAGCTCACGGCCTTCGAAGAAGTCGGCGAGCGGGCCGGCCAGCAGGCCGAAGCCGACGGACGGGATCGCCAGCAGCCACAGCACGCCGGTCATCGCGACGGGCTCCCTGCCGTGGTCGGGGGCGGCCGCGCCCCGGCCGCGGAAGGCCATCAGCCACAGCCGGGTGGCGTAGGCGGCGGTGAGCAGGGCGGTCAGCACGCCGGCGACGAGGACCACCCAGCCGGCCGCGCTCGGGGCGAGCTCCGAGTGGCCGCCGGCGGTGTGCTCGGCGGCGACGAGGACGGCTTCCTTGGAGAAGAAGCCTGCGAAGGGCGGGATGGCGGCGAGCGCGAGCAGCGCGATCGTCATCGTCCAGAAGGCGTCCGGGATGCGCTTGGCCAGGCCGTCCATCCGGGACATGGCGGCGAGGGAGTTCGTACCGGCGGCGTGGATGATCACGCCGGCCCCGAGGAACAGGAGCGCCTTGAAGGCGCCGTGGGACAGGAGGTGGAAGACGGCGGCCGAGCGGTCGCCGACGGCCAGGGCCCCGGTCATGTAGCCGAGCTGGCCGATCGTGGAGTAGGCGAGCACCCGCTTGATGTCGTCCTGCGCCAGGGCGGCGAGGGCCGAGCCGACCATCGTCACGGCCGCCATGACGGCCATGACCACCAGCGCGGCCCGGGAGGCCGCGAAGACGGGGAGGAGACGGGCGATGAAGTAGATGCCGGCCGCGACCATCGTCGCGGCGTGGATCAGCGCAGAGACCGGGGTGGGGCCCGCCATGGCGTCGGGGAGCCAGGTGTGCAGCGGGAACTGCGCGGACTTGCCCGCGACTCCGGCCAGCAGGAGCAGCGCGATCAGCGTCGGGTGGTCGAGCCCGCCCGCGGCGACGGTGCCCAGGATCTTCGTGATCCGGAAGGAACCGGCGTCGGCGGCGAGCGCGAACAGGCCGATGAGGAAGGGGACGTCGCCGAGCTTGGTGACGAGGAAGGCCTTCAGGGAGGCGGAGCGGGCCGCCTCGGTCTCCCAGTAGTGCCCGACCAGGAAGTACGAGCAGATGCCCATGATCTCCCAGCCGACCAGCAGCACCATCAGGTCGCCGGAGTAGACGACGAGCAGCATGGCGGAGGTGAACAGTGAGACCAGAGCGGCGTAGGACGGGTAGCGCGGGTCTTCGCGCAGGTACGCCATCGAGTAGATCTGTACGCAGGTGGCGACGGCCCCGACCAGGACGGCCACCAGCACCGCGAAGCCGTCGAGGTGGAGCGAGAGCTCGATCGGCACCGAGCCGGTCGGGGTCAGCTCGGTCGCCGTGTCGATTGCCTTGCCGCCGCCGTGGCGGAAGGCCACGAGGACGGCCAGGACGGCGGCGCCCAGCGTCGGCAGGACGGCGAGCGGCCTGACGAAGCCGGGAGCGGTGCGGCCGAGCAGCAGTCCCGCGAGCGCGCCCAGGAAGGGCAGCAGGGGGACGAGTACGGCAAGGGTCGGCGTGTTCACGCGGCGGCTCCCGTCGCCCGGCTGTCGGTGCTGTCCGGCTCGTGGCCCTCGGCGGTGTCGCGCAGCTTGTCGACGTCCGCGGTGCCCCGGTTGCGGTACACCGTCAGCACGATCGCGAGGCCGATGCCGATCTCGGCGGCGGCGATGGCGATGGTGAAGAGGGTGAGGGCCTGGCCGGCGTGCAGGGTGTCGCGCAGCCAGACGTCGAAGGCCACCAGGTTGAGGTTGACGGCGTTGAGCATCAGCTCGACGGACATCAGGACCAGGATGGCGTTGCGGCGGGCGAGCACTCCGTACAGGCCCGTGGCGAAAAGGAGGGCCGCCAGTACGGCGGGGTAGGCGAGGTGCATCAGCGCTGCCCCTTCGTCTTGTCCGTCGTGCCGGTGGCGCCCGGCGCTTCGGTCGCGGCGTCGGCCGCGTCGGTCTTGCGGGAGAGCACGATGGCGCCGATCAGGGCTGCGAGGAGGAGGACCGAGAGCGCCTCGAAGGGCAGCACCCAGTGCCGGAAGAGGATCTCGCCGGTGACCTTGGTGGAGCCCTGGACGGGGCCGTCGAGGTCGATCCAGGTGGTGCGGAAGGCGTCGACGACCACCCAGACGAGCGCGACGGCCGCGGCGGCGGCGACGCCGATCGCGACCGGGCGGTTGCCGGAGTCGGCGTCCGGGGAGCGGCCGATGGGCGCCTTGGTGAGCATCAGCCCGAAGAGGAGGAGGACGACCACGGAACCGAGGTAGATCAGCACCTGGACCCAGGCGATGAACTCCGCGGTCAGCAGCAGGTACTCGATCGCGACCCCGCCGAGCGCGACGACCAGCCACAGGGCGGCGTGCACGAGCTGCTTGGTGGTGACCGTGACGAGGGCCGCGCCGAGGGTGGCGAGGCCGACGAGGACGAAGGCGATCTCGACGCCGGTCGGGGAGAGGAAGCCGGTGCCTTGTGCGGCGGCTGCGAGAGTGGCGGCGGTCACGCGTCTCCCTCCGGGGTGGTCGGGGGCAAGGGGGTGGTGGATTCGCCTGCGGGCGCCGCGTCGTCGGGCGCGGCGGGCGCAGGCGCGGCGGGCGTACCCGGGCCCGATTCGGCGGCCCGCTCGGCCGGGGCGGGGGCGAGGGTCGGCGTGCCCGGGCCGGGGGCGGCGGGGTAGGTGCCCGTGGCGGGCGGGGCCGGGGCGGTGGCCGCGGCCGCGGCTACCTCGGCCTTCTCCACGGCCTTGCGGGCCGCGGCGATCTCCTTGGGCTCCTCGGCTGCCGGGTCCAGGGCGGGCGGGGCCGGCACGGTCCACATCCACTCGCGCAGCTTGTCGCGCTCGTGGGTGAGCTCATGGATGTCCGTCTCGGCGTACTCGAACTCCGGCGACCAGAAGAGCGCGTCGAAGGGGCACACCTCGATGCAGATGCCGCAGTACATGCAGAGGGAGAAGTCGATGGCGAAGCGGTCGAGGACGTTGCGGCTGCGCTCACGCCCGCCGGGGGCGGCGGCCGGGACCGTCTCCTTGTGGGAGTCGATGTAGATGCACCAGTCGGGGCATTCGCGCGCGCAGAGCATGCAGACCGTGCAGTTCTCCTCGAACAGGCCGATGACCCCGCGCGAGCGCGGCGGGAGTTCGGGCTGCACCTCGGGGTACTGGGCGGTGTGCGAACGCTTCGTCATCGTGCGCAGCGTGACGGCCAGGCCCTTGGCGAGGCCTGATCCGGGGATGGGGGGCATTTACTGGATCGCCACCTTCACGATGCCGGTGAGCGCGATCTGGGCGAGCGCGAGCGGGATGAGTACGGTCCAGGCGAGCTTCTGCAACTGGTCCTCGCGGAGCCGGGGGTAGCTCACGCGGAGCCAGATCACCACGAAGGAGAGCGCCGCGATCTTGAGCAGGGTCCAGACCCAGCCGGAGCCGTCGCCGCCGAAGGGGCCGTGCCAGCCACCGAGGAAGAGAACGGTGGTCAGGGCGGCGAGGACCACGATGCCGGCGTACTCGGCGAGCAGGAACAGCGCGAAGCGCAGGCCGGTGTACTCGGTGTACGCGCCGAAGATGATCTCGGAGTCGGCGACGGGCATGTCGAAGGGGGGCCGCTGGAGTTCGGCGAGGCCGGCGGTGAAGAAGACCAGCCCGCCGACGACCTGCCAGGGCAGCCACCACCACTCGAAGGCCTCGACGATGCCGGGCAGCGAGACCGTGCCGGCGGCCATGGCGACCGAGGCGGCGGCGAGCAGCATGGGGAGCTCGTAGGCGAGCAGCTGCGCGGCGGTACGGAGGCCTCCGAGGAGGGAGAACTTGTTCGCGGAGGCCCAGCCGGCCATGAGCGAGCCGAGCACTCCGACGCCCATGACGGCGAGCGCGAAGAAGAGCCCGGCGTCGATGACCTGGCCGACGGCGCCCTCGCCGGGGCCGATCGGGATGACGAGGAGGACGAGGAGGTACGGGAGGAGGGCGACGGCGGGGGCGAGCTGGAAGACACGGCGGTCGGCGTTGGCCGGGACGATGTCTTCCTTCTGTACGAACTTCACCCCGTCGGCGACGAGCTGGGCCCAGCCGTGGAACCCACCGGCGTACATGGGGCCGAGGCGGCCCTGCATGTGGGCCATCACCTTGTGCTCGGTCTGCCCGACGACGAGCGGGAGCACGAGGAACACGGCGAAGACGATGAGCAGCCGAAGGCCGACGTCGAGGACGTCGTTCACGCGGTGCCTCCGGTGGGGTCTGTGGTCGGGTCGCCGTCGGTCTCGGCGGGGTCGACGGGGTCGACGGGGGCAGCGGGATCGGCCGTGCCGACGGGGTCGGCCGGGGCAGCCGGAGCGCCGGGCTCGGTCGGAGTCGCGGGTTCGGCCGGGGTGGCGGGTTCAGCCGTGGTCGCCGGAGCGCCGGGCTCAGCCGGTTGGGCCGGGGTCGCCGGAGCGGTCGGTTCAGCCGGGGCGGCGGGCTCGGCCGAAGTGGCCGGTTCAGCCGGAGCGTTCGGCGCGGCGGGAGGCGCCGGAGGTTCCTCGAAGGCGGGCTTCGGGTCGTGCCAGGGTGCGTCCGTGCTCCGGGCAGCGGGCCGCCTGGGCGACTCCGGCGCGGAACCGGTCGCGTCGGCGGCGGTGGGCTCGGCCGCGTCGGCCGCCTGGCTCGCCGAGCCCTCGGAGGCCGAGCGGGTACGCCGCGGGGGGCGCCCGGTGGCGGCCGGGCCGGAGCCCGGCTCCGCCGGAGCCGGAGCCGGAGCCGGAGCGGGGGCCTCGGCGTCCGCCGGAGCCGAGGCCGGAGCCGAGGCAGGGGCCGCAGCCGAGGCAGGGGCCGCAGCCGGAGCCGCCTGGCTCGCCGAGCCTTCGGAGGCCGAGCGGCTGCGCCGCACCGGGCGCGCCGCGTCGGCCGGGCCGGTGGTCGCCGCGTCGGCCGGGCCGGTGGCCGTCGCATCGGCCGGGGTGGCGGCCGCGGTGTCGGCGGGGGTGGTGGCCGCCTGGCTGGCCGAGCCTTCGCCGACCGAGCGGGTGCGGCGCACCGGGGCGCCCTCGCGCGGGGCGCGGACCGGGCGCTCGCCCGCGGCTCCGGCTGTGGTTCCGGCCGCGCGCGGGGTGCGGGCGGGGCGGGCCGGGGCCGGCGGGAGCTGGCCCTTCATCGGGCCCCAGTCGTTGGGGTCCGGCACGCCCGGCGGGAGCATCTGGCGGCGCTTCGGAGCATCGGGGTCATGGGCCTCGCCCGGCTCCTTGGCGCCCGGCCAGGCCTTGGCGACGCGCGCCGCGAGGACGAAGTCCTTGCGCAGCGGGTGGCCTTCGAAGTTCTCGGGGAGGAGGAGCGGGACCAGGTTCGGGTGGTCGGTGAAGACGATGCCGAACATCTCGAAGGTCTCGCGCTCGTGCCATTCGGTGCCCGCGTAGATCGGCACGGCCGAGGGCAGGGAGGGTGCCGAGTGGGGGACGGTGGTCCGCAGCAGGAGGCGGCGTACGCGGTGGTTCTCCAGGGAGACCACGTGGGCGCAGACCCGGAAGCCGGTGCCCGGCTCGTCGACCGCGCTCAGCCAGTCGAAGTAGGTGCAGCCCAGCTTGTCGCGGGCGATCTCCAGCGCGGGGATCCAGCTCGCGGTGGGGACGTCGACCGTGAGGAGGGAGTGGGCGTACGTGGCGACGGCTTCGGCACCGAAGATCGTTCCGGCCGCGTCCGGGAGGGAGTCGTAGAGGTTCACGCGCCCGCCCCCGGGGTGGGCGGAGGGGTGATCAGGCCGCTGGTGAGCTGCGCGGGCGTCGGCGCGGCCGTGGTCGCGTAGCGCTCCGCCAGCGATTCGCGGGCGATCTTCTCCTGGAGTTTGAGGATGCCCTGGAGCAGCGCTTCGGGGCGGGGCGGGCAGCCGGGGACGTAGACGTCGACGGGGATGATCTGGTCGACGCCCTTGGTCACCGAGTACGAGTCCCAGTACGGGCCGCCGCAGTTGGAGCAGGCGCCGAAGGAGATGACGTACTTGGGCTCGGGCATCTGCTCGTAGAGCCGCTTGACGGCCGGGGCCATCTTGTCCGTCACCGTGCCGGAGACGATCATGAGGTCCGCCTGGCGCGGGCCGGGCGCGAAGGGGATGACGCCGAGCCGGATGAAGTCGTGACGGGCCATCGACGCGGCGATGAACTCGATCGCGCAGCAGGCGAGGCCGAAGTTGAAGACCCACAGGCTGTAGCGGCGGCCCCAGTTGAGGACCACCTTCATGGGCTCGGGCGCGAGGCGGGAGAGGACTCCCAGGCGCTTCGGTTCCGGGAGCAGCTGCGGCTCCGACGGCACGGCCGGGGTACCAGCCGGTGTCACAGCCATTCGAGGACGCCCTTCTTGTACGCGTAGAGCAGGCCGACGGCCAGGAAGCCGAGGAAGATGAACATCTCCACCAGCGTCGTGGCGCCGTAACCGGCGGCGGCGAAGACCGTCGCCCACGGGAAGAGGAAGATCGAGTCGACGGCGAAGATGACGTAGAGGAACGCGTAGACGTAGTAGCGGACCTGGGTGTGAGCCCAGCCCTCGCCCACCGGGTCCACGCCGCATTCGTACGTCAGCAGCTTCTCGCGGGTCGGGACGACGGGGCTCAGCAGGCGGTTGGCGCCGAAGGCCACCGCCACGAAGAGCACGCCGAGCGCGGCCAGGAGGCCGACGACCGAATACGTCCGGAAGTAGTCCGCGGCGAGCACGGATACGGTCGATACCGTTGGTTCGGGCACGTCCGTTTCCTCGTTCCTCGGCCACTGTCGACGATCAGGTTGATCTGGTACGGACGGGAGTCTAGGGCCTGGCCCCCACAGGGTGGGGTTATCCCCCGTTTACCTCGGCCCGGCTGCCCCATGGCATCGGGCGCTCCCACTTGGCAGTCTGTGCCGCATGACCGCCACCGATCACACCTCCGACGACCCCCGTCCCCCTTCCGTGCGCGCGGCCTTCGATGCCGTGACGTGGAAGGAAATCGCGTACTTGCTGACCAATTTCCCCATGGCCCTCATCGGGTTTGTTTACACGGTTGTCATGGTGTCCGTGGCGGGCGGTCTGTCGGTGACGGCGATCGGACTTCCGCTGTTCGCATGTGGTCTGTTCGTGTCTCGCCAGCTGGGACGGGTGGAGCGGGTACGGGCCCGCGCGCTCCTGGGCGTACGGGTCGACGAGCCGACCCCGATGCCCGGACCGGGGCGCGCCGGCGGGTTCTTCCCCTGGCTGTGGGCGAGCCTGAAGGACGCGGTGGCGTGGCGGACCGTCCTGTTCGAGCTGGTGCGGCTGCCGTGGGCGGTGCTCACCTTCACCGTGGCGCTGACCGGGCTGTTCGTGCTGTGGCCGGTGCTTCCGTGGGTGGCCCGGGGGCTCGCGAACGTGGACCGGGCGATGGTACGGGGCCTGCTGTCCCCGTCCGACGAACTGGAGCGGCGGATCGCGGAGCTGGAGTCCGACCGGGGAGTCGTGGTGGACACAGCGGCCGCCGACCTGCGGCGCATCGAGCGGGACCTCCACGACGGGGCGCAGGCGCGGCTGGTGGCGCTGGCGATGGGGCTGGGCCTGGCCAAGGAGAAGCTGCTGGAGGACCCCGAGGGGGCGGCGGCGATGGTCGACGAGGCGCACGGCGAGGTGAAGCTGGCCCTCCAGGAGCTCCGTGACCTGGCCCGGGGTATCCACCCGGCGGTGCTCACCGACCGGGGTCTGGACGCGGCGCTGTCCTCGGTGGCCTCGCGGTGCCTGGTTCCCGTGAAGGTGTCGGTGGACCTGCCGGCGCGGCCGGCGGAGGCGATCGAGGGGATCGCGTACTTCGTGGTGTCGGAGCTGCTGCAGAACGTGAGCAAGCACGCGGGTCCGCAGGCACGGGTGGCGTCGGTGGAGGTGTGGCGTTCGGACCGGCGGCTGCTGATCCGGGTGTCGGACGACGGGCGCGGCGGAGCCTCTGCCCTGGCCGGGTCGGGACTGGCGGGGCTGGCGGAGCGGCTGGGCGCGGTGGACGGGGTACTGGTGGTGGAGTCCCCGGAGGGGGCGGGGACCACTGTTACCGCCGAGCTGCCGTGGCGGGGGCGCGGGGCTTGACGGCCGGGCCGTCTCCGGCTGCGGCGCCGTGTCCCGTCTGGGGCGCGGCGCCGTTTTCGGCTGCGGCGCCGTGGCCGCGCCTCAAACGCCGGCGGGGCTGGATTTTGGTGCCGCGCCGTGGCCCGTGGCGGCTCCCGGGAGGGGGGTTAACCCCCCTCCCGGGAGGCCCACCTGCCGGATGGTTCGGGGGTGGGGGGCGCGGGAGGGTTGGGGGACAACGCGGAATGGAAGGGCGGGTCGGGATCATGGGCAGCAGCGCACGGGGCGGCAGCGGTATCGGCAAGGTGCTGCGGGCGCCCGTCGAGGGGCGGATGTGGCGGGAGTTCGGGTACCTGTTGGTCGGGCTGCCGCTCAGCACCCTGTACTTCTCCCTCGCGGTCACCGGCGTCAGCCTCGGCGCCGGGCTGCTCGTCACCTTCCTCGGGGTTCCGGTCCTGGCCGGTGTGCTCGCCATGTGCCGCGGGTTCGGGCGGCTGGAGAGGGCCCGGGTGCGCGGGTTGCTGCGGCAGGACATCGCCGAGCCCGCGCCGATCCGGGCGGAGAAGGGCGGGGCGCTGGCCGGCATGGGGGCGCTGCTCAAGAGCGGGAGCGCCTGGCGGCACGTGCTGTACTCCCTGATCCACTTCCCGTGGGCGGTGTTCGGCTTCTGCGTCGCCCTCGTGTTCTGGGCCTACGGGTGGGCCATGCTGCTCTATCCGCTGTGGTTCTGGGTGTTCCCCGCCTACACCGATCAGCCCGGGCTGGAGCTGTTCGAGAACGGCGACCACTACTCGTTCTACCTGGACTCGCCGGTGCTGATCGCGGCCACCTCCCTCGTGGGGCTCGGGTTCACGCTCGCCACCCCCTGGGTGGTCCGCGCCCTGACCACCGTCGACCACCTGCTCGTCGCCGGGCTGCTCGGGCCGTCCCGGCTGGCGCACCGCGTCAGTGAGCTGGAGTCCGACCGGGGGGTGGTCGTGGACACCGCCGCCGCCGACCTGCGGCGCATCGAGCGGGACCTGCACGACGGTGCGCAGGCCCGGCTGGTGGCGCTGGCCATGGACCTGGGGCTGGCCAAGGAGAAGCTGACCGAGGACCCGCGGGCCGCCGCCCGGATGGTGGACGAGGCCCACGGCGAGGTGAAGATCGCCCTGCAGGAGCTGCGGGACCTGGCCCGCGGGATCCACCCGGCCGTGCTGACCGACCGGGGGCTGGACGCGGCGCTGTCCTCGGTGGCCTCGCGGTGCGCCGTGCCGGTACGGGTGGCCGTGGAGCTGCCCTCGCGTCCGGCGGCGGCGATCGAGGGGATCGCGTACTTCACCGTCTCGGAGCTGCTGCAGAACATCAGCAAGCACGCGCAGGCCCGTACGGCCAGCGTCGACGTGTGGAAGTCGGGCGAGCGGCTGCTGATCCAGGTCTCGGACGACGGCCGCGGTGGGGCCGACGCCCTGGCCGGGTCGGGACTGGCGGGGCTGAGCGAGCGGCTCGACGCCGTGGACGGGGTGCTGGTCGTGGATTCCGTCGAGGGAACCGGCACCACCGTGACCGCCGAGCTGCCCTGGCGCGCCTGAGTCGCCCTGGCGTTCCTGAGTCCCGCGACACGGCCGGGCCGCGGCCCCACCTCGGCCCCACCACCCTCCATTCGGCCCCCTCCGGCGGGGGCCAAAGGCCTGACTTTCGGGCCCGCTGCGCGGAGTGCTCCCTTCCGCCCCCGAAAACACCGTTCCCACGCCCACGCGTTGATCGCACTCAGCCTTCATCCCGGTACGAGACTGGGATGCTTGGCTGTGTCAGGGGAAAAAGGGCACGAGTGGACGCGGGAGCTTCGAAGTCGTGGAAAACAGGGTGCGTGTGGTCATCGCCGAGGATTCAGTGCTGCTGCGTGAGGGCCTGACCCGGTTGCTGACCGACCGGGGGCATGACGTCGTCGCGGGCGTCGGGGACGCGGAAGCCCTGATCAAGACGGTGGCGGACCTGGCGGCCGAGGACGCACTGCCGGACGTGGTGGTGGCGGACGTGCGGATGCCGCCGACCCATACCGACGAGGGCGTACGGGCCGCCGTGCGGCTGCGGCGCGACCACCCCGGCATAGGGGTGCTCGTGCTGTCGCAGTACGTGGAGGAGCAGTACGCCACCGAACTGCTGGCCGGTTCCAGCACCGGGGTGGGGTATCTGCTCAAGGACCGGGTGGCGGACGTACGGGAATTCCTGGACGCCGTGGTGCGCGTGGCGCGGGGCGGTACCGCCCTGGACCCGGAGGTCGTGGCGCAGCTGCTCGGCCGCAGTCGCAAGCAGGACGTGCTGGCGGGGCTGACCCCGCGGGAGCGCGAGGTGCTGGGGCTGATGGCCGAGGGGCGGACGAATTCCGCGGTGGCCAAGCAGCTCGTGGTGAGCGACGGCGCGGTGGAGAAGCACGTCAGCAACATCTTCATGAAGCTCGGCCTGTCACCGAGTGACGGGGATCACCGGCGTGTGCTGGCCGTCCTCACCTACCTAAGGTCTTGATCAACTGACACTCTGTCAGTTAAGGCCGGATTCGGACCGACCGCCGAGAGGGCGGTCCAGATAATGAGCACCCCTGGGAAGGAATCCCTACCGACGTAGGGTTGACCTTGGGCAGTGCTCACGCCTCGAAGGAGGTCCAGTTCAGTGACCAGCCAGGTCAGTAGCCCAGCCGAGCATTCCGACGGGGCCGAAAACGCGGTCGTCGGCGAGCAGCGGACGCCCCCGGGCCCGAACAGCGGCGATCCGAGCAGCGGCGATCCGAGCAGCGGCAGCCCCCACGGCCCCACCGGCGGCAAGGAAGTGCGCCGTCTCGATCGGGTGATCATCCGCTTCGCGGGTGACTCGGGTGACGGAATGCAGCTCACCGGTGACCGTTTCACCTCGGAGACGGCGTCCTTCGGGAACGACCTCTCGACGCTGCCGAACTTCCCCGCCGAGATCCGGGCGCCCGCCGGCACCCTCCCCGGTGTGTCGAGCTTCCAGCTGCACTTCGCCGATCACGACATCCTGACCCCGGGCGACGCCCCGAACGTCCTGGTGGCGATGAATCCGGCGGCGCTGAAGGCGAACATCGGGGACGTGCCGCGCGGCGCGGAGCTCATCATCAATACCGATGAGTTCACCAAGCGCCCCATGGCCAAGGTCGGCTACGAGACCTCCCCGCTGGAAGACGGCTCCCTGGACGCCTACAACCTCCACCCGGTGCCGCTGACCACCCTCACGATCGAGGCACTGAAGGATTTCGGGCTCCCCCGCAAGGAGGCCGAGCGCAGCAAGAACATGTTCGCCCTGGGCCTGCTGTCCTGGATGTACCACCGGCCCACCGAGGGCACCGAGAGCTTCCTGCGGCAGAAGTTCGCGAAGAAGCCCCAGATCGCCGAGGCGAACGTGGCCGCCTTCCGGGCCGGCTGGAACTTCGGCGAGACCACCGAGGACTTCGCCGTCTCCTACGAGGTGGCCCCGGCCACCCGGGCCTTCCCGACGGGCACCTACCGCAACATCTCCGGGAACCTGGCCCTGTCCTACGGCCTGATCGCAGCAGGTCAGCAGGCGGACCTGCCGCTCTACCTGGGCTCGTACCCGATCACCCCGGCCTCGGACATCCTGCACGAGCTGAGCAAGCACAAGAACTTCGGCGTGCGCACCTTCCAGGCCGAGGACGAGATCGCCGGCATCGGCGCGGCCCTGGGCGCGGCCTTCGGCGGAGCGCTCGCCGTGACCACCACCTCAGGTCCGGGCGTGGCCCTGAAGTCCGAGACGATCGGGCTGGCGGTCTCCCTGGAGCTGCCGCTGCTGATCGTGGACATCCAGCGCGGCGGCCCGTCCACGGGCCTGCCGACCAAGACGGAGCAGGCCGACCTGCTCCAGGCGATGTACGGGCGCAACGGCGAGGCCCCGGTCCCGATCGTGGCCCCGCGCACCCCGGCGGACTGCTTCGACGCCGCGCTCGACGCGGCCCGGATCGCGCTGACCTACCGGACTCCGGTGTTCCTGCTCTCCGACGGGTACCTCGCCAACGGCTCCGAGCCGTGGCGGATCCCGGACGTGGCGGACCTGCCGGACCTGGCGGTGCAGTTCGCCTCCGGCCCGAACCACGAGCTCGCCGACGGCACCGAGGTCTTCTGGCCGTACAAGCGCGACCCGCACACCCTGGCCCGCCCCTGGGCCGTCCCGGGCACCCCGGGGCTGGAGCACCGGATCGGCGGCATCGAGAAGCAGGACGGCACGGGCAACATCTCGTACGACCCGGCCAACCACGACTTCATGGTGCGCACCCGCCAGGCCAAGATCGACGGCATCGAGGTCCCCGACCTGGAGGTCGACGACCCGGACGGGGCGAAGACCCTGGTCATCGGCTGGGGCTCGACGTACGGGCCGATCACGGCCGCCGTACGCCGGCTGCGGCTCGCCGGCGTCCCCATCGCACAGGCCCATCTGCGCCACCTCAACCCCTTCCCGAGGAATCTGGGAGCGGTTCTGGAGCGTTACGACAAGGTAGTGGTGCCGGAGATGAACCTCGGGCAGCTCGCGACCCTCCTGAGGGCGAAGTACCTGGTCGACGCACGGTCGTACAACCAGGTCAACGGCATGCCGTTCAAGGCCGAGCAGCTCGCCACGCATCTCAAGGAGGCCGTCAATGGCTGAGGTGACCGACACCCCGACCCTGCTCTCGCTGGTGCCCAAGGCGGCCGCCCAGCAGTCGATGAAGGACTTCAAGTCGGACCAGGAGGTCCGCTGGTGTCCCGGCTGCGGTGACTACGCGGTGCTCGCCGCGGTGCAGGGCTTCATGCCCGAGCTGGGGCTGGCGAAGGAGAACATCGTCTTCGTCTCGGGCATCGGCTGCTCCTCGCGCTTCCCGTACTACATGAACACCTACGGGATGCACTCGATCCACGGCCGCGCCCCGGCCATCGCGACCGGTCTGGCCACCTCGCGCCGCGATCTGTCGGTCTGGGTGGTCACCGGTGACGGGGACGCGCTCTCCATCGGCGGAAACCACCTGATCCACGCCCTGCGGCGGAACGTCAACCTCAAGATCCTGCTGTTCAACAACCGGATCTACGGGCTGACCAAGGGGCAGTACTCCCCCACCTCCGAGGTCGGCAAGATCACCAAGTCCACGCCGATGGGTTCGCTCGACGCGCCCTTCAACCCGGTCTCGCTGGCGATCGGCGCGGAGGCCTCCTTCGTGGCCCGTACGGTCGACTCCGACCGCAAGCACCTCACCGAGGTGCTGCGGGCGGCCGCGGACCACCAGGGCACGGCGCTGGTGGAGATCTACCAGAACTGCAACATCTTCAACGACGGCGCCTTCGAGGTCCTCAAGGACCGCGAGCAGGCCCAGGAGGCCGTGATCCGGCTCGAGGACGGGCAGCCGATCCGCTTCGGCGTGGACAACGCCAAGGGCGTGGTGCGCAACGTGGCCACCGGTGATCTGGAGGTCGTGGAGGTGACCCCGGAGAACGAGGCCCGGATCCTGGTCCACGACGCCTCCTCGGCGTCCCCTACCAACGCGTTCGCGCTGTCCCGGCTGGCCGACCCCGACACGCTGCACCAGACCCCCATCGGGGTGTTCCGCAACGTGTCGCGGCCCGTCTACGACACGCTCATGGCCGAGCAACTGGAGACGGCCGTGGACCGCAGCGGCAAGGGCGACCTTGGCTCGCTGCTGAGCGGGAACGACACCTGGACCGTCGTCGGCTGAGTCCGCCGATCGGCTCCCGTACGCGTGTGACGAAGCCCGGACCCCGAGGAGGGGGTCCGGGTTTCTTCGTGTCCGCAGACCCCGCCCCCATATCGAGGACTTTCTAAAAGTTAGCGCTTACCGTAGGGTGGTGTTTATGAGCGGCCGCGCCCCGAGGCCCCGAACAAGGAGATCCCCATGAGCATCGTCGTCACCGGAGCCACCGGAGCCCTTGGCCGCCTCGTCGTCGCGGACCTGCTGACCCGGGTGCCCGCCGACCGGGTCGCCGTCGTGGTCCGCGACGCCGCCAAGGCCGCCGACCTCGCCGAGCTCGGGGTCGAACTGCGCATCGCCGACTATGACGACGCCGCGAGCCTGGCCGGAGCCTTCAAGGCCGGCGACCGGGTCCTGCTGATCTCCGGCAACGAGATCGGCCGCCGGGTCGCGCAGCACACCGCCGTGATCAAGGCCGCGGGCGAGGCCGGGGTGGCGCAGCTCGCCTACACCGGGATCCTCGGCGGACCCGAGGCCGACTTCGAGCTGGCCGCCGAGCACCGGGTCACCGAGCAGGCGATCCTCGACTCCGGGCTCCCGTACACCTTCCTGCGCAACGGCTGGTACCACGAGAACTACACCCGCAGCCTGGCCTCCCACCTCGAGCAGGGCGCCCTGGTGGGCAGCGCGGGCGAGGGCCGCGTCGCCTCCGCCGCCCGCGCCGACTACGCGGCCGCCGCGGCCGTGGTGCTGACCGGCGAGGGCCACCTGAACCGGGCCTACGAGCTCTCCGGGGACTCGGCGTGGACCCTGGCGGAGTACGCCGCCGAGCTGTCGGCGCAGGCGGGGCGCGAGATCGCGTACACCGAGCTGCCGGCCGAGGACCACCAGAAGGTACTGATCGGCGCCGGGCTGCCCGAGGGCTTCGCCGCGGTCTTCGTCGATGTGGACGCGGCCATCCGGCGCGGCCGCCTGGGCTCCACCGGCGGCGACCTGGCCCGGCTCATCGGCCGGCCGACGACTCCGCTGGCCGAGGCGATCGCGGGGGCACTGGCCACCGCGTAACGGCGGGGGCGCCGGGGACGCCGCGGCGGGTGTCATGAGTATCTCGTTGAGACGGTAATGACTTCCCGCCGCTGCGGCGCTACCTTCATCAAGTTGGCTTGATGTGGCTCTGGAGGACCCGTGAAGGCAGAGAACGACCAGCGCACGGGTTTGCTCTACGGATTCGGCGCATACGGAATGTGGGGCATCGTGCCCCTGTTCTGGCCGCTGCTGCAGCCCGCCGGAGCCATCGAGATACTCGCCCACCGCATGGTGTGGTCCCTGGCCTTCGTCGGGCTGGCGCTGCTGGCCCTGCGGCGCTGGGGGTGGATCGCGGAGCTGGTGCGCCAGCCGCGCAAGCTCGCGCTCCTCGGGGTGGCCGCCGCCCTGGTCACCGTGAACTGGGGCGTCTACATCTGGTCCGTCAACAACGGCGCGGTCGTCGAGGCGAGCCTGGGCTACTTCATCAACCCCCTGGTCACCATCGCGCTCGGCGTACTGGTCCTCGGCGAGCGGCTGCGCCGCGCGCAGTGGGCGGCGGTCGCGATCGCCGTCACCGCCGTGCTGGTCCTCGCCGTCGGGTACGGACGGCCGCCGTGGATCTCGCTGATCCTGGCCTTCTCCTTCGCCCTGTACGGGCTGATCAAGAAGAAGCTCGGCATGGGCGGCCTGGAGTCGCTGACCGCCGAGACCGTGATCATGTTCCTGCCCGCTCTCGGCTACCTGCTGTGGCTGGGCGCACGGGGCGAGTCCACCTTCACCGCCCAGGGCCCGGGCCACGCCGTCCTGCTGGCCTCGGCCGGGCTGGTCACCGCGATCCCGCTGGTCTGCTTCGGCGCGGCCGCGATCCGGGTCCCGCTGTCCACCCTGGGGCTGCTCCAGTACATGGCCCCGGTCTTCCAGTTCGCACTGGGCGTCCTGTACTTCCACGAGGCCATGCCGCCCGCGCGCTGGGCCGGCTTCTCCCTGGTCTGGGTCGCCCTGTCGATCCTCACCTGGGACGCCCTGCGCACCGCGCACCGCAGCCGCGCGACGCGCCTCGAAGCCGTCCCGGGCCCGCTGGTGGCCCCGGCGGCCCAGGCGGCGCCTCCGGTCGCTCCCCCGGCCCCGGCGCGCGAGCCCGCGTAACCGCGCCCTCGCCCCTCGGCCCGCCGCTCCCCGGCCCGTCGCTCCTCAGCCCGTCGGCGGCGCGTCCCACGGCCGCCCCGTCGCGGCGAGCGGAGTGCCGGGCGCGAGGCGGGCCACCACCAGGGCCACGGCCTCCTCGGCGGTGTCGACCTCCTCGTCCACCGGCGGGTTCGCGCCGAGGACGCGGAACCGGCCGTCGCCCAGCGGCATGACGTACGGGGCCACCTTCGGGTAGATGCGCTCGGTCGTGCTGCTGAAGTGCAGGTTGTAGTGGCTGGTGTGCGGATAGAACTGCCGCAGCACCGGATCGGCCATGGCCGCCTCCATCAGCGCGATGGTGCCGCGCCGGCCCACTCCTGCCCCGTGCACGCTCCGGTACCACTCCCACGCCAGCCGCAGACTCAGCCACCGGGCCTCCACCTCGGCCGCGGGGCCGCGCCGGCGCGCCTCGGCCATGTCGGGCAGCTCCGGCTTCGGGGGCAGCGGCCGCCGGGGCGGCAGGGGCGCGTCGGGCTCACTCATCCCCCCAGTGTGCCGACCTCCTCGCGGAATACGACCGGATACGTTCGTTTTCCGAACAAGGCTGACCGGATTGTGTTCTTGACGAGCAGTCATACTCCCGATGAACATCAGCCTTGCACTGACGCACCACGCTCACCAGTTCTCCCCGCACGTTCCGCACACATCCCCAGTACGGAAGCCCGGAGCCCCCACATGAGCCCGTCCGTCCCCCGGCGCCTCGCCGCCGTGACCGCCGTCGCGGTCGCCGGCCTGTTCGCCGCCACCGCCCCCTCCGCCCTCGCCGCGCCCGGCACTGTGGCCGCACCCGCCGCGGTCACCGCACCCGCCGCGGTCGCCGTAGCGCCCACACCGCCCGACATCCCGGTCGCCAACGTCAAGGCGCACCTGGCACAGCTCCAGTCCATAGCCACCGCCAACGGCGGCAACCGCGCCCACGGCAAGGCCGGTTACAAGGCTTCGATCGACTACGTGAAGGCCAAGCTCGACGCGGCCGGCTTCACGACCACCCTGCAGACCTTCACCTCCAGCGGCGCCACCGGCTACAACCTGATCGCCGACTGGCCGGGCGGCGACCCCAACTCGGTCCTGATGTCCGGCTCGCACCTGGACTCGGTGAACGCCGGCCCCGGCATCAACGACAACGGGTCCGGCTCGGCCGCCATCCTGGAGACGGCGCTGGCCGTCTCCCGCGCCCAGCTCCAGCCGACGAAGCACCTGCGGTTCGGCTGGTGGGGCGCGGAGGAGCTGGGGATGATCGGCTCGAAGTACTACGTGAACAACCTGCCGGCGGCCGAGAAGTCGAAGATCTCCGGCTACCTCAACTTCGACATGATCGGCTCGCCGAACCCGGGCTACTTCGTCTACGACGACGACCCGACCATCGAGCAGACCTTCAAGAACTTCTACGCGGGCCTCAGCATCCCGACCGAGATCGAGACCGAGGGCGACGGCCGCTCCGACCACGCGCCGTTCAAGAGCGCGGGCATCCCGGTCGGCGGCCTCTTCTCCGGCGCCGACTACACCAAGACGGCCGCCCAGGCGCAGAAGTGGGGCGGCACCTCCGGCAGGGCCTTCGACGCCTGCTACCACGCCTCGTGCGACACCTCGGCGAACATCGACGACACCGCCCTGGACCGGAATTCGGACGCCATCGCCTACGCGGTCTGGAACCTCGGGGCGGCCACCCCGGTCCCGCCGGGCCCGTCCTTCGAGAACACGGCGGACGTCAGCGTCCCGGACTCCCCCGCAGCCGCGGTGACTTCGCCGATCACGGTCTCGGGGGTCACGGGCAACGCCCCGGCCACCCTCAAGGTGGACGTGAACATCGTCCACACCTACGTCGGTGACCTGGTGGTCGACCTGGTCGCCCCCGACGGCTCGGTCTACAACCTGCGCAACCGCAGCGGCGGCAGCGCGGACAACATCGTCCAGAGCTTCACGGTCAACGCGTCGAGCGAGGTGGCCAACGGGGTGTGGAAGCTCCAGGTCAAGGACCTGGCGGCACAGGACACCGGCTACATCAACAGCTGGAAGCTCACTTTCTGAGACTCCCGGCGATGGACTGCCGAATGGTCTAGTCCTCTGGGGCTCCGGCGTGATCTGATCGGATCATGCCGGAGCTCATCGCCGCCCTGTTCACCCTGATCGCGCAGGCCGCCGCCGCCGTCAACCCCGCACTCCTCGTGCGCGGACGACGGCGGCTGCGGCGTCTGTCGGACCACGCGCAGGGCCGGCCCGTCCACGTCCCCTGCGATCTGCGGGACCCCGCACTCACCTCCGGCCGGTGGTCCGAGGGCCACCTGGAGCTGCCGCCGGGCGGGCCGGGCGGGCCGGTCCGCTGGCGCGCGAAGGGGCGTACGGACACGGCGCGGGCAGCGCACTTCCCGCCCCTGGAACCCGCCTCCGCCGACGAGATCAGCGTCGCGTTCCGCTCCGGGGACGGGGCCACCGAGCTGCGGCTGCACCCGGACGAGGCGCCGATGGTGCTACGAGTCCTGCGCGAGGCCCCGTAGCGAGGCCGACAGCGGCTCCTGGATGCGGGCCCGCAGTTCCTCGGCGACGGCCGCGACATCGGCGCGCCCCAGCTTCGCGGCCTCCACCAGATCGCCGAGCTCCTCGGGCGAGGGCAGCTGCTTGGCCCCGGCCACGCGCAGGTACGAGCGGGTCGCGGCGGCGGCGTAGAACTCGTTCATCGGGGATTCCAGCGCCGGGCACACCGCGAGGGTGTGCAAAAACGCGGCGGCCCGCCACGCGGTGTCCGGGGCGGGCTGTTCGGGGACCAGGACGAGGTCGTTCTGGTGACGGGCGACGGCGGCGGCCACTCCGGAGGGATCCCACACGGCGGGATCGGACGGGAGGTGGTGGGCCAGAGCCGTCCAGGCCCATTCCATGGTGATCTTCAATGCCCGAACCGCTCCTGGAAGTAGCCCCAGTGGTCGGCGAACTCCTCGATCCCGGACAGGAAGTTCTTCCGGTCCTCGTCGAGCTCGCGTTCCGTGACTTCGGTGATCAGCGCGGTGACCGTCGTGCCCAGGGCCGCCGCGCGCGCCTTCAGGCGTTCGTGGAACTCTTCTTCCAGGCGGATGGTGACGTGTCTCGACATGCTTTTCACGGTACAGCGGGGCCGCTGTACACAGGGCCGGAACGGTCGAAGGGTGGGCAGGGACACAGTCCCCGCCCACCCTTCGGCACCCCCGTTGGCACCCCCGTCGGCACCCGTGGCGCTACGCCTACTTGTTGGCGTCGGCCGCCTTCACCAGCGCGTCCTTGGTGACCGCGCCGACGTAGACCTTGCCGTCGTCCGTGATCAGCGCGTTGACCACGCGGGTCTTGAAGATGCGGCCCTCGCCGAACTTCCCGGAGACCTTGTCCCCGAGGGCGTCGAGGAACTGCTTGGCCTCCTTCGGCGCATTCTTGTCCTTGGCCTTGTTCTCCAGCTCGGTCAGGCCCTTGGTCTGGCCGGTGTCGATCCGGGCGATCGAGGTCCAGCCCTCGCCGAGCACCTTCGTCTCGCCCTTGCCGCCCTCGGCTCCGCCGAGCAGGCCGTCGAGGCCGGGGACGGCGCCCAGGGCGCCCAGCCCCTTGTCCTTGCCGTCCTTGCCCTCGCCCTTGCCGGCCTCGCCCTTGGCGTGGTCACCGGCGCCGCCCTCGTTCACCTTGGCGCCCTTGGGCGGGGTGAAGGCGAAGGTGTTGGCGTCGGGCTTGGCGAAGTCCACCTTGGTGAAGCCGGCGTCCACGATCGGCTTGCCGCCGTCCGTCGAGAGCACCTGCACGCGCAGCGGCACGCCGTTCTTCGCGTCCACCGCGATCTTCACCGAGGAGATCGTGGAGCCGGAGGCCTTCGGCTTGAGGACCAGCTGGTAGGCGTCGCGCCCGGCCACCTGGGCCGTGTCGCCGACGCCGATGTCCGTGGTCGGGCCGGCGGCTTCGATGACCTCCTTGGCGACCTCCTGCGGGGACGCCGCGAGCCGGTCGCCGGTCTTGCGCTCGGAGCTCTTGCCGTCCTTGCCCGCCTCCGCCGGGGCCTTCTCGTGGAAGGCCTCGTTGGACTTGGAGTCGTATCCCCAGACGTCGGCGCCGTTGTGGACGAGCGTGTACTCGTCCTTGCCGTCGACGAAGGTGAGCTTCTGCCGGTCCGGTCCGTCGGCGGCCACCTGGAAGGTGTGGGTGCCGCTGGCGAGCTGCGCGACCTTGTCCTGCGGGTCGGCGGAGCCCCCCGTGACCCCCGAGCCGCCGCCGAGGCCGCTGAGCAGCCCGGACGTCAGGGACGGCAGTCCCAGGTCGGTGCTGATCTTGGCGTTGCCGGACAGCTGCTGGACGTCCGAGGCGGCGATCTTCTCGATGAGCTGCTGGGCAGTCACCTTCGGAAGGTCGGGACCACCGGAGTTCGCGAAGGCCGGAACCATCGCGATCGTGCCGGCGACCACTCCGAACACCGCGACCGGTACGGCGTACCGAGCGGCCTTGCGGGTCTTTGCGTTCGTTGCCATGTCTGTCTGCCCTACCTCTGTGTGTACGGCGGCGACCTACCCGTCTTTTCCACCCCGCGCCGCCACTCTCACCCGATCTGGTGGGGATGTGCCTCTATCTGACCAAAGTGTGGGGCGCAATGCGTCAGACCCGGGAGCCAACTGCGCGTACGCCCCAGGGATGACAAGACGAGGGCCCGGCATCCCCTACCCGTAGGGGATGCCGGGCCCTCGCCCCTGTCCTTGGTCGTACCGGGTCCCAGCTCAGCCCGCGCGGTGCACCACGGCGTCGCACAGCTCCACCAGGGCCGACTTCGCGAAGCACTCCGGCAGCGGGGCCAGCATGGCCCGCGCCTCCTCCGCGTACTGGACGGTGTCCCTGCGGGCCTGCTCCAGGGCCGGGTGGACCCGTAGCCTCGACAGGGCCTCGGCGTGCCGGGCGTCGTCCGTCAGATCGCCGTCCAGGAGCCTTACGAGGTCCAGGTCGTCGGGGTTGCCGTCGCGGGCGGCCATCTCGCGCAGCCGCAGCACGGGCAGCGTCGGGATGCCCTCGCGCAGGTCGGTGCCCGGGGTCTTGCCGGACTCGTGCGAGTCGGAGGCGATGTCGAGGACGTCGTCGGCCAGCTGGAAGGCGAGGCCGAGCCGCTCCCCGTACTGGGTGAGGATGTCGACGACCATCTCGTCGGCGCCGGACATCAGCGCGCCGAAGCGGCAGGAGACGGCGACCAGCGAGCTGGTCTTGCCGGCCATGACGTCCAGGTAGTGGTCGACGGGGTCGCGGCCGTCGCGCGGACCGGCCGTCTCCAGGATCTGGCCCGTCACCAGCCGCTCGAAGGCCTCGGCCTGGATCCGGACGGCCTCGGGCCCGAGGTCCGCCAGGATGTGCGAGGCGCGGGCGAAGAGGAAATCACCCGTCAGGACGGCGACCGAGTTACCCCATCGGGCGTTGGCGCTGTCCACGCCGCGGCGCACGTCCGCCTCGTCCATGACGTCGTCGTGGTAGAGCGTCGCGAGGTGGGTGAGCTCCACGACGACGGCGGAGGGCACGATTCCGGGCGAGTAGGGATCGCCGAATCGGGAGGCGAGCATCACCAGGAGCGGCCTGAACCGCTTGCCTCCGGCGCGCACGAGGTGCTGTGCGGCCTCGGTGATGAAGGGGACTTCGCTCTTGGTGGCTTCCAGCAGACCCGCCTCGACGGCGGCCAGTCCGGCCTGGACATCGGTCTCAAGAGCCTGGTCCCGCACGCTCAGTCCGAACGGCCCGACGACGGTCACGAGGGGTACTCCTGTCTGCTGACGATCACCTTGACGATCACATGGATTGTCGATGTGTCGCTGCCATCACTCAAGCCAGCGTATCCGGTCTGTTTTCGATCACCCAGGGCGCCTTCCCGGCCACGGCCCGCGCACCGCCCGCGCATCGCCCGATGCACCCCGGTATGTTCTGGAGAAGCCGAAACAACCGGAGAATGTGTTTTGTCCAGAACTGCGACCGAAATAGACGAGCTTCCGGATCCGGAGGCCGACCAGCCGCCGCCCGGAGACGACCACGCCTTCCTCGGCCACCCCCGGGGACTCGCCACGCTCTCCGGACTGGAGGTCTGGGAGCGCTTCTCGTTCCTGGGCATGCAGGCCATCCTCGTCCTCTACTTCGCGGACACGGTGGCCAACGGCGGCCTGGGGATGAACCCCGGCACCGCGGCCTCCGTCTCGGCGGCCTACGGGACCATGGTCTACCTCGTCTCCGTCGCCGGCGGATGGCTCGCCGACCGGATCCTCGGTTCCTACCGCGCCGTGCTCTGGGGCGGCATCCTGATCGCCTGCGGCCACTACGCCATGGCCGTGCCGACCGCCGCCATGACCTGGGTGGGCCTCGGCCTGATCAGCGCCGGCACCGGCCTGCTCAAGCCGAACGTGGCCAGTATGGTCGGCAAGCTCTACACGACGGACGACCAGCGGCGCGACGCCGGCTTCGCGCTCTACTACATGGGCATCAACATCGGCGCCTTCGCGGGCCCGCTGATCACCGCCTGGCTCGGTGACCACAAGGGCTGGCACTGGGGCTTCTCCGCCGCCGCCATCGGTATGACCGCGGGCCTGATCCAGTACGTAGCCGGGCGCCGCCACCTCGCCGGGCGCAAGCACTCCGCCGAGTTCGCGCTGGCCCCCGACGCGATGCGCTCCGCCGTCTGGAAGATCGTCGGCGGGATCCTGCTCTTCGCCGTACTCGCCACCCTTTTGGCGGTACTCGGCTGGTTGACGATGGGCCGTTTCGTCGACCTGCTCACCCTGATCTCGGTGATCGCGCCGATCGTCTACTTCGCGGTCATGTTCCGCAGCGACCGGGTGACGTCCGAGGAGCGGGGGCGCCTGCGCCCGTACGTGGTGCTCTTCCTGGCCTCGGTCGCCTTCAACTTCATCCTCTTCCAGGCGTACTCGACGATGATGCTGCTCGCGTCGACGAACGCCCGCACCGAGATCCTCGGCTTCACCTTCCCGGCGGGCTGGTACGCCTCCGCGCTCGGCGCGTTCGAGGTGCTCCTCGCCCCCGTGGTGGCCGCGCTGTGGGTCAAGATGGGCCCCCGCCAGCCGCATTCCTCCAACAAGATCGCCATCGGCGTGATCCTGGGCGGCCTCTCCTTCCTCCTGATGGTCATCCCGACCTCGGGGCACGGCGGCGACGCGTACAAGATGGCCGCCTGGTGGATCATCGGCTCCTACCTGCTGCTCGGCCTCGGCGACATCCTGCTGGAGACCTCGGGCATGTCGGCCACCACGAAGCTCGCCCCGAAGGCGTTCGGCAGCCAGACGATGGCGCTGTGGTTCCTCTCGCTGGCCCTGGCCAACGGCATCCAGGCACAGGTGGTCAAGGTCTACGGGGAGGTCTCCAACCCCGTCTACTTCGGCGTCAACGGCGCCATCGCCGTGGCGGTGGGCCTGGCCGTGATCGCGGCCGCGCCGTGGCTCAAGCGCACGATGCATCCGGTCCACTGAGGCCCCGTCCACTGAGGCCCGTCCACCGAAGCCCCGTCCACCGAATACCCCGTGAGCACCCTGTCCACTGACCGTCCCGAGGCGATTGGCGAGACATCCCCGATGATCATCCGAACCGATTTCCCCTACGGGACCACCCACGAGGACGTCCGGATCCCCATGCGGGACGGCACCGAGCTGTACGCCCGCATCTGGCGCCCGGTGACCGACGAACCCGTCCCGGCCCTGCTGGAGTACCTCCCGTACCGGCTCACCGACTGGACGGCGCCGCGCGACTGGCAGCGCCACCCCTGGTATGCGGGCCACGGCTACGCCTCCGTACGGGTCGACGTGCGCGGCCACGGATGCAGCGGCGGCGACCCGGGCGACGAGTACGACGCCCGGGAGCTCGCCGACGGGGTCACGGTGGTGGAGTGGCTGGCCGCCCAGCCCTGGTGCACGGGGTCGGTGGGCATGTTCGGGATCTCCTGGGGCGGCTTCAACAGCCTCCAGATCGCGGCGCTGGCCCCCGAGGCGCTCAAGGCGGTGGTCACCGTCTGCTCCACGGACGACCGCTTCGACAACGACGTGCACTACATGGGCGGCTCGCTGCTCGCCGTGGACATGCACGCCTGGGCGGCGACCATGCTCGCCTTCACGGCCCGCCCGCCGGACCCGCTCTACGCGGGCGAGGGCTGGCGCAACCAGTGGCTCCAGCGCCTCGGCGCGGTCGAACCTCTCATCCACACCTGGCTCTCCCACCAGACCCGCGACGCGTACTGGAAGCACGGCAGCGTCTGCGAGGACTACGGGGCGATCAGCGCGGCCGTCCTCGCCGTCGGCGGCTGGCACGACCCCTACCGCGACACCGTGCTGCGGCTGGTCTCCGCCCTCCCCGCCGACCGGGTGCGCGGACTGATCGGCCCCTGGTCGCACCAGTACCCCGACCGGGGGCTGCCGCCGGGGCCCGCCATCGGCTTCCTCCAGGAAACCCTGCGCTGGTGGGACCACTGGCTCAAGGACAAGGACACGGGTGTGATGTCCGAGCCCCTGCTCCGCTCCTGGATCTCCGAGTCGCACCCGCCCGCCACCACCTACGAGACCCTGCCCGGCCGGTGGGTCGGCGACCCGTCCTGGCCCTCGCCGAACGTGGACCCGGTGACGTACGCCTTCCAGGGCGCGCCGGTGATCGTGGCCTCCCCGCAGCACACGGGCCTGGACGCGGGCCGCTTCTTCCCCTTCGGCAACGACGCCGACCTGCCGCCGGACCAGCGGGAGGAGGACGCGAAGTCGGCCTGCTTCGAGTTCCCGGTGGGCACCGACTCCGGCCCGGTGGAGATCCTGGGCCGCCCGGTGGTCCGACTGCGCCTGCGGATGGACGTGCCGTACGGGCAGGTCGTCGCCCGCCTGTGCGACGTGGCTCCGGACGGCTCCTCGACCCTGGTCACGCGTGGCGTGCTCAACCTCTCCGCACGCCAGGGCCGGGACAAGGCGGCGCCGTGGCCCGTGGGCTCGTACGAGGACGTCCACTTCGAACTGAACGGCATCGGCCACTCCTTCCCGCCCGGACACCGCATCCGCCTGGCCCTGTCCTCCGCCTACTGGCCTTGGATCTGGCCGCGGGCCGGCTCCGAACAGGGCTGGACCCTGGACCCGGCGGGCAGCGCGGTCGAACTGCCGGTCCGCGACCCGTCCCACGACACCGAGCAGATCCTCTTCGAGGCCCCGGAACAGTCGGAGCCGCTGGGGGTCTCCTACCCGTCGACCCTGGACGCGCCGAGGCCGGAACGGCTGGTCGTACGGGACGTCGCGCGCGGGGTGTGGCGCCTGGAGGTGGACCCGAAGTACGGGGGCACACGGGTGTACCCGGACGGGCTGGAGTTCAGCGAGGACGCGCGGGAGGTCTACGAGATCCAGGACGACGATCCGCTGTCGGCCCGCACCCACTCGAACTGGACCGTCCGGCTGCACCGCCCGGAGCTGGGCTGGGACGTCTCGGTGATCACGCGCTCGGAGATCTCCTGCGACGAGGGTGGCTTCACCACCACGAACGAGGTCGTCTGCCGGGAGGGCGACGAGATCCTCTTCCACCGCACGTGGGAGCGGAGGCTCCCACGGGTGGCGGTGTAGCCCGTCCCCGTGGCCCCGGGCACCTGCCCGGGGCCCTGCGGGGCCGTCAGACGGCCTTGACGCCGCCGAGGAATGCCGCGAAGGCGGCGGCGGAAACGTCCAGCACCGGGCCGTCGGCCCACTTGGAGTCCCGGACGGGCACGACACCGCGCGAGGCGACGAGGTTGGTGGCGACCTCGACGCACTGACCGCCGTTGTCGCTGTAGGAAGAGGTGAACCAGCGGGGGGATTCGGTCGTCACGAGGTGCCCTTTCGTAGCTGATCGATCATGGCCACAGATGCCGCCTGGGTGCATGCCTCGGCCTGAAGCTGATGGTAGGCCGTCAGCATGGGCACCACCGAGTTGTTCTCCCGCTCCAGATGGCCCCGTTGGGCGGATTCCGCATAGGACATGATCGAGCGATCTGGCAGGGTCAGCACGGTGACGGGCAGGTTGAACGGCCTTCGCTCCCCCATGTCGAACGGTGCGATCTGGAGCACGGTGTTCGGCAGCTCGGCGAATTCGAGCAGTCTCGTGAACTGGTCCCGCATGACGTCGGGACCGCCGAGGGGTCGCCGGATACAGCTCTCATCCAGCACCGCGAGGATCATCGGCGGCGGTGTGCGGAGCAGCACGGCCTGCCGGTCCGCGACGATCGCGATGCGCTCAGCCGCCTGATCCGGGGTACTCGCTCCCCGCTTGACCCCGCTCTCGGCGAGGACCGTCGCGTACTCCGGCGTCTGGAGCAGACCCGGTATGACGCCCACCTCGTAGAGCCGGATCTCCACCGCGCGGCTCTCGTAGCCGAGGAACTCGGGGAATCCCTCCAGCAGGACCCCGTGCCGGATCTCGCGCCACTGCCGTTCGAACGTGTCCTCGGTTCCCGCCGTGCCGAACACCCCGTCCGCACTGCGCGCAAAACGCAGAGTCGAAATCTTGCGCCCGGTTTCCACCGCCGAGATGTGCGTACTGGAGAAGCCCATCCGTTCCCCGAGGCCCTCCTGCGTCCAGCCGCGCTCCTCCCGTGAGCTGCGCAGACGCGCCCCGAACGCCGCTTCGGGACCCTCCTCGGGGTTCAACTCCTTGCGATTCACAGGCTCGTGACCAACTTTCCGTTCCGTACTGGCAAGTTGAACTGTCCCCACGGCCGCGCCACGCTGAACCCACTGAGTAGTGCATCCATTACGGAGAGGCACGGCCATGTGTGGAATGCCCATTCCCCCTCCCCCCGCCCCCGGAACCCTCCTGGTGGACACCAGTCGGGACGACCTGATCGGGGAGTTCCGGGGGCTCGCCGGCCCGTACTGGGCCCTGCGCCCCGTCCGCGGTGGGCCCGAGTGGGAGGCGGAGCCTCGCGACGTGCGGCCCGCCGACCCCATGGAGCGGCTCCGCGCGGAGACCGCCCGGGCCAACGCCCGGAGCGTGGAGGGGCTGTTGTGAGCGGCGGCGGCCGGGTGTGCGGAGCCGCCGGCGCGCTGTCCGCCGTACACCTGGACGCGCTGGCCCGGCTGGCCCCCGCGCACCCCGGCGCCCTGCGGGAGGCGATCGGGGCGGGACCGGAGCTGCGGTGCGCGCTGGAGCCGCACCCGGGACCGCACTGGGACGTGCTCCACGAGGGCCCGCCGGGGGCGGCGCTGTGGGCCCGCTGGGGCGGGGCGGCCCCGGACGCGGTGGTCCCCGTACGGGACTGCACGGCCAAGCATGCGGGCGAGGGCTGTGGGCACTACGCGTCCCACCCCGGAGGGCACACCTGGGCGCCGACCGACCCGGCCCGCCCCCTGACGGCCTAGGCCGGCGGCGCCGTCCGCGTCGAGCGGTAGCCCGGGTGGACGCCCGGAGTCAGGCCCTGAGCGGCCGCCAGCCGGCGCAGCAGGGACGTCAGCTGCTCGTGTTCCTCCGCCGACAGGGGCTCGCAGAGCTGCTGTTCGTGCGCCGTCGCCACCTCGCGCAGATCGGCCAGCAGGGCGGTTCCGGCGTCGCCGAGGAACAGCGCGTACAGCCGCCGGTCCTCCGGGTTGCGGCGGCGTTCGATCAGTCCGCGCGCCTCCAGATCGTCGGCGAAGGCCACGAAGCGGCTCGGGGGCATGCCGAGTACGTCGGCCAGCTCGCGCTGGCTGCGGCCGGGGGTACGGGCCAGCAGGCGCAACAGCCCCGCCTGGGCGGGGGTCAGGCCGAGCACGGAGACCCGCTCGGCGAAGCGGCCGGCCGCGTGCGCGCCGAGCTGGGCCAGCAGGAAGGCCGCGCCGCCGTGCCGGCGCGGGTCGCCGCCAACCTCATCCGTCGTTCCCATGGGGAAACCGTAACAGCTTGACAATCGTTTCAGCTTGTAATCATTCTGGAAAGGAACGGACTGGACGGACGAGGAGACGAGAACGCCATGACCGCCGCACCTGCCCCCGTGGAACCGGCCGACCGGACGGGCCGAGGGCCCCAGGCCGGGCCGCCCCTGCTGGCCCCCGTACTGGCCCTGACCGGCCTGACCATCGCCTACGTGGTCCTGAACCGGGCCACCCCGCACCCCGACGCCACCGGCCTGGAGGTCCTGCGCTACGCCGCCGGGCACCGCACCACCGCCGAGCTCGGCGCCCTCCTGCTGCTCGGCGCGGCCGTCCCGATGGCCCTGATCGCGGCCGTCCTCTACCGGCGACTGCGCGCGCTGGGCATCACCGCACCCGGATCCGCGATCACCCTGGCCGGCGGGGTGCTGGCCGCCGCGGCGCTGATGCTGAGCGCCATGTCCGGCTGGGCGGGGGCCCGGCTCACGGACGGCGCCGGACCCGACCTCGCGCGGGCCCTGGCCGACCTGGCGTTCTTCGCCGGCGGACCCGCGTACTCGGCGATGTTCGCCCTGCTGCTCGCCGGGGTCGCCGTCCCCGGACTCCTCGCGGGGCTGCTGCCGAGGCCGCTGGCCTGGGCCGGGCTGGTCCTGGCCGCCGTGGGGATGCTGGCCCTGCTCGGGCTGGTGGTGGACGGGTTCCAGTACCTGCTGCCCGTGCTGCGCTTCGGCGGGCTCGCCTGGCTGGTGTGGGCCGCGGTGAAGCTCCCGCGGACCCGGCACGGCCTCGGCCGGGCGGGGGCGCGCTGAGATGGCGAACTACCCCGAACTGGACGGCCTTACGGTCGTCGTCACCGGCGGCAGCCGCGGCATCGGAGCCGCCACCGCCCACGCCTTCGCCGCCGAGGGCGCCCGGGTCTGCGTCGTCGGCCGCGACACGGAGGCCCTGGCCGGCGTGGTGGACGCGATCGGCGCCGAGGGCGGAACGGCGATGTCCGTGACCGCCGACGCCACGGACGCGGCGGCACTGGCCCGGGTCCGGGAGGAGACCGAGCGGCAGCTCGGCCCGGTGGACGTACTGGCCGCCTTCGCGGGCGGCCAGGGCCGGCCGGTCCCCACCCCCGAACTCACCGAGGAGCGCTGGCGCGAGGTCCTGGACTCGGACCTCACCTCCGCCTTCCTGACCGTACGGACCTTCCTGCCCGGCATGCTGGAGCGCGGCCGGGGCTGCGTGATCACCATGTCCTCCGCGGCGGGCCGCCGACCCAGCCAGGCGAACCTCGCCTACGGGGTGGCCAACGCCGGGCTGGTGATGCTGACCCAGCACCTGGCGACCGAGCTCGGCCCGCGCGGGATCCGCGTCAACTGCCTGGCGCCCTCGGTGATCCTGACCGAGCGGACCGCGGTCGCGATGCCGGTGGAGATCCGGGAGCAGCTCGCGCAGGCCCACCCGCTGCGCAGGCTCGGCCTCCCCGGGGACGTGGCCGCCTGCGCGCTCTTCCTCGCCTCGGACGGGGCGTCCTGGCTCAGCGGGGTCACCCTGGACGTCGCGGGCGGCCGGATCACGGGGTGACCCGTGAGAACGCGCAGCGCCCCTTCCCGGCCCGCCCCGAAAGGGCGGCCGGGAAGGGCGGCCGGGAAGGGCGGCCGGGAAGGGCGGCCGGGAAGAAACGTCTCCCGAAAGGCCTTCTGGACGCTCTTCAGCCGAAGAGCCGCTCCAGCACCACCGCGATGCCGTCCGCCTCGTTCGAGAGGGTGACCTCGTCCGCGACGGCCAGGAGTTCCCGGTGGGCGCCCGCCATCGCCACCCCGTGCGCGGCCCACGCGAACATCGGGATGTCGTTCGGCATGTCGCCGAAGGCGATCGTCGCGGACCCGGAGACGTCCAGCCGCTCCGCGGCCACCGCCAGTCCGCTCGCCTTGTCGATGCCCGGCGGCTGGAGCTCCACGGTGTGTTCCCCGGCCATGGTGACGTTGACCAGGTCCCCGACCACGGAACGGGCCACCTCGGTCAGTTCGTCGTCGGAGAGGCGGGGGTGCTGGAGCAGCACCTTGTTGATCGGCGAGGTCCACAGGTCGCTGCGCCGGGCCACCCGGACCGTCGGCAGGTGCGGGTGCCACATCCGGTAGCCCGGCCCTATCAGCATCTCCGCGTCGAGGCCCTCCTGGTTGACCGCCGCGTAGACCTCCCCGACCTCCGCTTCGAGTTTCTCGAGTGCGACCTCGGCCAGTTCCTGGTCCAGGGCCACGGAGTGCAGGAGCCGGCCGGCCGCCGCGTCGTAGACCTGTGCGCCCTGTCCGCACACCGCGAGCCCCGTGTAGCCGAGGCCGTCCAGGACGTGGCGGACCTGCGGTACGGGGCGGCCCGTCACGATGATGTGCCGGGCGCCGGCCGCGCGGGCGGTGGCGAGCGCGGCGCTGGAGCGGGCCGACACGGTGTCTCCGGCGCGCAGCAGAGTCCCGTCCAGGTCGGTGGCCACGAGTGCATAGGGGAGGGCGGAAGTCACGCCCCCAAGGATACGGACCCCTTCGGACAAGTCCTACAAATTGCGCCGGAATCCGGCCTCCCGCACGCCCCACCAGCCCCTTAACCTGTCAAGCAGCCCCCGGGACACCCCCGGACCGCGTCGAAAGCGAGGCAGAACCCCATGCCCCAGCAGAGCCCCCTCGATGTTCCCGAGGGCGACCCGTTCGGGCCGCACAACCTCCCCTACGGCGTGTTCACCACCGCCGGTGAGGCGCGGCGCCGGATCGGGGTCCGCATCGGCGGGCACGTGCTCGACGCCGGGGCGGCCGCGGCCGCGCTCGGGTCCCCGTACGCCGGGCTGCTCGGGCAGCCCTCGCTCAACCCGCTGCTCGCGGCCGGCCGCACCGCCTGGCGCGACGTGCGCCGCGCGCTGACCGCCTGGGTCACCGACCCCGGCCACCGGCCCTCCGTGGAGCCGCACCTGCTGCCGCTCGACGAGGTCACCCTGCACCTGCCGTACGAGGTCGCCGACTACGTCGACTTCTACGCGAGCGAGCACCACGCGACCAACGTCGGCAAGATCTTCCGCCCGGACGGGGACGCGCTGACCCCCAACTGGAAGCACCTGCCCATCGGCTACCACGGCCGCTCGGGAACGATCGTCGTCTCCGGCACGGACGTCGTACGCCCCTCCGGCCAGCGCAAGGCGCCCGCCGACCCGGCGCCCGTCTTCGGGCCCTCCGTGAAGCTCGACATCGAGGCCGAGGTCGGCTTCGTCGTCGGCACGCCCTCCGAGATGGGCCGCCCGGTGGCCCTCGCCGACTTCGAGGACCACGTCTTCGGCCTCTTCCTGCTCAACGACTGGTCCGCGCGCGACATCCAGGCCTGGGAGTACGTGCCGCTCGGCCCCTTCCTCGGCAAGTCCTTCGCCACCTCCGTCTCCGCCTGGGTCACCCCGCTGGAGGCCCTGGAC
The DNA here is from genome assembly GCF_041434015.1 of Streptomyces sp. NBC_00454. Lineage (GTDB taxonomy): Bacteria > Actinomycetota > Actinomycetes > Streptomycetales > Streptomycetaceae > Streptomyces. The sequence continues at coordinate 4,573,749 of NZ_CP107907.1, read as the reverse complement.
GCGGCCCGGGTCACCCCGCCCGCCCGCGACTTCCCGCTCCTGCCCTACCTCGAGGACTCCGGCGCCGAGCGCCCCGGCGGCTTCGACCTGCGCATCACCGTCTCCATCAACGGGCAGGAGGTGGCCCGCCCGCCGTTCGCGTCGATGTACTGGACCGCCGCCCAGCAGCTGGCGCACATGACCGTCAACGGCGCCTCCCTGCGCACCGGCGACGTGTACGGATCGGGCACCGTCAGCGGCCCGGACATCGACCAGCGCGGCTCGCTGCTGGAGCTCACCTGGAACGGCCGCGACGCCATCGAACTGGCCGACGGCAAGCGCACGTTCCTGGAGGACGGGGACACCGTCACCCTCACCGCCTGGGCCCCGGGCGCCGACGGCACCCGCGTCGGCCTCGGCGAGGTCACCGGCCGCATCGTGGGCACCCGCTAGTCCACAGGCTGGGACAAGCATCTGCGGCGGGGTGGCGGATCTTTCCGCCACCCCGCCGTTTTCGCAGGTCACAGCGGTACGCGACCACCCGCGAGTGGCGCAACACTGCGGCAACACCACCGGCCCGGCCCCCTCGGTATGTTCCGTGCCATGCCAGCCGAACGCACCCGCGAACACACCGTCCCGGTCGCCGCCGCGCGCCGCCGACGGCTGCGCGCGGACCAGGCGCGACAGCTCGCCGACCTGCTGCGCCACCAGATCCTGGCGGGCAGCTACCCCACCGGCGTCCTCCCCCTGGAGGACGTCCTCGCCGCCGACTACGGCGCCGGCCGCAACACCGTCCGCCAGGCCCTCGACCTGCTGCGCGGCGAACAGCTCGTCGAACGCCGCCCGGGCGTCGGCACCGTGATCGTCTGCGCCAAGTACCCGCACGGCCTCGACCGGCTCCAGGGCCTGGCCGAAACCCTCCACGAACACGGCCGGGTCACCAACGAGGTCCGCACCGTGGGACCCGTCCGCGCCCCCGCGCCCGTGGCCGGCCGACTGCGGCTCCCCGAACACTCCGACGTGCTCTACATCGAGCGGCTGCGCCGCCTCAACGGGCTGCCGCTCTCGCTCGACCTCACGTACGTCCCCCTGGACATCGGCGCGGACCTGATCGGCTGCGACCTGGAGAACACCGACGTCTTCCGGCTGCTGGAGACCCTGACCGGACAGCCGCTCGGCCACGCCGAGATCACCCTGGAGGCGGTCAACGCCGACGCGCACTCCGCCGCCGTCCTGCAGGCCCCGCGCGGGGCGGCCGTCCTGATGCTGGAGCGCCTCACCCACCTTCGCGACGGCAGGCCCGTGGACCTGGAGTTCATCCGCTTCCGCGGCGACCGGATCACCATGAGCGGCCTGCTGCACCGCACCACGTAAGCCTCCCTTCCTCCTCCCCGCCCCTTCCCGGAGACAGCCATGCCCTTGGTGCCCCAGCGCGGCGACGTGCCCGTGACCATCGACGAGTCCCTGTGCATCGACGGCTGCACCCTGTGCGTCGACATGTGCCCGCTCGACTCGCTCGCGATCCGCGAGGAGGACGGCAAGGCCTACATGCACGTGGACGAGTGCTGGTACTGCGGCCCGTGCGCCGCCCGCTGTCCCACCGGCGCGGTCACCGTCAACATGCCCTACCTCCTCCGGTGAAAGGCACCCCCGCGATGCGTACGAGACCCCTGGCGCCCGCCCTCGCCCCCGCCCTCGCGCCCACCCTCCTCCTGCTCCTCCCCCTCGCCACCGCGTGCGGCAGCGCCTCCGGGGCGGACGGGTCCGGCAAGACGGTCACGGTGACCGTCGGCTACCAGTCCAAGACCATCAACACCGTCACCGCGGGCACCCTCCTGCGCTCGCTCGGCTACTTCGAGCAGGAGCTCGCGGCGCGCGGCAAGAAGGACGGGGTGACCTACAAGGTCGACTGGCAGGACTACGCCACCGGCGCCCCGATCACCGCCCAGATGACCGCCGGGAAGATCGACATCGGCTCGATGGGCGACTTCCCCCTCCTCATCAACGCGGTGCGCGGCAAGGAGCTGAAACAGCCCACCCACCTGGTCTCCATCACCGGCTACAACCTGCGTGGCGGCCTCAACACCGTGGTCACCGTGCCCGATTCGAAGCTGGAGTCCCTCGCCGACCTCAAGGGCAGGAAGGTCTCGACCTCGGTCGGCTCGGCCGCCGACGGAACCCTCGTACGGGCCCTGCAGCGCGCCGGAATCGACCCCGACAAGGGCATCGAGAAGCTCAACCAGCAGCCCAGCGTGGGCGCTTCGGCGCTCCAGGCGGGCAGCGCCGACGCCCTGTCGCAGTTCGTCGCCTGGCCGGGCCAACTCGCCTACGAGGGCCGGGCCAAGGCCCTGTACGACGGCGCCGAGCTGAACCTGCCGACCTTCCACGGGGTCACGGTCCGCGAGAAGTTCGAGACCGCGCACCCCGCCGTCCTGGACGACTTCCTGCGGGCACAGTCCAAGGCCACCGAGTACCTGCGCACGCAGCCGGTCGCCGCCGCCGAATCGGTGGCCACGGAGACCGGCCTGCCCGCGGAGGTCGTGTACCTCTACAACGGCGCCAACGGCATCGCCACCTTCGACCCGGCCCTGCGCCCCGAGCTCCTGACCGCACTGAAGGAGGACGTACCGGTCCTCAAGGCCGCGAAGCTGGTGGACTCGGTCGACGTGGACGCCTTCGTCGACCCGGCCCCGCTCGCCCGCGCCTCGGCGGGCGCCAAGGAGTACCCGGCGGCCGCCGCGGCCCGGCCCGAACTGTGGCTGAAGAGCCAGCCGCAGACCAAGACCTTCGACTCCCCGGCAGCCCTGCTCAAGGCGTTCAAGGCGGCGGGCGCGGACGTCCGGGCGGCGTACGTCCCCGACGCGGTGACGGGCACCTCCTGGTTCGCCGACAAGGCGGTCTGGGTGGCCGAGGGCTCCGACCTCCACGCCTTCGTGACCCCTTCAACCGCCAAGTCGTACGTCGCCCAGCACGCGGGGTCCGGGGCGCGGATCGTGACCTTCGCCGAAGCCGGAGCCCTCGCGTCATGACGGCCCGCCGCCGCCTCCTGCGGGTGGCTTCGCTCGGCCTGGCCCTGCTGGCCTGGCAACTGCTCACTTCGCTCGACGTCGACCTGTGGCTCCGCTTCCAGCAGTTCCCGACCGTCACCGAGGTGGCCTCGAAGTTCACGGACCGGGCGACGACCGGCCCCTACTGGCAGGACCTCGGCTTCAGCCTGCGGCGCATAGTGACGGGCTTCGCGCTGGCCGCCGTACTGGGGGTGGCCGCGGGCACGGCGATCGCCCGCTCCCGCCTGGCGGCGGACCTGCTGGGACCTCTCGTCGAGGTCCTCCGCCCGATCCCGGCGATCGCGCTGGTCCCCGTAGCGATCCTGCTCTTCCCCTCCAACGAGCAGGGGATCGTCTTCATCACCTGCGCGGCGGCCTTCTTCCCGGTCCTCGTCTCCACCCGGCACGCGGTCTCCGCGCTGTCCCCGGTCTGGGAGGAAGCCGTCCTGACCATGGGCGGCAGCCGCCCCCGCATCCTCCTCTCGGTGATCCTCCCCGGAGCCCTCCCCGGCATCTTCGGCGGCCTGTCGGTCGGCATCGGGGTGTCGTGGATCTGCGTGATCTCCGCCGAGATGATCTCCGGGGAGTACGGGGTCGGCTACCGCACCTGGCAGGACTACACGGTCGTGGACTACCCCGGGGTCTTCGTCGGCATGGCCACGATCGGAGCCCTCGGCTGGCTCACGTCGACGGCTGTCGAAGTCATGGGCCGCCGCCTGACCCGCTGGCTCCCGAGCCGTCCTTCCGGCTCCCCCGCTTCGGGCTCCCGCCCGCCGGTGTCCCAGGGCCCTGCGGGAGCTGTCCCCCACCCCGCCCCTTCCCGAAACCGGGACTCCGCCCCGGACCCCGCGCCTCAAACGCCGGCGGGGCTGGATTTTGCCGCTGCGCGGCATCTTTCAGCCCGTCCGGCGTTTGAGGACCGGGTCCGGGCAGAGCCCGGGGAACGGAGGAAGGGCGGGTAGGGGACTCCGCCCCGCAGGGCCCCACCACCCGCGCAGCCCCGACGACCACAGGAAGGGAAGAATGTCCGCACACACCCTCACCCCCGCCCCACCCACCGGCGCCGCCCTCCACCTCAAGGACGTCCGCCTGGGCCGCCCCGACACCGCCCCCCTCCTCGACGGCCTCGACCTGACCGTCACCCCTGGCGAGATCCTCACCATCGTCGGCCCCTCCGGATGCGGAAAATCCACCCTCCTCCGCACCCTGGCCGGCCTGCTGCCCCCGCTCACCGGCGCCGTGGAACAGGACGGCCACCCGATCACCCGCCCCACCGCCGACCGCGCCCTGGTCTTCCAGGACGACGCCCTCCTCCCCTGGCGCACCGTCCGCGCCAACGTCGAACTCCCCCTCGCCATCCGCGGCACACCCCGCACCGAACGCCGCGAGACCGCAGAGGCCTGGCTCACCCGGGTCGGCCTCGCCGACCACGCCCACAAGCACCCCCACCAGCTCAGCGGCGGCCAACGCCAACGCGTGCAGCTCGCCCGCGCCCTCGCGGCCGCGCCCCGCGCCGTCCTCATGGACGAACCCTTCGGCGCGCTCGACGCCCAGACCCGCGCCGGGATGCAGGACCTCCTGGTCACGGTCCTCACCGGCTCCCACGCCGAAGCCGGCCCCGAAGCCGGCCCCGGCACCGGCGCGACCGTCGTCTTCGTCACCCACGACGTGGACGAGGCCCTGTTCCTGGGAGACCGGGTCGCGCTCCTGGCCACGGGCGAGGTGCTCGACGTACCGCACCCCCGTACCCGCACCCGTACCGCCGACCACTCCGCGCTCCGGCGCCACATCATCGACTCCCTCTGAAAGGCCGCCCCATGGACATCCCCGCGATCGCCGACGCCGAGGAACTGACCTGCGACGTCCTCGTCATCGGCGGTGGCACCGCCGGCACGATGGCGGCGCTGACCGCCGCCGAGCACGGCGCGCGGGTGCTGCTCCTGGAGAAGGCCCACGTACGCCACTCCGGCGCCCTCGCCATGGGCATGGACGGGGTCAACAACGCCGTCATCCCGGGCCGCGCCGAGCCCGACGACTACGTCGCCGAGATCACCCGCGCCAACGACGGCATCGTCGACCAGTCCACGGTCCGCCAGACGGCGACCCGCGGCTTCGGGATGGTGCAGCGGCTGGAGTCGTACGGGGTGAAGTTCGAGAAGGACGAGCACGGCGAGTACGCGGTCCGCCAGGTCCACCGCTCGGGCTCGTACGTCCTGCCCATGCCCGAGGGCAAGGACGTCAAGAAGGTCCTCTACCGGCAGCTGCGCCGCCGCGAGATGCGCGAGCTGATCCGGATCGAGAACCGGGTGATGCCGGTCCGCGTCCTGACCGACCCCGAGGACGGCCGGGCGATCGGCGCGGCCGCCTTCAACACCCGTAGCGGCGCCTTCGTGACCGTCCGCGCGGGGGCCGTGATCCTGGCCACCGGCCCGTGCGGACGCCTGGGCCTGCCCGCCTCCGGGTACCTCTACGGGACGTACGAGAACCCCACCAACGCGGGCGACGGCTACGCCATGGCCTACCACGCGGGCGCCGCGCTCACCGGCATCGAGTGCTTCCAGATCAACCCGCTGATCAAGGACTACAACGGCCCGGCCTGCGCGTACGTCGCGAACCCGTTCGGCGGCTACCAGGTCAACCGGCACGGCGAGCGGTTCGTGGACTCCGACTACTGGTCGGGGCAGATGATGTCCGAGTTCGCCGCCGAACTCGCCTCCGACCGGGGCCCGGTGTACCTCAAGCTGAGCCATCTCCCCGAGGAGTCGGTCGCGGCCCTCGAATCGATCCTGCACACCACCGAACGCCCCACCCGCGGCACCTTCCACGCCAACCGCGGCCACGACTACCGCACCCACGACATCGAGATGCACATCTCGGAGATCGGCCTGTGCGGCGGCCACTCGGCCTCGGGCGTCCGGGTCGACGACCACGCCCGCACCACCGTGCCCCGGCTGTACGCGGCGGGCGACCTGGCCTCCGTACCGCACAACTACATGATCGGCGCCTTCGTCTTCGGCGACCTGGCGGGCGCGGACGCCTCCCAGTACCGGCCGTACGAGGGCGAGTTGCCGGCCGCCCAGCTGGCCGCCGCACACGAGCTGGTCTACGGCCCCCTGCGCAACCCGGACGGCCCGCCGCAGCCGCAGGTCGAGTACAAGCTGCGCCGGTTCGTCAACGACTACGTGGCCCCGCCCAAGACCGGCGCGAAGCTCTCCCTCGCCGTCGAGGCCTTCGACCGGATGACCGGGGAGATCGCCCGGATGGGTGCCACGACCCCGCACGAGCTGATGCGCTGCGCCGAGGTCTCCTTCATCCGGGACTGCGCGGAGATGGCGGCGCGGGCCTCGCTCGCGCGCACCGAATCCCGATGGGGGCTGTACCACGAGCGGCTCGACCATCCCCAGCGCGACGACGCGGGCTGGCTGCACCACCTGGACCTGCGCAAGTCCCCTTCGGGGGCGATGGAGTTCACGGCTCGGCCGGTGGAGCCGTACGTGGTCCCCGTCCCCGAATTCACCCCGCACGGCGGCCCCTCGGTCCTCCTGGGCGAGGTGGAGCTGGTGGGCGTGGCCCTGGCGGGCGGCCGGCCGGACGTGCCCGTGCCGAGTGCGGGACCGGCCCCGGCCGCCCCGGGCTCGCCCCGGATCCTGGAACTGCTCGCCCTCGCCGAGGAGGCACCGGCCCTCGAAGCCCTGCACCCCTACCTCACCGACCCCGACCCGGCGGTCCGCGCGACGGCGGTGGCGGTGCTCGGCGAAACCGTCCCGACGGGAGCGGGACCCGCGCTCGGCGGGCGGCTCGCCGACCCCGACCCGGCGGTCCGCGCGGCCGCGGCGGCCTCGCTGCGCGAACTGCTGGAGGTGCTGGCGCCCGACCCGGAGCTGGGCGCTGCCCTGCGGGCGGGGCTCGCGGTGGCGGACCCGGCCGTCCGGTCGGCCGCGCTCGAAGCCCTACGGGTCCTGCGGCTCGGGGACCCCGATCTGTACGCGGAGTCCCTGCGGGATGCCGAGGTGGACGTCCGGATCCAGGCGGTCCGGGCCCTGGTGTCGGTGTACGCGGTGGCGGCGGTGGCCGCAGCCGCCGGTGACCCCTCGCGGGAGGTCCGCGTGACGGTGGCCAAGGCCCTGGGCACCCTGCGGTCCGCCGACCCGCTGACCCCGCTGCTCTCGGACTCCGACCCGCTGGTCCGGGCCGCGGCCCTCACCTCGGTCGCCGCCACGGGCGGCCATGCGGCGGCTGCGGTGGCCGCGCTTTCCGACCCGGCATGGCAGGTCCGCGCGGGGGCCGCCGCCGGGCTGTCCTCCGCCGGGGCGGAGGTGGCGGTCCCCGCGCTGTCCCGGGCCCTGTCCGACCCGAACGCGGACGTCCGCAAGCAGGCGGTGCTCGCGCTGCGCACCCACCGCCCCGACCCGGCGGCCACGGCGGCCCTGGCCACGGCCGTCTCCGACCCGGACGCCGACGTCCGCGCGTACGCCTCCCGCCTGTAGCCCGGGCCGGGCGGGGTACGGGCTGCGGGCCGCCGCTGCGCGGAGCAGAGTCCCCTACCCGCCCTTCGCCCATCCCCCAGACTCCGTCCGGGGGGACCCCCAGCCGGGCTCCGCCCGGACCCGGTCCTCAAACGCCGGACGGGCTGAAGAGACCCCGGATGCGCGTCGGCCCCCCGTTCGGAGCTCTGCCGCGTGCAACCCCGCCACGGCGCCTGGATGGTGGACGAAAGCCCCCGAACGGCAGGAGCACCGATGTCCCTCCGCCCCCGCAAGGCCTTCCTGACCTGCGCGGCCGCCGCGTCGCTCGCCCTGGCCGCCGTCGTGCCCGCCCACGGCGTCGAGGGGCCCGCGCCCGACCCCCGCAACCAGAAGGCGATGCGCGACATGGCCACGGCGATCGCGGTGACCGCCAAGTACGTGGACGAGCGGGAGGCCATCAAGGACGGCTACGTCCCGCACGGCATGGAGTGCATGACCAACCCCTTCGGGGTGGGCTCCATGGGCTACCACTACGTCAAGCAGGCCTACTGGGGTCTGCTGGACCCCAGCAAGCCGACCGCCCTCCTCTACAGCACCGAGAAGGACAAGCACGGCCGCCGCAAGCTCCAGACAGTGGAGTGGATGGCCACCGACGGGGACCAGGACCTCAAGACCAGCAACGACCGCCCGAGCATGTTCGGCCTGCCCTTCGACGGCCCGATGCCGGGCCACTGGACGGGCATGCCCAAGCACTACGACCTCCACATGTGGGCCTACGAGGACAACCCGGCCGGCCGCTTCCACAACTGGAACCCCGCCCTCAAGTGCCCCAAGGGCACCACCGCCCCGGCCCACCCGCACTGACCTCCGGGTCAACACGGCGCTCCCGCCCACACGTACGGACGGTCTCGAACGGATCCCCGGCGACACCTTGGTCGGATTCGCGAGACTCCGGCTCATGGGAGCATTCATGGACCCGCCACCGGGTGGCTGGACTGCCGACGACCTGGACACCCTGCCGAATCTTCCTCCCCACACGGAGCTGATCGACGGAAACCTGGTCCTCCCGAGTCCGCAGACTCTTTTCCATACCCGGTCGGTGAGCCTTCTCGAGCGACTGTTGGAGTCGCTGGCACCTCCCGACCTGGCAGTGCTCAGCAGGTTCACGATCGACATCGACCGGCACAACCGCCCCGAACCGGATGTCCTCGTGGTGCACGAACACGCCATCCAAGGCTGGGACCAGACACGGCTTCCCGCAGAGGACGTGGTGCTCGCCGTGGAGGTGGTGATGGCTGAGTCGCTCACTCGTGACAGCGAGATCAAGCCCGTTAAGTACGCCGGGGCCGGAATCCCCCACTACTGGCGAGTCGAAGGCGAGGAAGGCCAAGTCGTTGTCAGCGTATTCGAGCGGGAGCCGGCCACTGGGGCCTACGCAGGCACCGGCATCTTCCACGACCGGGTGAAGGTCTCGGTCCCGTTCCCGATGGACCTCGACCTCACGTCCATCACGCGCAGGCGGCGCAAGCCCGACTAGCCCCGCACACGGCGAAGGCCCGACCCCCTTTCGGGAGCCGGGCCATGGGCCGTACTCGGTACGGTCAGCGCACGAACGTGCTCGCCTGCCCCGCCAGGTCCAGGAAGTACTGCGGCGCAATGCCCAGTACCAGCGTCACCGCGACGCCCACCGCGATCGTCGTCATCGTCAGCGGCGACGGCACGGCGACCGTGGGGCCGTCCGCCTTCGGCTCGCTGAAGAACATCAGGACGATGACCCGGATGTAGAAGAACGCGGCGATCGCGGACGAGATGACACCGACCACGACCAGCGCTCCCGCGCCGCCCTCCGCCGCCGCCTTGAACACGGCGAACTTCCCGGCGAAGCCGGAGGTCAGCGGGATGCCGGCGAAGGCCAGCAGGAACACGGCGAAGACCGCCGCCGTCAGCGGCGAACGGCGGCCGAGCCCGGCCCACTTGGACAGGTGCGTGGCCTCGCCGCCCGCGTCGCGGACCAGGGTGACCACGGCGAAGGCGCCGATCGTCACGAAGGAGTACGCGGCCAGGTAGAAGAGGACGGACTTGACGCCCTCCGCCGAGGTCGCGATCACACCGGCCAGGATGAAGCCCGCGTGCGCGATCGAGGAGTAGGCCAGGAGCCGCTTGACGTCGGTCTGGGTCACGGCGATGACCGCGCCCGCCAGCATCGTGACGATGGCCACGCCCCACATGACCGGCCGCCAGTCCCACCGCAGGCCCGGGAGGACCACGTAGAGCAGGCGCAGGAGGGCGCCGAAGGCGGCCACCTTGGTCGCGGCCGCCATGAAGCCGGTGACCGGGGTCGGGGCGCCCTGGTAGACGTCCGGGGTCCACATGTGGAAGGGGACCGCGCCGACCTTGAAGAGCAGGCCCATCAGGATCAGCGCGCCGCCGATCAGCAGCAGTGCGTCGTTGCCCATGGTGCCGGCGAGGGCCGGGTCCACATTGGCGACGGTGCCGTCGACCACATCGGCGATCGCCGCGTAGGACACGGAGCCCGCGTACCCGTAGACGAGCGCGATGCCGAAGAGGAGGAAGGCCGAGGAGAACGCCCCGAGCAGGAAGTACTTGACCGCGGCCTCCTGCGACATCAGCCGCTGGCGGCGGGCGACGGCGCAGAGCAGGTACAGCGGGAGGGAGAAGACCTCCAGGGCCACGAACAGCGTCAGCAGGTCGTTGGCCGCCGGGAAGATCAGCATCCCGGAGATCGCGAACAGCGCCAGCGGGAAGACCTCGGTGGTGGTGAAGCCCGCCTTGACGGCTTCCTTCTCGCTCTCGCTGCCCGGTACGGACGCCGCCTGCGCGGCGAAGGAGTCGACCCGGTTGCCGTGGGCGGCCGGGTCCAGGCGCCGCTCGGCGAAGGTGAAGATCGCGACGATCGAGGCCAGGACGATGGTGCCCTGGAGGAAGAGCGCCGGACCGTCGACGGCCACGGCGCCCATGGCCGCGATGTGCGCCTTGGAGCTGCCGTACCCGCCCGCGGCGAGCCCGACGACCGCGGCGAAGGCGGAGGCCAGCGCGGCGACGGCGAGGAACACCTGGACGTAGTAACGGGACTTGCGCGGTACGAAGGCCTCGACGAGGACTCCGACGATCGCCGCGCCCAGCACGATCAGCGTGGGCGAGAGCTGGGCGTACTCGATGTGCGGGGCCGGGATCTTGTCGATCGGCGCCGCGGCCGCCAGGTTCGGCAGCAGGTTCTGGGCTGCGGCAGTCAGGGTGCTCACTTCGCCCCCTCCCCATTCTTGGCCTGTACGCCCACCTCGGGCTTCGGGTCCGTTTGCTTCACGTCCGACATGGTGTGCTTCACCGCCGGGTTGACGATGTCGGTCAGCGGCTTCGGGTAGACGCCCAGTCCGATCAGCAGCGCGATCAGCGGGGCGACCACCAGTACCTCCCGCAGGTGCAGGTCCGGCATGGTGCGGACCTCCTCCTTCAGGGGGCCGGTCATGGTCCGCTGGTAGAGCACCAGCGTGTAGAGCGCGGCGAGCACGATGCCGAAGGTGGCGATGATGCCGACGACCGGGTACCGGGCGAACGTGCCGACCAGGACCAGGAATTCGCTGACGAACGGGGCGAGCCCCGGCAGCGAGAGGGTGGCGAGCCCGCCGATCAGGAAGGTGCCGGCCAGGACCGGGGCCACCTTCTGCACCCCGCCGAAGTCGGCGATGAGCCGCGAGCCGCGCCGCGAGATCAGGAAGCCGGCGACCAGCATCAGCGCCGCCGTCGAGATCCCGTGGTTGACCATGTACAGGGTCGCGCCCGACTGGCCCTGGGAGGTCATCGCGAAGATGCCCAGGATGATGAACCCGAAGTGCGAGATCGAGGCGTACGCCACCAGTCGCTTGATGTCCCGCTGCCCGACCGCGACCAGCGCACCGTAGACGATGCTGATCAGGGCCAGTACGAGGATCACCGGCGTGGCCCACTTGCTGGCCTCGGGGAAGAGCCCGAGGCAGAAGCGGAGCATCGCGAAGGTGCCGACCTTGTCGACGACCGCGGTGATCAGGACGGCGACCGGGGAGGTGGCCTCGCCCATCGCGTTCGGCAGCCAGGTGTGCAGCGGCCACAGCGGGGCCTTCACCGCGAAGGCGAAGAAGAAGCCGAGGAAGAGGAGCCGCTCGGTGTTGGTCGCCATGTCGAGCGTGCCCGCGGCGCGGGCGGCGGTGATCTCCTGGAGCGAGAAGTTCCCGGCGACCACGTACAGCCCGATGACGGCGGCCAGCATGATGAGCCCGCCGACCAGGTTGTAGAGGAGGAACTTGACCGCCGCGTACGAGCGCTGCGCGGCCGCGTTCTCATCGGACCCGGAGTGGGCCCGGTCGCCGAAGCCGCCGATGAGGAAGTACATCGGGATGAGCATGGCTTCGAAGAAGATGTAGAAGAGGAAGACGTCGGTGGCCTCGAAGGAGATCACCACCATCGCCTCGACCAGCAGGATCAGGGCGAAGAAGCCCTGGGTCGGCCGCCAGCGCGAGGAGTGGGTCTCCAGGGGGTCGGCGTCGTGCCAGCCGGCCCCGATGACGAAGGGGATGATCAGCGCGGTGAGCGCGATGAGCGCCACCCCGATGCCGTCGACGCCCAGTTCGTAGCGGACCCCGAAGTCGGGGATCCAGGAGTGGGATTCGGTGAGCTGGTAGCGGTCGCCACCGGGATCGAAGCGGACCGCGACGAGCACGGCCAGGGCCAGGGTCGCCAGTGAGAAGAACAGGGCGAGCCATTTGGCGGCGGTCCGGCGGGCGGCCGGGACGGCCGCCGTCAGGATCGCGCCGACCGCGGGTACCGCGGCCGTCACCGTCAGAAGCGGGAAACTCATCTCACACCGCCCTCATCAGCAGGGTCGCGGCGATCAGGACCGCCGTGCCCCCGAACATCGAGACCGCGTAGCTGCGGGCGTAGCCGTTCTGCAGCTTGCGCAGCCGGCCCGACAGCCCGCCGACACCGGCGGCCGTCCCGTTGACCACTCCGTCGACCAGGCTGTGGTCGACGTAGACGAGGGAGCGGGTCAGGTGCTCCCCGCCGCGCACCAGGACCACGTGGTTGAAGTCGTCCTGGTAGAGGTCCCGTCGGGCCGCCCGGGTGAGGAGCGAGCCGCGCGGGGCGACGACCGGGACGGGCTTCTTGCCGTACATCGCCCAGGCGATGCCGACGCCGATGACGAGGACCACCATCGTGGACAGGGTCACCGTCAGGGCGCTGACCGGCGGGTTCCCGTGCTCGTGCCCGGTGACGGGCTCCAGCCACTTCAGGAACCGGTCGCCGACGCCGAAGATCCCGCCGGCGAAGACCGATCCGAAGGCGAGCACGATCATCGGGATGGTCATGGTCTTCGGGGACTCGTGCGGGTGCGGCTGGTGGCCCTCGGCATCCGGCTGCCAGCGCTTCTCGCCGAAGAAGGTGAGGAGCATGACCCGGGTCATGTAGAACGCGGTGATCGCGGCGCCCAGCAGGGCCACGCCTCCCAGGATCCAGCCCTCGGTGCCGCCCTTCGCGAAGGCCGCCTCGATGATCTTGTCCTTGGAGAAGAACCCCGACAGGCCCGGGAAGCCGATGATGGCGAGGTAGCCGAGGCCGAAGGTGACGAAGGTGACCGGCATGTACTTCCGCAGGCCGCCGTACTTGCGCATGTCCACCTCGTCGTTCATCCCGTGCATGACGGAACCGGCGCCGAGGAAGAGGCCTGCCTTGAAGAACCCGTGCGTCACCAGGTGCATGATCGCGAAGACGTAGCCGATGGGGCCCAGGCCCGCCGCCAGGATCATGTAGCCGATCTGCGACATCGTCGAGCCGGCGAGGGCCTTCTTGATGTCGTCCTTCGCGCAACCGACGATCGCACCAAAGAGCAGCGTGACGGCGCCGACGACGGTGACGGCCAGCTGTGCGTCCGGCGCCTCGTTGAAGATCGCGCCCGAGCGGACGATCAGGTACACGCCGGCGGTGACCATGGTCGCCGCGTGGATGAGGGCCGAGACCGGGGTCGGGCCCTCCATCGCGTCGCCGAGCCAGGACTGCAGCGGCACCTGCGCCGACTTGCCGCAGGCGGCGAGCAGCAGCATCAGGGCGATCGCCGTGAGCTTGCCCTCGCCCACCCCGGACACCGAGCCGAGCACCGGTCCGAAGGCGAAGGTTCCGAAGGTGGTGAACATCAGCATGATGGCGATCGAAAGGCCCATGTCGCCGACCCGGTTGACCAGGAAGGCCTTCTTCGCGGCGGTGGCCGCGCTGGGCTTGTGCTGCCAGAAGCCGATCAGGAGGTACGAGGCGAGGCCCACGCCCTCCCAGCCGACGTACAGCAGGAGGTAGTTGTCGGCGATGACCAGGAGCAGCATCGCGGCGACGAAGAGGTTGAGGTAGCCGAAGAAGCGGCGGCGGCGCTCGTCGTGCTCCATGTACCCGATCGAGTACACGTGGATGAGCGTGCCCACCCCGGAGATCAGCAGGACGAAGGTCATCGACAGCTGGTCGAGCTGGAAGCCGAGGTCGGCCTGGAAGCCTTCGACCGGGATCCAGCTGAACAGCCGCTGGTGGAAGGTCCGGTCCTCGGCGCCGCGGCTGAGCATGTCGGCGAAGAGGGCGAGGCCGATGCCGAAGGAGGCGGCGGCGAGCAGGGTGCCGAGCCAGTGGCCGGCCTTGTCGAGGCGGCGGCCGCCGCAGAGCAGCACCACCGCTCCGAGCAGGGGCGCTGCTACCAGCAGCGCGATCATGTTCTCCACAGCGACCCCTTACAGCTTCATCAGGCTGGCGTCGTCGACCGAGGCCGAGTGGCGGGTACGGAACAGCGACACGATGATCGCCAGACCCACCACGACCTCGGCGGCGGCGACGACCATCGTGAAGAACGCGATGATCTGGCCGTCGAGGTTGCCGTGCATCCGGGAGAAGGTGACGAAGGCGAGGTTGCAGGCGTTGAGCATCAGCTCGACGCACATGAACACCACGATCGCGTTCTTCCTGATCAGGACCCCGGAGGCCCCGATGGTGAACAGCAGCGCGGACAGGTACAGGTAGTTGACCGGATTCACTTCGAGGCCTCCTCGCGGCCGAGCCGCTCGGACGACCGCTGCTCCAGCGCCTTCAGGTCGTCCAGCGCCTGGCTGGAGACGTCCCTGATCTGGCCGCGGCCGCGCAGCGTCTGGTTGACGGTGAGCTCGGACGGGGTGCCGTCCGGCAGCAGGCCGGCGACGTCCACGGCGTTGTGCCGGGCGTAGACGCCGGGTGCGGGCAGCGGCGGGAGCTGCACGCCCGCGCGTACGCGGCGCTCGGCGAGCTCGCGCTGGGTGGCGGGCCGCTCGGTGCGCTCGCGGTGGGTGAGCACCATCGCGCCGACGGCCGCCGTGATGAGGAGGGCGCCGGTGATCTCGAAGGCGAACACGTACTTGGTGAAGATGAGCGTGGCCAGGCCCTCGACGTGTCCGCCGGAGTTGATCCGGCCGAGCCCGTTGAAGTGGGTGAGGCGGGCGTTGGCGATGCCGGCGATCAGCAGGATGCCGAAGCCGAGTCCGCACAGGGCGGCCAGCCAGCGCTGCCCCTTGATGGTCTCGGTCAGCGAGTCCGCCGCGGTGACGCCGACGAGCATGACGACGAAGAGGAAGAGCATCATGATCGCGCCGGTGTAGACGACGACCTGGACGATGCCGAGGAAGTACGCCCCGTTGGCGAGGTAGAAGACCGCCAGGATGATCATCGTCCCGGCCAGGCTCAGGGCGCTGTGCACGGCCTTCTTCATCAGGATCGTGGACAGCGCGCCGATGACGGCGACCGTGGCGAGGACCCAGAACTGCACGGCCTCACCGGTGGAGGTGACGGTGGCGGCTGCGGCGACGGCGCTCACGCCCCCACCCCCTCGGAGGCGTCCCGGGAGGCGACCACGACGGCGTCCTCGGGGGCGGTCTCGCCCTTCGACACGGCGACCTGGCGGACCGTGCCGGGAGCCGCCCCGGTCACCAGCCCCCGGTAGTAGTCCGTGTCCTCGGTGCCCGGGAAGATCGAGTGCGGAGCCTCGACCATGCCCTCGGTCAGCCCGGCGAGGAGCTGCTCCTTGGTGTAGATGAGCGATTCGCGGCTGGAGTCGGCCAGTTCGAACTCGTTCGTCATGGTCAGCGCCCGGGTCGGGCACGCCTCGACGCACAGCCCGCACAGGATGCAGCGGGCGTAGTTGATCTGGTAGACCCGGCCGTACCGCTCACCCGGGGAGTAGCGCTCCTCCTCGGTGTTGTCCGCGCCCTCGACGTAGATCGCGTCGGCGGGACAGGCCCAGGCGCACAGTTCGCACCCGATGCACTTCTCCAGACCGTCCGGGTGGCGGTTGAGCTGGTGCCGCCCGTGGAAGCGCGGAGCGGTTGTCTTCTGCTGCTCCGGGTACTGCTCGGTGAGTCGCTTCTTGAACATGGCCTTGAAGGTCACGCCGAAGCCGGCCACCGGGTTCTGCCACTTCTCGTTCTCGGCGTCAGGCATTCTCAGCGCCCTCCTCTCGGTCACTGTCAGTATTCGCCGCGCCACTGACAATGAGCTCCCGCTCACTGCGAGGCCGCCTGCGCGGTACGGGTGCCAGGTGCTGGCCGGGCTTGGGCGGTACGGGGAATCCGCCCGCCAGCGGATCGAAGGGCTCGGCGGCGGAGGCCTGTTCGGCGTCCTCGGCGGCCGCCTTCTCCTTCTTGTCGCGGAAGACGTCCACGACGAAGGAGAGCAGCAGGACCGCGACGACCGCGCCGCCGACGTAGAGCACGATCGACTGGAACGCATAGTTCTCGTTGCGCAGCGCCCGGACGGTGGCGACCAGCATCAGCCAGACCACGGAGACCGGGATCAGCACCTTCCAGCCGAGCTTCATCAGCTGGTCGTAGCGCACGCGCGGGAGCGTGCCGCGCAGCCAGATGAAGAAGAACAGCAGCAGCTGGACCTTGATGACGAACCAGAGCATGGGCCACCAGCCGTGGTTGGCGCCCTCCCAGTACGTGGAGATCGGCGCCGGGGCCCGCCAGCCGCCCAGGAACAGGGTGACCGAGACCGCGGAGACGGTGACCATGTTGACGTACTCGGCCAGCATGAACAGCGCGAACTTGATCGAGGAGTACTCGGTGTTGAAGCCGCCGACCAGGTCGCCCTCGGACTCCGGCATGTCGAAGGGAGCGCGGTTCGTCTCGCCGACCATCGTGATGACGTAGATGATGAAGGACACCGGCAGGAGCACGATGAACCAGCGGTCGCCCTGCGCCTCCACGATCTTCGAGGTCGACATCGACCCGGAGTAGAGGAAGACCGAGGCGAAGGCCGCGCCCATCGCGATCTCGTAGGAGATCATCTGCGCGCAGGAGCGCAGGCCGCCCAGGAGCGGGTACGTGGAGCCCGAGGACCAGCCGGCCAGCACGATGCCGTAGATGCCGACCGAGGCCACCGCGAGGATGTAGAGCATCGCGATCGGCAGGTCGGTCAGCTGCATCGTGGTGCGCTGGCCGAAGATGGAGACCTCGTTGCCCGAGGGGCCGAAGGGGATCACCGCGATGGCCATGAAGGCCGGGATCGCCGCGATGATCGGGGCGAGGACGTAGACGACCTTGTCCGCCCGCTTGACGATGAGGTCTTCCTTGAGCATGAGCTTCACGCCGTCGGCGAGCGACTGGAGCATGCCCCAGGGGCCGTGCCGGTTGGGGCCGATGCGCAGCTGCATCCAGGCGACGACCTTGCGCTCCCACACGATGGAGAACAGCACGGTCACCATCAGGAAGGCGAAGCAGAACACCGCCTTGACGACGACGAGCCACCAGACGTCCTTGCCGAACAAGGAGAGGTCTTCGGCAGCGATCTGAACGGTGTTCACGCGCCCACCTCCGCAGTGGCGTCGCTGCTGTCGGCCGGGGTAGCCGGACCGATGCGTACGAGGGCTCCCGGGCGGGCGCCGGTATCGGCGAGGACCCCGGAGCCGGTGGAGTTCAGCGGGAGCCAGACCACCCGGTCGGGCATCTCGGTGATCCGCAGCGGCAGTTCCACGGAGCCGGCCGGGCCGGTCACCGCGAGGACGTCGCCGTTCTTGACACCCGTCTCGGCGGCCGTGGCGGCCGACAGCCGGGCGCTGGCCTCGTGCCGGGTACCGGCCAGGGCCTCGTCCCCGTCCTGGAGCAGGCCCTGGTCGAGCAGGAGCCGGTGGCCCGCGAGGATGGCCTCGCCCGAGCCCGGCCGGGGCAGCGGCGCGGTGTCCGCGGACTGCTCGGCGGCCCGGGTCCCGGCCCACTGGCCGAGCCCGTCGAGCTCCCGGCGCACGGCGTGTACGTCGCCCAGGGCGATCGGCCGGTCCGCCGCGTCGGCCAGCATGTGCAGGACGCGGGAGTCTGCGGGGGCGAGCCGGCGGGTCATCTGCTCGGGCTTCAGCGCGGCCTCGAACGGCCGGACCCTGCCCTCCCAGTTGATGAACGCGCCCGACTTCTCGGCGGCTGCCGCGACCGGGAAGACCACGTCCGCGTGGTCGGTGACCTCGCTGGGCCGCAGTTCCAGGCTGACCACGAAGGCCTCCTGGAGCGCGAGGCGGGCGCGGACCGGATCCGGCAGGTCGTCGAGCTCCACGCCCCCGACCAGCAGGGCGGACAGCTCACCGGTGGCGGCGGCCTCGACGATCTGGCCGGTGTCGCGGCCGTACCGGTGCGGGAGCTCGTCCAGGCCCCAGGCGGCGGCGACCTCCTCGCGGGCCCGCGGGTCGGTGGCCGGGCGGGCCCCCGGGAGCAGGGACGGCAGCGCGCCCGCCTCGACGGCGGCCCGCTCTCCGGCCCGGCGCGGGATCCACACCAGCTGCGCGCCGGTCGCGGCTGCGGCCCGTACGGCGGCGGTCAGCGCGCCGGGCACTGCGGCCAGGCGCTCCCCGACGACGATGACCGCGCCGGGCAGGCGCAGCGCTTCGGCGGCGGCGTGGCCGCCCTCTTCCAGGCCGGTCCGCGAGGCCAGGGCGTCGAGCCATTCCGGCTCGGTGCCGGGGGCGGCGGCCAGCAGGGTGCCGCCCGCCTTCTCCAGCCCGCGGGTGGCGAAGGTGGCCACGGCGAAGGTCCGCTGCTTGTGCTTGCGGTGGGCCTTGCGCAGCCGCAGGAAGACCCCGGGGGCCTCTTCCTCGGCCTCGATGCCGACGAGGAGCACGGCCGGGGCCGCCTCCAGGGAGGCGTTGGTGACGCCCCGCCCGTCGAGGTCCTTGCCGATGCCCGCGACCGAGGCGGCCAGGAACTCGGCCTCCTCCGCGCTGTGCACCCGGGCCCGGAAGTCGATGTCGTTGGTGTCGAGCACGACCCGCGCGAACTTGGCGTAGGCGTACGCGTCCTCGACGGTCAGCCGGCCGCCGGTCAGGACTCCGGCCCGGCCGCGCGCGGCGGCCAGCCCGTTCGCGGCGGCCTCCAGCGCCTCGGGCCAGCTCGCCGGGGCCAGGACCCCGTCGCTGCCGCGCACCAGCGGGGTGGTCAGCCGGTCGGGGCGCTGTGCGTAGCGGAACCCGAAGCGGCCCTTGTCGCAGATCCACTCCTCGTTGACCTCGGGGTCCTCTGCGGCCATCCGGCGCAGCACCTTGCCGCGGCGGTGGTCGGTCCGGGTCGCGCAGCCGCCCGCGCAGTGCTCGCACACGCTCGGGGAGGAGACGAGGTCGAACGGGCGGGAGCGGAACCGGTAGGCGGCCGAAGTGAGGGCGCCGACCGGGCAGATCTGGATGGTGTTGCCGGAGAAGTACGACTCGAAGGGGTCGCCCTCGCCGATGCCGACCTGCTGGAGCGCGCCGCGCTCGAGCAGCTCGATCATCGGGTCGCCGGCGATCTCGTTGGAGAAGCGGGTGCAGCGCGCGCACAGCACGCAGCGCTCCCGGTCCAGCAGCACCTGGGTGGAGATCGCGACGGGCTTCTCGTAGGTGCGCTTCTTGCCCTCGAACCGCGATTCGGCGTTGCCGTGCGACATCGCCTGGTTCTGGAGCGGGCACTCGCCGCCCTTGTCGCAGACCGGGCAGTCCAGCGGGTGGTTGATGAGCAGCAGCTCCATCACCCCGCGCTGGGCCTTGTCGGCGACCTCGGAGGTGAGCTGCGTCTTGACGACCATGCCGTCGGTGCAGGTGATGGTGCAGGAGGCCATCGGCTTGCGCTGGCCCTCCACCTCGACGATGCACTGGCGGCAGGCGCCGGCCGGGGAGAGGAGGGGGTGGTCGCAGAACCGGGGGATCTCGATGCCGAGCTGCTCGGCGGCCCGGATGACCAGGGTCCCCTTGGGCACGGACAGTTCGACGCCGTCGATGGTCAGCGAGACCGTGTTCTCGGGCGGGACCGCTGCCGCGCCGCCGCCGGAGGCTGACGTAGTGGTCACGGTCATGCGGTCACCTCCGTGTCGGCCCAGAGGGTCGACTTCTTGGGGTCGAAGGGGCAGCCCTTGCCCGTGATGTGCTGCTCGTACTCCTCGCGGAAGTACTTGAGCGAGGAGAAGATGGGGCTGGCGGCGCCGTCACCGAGGGCGCAGAACGACTTGCCGTTGATGTTGTCGGCGATGTCGTTCAGCTTGTCGAGGTCGGACATGACCCCCTTGCCCGCTTCGATGTCGCGCAGCAACTGGACCAGCCAGTACGTGCCTTCGCGGCACGGCGTGCACTTGCCGCAGGACTCGTGGGCGTAGAACTCGGTCCAGCGGGTCACCGCCCGCACCACGCAGGTCGTCTCGTCGAAGCACTGCAGGGCCTTGGTGCCGAGCATGGATCCGGCCGCGCCGACGCCCTCGTAGTCCAGCGGCACGTCGAGGTGCTCGGCCGTGAACATGGGGGTGGAGGAGCCGCCCGGGGTCCAGAACTTCAGCCGGTGTCCGGGGCGGATCCCGCCGCTCATGTCGAGCAGCTGGCGCAGGGTGATGCCGAGCGGGGCCTCGTACTGGCCGGGGCCCACGACGTGGCCCGACAGCGAATACAGCGTGAAACCGGGGGACTTCTCGGTCCCCATCGCCTTGAACCAGTCCTTGCCCTTGTTCAGGATCGCGGGAACCGAGGCGATGGATTCGACGTTGTTGACGACAGTGGGGCACGCGTAGAGCCCCTCGACGGCAGGGAAGGGAGGACGCAGCCGGGGCTGACCGCGTCGGCCTTCGAGGGAGTCCAGGAGGGCCGTTTCCTCGCCGCAGATGTACGCGCCCGCTCCCGCGTGCACGGTGATGTCGAGCTTCAGCCCGCTCCCGAGGATGTCTTCCCCGAGGTAGCCGGCCTCGTACGCCTCGCGCACCGCCTCGTGCAGGCGGCGCAGTACCGGCACGGCCTCGCCGCGCAGGTAGATGAAGGCGTGCTCCGACCGGATCGCGTAACAGGCAATGATCATTCCCTCGATGAGGGAGTGCGGGTTGGCGAAGAGGAGGGGGATGTCCTTGCAGGTTCCCGGCTCCGACTCGTCCGCGTTCACGACGAGGTAGTGCGGCTTTCCGTCGCCCTGCGGGATGAACTGCCACTTCATTCCGGTGGGGAAGCCCGCGCCGCCGCGCCCGCGCAGACCGGAGTCCTTCACGTACGCGATGAGGTCGTCCGGGGTCATCGCGAGCGCCTTGCGCAGGCCCTCGTAGCCCTCGTGGCGCCGGTAGGTCTCCAGCGTCCACGACTGCGGTTCGTCCCAGAACGCCGACAGCACGGGTGCCAGCAGCTTCTCCGGGCTGGTGCCGTTCTCAT
The DNA here is from genome assembly GCF_041434015.1 of Streptomyces sp. NBC_00454. Lineage (GTDB taxonomy): Bacteria > Actinomycetota > Actinomycetes > Streptomycetales > Streptomycetaceae > Streptomyces. The sequence goes on along the minus strand of NZ_CP107907.1, from coordinate 4,552,576 downwards.
GCATTTCAGCAGTCACCGTCATCACTCCCCCTCCTCGGCCGCGGCCTCGGCACGCGGGTGCACGACCTTGCCGAGCTGCGGGGACTCCCCGCGCGCGATGCGCAGGCCGATCAGCGACGCGTGTCCGGCGCCGCCGCTCGCCTCGACCGCGCCGGGGCGCTCGTCGGGGAAGCCGGCCAGGATCCGCGCGGTCTCCTTGTACGTGCACAGCGGCGCGCCCCGGGTCGGCTCGACCGGGCGGCCGGCCAGCAGGTCGTCCACCATGGCCTTGGCGGACTCGGGGGTCTGGTTGTCGAAGAACTCCCAGTTGACCATCACCACGGGGGCGTAGTCGCAGGCCGCGTTGCACTCGATGTGCTCGAGGGTGACCTTGCCGTCGGGGGTGGTCTCGTTGTTGCCGACCCCGAGGTGCTCCTTGAGCTCGTCGAAGATGGCATCGCCGCCCATGACCGCGCACAGGGTGTTCGTACAGACGCCGACCTGGTAGTCGCCCGAGGGCTTGCGCCGGTACATCGTGTAGAAGGTGGCGACCGCCGTGACCTCCGCGGTCGTCAGGCCCAGCACCTCGGCGCAGAACCGGATGCCGGTGCGCGAGACGAAGCCCTCCTCCGACTGCGTGAGGTGCAGCAGCGGCAGCAGCGCGGAGCGGCTGTCGGGGTAGCGGGCGATGACTTCCTTCGCGTCCGCTTCGAGCCGGGCGCGTACCTCGGCCGGGTAGTCGGGGGCCGGCAGCTGGGGCATGCCCAGGCTGGTCGACTGGCTGGCGCTCATCGGTCGACGCCTCCCATCACGGGGTCGATGGAGGCGACGGCGACGATGACGTCGGCGACCTGGCCGCCCTCGCACATCGCCGCCATGGCCTGCAGGTTGGTGAAGGACGGGTCGCGGAAGTGGACCCGGTAGGGGCGGGTGCCGCCGTCGGAGACCACGTGCACCCCGAGCTCGCCCTTGGGGGACTCGACCGCCGCGTAGGCCTGTCCGGCCGGGACCCGGAACCCCTCGGTCACCAGCTTGAAGTGGTGGATGAGGGACTCCATGGAGGTGCCCATGATCTGCTTGATGTGGTCGAGCGAGTTGCCGAGGCCGTCGGGGCCCATCGCGAGCTGCGCGGGCCAGGCGATCTTCTTGTCGGCGACCATCACCGGGCCCGGCTCCAGCCGGTCCAGGCACTGCTCGACGATCCGCAGGGACTGGCGCATCTCCTCCAGGCGGACCAGGAAGCGCCCGTAGGAGTCGCAGGACTCGGTGGTCGGCACGTCGAACTCGTAGTTCTCGTAACCGCAGTACGGGTCGGACTTGCGCAGGTCGTGCGGGAGTCCGGCGGAGCGCAGGATCGGGCCGGTGGCGCCCAGCGCCATGCAGCCGGTGAGGTCGAGGTAGCCGACGTCCTGCATGCGGGCCTTGAAGATGGGGTTGCCGGTGGCGAGCTTGTCGTACTCCGGCAGGTTCTTCTTCATGGTCTTGATGAACTCGCGGAGCTGGTCGACCGCGCCCGGGGGCAGGTCCTGCGCGAGGCCGCCGGGGCGGATGAACGCGTGGTTCATGCGCAGTCCGGTGATCAGCTCGAACACGTCGAGGATCAGCTCGCGGTCGCGGAACCCGTAGATCATGATCGTGGTCGCGCCCAGCTCCATGCCGCCGGTGGCGATGCACACCAGGTGGGAGGAGATCCGGTTGAGCTCCATCAGCAGGACGCGGATGGCGGTGGCGCGGTCCGGGATCTGATCGGTGATGCCGAGCAGCTTCTCGACGCCCAGGCAGTACGCCGCCTCGTTGAAGAACGGCGTCAGGTAGTCCATGCGCGTGACGAAGGTGGTGCCCTGCGTCCAGTTCCGGTATTCGAGGTTCTTCTCGATGCCGGTGTGGAGGTAGCCGATGCCGCAGCGGGCCTCGGTGACCGTCTCGCCGTCGATCTCCAGGATCAGGCGGAGCACTCCGTGCGTGGACGGGTGCTGCGGACCCATGTTGACGACGATCCGCTCGTCGTCCGCGCGGGCCGCGGACTGCACGATCTCGTCCCAGTCGCCGCCCGTGACGGTGTAGACGAGGCCTTCGGTGGTCTCCCGGGAGGAGGCGTGGTTCGACGCGTTGTTCGATGTGGGGGACATCAGCTGTACGACCTCCTCTGGTCGGGAGCCGGGATCTGGGCGCCCTTGTACTCGACGGCGATGCCGCCGAGCGGGTAGTCCTTGCGCTGCGGGAAGCCCTGCCAGTCGTCCGGCATCATGATCCGGGTGAGGGCCGGGTGCCCGTCGAAGATCAGGCCGAAGAAGTCGTACGTCTCGCGCTCGTGCCAGTCGTTGGTCGGGTAGACCGAGACGATCGACGGGACGTGCGGGTCGCTGTCCGGGACGGACACCTCCAGCCGCACGATCCGGCCGTGGGTGAGCGAGCGCAGGTGGTAGACGGCGTGCAGCTCGCGCCCCTTGTCCCCGGGGAAGTGCACCCCGCTGACACCGGTGCAGAGCTCGAAGCGCAGGGCCGCGTCGTCGCGCAGGGTCTTCGCCACCCGGGGCAGGTGCTCGCGGGCGATGTGGAGGGTGAGCTCGCCCCGGTCGACCACGACCTTCTCGATCGCGTTCTCGGGGACCAGGTCCTGCTCCTCCAGCGCCCCTTCGAGCTCGTCGACGACCTCGTCGAAGTACGAGCCGTACGGGCGCGCGCTCGCGCCGGGCAGGACCACGGTGCGCACGAGGCCGCCGTAGCCGCTGGTGTCGCCGCCGCCCGCGGCGCCGAACATGCCCTTGCGGACGCCGATCAGCTCGGGGCCCGTCGCACCCCTGGGGGCGGGGACGTTGTTGCCGGCGGCGTCGTCACCGGGTTGGGGGCCGTTCTCCACGGCCGGGTCGTCGCTCACCGCAGGAGCCCCTTCATCTCGATCATGGGGAGCGCCTTGAGGGCCGCCTCCTCCGCCTCGCGGGCCGCCTCTTCCCGGTTCACGCCGAGCTTCGATCCCTGGATCTTCTGGTGGAGCTTGAGGATCGCGTCGATCAGCATCTCGGGGCGGGGCGGGCAGCCGGGCAGATAGATGTCCACGGGGACGATGTGGTCGACGCCCTGGACGATCGCGTAGTTATTGAACATTCCGCCCGAAGAGGCGCAAACACCCATAGAGATGACCCACTTGGGAGCGGGCATCTGGTCGTACACCTGCCGCAGCACCGGCGCCATCTTCTGGCTGACGCGGCCCGCCACGATCATCAAGTCGGCCTGGCGCGGGGATCCGCGGAAGACCTCCATGCCGAAGCGGGCCAGGTCGTACCGGCCCGCTCCGGTGGTCATCATCTCGATGGCGCAGCAGGCCAGGCCGAAGGTCGCGGGGAAGACGGATGACTTGCGCACCCAGCCCGCGGCCTGTTCGACGGTGGTCAGCAGAAAGCCGCTCGGCAGCTTCTCTTCCAGTCCCATGGAAATTCAGCCCCTCAGTCCCATTCCAGGCCGCCGCGGCGCCACACATAGGCGTAGGCGACGAAGACGGTGAGCACGAAGAGGAGCATCTCGACGAGCCCGAAGATCCCCAGCGAGTCGAAGGTGACCGCCCAGGGGTAGAGGAAGACAACCTCGATGTCGAAGACGATGAAGAGCATCGCCGTCAGGTAGTACTTGATGGGGAAGCGGCCGCCGCCGGCCGGCACCGGAGTGGGCTCGATGCCGCACTCATACGCTTCAAGTTTTGCCCGGTTGTACCGTTTTGGACCGATCAGCGTGGCCATGACCACGGAGAAGATCGCAAACCCTGCGCCGAGGGCGCCGAGCACGAGGATGGGCGCGTACGCATTCACGCTCCTCGCTCCTTCCAGTCGTCCTTGACCGTTGGACCGCCGCTCCGGCACTTGCATGTGAGGCAGTTCACAAGCCGGGCTGGTGCGCATCTTATGCCTGCTCGTCTGTGATCTGCGACACGGGTTACAACAACGAGTTTGTGATCTCCACCACCTGACGAACGATCATGAAGTCCGATGAGTGGTGATCTTCATACGCGAAGCATCCACATGATCACCAAAGGTGACATCCACCCTCGTAGCCGCAGGTGGAAGCCCTGTCGCACTATCAAATCGTGGCCACTGCATGCAAATTGGCGGCATGGTGCGCGTGATGATAAAGGGATCGGCGTCCCCCGGTCGGGGGAGCTCACGCGTACGGGGGTGGACGCGTGCGCGCGTTCACGAAGTACGGATGCGGAGCCGGGACCGGAGTCGGGGCCGGAGTCGGACCGGGGGTGGCTCGGGGTCGGATCGGGGTCGGACCCGGGGGTGGATCCGGGGGTGGATCCGGGGTGGGTTCGGTGTGGATCCGGGGGGCGAATGCGGCGGCGGGTTCACGGCGGGGTCACAGGAGGGCCTCGGTGTCCGCACAGCGTGATGTCACTGTGACCTGCACCACTCGGGATTCGCAGCCGCGAAAGGGGGCTTGGCCATCTGTCCGGAGGGATGGTAGGCCAAGGATCAATTCGGACTTATTTCGGAAACCCCATGATCACAGCCTTGCGGCGGGGTGTCCGATTGGCCCGTTACGGCGTCAATAAGAGGACCGGCGCGCCCGGTTCGCGGCCTTCGCGCACAACTGTGGCGCAGACCACGTTTCTTGAAGGGAACCGCAACGCCCTGATAGCGGTTGTACCCATGTCCCTCACCGCTCACATACCCAGCCACCGGAAGCCCCGCCGCAGCGCCTCGAAGCTCGCGGTCCGCGCCGGAGTTGCCGGTGGCGTCCTCAGCACCCTGGCCATGGCCGGCACGGCGAGCGCCACGCCCTCCGAGCCCGTAGCCGAGAGCACCCTCGAGATGCCGGTCCTGAACATGGACCTGGCCGCCGACGTGTCCTCCTCCGTCACCAAGGCCGCGGAGAACACCCGCGCCGCCGCCGTCGACGGCGAGCTCAACGCCTTGGAGCAGAGCGCCCGCACCGGCGCCGCCGCCGAGGCCAAGAAGGCCAAGGAAGACGCGCAGCAGAAGGCCGATGCCGAGCAGCAGGCGAAGGACGAGGCCGACCGCAAGGCCGAGGCCGACCGCGCCAGCCGCAGCACGGCCCGTACCTCGCTGTCGAGCAAGTCCGCCTCCTCTTCCTCGGAGGGCTCCTCCTCGGAGGGCTCCGGCGTCACCGCTCCGGCCACCGGCTCCGCCGCCGCCATCGTGAACTTCGCCCGCGCGCAGGTCGGCAAGGCGTACGTCATGGGCGGCACCGGCCCGTCCTCGTTCGACTGCTCCGGCCTCGTCCAGGCCGCGTACCGCCAGGCCGGCATCAGCCTGCCGCGCATGTCGCAGGCGCAGTCCTCGGCCGGCACCTCGGTCTCCCTGAGCGCCCTTCAGCCGGGCGACATCCTGTTCTGGGGTTCCAAGGGCAGCGCGTACCACGTCGCCATCTACGTCGGCGGCGGCAACTTCGTCGGCGCGCAGAACTCCAACACCGGCATCGTCGAGCGCTCCCTGAGCTACGACAAGCCGACGGGCGCCGTCCGCGTCCTCTGAGGCATCCGCTGACGTCAGCGCTGACGCGTCCTCCGATGCGCCCTCTGACGCGCGAAAGGCCGGTACTCCCCCGCTCGGGGGTGGAGTACCGGCCTTTCGTCGTCCCGGGGCCTCCCGGAGCCTCTGAGGGCCGCCTGAGGGCCGTATGGGCGGCGCCCGGGCGGCTTCGGGGGTTCCAGGAGGCGCGGTCCGCGCGGGCCCTGGTTCCTTCGCACATGCCCCACTGTGGAAACAGCCAGCATTTGGATTCCTCCAACTGCCCCGGATCCAGCGGCATTTAGGCTCAGGATCCATGCGCAGACACAGACCGTTCCAGCCCAACGCCCCCATTCGTCCCGCATCGAGGGAAGCATCCCCTCTCGGCAGGTATGCGCCCGCCCTGCTCGTCGCCCTCTCGCTCGCGCTCAGCGCCTGCTCCGGCGGCGGGAAGCCTTCGGCGAGCGACAGTCCCCCGCCCACCCGGGAGGAAATCGCCTACTACGACTGCCTCAGGGACCACGGGGTGAAGCTCACGCACACCGACTACGGTGCGCCCCGCGTGGACAAGGACGACCAGTCCGCCAGGGCGAACCTCCCCGCGGCCCAGGTGGCGTGCGAGGACAAGGTTCCGCCGCGGCCCTCTCCCCAGCAGGCGGACGCGAAGACGCTGGCCGCCGCCCGCGCCCAGTCCAAGTGCCTGCGCGAGCAGGGCGTCTCCTGGTACCCGGACCCCGATCCGGTGACCGGAGAGATCGACGACCGGGCCGTGACTCCGGAGCAGCTGTCCGAACTCAAGACGAAGCACACGGAAGCCCTCGGCAAATGCAGGCCCGACCGGGGCTGAACTACTGACGGGTCACCATCCCGACTGGCGGGCGACTCGTATCGAACCGGCCGAAGCCCTGCGAAGATGGCTGGGGCGCGTTCGCCCGAGTCACCCCAGGAGGTGGTGATCCGTGACCACCAGGCCATCCGACGAAGCCCCCGGCCCCGGTTCCGGTGCCCATCCGACCGCCGATCCCACAGCCGTCCCGGCCGCCGCCGGGTTCAGCCTCCTGTCACTGGGGGGCTGGCTGCTGAACACCGCCCGCCCGTGGCAGAAGCCCAATTCCTCGATGACGCTCGCCCTCGACTGGACCGCATCGGGCACGCTGCTGATCTGCGGTCTGGTGCTGCTGGCCCGCTGTATCCGGACGGTCCACCGATCGGACGAAGCTTCGTACCAACGAGGCCTCGACACCCCCCACGACCAGACGGGCCGCACCGGGGACAACCCCCCGCCACAGCCCGCCTGATCGATCCGTACCGTCCGCCCGAGCGGCCCCGCGCCGCGTCAGGCCTTCGGGGCCACCTTCGAGAGACCGTTGATGACGCGGTCCATCGCGTCGCCGCCCGTCGGGTCGGTCAGGTTGGCCAGCATCTTCAGGGTGAACTTCATGAGGATCGGGTGGGACAGGCCGCGCTGGGTGGCGATCTTCATGACCTTGGGGTTGCCGATGAGCTTCACGAACGCGCGGCCCAGCGTGTAGTAGCCGCCGTAGGTCTCCTTGAGCACCTTCGGGTAGCTGTGCAGGGTCAGTTCGCGCAGGGCGGGGGTGGCGCGGGAGTGCGCCTGGACGATGACGTCGGCGGCGATCTGGCCCGACTCCATCGCATAGGCGATGCCCTCGCCGTTGAACGGGTTGACGAGGCCGCCCGCGTCGCCGACGAGCAGCAGACCCTTGGTGTAGTGCGGCTGGCGGTTGAACGCCATCGGCAGGGCCGCGCCGCGGATGGGCTGCGTCATGTTCTCCGGGGTGTAGCCCCAGTCCTCCGGCATCGACGCGCACCAGGCCTTGAGGACCTCGCGCCAGTCCAGCTCCTTGAAGGCGGAGGAGGAGTTGAGGATGCCCAGGCCCACGTTGGAAGTGCCGTCGCCCATGCCGAAGATCCAGCCGTAGCCGGGCAGCAGCCGGTCCTCGGCGCCGCGCCGGTCCCACAGCTCCAGCCAGGACTCGAGGTAGTCGTCGTCGTGGCGGGGGGAGGTGAAGTACGTGCGTACGGCCACGCCCATCGGGCGGTCCTCACGGCGGTGCAGGCCCATCGCGAGGGAGAGCCGCGAGGAGTTGCCGTCGGCCGCGACGACGAGCGGGGCGCTGAAGGTGACCGGGGTCTTCTCCTCGCCCAGCTTCGCCTGCACGCCGGTGATGTGGCCGGTGCGGGGGTCGCGGACGGGCTCGCCGACGTTGCAGCGCTCGTAGAGGCGGGCGCCGGCCTTCTGCGCCTGGCGGGCCAGGGTCTCGTCGAAGTCGTCGCGCTTGCGGACGAGTCCGTAGTCGGGGAACGAGGCCAGTTCGGGCCAGTCCAGCTGGAGGCGCTGGCCGCCGCCGATGATCCGCAGGCCCTTGTTGCGGAGCCAGCCGGCCTCTTCGGAGATGTCGATGCCCATGGAGACCAGCTGCTTCGTGGCGCGCGGGGTCAGCCCGTCGCCGCAGACCTTCTCGCGCGGGAACGCCGTCTTCTCCAGGAGCAGGACGTCGAGTCCGGCCTTGGCCAGGTAGTACGCGGTGGTCGAGCCGGCGGGCCCGGCCCCGACGACGATCACGTCCGCGGAGTGCTCGGAGAGGGGCTCGGTCACAGCGGGGTCTCCCGAAGGCTCGATAAGGGGTGCCCAACGGCACAAGACATGTGCAGTCTATGCAGCGAGAGAGATCGCGATCCGAAGGGCTGCCCACTGTGACCACCTCGCCGACCCGGCCGCTCCCCGCCGTCCAGCTCCGTGTACCGACGGACGAGGACGCGCACGCCTGGCACCGGGTCTTCAACGACCCCGACGTCATGGAATTCCTCGGCGGTCCCGCCGAGCCGTCCTTCTACGAGGAGTTCACCGCGCGGCAGCGACTGCACGACGCGCAGCTCGGCTTCTGCCTGTGGACCCTGACGGACGCGGACGGGGAGGTGCTCGGCTTCACCGGGGCCCAGCCGTGGCCGGCGGAGAAGGCGTGGGGGCCGGTCGGGGAGATCGAGATCGGGTGGCGGCTGGGGCGTTCCGCCTGGGGGAAGGGGTACGCGTACGCGGCTGCGCTGGCGACGGTGGAGCGGGTGCGGGAGGCCGGGGTCCCGGAGGTGGTGGCGATGATCAACGACGACAACGTCCGGTCGATCGCGGTCGCGGAGCGGCTGGAGATGACCCTGGCGGACCGGTTCCTGCTGCCGGGCGGGACCCGGTACGGCCGCCGCTACGAGCTGGCGCTCGGGGTGGCGTAGGCGTCCGCTGCGCGGAGCCGTCCCCTACCCGCCCCGCAGGGCCGCGCCCGCCCACGGCGTCAGAAGACGGACAGGCCGGTCAGGGTCGTGAAGCGGTCCAGGGCGGCTACGGCTGCGACGGAGTTGCCCTGGGGATCCAGGCCCGGGCTCCACGCGGCCAGCGTGCACGCGCCGGGGACGACCGCCACGATGCCGCCGCCCACGCCGCTCTTGCCCGGCAGGCCGACGCGGTAGGCGAACTCGCCCGCCGCGTCGTAGGTCCCGCACGTCAGCATGACCGCGTTGATCTGCTTCGCCTCGCTGCGCGTCAACAGCCGGGAGCCGTCGGCGCGCAGCCCGTGGCGGGCCAGGAAGCGGCCCGCGCGGGCGAGGTCGGCGCAGCTCATCTCGATCGAGCACTGCCAGAAGTAGTGGTCGAGCAGCGTCGGCACCGGGTTGTCCACGTTCCCGTACGAGGCCATGAAGTGGGCCAGGGCCGCGTTGCGGTCACCGTGCTCGTGTTCGGAGGCTGCTACGTCCGCGTCGAAGGCGACGTCCGGGTTCTGGCTCTCCTCCCGGAGGAACCGCAGCAGTTCGCTGCTCGCGTCGCCCGTCAGCGTCTGCAGCCGGTCGGTGACGACCAGCGCGCCCGCGTTGATGAACGGATTGCGCGGGATGCCGTTCTCGTACTCCAGCTGCACCAGCGAGTTGAAGGGGTTGCCGGAGGGTTCCCGGCCCACCCGCTCCCACAGGCTGTCGCCGCCCTCGGCGAGCGCGAGGGCCAGCGCGAAGACCTTGGTGATGGACTGGGTGGAGAACGGGGTCTGCCAGTCCCCCACTCCGAAGACGTTGCCGTCGAGGTCGGCGATGGCCATGCCGAACTGCCGGGGGTCCACGGACGCCAGCGCCGGGATGTACTCGGCGGTGGTGCCGCTGCCGACCAGCGGGGCGATGTCGGTCGCGACCTGTTCCAGCAACGCTTGGTAGTCCACCGGGAACTACCCCTTGAAGCCGCGGTGCAGGGCCACGATGCCGCCGCTCAGGTTGCGCCAGGCCACCTTGGACCAGCCGGCCTTCTGCAGCAGCCCGGCCAGCTCCGGCTGGTCGGGCCAGGTGCGGATGGAGTCGGCGAGGTACACGTACGCGTCGGGGTTGGAGGAGACCGCCCGGGCCACCGGCGGCATCGCGCGCATCAGGTACTCGGTGTACACGGTCCGGAAGGGCGCCCAGGTGGGCTGCGAGAACTCGCAGATGACGACCTGGCCGCCGGGCTTCGTGACCCGGTACAGCTCGCGCAGGGCGGCGTCGGTGTCCTGGACGTTGCGCAGCCCGAAGGAAATGGTGACGGTGTCGAAGACCCCGTCCTTGAAGGGGAGCTTCGTCGCGTCGCCCGCCGTCAGCGGGAGCCAGGGGTTGCGCTTCTTGCCCTCGCGGAGCATGCCCAGGGAGAAGTCGCAGGGGACCACGTACGCACCGGTCGCGGCGAAGGGCAGCGAGGAGGTGGCCGTGCCGGCGGCCAGGTCGAGGACCTTCTGCCCGGGGCGCGCACCGACCGCCTTGGCGACTTCCTTGCGCCACAGGCGGGCCTGCCCGAGGGAGAGGACGTCGTTGGTGAGGTCGTAGTTCGCCGCCACGCCGTCGAACATGGAGGCGACTTCGTGCGGCTGCTTGTCCAGGGAAGCGGTGGTCACTGGCGTTGGCCCCTCGGGTCTGCGCGGGCGGGTGCCCTCGGCGGATACGCGGATGCGCGGATACCCGGTCATTCTCGCAGGCCGCCCCCGGCCCGCGCTCGGCGGCACGGGCGCCCTCGGCGTCGCCGGCGCCCTCAGCGGCGGCGGTGCAGCAGCCGGCCGCCGATGACCGTGGCCACGCAGGTGGTCGGGCCCTGCTCCAGCAGTTCCGCCGGGCCGGCGACGGCGAAGACCGCGAACCGGGCCGGGGCTCCCGGCTCCAGGACCCCGTGGAAGGCCTCTTCGGCCCTGTCCCGTCCGGCGAGCGGATTCAGGGAGGCCGGGCCCTCGTAGGGGGTGGGCGGGAGGACGGCGAGTCCGGAGCGGACCACCGCCGTGCGCACGGAGGGGATCGAGAAACGGCCGGTCACGGCCACCACCCCGCGCGCGAGGAGCTTCTGGGTACCGCGCCGGGCGCTGTTGCCCCAGCGGGGTTCGGTCATCTTCAGGCCGTCCAGCGCCTCGGCGCCGCTGATCGGTTCGGTGCCGAGCTCGGTGGTCTCGTACGGGTCGTCCGGGTAGTACGTCCGCTCCAGCAGCTCGTCGCCGCCGCGCGCCAGCAGTCCGGGGGTCAGTACCCCCGGCCAGCTGCGGGCCCGCGCGTGCGGGTAGGCCGCGGCGAGCTCCTCGTACGGGCCCACGGCGGCGAGCCGGTCCCCCTCGACGAGGACCGCGCCGCGGGGCAGGGCGGTGATGCCCTGCCCGGTGACGAGGAGTTCGGCGGTGTGGATCGTGAGCACGGGCGCGTCAGTTCGTGGAGATGAGCTTCAGCTCGGGGTGGGCCGTGCCGCCCTCGATGGCGGTGGAGGAGATGTGCGAGACGACGCGGTCGTCGACCGGGTCGTTCGCCGGGTCCTCGTGCACCAGGAGGTGCTCGTAGGTCGTCGCGCGCTGCGCCGGGACGCGGCCCGCCTTGCGGATCAGGTCGATGATCTCCATGCGGTTGGAGCGGTGCTTGGCACCGGCCGAGGAGACGACGTTCTCCTCCAGCATGATCGAGCCGAGGTCGTCGGCGCCGTAGTGCAGGGAGAGCTGGCCCGCCTCCTTGCCGACGGTGAGCCAGGAGCCCTGGATGTGGGCGATGTTGTCGAGGAAGAGCCGCGCGACGGCGATCATGCGCAGGTACTCGAACACGGTCGCCTGGGTGCGGCCCTTGAGCTTGTTGTTCTCGGGCTGGTAGGTGTACGGGATGAAGGCGCGGAAGCCGCCCGTACGGTCCTGCGTGTCCCGGATCATCGCGATGTGCTCGATGCGCTCGGCGTTGGTCTCGCCGGTGCCCATCAGCATGGTGGAGGTGGACTCCACGCCCAGCTTGTGGGCGATCTCCATGATCTCCAGCCAGCGCTCGCCGGACTCCTTGAGCGGGGCGATCGCCTTGCGCGGCCGCTCCGGCAGCAGTTCGGCGCCGGCGCCCGCGAAGGAGTCGAGACCGGCCGCGTGGATGCGCTTGATGGCCTCTTCGGCGCTGACGCCGGAGATGCGGGCCATGTGGTCGACCTCGGACGCGCCGAGGGAGTGGATGACCAGCTGCGGGTAGGCCTTCTTGATGGCGGAGAAGTGGTGCTCGTAGTACTCGACGCCGTAGTCCGGGTGGTGGCCGCCCTGGAACATGATCTGCGTGCCGCCCAGCTCGACGGTCTCCGCGCAGCGGCGCAGGATGTCCTCGAGGTCGCGGGACCAGCCCTTTTCGGTGTCCTTGGGGGCCGCGTAGAAGGCGCAGAACTTGCACGCCGTCACACACACGTTGGTGTAGTTGATGTTCCGCTCGATGATGTACGTCGCGATGTGCTCGGTACCCGCGTAGCGCAGGCGGCGCGCGGCGTCGGCGGCCTTGCCGAGCGCGTGCAGCGGGGCGTGGCGGTAGAGGTCGAGCGCCTCTTCCTTGGTGATCCGGCCCCCTGCGGCGGCACGGTCGAGGACAGACTGGAGATCGGCCTGGTCGGTCACCGGGGCGTCACCTTTCGGCTGGCGGGCTCAGGGGCGGGTCTAAGGTCCGGACCGATCCAGCCTACGCCAGCGGCCGCACCCTCCCTTCAGAGGCCCGGCCCGGCCCCGCCCTTCGGAGACCCAGGCCCTTCAGAGACCCAGCCCGGCGCCGAGGCCGAGGCCCGCGTACATCACCCCGGCCAGGGCCCCACCCGCCATGAAGGGACCGAAGGGGATCGGGCTGGTGCGGTCCGCGCGGCGCAGGGCGATCAGGGTGAGGCCATGGACGGCTCCGGCGAGGAAGGCGGCGAAGGTGCCGGCGAACAGCACGGGCCAGCCGTACCAGCCGAGGATCTGCCCGACGGCGAGGGCGAGTTTCACGTCGCCGAAGCCCATGCCCCGCGGGTTGACGAGGAAGAGGAGGAAGTAGCAGCCGCCGAGGACCAGCCCGCCGAGCAGCGCCCGCGGCCAGGAGCCGCCGGCCCCGGGGAACAGCGCGGCCACCCCGAGGGCGGCGGCCGTCAGGGCGGCGAGCGGGAAGGTCAGCACGTCGGGGAGCCGGTGCACGGCCCGGTCGACGAGGCAGAGCAGCACCGTCAGCGGCGCGAGCAGCAGCCAGGCCACCAGCTCGGGCCGCGCCCCGACCCCGGCCCCGAGGGCGAGACAGACGAGCGTGGTGGCGAGCACGGGCGGGCCGGCGGCCGCGTAGGCGCCGTCGCGCCCGGTACGGGGACCCCTGCCCGGGCGGGAGGCGGCCCCCGGGCCGGGCTCCCGCCCGGCCGCGGAGGGAGCGGCCGCGCAGCCGGGGCAGCGGGGACGGCCCAGCCAGCCGCGGGCCGGCCCCGTCAGGGCGTGGCCGGAGGGACAGGCCGAGCGCCACGGGGCGCCGGCCTCGACGGAGAGCCGGTAGGCGGCCCGGGGCACGAGCAGCCCGGCCGCCGCACCCCAGAGCAGGACCCCGGCCACGAACACGGCGATGCCCACGTCAGCCCGCCCCCCTCCCCGCAGACCCGCGTTCCTGCGGCTACGGCAGGTACGCCTTGGGGGCCAGCATCACCCGGACCGGTTCCCCCGGCCAAGGCGCTGTCCGGAACATGAACCCTCCGGCACGCGGGGGATCAGTTGTTCTGCGTGGCGTCCGCGTCCGCCTGGGCGGCGTCCTGGTCGGCCTTGTCGAGCTTCTCCTTCATCTCCTGCGTCTGGGCGTCGTCCCCGCCGCCCGTCCGTGCCGTCTGGCCCGTCCGGTCGGGTGCGGCGGAGCCGTCCGCGCCGCAGCCGGTGAGGAGCAGGGCGGCCGTCGCCACCACAACGGCGAGGCCGGTGGAGGTGCGGCGGCCGATCACTTCTTCGCCGCCGGGGCGCCCTGGGCCGCGCACCAGGTGCTGACGGACTTCAGGTCGGTCTGCCGGGTCTGCAGGGTGGGCAGCAGGCTCTTGCGGTAGGTGAGCCGGTCGTTGAGGTAGGTGTAGATCTCCGTGTGACCGTCCGCCTTGGCGTTGGCCACCCGCTGTTCCAGCCGGGCGATCGAGCCGGGCACGGTGGCGTCCCCGCCCAGTCGGGTGATCGAGGCGGCGACCTTCTTCTCGGTCTCCGGCAGCCGCTTGCAGATCGACTTGGCGCCGTCGCCCTTCGGGGCGGCGGGCTTGGCGGACTTGGCGGGCTTGGTGTCCTTGCCGGTCACCGCCAGCGCGGGGGTGGCGGCGAGCAGGGCGCCGGCCAGGGCGAGCGTGCCGATGGCGGCGACGGTCGTACGGTTCGCGCGCATGTGCTGTCTCCTTCGATGCCACGAGGGCCGGACCCGTGAGTGGTCCGGCCGGGCAGGAACGTAGCGGGCGTCTTTGTGGCTTCTTTGTGAAACGGGCGGGCAGCGCGAACCGGCGGTCGGCGGGCCGCTGTTGTCGGCGGGCACCGCCGGTCCGCGCGCACCGTCCGTCAGCCGTTCCGGGAGATCCAGTCCCGCCGGACCGGCAGCCGCAGGGTCCTGGTGTCCTCGACCAGCAGCGGCAGGCGCACCTCGAACCTGGTGCCCGTACCGCCGCCGGCCGGTGTCGCGGCGGTGACCTGGCCGCGGTGCAGCGCCACCTGCTGGGCGACCAGCGTCAGGCCCAGTCCCGAACCCGGGCTGTCGGGGCGGCGGTGGAAGCGCCGGAAGACCGCCGCCCGGTCGGCGGCCGGGATGCCGGGCCCGGCGTCCTCCACGTCGAGGACGGCCCAGCCGCCCTCCGCGCGCAGCCTGACGGCGATCCGGGCGGGTTCGCCCGGTGCGTGGCCGTGGGCCACCGCGTTGCCCAGCAGGTTGGCGAGCAGGATCCGCAGACCCGCGTCCCAGCCGAAGACCTTCAACTCGGCGGGGAGCGCGGTGCCCACCCTCACCTCGGGGTGCCTGCGCCCGGTCTCCACGACCGCCGAGTCGACCAGCTCCGCCAGGTCGAGCGGGCCGAATGCGGAGACCTCCACCAAGTCGCCCTGCGCGAGCGTCCGGAGCGCGGTCAGCAGCTCCAGCAGCCGGGCGTGGTCGGCCTGCAGGTCCCGCACCACCTCGGCGCGTTCGGCGGCGGGCAGGTCGGGGTGGGCGGACAGGACGTCCAGGTCGGTCCGCATGCTCATCAGCGGTGTGCGCAGTTCGTGCGAGGCAGCGGAGGAGAAGGAGCGGGCGGTGTCCAGCGCCTGCGCCGTGCGGCCCGCCTGCTCGTCGTACCGTGCCAGCAACTGCCCGATCGAGGAGGCGAGTTCGTCGACCTCGGTGATGCGGGAGCGTTCGGCCGTGAAGCCCGCCGCCCCCTCGCCCGGGTCCAGCCGGGCGGCCCGGCGGCTGAGCCTGCGCAGCGGGGCCGTCGCCCGGTCGGCCAGGGCGTACGCGAGCAGTCCGGAGACCGGGGCGGCGAGCAGGGCCACCAGCAGCATCCGGCGGCGTACGGCGCTGAGCTGCGGGTCGGAGGCCGAGGTCGGGGAGGTCAGCCAGAGCGTGCCGGGCGAGGCGCCCTCCACCCGCACGGTCAGGACCCGCCAGGCGTGGCCCTTGGCCCGTACGGTCACCGGGCCGCCGGGGGCGGTCGTCGGGGGTTCGGCGGGCTGCGGGCCGCCGGTCAGGACCAGCGTGCCGTCGCCCGCCACCACCCGGACCCCGACGTCCAGCGCGTCGCCGAGCACCTTGCGGTGCTGGTTCTGCTCGACCTTCGGCCGGCCGCTGCGCTCGGCGTTCAGCAGCGTCCGGACGTCCGGGGTGACGGCCTTCGCCCGCTCCTGCAGCCGGGTGTCCTGCTGGTGGCGCAGGTCGCGGTTGACCAGCCCGAGCAGCAGCAGTCCGGCCGCGACCACCAGCAGCGGCACGACCACGGTGACCGAGAGCGCGATCCGGGTGGACAGCTTCACGGGCCGACCGGCCCTTCGGGGAGGCGCAGGACGAAGCCCACGCCGCGGACCGTGTGGATCATCCGGGGCCGGCCGCCGTCCTCCAGCTTGCGCCGCAGGTAGCTGACGAAGGTGTCGACGACGTCGGAACGCACGTCGAAGTCGTAGCCCCAGACCCGGTCCAGCAGGTGGTCACGGCTGAGCACGATCCCGGCGTTCCGGGCCAGCTGCGCCAGCAGATCGAACTCCCGCCTGGTCAGGCGGAGCTCCACGCCGTCGTGGAGCACCTGGCGGGTGGCCTCGTCGATCACCAGGGGTCCGGCCCGCAGCCGGTCGTGGGCGGGCGGCGCGGCCGGGCGGCGGCGCAACAGGGCCTGGATCCGCAGCACCAGCTCCTCCAGCGCGAACGGTTTGACCAGGTAGTCGTCCGCGCCGGCCTGCAGCCCGGCGACCCGGTCGGCGACCTCGTCCAGCGCCGAGAGCATCAGTACGGGCGTCTCGTCGCCCCGGGTGCGCAGAGCGCGGCAGACCTCGATCCCGCTCAGGCCGGGCATGGACACGTCCAGCACCACCATGTCCGCCCCCGACCCGGCGAGCCGCTCCAGCGCGCGGGGCCCGTCCTCGGCGAGCAGCACGGTGAAGCCGCTCAGCCGCAGCCCGCGCTCCAGCGAGCGGCGGATCGCGGCGTCGTCGTCGGCGACCAGTACCCGTCCGGTGGTCATCCCGCTCTCCCGCCTTCCAGCGCCCGTAGGCGCCCGTAGGGCAGCGACCCTCTCACGGCACCCGGAGGATGCGGACGGCAGGGTCCGCGCGACCGGCTGCGGGGAGCGGCGGGGCTCCGCCTTTTCGCCCCCGGACACCCCGGAGGTGAAATGGGAACGGATTACCGGTAAACGGCGCATTCGCCTTTCCGGTATCCGGAAAGGCGAAGCCCATAAGCCGCGCTAATACCCCGCGGCGGCCGTCGCCAGAAGCTCGACCGCCACGTCCGGCGCATACCCCGTCGTCAGTCCCGTCCGCCGCGCGAATTCACGTACGCCGGCCAGTTGCTCGGAGCCGAAGCGGAAGTCGAGGGTGGTGAAGTACCTCTCCAGCAGTTCCGCGTCGAAGGCCTCCCAGCGGGCGGCCTGCTCGGCGACCTTGGCGACCTCCTCCAGGGAGACGTCGCGGGAGGCGAGGAAGGCCTCGTGGACCTTGCGGACGACGTGGGGCTCGCGCTCCAGGTAGTCCTTTCGAGCGGCCCAGACGGCGAAGACGAACGGCAGTCCGGTCCACTCCTTCCACATCAGCCCGAGGTCGTGGACGGCGAGCCCGAGCCGGGGCGCGTCGTGCAGCGAGGCGCGCAGCGCGGCGTCGCCGATCAGCACCGCCGCGTCGGCCTCCTGCATCATCACCCCCAGGTCGGGGGGGCAGGTGTAGTAGTCGGGACGCACCCCGTACTGCTCGGCGAGCAGCAGCTGGGCCAGGCGTACGGACGTGCGCGAGGTGGAGCCGAGGGCGACGCGGGCGCCGTCCAGCTGGTCCAGGGGGACCTGCGAGACGATCACGCAGGACATGACGGGCCCGTCGCAGCCGACCGCGAGGTCGGGGAAGGCGACGAGCTGGTCCGCGTTGCGGAGGAACTCCACGAGGGTGATCGGGCCGATGTCGAGGCTGCCCTCGACGAGGCTCGCGCTGAGCTTCTCGGGGGTGTCCTTGGTCAGCTCCAGGTCCAGCAGCGTGCCGGTTCTGGCCAGCCCCCAGTAGAGGGGCAGGCAGTTCAGGAACTGAATGTGGCCGACACGGGGCCGGCTGCGATAGACGTCCACATCGCGAGACTAGCCCCCGCGTCACCGTCAGCCGTCTGGCGGGTCTCAAACGTCCGAGTGACGTGATCTTTCCCTCTGGTCTCGGCCGGGAGGTGCGTGCTAGGCTCGACGCAAGTTGCAGTTTGGTTTCCCTTGCAGTACGAGGCCTGCGGAGAATGTGACCCGCAGGCTTTTGTAGTTTTCAGACTTCTTAGCAGGTTCTGGAGCAGGGCGACCCTTTGGCCCATAGGAGGGCTCATGGCTACCGGAACCGTCAAGTGGTTCAACGCTGAAAAGGGCTTCGGCTTCATCGCCCAGGACGGCGGCGGCCCGGATGTCTTCGTCCACTACTCCGCGATCAACGCCGCCGGCTTCCGCTCCCTTGAGGAGAACCAGCTGGTGAACTTCGACGTCACCCAGGGTCCGAAGGGCCCGCAGGCGGAGAACGTCACCCCGGCCTAGTCGCCTGGGCCAACCAATCGCGGTTGGATATGCAGTACCCAAGGAGCCCTGTCTTCTCTGCGCGAGCAGAGTCGACGGGGCTCCTGCCTTTTGCCCCGGCCGGGTCGTGGAACCGGGCCTACGGCAGCGCCCCCCGGCACCGTTGGACGGTGCCGGGGGCGCTTTGCCGTAAGCGGTACGGGGCCGGGGCCCGGGTTAGGCCTGCGGGGCCGCCGCCGGGGTGATCGTGATCTCCAGGAGTACGGACACCTTGTCCGAGACGCGGACGCGCAGGGTGTACTTGCCCGGGGCCACGCCCGTCGTGGAGATCTCCGGGAGGGCGATCTTGCCGTCCGCGCCCGTCTCCGGCAGCTCCAGCTCCGTGAGCTTCTTGCCGTCCTTGTCCGTGAAGTACGGGGTCGCACCCGCCGCCGGGTCCGCCGGGACCCACTTCCCGTCCTTGTCCACCGTGCCGAACCCGGCCGTGGCCTTCGCCCCGGCGACCGGCTTGTCCTTCGCCGTCGCCAGGAACTCGATGCCCTTGATCCCGGTCCCGGTCACCGCGACGACCGGCTTGTCCGCATCCGCCCCGCTGCGGACCAGCAGGTCCGCCTGGGCCGGGGTGACCTTGCCCGTGAACTTCACGGTGACCTCGCGCGAGGCGTCGTAGCCGGTGGCGCGCAGGACGAACGTCCCCGCCTTCTCCCCCGCCTTCAGCCTCGGGACCGTCGCCAGGCCGTTCGCGTCGGTGTGGAGCACCGCGAAGTTCTTGCCGTCGGCCGCGAAGACCGTCCCGCCGGTGGTGTCCTCCTCGACCGACAGGACGACGGTCTGGTCGGCCGCCGCCTTGCCGTCGCTGAGCACTGCCTTGACCTGCGGAGCCTGCCCGAACACGGTCCCGGCCTCGGCCGTGAGCTCGGTGGAGCCGACCGCCACCAGCTTGTCCAGGTGCGGGGTCGGGGTCGGGGTGGGCGTGGGGGTCGGGGTCGGCGTCGGGGTGGGCGTCGGCTTGGGAGTCGGGGTCGGCGTCGGGGTGGGCGTCGGCCTGGGCGCGGGCGGCGTCGGCGGCACCGGCGGGTTCGGGGTCGGGTAGTTGCCGGCCGGCGGGTTCGGAACCCCGGCCGCGCCGTCCCCGGCCTGGTACTGCCGCATGTACCCGAGCACGGTGTTCACGTAGTCGCGCGAGTTGTTGTAGCTGAGGACGGCCTTGTCGAGCTGCGCCGCGTCGGAGAGGTTCCTGCCTCCCGCGCACAGGTAGAGGCCCGCGCCGAGCGCCGCGTCGTAGATGTTGTTCGGGTCGCGCTTGCCGTCGCCGTTGCCGTCGGCGCCCCAGGTTGCCCAGGTGGAGGGGATGAACTGCAGCGGGCCGACCGCGCGGTCGTACACCGCGTCCGCGTCCCACTCGCCCTTGTCGGTGTCCCTGATCTCGGCGAACCCGTTGCCGTCCAGGCGCGGTCCGCGGATCGGCTTCTCGGTGTACCCGTCCATCTTGAGCCCGTACCCGGAGGCGTGCACGGACTCGACCCTGCCTATGCCGGCCAGCAGTTCCCAGGGCAGCTTGCAGCCGGGGAGCGCGGCGGCCACCGAGATCTGGGCCCGCTTGTACGCGTCGAGGGCGGTCGCGGGTATCCCGCTCGCCCCCGCCCCGGGGCTGGCCGCGCCGGGAGGCAGCGGCGGGTCGGCGACCAGGTCCGGCAGCTCCAGCCGGGCGTCACCGCGATCGGTGGCCTGGGGGCTGTCGGGGGTCGGTTCGGCTTCCCCCGCGCCCGCGATCGGCGTGTTGGTCACGACCGCGGCGGTGGTCAGGCTGGCCGCGAGGGCGGCCGTGCACATGACTTTGCGCGAGGTGTTGACGAGGTGACGGTGAAGTGGCTTCACAGTGCGGCAATCCCCCCAGGGCGACCGGGCGGGGCCGCCGTAAAACGTATACGCGTCGAGCTGGTCATCCCGTTGCGCGTCCAGCTGCGCGTACGACTGCACGTACGACCGGTCGGGCCGTGGATGTTAACTGTCTATCAGGTCTACGGGCCAGACTCGCCGTCTCCCCGGGAGATGTGGCACACCATTCGTCTCGTCTTCACCGGTGTCCTGGCCGGTAATGGACAAAGGCCTTAAGTCCCTGCCCCATTCGCCCTAATGGCCCATACTTGACCGCTCTACGGTCTTTATTCTTGGATGATGGCAACCAGCAAGAAGGACCAGCGGCGCGAGGCCCGCGAGCGGATGCGCGAGGAGCGCGAGGCGCAGGCCCGGCGTACGAAGCTGCGCGGGCGCATCCTCATCGGCGGCTCGCTGGTGGCCGTACTGGCCCTCGCGGTCGGCATCGGCGTCTACGCCGCGAACTCCTCGGGTTCCTCCGGCTCCGGCGACGAGGCCGCGGGCAAGCCGTTCGTCCAGCCTGCCAACACCACCGGCAAGGACGGCATCGTCGTCCCGTACGGCAAGGCCGACGCGAAGAACGTCCTGTCGGTCTGGCTCGACCCCCGCTGCCCCTACTGCGCCGGCGTCGAGATCGGCCTCGGCAAGACCATCAAGGAGCAGGCGGACGCGGGCACGTACCGCGTCGAGTACCACTTCGCCACGTTCCTGGACAAGGCGCTGGGCGGCGGCAAGGGCTCCAAGCGCGCGGTCAACGCCCTGGGCGCGGCGGTGAACGAGAGCCCGGAGAAGTTCATGGAGTACCTCCAGGTGCTCTACAAGAACCACCCGGAGAAGGAGACCGACGACAAGTTCGGCTCCACGGCCACCCTGCTGGAACTCGCGGACCAGGTCCCGGGGCTGCGCACGCCCGCGTTCAACCAGGCCGTCAAGGAACTCACGTACATGCCGTGGGCCGAAAAGGTCGGCCAGGCCTTCTACGACCAGAACATGCAGGGCACCCCGGACGTGTCCGTCAACGGCAAGAAGCTCACCGTGAACAGCGGCAACGGCATCGACTCGATCACCCCCGAGGCCTTCACGAAGCTGGTCACGGAAAACCTCAAGTAGCCGCGGGCAGCCCCGCGGACAGGGCCCGGGTGATCGCGATGGTGTGGCGGTAGGCCTCCCGGGCGGCGGCGATGACGGGCTCCTGGGCCTCGGGGGCGGTGAGTGCGGCGTTCATGCGCGCGGTGAAACGCGCCCAGCGCTCGCGGTCGCCGCAGCCGTAGTAGGCCACCCCGTCCCCGGCGTCCAGCCGGTAGGCCTTGGTCACGTACGGGCCCAGGACCATGCCGCCGAGCGTGGAGCCCTCCATGACGTACAGGAACCCGAGGAGCGCCCGGGGATCCGCGGCCGCCGCGTCGCGGACGGCGCGGGCGAACGCCTTCCCCGCCTCGGCCGCAAGGGCGCTGCTGCTGCCGTCGCCGAGGCCGTCGCCGCCGCCGAAATGGTTCAGGTCGCGGTCGACGAGGGGGAGTTTGCGCAGCTCCTCGGACCACACCGAGCCGACGGAGGGGTCGGTGGCGCGCGACAGTTCCCCTTCGAGCGCCTCCAGCACCACGCGGTAGGCGGCGAGCTGGCCGACGTACCGGTCGAGCGGGAGCGTCCCGTCGGTCATCGCGGTCGAGAACCGGGCGCCCTCCAGCCCGTCGTGGGCTCCGCGCGTACCGGCCCGCAGGCGCTCCATCACCGTGGCGCTCATGCGCCGCTCCGCTTCTGGACCGCCTGGAGCAGCCGGTCGATGACGTGGCCCTTGCGTTCGATCGTCACGTCGAAGTACGCGGCGCTGCGCTCGGAGCGGCAGACCCCGTGCACGGCCTCCTTCGCCGCCCGCTTCAGCTCGACCGCCTCGGCGGCGAGCCCGAGGAGCGTCTCCTCCAGCTTCGGGTGACCGAGGACGAACGGCTTCAGCCGGGCACCGTCCAGCCCGATCCGCTCGGAGTCGACGAGCTCCAGGGAGACCCGGTTGCCGAGTCCGTCGAAGTCCTCGTGCGTCTTGCCCCGGCCGAATTCCGGCACGAAGTCGGTGAGGTCGTTGAACAGTTGGCTCGCGAGACCGAGTTTGCGCATGGCCTCGTCCAGCGTGCGCCGCTCGTCCTCGACGACGTCCAGTGCCGCCACCGCCGCGTCCAGCGGCATCCAGAACAGCGTCCCCGTCTTGAGCGCGGCCGTCGACTCCCAGAATTCCACCCGCTCCTCACGGGACGCGGCCGTCAGCTCGGCGCGGGTCTGCGCGGAGCGGGCGGATATGTCCACGGCCTGCCCGGTCAGGCCCTGGCCGACCGCCCGCAGCAGGCTCCGTACGACGGCGGGATCGGCCGCGTGCGCGAGCGCGGCCGCGATCAGCCAGGAGCCGGCGTTGAGCGCGAGCGGTACGCCGTGGGCGGCGTGCAGCGCGGGCTCTCCGTAGCGGACGGCGCTGCCGTCCTGGATGTCGTCGAGCGCGACGGCGGCCTTCAGCAGGATCCGCACCGCCACGGCCGCCCGGCGGATCGCCGCCAGCTCGGCCGGGGCGACTTCGCCGTCCGACTCGTCCGGGAACCCCCGGTAATTGCGGTAGGCCCAATAGACCATCGAAGGCCGCAGCGGCGCCCTGCCGCCCCCCGGCGCTCCGGCGGCGGGCGGCAGGGCCTCCTGCCCCACCTTGGAGCCGACGGCATCGGAGACCGGCCCGTACAGGGAGCGCCACAGCGCGCCTTCGTACACCGACGACGCGGACGGCGCCGCCCCGCCCGGGCCGGCCAGCGAACCGAGGAACTCGGCCAG
Source organism: Streptomyces sp. NBC_00454 (assembly GCF_041434015.1). Lineage (GTDB taxonomy): Bacteria > Actinomycetota > Actinomycetes > Streptomycetales > Streptomycetaceae > Streptomyces. Next base: position 4,529,983 of record NZ_CP107907.1, on the reverse strand, counting down.
ATCGTCTTCGAGCAACGCGGCATCCCCCCGCACCACCGCCTCGACCTCTGACACAGCCGCCATCCCGGTCACCCCGCCTCCGCACACCACACGCTTCGAACAAACGCCTCAACAGCCATGAAGAGGGCAGCGTGATGGTAAACGTCCGGTGCCACAAGCCCGTGTCCGGATGCCGGGCAGGAACCGCACGGTTCCGGACACTTACAGCGAAACCTGCCGCCTCCTGCCCCGCTTCTACCCCAGGTCCTTCACCTCCCCCAGGTCCTTCACCTCCCCCGCGGGCTTCAGGTCGACGAGCCTGCCCGCGATGCCCTGCGCCTCGAAGGCCTTCACGAGCGACTCGACGTCCTCGGAGTAGATGTTCCAGCTGTCGGTGTGCAGCGGGACCACCTTGCGGGGGTCGAGGTCCCTGGCCACCCGGGCCGCGTCCTCGGAGGTGAGGGTCAGCGGGGCGTTGTCGAGGATCGCGGGGGTGCGGGCGGCGCCGGCGAAGAGGACGGCCGTGTCGACGGGGCCGATGTCCGCCTTGATGCGGTCGCCGACCTCCTTGGCGACCCTGACCGAGGCGTTGTCGCCGGAGACGTAGGTCGTGGGGACGCCCGTACCGCTGATCACGAAGCCGGTGACCTCCCCGTCCTCCCCGCGGTCCACTCCGTCGGGCCCGTGCAGGGCGGGTACGGCGGTGATCTTCACGGTGGCGCCGCCGGGGGCCTTCACCTCCCGGGAGGCCCAGCTCTCCAGACCCGTGACGTGCACGCCGAGACGCCGGCGCGCCCCGGGGGTGGAGAGCACGAGGGGCACCTCGTTCAGCAGCTCGCGGCCGGAGTCGTCGAGGTTGTCGTCGTGCTGGTCGTGGGAGAGCAGTACGAGGTCGATCGCGCCGATCCCCCCGGTCCCGAACGCCGGAGCCAGGGTCTTCTCCAGCCCGCTCGGGTACTTCTTCGGCTGGTCGAAGGCCGGGTCGATCAGGATGCGCAGGCCGGCGATCTCCAGGATCGCGGTCGGCCCGCCGATGTGGGTGACGGTGAACGCGGAACGGCTCGGACTCATGGGAATTACCAGCTCTCTCGCTACGAGAACGCATGAACGGTCGGAACGTGCTCAACGCTAACACATCACGTAATCATCGATAACAAGTCCGTGCGCCTGCAGGCCACCGAACCCCATCCGCCCAGGTCCGGACTGTTAGCGCTGCTACCATGGGGTCATGTCGACGGCACGAGAGCGCATCCTGGAAGCCACCGCGGAACTGCTCGCGACCAAGGACGCGCTGGCGATCTCGACCCGGGTCATCTGCGAACGCGCCAAGGTCGGCATGCCCGAGATCTACCGCCAGTTCGGCGACAAAGAGGGCCTGCTCACGGCGGTCGCGGACCTCGGCTTCGAGCGCTTCCTCGCCAACAAGAGGCGCAACCCCCTCACCGAGGACCCGGTCGCGGACCTGCGCACGGCCTGGGACAGCCACGTCGCCTTCGCGCTCCGCAACCCCCACCTCTACCGGCTGATGTTCACGCCCACCGGAGAGGTCAAACCGCAGGGGATCAAGGAAGCGCAGGCCCTGCTCCTGTCGGCCGTGGAGCGCTGCCGCGACGCCGGACGGCTGCGCACGACCCCCGAACTGGCCGGCCAGTCGATCCTCTCCGCCAACGTGGGCGTCTGCGTGATGGCCCTGTCCTTCCCCGACCCCTTCGGCAGCCTCGACATCTCCCAGTCGGTGCGCGACGCCGTGATCGGCAAGGTCACCGGCGACGAACGCGAGGACTCCCGCATCGCAGCCGCCACGGTCCTGACCCAGGCCCTGCTCGGCACCCTCACCGGGACGGCCCCGGCGGACGCGGACACCGTGGACGAACTGGCCCGCACGCTGCGGCCGAAGGGCCCGTAGCACCACGGCCTGCACGAGCACCAGCCCGCAGCCCCGCCCACCTACCCGTACAGCCCCTCGATCTCCCCCGCGTACCGCTCCGCCACCGCCCGGCGCCTGAGCTTCAGGGTCGGGGTCAGGGTGCCCGCGTCCACCGTGAACTCCTCGGCCAGGATGTGGAAGGCGCGGACGCGGGCCGGGCGGGAGACCGTGGCGTTGGCCGACTCGACCGCTTCCTCGATGAGGGCCCGTACCGCCGGGTGGGCGGCCGGGGAGGTCTCCGACAGGTCCACCGACTCCCGCGCCGCCCAGGCGGCGATCTCTTCCGCGTCCAGGGTGATCAGGGCCACCGGGTGGGGGCGGCGGTCGCCGATCATGACCGCGCGGGAGACGTAGCGGGAGCGCTGGATGGCGAACTCCAGCTCGGTGGGGGTGATGTTCTTGCCCGCCGAGGTGATGATCAGTTCTTTCTTCCGGCCCGTGATGGAGAGGTAGCCGTCGGCGTCCAGCTCGCCCAGGTCCCCCGTGTGGAGCCAGCCCTCCGGGTCCAGCGCCTCCGCCGTGGCCTTCTCGTTCGCGTGGTAGCCCGGGAAGATCATCGGACCCCGCGCCAGGACCTCGCCGTCGTCCGCGATGCGGACCTCGCACCCGGCGATCGGCCGGCCCACCGAGCCGTAGCGGATGCCGTCCGGGTGGTTGAGGCTGATGACCCCGCCCGACTCGGTCATCCCGTAGCCCTCGAACACCGCGATCCCGCAGGCCCGTAGGAAGTCCAGGGTGGCCGGGGCGATCGGGGCCCCGCCCGTCAGCGCCCACTTCAGGCGGCCCCCGAAGGCGCCCCTGACCAGGGAGTACAGGGACTTCTCGGCCGCCTCGTAGGCGTCGCGGGACTCGGCCGGCAGGCGGCCCTCCGCCGCCAGTACGCCCAGCCGGACCGCCTCGCCGAAGCGGTCCGCGCCGCCCTCCTGGGCCTCCGCCAGGGAGAGGACCACCGAGTGGAGCTTCTCGAACAGGCGGGGGACGGACGGGAGGTGGGTGGGGCGGGCCTCGGCGAGCTCGTCTATGACGTCCTCGATCCGGCCGCCGAAGTAACAGAGCTCGCCGCCCTCCAGGAGGGTGGTGAACTGGATCAGCTGGGCGAGCAGGTGGGCGAGGGGGAGGTAGAGGTACGTGGAGTCCCCCGGACCTCCCTTGACCAGCGGGAGCGTCGCGTCCTGGATCGCGCCCAGGTTGCCGTGCGTGAGGCGGCAGCCCTTCGGCAGGCCGGTGGTGCCCGAGGTGTAGACGATCGAGGCGTCGGAGCCGGGGTCCACCGAGGCTGCGCGGGCGAGGAGTTCGGCCTCCGAAGCGGCTCCCGGGAGGGAGCGCAGCCCGTCCATGGCCACCACCGCGCGCAGCTTCGGCAGCCCGACGCGCAGCGCCTCCACCCGGGCCGCCTGGGCCTCGTCGTCGCAGACGGCCACCACCGCCTCGGAGTCCGACAGCACCCAGGCGAGCTCCTCCTCCCCCGCCGTCGGGTACACCGGTACCAGGACGGCCCCGGCCGCCAGGACCCCGAAGTGGGTGTACGTCCACTCCGGGCGGGTCTCCGCGAGCACCGCGACCCGCTCCCCCGGGGCCACCCCGAGGCCGAGCAGGGCGCGCCCGGACTGCCGTACACGGGCGCGCAGTTCCCCGTAGGAGACGGTGGACCAGCCGTCCGCCGCGCCCTTGTGGCGCAGGGCGGTCTCCGCCGCGTACCGCTCGCCCGTCCACTCGGTGAACACCGCCAGCGTCCGCGGCCGCACGGCTTCGTCCACCGGGCCTGTCCGGTCCATCGCGTTCATCGGGCTCCCCTCCCCCTCGGGTCGTACCGATGACGCTAGGCACCGGGAGGGCGGGAGCGGCATGACCGGAAGCGTCACCCCCGCTGACCTCAGCGCTCAATGCGGCTACCGTCAGACCCATGGGGAGGCGGACGATCACCGTGCACCACGTGCGCGCCGTGCTCGCGGGCGCGCGCCGCAGCGGCATCGACACCGTGCCGCTGCTGCAGGAGGCGCAGATTCCGCCGCTGCTGCTCGGCGACGACCGGGCGCGCGTGACGCCCGCGCAGTTCGCGCGGCTGTTCCGGGCGCTGTACCGGAGCACGCAGGACGAGTTCCTGGGCCTGTCGGCCGTGCCCAGCCGCCCCGGGACCTTCGCGATGATGTGTTACGCCGCGCTGGGCTGCCGCGATCTCGGCGGGGCGGTGGAGCGGTCGGCCGCCTTCTACGGGCTGTTCCCGGGCGGCCCGGAGCTGGCGCTCGAACTGGACGGCGAGCAGGCGCGGTTCACCGTGCGCAACGACTTCGCGCGCGACGAGGAGCGCTTCCTCACCGAGTGCGTGCTCGCCATCTGGCACCGGCTGAGCAGCTGGCTGATCGGGCGCCGGATCCCGCTCCTGTACGCCTCCTTCGCGTATCCGGCGCCGCCGCACGAGCAGGAGTACGAGCTCCTCTTCGACTGCCCGGTCCGCTTCGGCGAGCCCCGTGCCGGCGCGGCCGTGGCCTTCGACGCGCACTGGCTGACCGCGCCGCTGGTCCGCGAGGAGCCCGCGCTCGACGCGATGCTGCGGCGGGCCCCCTTCGACCTGCTCTCGCGGCCGGAGTACGGAACCACCGTCGCGGAACAGGTCCGCCGGACCCTGACCCAGGCGCTGCGCGCCTCCCCCCGCCTGCCGGAGCTCGGGGAGGTGGCGGGGCGCCTCGCGGTCTCCCCCGCGACGCTGCGGCGGCGGCTCCAGCAGGAGGGCACGTCCTTCCAGCAGTTGAAGGACCACGTCCGCCGGGACGCGGCGATCGCCGGCCTGGCGGAGAGCGGCGAACCCATCGCGGACCTCGCGGCGCGGCTGGGCTTCTCGGAGGACACCGCCTTCCACCGGGCCTTCCGCCGCTGGACGGGCACGACGCCGGGGGCGTACCGGATCGCCTCGGGCGGCTAGGCCACAGCGCGCGCTGCGCCCATCGGGGGAATCCGTGAGGCGAGCCGGTTCGGAGCAGGGGGCCGGAGCCTGCCTGGCCGACACTCGTAGCGGCCGCCGCCCCGCGGGGGCGGGCTGGAACGGCTTGAAGGAGGACGGGCGCGTGTTCACCGACACCAAGGCATTCAGCAGTTTCGCCGTGGACGACATCAAACGGGCGAAGGAGTTCTACGAAGGGATCCTCGGTCTCAAGGTGACCGAGAAGAACGGCCTGCTGACCCTGCACATCGCGGGCGGCACGGAGATCCTCGTGTACCCGAAGGAGAACCACACCCCGGCCGGGTTCACCGTCCTCAACTTCCCCGTCGCCGACGTGGACGCGGCGGTCGACGAACTGACCCGGCGCGGGATCCTCTTCGAGCGCTACCCCGAGTTCGCGCAGGACGACAGGGGCATCGTGCGCGAGGAGGGAATGAACGTCGCCTGGTTCACCGACCCCTCGGGCAATGTCTTCTCCGTGCTCCAGGAGGGCTAGGCCGTCTCCTTCGGGAAGGGCCGGATCCGGGTGCGCAGGAGGCAGAACTCGTTGCCTTCCGGGTCGGCCAGGACGTGCCAGCTCTCGGTGCCGCTCTGACCGACGTCGGCGGGCCGGGCGCCGAGGGCGAGCAGCCGCTCCAGCTCGGCGTCCTGGTCGCGGTCGGTGGGGCTGACGTCGATGTGCAGGGGCAGCTTCCCGGGCCGCGGGTCGCTGCTGGGGCTCAGGACGAGGGTGGGCTGGGGGCCGCCGAAGCCGGCGTCGGGTGGCCCGATCTCGATGCTTCCGTCGTCCTCGCGGCCGAGTTCCACGTAGCCGAGGACCTCGCTCCAGAACGCGGCGAGCCGGTCCGGGTCTGCGGCGTCGATGACCAGTTCACTGATGCGGCATGCCATGCCCGGCAGTCTACGGAGGCGCCCCGGGCGGGGTCAGCACCCTTCAGCCACCTCCCAGCATCCCCAGGACAGCGTGCACCGCCGCGACGACCGGCACTCCGATCTCACGGGCGGCCGTGGCGATGCCGAGGACCGCCATCAGGGCGCCGTGCCGCCTCTCCTCGAAGGTCCCGTCGGCGGCCGTCGCGGCCGCAGAGCCCTCGGCGGAGTCCGCGGACGCGATCGCGATCGCCGGCAGGCTCCGGTCAATGCTGCGCACGCTCGCCGGTTCGACCTGGGAGCGCAGCACCAGGAGCATCTGCCGCAGCGCCTCGATCTCCCCCTCCAGGGTCGGGGGCGCCTGCTGGGCGATGGTCGGGGACTCGTTCTTGACGATGCCGATGTTGTGCGACCCGTTGACCGTGACGCTGTCCCCGTAGTGGTACGAGGTGCCGCCGCCGCTGTCGGTCTCCCCGGCCGTCACTTGCTCACCCCGATGTTGCCCGAGCCGTTGACGTTCACAGTGTCTCCGTAGTGGTAGCTCTTCGGGTTCACCAGCAGCCGCTCCACCCGTACGGAGAACTCCGCCGCCGGGTTCTCTATGGCGTTGACGATGTACTGGACGATCACCTGCAGCCGGCTCTTGTCCGTCATCGTCACCAGCGCGACGGACGCACCGGCGGTCTCCACGGTCAGTACGTGCTCGTCCGGCCTGGTCAATCTGTACACGAGCAGCGAGACGAGGCAGATCAGCGTGAAGATTCCGATGGTCCACAGCACCTCGCCGGTGGAGTTCCCGTCGTCGTAGGAGGAACTCGAACTCTCCTCGTAGAGCATCTGCAGCACGACGAAGACCACGATCAGGCCGGCCATCCACTTCAGGAACTGCCCCCAGGCGAGTGCCCGGTTGGGCACGAGCACAGTGGTCTGCACCCGGACGATGTTGTGCAGCGGATAGGCGGCCTCCCCGACCCAGAGCAGGCGCCGGCTGACCCGCAGGTCCAGACCGGACCCGCCGCCGGAATACCGTGGCAGGGGCGGTAGCGGCGGTGCTGACGGCGGTGGCGGTGGCGCGGCACCGTTGAATTCCATGGCTCCCCCAGTTGACTGCGTGAGGACCATTAATCACACCGCCCACCTGCCTCACAAGGGTCAGCATTGGCCAACTCGACATGCCGTCATAGGAGTTGAACCTCCGGCTCCACCGCGGCGCCCTCCGGTCCACTGCCGCACCCCACCCCGAGGGCCGACCGGGTGAATGAGGCCCCGGGTCAGGAAAGGTGAGCTGCGCGGTCAGCGACGTTCCTACCGGTCGGTCACTACGGTCTCCTCACCTACCCCCACCCGGACCCCTTGGGAGAGCCGCCCCATGCGTATCCGAAACTCCGCGCGAACCGCACGCACCGCGCTGGCCGCCGTGGCCGCCCTGGCCCTCTCGGCCGCCCTGCCCTCCACCGCACGCGCCGCCGCCGACTCCGAGGCCGGTCAGGCCGCCGCCCGCCCCGGCGACATCGTGAGCACCGCGCCGTCCGCCTTCCACCCGCTGCCCGGCCAGCCCACCAACACCAAGGCCTGGAAGATCCTCTACAACTCGACGACCGCCGACGGCGCCCCGAACGTGGTCTCCGGCACCGTCATCGTCCCGCAGGACGGCCGCATCGGCCCGCGCCCCCTCATCACCTACGCCGTCGGCACCGTCGGCCTGGGCGACTCGTGCGCGCCGAGCAACAACCTCCCCAACGGCACCGCCATGGAGGCCAACCTCATCCAGCAGCTCACCCTGCGCGGCTGGGCCGTGGTCGTCACCGACTACGAGGGCCTCGGCACCCCCGGCCTGCACACCTACACCGTCGGCCCGTCCGCCGGCCACGCGATGCTCGACGCCGCCCGCGCGGCCACCCGCCTCCCCGAGGCCGGGCTCGGGGCCAACACCCCGGTCGGCATCATGGGTTACTCCCAGGGCGGCCAGGCCAGCAGCTGGGCCGCCGAGCTGCAGGGCTCGTACGCACCGGAGTTGCAGGTCAAGGGCACGGCGACGGGCGGCGTCCCGGCCGACCTGCTGAAGGTGGCCGACTTCAACAACGGCTCCTACGGCTCCGGCCTCATCTTCATGGCCGCCGCCGGCCAGGACGCCGCCTTCCCGGAGCTCGACCTCGACTCCTACCTCAACCCGGCCGGAAAGGTCCTGGTCAACGGCATGAAGGACGGCTGCGTCGCGATCGACGCCATCGCCGGCTCCTTCAAGCGGATCAGCGACCTGACCACCCGCAACCCGCTCGCGCAGCCCGACTGGCAGGCCCGCCTGAACCAGAGCAAGCTCGGGCGGACCGCCCCAGCCGCGCCCGTGTACCAGTACCACGCGCTCGGCGACGAGCTCATCCCGTACGCCGTCGGGCGCCAGCTGCGCTCCGACTGGTGCGCGAAGGGCGCGAACGTCGAATTCGACACCATCTTGCTCGGCGAGCACGTCAGCGGCGTGATCACCCACTCCCTGGCGGCCGGGAACTGGCTCGCGGACCGCTTCGCGGGCCGCTCGGCCCACCCCAACTGCTGACCGGGGCGCGGTAGTACGGCGTACGGGGTCCGCGCCCCGCCGGGGCCCCGCCGGGGGGCAAGGGAACGGTTCCTCACTCCCCGGCGGGGCAGGAGCGCGTCCCGGACGGCAGGCGGCCGTCGACGAGGAAGTGGTCCACGTAGCCGCGTACGCAGGGCGAGGCCACGTAGCCGGTGTGCCCGTCGCCCTTGTAGTCCAGGACCACGGTGTTGCCGAGCCGCTTCGCCGTCTCCTCCGTCCACTCGTACGGGGTCGCCGGGTCGCCGCGGGTACCGACGAGCAGGATCCGCGGGATCCCGGCCGGGCGGTCGATCTTCCGGATGAAATCGGTGCCGGCGGGGCGCCCGTAGCAGGACAGGACCGTCATCAGCTGGCGCGGCCCGAAGATCGGCGAGGCGGCCAGGAACACCGGCTGGAGCTCCTCGATCTCCCGCTCGATCGCCGCCGGGGAGGCCTTGGCGTCACCGCGGTCGGGGTCGTCGGCGCAGCTCACGGCGATGAGCGCGGCTTCGACGTTGTCGGCGGGCACCTTGTCGGCCGGGTCCTCGCCGGCGGTGTCCGGCGGGGGCGGTTCGAGCGGGCCGCCGAGCTGCATCAGGCCCACCGGGTCGCCGTCGCGCTCGACGAGGGCGAGCGCCTTCGCGAGCGGCGGCCACAGCCTCTGCGAGTACAGGGCGTTGCCGATCGCCTCGGTCACGTCCTGCCCGGTGAAGCGCACACCGCCCTCGCCGACGAGCGGTTCGGCGTCGAGCCGGGTGACGAGGGCTTCGACCTTCTCCTTGGCGGTACGGGTGTTCGTGCCGTAGACGCAGCCCTTCTGGCGCGCGCACCAGGCGAGGAAGTTCTCCAGGGCCCGCTGCTGGCCGACCGCCGAGCGCAGGGCCTGCTCGGTGAGCGGCTCGCTCAGCGTGTCGACCCCGTCGAGCACCATGCGGCCGGTGCGCTGCGGGAACAGGGCGGCGTAGACCGCGCCGAGGCGGGTCCCGTAGGAGAAGCCGAGGAAGTCGAGCTTCTTCTCGCCGAGGGCCTCGCGGATCACGTCCATGTCCCGGGCCACGCTGACGGTACCGATGTACGGGAGCACCGGGCCGGAGGCCTTCGCGCAGCGCTGGGCCCAGGCGCGCAGGGCGGCGAGCTCGGCGGCGGCGGTGTCCGCGCCGGCTCCGCCGGAGGCCGATTCGCCTGCTTCCGGGGAACCGTCGCAGCTGACGGGCGCGCTGAGGCCGACGCCGCGGGGGTCGAAGGCGACGAGGTCGTAGCGCTTGTTGAGTTCCGAGAAGGCGTTGGGATCGGCGGCGAGGGTGGAGACGGCGGGGGCGCCGGGTCCGCCGAAGTTCAGGAGCAGCGAGCCGAGCGGCTTGCGGCCGCCCGAGCCGCCGGAGCCCGTCTCGGTGGCGGGAAGCTTGGCGAGGGCCAGCTTGACGCTGCCCTTGCCCGGGGCGTCGTGGTCCAGCGGCACGCTCAGGCTCGCGCACCGCATCTCCGGCGGAGCCGACTTCTCGGGGCAGTCCCCCCAGCGGAGCCGGGGGGCGGTGGCGCCCGCGCTCTCGCTCTTACTGGGGCTCGGCGTCGGGCTGGGGCTCGGGCTGGGCCCGGCCGCGAGGCTGCCGCCGAGCAGCAGGGTGGTGGCGCAGAAGCCGGCGGCTATTCGCCGACGGGACCGGGAGCGGGAGGCGGAAAAGGCACGGGGACGGGGGCGGGAACGGTGCACTGCACCCTCCTGAGGCGACCCCCCGAACCAGTCAGCCCACCATAAGCGGGTCCTAGCCGACGCGCTGCTTGACCTCGGCGATCTCCACTTCGGGCTGCTCGGGCGGCGTCCGGCCCGGCATGGAGACGGTCACCTGGGTGGGCAGGGAGTCGCCCGGCCGCAGCCTGACGGTGTCGGTGCTGAAGGTGCCCGTGGCCTCGTACCCGTTCGGCCCCTTGACGCGAAGGGTGACGTCGTAGAAGTACGCCCCGCCGCTGCCCACGATGACGATCGGGACCCGGAGCTTGTTCCCGTCCGGGACGGCCGCGTACGCGGAGACGTCCCCCTTCAGCGCCACGACCGGGCCCCACTCCTCGGTGCCGGGCGGCGGCGCGGTGCTGCCCGGGGTCGCCGACTGGTGCACCACGGGCGGCGGAGTCCGCGAGGGCGCCGGTTCCGCCGCCTTCGGTGCGGGCCCGGTATCGCATCCGGCGAGCACGACGGCCAGCGCGACCGCACCGGCCATTGCGGCACCCACCCTCAAGACCTTCACCACGGCTCCCCCCGGAGCTCGGGCCCACCCTCGTGACGGGCGGGCCGAACACCGTTGATCATATGAGCCACGCCCCGGCCAGCCAGCCGCGCCGCTCGACCTGATCAAGGCCAATCGCTCCCCGACTCGCAAGAGGACCGCCACGGCGACCGCTACGGCGACCGCCACGGGGACCGCCACGGGGACCGCTACGCGCGGCGGTACAAGGCCTCGATCTCCCGCTCGTAGTCCCGGGCGACAGCCCCCCGCTTCAGCTTCAGCGAAGGCGTCAAATGCCCCCGCCCTTCCGTGAATTCACCCGTCAGTACCGTGAACCGCCGGATCGACTCCGCCCGCGACACCAGCTGGTTCGCCTCGTCCACCGCCCGCTGCACGTCCGCCCGCAGGTCTTCGTCCTCGACGAGCTGCGCGATCGGCACGCCCTGCTTCTTGCGTATCTGCCGCCAGTGCTGGAGCCCCTCCGGTTCCAGGGTGATCAGCGCGGTCACGTAGGGCCGGTTGTCGCCGACCACCATGCACTGGCCGACCAGCGGGTGGGCCCGTAGCCAGTCCTCCAGCGGGGCGGGGGCCACGTTCTTGCCTCCGCTCGTGATGATCAGGTCCTTCTTGCGGCCGGTGATGGTGAGGTATCCGTCCGCGTCGAGCTCGCCGATGTCCCCGGTGGCCAGCCACTGCTCGCCGCCCACCGGAGCCCCGTTCCAGTAGCCGGCAAACACGTGCGGCCCGCACAGCAGCACCTCCCCGTCGTCCGCGATCCGCACCGCCGTGCCCGGCAGCGGCCAGCCCACCGTCCCGAGCCGGGGCCGCAGCGGCGGGGTGAGGGTGGCGGCGGCGGTCGTCTCCGTGAGCCCGTAGCCCTCGAAGACCTCGATCCCGGCGCCCGTGTAGAACGCGGCGAGGCGCCGCCCCAGCGGGGAGCCGCCGCTCAGGATGTACCGGACGCGCCCGCCGAGCGCCGCCCGGATCCGGCGGTACACGAGCGGCTCGTACAGCGCCCGCGCCGCCCGCAGCCGCATCCCCGGCCGCTTGCCCTCGACCACCTCGCCGAAGCTGCGCGCGATCCGGGCGGCCCGGTCGAAGGACGCGGCCCGGCCCATGCTCTCGGCGGTCGCCCGCGCGGTGTTGTAGACCTTCTCCAGGACGTACGGGATCGCGAGCAGGAACGTCGGCCGGAAAGCGGCCAGGTCCGCGAGCAGCTCCTCGCCGCGGATGCTCGGCGCGTGGCCGAGCTTCACCCGCGCCCGCATGCAGCCGACGGCCACCATCCGCCCGAAGACGTGCGACAGCGGCAGGAAGAGCAGCGTGGAGGCCGGGTCCTTGCTGACCGAGTTGAAGACGGGGTGCAACAGCGCCACCGAATTGTCCACCTCGGCGAAGAAGTTGGCGTGCGTCAGCACGCACCCCTTGGGCTGCCCCGTGGTCCCCGAGGTGTAGATCAGCGTGGCGACGGACTCCGGCGCGCACCCGGCCCGCCGGTCGCGTACGACCTCGTCGGGCACGTGCTCCCCGGCCTTGACCAGCCGGGCCACCGCGCCCGTGTCGAACTCCCAGAGGTGCCGCAGCCAGGGCAGGTTGGCCCGATCGGCGCTGAGCATCCGCGCCTGCACGGTGTCCTCCACGGCGCAGGCCACCGCCCCGGAGTCCTGGATGATCCAGCGCGCCTGGATCGCGGAGGAGGTCGGGTAGATCGGTACGGTGACCAGCCCGGCCGCCCAGCCCGCGAAGTCCAGCAGCGTCCACTCGTACGTGGTCCTCGCCATGATGGCCAGCCGGTCGCCGGGCCGCAGCCCCTCGGCGATCAGCCCCTTCGCGACGGCGAGTACCTCGGCGGCGAACTCGGCCGCCGTCACGTCCCGCCAGCTCCCGTCCCGCTCCTTGCGGGCGAGCACGGCGTCGCGGGGGGCCTCGGCGGCGTTCTGGAACGGGATGTCCCCGAGCGACCCGCTCACCGGCATGGGGGCCAGCGGGGGAACGGCCACCTGGCGCACCCGCCCGTCGATGACGGTCTTGACGGGCTCCACCAGCTTCGGCGCGGCATCCACGGCGGGTCCTCCTCGATCGGACGGAGCGTTACCGCCGGTAATCTACTCACCGGTAATTACCGCTGAACACCCCTGTGCCCCTTTTTTCACGGATGCTCCACGCGGTCACCTCACGTCGGCGGATATCCGCGAACAAAGATCACCGGGTCGGCAGAATGAGGGGATGACCGCATCGGATCCCAAGGCCGACCTGCACTTCTACCTGCAGTCCGCCCGCGACGCCCTCCTCTGGAAGCTCGAAGGACTCTCGGAGTACGACGCCCGCCGCCCCCACACGCCGACCGGCACCAACCTCCTGGGCCTGGTGAAGCACGCAGCCGGCGTGGAGCTTGGCTACCTCGGCGACACCTTCGGCCGTCCGTTCGACGAGGAGCTGCCCTGGCACAAGGAGGGCACCGAGCCCAACTCGGACATGTGGGCCACCGCCCACGAGTCGCACGCGCACATCGTGGACCTCTACCGCCGGGCGTGGGCGCACGCGGACGCGACGATCGCCGCGCTGCCGCTGGACACGGTCGGCACGGTGCCGTGGTGGCCGAGCCACGACAACCAGGTGACGCTGCACCACGCCCTGGTCCGAGTGACCGCCGACACCCACCGGCACGCCGGCCACGCCGACATCATCCGCGAACTCATCGACGGCGCCGTGGGGATGGAAAAGGGCAACACCAGCATGCCGCCGGGCCACCCGTCCTGGTGGGAGGACTACCGCGACCGGCTGGAGCGGGTGGCCCGCGAGGCCGACGGGGGCGCCCAGTAGCCCGGCAACCCGGTAACCCCGCAGCCCCGTAGCCCCGTAGCCCCGTAGCCCGCCGGAGGAAGTGCCGGGGATCAGTCGGTGTCGAGCCCGTCGATCAGCCGGTTGAGGAACCGGGTGAAGGTGGCCTCGGGGGTGGCGGGACGCCCCGGGGCCGAAATGGCTTCGGCGAGTTCCGGGTGGCGGCCGTCCGCGGCGACGGCGACGAGGTAGCGGGCTTCGGCCGCGGCCCGTTCGGGGGATTGCGAGGCTTCGGCCTGCGCGATCTCGTGGCCGACGTGCCCGGCCACGAATCCCGTGAGCTGGGCGAAGATCTCCAGCTTCGCCATGCCGTCCAGCCCCGCGGGCCGCAGGGCGGCGAGCGCGTGCTCCAGGAAGGCCAGGGTGTTGGGCCCGGGGATGCGCCGGGTGGACAGTGCGGCGGGCAGCCAGCGGTGTCGCAGCATGTGGGCGCGCTGGAGGTGGGCGATGGCCTTCAGGTCGGCGCGCCAGTCGCCGGTGAGCGGGTCCGTGGTCGGCAGCTCGCCGCTGACGTGGTCGACCATCAGGTGCAGCAGGGTCTCCTTGTCGGGGGCGTAGCTGTAGAGCGACATGACGCCGGCTCCGGCCCGTTCTGCGACCTTGCGCATGGTGACCGCTTCCAGCCCCTCGGCGTCCGCCAGGGCAACGGCCGCCTCGGTGATCGCCTCCCGGCTGTACGTGGGCTTGCGGCCCCTGCGCGGCTGGCCGGAGCCCAGCCAGAGCTGCTGGGGGTCGACGCCCGGGGCGCCGACCCCTCCGTCACGCGGCATGCTCCACGCTCCTTCCTTGATCGTCTTCCTTGATCGACAGCCCTTGTGGGCCTCAGTCGAGTATTCTATTCTCGTACACGGTACGAGAATCAAGGAGGGGAACGATGACGTCAAGCACGCACGCTTCCGTGCTGAGTCCGACCTGGACACCGCCTTCCGGGAAGCCGCCCCTTTCCTCACGGATGATGAGGGCGACGTGGCGACGCCTCCCGGCCAAGCTGCACGACGTCGGGTGGGAGCCGGGACTGGTGGTGCCGGCCGCCGACGGCAGCCCGCTGATCACGGACCACTACTTCCCGCGCGCCGAGGGCGACTTCCCCACCCTCCTGGTGCGCTCGCCGTACGGCAGGGGCCTGCCGTGGTCCCCCATGTACGGCCTGCTCTTCGCCGAACAGGGCTTCCACGTGGTCGTCCAGAGCTGCCGCGGCACCGGCGGTTCGGGAGGCACGTTCGACCTGTGGCGCAACGAGGCCGCCGACGGCCGGGCCACGGTGTCCTGGCTGCGCGAGCAGCCCTGGTTCAACGGCACGCTGGGCACCGTCGGCCCCAGCTACCTCGGCTACGTCCAGTGGGCCCTCGCCGCGGACCCGCCGCCGGAGCTGAAGGCGATGGTGGTGCAGGTGGGCCTGCACGATCCCCACGCCCTGTTCCACGCGCACGGCGCCCTCAACCTGGAGACCGCCCTCGCCGTCGGCGCGGGCATGACCTACCAGCACCAGGGCATGGCACCGTTCGTGAAGGCCACACTGCGCCTGCAACGACGCCTGAACGAAGCCACCACCGCGCAGCCGCTGCGCGGGGCGCACACGTCGGCCCTCGGCGGCGAAGTGCCCTGGATGGACGATGTGATGACGCACCCGGACGCCGAGGACCCGTACTGGCACGGCGCTTCCCTGGGCGAGGTGGCGGAGCGGCACCGCATACCCACGAGCCTGATCACCGGCTGGCACGACGCCCTGGCCGACCAGACCTTCGAGCAGTACGAGCGGCTGCGCCGGGCCGGCTGCGAGACCTCCCTGCTCGTCGGCCCCTGGACCCACACCTCCGCCCTGCAACAGGGCTGGCCCGAGGTCTTCGCCGAGAGCCTCGCCTGGCTGCGCGCCCACCTGTACGCCGACCCCTCCGACCTGCGCCCCACCGAGGTGCGCGTGCACGTGGGCGGCGAAGACGCCTGGCGGGACCTCGCCGAATGGCCGCCGACCGGGCCCGTCAGCCCCTGGTTCCCCACCGCGCAGGGGCATCTCATCCAGCAGGCCCCCACGGACTCCGCACCACTGACCTCCTTCTCCTACGACCCGGGCAACCCCACCCCGTCCCTCGGCGGCCAGCTGCTCTCCCGCACCGCCGGCCCCCGCGACAACAGCACCCTGGAGGCCCGGGACGACGTACTGACCTTCACCGGCCCCCCGCTGACCGAGCCCGTGGACGTCCTCGGCCCGATCTCCGCACGGCTGAGCATCTCCACGGACACCGGCCACGCCGACGTCTTCACCCGCCTGTGCGACGTGGACGCGGAAGGCCGCTCCATCAACATCTGCGACGGCCTGGGCCAACTGGAAACAGCCGGACAGGACCCGTCACAGATCACCGTGGAGATGAGCTCGACCGCCCACAGGTTCGAGGTCGGTCACCGCATCCGCTGGCAGATCAGCGGAGGCGCCCATCCGCGCTACACCCGCAATCCCGGCAACGGGCAGTCACCGGTGGACGCCACCACCTTCACACCGGTACGCATCACGCTCCACGCGGACTCGGCATTGATGCTGGCGACGCCCGCCCACGACCCCGGGGCCGACCCGGCGGAGAACGGCTGACCGGCCGGACGGCTGGTGGGTGCACGGCTCGGACTGCAGGGCAAAGGCAGTCGACGCCGCGTCGGGTCCCTGAGTCAGGCATTCCCCGGCGATGGAACGGGTGGGCAGTCGCGGCAGCGGCCCGGGGTCGGGGCGCGGAAGGCGCGGTCGCAGCCGTCGCAGTTCTGGAGCGGGTCCGGCGGCCTGACGAGGCGTACGGGCGCGGCCGCCGGGAGGCGGGGCGGGATCAAAGCCTTGAGCCGGTGGGCGATGAGGCGCGCGGGGTGGCGGAGGTCGCCGGGAAGGTCCGAAGCCAGCACATGGCGCACGGCCTCCGGCTCCGCCCCACGGTCCAGCCATCGCGCCACCTCGGGCGCCAGCTGCGCCACATCCCGCTCCGCGAGCAGCAGCCGCGGATCCTCGCAACGCAGCCGGGCCAGCAGCGCGACGGCCTCCGGCGGTTGTACGGACCCGGGCGCGGCGGCGGAGTCCGGCGCCGCCGGGGACGGCTCCGACTCCGGCACCGGGACCAGCACCTGCACAGCGACCGGCTCGGCTGCGATCAGCGGCGCGGAGGTGGGCACGTCCGCGGGCGCAGGCTCGGGCTCCGGCATCGGCTCCGGTTCAGGCGCGGGAACGGGAGCGGGAGCCGGAGCGGGCTCAGGCTCAGGCTCAGGCTCAGAACGTAGTTCCGGTTCCACGGTCGGGGCAGGCTCCGGCTCCGACTCGGGCTCGGGCTCCGGCTCGGGGGCCACCTCCCGCACTGGTTCCGGTCCGGTCCCCGGACTCCGCAGGGACTGCCGCGCCGACGGGCGGTTGCAGGACACCGTCCGGGTGACCATCTGGCCGCTCGCCAGTCGTACGCGGCTGCGCTCCAGGTACCCGTGCGTCTCCAACTCCCGCAGGGCTCCGGAGATCCGTACCTCCCCCTCCCGGAACCGCTCCGTCAGCCGCTTGATGCCGACCCGCGCACCGGCGGGCAGCGACTGGATGTAGGCGGCGAGGCCGATCGCGACCAGTGAGAGCGAGCGGTGCTGCGCGAGGTGGTTGCCGATCACGGTGTAGTGGTCCGCGTGCCGCACGTTGACGTGAACGACTCCGGAAAGGGCACCTGATCGGGCGGTCCCGGCGTGAACACGGGACGGGCCGCGCGAGGGCGCGCTAGGGTTCTTAAGAGCCATGGGGAAGGTCTAGCTTCCTGTGTGGTCAGGCCCTCGATCGGGATGCCAGTCCCGGCGGGGGCCGTCTCATGTCTGAGGTTGTGTGGGGCGAGCATATGCCCGGCAACCACCCCGAAATCCACCCCAGTTGGCACAGTTCACCCATGCGAGTGACGGGGAGCCGGAGGGGTGGGGTTGGTTGGATTTACCTCACCGGCTTTCAAGTATTTGGCGTCCGGCACCACCGAATCCCGGCCCCCCGCGACCCGGCTCCCCCATGACCCGGCCCCCCGCAACTCGGCGGCCGCCCACCGCAGCACTAGGCGTCCGGGAACCAGCTACGCCCCCCGGCCCAGTGGGTCGCCCAGCCCGTGAAGCCGGGGGTGCCGGGCATCACGGCATCGGGCGACTCGGGACCGAAGGGCATCGCGCCCTCGCCGGCGATCTGCCAGACGTGACCGCGCTGCGGACCGGTGACGATCAAGTGCCAGTACATCCCGCACCCGTCGGTGCCCAGCAGCAGTGAACCGTGGTCGAAGACAGGGGCCAGCCGGGCCTCGTACTCCTCTACCGACAGCTCCTCCTCGTCGTCGTCCTCCTCCCACAGCCATGCCTCCGTGAGCGGGAAGGGCTCGGCGAGCACGCGTTCGGGGCGGTCCGAGCCCCAGTCCAGGGGTACTTCGGCGAGCGGGAGCAACCCGTAGTACGGAGGACCGGCGCGCAGCCCGTCGCAGATCTCCGCCACGAACGTGCGGTAAGGCTCCGGGAGCACGATGTGATGCTCCGCCTCGAAGGACCGCACCGCCTCCCACCCCGCCGGCGGCGCCGCCTCGGGGCGGGAGGCGAATATCTCCCGAAGGGCGGCCAGCTCGCCCGGGTCGCATGCTTCCGTGTTCATGCCGGCCATCATGCAAGATCCGGAAGGGAGGGCCCAGCTAGTAGCCGTACGGATTGAGCGCCCAGAAGCGGACGGTGTCGCTGCGACTGTCGAACCACAGGTTGGTCTGGTAGCCGAAGCCGTCGCGGTCGAGGTCCTTCGACGAGATCCATCGCGGATCCTTCGGGCCCTGGCCCTTGAGGGGCTTCTCGAACCACGAGCTGAAGTCCTCGGTCGGCCCCTCGGTGACGAAGGGGTAGGTCGCCGTCAGCTCCTTCAGCTTCCCCGGCGCCAGCCGCGCCAAGCCCGAGATCACCAACTCCGGCGACGGCAGCTCCCGGTCGTTGTCCCGGCTGCTCACCCACTTGGCGTCGGTGAGCGGGCCGAGCAGCGGGAACGCCTGCTCCAGCGGTGCGGTATCCGTGTGCCAGGGGCCCTTGCCGGCCTCGCCCGTCACCTCGCGCAGGGCCCACAGCACGGGCAGGACCGCCAGCCCCGCCCCTATCCCGATCAGCTTCCGACGTTCCAACGCATCCCCCTCGAGCCCGACTTCGGCGCACCTTATCCCTACGACGCGGAACCGAGGAGGAGTTCGAGAAGCCGCCCCGGAGCCCGCAGCGGCAGGTAGTGGTCCGCACCGGCCACCAACTCCAGCCGTGCGCCCGGGATTCCGTCGACGAGACGCCCCGCAATGACGCCGATCTCCGGGTGGTCGTGATCGCCGACGACGACCGTCGTCGGAACCCCGATCCGGTCCAGACGCTCTACGGCGACCTCCGCCGGGTCGAGCGCGTGCCCCTTCTCGGCGGCGGCCGCGGCCTCGGCGTTCTCCCGCACCATGGGCTCGATGACCTCGAAACCGGGGGCCCGATCGCCCAGGCCCGCCCAGAGCGTGAGCTCCAGCTCGGCGATGCGGCGCGCGTCCGATGCCCGGTACGCCGCTGCGTACGCGTTCGTCTCAGGGCTACGGGGCCACTCGTGCCCGCCGGCGGACGCCGCGATCAGCGTCAACGACCGTACCCGCTCGGGGTGTTCCAGGGTGAAGTCGAGCGCGACCTCACCCCCCATGCTCAAGCCGACGAGACCCGCGTCCCGGAAGCCGAACCGGTCCAGGACCGCCAGCAGGTCGTCCTCGTAGCGGAACGGCGCGGTCGGAGGTGTCGAGCGTCCGTGCCCCCTGGCGTCGTAACGCACCACGGTGTGGTGACGTGCCAGCCCGGCGAAGACCCGGTCCCACAGGCGGCTGTCGTGGACCGATCCGTGGAGCAGCACGAGCGGAGGGCCGTCCCCGGCCTCCTCGGCCCAGATACGACCTCCACCGCCGACGGTGATCAACTCGGTCTCCATACCCCCGATTCGATCACACCCCGCCTCTACCGGGCCAAGCGAAGTCGGACCTTCCGCGGCTTCGTTCCTAGACTCCGCGCATGGACATAGTCACGTGTACCCAATGCTCCGCCACCGGCCTCGAGAAGGGCCTCCTGGACGACATCACCGCCCCCAGCGGGTTCACCCGGTGGGTGGAGGGCGAGCTGCGCACGGGCGCCTTCGGCCGCTTCATCAAGGGCAAGAAGCGCTACCGCGTCGAGGCCGCCCGCTGCCCCCGCTGCGGCCACCTCGAACTCTTCGCCACCCAGCCCAGCGGCTGACCCCGGGGGAACGCGATGATCTTTCACCGCGAGAACCGCGAGAACATCGACCTGCCCGAGGACCAGGGGTGTCTGCGGTGGGTGCTGGGGGTGCCCCTCGCCCTCGTCTACCTGCCCGCGGTGTACCTGTTCACCATCCTGCTGGCCGCACCGGTGGACCCGGGCGACGACCGCCGGCGCGAGGACGCCGAAGCCCTGGGTTACGCGGTGGTGGGCATCACCGCCGTCGGGCTGCTGCTCTCACTCCTCCCGGTGTACCGCCGGACCATGGGCCGGTGGTGGTACGTCCTTCCGGCCCTGATGGCGGCCGTCGCGTACGTCCGCGGCCGGATGCTCTGACCGCGCGGCGGACCGGCATCACGTGAGGCGGAGTGAGGCGGTTCGGGATCACGCGCGGCGCGGGGGCATCAGCCAACCCGCGACGCATCCGAACAGGAGCCAGCACCCGGCGCCTACACCCAGCGCGCCCGGCACCACGAGTTCCGTACGGGCCAGCAGCAGCCAGGCGGCGAGCACTCCGGCGGCCATCCCGACGTCGCAGGCCAGCACGGCGGCCTCGGACTCCTTCGCCCGCGAGACGGCAGTGACCAGCCTCCGCATGCCGAAGGCCGCGAACAGGAGCGCCAGAAAGGTCCCGGCGCCGGCCAAGCACGCCTTCCACCAAGGGACATGGGGGGCGAGGAGCAGGCAGACCAGCACCACCACGCCCGCCGTCAGCGAGAGCAGCGCTCCGAACGCCGACACCCAGTCCCTCTCCCCCACGAGGAGCGAGCTGAACCACACCACGACCCCGATGGCCACCCCCACCACGCCGGCCCAGACTCCGGGCATGACCCCGAAGCCGACCAGCTGGCCCGACACGCTCACCGCGGGCAGGAGGAAGCCCAGCCAGGCCGCCCCGATCGACATGTTGGTCACCACCGGGGTGTGCGGGGCCGCCGCCGCGGCCGGCTTGGCCGACTTGGGCGGCTCGGCCGACTTGGGCGGCTCGGCCGACTTGGGCGGCTCGGCCGACTTGGGCGGCTCGGCCGACTTGGGCGGCTCGGCCGACTTGGGCGGCTCGGCCGAACGGGCCCCGCGACCGGGGCCGGGTGCCGATGCCGGACCCGGCGCCGGACCCGGCTCGCGGACCCACCCCGGCGGCTCGGCCGCCGTCCGGGTCGTCCGCCCGGCGGTGTCGCGCGCCGTAGGAGTGGGCTGCGGGGCGGGACCCCGCCGGTCGGCGGGCTCCACCACCGCACGCAGCAGTTCGGCGGTGTCGGCAGCGCTCGACGGCCGGTCGGCGACGTCCTTGCTCAGCAGCCGCAGGACCAGCCGGTCCAGCCCGGCGGGCACTTCGGGGCGCCGGGTCCGCACCGGTACCGGGGCCTGGTTCGCGTGCTGGGCGAGGATCTCCCAGCCCGTCCCCGAGAACGGCGGGGCGCCGGTGAGCAGTTCGTACAGCACGCACCCCAGCCCGTACAGGTCGCTGCGTGCGTCGAGTTCCTCGCCGCGGGCCTGTTCGGGCGACATGTACGCGGGAGTGCCGGTCACCGAGCCCTTGGTCGTCAGGCCCTGGAAGCCGCTCTGCCGGGCGATCCCGAAATCGCAGATCTTGATCCGGCCCGCCTCGGTGAGCAGGATGTTCGCGGGTTTGATGTCGCGGTGGACGATGCCCGCGCCGTGGGCTGCCTGGAGCCCTTCGCAGATCTGCACGCCCCAGCGCACCGTGTCCTCGACCGCCGCCCGGCCGCTCTTCTCCCCGAGCGGCCGGCCGTTGACGAGCTCCATCACCAGGTAGACGACGGTCCGGCCGTCGATGGACGTCTCGCCGACGTCGTGTACGGACACCACGTGCGGGTCCGAGAGGGCCGCGGCCGCCCGCGCCTCCGCGCGCAGCCGCAGCGCGAGCTTGTCGTCCCCGGGCCGGGAGATGAGCTTGACGGCCACGTCCCGCTCCAGGGCCAGGTCGCGGCCGCGCCACACCTCCCCCATTCCGCCGGCCCCGATGAGCCCGGACAGCTCGTACCGGCCCGCTAACTTCGCGCCGTTCACCCACGTACCCCCAACTCGCCCGATCCACCGCGCACATGCAACGCCGTGCCATGGAACACCATGCGGTGCATTGCGATGCACTGTAGGACCCCGCACGGAAACGCCACAGCCCCCGCCCGGACGGGGGCGGGGGCTGCGGCGAGCGGAAGGCCGTGCGGGGCAGGAGCCTCAGGCGGAGACGAGCACCCTCTCCGAGCCGGTGCCGGTGCCTGCATCGGTGTCGGCGTCGGCGTCGCCGTCCGTGGCCGGGTCGGCCGGGGCCGGGTCGTCCAGCGGGGAGGAGGAGGCGGTCCCGTAGGCCACCTTGTCCAGGATTCCCTCGCGGGCCGCGACGATGACCGGGACCAGCGCCTGGCCGGCCACGTTGGTGGCGGTGCGCATCATGTCCAGGATCGGGTCGATCGCCATCAGCAGGCCCACGCCCTCCAGCGGGAGGCCCAGCGTGGAGAGGGTCAGGGTCAGCATGACCGTGGCGCCCGTCAGACCCGCCGTGGCGGCGGAGCCGACGACCGAGACGAAGGCGATCAGCAGGTAGTCGCCGATGCCCAGCTGCACGTCGAAGATCTGCGCGATGAAGATCGCGGCGAGCGCCGGGTAGATCGCGGCGCAGCCGTCCATCTTGGTGGTGGCGCCGAACGGGACGGCGAAGGAGGCGTACTCCTTCGGGACGCCGAGGCGCTCGGTGACCTTCTGGGTGACCGGCATGGTGCCGACCGAGGAGCGCGAGACGAAGGCCAGCTGGATGGCGGGCCAGGCGCCCTTGAAGAACTGGAGCGGGCTGACCTTGGCGACGGTGGCGAGCAGCAGCGGGTAGACGCCGAACATCACCAGGGCGCAGCCGATGTACACGTCGGCGGTGAAGGTCGCGTACTTGCCGAGCAGGTCCCAGCCGTACGTGGCGATCGCGGTGCCGATGAGGCCGACGGTGCCGAGCGGGGCGAGGCGGATGACCCACCACAGAGCCTTCTGGAGCAGCTCCAGCACGGATTCGGCGACGGTCAGCACGGGCTGGGCCTTGCTGCCCAGTTGGAGGGCGGCGATACCGGCGACGGCGGCGAGGAAGACGATCTGCAGGACGTTCAGCTCGGTGAACGGCGTGATGATGTCCTTCGGCACGATGCCGGTCAGGAAGTCCAGCCAGGACCCGTGGCGCTTGGGCAGCTTGCCGTCCTGCGGGGTGAGGCCGGTGCCGGAGCCCGGGTTGGTGAGCAGGCCGATGCCGAGGCCGATGGCGACCGCGATCAGCGACGTGATCATGAACCAGAGCAGGGTGCGCGAGGCGAGCCGCGCGGCGTTGTTCACCTTGCGCAGGTTGGTGATCGACACCAGGATCGCGAAGAAGACGAGCGGGGCGACGGCCAGCTTCAGCAGCTGGACGAAGATGTCGCCGATCTGCTCCAGGGTGGTGCCGAGCCAGCTGATGTCCTGGCTGCGGGAGACCCAGCCGAGGAGGACACCGAGCACGAGGCCGGTGACTATCTGGGCCCAGAAGGGGAATCGGAACGAGGACTTCTTCGCGGGGACCTTGGCCGGGGCCTCGGCGGGGGCCTCTGCGGCAGGGGTCTGCGGTGACGCGGACACGGACACTCTCCGGGTGGTTCTGCGGTGCGTGCGGTGGGGGTGGTGATGCGGTGCGGCAGCACCCGGAAGGACGAAGAGCCGGGCGGGCGGACCGCTGCTGTGCCGGGGGCTGGTCGCGGGACTCAGCGACAGCAGCAACAGGCCGCGGACGCGCGGCGGCAGAGGTCGACGTGCAGGCGCGCCACGAGCGGAACGCTCGTGGTCATCGGGTGCGCAGCTGCGGTCAACATGTTGAGCACGCTAACACTTCTTCTTTGGGAATCTCAAAGGGTCCCTTTGAGCAAGGGGAGCACGAGAGGGCGCAAAAACGCCGAAAGCCCCGGCAATACGGGGTGAACCCGCGGCCGAGGCATTTCGATGTGTGATGCAGCTAACTGAAGTGCAGCTAACTGAAGTGCAGCTGACTGAGGTGCAGCCGACTGAGGTCCTACTGGCTCAGGCGCGCGGCATCGTCGGCCACGTCCTCCTGGCTGCGGTTCGCGGCGAGCTTGTCCTTCGCGCCGGCGACGCGTCCGGAGATCGCGGCGGACATCTCGTCGCGCTGCTTGCGCAGCAGGACGAAGGAGAGCGGGGCTGAGATCACGAGGGCGAGCAGCACGACCCAGGCGGGGTTGGCGTCGCCGAGGCCGGAGGGCACCCAGCCCAGCCGGACCATGCCCGCGACGAAGACGAGGGACCCGACGAAGATCACCAGGCGCATCGCGGTGTACCGGATCGTCGCGTTGGGCTTGAGGGACACGGTGACCCTGCTCTCTCGTCGTGGTGGTACGTGGTTTTAGTTGCTCGCGCACGGCCGTACGTCGGCTCGCTTCCGTCCAGTGAAGCACGCCCGAGCTACGGACACGGGCGCCGGGGGGCATCGGCGGGGACGAGACGCACCGATGCAAGCGGAACCTTGAGCGCGGCCCTTCCCCAGGCGTCCCACAGCACGGCCGCCCCACCCGAGTCGCCCATCAGGAGATATGCCCTGGCCGGGTCGAGCGACCCGCCTTCGACAGGCACCTTGGCCACGTCGGTGACCGGCAGGACGCACATCCACTCCGGTTTGATCCCGTAGTAGAACGCCGGAGTCCGGCCGCCCGCGGCGGCAGCCACCGCCCGGGAGCCGGACGCGGCCGCGGGTTCCAGGGCCAGGGACCACGCGCCTTGGGCCACGCAGTACAGCGAGAGGAAGGCCGCCACCGCGTAGAGCATCCACCGGTCCCTGACCAGAAAGTGCAGGTGTTTGGCGTAGCCGATCAGAGCAGGGGCGAGCAGCCAGAGCGTGAGGGCGACGGCCACCCTCAGTGCCCCGATCATCCGCCACACGGCGGGCACGTCCACGTCCTCCAGGTCGAGTTCGAAGGCGTCGAGGTAGGCGGCGGGCAGGGTGAGGCCGAGACCGGGCAGTAGTACCGCGACGAGCGGCAGCAGGGCGGGCAGCAGCCACGGCAGTGTGCGGCGCCAGCTCGACTGCCGGACCAGGAGCCACACGCCCATCCCCACCAGGTAGCCGAATCCCAGGCCGATCACCACGAGCCGGAAGCCGGTCACCGCGTCCGGCGCCGTGACAACACCGTTCGCGCCGACACCGGCCACTCCGCCGACCAGCACCACACCCGCGACGGTGACGAACGGGCCGGATAGTACGGGGCCGACGCGCCGCAGGACCACTGCCGCGGCAGCCGCCGCCACCGCGAGAAAAGGCAGCGCGGGCCACCAGGCGCCGACGCCTTGCCCCCAGAGCACTCCGATCCAGGCCCCGCACACCAGTGCCAGCAGCACGGGGAAGCGCAGCATGCCGAACTGCCGCATGGGGCCGCGTCGCCGCGACGGCGGGTGTCGGTCAGGGTGGCGTCCGGTCCCCATGGACCGGCGAACCCTCACGGCGGGAGGAGCCGACTGCGCTCCGGGCAGAGCTCGCCCGGCGAGCGCCCGTGCTCCGGTCTCGTCCAGCGCCCGCACCTGGCGCCCGCTGTCGCGCGGGCCGAATGTCACTGTCCACCAGTCGACGGCCCGTTCCCGGAAGCGTTCGCGCAGCGGCAACGGAGTGGTGCAGGGGCGCAGTCGTGGCGGCTCGTAGGCGTACCAGACGGGTAGGTCCAGCGGGTCCCGCTCCACCAACTGAACGGCTTCCACCACCAGATCGAGGACGAGGCGATCCGAAAGGTCCTCCAGTCGCTCGCGGGCGCCCGTGACAGCCCGGTACGAGGAGCCGCGGAACCGGAGTTCCACCACGTAGGAACAGTCGCCCTCGGCGCTCGGCGTGAGAGCCGGGCCCTCCTTCTCCAGCACCTCCCACTCCTGTACCGCGACCTCCTCCTCGAAGAGCCGACGATCGGTCTCCGTCCCCCGCAATGCGATCAGGGCCACGGCCCTCAGGTCCCACCCCGACACCTTCACTCCCTCCCCCTCACCTCACCCGGCCGAGACGCTAGTACAGGGACAGCAGGAGGGTGACGTCGTCGCGGTCGTCGCCGGGGGCCACGCGGATGGCGCCGGGGACGCGGCCGACCTCCCTGTAGCCGCACGCCTCGTAGAAGCGCTCCAGGCCCGCCCCGCCACGACAGCCGAGGCGGAGCGCCTCGATGCCCCCGATCGCGCGGGCGGCGTCCGCGACGGCGGTCATCAACTCGCGGCCGAGGCCACGGCCCTGGAGTGCGGGGTCGACCATGACGGTGTAGACCCAGGCCCCGTGCTTCTGGAGCCGGTGCTGGTTGGGTGCGATGACGGCAGCGGCCCGGACCCGGCCGTCGGTGTCGCGCCCGACGAGCAGCCGGCTGCGGCCCTCCGCGGCGGCGGCGAGGTGCTTGTCCAACTCGGGGCGGACGTCCTCGATGGTGACGGGCGGCACGAAGCCGACCGCGCCGCCGGCGTTGGACACGTCGGTCCAGAGCTGGGCGAACCCTTCGACCAGGGCGGGGTCGACGGCCGGATCGAAGATGAACGTAAGGGTCATAGAGCTAGAGTAGCCATTACCTGATCGGGTGCGCAAAAGGCCCCGGCCCCCCGAAAGGGGGACCGGGGCCCCGGCGTCGGAGGTCAGACGCGCATCGCCTGCGGGGTCTCGCGCAGGTTCGCGTCCGGGCCCGGGTACTCGCGGATGATCTCGTAGCGCGTGTTGCGCTCGACCGGGCGGAAGCCCGCGTCGCGGATCAGCTCCAGCAGGTCCTCGCGGCCCAGCTTGTTCGGGGTGCCGTAGTTGTCGGCGTCGTGCGTGATCTTGTACTCGACGACCGAGCCGTCCATGTCGTCCGCGCCGTGCTGGAGCGCCAGCTGGGCGGTCTGCACGCCGTGCATCACCCAGAAGACCTTGACGTGCGGGACGTTGTCGAAGAGGAGGCGGGAGACCGCGAAGGTCTTCAGGGCCTCCGCGCCCGTCGCCATCGTCGTGCGCGCCTGGAGCTTGTTGCGTACCTTGCCGTCCTTCATGTCCACGAAGTCGTGCTGGTAGCGCAGCGGGATGAAAACCTGGAAACCGCCGGTCTCGTCCTGCAGTTCGCGCAGCCGCAGTACGTGGTCCACGCGGTGGCGCGGCTCCTCGATGTGCCCGTAGAGCATGGTCGAGGGGGTCTTGAGGCCCTTCGAGTGCGCCAGGCGGTGGATGCGCGACCAGTCTTCCCAGTGGGTGCGGTGGTCGACGATGTGCTGGCGGACCTCCCAGTCGAAGATCTCCGCGCCGCCGCCGGTGAGCGATTCCAGACCGGCCTCGATCAGCTCGTCCAGGATGTCGGAGGCCGACATGCCGGAGATCGTCTCGAAGTGGTGGATCTCGGTCGCCGTGAACGCCTTCAGCGAGACGTTCGGCAGCGCTTCCTTCAGCGCGGAGAGCGAGCGCGGGTAGTACCGCCACGGCAGGCTGGGGTGCAGGCCGTTGACGATGTGCAGCTCGGTGAGGTTCTCGTTCTCCATGGTCTTGGCCAGGCGAACGGCTTCCTCGATGCGCATCGTGTACGCGTCCTTCTCGCCCGGCTTGCGCTGGAACGAGCAGTAGGCGCACGAAGCGGTGCACACGTTCGTCATGTTGAGGTGACGGTTGACGTTGAAGTGGACGACGTCGCCGTTCTTGCGCGTGCGCACCTCGTGGGCGAGGCCGCCGAGCCAGGCCAAGTCGTCCGACTCGTAGAGGGCGATGCCGTCCTCACGGGTCAGCCGCTCGCCGGAGCGAACCTTCTCCTCCAGCTCACGCTTGAGCCCAGCGTCCATGCCGGTCCTCTCCATCTGTCCTCGTGTCCTCGTGCCCCTGACCGTCCCCCACCGTACTCTCAGCCCTCCTCGGGCAGCCCCCCGACCCGGTTCTCCCACTTGGTGGAGAGCACGATCGTGGTGCGCGTGCGCGAGACGCCCTTGGTGCTGGAGAGCTTGCGGATGATCTTCTCCAGACCGTCCACGTCACCCGCCCGGACCTTGAGCATGTACGAGTCGTCGCCGGCGATGAACCAGCAGTCCTCGATCTCCGTGAGGTCGCGCAGTCGGCGGGCCACGTCCTCGTGGTCCGCCGCGTCGGAGAGCGAGATGCCGATGAGCGCCGTGACGCCGAGGCCGAGCGAGGCCGCGTCCACGGTCGCCCGGTAGCCGGTGATGACCCCGGCGGTTTCCAGCCGGTTGATCCGGTCGGTGACGCTGGGGCCGGAGAGGCCCACGAGCCGGCCCAGCTCCGCGTACGAGGCACGTCCGTTCTCACGAAGTGCCTGGATGAGCTGCCTGTCCACCGCGTCCATATACCTGGAGCCTTCCATTATTCGGCGATCCCACCAGTTTACGTATAGAATCAAAGGCACACAGGGTCGACACCCTGTGAATCTTTCAACAGATCAACGATGATCTGACAATTTTCAGGAGTGGTTCACCGTGTACACGATCGAGATGGCCTACGCACACATGCGACAGCTCCAGGAGCTGGCCAACCGATCCCGCACCGACCAGCCCGCCGCCGCCCACCGCGTCGACAAGACCCGCAAGCCGGGGCGCAGCAAGAAGCGCTAAGCACCGCCGCTTGCCCCGCTCGACCCGCTCGACCCCTCGGGAAGGCGGGAGCCTCCGAGCTCCCCCTTCCAACGGCGGTACAGCTGATGCGGCACCCCTGCCGCGTCGAGCACCCGCCCCGCGACGAAATCCACCAGATCCTGGATGTGCGTCGCACCCGCGTAGAACGCCGGAGAGGCGGGCAGCACCACTGCGCCCGCCTCGTCCAGCGTCACCAGATGTTTCAGCGTCTGCCCGCTCAGCGGGGTCTCCCGCACCGCGACCACCAGCCGGCGCCGTTCCTTGAGCGTCACGCTCGCCACCCGCTGGAGCAGGTCCTTCGAAAGCCCGAGCGCCACGCCGGCCACGCAGGCCGTCGACGCGGGCACGATCAGCATCCCCAGAGCGGGGTAAGAGCCGCTGCTCGGCCCGGCCGCCAGATCGCCGGCGCCCCAGTAGCGGACGCCGTCCAGTTCCGGCCTCCCGAACGTGGCGGGCTTCCCGTCCGCCCCGCGTTCCAGCCATTCGGCCAGGTCGTCCCGCCAGTGCGCGTCGCGGAAGGCGATCCCCGTCTCGTCCAGCAGCGTCAGGCGCGAGGCCCGGCTCACCACCAGGTCCACGCTCTCGCCCGCCGCCAGCAACCCACGGAGCACGGCCGCCGCGTACGGCGTCCCGGACGCCCCGGAAACCCCGACCACCCACGGGGTGCGCTTGCCCTCAGTCATACCTCCGAGACTATCCGGCCACCGGGAATGGGCACTGGCTAAGGTGGCCGGACGTTCAAGGGATGGACACATGCGGGTGAGAAGGGGGGCGGGGGCGCCATGAGCGACGTGCGAGGGCTCGACCGGGCCAAGGCCGCCGGTCTGCTGATGCTGGGCTGGGTCGCACTGCTGTGGCTCATCGAGCTCGTCGACTACGCCACGGGCCACGCCCTCGACGCCTACGGGATCACCGCGCGCGAGGCGGACGGGCTGGCCGCGATACCCCTGGCCCCGTTCCTGCACTTCGGCTTCGACCACCTGGCCTCGAACAGCGTCCCGCTGCTGGTCCTCGGCTTCGTCACCGCCCTCAGCGGGATACGCCGCTTCCTGGCCGTCTGCGTCGCGATCGTCCTCGCCGACGGGCTGGCGGTCTGGCTGATATCCCCGTCCCACAGCATCACGGCGGGCGCCTCGGGCCTGATCTTCGGCCTCTTCGGCTACCTGCTGATACGCGGCTTCGTGGAGCGCAGCCCGCTCGGCGTCGTGGTGGCCGTGGTGATCGCGACGGTCTGGGGCACCACGTTCCTGGCCGGAGCCCTCCCGGCGGACTCGACGGTCAGCTGGCAGGCCCACCTCTTCGGCCTGCTGGCCGGCGCGGGCGTGGCCGCACTGACTCGCCCGCGCGTGGCGGTGGCGGCCTAGGCGGTGCCGCGGTCGATGGGCAGCGCGGCCGTATCCACCGAGACCTTGCCGATGCCCGTCTCCACCGTGACCGTCTCCCCGTACGGGAACACGTCGCGCCCCCGGTAGCCGTCGGGCCCCGGGTTCCACAGGGTCGTGCACTGGGCCTTGTACGGGTCGAAGATCAGGTAGTGCGGGATACCGCGCCGGGCGTAGGCCCGATCCTTGACCTCGTAGTCATTGCGCACGCTGCTCGGGGAGACGACCTCGATGACCAGCTCGACCAGGTCGGGCGGGTAGGCGCTGAGGTTCCTGTCCGCCTCCGTAGCAGGAATCACCGCAAGGTCCGGGCAGAACTCGTTGTCGCCGTCGAACGGGACCGCGACGTCGCTGATGAAGCCCCACTCATCGGACAACTGAGCCTCGAACGCCCTCCACACAGCAAAGACGGTGGCGTTGTCGCTCGGCCTCAGCGGAGTCATCACGACGGCGCCCTCGACGATCTCCGTGCGGTGACCGGGAAACATGTCCTCGAACCTGCTGAGTCGTGAGTGCAGAGGCTGGCCTTCGGGCGTGGTCACGACCGCACGCTAGCGCCCCGGCAGGCCGCGAACCGCCGGATCCGATAGGGCACACACGATCGAGTTACAGGGACAGACCCCGCGACACCAGGTCCGCCAGTGCGCAGACGAAGAGCGCCATGCCGATGAAGCCGTTCACCGTGAAGAACGCCCTGTTCAGACGGGACAGGTCGTGCGGCCTGACGATGGTGTGCTCGTAGAGGAAGGCTCCTACGACGATCAGCAGGCCGAACCAGAACCGCAGCCCGGCGTCCGTCGCGACGGCGTACCAGGCCAGCAGGGCCGTGGTGACGACGTGCGCGCCGCGGGCGCCCCACAGGGCGGCCGGGATGCCGAAGCGGGCCGGGACGGACTTGACGCCCTCCGCCCGGTCGGCGGCCACGTCCTGGCAGGCGAAGATCAGGTCGAAGCCGCCGATCCACACGCCGACCGCGAGGCCGAGGATGACGGCGTCCCACGACCACTCGCCGGTGACCGCGAGCCAGGCCCCGATCGGTCCCATCGCCTGGGCGATGCCCAGGATGACGTGCGGGAAGTTCGTGAACCGCTTCCCGTACGGGTACACCACCATCGGCACGACGGCGATCGGCGCCAGCATCAGGCAGAGCGGGTTGAGCAGCGCCGCCGCCCCGAGGAAGACCACCAGCGCGATCCCGGCCCCGGTCCAGGCGGAGCGCACGGACACGGCGCCCGTCACGAGCTCCCGCCCCTGAGTACGAGGGTTCCGCGAGTCGATCTCCCGGTCGATGATCCGGTTGGCGGCCATCGCGAAGGTCCGCAGCCCGACCATGCAGACGGTGACGAGCAGCAGCTTGCCCCAGTGCATGCTCTTGTCGAGCGTGAACATGGCGGTGAGCGCGGCGATGTAGGCGAAGGGCAGCGCGAAGACCGAGTGCTCGATCATCACGAGCCGCAGGAAGGCCTTGACCTTGCCGGTCGGCTGCGGCGCCGGGCCGGACGAGCCGATGAGTTCGTCGGCGGTCGTCATCATGCGAGGGCTCTCCGGAACTCTTCGAGGTCGGCCAGCAGTTCCGCCGCCGGGAGCGCGCCCAGCTCCAGGGTCTGGGGGGCGGCGCCGTCTTCGTGGCCCTCGGGCGGGGTGACGCGGGCGGTGACCACCCAGGCGTCGCCGGCCGGGCGGGCTTCGAGGCGCAGGAAGTTGCCGGCCTCGGCGGTGAAGGGCTCGGCCGCCGCCAGGGAGCGCTGGAGCTGCTCCGCGAAATCGTCCGCCTCGATGTCGCGCGCGCCGGGCAGTTCGAAGCCGTCGCCCTCGCCGCCCTCGTCGAGCATCAGGGCCCAGACGTTGCCGGGTCCCGCGAACTCCTCCGGCGACACGCCCGCCTGCTCGGCGGCCAGCCGGACGCCCGGGTCCGCCGGGTCGAGCTCCGGGCGCACCAGGGCCACGTAGACCGTGTCGGTGCCGATGAAGAGGGCCGGACCCCCCATTGCGATCGGGCTCACAGGCCGTACTCCTTCCAGCGACTGTCCACCAGGGCGGCCGTAGCCGGGTCGGACTCGACCATGTCAGGCCAGCCGCCGTCCCGGGTGTAACCCTCCGTCGGCAGCTTCTTCGTGGCGTCGATGCCCGCCTTGCCGCCCCAGAACTGCTGGTAGGAAGCGTGGTCCAGGTGGTCGACCGGGCCCTCCACGACGGTGAGGTCGCGGGAGTAGTCCGTATTGCCCAGCGCCCGCCAGGAGACCTCGTGGAGGTCGTGGACGTCGCAGTCCTTGTCCACCACGATGATCAGCTTGGTCAGCGACATCATGTGGGCGCCCCAGATGGCGTGCATGACCTTCTGCGCGTGCTTCGGGTACTTCTTGTCGATCGAGACGATCGCGCAGTTGTGGAAGCCGCCCGATTCGGGGAGGTGGTAGTCCACGATGTCCGGGACGATGATCTTGAGCAGCGGCAGGAAGAAGCGTTCCGTCGCGCGGCCCAGCGGACCGTCCTCGGTCGGCGGGCGGCCGACCACGATCGACTGGATCAGCGGACGCCTGCGCATCGTCACGCAGTCGATCTTCAGCGCGGGGAAGGGCTCCTGCGGGGTGTAGAAGCCGGTGTGGTCGCCGAAGGGGCCCTCGGGGAGGGTCTCCCCGGGCTCCAGCCAGCCCTCGATGACCACCTCGGCGTGGGCCGGGACCTGGAGCGGGACCGTCTTGCAGTCCACCATCTCGATCCGCTTGCCCGCCACGAACCCGGCGAAGAGGTACTCGTCGATGTCGCCCGGCAGCGGCGCGGTCGAGGCGTACGTCACGGCCGGCGGACAGCCGAAGGCGATCGCGACGGGCAGCCGCTCACCGCGGGCCGCGGCGACCGCGTAGTGGTTGCGGCTGTCCTTGTGGATCTGCCAGTGCATGCCGATGGTGCGCTTGTCGTGGCGCTGGAGGCGGTAGAGGCCCAGGTTGCGCACGCCCGTCTCGGGGTGCTTGGTGTGCGTCAGGCCCAGGTTGAAGAAGGACCCGCCGTCCTTGGGCCAGGTGAAGAGGGCCGGCAGCTGGTCCAGGTCCACGTCGTCCCCGGTGAGGACGACCTCCTGGACGGGCGCGGACTCGCCCTTCACCTTCTTCGGCGGCACGTGCACCATCGAGCCGAGCTTGCCGAAGGCCTCGCGGACCCCGATGAAGCCCTGGGGCAGCTCGGGCTTGAGCAGGCCGCCGATCTTCTCGCTGATCTCGGCGTACGACTTGAGCCCCAGCGCCTTGAGCAGCCGCCGGTCGGTCCCGAAGACGTTCATGGCCAGCGGCATCGCCGAGCCCTTGACGTTCTCGAAGAGCAGCGCGGGTCCGCCCGCCTTGTTCACTCTGTCGACGATCTCCCCGACCTCTAGGTACGGGTCCACTTCGGCCTTGATGCGCTTGAGGTCGCCCTCCCGCTCCAGGGCCCGGAGCAGCGAGCGGAGATCGTCGTAAGCCATGGGGCCCAGTATCGGTCACCGGCTACGCTTGACGTATCACCGGGGCCGTCGATTCGAGCCCCGCCATTGCTTCCAGGGGGCTGTTCCGCATGATCCGGGCGCTGATGTTCATCCTGCCGCTGGCGCTGACGATCTACGCGTTCATCGACTGCCTCAACACCCCCGAGGACGAGGCCAAGCACCTCCCCAAGGTCGTCTGGGTCATCATCATCCTGCTCTTCTGGATCGTCGGCCCGATCGTCTGGTTCGCCGCGGGCAAGCTGCGCACCGTCCCGGCCGGCGGCCGCACCCCCTCCGAGTGGCACCGCAGCCACCGCCAGGAGTGGGTCGCCCCCGACGACAACCCGGAGTTCCTCAAGGCCCTCCGCGAGGAGAACAAGAAGGACGAGAGCCTCCTCAAGGACTGGGAGGCGGACCTGCGCCGCCGCGAGGAGGAGCTGAAGCGGCGCGAGCAGGGCGAGGGCAAGGACTGACCCCTACCGAGGGCAAGGACTGACCCCTACCGAGGGGAAGGGCTGAGCCCTACGGGGACGCCGCGCGGCTCACACCGCCCACGGCAGAGGGCGGCTGCCCTCGGTGCCCGGAACCGATACGAGGCCGTCCGCGCGCATGGCGACGTAGACCTCGGTGTCCTCGAGGGCGTGGACGCGGCGCAGGACGTCCGGGGGCAGGACCACGACCTGGCCGACGGCGACCTTCTCGGTCCGGCCGCCACAGGTGACGTCCAGGGCTCCGGCGATGACCGTCCACACCTGCTCACGGCTGACGGAGTGCTCCGGGCCGGTGATCCCGGCGGCGATGGCGGCGTGCCAGGTACTCAGCTCCGCGCTGCCCCGGCTGGGCGAGGCGAGGCCGGTCATGGTCGCGTTGGGGGTGGTGATGACATGCTCGGGGGACGTGGTGATGACGCGCAAGACGGCTCCTTGGTCGGCATGGCGGACAGGCGAGTAAAGCGCCTTTACTTGATGCAAGTAAAGCAGCTTGACTCGCCCGTGTCACCATGTTTCCGTGACCACCCACCAAAGCGACGACCGCATCGAGCTGACCTTCCTGCTCGGCCTCGGCTTCCAGCTGCTGCTCGGCGAGTTCACCCGCCGCCTCGAGGAGTCCGGGCACGCCGACAATCTGCGCCCCCTGCACGGCATGGCCTTCCAGGCCCTCAAGGGGCCCGGCGCGACCGCGACCGAGCTCGCCGAGCGGCTCGGCGTGACCAAGCAGGCCGCCGGGCAGATCGTCGACGACCTGGAGCGGCGCGGGTACGTGCGCCGCGAGCCGCACCCCGAGGGCGGGCGCCGCAAGCTGGTCGTACTGACCGGGGCCGCGAACGACCACCTCCGCGCCGCCGGGCGGGTCCTGCACGAGCTGGAGGCCGAGCTCGGACGGGGCAGCGTCGACCTCGGCGCACTGCGCGCCGAGCTCGGCCGACTGGTGCGCACCCTGAACGGGGACGGGCCGCTCCCGGCCCTGCGCCCCGCCTGGTGAGCGGCGCGGCGGGCACCACCGGAGACGGGTGTGACCGAGAGCACAATTGAACGCGTTCAAGGGTGCTGACAGAATGGCCCCATGGGGGAATCGCTTTCTCGGCACGGCGGCGGACCGCGGATTCTCGACACGGTCCTGCGCAACCTGCTCGCCTACGCGGTGCTCGTCGCCGCCCTGCTCGCCGTGACCGGCTACGCCCCGCTGGACACCGACCCCGTCCCCACCGTCTTCGACGCCAAGACCACCGAGATCATCGGCACCTGGCGCTGCGTCGAGGGCACCGAAGTCGTCTTCCGCTCCGACGGCACGGCCGCCGTCACCCTGCTCGACGGCCAGGAACGCGACTACGGCAGTGGTTGGCGCCTCTCGGGCGCCGGCACGTGGAAGCTGACCGGCGCCCAGCCGGCCGGCCGCAACCTCGGCCAGCACGTCCGCCTGGACCTCCCCGCCCGCACCGGCGCCGGGGCACGGTCCGAGATGCGGCACGAGACGGACCTGCCGGCCCCGCCCGAGGCGTACCGCTGGACCTTCGAGCTGCGGCGCGACGAACGCCAGAGCCTGGAGCTCTACTTCTTCTACGGGGCTCCCGGGGCGCGCGGCGCCTACGTACTGGAGCGGGACCTCTGACGGGCGGACGGACAGACAGACAGACACGCGAACGGGGCCGCAGCCACCCCTCAGGGCGGCCGCGGCCCCGTAAGGGCTGCGGGTCAGACTCCGGCGTACGAGTGCTTGCCGTTCAGCAGGATGTTGACGCCGTAGTAGTTCCAGATCCAGCACGCGAAGGCGAACAGCGCCAGGTACGCGGCCTTGCGGCCCTTCCAGCCGGCCGTGGCACGGGCGTGCAGGTAGCAGGCGTAGGCGACCCAGGTGATGAAGGACCAGACCTCCTTGGGGTCCCAGCCCCAGTAGCGGCCCCACGCGTCGCCCGCCCAGATCGCGCCCGCGATGATCGTGAACGTCCACAGCGGGAAGACGGCCGCGTTGATGCGGTACGAGAACTTGTCGAGCGAGGCCGCCGAGGGCAGCCGCTCCATGACCGAGGTGGCGAAGCGGCCCGGCTGGCCGCCGCCCGCGAGCTTGCCCTCGTAGGAGTCGCGGAACAGGTACAGGACCGCTCCGGCCGCTCCGATGTAGAAGACCGCGCCGCAGAAGATCGCGGTGGAGACGTGGATGTACAGCCAGTACGAGTGCAGGGCCGGGACCAGCTGGTCGCTGTCCGTGTAGAGCACCGTGGTGGCGATGCCCAGGTCCAGCAGGACGGTGGTGACCAGGAGCAGGCCGAGCCAGCGGACGTTCTTCTTCAGCAGCAGGAGCGCCAGGTACGTACCGACGGCCACCGTGGAGAAGGTGATCGAGAATTCGTACATGTTGCCCCAGGGGGCCCGCTCCACGGACATCGCACGGGCGAGGACCCCGCCGGTCGCCAGCAGGAAGCCGAGGGTGGTCAGCGAGACCGCGATCCGCCCGTACAGGTCGCCCTGGACCGTGCCGCCGGCCGCGCCGGGGCCGTCCGGGACGTCGCGGGTGCCGGCGGCGCTGCGCGTGACGACCTTCGGCTTGTCGAGGACGGCGGTGCCGCCCTTGCTCCGCACCTGCACGGCGGGGGCATCGGCCTGGGACGTGGTGGTGAGCGCGGCGGCCGTACGGGCCACCTTGCTGCGGCTGCCGAAGATCCACTCGGCGATGTGGGCGAGGAAGGCGAGGGTGTAGACCGCCATCGACGCATAGATGAGGTTGTTGCTGAGGTGGGCCAGACTCTCGTTGGTTGCGGCCGCGAGCTGCATCACGCGCGCTCCCCTTCGACTACTTCGGCTGCTTCGGCAGGTGGTGCGACAGGTGGGGCGGGCGCCGCGCTCGGCGCCTGCTCGTGGAGCGCGCCGGCCAGCGCCGACAGCTCCTCGGGAAGCTTGGCGGACTCGCTGCGGCCGAGGCCCGCCATCTCGACGACGGTCACGCCGTCCTTCCCGGTGACCGCCCGGACCCAGATCCGGCGGCGCTGGATGAACAGGGAGCCCGCGAGGCCCCCGATGGCGGCGATGGCGCCCGCGAGGGCGAGACCGCTGCCGGGCTGCTGGGTGATCGAGAAGGTGGCCCAGCGCTCGATGCCCTCGAACTTCACGACTCCCTCGCCGCCCGGCAGGTTCATCGACTCGCCGGGGAGCATCCGCTGGGTGAAGAGCTTGCCGTCCTCGCCCTTGAACATCTCCATCTTGGACGTGTCCAGCTGGTAGACGTTCTGCGGCAGGCCCGAGTCCACGCCGAGACTGCCGTGGTACGCGTTGAGCGCGAGGGCCGGCGAGTCCAGCTCCGGGAACTGGGAGAACATCGTGCCGTGGCCCGCGCCCGCGAACGTCGGCACGAAGACGGCCTGGAAGCCGAGCTGCTCGGACTTGCCGTCCTTGTTCTTGTACCCGTCGGTGACCTTGACGGCTCCCGAGGAGGTCAGGTTGCCGTCCTGCGGCAGCATCGGCACGGCGTCCTTGTAGATCACCTTGCCGGTGGAGTCGGTCACCGAGATGATCGGCGCGTAGCCGTGGCCGAGCAGGTAGACCTTGGAGCCGTCCACCTCCAGCGGCTTGTTGACCTGGATCTCGCGCTTCTCCGGCTTGCCGTGCGCGCCGTTGGTGAAGGTGACGTACGCCTTGAAGTCGCGCGGGGTGCCCTTCTGCGGGCCGCTGCGCTCGTAGGTGGCGTCGAACTTGTCCAGGGTGAAGGAGAACGGCGGCAGGTCCTCGGGGTCGAAGAGGCTGCCGGACTTGAAGTCGTCGTACTGGGTGAGCGTGTTCGAGAAGCCCTGGCCGCGCAGGACGAGCTTGCCGCCCTCGGACCTCAGGTACTGGCCCCAGGCGAAGGCGACCAGCATCACGATCAGCGCGACGTGGAACATCAGGTTCCCGGCCTCGCGCAGGTAGCCCTTCTCCGCGGAGACCGAGCCCTGGCCCGCCTCCGTCCGGAAGCGGCGGCCGCCGAGCAGGGTACGGGCGTACGAGAGCACCTCGTCCGGGGACTCGTCCGTGCGCCACGTCGTGTACGCGGGCATCCGGTCGAGCCGCCTGGGCGCGCCCGGCGGGCGGCCGCGGAGCTGGCCCACGAACTGCCAGGAGCGCGGCAGGATGCAGCCGATCAGCGAGATGAACAGCAGCAGGTAGATCGCGGAGAACCACACCGAGCTGTAGACGTCGAAGAGCTGGAGCTTCTCGGCGAGTCCGGCCCAGGAGGCGTGCTCCTTCTTCCAGGCGGCGACCTTCATCAGGTCGACCTGGTTCTGCGGGACCAGCGAGCCCGGGATGGAGGCCAGGGACAGCAGGAAGAGCAGGATCAGCGCCACCCGCATGGAGGTGAGCTGGCGCCAGAACCAGCGGACCCAGCCCAGCACACCGATGCCCACGGGTCCGCCGGGGGCGTCCTCCAGGGGTGCGGTGGACAGCTGTGCGCCGGCGGCCGCTTCGGCGGAGGCCTCCGCCGAGGCCTCGGCGGAATCGGCGGAATCGTTCGGCGCCCCGGAGGGCGCGTTGTCGGTCGTACTCATGTCCGTGTAGTCCTCAGATCCCCACCGTGAAGCCTTGGGTCCAGCTCTGCATGTCGCTGACGATGCTGCTCCACATTCCTGTGACGAGCAGCAGACCGGTCAGGATCAGCATGCCGCCGCCGATGCGCATCACCCACGCATAGTGCTTCTTCACCCAGCCGAACGCGCCGAGCGCCTTGCGGAAGGCGAGGGCGGTGGCGATGAAGGGCAGTCCCAGTCCCAGGCAGAACACGGTGGTCAGCAGCGCGCCGCGGCCCGCCGTGGCCTGGTCGAGGGAGAGCGTGCCGACGGCCGCGAGGGTCGGGCCCATGCAGGGGGTCCAGCCGAGGCCGAAGAGCACTCCGAGCACGGGCGCGCCGATCAGCCCGACCGCCGGCTTCTTGTGGAAGCGGAATTCCCGCATCGTCAGGCCGGGGATCGCGCCCATGAAGAACAGGCCCAGCAGGATCACCAGGCCGCCGAGGATCCGGGAGATGAGCACCTTGTTCGCGTCGAGGGTCTGCCCGAAGTAGCCGAACAGCGCGCCGGTCGAGACGAAGACGGCCGTGAAGCCGAGGACGAACAGGCTCGCGCCGCCCAGCATCCGGCCGCGCCGGGCTTCGGCGAGGTCGGCTCCGCCGACGCCGGTCACGTAGGAGAGGTAGCCGGGGACCAGGGGCAGCACGCAGGGCGAGAAGAAGGAGACCAGGCCGGCGAAGAGCGCGATCGGCATGGCCAGCAGCAGGGCGCCGTTGAGGACGGTGGCGTTGACGCCGGTCTGTTCGGCGGCGAGGACTACCTGGGAGAGCTCGGTGACCACGAGGTCACTTCTCCGCGAGGACGGGCTCGATCATCGAGCGCAGCTGCTCCTCGTTGACGGCCGCCAGGGTGCGGGCGGCGATCTTGCCGTCCTTGTCGAGGACGATCGTGGAGGGGATGGCCTGCGGGTTCAGCGCGCCCTTGGGGAAGCGCAGGATCTGCTTGCCGTCCGGGTCGAAGAGGCTCGGGTAGGCGATCTTGTAGGTCTCTTCGAAGGAGACGGCGTTCTGCTTGCTGTTGTCCCGGGTGTTGAGGCCGACGAAGGCGACGTCCTTGCCCGCGTCCGCCATCTCCTGGGAGACCTTGGCGAAGTTCGGGGCTTCGGCCCGGCACGGCGGGCACCAGGAGCCCCAGACGTTGAGGACGACGACCTTGCCCTTGAGGGTGGTGGTGTCCAGGGTCTTGCCGTCGACCGTCTCGCCGTCGAGCTTGGGGGCGTCGATCCGGTCGGCCTTGGCGACCGTGGAGACGCCGTTGGAGCCGGTCACGTAGTTGCCTCCGGCGGAACCGGAGGATTTGCTGCCGCTGCCCGAATCGCCGCACGCCGTGAGGGTGAGGGCGCTTGCGAGGGTCACCGCGGTCAGCAGGATGGCGCGGCCGCTGGTCGAGCGGCTGCGGCGGGGGGCGCGGCTAAGGCTCATGTGAAAAGTTTCGCATGACCGGTTTGCCGATCTTCCGCGCCCCCCGGAGGTGTGTTAAGCCGCTGGTCAGGTGTGGGTCAGACGCCCGTGAGATACGTGGCCCAGCCACCGGTCGGCGACTGGCCGGGACCCAACGTGCGCAGTTTGTCCAGAACCTTGGGGTTCTGGACGTCCAGCCAGTCGGCGAACTGCCGGAAGGATACGAGCCGTACATCCTTTTTGTCCGCCATGCCCTTGAGCGCCTCCTCCACGGCGTCCATGTAGATCCCGCCGTTCCACTCCTCGAAGTGGTTGCCGATGAAGAGCGGCGCGCGGTTGGTCTCGTAGGCCCGCTTGAAGCCCCCGAGATAGGAGGCGGTGGCCTGGGAGCGCCAGGCCGGGTAGTTGGACGGGGCGCCCCTGGTGGTGTTCTTGGACTGGTTGGCGAGGATGTTGTAGTCCATCGACAGCACTTCGAAGGAGTGCCCGGGGAACGGCATCGACTGCAGCGGCAGGTCCCACAGGCCCCCGCGCTTGACCGGCCACTGCTGGAGGCCGCCGGGCGAGCTGGAGTCGTAGCGCCAGCCCAGCTTCTGGGCGGTCGGCAGCAGGTTGTCCTGGCCGAGCAGGCAGGGGGTGCGGGAGCCGGTCAGCTCCTTGCGGTAGTCGAAGGGCAGCGGTTCGAGGTCGGTGAAGCCGGTGTTGGTCCGCCAGTTGGTGACGAACGACACGGCCTGGTCGATCTCGCTCTGCCAGTCCTCCGGGGTCCACTTGCCGACCGAGCCGGAGCCGCCGCAGAAGTGGCCGTTGAAGTGGGTTCCTATTTCGTGGCCGTCCAGCCAGGCCTCGCGCACGCACTTGAGGGTGTTGCGGACGTTCTCGTCCTTGAGGTAGCCGATGTCGGAGGCTCCGACGGGGTTGTTCGGCGGCCGGTAGAGGTCCTTCTTGGACTCGGGCAGGAGGTAGAGGCCCGAGAGGAAGAAGGTCATGCCCGCGCCGTGGTCCTTGGCGAGCTTGAGGAAGCGGGGGAAGAGGCCGTTGCCGATCTCGCCCGCGCCGTCCCAGCTGAACACCACGAACTGGGGCGGGGTCTCGCCCGGCTGGAGGGGTACGGGGGCGGGCGGCTGGTGGGGCTGCGGTCCGGTGTCGGCGGTGGAGCCGTCGCCGATCAGCCGGACTTCCGGCTTGCCGGGCTTGACGGTTCCGCCGCCCGCGCCTGCCTCGTTCTTCTTCGGGCCGGGGTTGCCCTGATCGGGCCCGTCGGCAGAACCGCACCCCGTGATACCCATCGCGGCGGCGGCCCCGAGTCCCAGACCGATCGCTCCCCTTCGGCTGAAATCGCGCACATGGCTCATATAAGTCACATAAGCCGACATACGGACGGGAGCCGTCGCGACGCGCGACAACTCCCGTCCAATTTGTATGAAATTCGGGCAAAGCGGGACTGGGGAGTCCGTGGGTTACGCGCCGAACGCCTTCGACTTCCCCTTCACCGGCTTCGCCCCGGCCAGGAGATGCGCCGGGACCAGGTCCCGGGCCGGCTCGCTGTAGCCCACCGACACCAGCTTGTCGCCCTGGTACGTGAACGAGGTCAGCGAAGCCAGCGTGCACTGGCGGCGGCGCGGGTCGTGCCACAGCCGCCGCTTCTCCGCGAAGCTCCGTACGATCCAGATCGGCAGCTGGTGGCTGACCGCCACCGCCTCGTGGCCGCGGGCGGCGTCACGGGCGGTCTCGATCGCGCTCATCATCCGGACGACCTGCTCCACGTACGGCTCGCCCCAGGACGGCTTGAACGGGTTCGTCAGGTGCTTCCAGTTCTCCGGCTTGCGCAGCGCGCCGTCGCCGACCCCGAAGGTCTTGCCCTCGAAGACGTTGCCCGCCTCGATGAGGCGGCCGTCCGTCGCCAGGTCCAGCCCGTGCGACTTGGCGATCGGCGCCGCCGTCTCCTGCGCCCGCTCCAGCGGGGAGGCCACGACGTGGGTCACGTCCCGGCCCTCCAGGTGCTCCGCGACCCGGTCCGCCATCTTGCGGCCCAGGTCGGAGAGGTGGTACCCGGGACGGCGGCCGTAGAGGACCCCCTCCGGGTTGTGCACCTCGCCGTGGCGCACGACGTGGACCACGGTGATCTCGGCACTGCCTTCGGCACTCATGCGGTGGCCTCCGCGGCGGCTCGGGCGGCGGCCGGCAGCGCGGCCGCGATCCGCTCGATC
Organism: Streptomyces sp. NBC_00454; assembly: GCF_041434015.1. Classification (GTDB taxonomy): domain Bacteria; phylum Actinomycetota; class Actinomycetes; order Streptomycetales; family Streptomycetaceae; genus Streptomyces. Next base: position 4,488,321 of record NZ_CP107907.1, on the reverse strand, counting down.
GCCTTCTCGTCGTGGGTGGTTGAAACGAACCACGACTCGAACGCCGAAGGCGGCAGGTACACGCCCTGCGCCAGCATCGAGTGGAAGAAGCCGTTGAAGCGGAAGGCCTCCTGCTTCTTCGCGTCGTCGTAGTTGCGGACCTCGTTCTCGGTGAAGAACACCGAGAACATGTTGGAGGCCGTCTGCAGCCGGTGCGCGACGCCCTCCTTGGTGAGCGCGGCCGTCACCAGCCCCTGGATCTCCTTGGACACCGCGTCGACCTTGACGTACGCCGCCTCGTCCAGCAGCCGCAGCTGCGCGAGACCGGCGGCGGTCGCGATCGGGTTACCGGAGAGCGTGCCCGCCTGGTAGACCGGACCGGCCGGAGCCAGGTGGCCCATCACGTCGGCGCGGCCGCCGAACGCCGCGGCCGGGAAGCCGCCGCCCATGACCTTGCCGAAGGTCATCAGGTCGGGCTTGACCCCGTCCACGCCGTACCAGCCGGCCCGCGAGGTACGGAAACCCGTCATGACCTCGTCGGAGATGTACAGGGCGCCGTTCGCCCGGCACAGGTCGGCGAGGCCCTGGTTGAAGCCCTCGCCCGGGGTCACCACGCCCATGTTGCCCGGCGCGGCCTCGGTGATCACGCAGGCGATCTCGCCCGGGTGCGCGGCGAAGGCCGCCCGGACCGCTTCGAGGTCGTTGTAGGGGAGCACGATCGTGTCCCCGGCCTGCGCACCCGTCACGCCCGGGGTGTCCGGCAGCGCGAAGGTCGCGAGCCCGGATCCGGCCGCGGCCAGCAGCGAGTCCACGTGCCCGTGGTAGCAGCCGGCGAACTTGACGATCTTGGCGCGGCCGGTGAACCCGCGGGCGAGGCGGATCGCGGACATGGTCGCCTCGGTGCCGGAGGACACCAGGCGGACCTGCTCCACGGGCTCGATCCGCGCGACGATCTCCTCGGCGAGCGCGACCTCCCCCTCACCGGGGGTACCGAAGGAGGTGCCGCGGACGACAGCGGCCTGGATGGCCTCCACCACGGCCGGGTGGGCGTGGCCGAGGATCATCGGCCCCCACGAGCAGACCAGGTCGACGTACTCGCGCCCGTCGGCATCGGTCAGGTACGGACCGGTACCGGACACCATGAACCTGGGCGTTCCGCCCACGGCGCGGAACGCACGCACGGGAGAGTTCACGCCGCCAGGCGTCACGAGGGACGCGCGGTCAAAGAGAGTCTGCGAGACTTTGGCTTCATACGGGTACGGGTAGCTCACACCAGCCATGGTCTCATCAGGCCGCGACTGACTTGCGGACGGGCGTTTCACCGCGCCGCCCCGGGGGAGGTCACTGCCATGATGATCAGGCTGCGTGGCGGGGGTCACGGGGCCGGGGCAGGCAAGACCAGTCGGGTGGAGATATGCAACGCGGTGGTGGACCGGGCGAGGGCACGGACGGCCTGGACCCGCAGCGCGCCCGCGAACGTCGCCGCGGCAAGCACCGCCGCCGCGTCACGGACGCGGCAGAACCCGTACCGGGCCCCGCGCAGGACGCCGACGGCCTCCCCAGAGGCCGCGGCATGGGCGTGACGTACAAGTACTTCGGCGCACCCGACGGCGCCACCGCCGCCCGGGTGCCGGTGACGATGCGGCCCGAGGAACTGGGCGGCGACGAGCTCGGCATGGGCGGCCTGTTCAGCAAGATCAAGCCGGAGACCGTCGCGGCGATGGTCCTGACCGGCATCGAGGGCATACCCCTGCACAAGGTGCCCCCGCTGGAGCTGGTCGTCCTCCACCCCGACTACGCGGTCGTCAAACTCCCGATGACCGTGGTCGACCCGCTGCGCGGCATCGGCGAGGAGTCGGTCGGCGCGGCCGCCTTCATCTGGTCCACGGTCCCCGACCGCGGCGGCCCCCGCGACGCCTTCAACGTCTACCAACTGCTCCACGAGTGGCAGGACTTCTCGCACCGCCTCCACGAGGCCGGGCACCAGCCGTACTGCCTGGTCTGGCCCTGAGTCGTCCGCTCGCGCGCCCCGACAGTCGAAATCCGGCCATTGGGCCCCGTAATCGAGGCCGAACGGACGGCGACGCGGGCCGCACCGATTCGCTAGGCTCGAACCATGGCTGACATGTCTCGCCTTTGCTGGTGGCGCTCCTCTTAGGAGCGGCCACGGCATTCACGTACCCCTGGGCCGCCGAACGGACGGCCCACCGGTATGCACTCCTACGCTGCCGCCGTCGCCGGCCGACCCGTTCGGCGGTCTTCGACCGAGCAGCAGGAGAGCACGCATGACGACCACGCAGACCACCGAGCAGACCAGCCCCCTCGACATCATCGTCGGGGCCCGGCGCCGCAGCGCCGAACTCGAAGAGCAGATCCGGCACGATCCCGGGCGGTTCCGGGTCCTGACCGGGGACCGCCCGACGGGCAGACTCCACCTGGGCCACTACTTCGGGACGCTCCAGTCCCGGGTCCGGCTCCAGGACGCCGGCGTGGACACCTTCCTGGTGATCGCCGACTACCAGGTCCTCACCGACCGGGACGTCGCCGAGCGCTTGTCGGAGCACGTGGAGGACCTGCTCCTCGACTACCTGGCCGCCGGGATCGACCCGGAGCGCTCCACCGTCTTCGCCCACAGCGCGCTGCCCGCCCTCAACCAGCTGCTGCTGCCGTTCCTGTCCCTGGTCTCGGTGGCCGAGCTGCAGCGCAACCCGACCGTGAAGGACGAGATCGCGCACTCGCGCCAGGCGTCGGTCTCGGGCCTGATGTTCACCTATCCGGTGCACCAGGCCGCCGACATCCTCTTCTGCAAGGCCAACCTCGTACCGGTCGGCCAGGACCAGCTCCCCCACCTGGAGGTCACCCGGACGGTGGCCCGCCGCTTCAACGACCGCTACGGGCGCCAGGAGCTCCGAGGGCATCAGCAGGGCGGGGCCGGCCGCCCCGGCCAGGTCTTCCCCGAGCCCGAAGCCCTGCTGTCGGCGGCGCCACTGCTGCTGGGCACCGACGGCACGAAGATGAGCAAGTCCCGCGGCAACGCCATCGCACTCGCCGACACCGCGGACGAGACGGCCCGGCTGATCAAGGGCGCGAAGACCGATGGCGAGCGCCACATCTCCTACGATCCCCTCGCCCGGCCCGAGGTGGGCAGCCTGCTGCTGCTCGCGGCGCTCTGCCAGGGCCGCACCCCCGAGGCGGTCGCGGCGGAGATCGGCGGCGGCGGCGCGGCCGTGCTCAAGCGCGTGGTCACCGAGTCCGTCAACGAGCACCTCGCCCCGCTGCGGGCCCGCCGCGCCGAGTACGCCCGCGACCTGGGCCACGTACGCCGGATCCTGCGCGAGGGCAACGAGCGGGCGAACGCGGTGGCCGAGGCCACCTTGGAGGAGGTCCGGGAGGCCATGGGCACCCGGTACTGACCGCCGGGGTCCCCCGGTCCTCCGGTCCTCCGGTCCCCCGGCGTCCTGACGGTGTCCTCAGGACACCGTCAGGACGATGCGGCCGCGGGCTCCGCCCTCCGCCAGGCGGGCGTGGGCCTTGGCCGCCTCCGCCAGCGCAAAGGTCTCGCCCGCCCGGAGCGTCAGCTCCCCCGCGTCGACCAGCGCCACCAGCCGGGCCAGGTGCTCGCCGTCGGCCGCGACCTCCTGTACCACCACGCGGACGCCCCGCTCCGCCGCCGGGGCGTCGCCGGGGCGCAGGCCCACGTAGACCCCGCCGTCGCGGACGTGTGCCAGGGCCGCCGCGCCCAGTACCGCCGCGTCCACCACCCCGTCGACCGGGCCGGCCGGGGCCGAGCCCCTGGGGACGAAGGCGGCCGCGCCGAGGGTGCGTACGAGGGCCTCGTCGTCCGCCCCCGCCAGGGCGGTCACCGCGTAGCCGGCCCGCGCGGCCAGCTGCACGGCGAGTCCGCCGACCACCCCGGCCGCGCCCGTGACCAGGACCGAAGCCCCCGGGGCGAGCCCCAGGAGGTCCACCGCGCGGGCGGCGGTCAGCCCGCTCAGGGGCAGCGCCGCGGCGGTGACCGGGTCGGCGGAGGAGGGGGCCGCCGCTATCGCGGAGGCGTCGAGGACCACGTACTGCGCGTGGGTGCCCAGCGGCTTGACCGGGCCGTAGTGCAGGCCGACCACCGGGTCGGAGAGCGCCCAGCCGCTCACGCCCGCGCCGAGCCCGTCGATCTCGCCCGCCACGTCCCACCCGAAGCCGAGCCGCTGCCCCGCGCCGCCGAAGACCCCGACGCGGACCGCGCCGTCGACCGGGTTCAGGCCGGCCGCCCGGACCCGTACGCGGACCTGGCCGGCGCCGGGCTGCGGGACCGGGACCTGCACGAGCTCGATCTGCTCGGGTCCGCCGAAGCCGTCCACGACGACGGCCTGCATGGTGGTGGGGGTGGTCTCGTTGATACTCATGATCGTTTCTCCCGCTCGCTGGTCGGTGCGTTCCGATGACCACTAACCTAGGGAGAGGTACTGTCGATTCGTAAGTACGCACTTGGGGGTGCGTACCCGACCCGGAAGTGAGCGCCCATGGCCACTCGAACCGCCGCCGACCGCCGCGAAGAGGCGCGCACCGCCTACGACGCCTTCCTCAAGGAGTGCCCCACCAGCCAGCTCCTGGCGCGCATCAGCGACAAATGGGTCGGCCTCATCCTCAGCGCCCTCGCCCAGGCCGAAGAGCAGTCCCTGCGCTACAGCGACCTCGGCCGCAAGATCCCCGCCGTCAGCCAGAAGATGCTCACTCAGACCCTCCGCTCCCTCGAACGCGACGGCCTCGTCACCCGCACCGTCACCCCCACCGTCCCGGCCCGCGTCGACTACCGGCTCACCGAGCTCGGCGGCAGCCTCGGCTGCCTCTTCTCCTCCGTGAAGCAGTGGGCCGAGAACCACTTCGACGAGGTCAGCGCCCATCGCGAGCTCCACGACCGGGCCGAGGCGACCCCGTAGGCCCCGTGGACCGCGGGCCGTGAGCACAGGCCGTGAGCACGGTCCGGGCCATCGCTGAAATCCCGTGCCGGGGCCCGCCCCTCAATGGCATGCTGGCCCCGTGAACGGACCCGGCATTGAGCTCACCCTCGCCCCCGAACTGCACGTCTTCGCCGCCCCGAGCCGGCGCGGCACGCGCGTACCGACCACGACCGACGGCGCCTCCAGCCTCGGCCACGTCGTCGAATCGGCCGGCGTCCCGCTCACCGAGGTCGGCCGGATCCTCGTCGACGGCGCCGAGGCGCCCGTCTCCCACGTGCCCCGGGCCGGGGAATCCGTCGAGGTCTTCGGCGTCGACCGCCCCCAGCAGATCCCGGGCGTCCCCGCCGTCACGCCGCTGCGCTTCCTCCTCGACGTCCACCTCGGCACCCTCGCCCGCCGCCTGCGCCTGCTCGGCGTGGACGCGGCCTACGAGAACGAGGACATCGGCGACCCGGCCCTGGCCACCCGCTCCGCCGCCGAGCAGCGCGTCCTGCTCTCCCGAGACCGCGGGCTGCTGCGGCGCCGCGAGCTGTTCGCGGGCGCGTACGTGTACAGCGACAACCCCGACGAGCAAGTGCGCGACATCCTGAGCCGGTTCGCCCCCGCCCTCGCCCCCTGGACCCGCTGCACCGCCTGCAACGGCACCCTGCGCGAGGCCGACAAGGACAGCGTCGGCGACCGGCTGGAGCAGGGCACGCAGCGCTCGTACGAGGTCTTCGCCCAGTGCTCCGACTGCGAGCGCGTCTACTGGCGCGGCGCCCACCACGCCCGTCTGGAGCGGATCGTGGACGAGGCCCTCGCCGAGTTCGCCCCGGGGGCGGGAGCCCGGAAGGCGTGAGCCGGGGGCGGTGAGCATCGCTCACCGGCCTCGTAGGGCTCGTAGGGCTCGTAGGGCTCAGAACGCGTACGCGTCGCCCGTGTCCAGCGCCAGCACCACGTGCTCGTTGTTGGTGTGGTTCCGGTCGGTCGCGCCGCCGTTCCACCACGTGTCCACCCGCACGACCACCTCCGGCGTCCGCTCCCGGAGCTCCAGCACCAGCCCGATGTGCCGCCCCCGCCCGTGCAGCGGCAGCGGCCCGGTCTCGCACATCACCTCGCGCAGCCCGGCCCGCACACAGCCCTCCGCCAGCTCCTGCCGGTCCGCGAGCTCCGCCGACAGGCGCAGTCGTACGGTGGCGTTCGCCAGCGCCGCCGGGCCGTCGTTCTGCGGAACCAGCAGGATCCGCAGCCGCCCGCCGCCCAGGGCGACCCGCCCGTGGTACGCCACGTCGGCCTCCGGACCGGACCCGGAGTACCCGGACCGGGCGTGAGCAGTCCCCGCACCAGCGCCGAGCAGTACCAGCAGCCCGGCCATCACCACACTCCGTACGGCACCTCGGCGCACCGTGACCACCTCCACGCGCGGACGTTAGCCACCCCGCCCGACCATCAGTCGGACCATCACACGAATGAGGGCGAGTCCTCCCCCCATCTGCGTGCGTAGGCTTCCGGCCATGCTGATCGCCCGCTCCGCCGCCCTCTTCACCCTCGCCGCCCTCCTGGAGATCGGCGGCGCCTGGCTCGTCTGGCAGGGCGTCCGCGAGCACCGGGGCTGGGCCTGGATCGGCATCGGAGTCATCGCACTGGGCCTCTACGGGTTCGTCGCCACCCTCCAGCCCTCGGGCGACTTCGCCCGCGTCCTGGCGGCCTACGGAGGGGTCTTCGTCGCCGGCTCCCTGCTGTGGGGCGTGGTCGCCGACGGCTACCGGCCCGACCGCTGGGACATCGCGGGCGCGCTCGTCTGCCTCGCCGGCATGGCCGTGATCATGTACGCCCCGCGCGGCCGGTGACCTTCGGCCCGGCCGGCCGTCCGTCCGGCCCGCCTATGCTGGCGAGTAATCGCACGTACGAAGACACGAACGCACGAACGCACGAGGAGCCCGCATGAGCACGGCCATCCGAACCGCCGTAGTCACCGGCGCGAGCAGCGGCATCGGCGCGGCCACCGCCCGACAGCTCGCCGCGGCCGGCTACCACGTCGTCCTCACCGCCCGCCGCAAGGACCGCATCGAGGAGCTCGCCGCCGAGATCACGGCAGCCGGCCACCGGGCCACCGCCCACGCCCTGGACGTCACCGACCGCGCCGCCGTCGACGCCCTCGCCGCCTCGCTCGACCGCTGCGACGTGCTGGTCAACAACGCCGGCGGCGCCATCGGAGCCGACCCCGTCGCCACCGGCGACCCCGCCGACTGGCGCACGATGTACGAGGTCAACGTCATCGGCACCCTCAACGTCACCCAGGCCCTGCTCCCGGCCCTGACCGCCTCCGGCGACGGCACGGTGGTCGTCCTCTCCTCCACCGCCGGCCACGCCACGTACGAAGGCGGCGCCGGCTACGTCGCCGCCAAGAACGGCGCCCGCGTCCTCGCCGAGACCCTCCGCCTGGAGATCGTCGGCCAGCCCGTCCGCGTCATCGAGATCGCCCCGGGCCTGGTCAAGACCGAGGAGTTCGCGAAGACCCGCTTCCGCGGGGACGCCGAGCGGGCGGAGAAGGTCTACGCCGGCGTGGCCGAGCCCCTCTCCGCCGACGACGTGGCCGACACCATCACCTGGGCCGTGACCCGCCCCAGCCACGTCAACATCGACCTCCTGGTGGTCCGCCCCCGCGCCCAGGCCTCGAACACGAAGCTCCACCGCGAGCTGTAGTCCGTACGCCTAAGGAACCAGGCCCGCACTCTTCAGGTGCGGCATGAGGGCCGCCGGCTTCAGCCCGGCGGCCTTCGCCGCGTCCAGGGCCCGCTGCAGGTCCGCGCCGAGCGTGGGCGTGAAGTGCAGCAGCACGATGTCCCCGGAGTGCAGCTGCGGGGTGGCGGGCGTCTCGCTCCACGTGGTGAAGTCGTAGGTCCAGGTGATCAGCGCCTTGACCCCGCACGCCTTGGCGGCCAGCCGGACATCGTCGTTGACGGCCCCGTACGGCGGCCGCAGCAGCTTCGGCGCCCGCCCGAAGGTGGTGGTCAACTGGTCCTCGGCCCCGCACACCTCGGCATCCTTGCCCGCGGCGTCGAGCGTGGTCAGGTCGGGGTGGTTGACCGTGTGGTTCTCCACGCTCACCCGCCCCTGATCGACCAGGCCGGTGAAGTACGAGGGGTCGTACGAGGTCGCCCCCGGCAGCAGGAAGAGCGAAGCGGGAACCCGCTGCTCGACGAGTTTCTGCGCAACGGCCGGATCGTGCACCCACCCGTCGTCGATGGTGATGAACACGACCTTCTCGTCGGTCGGCACATGCGACACGACGGGCGGCAGCCCCACACTCCGCCCGGCAGCCTGAGCGGCCACACCCGGAGCGGGATCCCCTCCCACGGCACCGGCGGTCCCCACGACCCCGACGGCGAGCGACAACGACGCGAGCGCGGCAAGAACCACGCGAGATCTCCACATGCCGCACACCTTGGTCTAGACCAACTCCCGTCGTCAATCCCCTAGTCGAGAGTTCCTTCCGCCGAAAGCAGCTGCCCCACACGGGAGTTGGACGCCACCACGTCGGCCGGTCCCTGCTCCGGAACCTCGAAGACGACCGTGACCGCCCAGCGCGTGTCCACGACCGACCAGTCCCGCTTCCCCCCGAGCAGATCTTCGGTATCGCTGCCCTTCTTGAAGTTGAAGGTCGCATCCCTGCCCACCAGGTGCTCCTTCCGCACGAACGCACACGTCACCAGGGACTTCCCGTCCGCCAGCTTCACCACCGGCAGGTCCGCGCCCGTGGCCTCGTAGTCGAAGCGATGCCGCACCAGCCCGTCGGCGTCCTTGTCCTCCCCGTTCCTGAGGTCGACCACCTCACTCGTGTGAGCACCCGGCACGAAGTACTCGCTCTCCCGCTCGCCCCGCGGAGCCGTGAAGCTCATGTAGTCCGCGTACCGCTCGCACACCTTCCGGCCCTCCGCACCCGTGGCCGACAGCACCCCGCCACCGGCCACCGGCTCGACGTTCACCGCCGCGATCTCCTTGTCCCGGACCTTGATCCCCAGCCCCGTGTACGGAGGCTCCGCCCCGGCGCCCACGCCGGTCGGCGGGACACCGTTCACCCAGGACGCGGCAGCCGCCAACCACGGCCCGCCGGCCTCGGCCTGCACGAAGTAGTGCACGGCACTCGCACGCTCCCCCGCACGGGCGGCGTCATTCCGACTGAAGACGACGAACGAACGCGGGTATCCCGGCTGCTCCCGCTCCGTCGGGATCACGAAGACGGAGTCCGTGAAGGTGTAGTCCCGGTAGCCGGCCTTGGACTTCGCGATCCGGCGCTCGTAGCGGGCCTTGGTCTGCTCCAACAACGCACCGGTCTGCACGGTGGCGATCCTGGCGCCGTCCGACGCGGCCTCGGCGACCGAGTTGACGAACGCGTAGTTGTTGAAGACCTTCTCGGCCTGCTCCTTGCCGATCACCCGCGCCACGACGGGAGCAGCCGAAGCGGATGCCGCCCCCGACGACGGCGCCCCCGCCTTGGCACCGGACTCCCCCTTCCCGCCCGAACACCCCGCGCCCCCCGCCGCCACGACAACGGCGACCCCGAGCCCGGCACTCCGCTGCCACCACGCCCCAGAAACCCAACGCCCCACGACAGATCCCCCCACAACCCCGACCACCAGAACGCCGCAGATCACATCACACCCGCAAACGCCCCGTCCCAGCACCCCGCCTCGAAGAGACATGTGACACCCCACCATGCGTTCGAGTGAAGCCCTCGCGAAGACCCCAAAGGCGCCCGAGTCCATCCCTATGTTCGATAGCAACACAAACGGCCCCCGCCCGGGATGGCAGTCCCGGCCGAGGGCCTCACCAACAGGGAAGAAGGACTTCCTCATGGCTGACCAGGACCCTAGCGCCCCCGCGCGCTTCATGGACCTCCAAGACCCCCGCTACGCCTACATGTTCGGCTTCCTCCAGGCGGACGGGCACCTGTCCCAGCAGAGCCGGCAGCGCGGCCGTCTCGCGGTAGAGCTGAACGCGCGGGACATCCATCTTCTCCGCGACTTCCAGCAGCTCACGCCCTACTACAGCTCCATCACAGAGCGAGTCCGGAGCACGAACTTCTCCGACCGCCACCACTCGGCAACCTGGTCCGTCTCCTCGCTCGAAGCCCGGACCATCGTCAACGAGCTCGGTATCCCCTACGGCAAGAAGTCGCTGACCATGAAGCCGCCCCTCACGGACTTCTCGCACCCCGACTACCTCCGCGGAATCATCGACGCGGACGGGTCCCTCGGCTGGACCGCACAGGGAGGGCCCTACCTCGCCCTGGTTTCGGCCAGCACAGCAATCGCCACCTACCTGTGCCACTACGGCAAGCAGGTCACGGGAACGGAGCGCACCACCTCACGCAACACGCGAGACGGCGTCTACAACATCTGCTACTACAAGGAGACGGCGCAGCAGCTCGCCGCGCACCTGTACTACGACGGCTGCCTCGCCCTCGCCCACAAGAAGGCGAAGGCGGAGTCGATCCAGAGCTGGGTCCGCCCTGCGGACATGAGGATCGCCCCACCGCGACGCCGCTGGACCGTGCGGGACGACCAGGCGCTGGTCCGCCTCGGCGACCCGGCCGCAGCAGCCACCGCTCTCGACCGGACCGAACAGAGCTGCGCGATGCGGCTCTGGCGGATCAGCACCGGACGCGTCGCCACCCCACCGCAGTAGGCGCGGCAACGCATGAGGGGCCACCGGATTTCCGGTGGCCCCTCACGCGTTCAGCCCTTGATGCAGACGACCTGCCTGAGCTTGGCGACGACCTCCACGAGGTCGTGCTGCTGCTCCATGACCTGCTCGATCGGCTTGTACGCTGCCGGGATCTCGTCCACGACGCCCGAGTCCTTGCGGCATTCCACGCCCTTGGTCTGCTCCGCCAGATCCCGCGCCGTGTACCGCTTCTTCGCCGCCGTCCGGCTCATCCGCCGGCCCGCGCCGTGCGAGGCCGAGTTGAAGGCGGCCTTGTTGCCGAGGCCCTTCACGATGTAGGTACCGGTGGCCATCGAGCCCGGGATGATCCCGTACTCGCCACTGCCGGCGCGGATCGCGCCCTTTCGCGTGACCAGCAGGTCCATGCCGTCGTACTGCTCCTCCGCCACGTAGTTGTGGTGGCAGCTGATCTCCTGCTCGAAGGAGACCTTGGCCTTCCGGAACTCCCGGCGGATGACCTCCTTCATGAGACTCATCATCACCGCGCGGTTGTACTTGGCGTACTCCTGGGCCCAGTAGAGGTCGTGCCGGTACGCGGCCATCTCCGGAGTCGCCGAAAGGAAGACCGCGAGGTCCCGGTCGACCAGCCCCTGGTTGTGGGAGAGCCCCCGCGCGATGCCGATGTGGTGGTCAGCGAGTTCGTTGCCGATACCCCGGGACCCAGAGTGCAGGGTCAGCCACACAGCCCCATCCTGATCGATGTTGACCTCTTGGTGATGATTTCCCGCTCCAAGTGTCCCCATTTGTCGCATCGCCCGGTCCCGCCGGAACTTCACCGCATCCGCGACATAGTCGAACCGCTCCCACAGATCCCCGAACCCCTTGTCCGAGAACCCGTACAGCCGCCCCGGATCCACCGCCTCCCGGTGCATCCCCGCGCCCACCGGGATCGCCCGCTCGATCTTCGAGCGGAGTCCCGACAGGTCCCCCGGGAGGTCGTTGGCCGTGAGGGAGGTCTTCACGGCCGACATGCCGCAGCCGATGTCGACTCCGACCGCCGCCGGGCAGACCGCGTCCTTCATGGCGATGACCGAGCCGACCGTGGCGCCCTTGCCGTAGTGCACGTCCGGCATGACGGCCAGGCCCTTGATCCAGGGGAGGCCCGCGGTGTTCTGCAGCTGGCGCATCGCGCTGTCCTCGACCGACGCGGGATCGGTCCACATCCGGATCGGGACCTTCGCCCCGGGCACTTCTACATATGACATCTCGGCCTCAATACCCCGTTAACCACAGGAAAGTCTGAATACGCAAAAAGCCTCGCTCATGGGCCCAAATACGACAGGGGACCGGCGCCGGCACCAGCGTGTGCGATAGACATTGTTTCCATCCGCGCCCCAGCCGCGGCAACGCAATTTCCCGAAGGGAGCCGGTGGAACGTGCAGCGCAAGACGGTACGTGGAGTCCTGCCAGGCCTCGCGATCCTGACCTTCCTGACGGCCGGACTCACCGCGTGCACCGACGGGGGCGGGGTCGGCATCACCAGCGACGCCAAGGCCGGGGACAGCGCGGGTGCGGTCGCGCAGCCCGGTAAGTACCGCGTCCTGCCGATGCCGTGCAAGGCCGTGGACGCCAAGAAGGTCCGGGCGATGCTCCCGGCCGCCGACACCCTCACCCCCGAGCAGCGCGACGCGCTCTACGCCGGCGTCGCGGACGCCTCGTACGACGCCGACCGGCGCGTCGGGTGCCGCTGGACCGCGCAGACTCCGACCGAGACCAGGCTGCTGTCGGTCGGCTTCGAGCGCGTGGTCTCGTACGACCGGGCCACCACCAGCGACGACGACAAGGCGCGGCAGGTCTACATCCGCCAGCTCACCGACGCCCACCTGCCCTTCCCGGGCCCGGTCAGCAGCCCCACCCCCAGCCCCAGCCAGAGTGCGAGTCCGAGCCCGGCAGCCAGTGGCGGTACGAGTCCCAGCCCGGGTACGAGCTCCAGCCCGTCCGCCTCCGCGTCCCCCTCCGCCCCGCCCGAGCTCGGTTCCCGCGTCCTCGAAGGGCTCGGCAACGAGGCCTTCCTCGACGACAAGCTGAGCGCGGCCGGCGCCAACGCCGTCCAGTCGCGGACGGTCCGGATTGTGTTCCGTACCTCGAATGTCATCGTCACCGTCGAGTACAGCGTCCAGCCCGCGCTCCCCGGCACGGGCCCGGGCACGGTCCCGCCGAGCGGCGAAACGCAGGACAAAGCACGACAGTTGGCGCAGGCCCTCGTCGACCGGTTCAACGAGTAGCCGCGCCCGCCGACCGGGGGACACGGGGGCCCGGAGCGCCCGGCGTGACGCCGCGCACAGCCGCCGGGCGCCGGGTCGGGCTACCGTTGCCGGGTCCCTCGCCCGTAAATGGGCTCCGTACGAAGCCCCACAACGTCTGAAGGAATCATGCACCGATCAGCCTCGCGTCTCACCCGCGTCCTCGCCTGCGCAGCCGTTCCGGTGATCCTCACGGTCGCCGGCTGCTCGTCCGACTCGGGCAAGGACTCGGGCACCGGCAGCTCCAAGAAGGCCGACGCGTCCTCGTCCGCCAAGCCCAGCGGCAAGCCCTCCTCCACGCTGGAGAAGGCCAAGTACGCCGCGCTGCCCGAGCCGTGCAAGGCGATCGCCGCGAAGACCATCGAGTCGCTCGTCCCGAAGGCCAAGGACGCCAACGGCACGGCGGCCAAGTCGAACGACCTGTCCAGCATCGCGAGCTGCACCTGGAACGGCCTGGACGAAGCCGGGCTGAAGGGCTCGCAGTACCGCTGGCTCTCGATCTCCCTGGTCCGCTACGACTCGCTCGCCTCGGTCGGCACCGGCAGCAAGCGCGCCGAGGGCGAGTACGCCAAGCAGGTCGAGAAGGCGAAGACCGTCGAGGGCGCGGAGAACGTGAAGCCGGAGGCGGCGGGCGGCATCGGCGACCAGGCCACCTCCGTCACCTTCACCACGAAGAAGGACGGCGACTTCTTCAACAACACGATCCTCGCCCGCACGCAGAACGTCGTCATCACCCTCGACTACAACGGTGCGGCCTACGAGGGCGCCGACGCCCCGGACCAGGCGAAGCTGCTCCAGGACGCCATCGCGGCGATGAAGGAGGCCGTGGCCTCGGTGGACGCCGCCAACCAGCCCAAGCAGCCGGAGCAGGCACCTTCCGCCTCGGCTTCCCCCTCGGCCTCGTAGCGTTCCCGCGCGGCCCGGCCCCGGGGGGGGCGGTGGACCGCTGACGTCCGGTCACCCGTACGCGCGTACGCTGTGCCCTGCCGTAGCTCGACAAGGGGAGGGGATCGCGGGTGGCCGCGATGCAGCTGACTCGTACGCACCGGATATTGATCGGTGTCGTGGTCGCCGGAGCCGTCGTCATCGCCGGGATCGGTTTCGCGGGATCGTACGCCGCCGTGCGCGCGCTCGCTTTGCAGAAGGGCTTCGGCAACTTCTCGCTGGTCTTCCCCATCGGCATCGACATGGGCATCTGCGTCCTGCTCGCGCTGGACCTGCTGTTGACGTGGATCCGGATCCCGTTCCCGCTGCTGCGCCAGACGGCGTGGCTGCTGACGGCGGCGACGATCGCGTTCAACGGTGCGGCCGCCTGGCCGGATCCGCTGGGCGTCGGGATGCACGCCGTGATCCCGATCCTGTTCGTGGTCACCGTGGAGGCGGCCCGGCACGCGGTGGGCCGGATCGCGGACATCACCGCCGACCGGCACATGGAGGGCGTCCGCATCACGCGGTGGCTCCTGTCCCCCGTCCCCACCTTCAAGCTGTGGCGCCGGATGAAGCTGTGGGAGCTGCGCTCCTACGAGCAGGCCGTCGGCATGGAGCAGGACCGCCTGATCTACCAGGCGCGCCTCCAGGCCCGCTACGGCCGCTTCTGGCGGCGCAAGGCCCCGGTCGGCGCCATGATGCCGCTGCGGCTGGCCCGGATCGGCGTCCCGCTGTCGCAGACGGCCCCCGAGGGCCTGGCGGCGGCCGGCATCGACCCGCTGGTCCTGCCCCCGGCGGCGGCGGAGGTGGCCGGGGTGGCCGAGGTGACGGGGTCGACGCATCCGGCCCTCCTGGCCGGTGGCATGGACGCGGGTACGGGCGCGGCGCAGGCGCTGGCCCGGATGACTCAGGCCCAGACGGCTCAGGCCCAGATGGTCCAGGCCCAGATGCAGGTACAGGCGCAGGCTCAGGCCCAGATGCAGGCGCAGCTGCAAGCGCGGATGCAGGCCCAGGCGGCGGGCCTCGCGGCCGCCGCCGCGGGTCCGCTCCCGGGTCAGCCCTTCGGTCCCGAGACCGAAGCCGTGGCCGAGGCGCGGTCCCAGGCGCAGGCTCAGGCACAGGCCCACGCGCTGGCGCTGGCCCAGACCTTCCCGCCGGTCGCCCACGGCGACGCCGCTCCCTTCGCGGTGGACCCGACCGCCATGCCCGCCGCGCACAACAGCGCCTGGTTCGCGGGGCCGCTCGCCCCGCAGGCCGCGTACCAGGGCGGCTACAACCCGCAGTACGTGGACGGCCTGGAGCCGACCCCGGTCATGCCCCCGGCCGGTCCCGGCCCGGAGCAGTACGACCAGCAGGGACTCCAGGGACTTCAGGGACCGCAGGAGGTCCCGATACCGGCTCCCCGCCAGGAGCAGCACGAGGGCGACCTCGCGGAGCAGGGTCCGGAGTCCGACCCGGGTGCGGAGCCGGAACCCGACATCGACGACGTGAAGTTCGCGGAGGCCGCGTACGAGGTCTTCCGCGCGTTCCTCGACGAGTTCTCCCAGTTCCCGACCCCGGAGCAGGTGGACATACACCTCTCGGACCGCCACGGGGTCGTGCACCCGCGCAGCGCTTCGATGATCCGCCGCCTGATGCCGGAGCTGAAGCAGCGCTACCAGCGCGACCTCGAGAACGAGCACATCGCGTGAGCCCCGTAGCCCCGTAGCCAGTACCCCGTAGCCCCGTACACGCGGGAAGGGCCCGTACCCCCACCAGGGGTACGGGCCCTTCTCACGTCCGTGCGGAACCTCAGACGGCGAGCAGCTTGCGCACCCGCTCCGCCCCCACCGCGAGGAGCAGCGTGGGCAGGCGCGGCCCGGTCTCCCGGGTCACGAGCAGCCGGTAGAGCAGCGCGAAGAAGGTGCGCTGGGCGACCTTGAGCTCGGGCGTGGGCTTGGCGTCGGGCTCGAGGCCGGCCATGACCTTGGGCACGCCGTAGACGAGCGTGGTCAGGCCGTCGAGGGACCAGTGCGAGTCGAGGCCGTCCACGAGGCGGCGCAGCGATTCGCGGCCCTCGTCGTCGAGGGAGGACAGCAGCTCGACGTCGGCCTCTTCGCGCACCAGGGTCCGCTGGTCGGCGGGCACCTGCGTGGTGATCCAGTTCTCGGCGCGGTCCAGTCGCGGCCGGACCTCGTCGAGGGAGGTCAGCGGCCGGTCGGGCTCCAGGTCGGAGAGGATCCGCAGGGTCTGCTCGTCGTGGCCGGCGGTGATGTCGACGACGGACGCGAGCGTCCGGTACGGCATCTGGCGCTGCGTGCGCGGCAGTTCACCGGCGGCGGTGCGTACGGCCCGCGCGTGCGCGGCGGCGTCGGCGGGCAGGACCGACTCGTCCGCGACCTTGGCCTCCAGCTTGTCCCACTCGTCGTAGAGCCGCTGGATCTCCTGGTCGAAGGCGATCTTGAAGGACTGGTTGGGGCGGCGGCGCGCGTAGAGCCAGCGGAGCAGCTGCGGCTCCATGATCTTCAGCGCGTCGGCCGGGGTGGGGACCCCGCCCTTGCTGGAGGACATCTTGGCCATGCCGCTGATGCCGACGAAGGCGTACATCGGTCCGATCGGCTGCTCGCCGCCGAAGATGTGCACGATCTGGCCGCCGACCTGGAAGGAGGAGCCGGGCGAGGAGTGGTCGACGCCGGAGGGCTCGAAGATCACGCCCTCGTAGGCCCAGCGCATGGGCCAGTCGACCTTCCAGACGAGCTTGCCGCGGTTGAACTCGCTGAGCTTGACCGTCTCGGTGTACTCGTCCTCGGTGCAGACGTAGGTCAGCTCGGTGGTCTCGTCGTTGTAGGACGTGACCTTGGTGAAGTCCTTGCCGCACTGGCCGCAGTACGGCTTGTACGGGAAGTACCCGCCCTCGCCGATGCTGCCGTCGTCCTCGGCGGCGGCGCCCGAACCCTCGGCGGCCTCGAGCTCGGCCTCGTCGACCTGCTTCTGCTGGGGCTTCTTGCCGCCCGGCTTCTGCTTGGTGCGGTACTGGTCGAGGATGGCGTCGATGTCGCCCCGGTGCTTCATCGCGAACAGGACCTGCTCGCGGTAGACACCGGTCGTGTACTGCTCGGTCTGGCTGATCGGGTCGTACTCGACGCCCAGCTCGGCCAGCGACTCGACCATGGCGGCCTTGAAGTGCTCGGCCCACGTCGCGTACGCCGAACCGGCGGGCGCGGGGACGGCGGTCAGCGGCATGCCGATGTACTGGCCGTAGGTCTCGGGGTCCACGCCCGGGATGCCGGCCGGCACCTTGCGGTAACGGTCGTAGTCGTCCCACGACAGGACGTGCCGTACCTCGATGCCCCGGCGGCGGATCTCGTCCGCGACCAGGTGCGGGGTCATGACCTCGCGGAGGTTGCCCAGGTGGATGGGGCCGGAGGGGGAGAGTCCGGACGCGACGACGACAGGTTTGCCGGGTGCTCGGCGCTCCGCCTCGGCGATGACCTCGTCCGCGAAACGGGAGACCCAGTCGGTCTCGGTGCTGCTCTGAGCCACGACACGTCCTTCTATCTCGAATGCTGGCTTCAGCCATTCTCCCAGACGGAAGCGGGCCCTCCGAGGTTGCCTGTCAGGCGGAGGTGGGCGGAGTGTCGGGGCTGAGCCGCTGCACGGCGGCGAGGACCTCGGGTCCGGTCGTACGGAGCAGCGCGGGCGAACACGAGGGGGCTGCCGTAGCGCTCGAGGCAGCGGGCGGCCCGGCCTTCGTTCCGGGAGCGGAAGGCCCCTTGCGCGGCGGGGAAATCTCGAATGCCGGACAGCCCTCCCATGGGATACTCGGGACTTGCCGAACCGGGCCCGTACCAGGCCCCGGCCCGGCAAGTACCCGGCACGAACCCTCACAGGAACGGCAGCTCATGGCCTCGGTCCCTTCCCTCGCTTCTTCCGTCAACCAGCGCGTCGCCGACGCACTCGCCTCCGCCCTGCCGGACGCCGGTGCCAGCGACCCCCTGCTGCGACGAAGCGACCGGGCCGACTTCCAGGCCAACGGCATCCTGGCGCTCGCGAAGAAGGCGAAGGCCAACCCGCGCGAGCTGGCGACGACCGTGGTCGAGTCCATCCCGGCCGGTGACCTGATCCGGGAGATCGAGGTCTCCGGGCCCGGCTTCCTGAACATCACCGTCACCGACCGGGCGATCGTCGAGACCCTGGCCGCGCGTGCCGCCGACGACCGCCTCGGCGTGCCGCTGGCCGCGAACCCCGGTACGACGGTGATCGACTACGCGCAGCCGAACGTGGCCAAGGAGATGCACGTCGGCCACCTGCGTTCCGCCGTGATCGGCGCCGCGATGGTGGAGATCCTGGAGTTCACGGGCGAGAAGGTGGTCCGTCGCCACCACATCGGCGACTGGGGCACCCAGTTCGGCATGCTCATCCAGTACCTGCTGGAGCACCCGCACGAGCTGGATCACGGTTCCGCCGAGGAGGTCTCCGGCGAGGAGGCCATGTCCAACCTCAACCGGCTGTACAAGGCTTCGCGCGGCCTCTTCGACTCCGACGAGGAGTTCAAGACCCGTGCCCGCGCCCGGGTGGTGGACCTCCAGGCCGGCGAGCCGGAGACCCTTGCCCTCTGGCAGCGGTTCGTGGACGAGTCGAAGATCTACTTCTACTCCGTCTTCAACAAGCTGGACATGGACATCCAGGACCCCGACGTGGTCGGCGAGTCCGGCTACAACGACATGCTCGTCGAGACCTGCAAGCTGCTGGAGGAGTCGGGCGTCGCCGTCCGCTCCAACGGCGCGCTCTGTGTGTTCTTCGACGACGTCAAGGGCCAGGACGGCAACCCGACCCCGCTGATCGTCCAGAAGTCCGACGGCGGCTTCGGCTACGCCGCCACCGACCTCTCCGCGATCCGCGACCGGGTGGGCAACCTGGGCGCGACCGAGCTGATCTACGTGGTCGACGCGCGGCAGTCCCTGCACTTCAAGATGGTCTTCGAGACGGCGCGCCGGGCGGGCTGGCTGAACGACGAGGTCAAGGCCGTGCAGCTGGCCTTCGGCACCGTGCTGGGCAAGGACGGCAAGCCGTTCAAGACCCGTGAGGGCGAGACGGTGCGGCTGGTGGACCTGCTGGACGAGGCGGTGGAGCGGGCGACCGCCGTGGTCCGCGAGAAGGCGGAGAAGATCGGCCTGTCCGAGGCGGAGATCGTCGAGAACGGCCAGTACGTGGGCATCGGCGCGGTGAAGTACGCGGACCTGTCGACCTCGGCCGCGCGGGACTACAAGTTCGACCTGGACCAGATGGTCTCGCTGACGGGTGACACGTCCGTGTACCTCCAGTACGCGTACGCCCGTATCAAGTCCATCCTGCGCAAGGCGGGCGAGGCGGGCGACCGCAAGCCGGTCGCGCACCCGGAGCTGGAGCTGGCCCCGGCCGAGCGCGCGCTGGGCCTGCACCTGGACCAGTTCGGCGAGCTCATCGCCGAGGCGGCCGCGGACCACGCCCCGCACAAGGTGGCCGCGTACCTCTACCAGCTGTCCTCGCTGTTCGCGACGTTCTACGAGCAGTGCCCGGTCGTGAAGCCCGAGCCCGAGCTCGTCGTCGGCGAGAACCGTCTGTTCCTGTGCGAGCTGACCGCCCGCACCCTGAGCAAGGGCATGTCCCTGCTGGGCATCCGGACCCCCGAGAAGCTCTGACGCACACGGAAGGGGCCGTGGGGAGCACGCTGAGCGCGCTCCCCACGGCCCCTTCGCCGTGTCCGGTCCGCTAGCTGATCGCGCGGATCGTGTTCCAGCCGCTCAGCCCGACCGTGGTGCGGGTCCCGTCCACCGGGTCGCCCGCGCCGTTGGTCTCGCCGGCGTAGAACATCAGCGTGCCGGTGCCCTCGTCCGTGGTCGCCCACAGGTCCGCGACCCCGTTGCCGTCCGCGTCCGCCGCGCCCGCGATCAGCGGGCGGCTGCCGGTCCCGTAGCCGTGCCCGTACTCGGTGCGGGCGCCGAAGGTGCCGTCGCCCTGGCCTCGGTAGAGCCACAGCTGCTGGTCGTTCGCGTCGCGCGCGAACAGGTCGACGCGCCCGTCGTGGTCGGCGTCGCCCGCCGCGCTCAGGCTCATCGGGGCCCAGCCCCGCAGGCCGATCTGCACTCCGGCCTTCACGGAGGGCTTGGCTGCCGGGTTGCCCGCGTACAGCCACAGGGTGTCCCCGATGGTGGCGACCACGTCCGGGTAGCCGTCGCCGGTGGCGTCGCCGACACTGACCACCTTGGAGTCGGCGGGGAAGCCGGTGCCGATCCGGACCGGGGAGGCCAGGGTGCCGTCGCCGCGGTTCGGGTAGACGCGCAGTTCGGTGCCGACGCGGGCCACGATGTCCTCGGCCCCGTTGCCGGTCCAGTCCCCGCGGTGGGAGATCGAGGCGCCGGTCCAGCCGCCGCTGCCGATGACGGCCGGGCTGCCGCTGACGGAGCCGTTCCCGTAGCCGCCGTAGAGGCGCAGCTTGCCCGCGTCGTCGATGGCGACCAGGTCGGACCTGCCGTCAGCGTTCATGTCACCGGCCGCCGGGGCGCCGCGCAGCACCGCGGTGACGGGGGCGTGGTCGGAGAAGCCGTTCGGGGCCCCGCTGGTGGGCTCGTTCTCCGTGGTGTCCATGCGCGCCGTGTCGACGGCGCAGGAGGCGAAGCGGCTCGCGCCGGCCGCCCTGGTGGTGAAGAGGTGGTCGAGCTTGTGCCAGGTGTGCTGCTTCGTGTCCGTGTTCCAGCCGTGGTACGTGTTCGCGTCGATGCAGCGGTCGTAGGAGTCCGTCAGCGGCGCCAGCTCGGCCGCGAGGGCGTTGCGGTTGAAGTCGCCGCCCAGGACGACCCCGCCGGGGGCGTGCGCGTCGAGGAACGCCTTGACGTTCTTGACCTGCGCCGCCGCGCGGCTCCCGTCGCCGGGGATGATGTGTGTGGTGCAGGGGGTGGTGCTCCAGCCCTCCACCGCCACGCACAGCGCCGCCAGGGTCTGCTTGTCGGCGGGGTTGCCGGGGTCCGCGGGCAGCGTGTTCGCGGACCAGGAGTCGCTGACGGTGCCCTTGACGGCCAGCAGGACGCCGAGTTCGCCGGTCAGTCCGGCCCGGCAGTCGGTCCGGCCGTCGGGGCGCGCGCCGACGGCGTGCCGGATCGACCATTCGCTGCCGAGCCGCTCCTGGAGCAGCGCCATGTGGCTGCCGGGGGCGCCGCCGCAGACCTCTTGCAGCATCACCACGTTGGCGCGCCGCTCGTCCACGGCCTTCTTGACCTCGTCCATCTTGGCCGCCGGCTGGTCGCGGTACGGGCAGTAGCCCGCCTGCCCGCGAACGCCTCCGGCCTCCCCGCAGATGTTCCAGGACACGACCCGTATCTCGTTCGCTGCCGGAGGCGCGACCGCGGCTGCGGCCACGGCGACGCTCGGCGCGGCCTGCGCGGCGGCCTGTGCGGAGGGCGCGACGACCAGCGCGGTGCCGAGCATGGTCCCCACGGCCGAGACGGCCGCCACGACGGACACGAGCGTCCGTACGTTTCTCTTCAATTCCCCACCCCGTTGTCGATGTGCTGCCCGCCGGACTCCCGCCGGGCCCCTCCATGATCGACCAGGGCCACCGGCCCGCGGTGTGACACGGCACACAGGGAACCTTCCGCCTCCCCGCCTCCTCTTGGGGGTGTTGGTACGCCACACGGAGGGGGAGCGCTCATGACACACACGGCAGCGGGTACGGGGACACGGACGGCGGGGGCCGGGGCCGGGGGTGCGGCCGCAGCCGGCATCGCAGTCGCGGCCTCCACCTCACCGCCCTGGCGCAGGCGTTCGGGCACCGCCCTGGCCGCCCTCCTCGCCGTGGACGGCCTCGCGCACCTGTACTGGGCCACGGGCCGGACCTGGCCCGCCGTCGACGAGCGGGCGCTCTCCCTCGCCGTACTCGGCATGGAGGGGGTGTCCTTCGCCCCGCCCGTGGTGCTGCCGCTCGCCGCGCTCACCCTGACCGGCGCGGCCGCCGTGCTCGCGCACGCCCACGGCCGCGGCGGCCGCCCCGCCCGCCTGGTGACGGCGGCCGTCGCCACGGGGCTGGCCGTACGGGGCCTCGCGGGCCTGGGCTGGACCGCCGGTCTCCTCGACACCCCGCCCGACAGTCCCTTCGCCGCCCTCAACCTCGCGCTCTACACCCCCGCCTGCCTGGCCTTCGGCTGGGCGGCGGCCCGTCTGGCGAGAGCCCGGTGAACGTCCCTCCCCTCGGTGGCGGCCCCCTCACCCCCTCCGCCCGCGACCGCGGAGTCGCCCTCGCCCGGGCGGCCCGCGCCGGCAACACCCTGGCGCTGCACGACCTCCTCGACCACCTGACCCCGTACATCGCCCGGATCTGCACGCCGATCGCCCTCGCGGACGGCCCGGACGCCACGCAGGAGGCCCTGCTCGCCGTCTTCCGGTCGCTCCGCTCCCTGCGGGACCCGGAGACCCTGTACGGCTGGGTCCGCTCCATCGCGGTCCGCGAAGCCGTCCGCACCGCCCGGCGTGCGGGCCGCGACCGCCCGGCCGAACTGGCCGACGTACCCGGTCGCGGCGACCCGCAGCTCGCCGCCGACATCGAGGACGTCCTGGCCCGGCTCTCGCCCGCCCACCGGGCCGTCCTCGTGCTGCGCGACATCGAAGGCCTGGACGAGGAGTCCGCGGCCGCCCTGCTCGGCGTCCCCCCGGGCACCGCCAAGTCCCGGCTGCACCGGGCCCGTACGAGCTTCAGGAAGGCGTGGTTCTCATGACGTACGCAGTGGACCCCGTGGCCCGGCTGCGCATCATGGCCGCCGCGATCCCCGGCGCGAGGGTCGTGGAGACGCTCCTCCCCGCCCCCTTCGAAACCGTCTGGGCGGTGATGTCCGACCTGGAGGGCGAGTTCGGCCGCTTCCAGCCGGACATGCGCAGCGTCCGCGTGCTGCGCGTGACGGGCGACCGCGTGGAGGCCCTGGCCCGCAGCAAATACGGCCCGCGCGCCCACTTCCGCGGAGTCCTGCGCCCGGGCTGGTGCTGGCTCCAGAGCCGCTTCCTGATCATCGGCATGGCCGCGACCCCGGAGCCGGGCGGCGGAACCCGCATCGCCCTGACGGGCGGGGTCCGGGTTCCGGGGCGGGGGGCGATCGTCCCGTTCGGGGCGAAATCGGAGCTGGAGCAGGCTGCCTGTCGGCTGAAAGAAAGGCTTTCGTGACCTCTCACGGCTCTCCAGCCCTACCCGCCCCTCTAATCTGAGCATGTTCAAAATGAAATGTGCTGGGGGGCCGGCCGGCGCGAGCGCCGCCCGGAGCCAGCAGTAGGGGGAAAACAAATGAAGCTCAAGCGCATGACCCTCGTCGCCGCCGCGGCCATGGTCGGCCCGACTCTGCTCGCGGCCACCCCGGCCATGGCCGACGACCAGCCGGCCGTGACCGTGCCGGACGCAGCCCCGAAGGACGACGCGGCACCCGTCGCCGACCCGGCGCCGGAGACGGCTCCGGTCGCCCCGGCCGTCCCCGTCGTCCCGGTCGTCCCGGTCGTCGAGCAGCCCGCCGCACAGGCGCCCGCTCCGGTCACCCCGGCCCCGGCGGCGGGGAAGCCCGCCGAGGTCGCCCCGGCCGCCAAGGCCCAGAACAGCCCGCCGGACTCGATGCTGATGGGCCCGGACGTCACGGTGGCGGGCATCCCGGAGGACGGATTCAAGGCCGGCGGCGGCTGGACCCCGCTGACCGTGACCGTCGACAACTCGGCCAACATCGAGGTCGCCAACCTCACCCCCCGCATCAGCGTCGGCAGGGCCGGAGGCAAGCTGAAGGCCGGGCACTTCAAGATCGAGTACCTCGCCCCGGACAATTCCTGGAAGTCGGCCGAGTGGGTCAACGCCGACGAGCCCTCCAGCATGAGCGACTTCTCCCTCGGCGCGCCCAGGACCGTCCCGCGCGATGGGGGTTACACCATCCAGGTGCGCATCAGCTTCTCCGCGGACGCACCGGTCGTCGCCTTCCAAATGGCGTCCGACGCCCTGAGCATCCGGCCCGACGGCGGGCGGGCCTGGGCCAGCACCACCTGGTACGAAACCAGCATCGCCGGGGCGAAGGCCGATCCCAAGCTCCAATTCAAGGAGGGGCCGACGCTCACCCTGAACGGGGTGCCCACGGACGGCTTCAAGGTGGGCGGCGACTGGCAGAACCTCAACCTGCACCTGGACAACTCCGGCAAGCCGGCAGTGGACGGGTTCGACCTCGGCCTCCTGGTCGCCCGCCCCGACAATGCTTCGTTCAAGCCCTCGCACATCCAGGTCGAGATGTACGGCCAGAACGGCTGGCAGCCGATCGAGACACAGGACGGCGAAGCACCGTACCCGTTGCTCGCCTTCGGGATCAGCGACGGCCGCATCACCGCGGGGCAGGTCTCCGACATCAGGCTCCGGGTGCGCTTCACCACCGCCGCCACGCTCGGGGACGTCGTGCTGCAGGCGATCGGCATGGGCCCGTACAACCAGAAGGAACACTCGTACGTCCGCAGCACCTCGGCGGGCCATCTGACCCAGATCCTCCCCGCCGACGCGGCCACGGGGAACACCGGCAACCAGCCCGCCCCCAACGGCGGTGCCAAGCCGATCAGCGACACCACCACCCAGACCGGCGGCGAGCTCGCTGCCACCGGTAGCTCCCCCGCCACCACCTGGGCCCTCGGCGGAGCCGGCGTGGCCCTGGCCATGGGCGCGGCCCTGGTCGCCGGGACCGGTCGGCGCCGTCGGCCGACGGCCTAGTCAGCGGAAGCGGAACTCGCACCACACGACCTTGCCCGGCGCCCGGGGCAGCACGCCCCAGGCGTCGGCGAGGCCGTCCACGATCGCCAGCCCCCGCCCCGGCGGCCGCTCCGTCATCCGCGAGAGCCCGGGCCCGCTGTCGTGGACCTCGACCCGGACCGTGCCGTCGAAGGTGAGCAGCCGCAGCAGGTAGCCCCGGCCCCGCGGGACCCCGTGGCGCAGCGCGTTGGTGGCCAGTTCGCTCACGCAGAGCAACACGTCGTGCTGCCGGTCGGCCCTCCCCCACACGTCCAAGGTGTCACGTGTGAAGTGGCGCGCAGCTGCGACGGTTCGGGGTGAGCGCAGGTAGAGCCGGTCCCGCACGAGGGCGGGTCGAGTATGCAGATTCACCTCTCGATCGTCGCGTTACGTGACTAACGTGTGGCCGAGCGCCAAGCCGTACTCAGTGATGAGTACGGGTTGGCGAGGGGTAGTTCACGGGCCCAGGTGGGGAGTTCACCGTCATGCCACCGAGGAAGCGCACCCGGCCGAACGCGACGACCATGAAGATGGTCGGCAAGCAGGTGGCCGCGGCCCGCATCGCGAAGAACCTGACCCAGAAACAGCTCGGAGAGCTGGTCAATCTGGACGCGGAGACCATCGCGTCGATCGAGCAGGGGCGGCGGGCGCTGATGCCGAATGTCGCGGAGCTCATGGACCAGGTACTGGGGCTGCCCGGGCTGCTGGCCGTGGCTGCACACGAAATGCCGCTGGTGGATACGACTCCTCCATGGGCGGAGGAGTACATGGATCTGGAAGACAGAGCCGTTGCGCTCTCCTGGTACGAGTCCATCCGCATCCCGGGGCTACTCCAGACCGAAAGCTACGCAAGGGCCCTGTTCCGCAACCGCGTACCGGCCCACCCCGAGGAAGAGATCGAAGCTCTCACCGTCCGCCGTGTAGCCAGGCATGCCATCTTGCGCCGCAAGGCCCCACCGAGCATCAGCTTCATCCTCTGGGAAGCCGCATTCCAGGCCCGCATCGGCGGGGAGGAGGTCTATCTGGAGCAGCTGCACCATCTGCGCACCTGTATGGACCTACCGAACATCACACTGCAGATCCTGCCCTTTGGGCAGACCACCCACCCAGGCCTCAACGGTCCGTTCATCCTTCTGGAGACGCCGGACCACCAGCACTTCGCGTACTCCGAAATGCAGCGCGGCAGCCTGTTGATCTCCAATGCGGACGAGGTCAGCATCCTCGCCCGCAGGTATGCAATGCTGCGGACTCAGGCCCTCAACACCGAGCAGACGCGAGGCCTGTTGAGCCGCCTGCTAGGAGAGACATGAGTGCCACGACCGCACCGAAGTGGTTCAAGTCCAGCTACAGCGGTGACGACGGGGATGCCTGCGTAGAGGTAGCCACCTGCTCAGGGACCGTCCACGTCCGCGACTCCAAGGTCACCGACGGCCCCGTACTCGACCTGACCCCCGCCGCCTGGGCCGCCCTTACGGAGTGGACCGCTCGCTGATCAGCTCCGCCAGGCCGTCCAACAGGCGGCCCAGCGCGAAGCGGAACTGGAAGTCCGGCTCGTCGGAGCCGGTGAACGCGTCGGATTCCAGTAGCCGGGTCACCGCCGGATGGGTGTCCGGGCCGGTGAGCAGCCGCAGCATGCGTACGTACTGGCCGACGACCTGGTCCGGTGAGACGCCGGACTTCACGATGGCTTCCATCATGTCCGCGGCCATGGTCGCCTCGTTCCGCACGAGGCCGCCGATCAGGATGATCGTCGAGAGCTTCTCGGATTCCCGCAGGCCGGTGCCGGCCATGGCCGCCAGTCCGCGGTCCATCCAGGCGAGCTGATTCGGGCTCACCGGTGCCCCGGTGATCGGGATGCGCAGGATCCACGAGTTGGCCATCAGGACGGCCCGCTGCGCGTACGCCCAGTCCGACAGGAGTTCCCGCCAGCTCCGGCCGTCCGCCTCCGGGGGGAGCGGTGGCGGGGTGCCGACGCCCGCGTCCGACATCAGGATGTAGAGCTCTTCCTTCGCCGTGACGTACCGGTAGAGGGACATGGTCGAGACGCCGAGCTCCTTGGCGACCCGGCCCATGGAGACGGCGTCCATCCCCTCGGTGGCGGCGAGGGACACGGCCGCCTCCACGATCCGGGCGAGCGTCAGCGTGGGGCGCGGCCCCTTGCCGGGGCGTTCGCGCAGGCCCCAGGCCATTTCCAGGCTCGCCGGAAGCCCGGTGCCTTCCACCGGTTCCCTCTCCGGCTCCTTCGCCATGGCCGCCCGCTCCCGCATTCGTCGTTGACCCACATCCTAGTTCTGTGTATTACTTACACAGAAGCGCGTACGACATACGCAGAAGACAGAAGCCGGAACGCATCACACAGAAGGGAGCGTGGTCCGCGATGGCCACGAACGACCTCGGCATCCACGCCACCGCCCTGACCAAGTCCTACGGCGACCTCCGCGTCCTCGACGGCGTCGATCTGGCCGTCCCGCGCGGCAGCGTCCTCGCCCTCCTCGGCCCCAACGGCGCGGGCAAGACCACCACGGTCCGCCTCCTCGCCACCCTCACCGCACCCGACCCCGACTCCGGCACCGCCCTCGTCGCGGGGTACGACATCACCGCCGACCGCGCCCGCGTCCGCCAACGCATAAGCCTCACCGGGCAGTTCGCCGCCGTCGACGACCTCCAGACCGGCTCCGAGATGCTCCGCACGACCGGCCGGCTCTGCGGACTCTCCGCCCGCGCCGCCCGGTCCCGCGCCGACGAACTCCTCGCCCGCTTCGGACTCGCCGAAGCCGCCGGACGCACGGCGAAGAGCTACTCGGGCGGCATGCGCCGCCGCCTCGACCTCGCCGCGAGCCTGGTCGCCCGGCCCGAGGTGATCTTCCTGGACGAGCCGACCGCCGGGCTCGACCCGCGCAGCCGCCAGGAGCTGTGGGACCTCGTACGGGAACTGCGCGCCGACGGCACCAGCGTGCTGCTCACCACCCAGTACCTGGAGGAGGCCGACCGGCTCGCCGACCGGGTGGCCGTCCTGGCCGGCGGACGGATCGCCGCCGAAGGCACCCCGGCGGAACTCAAATCCCGCGTGGCGGGCCACCGCCTCGACCTGACCCTCGCCAGCCGGGCCGCCTACGACGCACTGGCCCCGCGAGCGGCCCGGCTCGCGGCGGGCGAAGGCGCCCCCGCCCCGGAGGACCTCACCCTCGCCCCGGAGGAGCTCGGCCTCAGCCTGCCCACCGACGGCAGCGCCGCCCACGTCCGGTCCCTGCTCGACGCACTCGACCCCGACCACACGGCCGTGGACCGCTTCTCGGTCCGCGGCGCCACCCTCGACGACGTGTTCCTCACCCTGACGGGAGCCGCTCCGTGACCACTTCCGCACCCACCGCCGCCGCCGCAACGACCGTCGCGGCCCGCCCCGCCGCTCCCCCGGTCCGCCCCGGCGTCCTCGTGGCGGCCCGCACCCTCGCCGGGCGCAGCCTGCGCATCAGCAGCCGCCAACCGGACGTCCTGATCACGGCGTTGATGCTGCCGGTCATGCTGATGCTGATCTTCGTCTACTTCTTCGGCGGAGCCATCGACACCGGGACGACCTACGTGACCTACGTGGTCCCGGGAGCGATGCTGCTCTGCGCCGGCTTCGGCGCGGCGAGCACCGCCGTCAGCGTCGCCACCGACATGAAGGAAGGCGTGATCGACCGCTTCCGATCCCTGGACATCGGCGGCGTCCCGATCCTGGCCGGGCACGTCGCGGCCTCGGTCCTGCGCAACCTCGTCTCCACCGGCCTGGTCCTGGCCGTCGCGCTCGCCATCGGCTTCCGTCCCCGGGCCTCGCTGTCCGGCTTCCTGGCCGCGGCCGCGCTCCTGGTCGCGTACATCACCGCGATCTCCTGGCTGGCCGCGACGCTCGGGCTGCTCGCCAGGACACCGGAGGCGGCGGGCGGCTTCACCTTCCTGATGATGTTCCTGCCGTACCCGTCCAGCGCGTTCGTCCCCATCGACACCATGCCCGGCTGGCTCCACGGCTTCGCCGACCACCAGCCGCTGACCCCGGTGATCGAGTCCCTCCGGGCCCTGCTCCTGGCCCAGCCGGCGGGCGACGCCCCCTGGGTGGCCCTGGCGTGGTGCGCGGCCATCGGCGTGGTGTCCGTGGCCCTGGCGGCCGTCCTCTTCGAGCGGCGGACGCGGTAGGCGACGCGGAACGGCTCGGCACTGCGCGGGACCGCGCGGACGGGCCCGGTGCGCCGACACGGCGCACCGGCCCCGGATCCCGACGCGTCAGTGCAGCGGGTACGAGTGCCGGCCCGTAGCCGCGTCGATCTCCGTGTGGGCCTTCTGCAGCATCTGGGACGCGATGTCCATCAGCGCGCGAGCGCCCGCGATCTCTTCCCCGACCCGCAGTTGCTCCGGGTCGGAGGGGTGACGCATGGCGTAGCCGTGCGCCCGTACTTCGGAGCCGTCCCCGAGTCTGACCAGGGCCGCCGCACTGGTTCGGTGGCCCTCCTCGGTGAATTCGAGCTCCACATGCCACCCGACGAGCGTGGTCATGGCACATCACCTCCAGGGTTCCGTGCACCCTGCCTCCAGGGTGCACCTGCGCAGGAGGCGATGCGAGTCGGCCGGGAACGCGCTCCGGCTCAGCCCTACCGCGCAGACCTCCCGCTCAGCCCTACCGCTCGGACCGCAGCCAGCCCGCGACCTCCGTGGCCCAGTAGGTCAGGATCGTGTCCGCGCCCGCGCGCTTGATGCCGAGGAGGGTCTCCAGGATGGCGCGGTCGCGCTCGATCCAGCCCTTCTCCGCCGCCGCCTCGATCATCGCGAACTCGCCGCTGATCTGGTACGCGGCCACCGGGACGTCCACGGACTGCGCGACCCGGTAGAGGATGTCGAGGTAGGGGCCTGCCGGCTTGACCATCACCATGTCGGCGCCCTCCTCCAGGTCGAGGGCGAGCTCGCGCAGCGACTCGCGGGCGTTCGCCGGGTCCTGCTGGTAGCTCTTGCGGTCGCCCTGGAGGGACGAGGCCACGGCCTCGCGGAAGGGCCCGTAGAAGGCGGAGGAGTACTTCGCCGTGTAGGCGAGGATCGAGACGTCCTCGTGCCCGGTCTCGTCCAGCGCGTCGCGGATCACGCCGACCTGGCCGTCCATCATCCCGCTCGGGCCCACCACGTGGACGCCCGCGTCGGCCTGGACCTGCGCCATCTCCGCGTAGCGCTCCAGCGTCGCGTCGTTGTCCACGCGGCCGTGCTCGTCCAGGACCCCGCAGTGGCCATGGTCCGTGTACTCGTCGAGGCACAGGTCGGACATGATGACGAGATCGTCGCCGACCTCCGCCTTCACGTCGCGGATCGCGACCTGGAGGATCCCGTCGGGCTCGGTGCCCGCGGTGCCCCGCGCGTCCTTGTTCTCGTCCGCCGGGACCCCGAACAGCATGATCCCCGAGACCCCCGCCTCGACCGCCTCCACGGCGGCCTTCCGCAGCGTGTCCCGGGTGTGCTGGACCACGCCCGGCATCGCCGAGATGGCCAGCGGCTCGCTGATGCCCTCCCGGACGAACGCCGGGAGGATCAGGTCCGAGGGGTGCAGCCTGGTCTCCGCGACCATCCGCCGCATCGCCGGGGTGGTGCGCAGCCGACGGGGCCGCGAGCCGGGGAAGGATCCGTACGCGCTCATCTTCAGGTCGCCTCTTCGAGCTTCGACAGCAGTCGGGACAAGCCTAGGGCCCTCCCCGACCCGGCCCCGCCCGCCCCCGTCCCGGCCCGCTTCGAACATGCCACAGGGCCCGGGCGCGCACCGCGCCCGGGCCCTGTGAGGGAACCGGCTGCCTCAGGTCGTACGGCGACGCCGCGCCCCCGGGCGCCGCTCGCTCGGCCGGTAGACGTTCTCCCCGGCCTCCTTCGCCGCCTCGCGGCGCGCGGCCCCGTACGCGGCCAGGGCTTCGGCGAGCTTGCCCACGCTCGGCTCCGGCGACAGGACGTCGACCCGCAGGCCGTGTTCCTCCGCCGTCTTGGCGGTGGCCGGGCCGATGCACGCGATCACGGTGACGTTGTGCGGCTTGCCGGCGATGCCCACCAGGTTGCGGACGGTGCTCGACGAGGTGAAGAGCACGGCGTCGAAGCCGCCGCCCTTGATCGCCTCGCGGGTGTCCTGCGGCGGCGGCGAGGCGCGCACGGTCCGGTAGGCGGTGACGTCGTCGACCTCCCACCCGAGCTCGATCAGCCCGGCGACCAGGGTCTCGGTGGCGATGTCGGCGCGCGGCAGGAAGACGCGGTCGATCGGGTCGAAGACCGGGTCGTACGGCGGCCAGTCCTCCAGCAGACCGGCGGCGGACTGCTCCCCGCTGGGTACGAGGTCGGGCTTGACCCCGAACTCCACCAGCGCGGCGGCGGTCTGCTCGCCCACGGCGGCGACCTTGATGCCCGCGAAGGCACGGGCGTCGAGCCCGTACTCCTCGAACTTCTCCCGTACGGCCTTGACCGCGTTGACGGAGGTGAAGGCGATCCACTCGTAGCGGCCGGTCACGAGCCCCTTGACCGCGCGCTCCATCTGCTGCGGGGTGCGCGGCGGCTCCACGGCGATGGTCGGCACCTCGTGCGGCACCGCGCCGTACGAACGCAGCTGGTCGGAGAGCGAGGCGGCCTGCTCCTTGGTGCGCGGTACGAGCACGCGCCAGCCGAACAGCGGCTTCGACTCGAACCAGGACAGGTCCTCGCGCCGCGCGGCGGCGCAGTGCTCCCCGACCACGGCTATGACCGGCCGCGAACCCTCCGGCGAGGGAAGGATCTTGCCCTGCTTGAACACCTGGGCGATGGTCCCCAGGGTGGCGCTCCAGGTCCGCTGGCGGGTGGTCGTGCCGGCCACCGTCACGGTGAGCGGGGTGTCGGGCTTGCGCCCGGCGCTCACCAGCTCGGCGGCGGCCGCCGACACCGTCTCCAGCGTCGCGGAGACGACGAGGATGCCGTCGCTGGCACCCACCTCGCTCCAGCAGCGCGCGGAGGCGTTGCGGGCGTCCACGAACCGGACGTCGGCGCCCTGCTTGCCGCTGAGCGGCACCCCGGCGTACGCGGGCACGCCGACGGCGGTCGCGACACCCGGGACGACCTCGAAGGGGATGCCCTCGGTCGCGCAGACGAGCATCTCGTCGGCCGCGTTCCCGTCGAGCCCGGGGTCACCGGTGACGGCACGGACGACCCGCCTGCCGGAGCGCGCGGCCTCCATGACAAGATTGGCGGCGTCTCGGATCACCGGG
Organism: Streptomyces sp. NBC_00454; assembly: GCF_041434015.1. GTDB lineage: Bacteria > Actinomycetota > Actinomycetes > Streptomycetales > Streptomycetaceae > Streptomyces. The sequence goes on along the minus strand of NZ_CP107907.1, from coordinate 4,456,538 downwards.
ACTCCGGCGGCTGCTGACTTCTCGTCAGCAACCGTCAGCTGAGGCGTGTCCACCCCCGCGCGCGCATGCGCACGTACGACCTCGAGCACCTCGGGCTCGGCGATCAGTACGTCCGCGGCCGCCAGGGCCTCCACGGCGCGAAGCGTCAGCAGTCCCGGGTCGCCCGGGCCGGCACCGAGGAAGGTGACGTGCCCGTGGACGGCGACGGCCGCACGTGCGGAGGTGGTTGGGCTTGTGGGGTTCAAAGCGACCGCTCCCCCATCAGACCGGCCGCGCCCTTCGCCAGCATCTCGTCCGCGAGTTCGCGGCCGAGCGCCATGGCTTCGTCATACGACTGGGGCACGGGACCGGTGGTGGACAGCTGCACCAGCGTGGAACCGTCGAGGGTTCCCACGACTCCACGCAGGCGCATTTCATTGACAGTCTGCCCGTCGGCCAAAAGGTCGGCGAGCGCACCCACGGGGGCGCTGCAACCGGCCTCCAGGGCGGCGAGCAGGGCACGTTCGGCAGTCACGGCGGCCCGCGTGTACGGGTCGTCGAGCTCGCCGAGCGCGGCGATCAGGTCCGTGTCGGACGCGAGGCACTCCACGGCCAGGGCACCCTGGCCGGGTGCGGGCAGCACGTTGTCGACGGACAGCAGGTCGGTGGCTTCGTCTCCGCGACCGATCCGGTTGAGCCCGGCGGCGGCGAGCACGACGGCGTCGAGCTCCCCGCTGTGCACGAAGCCGATCCGGGTGTCGACGTTGCCGCGGATCGGGACGGTCTCGACGACCTTCCCCAGGCTCCGGGCGTACGCGTGGATCTGCGACAGCCGCCGCGGCGAACCGGTCCCGATGCGCGCACCGTCGGGCAGCTGCTCGAAGGTCAGGCCGTCGCGGGCGACGAGCGCGTCCCGGGGGTCCTCGCGCTGCGGCATGGCCGCGATGACGAGCTCGGCGGGCTGCGTGGTGGGCAGGTCCTTCAGCGAGTGCACGGCGAAGTCGACCTCACCGCGTACGAGGGCCTCGCGCAGGGCGGTGACGAAGACGCCGGTGCCGCCGATCTGCGAGAGGCTCTCGCGGGACACGTCGCCGTAGGTCGTGATCTCCACGAGCTCGACGGGCCGGCCGGTGATCGCCCGTACCGCCTCGGCGACATGCCCGGACTGGGACATGGCCAGCTTGCTTCGCCGCGTGCCGAGCCTCAGGGGCTGGTCGAGACGTGGATTCATGATGCCCGTCCTGAGTCGTGGTTCTTGTCAGCCTCGTCGGCCCGGCTGACGGAGGCCACCGTCTGCGGGTCGAGATCGAAGAGTTCGCGCAGCGCCTCGGCGTACCCGGCGCCGCCGGGTTCGCTCGCGAGCTGCTTGACGCGCACGGTCGGCGCGTGGAGGAGCTTGTCGACTACGCGCCGCACGGTCTGAGTGACCTCGGCCCGCTGCCGCTCGTCGAGATCGGGCACGCGCCCGTCGAGCCGCGCCACTTCCATGGCGACGACCTCGGCCGCCATGGCGCGCAGGGCGACCACGGTGGGCGTGATGTGCGCGGCGCGCTGGGCGGCCCCGAACGCGGCCACTTCCTCGGCGACTATCGCGCGCACGGCATCGACATCGGCCGCCATGGGCGCGTCCGCGGAAGCCTCGGCCAGCGACTCGATGTCGACCAGCCTCACGCCCGGGATCCGGTGCACGGCGGCGTCGATGTCCCGCGGCATGGCGAGGTCCAGGAGCGCGAGCCGTACGGGCTGCGCGTCCACCTGGCTACGGGCCCCCTTGCGCGGCTGCCGCTGCGCGGCCGCCTCGCCCTGGTCGGCCCAGGTCCCGTGGAGTTCCAGCGAGCTGGCGTCGACCCCGGTCAGCGCGGCCCGCCCGTCGGCGGTCCGCGCCGGGTCACCGGCGAGCGCGTCGAGCCCGACGGGACACCCGTCACGGTCCTCGACGGCCACCTTGCTCCGCACGGCCCCGGCATCGGCGATCCGCTGCCCACCGGCGGAAGCGGCGGCAAGCCGCGCGACGAGCGCGGAATCCAGCCCGGCGGGCGACTCCTGCCCGGCCAAATCCAGCCCCGCGGCCAAATCCAGCCCCGCGGCCAAATCCAGCCCCGCCGGCGTTTGATGCGCGGGGGTCCGGGGGCTGGCCCCCGGCAACGGCGCCGCACCGGCATCGGGTCCGGGGCGAAGCTCCGGCGAACGGTGGAAGGGCGGGTAGGGGACAGCCCCCGCAGGTTCGGACCCCACGGCGGCGGCAACGTCGTCCCCGGTCAGCACCAGCCCGGTCGCGCCCGTGCACGAGACGACCACATCGACTCGTGTCAGCTCATCCGCGACCAAAGACATCGGCACGGCCGAAGCCGCCACCCCGGTGCCCGAGGCAACCAGAATCTCGGCCAGCCGCTCCGCCCGCTCGGCGGTCCGGTTCGCCACGACGATCTCGGCGACGCCGACCCGCGCGAGCGTCGCCGCCGCCAGCGAGGACATCGACCCGGCACCGATGACGAGCGCCCGCTTCCCCACGGCCCACTCCCCCACCGGCACGTGCACCGCGAGCTGTTCCAGCCCGAAGGTCACCAGCGACTGCCCGGCCCGGTCGATCCCGGTCTCGGAGTGCGCCCGCTTGCCGACGCGCAGCGCCTGCTGGAAGAGGTCGTTGATCAGACGCCCCGCGGTGTGGAGCTCCTGCCCCAGCGCCAGCGCGTCCTTGATCTGCCCGAGGATCTGCCCCTCGCCGACCACCATCGAGTCCAGCCCGCACGCCACCGAGAACAGGTGGTGGACGGCCCGGTCCTCGTAGTGCACGTAGAGATAGGGAGTGAGCTCCTCCAGCGCGACGCCACTGTGCTGCGCCAGCAAGGTGGAAAGCTCGGCAACACCCGCGTGGAACTTGTCCACGTCCGCGTACAGCTCGATGCGGTTGCACGTGGCGAGCACCGCCGCCTCCGCCGCCGGCTCCGCGGCCAGCGTGTCGTGCAGCAGCTTGATCTTGGCATCGGCGGACAGCGAGGCCCGCTCCAGCACGCTCACGGGCGCGCTGCGATGGCTCAGCCCTACGACGAGCAGACTCATGCCGGCATCACCGCCGGTACGTCGCCCTCCGGGCCGTTCTTGCGCGCGACGGCGGCCGCGCGCCCGGCGGGCGGCACGACGGCCGCGGCCGGGGCCGCGCCCGTACCGGCGCCGCTCACCGCGGCGGGGCCGCCGGCGGCTGCGGCCGCGGCGGCTTCCTCGCCGGCTTTGCGCTGCTCGTGGAAGGCCAGGATCTGCAGCTCGATCGACAGGTCGACCTTGCGCACGTCGACGCCGTCCGGCACGGAGAGCACCGTCGGCGCGAAGTTCAGGATGGAGGTGACGCCCGCGGCGATGAGCCGCTCGCTGACCTGCTGGGCCGCCCCGGCCGGGGTCGCGATGACCCCGATGGAGACGCCGTTCTCCTCGATGATCTTCTCGAGGTCATCGGTGTGCTGTACGGGCATGCCGGCGACGGGCTTGCCGGCCATGGCCGGATCGGCGTCGATGAGCGCGGCGACGCGGAAGCCGCGGGAGGCGAAGCCGCCGTAGTTGGCGAGGGCCGCGCCGAGGTTACCGATGCCGACGATGACGACCGGCCAGTCCTGGGTCAGTCCGAGCTCGCGGGAGATCTGGTAGACGAGGTACTCCACGTCGTAGCCGACCCCGCGGGTCCCGTAGGAACCGAGGTAGGAGAAGTCCTTGCGGAGCTTCGCGGAGTTGACTCCGGCGGCCGCCGCGAGCTCCTCGGAGGAGACCGTGGGTACCGATCGCTCGGAGAGCGCCGTGAGGGCGCGCAAGTACAGCGGAAGCCGGGCGACAGTGGCCTCGGGAATACCTCGGCTGCGGGTCGCCGGTCGGTGAGTTCGGCCAGTTGCCACGATGCTCCTGCGGGATGAGCGGGGCTGCAGGTGGCCACTTGTCCCAGGACCACCCCGTCGAATGCAGGCTATGTCTTTGTGAACGCGTGCACAAAGATTGTGTCCGCTTTGTCCGAGCAAAGTGACCGGGGTCACGCGCCCCGGACACGCAGGGCGGGAACCATCGACACGCCGAACCCGTTCAAATCCCAAAGGGGGCAAAACCGTACACACTCCTCACCGAAACGCCCCCGAGACCCTATAAATCGCCCACGATCGTAACCGGCCGAGCGGTCAAGCCTGCAATGCCCGTCGGAGCCGGTCAGGGTTCACCCGCCAGAAGGTGTGCTGTTCGCCGTCCACCAGCACCACGGGAATCTGTTCCCAATGCAGGCGGTAGAGCTCCTCGTCCTGCGAGATGTCCTTCTTCTCCCACTGTGCCCCCGTCTCGGCGCACACCTTCTCGACCACTTCCTGGGCCTCATCACAGAGATGACACCCCGGCTTCCCGATGAGCGTGACCACCCGCTCCTCGGGACGCTTCTTTCCGGCACGGCGCAGCAAAGGACTCATGTCCCCATTCTCCCGCGCCCGCGCACCGGCCGGTCCTGCCCGGAAACCCGGGAGGTACGAAGAGTTCACGCCCCTGATTCGCAGCGGTTCGGGAACTCCCGAACACAGTGGCTATGCTCGCGTCATGGCCGCACTGGGATGGCTCACCCCCCGTAGGCGCTCCGCCACCGCGCGGAGCGTGCTGGCAGGCGAGGCCTCGGCCGAGGCCGCCCGCAAGACCGCGCTGGCCGAAGACGATCTCGACGCCCTGGGCCCGGACGCCCGGGGAGCCGAGGACCCGCAGGCCGTCGCACCCGAGCTCGTCGAGCCCGAGGACGAACCCGAGTTCCCCGTCGCCGGGGACGACCTGGCCGCCGCCTTCTTCGACCTCGACAACACCGTCATGCAGGGCGCCGCGATCTTCCACTTCGGACGCGGCCTCTACAAGCGGGAGTTCTTCCGCCGCCGCGAGCTCGCCCGCTTCGCCTGGCAGCAGGCCTGGTTCCGGCTCGCCGGGGTCGAGGACCCCGACCACATGCAGGACGCCCGCGACAGCGCGCTGTCCATCGTCAAGGGCCACAAGGTCTCCGAGCTGATGTCCATCGGCGAGGAGATCTACGACGAGTACATGGCGACGCGGATCTGGCCGGGCACCCGCGCCCTGGCCCAGGCCCACCTCGACGCCGGCCAGAAGGTGTGGCTGGTGACGGCCGCCCCCGTGGAGACCGCCACGATCATCGCCCGCCGGCTCGGCCTGACCGGGGCCCTGGGCACCGTCGCCGAGTCCGTGGACGGGGTCTACACCGGCCGGCTGGTCGGCGAGCCGCTGCACGGCCCCGCCAAGGCGGAGGCGGTACGGGCCCTGGCCGCGGCCGAGGGGCTGGACCTCGATCGGTGCGCCGCGTACAGCGATTCGCACAACGACATTCCGATGCTGTCGCTGGTCGGACATCCTTACGCGATCAATCCCGACACAAAACTGCGCAAGCATGCCCGCGCCCACGACTGGCGCCTGCGCGACTATCGGACCGGTCGCAAGGCCGTGAAGGTCGGCGTCCCGGCCGCCGCCGGAGTCGGCGCGATCGCGGGCGGCGCGGCCGCCGCGATCGCCCTGCACCGCCGCCGCAAGTAGCCGCTGCGGGGCCCTGACCGGCCCCCGCCCGGCCTCCCGGCCCGCCACCCCCGGCCCGCCCCGGGGGCAGGGGCATTCGCTCACCTCTACCCGCGCCCCCTGCGCTCCACTCCGCCCTGCCCGACTCGGTCGTGAGCACCCGCGGAAGCAGCCATTCCGCGTACCCAACCGATCAAGAAACGATCACCAACTGCTACTGAATATGCCCTCGACACGCAACAGAAGTGTCGGAACCGGTGATTTGAGCAACTGGGTGTAGCGCTGCCTGTACGAAGCGTTATTCTCCTCAAACGCATGCCACCGCCCATCTGTCGCCACGACGGGTGAACGGTCCCGCACTGCACGTGATGGAAGCTCTGCCACTGGGAGTCCCGTGTACCCACCTGTCGGGGTTGACGCCTCGGGCCTGGCTACGCTGCGCGCAACGGTCATCGACCACCTGCGCGGCTTCGTCCCCACCGCGTACGCCGTCCCCGCCTTCGCCGCCGCGGTCCCCGCCGGACTCGGCCCGGCCGGTCCTTGCTATGCCCTGACCGACGGCGGAGCAACGGTGGGCAGACGTGGTCGCACCGGCGCCGCGGCCACCGGCAGCTCAGCCGCCGGGACCACCGCCCCCGCCGCCCGCCGACCCACCGCGGACAGCGACCAGGCCCGCATGATGGACCTGGTCGAACGCGCCCAGGCCGGCGAGGCCGAAGCCTTCGGCCGCCTGTACGACCAGTACAGCGACACCGTGTACCGCTACATCTATTACCGCGTGGGCGGCAAGGCGACCGCGGAGGATCTCACCAGCGAGACCTTCCTGCGTGCGCTGCGCCGCATCTCCACCTTCACCTGGCAGGGCCGCGACTTCGGCGCCTGGCTCGTGACGATCGCCCGCAACCTGGTCGCCGACCACTTCAAGTCGAGCCGCTTCCGCCTGGAGGTCACCACAGGCGAAATGCTCGACGCCAACGAGGTGGAAAGGTCCCCCGAGGACTCCGTCCTGGAGTCCCTCTCCAACGCGGCCCTGCTGGAAGCCGTACGGAAACTCAATCCGCAGCAGCAGGAGTGCGTGACCCTGCGCTTCCTGCAGGGCCTCTCGGTCGCCGAGACGGCCAGGGTGATGGGGAAGAACGAGGGCGCCATCAAGACGCTCCAGTACCGGGCGGTCCGCACGCTGGCCCGCCTCCTCCCCGACGACGCCCGCTGACGCCGCCTCTCCTCTCACACCCGGTATCTCTCCCTGATGACATTGATGACACCGACGACGCTGTGGTCCGATCATCCTTCGTCCGTAACCCAAGTGCCGCGCCGCTCGTTGTGGGGAATGCAGGCTCCCTGTGGACAAGCCCTGCCCGAAGCCGCTCACTCGAAAGGGTGGATGTGCTCAAGGAAGGCAACCTTCCGGACACCTTGGGGAGTCGATCGTCATGACGAGAGGAGGTGCCGCCAGTGATCGCGAACGTGACTCCGCACCGGCGGGCGAACGCCTTCGCCCAGGCCCTGGAGGATCGGACCCCGTCCGACCTTTCGGAACCGGACCCGGCGGCCGAGCAGTCCGAGGCACCTGCCGAACCTGCCGACCACGACCGGTTGTTGGCCCTGGCGAGCGTGCTCGGCGAAAGAATGCCGCGCCCGGTGCTGGATCCCGAGGTCAAAGTGGTGCAACGAGCCCAGCTCATTGCAGCCATGGAGACCATGGTGATGGAGGAAAGGGCCGGGGGCAGTGCCGCCTCGGACCCTCAAGTGCCCGAACAGCGGACCGGCCGCGGCGCCCACCGGGCGACCTCGCTCCGGAAATTGCGGCCCCGCTCCCGCTGGTCCAAGGGCATCGCAGCGGGCGGCCTCACCGTAGGTGTGGCCGCGGGGGCCTTCAGCGGCGTGGCCGCTGCGAGCACGGACGCCCTGCCGGGTGATCACCTGTACCCCGTGAAGCGGGGCATGGAGGACATCCGGCTCGGGATGGCCGCGGACGATTCGGACCGGGGCGAGCTCTATCTCGACCAGGCCTCGAACCGCCTGTCGGAAGCCCGGAGGCTGATGGAGCGCGGCCGGCTGGGCCCGCTGGACCACGAGTCCCTCGGCGAGATCCGCCGGGCGCTCGCGGGCATGAAGCACGATGCCTCGGAAGGCCACCGCCTGCTCCAGGCCGCGTACGAACGGGACGGCTCGCTCGGCCCGATCCAGACGCTGTCCTCGTTCTCCCGCTCGCACCGCGACGCGTGGGACAAGCTCCGGGGCAACCTCCCCATGCAGCTCACGGACGTGGGCGGCGAAGTGGAGTCGGTGTTCCAGGCCATAGACGAAGACGTGGCGCCGCTCCAGAGCCTGCTCCCCAAGCCTCCCGAGCAGACCCGCGGCTCCGGCCCTTCCACGAAGCCGAGCACCCCGGCGGGCAAGCAGCAGACGGCACCCTCCCCGGGCGCCCCGTCGGCAGCCCCCGCCCCGTCCTCGGGTGCGGCCACCGGATCCGCCCAGACCCCGCCCCCCGGCGGCGGCCTCCTGGGCGGTACGGGAAATCTGCTGAACCCGCCCGCGGGCCAGCCGACCCCGTCCACCCCCGGCACCCCGGACCTCCCGCATCCGGACATCACCCTCCCGCCGCTCCTCCCGGGCCTCCTCCCGGGCCTGGGCATCAAGGCGGAGGACGCGGACTAGCAGCACCAAGAACGCCGGCGAGGCAATTCCAGCCTCGCCGGCGTTTGAGGCGCGGGGTCCGGGGCGGAGCCCCGGCAACGGCGCGTCAGAAGACTGTGCGCCTCAGAAAAAGACGGACCGTCGCTGCACCAGCAGCTTGTACAGCGTGTGCTGGATCTGTTCGCGCACCTGGTCGGTCAGGTTGAACATCAGCATCGGATCCTCCGCCGCCTCAGCCGCGTACCCCGCGGTGGCGATCGGCTCCCCGAACTGGATCGTCCACTTCGTCGGCAGCGGCACCGCCCCGAGCGGCCCCAGCCAGGGGAACGTCGGAGTGATCGGGAAGTACGGGATCCCCAGCAGCCGCGCCAGCGTCTTCGCGTTGCCGATCATCGGGTAGATCTCCTCCGCCCCCACGATGGAGCAGGGCACGATCGGCGTCCCCGCCCGCAGCGCGGTCGACACGAACCCGCCGCGCCCGAACCGCTGGAGCTTGTACCGCTCGCCGAACGGCTTCCCTATCCCCTTGAAGCCCTCGGGCATCACGCCCACCAGCTCCCCGGCCTCCAGCAGCCGCTGCGCGTCCTCCGCGCAGGCCAGCGTGTGGCCGGCCTTGCGCGCGAGCTCGTTCACCCCGGGCAGCATGAACACCAGGTCCGCAGCCAGCAGCCGCAGGTGCCGCTCCGCCGGGTGGTGGTCGTGCACGGCCACCTGGAGCATCAGCCCGTCCAGCGGCAGCGTCCCGGAGTGGTTGGCCACGATCAGCGCGCCGCCCTCCTTCGGGATGTTCTCGATGCCCTTGACCTCGACCCGGAAGTACTTGTCGAACAGCGGCCGCATCAGGGACATCAGGACCTGGTCCGTCAGCTCCTTGTCGTAGCCGAAGTCGTCGACCTCGTACTCCCCGGTGATCCGGCGCCGCAGGAACGCCAGCCCGCCGGCGATCCGCCGGTCCCAGCCCGCACCGGCCGGACCCGAGGGCTCGGGCGCGGCCGCCACCACCGGCTCGACCACGGGCTCCACCGCCGGCGCGGTCCCCGGCGGCTCGGGCGCGACCCGCACCCGCCTCGGCGGCCGGCGCCGCGGCCGGTCCTCGTCGAACGGAATGACCTTGGCGTCCGCCACTATCGCTTCGCTCCCTCAGTCACATCACCAGCGTCTACCGCGTCTACCCCCAGCAGCTCCGCCACCCGGTCCACGGCCCGCCCGGCCCGCTCCGGCGGCAGCAGCCCGCTCCCCCGGCTCCGCGTGAAGTCCGCGAAGGTCTCGGCGGTCGTGTACATCGGCCGGAATCCCAGGACTTCGCGCATCTGGGTGGTCTCCACGACCCGCCCGTGCGTGAGGAGCCTTATCTGTTCCGGCGAGAAGTCCGTCGCCCCGACCGCCCGCAGCGCCGAGCCCACCCAGGTCACCCCGGGCAGCGGCAGCGGCAGGGCCGGCCGCCCGAGCCGCCGGGTGCACTGGGACAGCAGCAGCACCCCGTCACCCGCGATGTTGAAGGTCCCGCTGTTCAGTGTCCCCCGTTCGGGCTCCCCCGCGGCCAGCCGCAGCACGTCCAGGACATCGTCCTCGTGCACGAACTGCAGGCGCGGGTCGTAGCCCAGCACGGTCGGGATCAGGGGCATCGAGAAGTATTCGGCGAGCGCCGAGTCGGCGAAGGGGCCGAGGATGTTCGCGAGCCGCAGTACGCACACGGCGACGTCGGGCCGCCTGCGCGCGAAGCCGCGTACGTACCCTTCGACCTCCACCGCGTCCTTGGCGAAGCCGGCCGCGGGCAGCGATTTGGGCTGCGTGGTCTCGGTGAAGACGGCCGGATCCCTCGAGGTGCCCCCGTACACACTGGTACTGGACTTCACCACGAGGCGGCGTACCGTCGGGGACTTCTGGCAGGCCCCGAGGAGCTGCATCGTCCCGATGACGTTGGTTTCCTTGACGGTGCTGTACGAACCCGAGCCGGCACCCGTCGCCGCGCCCCCGGTGACCGCCAGGTGGACCACCGTGTCCACGTTGTTCTCGGCGAGCACGCGGGCGATCGCCGACTGCCTGATGTCCGTACGGACGAACTCGGCCGATCCCAGCCGGTGCGGCGGCGTCACCGCGTCGACCGCGATCACCCGCTCGACCTCCGGGTCCCGCTGGATCCGCCGTACGAAACGGCCCCCCAGCTGCCGGGCAGCCCCGGTAACGAGCACGACCTTCCCCACGAGCTCAGCGCCTCCCTCGAAGAAGTCCCCCGGCTGCACCGCAGCCCCTCCACCAGGATGGTGGAGGGGCTGCGGAGAACACGTACAGCTGCCGTTTACTTCTTGTTACGACGCTGGACGCGGGTGCGCTTGAGCAGCTTGCGGTGCTTCTTCTTAGCCATCCGCTTACGCCGCTTCTTGATAACAGAGCCCACGACTACCCTCGCTCATCTCTCACTCGGTGCGGGGCGTCTGGGCCCACACGACCTACGTCGGCCTAGCCTACCCGCCAGAGCTCTGAGCTTGTAATCCGAGTGCTTCGGAGGGGTCGCCAGGTGCTCCCGGCCCTTGCCCTCAGGCCGATTCCACCCCCACGAAGGACTCGCGAAGGTACTCGTGCACCGCGTTTTCCGGGACCCGGAAGGACCGGCCCACCCGGATTGCGGGCAGATGTCCGTTGTGCACCAGGCGGTACACGGTCATCTTCGACACTCGCATCACCGAGGCGACCTCCGCCACGGTCAGGAACTGAACCTCACTGAGAGGCCTCTCGCCAGCAGCCATGACACACCTTGACCTTCCGCGCATGACGGGCACCGGCTTCCCCTCCGGTTACGCCCCGTCGTCGCACGCTCACTCCCCAGAGTAGGGGCGTGTGATACGAGTGGGGAAGAGGAGCTACGGCCACTCCTGCCCGACCGGCAGCCGAGCCCGGTCCAGCACGTACCGAGTCAGCGGCAGGTAGTAGTCCGCGCGCACCGCGTCATCAAGCGGAACGGCCACCGACACCCGCCCCTCGGCCTCCCCGACGAACAGCGCCGGATCATCCGTATCGGCCAGCCCGATCGCCTCCACACCGAGCTGACCTGCGCCGCAGACCCACCCGTGGTCCCCCACCACCAGCGCCGGCAGCGGCCCCCCGGCCTCCGCCAGCGCCCCCAGCGCGATCCGAACCGGCAGCGGCGAATGGGTGTGCGCGCCGGTCGCACTCCCGGGCCCGCGCGCGCCGCCTTCCCGCACCAGTGCGACCCCCCGTACGTAATCGATCCTGTGCCGGCGTACGCCGAACCGGGTCTGCACGTCGACAGTGGCCCCCCGCGCCGGGGTGAGGACTTCACATCCCGCCGCCGACAGCGCCTGGGCCAACCTGGCGTAGAACCCCAGGAGCCGGTGCGGGTGACCGGTCCCGAACAGTACGGGCGCCCGTGCCCCGGCGGCCGCGCGCAGCCGCCCCGCGAAGGCCTCCAGCCCCGCCACCGTGCGCTCCGGATCGATCACGTCCGGCCCGCTGACGTGCGCCGGATCCGCCGAGACCCCGCACTTGTCCGCCATCAGCCGCAGGAGGTCACCCTCGCCCCAGCCCCACTCCGGATCCAGCCCCAGCAGCACCCGCGGATCGCGCGCCGCGAACAGCCGGTAGCTCCGCAGGCTCTCCTCCCGTGAAGTGGCGACGGGCCCGGCCAACCGGGCGGCCAGCAAATGCGCACGCAGCGCGCCGGTGCTCAACACGCTCCGATGCTGCCTCAACACATCTGCCGGATCATCAATTCCTGGCAAGAGCCCCACAGTTGGCCTAAGCCCTGTAGGGGTCAGGTCAGCATGCCCCGCAGCGGGAAGACGGCCCGCCGGGTGGCCAGTACGGCCTGATCGATCCGGTCCGCGGGGTCGTACCCGGCGTCCCAGTCCCGCCAGGACACCGCCCGCCCGTCCGTCATCCGGGCCGGGGCCACCTGCCGGGTCCGCGCGTACGCCTCGTCCCGCCAGGACGCCGGGACCGCCGTCTCGGGATCGATCGGCCTGTGCCCGGCGATGGCCACCAGGTGCGTCCACGACCGCGGTACGACGTCCACGACCGCGTACCCGCCGCCGCCCAGCGCCAGCCAGCGGCCGTCCGCGTGCTCGTGCGCGAGCGCGTGGCACGCCTCCTGGACCGCCCGCTGCGCGTCCAGCGACACCGCCAGATGGGCCAGCGGGTCCTCGAAGTGGGTGTCGGCCCCGTGCTGGGTCACCAGCACCTGCGGCCGGAAGTCCGCCAGCAGCTCCGGCACCACCGAGTGGAAGGCCCGAAGCCACCCCTCGTCACCCGTCCCGGCCGGCAACGCGATGTTGACCGCAGAGCCCTCGGCCGCGGGCCCGCCCGTCTCCTCGGGCCAGCCGGTCTGCGGGAACAGCGTGCGCGGATGCTCGTGCAGGGAGATGGTCAGTACCCGCGGGTCGTCCCAGAAGGCCGCCTGCACGCCGTCCCCGTGGTGCACGTCCACGTCCACGTACGCGACCCGCTCGGCGCCCAGCTCCAGCAGCCGGGCGACCGCCAGGGCCGCGTCGTTGTACACGCAGAACCCGGCCGCGCCCCCCGGCATCGCGTGGTGCAGCCCGCCGGCGAAGTTCACCGCGTGCTCGGCGTCCCCGCGCCAGATCGCCTCGGCGCCCGCCACCGACTGCCCGGCGATCAGCGCGGACGCCTCGTGCATCCCGTGGAAGGCAGGATCGTCCGTGGTCCCGAGCCCGTACGAGCCGTCCGCGACCCCGGGGTCCGCGGACACCTCGCGCACGGCCGCCACGTAGTCCTCGCGGTGGACCAGGCGCAGCGTGGACTCACCCGCCTGCCGCCCGGCCCGCACCTCCAGCTCCCGGTCGAGCCCGAAGGCCCGTACCAGGCCCATGGTCAGTGCCAGGCGCACCGGGTCCATCGGATGGCTCGGTCCGAAGTCATACTTCGTTACCGCCTCGTCCCACATCAACAGCCCTGTCACCGACTCGCCGCTCATGCCCGACACCGTATCGGGCGCCCTGCGCCCCGAACGAGCGGGCGTAGAAAAGAGTGACGAGGACGAGCACCATCGGCACGAGCATCGCGCCCCGGTAGTTCCAGGCGTCGCCGATCCCGCCGACGAGCGGCGCTCCGATCAGGAAGCCGACGTAGTTGAAGATGTTGAGCCGCGCGATCGCGGTGTCGGAGGAGTTCGGGAACAGCCGCCCGGCGGCGGCGAAGGTCTGCGGCACGATCACGCACAGCCCGATCCCCAGCAGCGTGAAGCCGAGCATCCCCGTCCAGGCCCCGGGCGCGACCGCGACCACGGCGAACCCGAGGGCGGCGACGACCGACCCGATCCGTACGACGCTCACGGCCCCGAAGCGGCGCACGCCCTGGTCCCCGACGGCCCGGCCGAGCAGGGTGGTCACCATGTAGACGTTGTAGGGCACGGTCGCGAGCTGCGTCGAACTCCCCAGCACGTCATGCAGGTACTTGGCGCCCCAGTTCGACACCGTGGAGTCCCCGATGTACGCGCACGCCATCACCAGGCACAGCGGCAGCAGCAGCTTGAACCCGCCGGGCCCGAGCCCCATGGCATCGGTGGAGACCGCCTTGCCCTCCTGGTCCACGTAGAACCAGCTGGCGAAGAGGGTGAGCGGCAGCAGGACCACCACGGCGGGCAGGTACGAGGTGAACAGGGAGAGGTGCCAGTGCACCCCGGCCCAGGAGGCGGACGCTCCCAAAATCCCACCGAGGCTGTAGGAAGCGTGGAACCCGAGCATGATGCTGCGCCCGTACGCGCCCTGCAGACTCACCCCGAGCATGTTCATGGAGGCGTCCAGCGTCCCCACGAACAGACCGAACGCCCCGAGCGCCAGTGCCACGTGCCACATCTCATTGCCTGCGCCGACCCCGAGCAACGCCAGCAGGACGAGCGGCTGCGCCCACCGCAGTACGGTGCTGGGCGCGAGCCGCTTCACCAGGTGCTCGGTGGCGACGCTGGACACACCGGCGAGGATGGGCACGGCGGCTAGGAAGACGGGCAACAGCCCGTTGGATATCCCGTACCGATGCTGAATGTCCGGCAGCCGTGTCACGAGCAGCGCGAAGGTCACGCCCTGCACGAAGAAACTGAACCCCAAGGCCCCGCGCCCGCGGCTCAGCCGCGCGTCTGCTGTCATGGCGGCTCAGCGTAGGCGCCGGTCCTACCGGTGGGTAGAGCGATCACATATCGATTGGGTCAGTGATCGAATCCGCCGGTGTAGCCGCCTTCGAGGCCGAGCAGTCCGAGCAGTTGGGCCATGTCCCCGAAGTATCCGGTGGCGCCGGGCAGCCGGTCGGCGGGCATCATCGCGGTGTAGGCGAAGACGTCCATGCCCGCGGCGATGGCGGCCTGGACGCCGAGCGGGCTGTCCTCGACGACCACGCAGCGGGCGGGGGCCACGCCCATCTGGTCGGCGGCGTGCCGGAACAGGTCCGGGGCCGGCTTGCCCTTGCCCACGTCCTCGGAGCTGAAGATCCACTCCTCCTCGAACCACTCGTCCAGCCCGGAAGCCCGGTGCCCGACCCGGATCCGCTCGTGGCTCCCGGAGGAGGCGAGGCAGTAGGCCGTTCCCGTCTCGACGAGTGCGGCCAGGACGTCCCCGACCCCCGGCACGGGCTTGAGCTCCCGCTCGAAGGCCGCGAAGGTACGCGCGTGCAGCGTCTCGTCGAAGTCGTCCGGCAGCACCCTCCCGGTCCGCTCCCGCACGAGGTCGTGCACCCGGTGCACCGCGGCTCCCATGTAGTCGCGCAGCGACTCCTCGTACGAGGTCGGGTGCCCCAGCTCGGTCAGATACCCGGCGAGGATGCTGTTGGCGAGCGGCTCACTGTCCACCAGCACGCCGTCGTTGTCGAAGATGACGAGGTCGTAGCCCATGCGACAACCCTACGAGCCGTCAGCACGAATCCATCCGGACCCCATGCCGGGCATCCGCAGGACATCCAAAGATCCTCGCCGCCCGAACGGACCCCGCCCAGCCCCTCGCATCAGCCCCTGGCGCCGGCCGCGACCGAGTCGATGACGCCGTGCCAGGACCGGCGGTAGCCCTCGCGGAGCGGGCCGCCGGCCAGGTCGAGGACCTCCCGTGCCGCGTCGATCAGCGCCGCCGGGTCCCCCGAGACGCACAGCCACAGGTGCCCGTCCAACAGCGCGGCCCCCCGCTCGCCGTCCGCCTCCCGGAGCCGCCTCGGCAGCCACTTCCCGCCCCCGCCCCACGCCCGGTGGTGGTCGAAGAGCAGATCGGCGGCGCCGCCCAGGACCACCCCGGCCACGGCGATCCGCTCCACGGGGTCCTGCACGTCACCCAGATCGTCCAGCGCATCGGTGAGCCCGTACCGCTTCGTCTCCAGGGTCTGCGGATCCAGCGCCGCCGGCCCCCGCCCCAGGTCCGCCTCGGCCAGCGCCCGCGCCCGGCCGGCTTCCCCGTCCCGGTCGGCCAGGACCAGGCCCGTGGCGTACATGGCCTGCAGGACGGCCCGCCGGGAGGCGAGATCCGCCGCGAAGAGCTCCGCGAGGCCGGTCCGGGTGTGGACGAACAGCTCCACGACCCGACCTTCGACGCGGAGCGTCTCCCGGTAGGTCTCGCCGCCGTCGGCGACGAGCACCGCGATATCCAGGTCACTGCTCGCGGTCGCCCGACCCGCGGCAGTGGATCCGGCCAGGATCACGGCGAGTGCTTGGGGAAAGCGGTCCTGCGCGATGCCTCGCGCCAACTCGATGGGGTCTACATCCAGGTCGTCCATGCCGGTCAGACTTCCACGAACCCCGACCACCGGGCCAGGGATTTTGGACCGCCTCTTCGAGAAAAGGTCTGTAAACGCAGAAAAGCCCCGTACCAGTTCCCTGGTACGGGGCTCTCTACAATGATTGTTCGGCGGCGTCCTACTCTCCCACAGGGTCCCCCCTGCAGTACCATCGGCGCTGAAAGGCTTAGCTTCCGGGTTCGGAATGTAAACCGGGCGTTTCCCTAACGCTATGACCACCGAAACACTATGAAGTTAACCAACCGGATATGAACACAGTTCGTTACTTCAGAACTAACACAGTGGACGCGAGCAACTGAGGACAAGCCCTCGGCCTATTAGTACCAGTCAGCTCCACCCGTTACCGGGCTTCCACATCTGGCCTATCAACCCAGTCGTCTACTGGGAGCCTTACCCTCTCAAGGAGGTGGGAATACTCATCTTGAAGCAGGCTTCCCGCTTAGATGCTTTCAGCGGTTATCCCTCCCGAACGTAGCCAACCAGCCATGCCCTTGGCAGGACAACTGGCACACCAGAGGTTCGTCCGTCCCGGTCCTCTCGTACTAGGGACAGCCCTTCTCAATATTCCTACGCGCACAGCGGATAGGGACCGAACTGTCTCACGACGTTCTAAACCCAGCTCGCGTACCGCTTTAATGGGCGAACAGCCCAACCCTTGGGACCGACTCCAGCCCCAGGATGCGACGAGCCGACATCGAGGTGCCAAACCATCCCGTCGATATGGACTCTTGGGGAAGATCAGCCTGTTATCCCCGGGGTACCTTTTATCCGTTGAGCGACGGCGCTTCCACAAGCCACCGCCGGATCACTAGTCCCGACTTTCGTCCCTGCTCGACCCGTCGGTCTCACAGTCAAGCTCCCTTGTGCACTTACACTCAACACCTGATTGCCAACCAGGCTGAGGGAACCTTTGGGCGCCTCCGTTACTTTTTGGGAGGCAACCGCCCCAGTTAAACTACCCATCAGACACTGTCCCTGATCCGGATCACGGACCGAGGTTAGACATCCAGCACGACCAGAGTGGTATTTCAACGGCGACTCCACCATGACTGGCGTCACAGCTTCAAAGTCTCCCACCTATCCTACACAAGCCGAACCGAACACCAATATCAAACTATAGTAAAGGTCCCGGGGTCTTTCCGTCCTGCTGCGCGAAACGAGCATCTTTACTCGTAGTGCAATTTCACCGGGCCTATGGTTGAGACAGTCGAGAAGTCGTTACGCCATTCGTGCAGGTCGGAACTTACCCGACAAGGAATTTCGCTACCTTAGGATGGTTATAGTTACCACCGCCGTTTACTGGCGCTTAAGTTCTCAGCTTCGCCACACCGAAATGTGACTAACCGGTCCCCTTAACGTTCCAGCACCGGGCAGGCGTCAGTCCGTATACATCGCCTTACGGCTTCGCACGGACCTGTGTTTTTAGTAAACAGTCGCTTCTCGCTGGTCTCTGCGGCCACCCCCAGCTCACGGAGTAAATCCGATCACCAGTGATGGCCCCCCTTCTCCCGAAGTTACGGGGGCATTTTGCCGAGTTCCTTAACCATAGTTCACCCGAACGCCTCGGTATTCTCTACCTGACCACCTGAGTCGGTTTAGGGTACGGGCCGCCATGAAACTCGCTAGAGGCTTTTCTCGACAGCATAGGATCATCCACTTCACCACAATCGGCTCGGCATCAGGTCTCAGCCTTATATGAGGGACGGATTTGCCTACCCCTCGGCCTACACCCTTACCCCGGGACTACCACCGCCCGGGCTGGACTACCTTCCTGCGTCACCCCATCGCTTACCTACTACAAGTCTGGTTCGTCGGCTCCACCACTTTCCTTTCCCCGAAGGGTCCGGAACGGCTTCACGGACTTAGCATCGCCTGATTCGATATTGGGCGTTTCAAAGCGGGTACCGGAATATCAACCGGTTGTCCATCGACTACGCCTGTCGGCCTCGCCTTAGGTCCCGACTTACCCTGGGCAGATCAGCTTGACCCAGGAACCCTTAGTCAATCGGCGCACACGTTTCTCACGTGTGTATCGCTACTCATGCCTGCATTCTCACTCGTGAACCGTCCACAACTAGCTTCCGCTGCTGCTTCACCCGGCACACGACGCTCCCCTACCCATCACAGCGGGCGTTGGCCCTATTGCTGCAATGACACGACTTCGGCGGTACGCTTGAGCCCCGCTACATTGTCGGCGCGGAATCACTTGACCAGTGAGCTATTACGCACTCTTTCAAGGGTGGCTGCTTCTAAGCCAACCTCCTGGTTGTCTCTGCGACTCCACATCCTTTCCCACTTAGCGTACGCTTAGGGGCCTTAGTCGATGCTCTGGGCTGTTTCCCTCTCGACCATGGAGCTTATCCCCCACAGTCTCACTGCCACGCTCTCACTTACCGGCATTCGGAGTTTGGCTAAGGTCAGTAACCCGGTAGGGCCCATCGCCTATCCAGTGCTCTACCTCCGGCAAGAAACACGTGACGCTGCACCTAAATGCATTTCGGGGAGAACCAGCTATCACGGAGTTTGATTGGCCTTTCACCCCTAACCACAGGTCATCCCCCAGGTTTTCAACCCTGGTGGGTTCGGTCCTCCACGAAGTCTTACCTCCGCTTCAACCTGCCCATGGCTAGATCACTCCGCTTCGGGTCTAGAGCGTGCAACTCAATCGCCCTATTCGGACTCGCTTTCGCTACGGCTTCCCCACACGGGTTAACCTCGCTACACACCGCTAACTCGCAGGCTCATTCTTCAAAAGGCACGCAGTCACGACCGTTATTCCGAAGAATAACGGCGACGCTCCCACGGCTTGTAGGCACACGGTTTCAGGTACTATTTCACTCCGCTCCCGCGGTACTTTTCACCATTCCCTCACGGTACTATCCGCTATCGGTCACCAGGGAATATTTAGGCTTAGCGGGTGGTCCCGCCAGATTCACACGGGATTTCTCGGGCCCCGTGCTACTTGGGAGATTCTTAAGCAAGCCGCTGATGTTTCGTCTACGGGGGTCTTACCCTCTACGCCGGACCTTTCGCATGTCCTTCGACTACATCAACGGTTTCTGACTCGCCGACCGGCCGGCAGACCGATCAAAAGAATTCCCACAACCCCGCATGCGCAACCCCTGCCGGGTATCACACGCATACGGTTTGGCCTGATCCGGTTTCGCTCGCCACTACTCCCGGAATCACGGTTGTTTTCTCTTCCTGCGGGTACTGAGATGTTTCACTTCCCCGCGTTCCCTCCACACTGCCTATGTGTTCAGCAGTGGGTGACAGCCCATGACGACTGCCGGGTTTCCCCATTCGGACACCCCCGGATCAAAGCTCAGTTGGCAGCTCCCCGGGGCCTATCGCGGCCTCTCACGTCCTTCATCGGTTCCTGGTGCCAAGGCATCCACCGTGCGCCCTTAAAAACTTGGCCTACAGATGCTCGCGTCCACTGTGTAGTTCTCAAGCAACGACCAGCCACCCATCACCCCACCAGACAAGCAGGCGAGTTCACTGGGGCCGGCATCGCAGAAGGCATGACCTTACGGCCGTACCCTCAGATACCCAACAACGTGCCAAGCACCAGACCTCTTCCGGACCCTCTTTCCACGCCGAAGCAGTACTCGAGAACCATCAGATCATCCGGTGCCAACTAATCAACGTTCCACCCTGAGCTGACCGTGCAGAACGTTTGTCTGCAATCGGTACTGTGCTCCTTAGAAAGGAGGTGATCCAGCCGCACCTTCCGGTACGGCTACCTTGTTACGACTTCGTCCCAATCGCCAGTCCCACCTTCGACAGCTCCCTCCCTTACGGGTTGGGCCACCGGCTTCGGGTGTTACCGACTTTCGTGACGTGACGGGCGGTGTGTACAAGGCCCGGGAACGTATTCACCGCAGCAATGCTGATCTGCGATTACTAGCAACTCCGACTTCATGGGGTCGAGTTGCAGACCCCAATCCGAACTGAGACCGGCTTTTTGAGATTCGCTCCACCTCACGGTATCGCAGCTCATTGTACCGGCCATTGTAGCACGTGTGCAGCCCAAGACATAAGGGGCATGATGACTTGACGTCGTCCCCACCTTCCTCCGAGTTGACCCCGGCGGTCTCCTGTGAGTCCCCATCACCCCGAAGGGCATGCTGGCAACACAGGACAAGGGTTGCGCTCGTTGCGGGACTTAACCCAACATCTCACGACACGAGCTGACGACAGCCATGCACCACCTGTATACCGACCACAAGGGGGGCACTATCTCTAATGCTTTCCGGTATATGTCAAGCCTTGGTAAGGTTCTTCGCGTTGCGTCGAATTAAGCCACATGCTCCGCTGCTTGTGCGGGCCCCCGTCAATTCCTTTGAGTTTTAGCCTTGCGGCCGTACTCCCCAGGCGGGGAACTTAATGCGTTAGCTGCGGCACCGACGACGTGGAATGTCGCCAACACCTAGTTCCCAACGTTTACGGCGTGGACTACCAGGGTATCTAATCCTGTTCGCTCCCCACGCTTTCGCTCCTCAGCGTCAGTAATGGCCCAGAGATCCGCCTTCGCCACCGGTGTTCCTCCTGATATCTGCGCATTTCACCGCTACACCAGGAATTCCGATCTCCCCTACCACACTCTAGCTAGCCCGTATCGAATGCAGACCCGAGGTTAAGCCTCGGGCTTTCACATCCGACGTGACAAGCCGCCTACGAGCTCTTTACGCCCAATAATTCCGGACAACGCTTGCGCCCTACGTATTACCGCGGCTGCTGGCACGTAGTTAGCCGGCGCTTCTTCTGCAGGTACCGTCACTTTCGCTTCTTCCCTGCTGAAAGAGGTTTACAACCCGAAGGCCGTCATCCCTCACGCGGCGTCGCTGCATCAGGCTTTCGCCCATTGTGCAATATTCCCCACTGCTGCCTCCCGTAGG
The DNA here is from genome assembly GCF_041434015.1 of Streptomyces sp. NBC_00454. Taxonomy (GTDB): domain Bacteria; phylum Actinomycetota; class Actinomycetes; order Streptomycetales; family Streptomycetaceae; genus Streptomyces. Next base: position 4,435,752 of record NZ_CP107907.1, on the reverse strand, counting down.
AGTCTGGGCCGTGTCTCAGTCCCAGTGTGGCCGGTCGCCCTCTCAGGCCGGCTACCCGTCGTCGCCTTGGTGGGCCATTACCCCACCAACAAGCTGATAGGCCGCGGGCTCATCCTTCACCGCCGGAGCTTTTAACCCCCGCCCATGCAGGCAGGAGTGTTATCCGGTATTAGACCCCGTTTCCAGGGCTTGTCCCAGAGTGAAGGGCAGATTGCCCACGTGTTACTCACCCGTTCGCCACTAATCCACCCCGAAGGGCTTCATCGTTCGACTTGCATGTGTTAAGCACGCCGCCAGCGTTCGTCCTGAGCCAGGATCAAACTCTCCATGAATGTTTACCCGTAATCGGGTGCACACGCACTTAGAGCGGGACAGTCATGTCGGAATAAGACCGACCGTCCACTGCGTCCTCGCTGTGTAATTGCCTGCAAGCATCACGGCAGAACCGCGACCTCACAGGTCTTTTTTCAAAGGAACCTCATCCACCGAGGTGGACGGGGTATCAACTTTTTGGCGTTGATTTTTGGCACGCTGTTGAGTTCTCAAGGAACGGACGCTTCCTTTGTACTCACCCTCTCGGGCTTTCCTCCGGGCGCTTCCTTCGTTCTGTTCTTGCGCTTCCGACTCTATCAGAGTCAGTCTCGCTTGTTTTCCGCCTTCCAGGTCCTGCGCTTTCGCGCTTTTCCCTTTCCGGCGAGTCCGACTCTATCAGATCCTTTCGGGCCTGACTCCCAGTCAGCGGGGCTTGTCGTTTGGGCTGTTGGGCCCTTGCGACGAGTGAGACAGTAGCGGATTCCTTGCCCCCGAACCTAATCGGGGGCCGCGTTCGAGAACGCGGATTCCTCATTCGCAAATACGCATGAAAACAGAGACGACGGAGTACGTCGCTCGTTCGAATGTGTAGTGCGGGATGGCTGTCCGGGGACCGACCGGGGTCGGCGCTCACTTCGGACAACTCGAAGAACCTTACGGATCCGGCACAGGTGTGTCAACCTCTGGCTTGGCGTCACCCCGAGGGGGGCTTCGCGGCCTGTACGGGGCTGCGCTCAGCCCCGTACAGGCCGGGTGTCAGCTGTTGCCGGAGGCGAGTTCGCGGCTGCGGTCGCGGGCCGCTTCGAGGGCCGCGATCAGGGCGGCGCGGACTCCGTGCTTCTCCAGCTCCACGATCGCGTTGATGGTGGTGCCGGCCGGGGAGGTGACGGCCTCGCGGAGCTTGACCGGGTGTTCCCCGCTGTCGCGGAGCATGACGGCGGCGCCGATGGCGGCCTGGACGATCAGGTCGTGGGCCTGGGCGCGGGGCAGGCCCAGGAGGATGCCGGCGTCGGTCATGGCTTCGACGAGGAAGTAGAAGTAGGCCGGGCCCGAGCCGGAGAGCGCGGTGGCCGCGTCCTGCTGGGACTCGGGGACGCGCAGGGTCTTGCCCACGCCTCCGAAGATCTCCTCGGTGTGCAGGAGGTGCGCGGAGGTGGCGTGGCTGCCGGCCGAGATGACGGACATGGCCTCGTCGACCAGGGCCGGGGTGTTCGTCATGACGCGGACCACGGGGGTGCCGGGGGCGAGCCGCTCCTCGAAGAAGGAGGTCGGGATGCCGGCCGCGCCGCTGATGACCAGGCGGTCGGCGGGGACGTGCGGGGCGAGCTCCTCGAGGAGCTTGCCCATGTCCTGCGGCTTCACCGTGAGGATGAGGGTGTCGGCGCGCTTGGCGGCTTCGGCGTTGGAGACCGCCTCGACGCCGTAGCGGGTGCGGAGCTCCTCGGCGCGCTCCGCGCGGCGGGCGGTGACGAGGAGCTTGGAGGCGGGCCAGCCGCCGCGGATCATCCCGCTGAGCAGGGCCTCGCCGATCTTGCCGGTACCGAGGACTGCGACTGTCTGGGTCATGCCCGATTCACCTCGCCGAACTGTTCGTGCACATGTGCAGGGTCTGCGTCCTCATCCTTGCACTCGGGCACGGACCCGGGACGGGATGTCCGCAGTGCGGTCAGGCCCGTAGGAGTCACGGCGTGCGGCGGCGGAGGGTGGCGGCGCCGAGGGTCAGGACGAGGAGGGCGCACCCGGCGACGATGACGGCGTCGCGGACGAAGTCGGCGGTCATGTCGGTGTGGGTGAGGACCTGGGTCATGCCGTCGACGGCGTAGGACATGGGCAGGACGTTCGAGATCCCCTCCAGGACCGGCTGCATGGTGTCGCGCGGGGCGAAGAGCCCGCAGAGCAGCAGCTGGGGGAAGATCACGGCCGGCATGAACTGGACGGCCTGGAACTCGGACGCGGCGAAGGCGGAGACGAACAGGCCGAGGGCCGTGCCGAGGAGCGCGTCGAGCAGGGCCACGAGCAGCAGCAGCCACGGAGAGCCGACCACGTCGAGGCCGAGGACCCAGAGGGCGACGCCGGTGGCGAGCAGGGACTGGATGACGGCCACGGCGCCGAAGGCGAGCGCGTAGCCGGCGATGAGGTCGCCCTTGCCCAGCGGCATGGCCAGGAGGCGTTCCAGGGTGCCGGAGGTGCGCTCGCGCAGGGTGGCGATGGAGGTGACCAGGAACATCGTGATCAGCGGGAAGATGCCGAGGAGGCTGGCGCCGATGCTGTTGAAGGTCCGGGGGCTGCCGTCGAAGACGTAGCGGAGCAGGATCAGCATCAGGACCGGGACCAGCAGCATCAGGGCGATGGAGCGGGGGTCGTGGCGGAGCTGGCGCAGGACGCGGGCCGCGGTGGCGGTGGTGCGGGCGGTGCTCATCGGGTGCTCCCCTGGGCGTCGGCGGCGGAGTTGGCGGCAGCGTCGGCGGCGGAGTTCGCGGAAGCGGCGGCAGCGTTGGCTTCGTCCACGAGGCGCAGGAAGCCCTCCTCGACGGTGTCGGCATGCGTACGGGTGCGCAGTGCGTCCGGGGTGTCCTGCGCGAGGATGCGGCCCTCGCGCATGAGGAGCAGGTCGTGGCAGCGCTCGGCTTCGTCCATGACGTGGGAGGAGACGAGGAGGGTGGCGCCCCGGGTGTCGGCGAGTTCGTGGAAGAGGTTCCACAGGTCGCGGCGCAGGACGGGGTCGAGGCCGACCGTCGGCTCGTCGAGGACCAGGAGCTCCGGGCTGCCGAGGAGGGCGACGGCGAGGGAGACGCGGCTGCGCTGGCCGCCGGAGAGGTTTCCGGCGAGGGCGGTGGCGTGGGTGGTGAGGTCCACGTCGGCGATGGCGCGGGTGACGGCCTCGCGGCGGCGGCCGGCGGCGGCGCGGCCGGGGTCGAGGATCGCGGCGAAGTAGTCGAGGTTCTGCCGGACGCTGAGGTCGTCGTAGACGGAGGGCGCCTGGGTGACGTAGCCGATGCGGGAGCGGAGCTCGGGGTGGCCGGCGGGGCGGCCGAGGACCTCGAGGGTGCCGGTGACGTGGGCCTGGGTGCCCACGACGGAGCGCATCAGGGTGGACTTTCCGCAGCCGGAGGGGCCGAGGAGGCCGGTGATGCGGCCGCGGGGGACGTCGAAGGTGAGGGTGTCGAGGACGGTGCGGGGGCTGCGGCCGGTGCCTCGGCGGACGGTGAGGTCGCGGGCTTGGACGGCGGCGGCCCCTGGGTTATTCATCATGTGATGAATAATGCTCCCGCCTGTGCCCGGGGCGCAAGCCCGGGGTGCGAGCTGGGGCGGCCGGGTCGGAGGGCTACTCCTTGCGCTGAGGGCTACTTCTTGCGCTTGGGGCGGCGGGCGGCCGGGTTGCCGGTACGGGAGCTGCGGCGCCGGGCGAATTCGGCCGAGGCGTGCTCGTACTCGGCGCGGCGCAGCTTCTCGCCGGGCGCTTCGACGAAGCAGCGCAGGAAGTACGCGATGAGGCTGCCGATGAAACCGATCGCCTTGAGGCCCTTGAGGGCGGCCTCGTCGGAGGACGGGGCGGGGCGGCGGCTGAAGGAGTCCCAGGTCTTGGCGAAGGCGATGGAGCTCGCGATCGCGAAGAGGACGATGACCGAGATGCTGAGGAACGGTCCGACGTTGCCGATCTCCAGGCCCTCGTAGGAGAGGCGGAGCAGGAAGGCGCCGACGACGGCGATGACCAGTGCGCCGACCGCCACGCCGACGCGGCGCGGGCCGTAGCCGCCGTCGTGGTTGACCCAAGTGGTGCCGAAGAACCGGATCGGCTCGGGCTCCGGGCCGGTGGGTACGGGCGGCTGCGCCGGGGCCTCGGCCTCGGCGGCCGGCTCGACGGGGGTCTGGTCTCGCTGGTCGTCGCTCACACCAGCGATTATCCCCCGCCGGCCGGTGCCGGCCCGGGGCGTCTCACGGGTCAGACCCCGAGAGGGACCCGGATGGACCTCGGGCGCAGGGGCCGGACCTCGGGCACGGGAGTCGGACTCAGGCGCGGGAGCCGGACTCAGGCGCAGCGGTTGACGACGTAGCCGTCGACGCCGGTCCTGACGTAGGCGTCGGAGACGAAGAGGCCGTTGCCGATGCAGTCCCAGATGTTCGAGGTGCCGTACGGGCCGCTGACGCTCTGGCCGTCCGTCTGGCAGCGGATCGTCACGGAGGCGTCGTACGGCAGGACCTTCTCGATCGAGTAGTTCGTGCCGGGGCCGCTGCGGACGTTCACCCGGTAGCCCGGCGCGACCGGAAACGTCGGGTAGCCCGACCCCCCGGTCAGGCTCTCGATCTGGCTCATTTCGTTCTCAACGGACATGCGAAATCTCCCCCCTTGGGTGTTGCTGTGCGCAACTCGCGCAGGGTAGCAGGACCTTGGAGATTCGCACGGACCATCGACTAGGCTCCGGCGGGGGTGGTGAGCGGTGCATTCGCTGCGGACGGACTACGTGGGGTTCCCGGAGTACGCCGGGCAGTACCGGCTTGAGTCCGTGCTGGGTTCCGGCGGCATGGGTGTCGTCCACCTGGCCACCTCCGAGTCGGGGCTGAAACTCGCCGTCAAGATCGTGCACGCCGAGCACGCCGTGGACCCCGAGTTCCGGGCCCGGTTCCGGCAGGAGGTCACGGCCGCCCGGCGGGTGAGCGGAGCCTTCACCGCGCCCGTCGTGGACGCGGACCCCGATGCCGAACGGCCTTGGATGGCCACGCTGTTCATCGACGCCCCGACCCTTTCCGAGCGGGTACGGGAGCGCGTGCTCGGCCCGAGGGCGCTGGCCCGGCTCGCCGCCGGACTGGCGGAGGCCCTGCGGGACATCCACCGGGCCGGCGTGGTCCACCGGGACCTGAAGCCCAGCAACGTGCTGATGGCCCCGGACGGGGTGCGGGTGATCGACTTCGGGATCTCGCGGCCGGCCGACAGCGATCTGCGCACCGAGACGGGCAAGCTGATCGGCACCCCGCCGTTCATGGCTCCGGAGCAGTTCCAGCGGCCGCGCGAGGTGGGGACCGCGGCCGACGTGTTCGCCCTGGGGGCCGTACTCGTCTACGCCGCGACCGGACGGGGGCCCTTCGACTCCGACAGCCACTACCTCGTGGCGTACCAGGTGGTGCACAGCGAGCCCGATCTGACCGGGCTGCCGGAGCTGCTCGTACCGCTCGTCGCCCAGTGCCTGGCCAAGGATCCGGCCCAGCGGCCGACCGCGGACTCGCTGATCGCGGCCTTGCGGGCGGTGGCGTACCCCACCGACGAGGACACCCACGGCTTCATCCCCCGGCCGCGGCCCCCGGCGGGCGAGGAGCAGGACACGCACCGCCGGGACCGGATCGACACCGGGTCCGGCGGCGGCGCCCCGGCCCCCGCCACGGCCCCGGGGCGCCGCCGGCGGACCCGGGTGGCGCTGGCGGCGGGGCTGGGGCTGCTGCTCGCGGGCGGATCCACGGCCGGCTACCTGTGGGACGGCGGGGAGGACACCCCACCGGCGCACCTGACCACGCAGGACACCGGCGCCCAGGTGCCGGTGGCGCGCACCGTCACCCCGTGGGCACGGTCGATGGGCGACCGCGCGTCGGCGTGTTCCTGGCAGGCGGCCGCCCTCTACTGCTCGGGCTCCGGCCTCACGGCCGCGCGGATCGACCCCGCCGACGGGACGGTGCTGTGGTCGCTGCCCGCGCCGCAGGCCGCCGGGAAGACGGGTGCGCCGCAGTACGGCGGCGGGCTCGTCCTCGCCGTGCCGGCGGGCAGCCGGCTGCTCCAGGCGCTCGATCCGGCGACGGGCGCGGAGCGGTGGCGGCGCACCCTGCCCTCGGGCGCGAAGGTCGTGGCCGCCGGGTCCCGCGCGCTGGTCACGGGCTCGGACGGGAAGACCACCGCGCTGGACGCGGCCACCGGGACCGTGCAGTGGACCAAGGAGATCGGCGGGGTGGGTTCCGTCTGGTGTGCGGGCGGGGAGCAGGACGGCTCGGTCGCCGCGCTCTACGTCTCCACCCCGGCCGGTGACGGGAAGTCCACGCAGGTCACGGAGGTGGACCCGGCGAGCGGGGCGGTACGCACGCAGGTGCGGGTCCCCGGGACGGTGGAGCCCTTCGGGGTGGCGGGCGGCAGCCTCCACCTGCTCGACAGCGATGCGGCCATGCTGACGCACTCGGTCGTCCGCATCGACCTGCGCTCCCACGCGGTCCGCACGACCCGGCTGGCGGTGCCGCTGCTCCAGGCCCAGGCCTCGACCGGACCCGACGGGATGGCGTACGTCTTCGGCACCTCGGGCGCGCTGGTCGCGGTGGACGGAGAACGGGAGCGGTGGCGGCTGGAGACCGGGGTCACCGCGGCCTCCCGGCCCGTGCCCGCCGAGGGCCGGGTGTACCTGACCGCGCTCGACGGCCGGCTGCTGGCCGTGGACACGGCGACCGTGCGGCTGAGCGGGCAGACGAAGCCCCGTATGGGCGGCGACCGGCAGGCGGCCAGCCTGCCCGCGCCCGTCGTCGGGGACGGCCGGATCTACGCCTCCGCGCCGGACGGGACCGTCTTCGCCGTGCCCTCGGGGGATCCCGCCGGGTGGTGAAACGGGTCCGGCCCCGCCCTGGGGTTTCGGGGCGGGGCCGGATCGTGCGTGGCGTGCGGCAGGTGGTGCCGTGCGGGTCAGCGCTCCAGGAGCGAGACGTCGCGGACGGCGCCCTTGTCGGCGCTCGTCGCCATCGCGGCGTAGGCGCGCAGCGCCGCCGAGACCTTGCGCTCGCGGTTCTTCGGGGCGTAGACCCCGCCGAGGGCGGCGTGGCGGGCCTCGATGGTGGCTTCGTCCACGAGGAGCTCGATCGAGCGGTTCGGGATGTCGATCCGGATGCGGTCGCCGTCCTCGACGATCGCGATGGTGCCGCCCGAGGCCGCCTCCGGGGAGGCGTGGCCGATGGAGAGGCCGGAGGTGCCGCCGGAGAAGCGGCCGTCCGTGACCAGGGCGCAGACCTTGCCCAGGCCGCGGCCCTTGAGGAAGGACGTCGGGTAGAGCATCTCCTGCATGCCGGGACCGCCGCGCGGGCCCTCGTAGCGGATGACGACCACGTCGCCCGCCTTGATCTCCTTGCGGAGGATCTTGTCGACGGCCTCGTCCTGCGACTCGCAGACCACGGCCGGGCCCTCGAAGGTCCAGATCGACTCGTCGACGCCGGCCGTCTTCACGACGCAGCCGTCGACCGCGATGTTGCCGCGCAGGACGGCGAGGCCGCCGTCCTTGGAGTACGCGTGCTGGACGGAGCGGATGCAGCCGCCCTCGGCGTCGAGGTCCAGGGTGTCCCAGCGCTCGGACTGCGAGAAGGCGGTGGCGGAGCGCTGGCAGCCGGGGGCCGCGTGCCACAGCTCCATGGCCGTGTCGGTGGCGGTGCCCGAGCGGGCGTCCCACTTCGCGAGCCAGTCCTCGAGGTTGTCCGAGTGGACCGAGGTGACGTCCTTGTTCAGGAGTCCGCCGCGGTGCAGCTCGCCGAGGATGGCGGGGATGCCGCCGGCCCGGTGGATGTCCTCCATGTAGTACGTGCCGCCGGGCGCCACGTTCGGCGCGACCTTGGACAGGCACGGGACGCGGCGCGAGACGGCGTCGATGTCGGTGAGGTCGTACTCCAGGCCCGCTTCCTGGGCCGCGGCCAGCAGGTGCAGGATCGTGTTGGTGGAGCCGCCCATCGCGATGTCGAGGGCCATGGCGTTCTCGAAGGCCTCGCGGGAGGCGATGTTGCGCGGCAGGACGGAGTAGTCGTCCTGCTCGTAGTGGCGCTTGGTGATCTCGACGATCGTGCGGCCGGCGTCCTCGTACAGGGCGCGGCGGGCGGTGTGCGTGGCGAGGACCGAGCCGTTGCCGGGGAGGGCGAGGCCGATGGCCTCGGCGAGGCAGTTCATCGAGTTGGCCGTGAACATGCCGCTACAGGAGCCGCAGGTGGGACAGGCGTTCTCTTCGATGCGCAGGACGTCTTCGTCGGAGACGTTCTCGTTGGAGGCGTCGACCATGGCGTCGATCAGGTCGAGCTTGCGGACGGTGCCGTCGACGAGGGTGGCCTGGCCGGCCTCCATCGGGCCGCCGGAGACGAAGACGACCGGGATGTTGAGGCGCAGGGCGGCCATCAGCATGCCGGGGGTGATCTTGTCGCAGTTGGAGATGCAGATCAGCGCGTCGGCGCAGTGCGCCTCGACCATGTACTCGACCGAGTCCGCGATCAGGTCGCGGGAGGGCAGGGAGTACAGCATCCCGGCGTGGCCCATGGCGATGCCGTCGTCGACCGCGATGGTGTTGAACTCGCGGGGGACGGCGCCGGCGGCCAGGATGGCGTCGGAGACGATGCGGCCGACCGGGGCCAGGTGGGTGTGGCCGGGGACGAACTCCGTGAAGGAGTTGGCGACGGCGATGATCGGCTTCCCGATGTCCGCGCTCGCTACGCCCGAGGCGCGCATCAGCGCACGTGCGCCAGCCATGTTGCGGCCGTGGGTGACGGTGCGGGACCTCAGCTCGGGCATCGGGTTCACTCCCCATGAGTGCGGCGGCGCCACAAGGCCCGCCGCGCTGTGGATATGGCTCGGTTACGAGGCTACGCCTCCGGCCCGGGATGCGGACAGGGTGTCCGGATGCCGGGACGGCCGGCTCACTACTCGGTCACTGCTCGCCGGCGGCTGCCGTTCCCCTGTTCCCCTATTCCTCGGTCAGGTAGCGCTGGAGGGTCGGGGCCACCAGGGCGACGATCCGCTCCGGGTCGGCGGAGGCGAGGGGCTCGACCTGGACCACGTACCGCAGGACCGCGATGCCGATCATGTGCGAGGCGGCCAGCTCGGCGCGGAAGGTGGGGTCGGGGACGTTGAGCTCGGCCGCGACCCGCTCCAGGACCCGGCGCAGGATCAGCCGGCGCAGTACCGCGGCGGCGGCCTCGTGGGTGAGGGCCGAGCGGATGACGGCGAGGAGCGGGGCGCGGCTGACCGGGTTCTCCCAGATGCCAAGGAAGTAGCGGGCGAGCCGCTCGCCGATGCCCTCCGGGCCGGATCCGAGGATCTGCGGAATGACGAGGGCGGGCTCCATGGTGAGCTCGATCGCGGCGGCGAAGAGGTCGTCCTTGGAGCCGAAGTAGTGGTGCACCAGCGCCGGGTCCACGCCGGCGGCCTTGGCGATCCCGCGCACGGAGGTCTTGTCGTAGCCCCGCGCCGCGAACTCGGAGCGCGCGGCGAGGCGGATCCGCTCCTGGGTGCCGGGGCCGTCGTCGGCCTCGTCCTGGCGGGGGCGGCCGGGGCCGCGGCGGGGGCGCTGCGCGGGCTGCGTCACGGGCGCGGGGTCCTGACCGGGGCGGCACTGGCCGCCAGGTGCAGACGGGTGAAGGCCAGGGCCTCGGCGAGGTCGGCCTCGCGCTCCGCGGAGGACATCGCGCGGCGGGTGTTGACCTCGATGACCACGTGCCCGTCGAAGGAGGTGGTGGCGAGCCGCTCCAGCAGCTCGGCGCAGGGCTGGCTGCCGCGGCCGGGGACGAGGTGCTCGTCCTTGGCGGAACCGTTTCCGTCGGCGAGGTGGACGTGGGCGAGCCGGTCGCCCATCCGGTCGATCATCGCGGTGGCGTCGGTCCGGGCGGTCGCGGTGTGGGAGAGGTCGACGGTGAAGTGCCGGTAGTCGTCCTTGGTGACGTCCCACTCGGGCGCGTACGCGAGCATCTCGCGGTCGCGGTAGCGCCAGGGGTACATGTTCTCGACGGCGAACTTGACGTCGGTCTCGTCCGCCATCCGCCAGATCCCGGTGACGAAGTCGCGCGAGTACTGCCGCTGCCAGCGGAAGGGCGGGTGCACGACGACCGTGGACGCGCCGAGCTTCTCGGCCGCCGCCTGGGCGCGCTGGAGCTTGGTCCAGGGATCGGTGGACCAGACGCGCTGCGTGATGAGGAGGCAGGGCGCGTGGATGGCCAGGATCGGCACCTGGTGGTGGTCGGAGAGCCGGCGCAGGGCATCGACGTCCTGGCTCACCGGATCCGTCCAGACCATGACCTCCACGCCGTCGTAGCCGAGGCGCGCGGCGATCTCGAAGGCGGTCGCCGTCGACTCCGGATAGACGGAGGCGGTGGAGAGGGCGACTTTCGCGGTCGGGATCCGGACTGGTTTTGCCACGGGGACAGGGTATCGGGGTCGCCCTCCCCCAACGCCGTGACGCCCGCCACCCGGGGACGGCGGGTCAGACGCCGACGATGTGGACCCGGCTTCCGCAGAGCTTCGCCATGTCGTCGACATCCGACGTCAGCAACACGACGGGGCGGAGCTGGCGCAGTGCGGCTTCGGCGACAGCTGCGTCGATCGCGCATTTGTGGCCGTGGAGCCCCGCCTCCATCAGGAGGGCCGAGGCTGCCCGAGCCTCCTCGTCCCCTATGGCCCGTCCTCCGCGAAGATCCCCGGGGTGGCTGCGCGAGGGGGCGAGGGCCCCCTACGCCGGGAGGTGGTCCAGACGGCGGAGGATGACGCCTTCGCGCAGGGCCCAGGGGCAGATTTCGAGGGTGTCCACGCCGAGCAGGTCCATCGCGCCCTCCGCGACCAGGGCGCCCGCCAGGAGCTGGTTGGAGCGGCCCTCCGAGACGCCCGGGAGGGCGGACCGCTGGGCGGTGGTCATCGCGGCGAGGCGCGGGACCCACTCCTCCAGGGACTTGCGGGTCAGGTCCCGCTGGACGTAGAGGCCGTCCGCGGAGCGGGCCGCGCCCGCGATACGGGCGAGCTGCTTGAACGTCTTCGACGTCGCCACCACCCGGTCCGGGGTCCCGAAGCGGCTGAACTCGCCGACCGTGCGGGCGATCTGTGCCCGCACGTGGCGCCGTAGGGCCCGGATGTCGGCCGGATCCGGCGGGTCGCCCGGCAGCCAGCCCGAGGTCAGGCGGCCCGCGCCCAGCGGGAGGGAGACGGCCGCGTCGGGGTCCTCGTCGATGCCGTAGGCGATTTCCAGCGAGCCGCCGCCGATGTCGAGGACCAGGAGCTTCCCGGCGGACCAGCCGAACCAGCGGCGCGCCGCCAGGAAGGTCAGGCGCGCCTCGTCCTCGCCGCTCAGGACGGGCAGGTCGATGCCCGTCTCGGCCTTGACCCGGCGTAGCAGCTCGTCCGCGTTGGTGGCCTCCCGTACCGCGCTGGTCGCGAAGGGGAGCAGGTCCTCGCACCCCTTGTCCTCGGCGGCCTGTACGGCGCCCCCGATGACGGAAACCAGCCGCTCGACGCCCTCCGGGGTCACCGCGCCGTGCTCGTCGAGCAGTTCCGCCAGCCGCAGTTCCACCTTGTGCGAGTGCGCGGGGAGCGGGCGCGCGCCGGGGTGCGCGTCCACCACCAGCAGATGGATCGTGTTCGAACCCACATCAAGGACACCGAGTCTCATGGGAGGAAACGCTACTGGGCCGAAGGCGTAGGGGTGGAGTAAGGGGCGCTTAGGCTGGGGTTTGTGCCAAATACGAAGAAGGCCAACAAGTCCAAGTCCCGGTCGGACAAGTCGAAGCCCCCCAAGCCCGAGAAGGGCGCGCAGGCCTCGAAGGCGAAGAAGGACCTCGCCAAGGACCTAGTCGCCGATGAGAAAGGGCTCGACTTCCCCCGGGCCTGGGTGGAGTTTCCCGATCCCGGCGACGACGAGCAGATCTTCCGCTGCGACCTGACCTGGCTGACCTCCCGCTGGACCTGCATCTTCGGCAGCGGCTGCCAGGGCATCCAGCCGGGCCGGGCGGACGACGGCTGCTGCACGCTCGGCGCGCACTTCTCCGACGAGGACGACGAGAAGCGGGTCGCCGAGAACGTGGCGCGCCTGACGCCCGAGGTGTGGCAGTTCCACGACGTCGGCAGCGAGACGGGGTGGACGCAGCACGACGACGACGGGGAGAAGCAGACCCGGCGCTGGGACGGCGCGTGCATCTTCCTCAACCGGCCCGGGTTCGCGGCCGGGGCCGGCTGTTCGCTGCACATCCTGGCCGTGCGCGAGGGCAAGGAGCCGCTGGAGACCAAGCCGGACGTGTGCTGGCAGCTGCCGATCCGGCGGACCTACGACTGGATCGACCGGCCCGACGACACGCGGGTGCTCCAGGTGACGATCGGCGAGTACGACCGGCGCGGCTGGGGTCCGGGCGGCCACGACCTGCACTGGTGGTGCACCTCGGCCACCTCCGCGCACGGGGCCGGCGAGCCGGTCTACGTGTCCTACCGCCCCGAGCTGACGGAGCTGATGGGCAAGGAGGCCTACGAGGCCCTGGTCGCGCTGTGCGAGGCGCGGCTGGCCTCGCTCCTGCCGATGGCCCCGCACCCTGCGGATCCGGTGCCGCCGGCGCAGGCCTAACTCGGCTCAGTCCTAGCTCGAAGGCGCGGAGGGAGCGGCCGGTGAGGCCGTTCCCTCCGTCGGGCTCGGTGTGGGAGTGGGCGTGGGGGTCGGGGTCGGTGTGGGGGTGGGTGTCGGGGTCGGCGTGGGAGTCGGGGTCGGGGTCGGCGTGGGGGTCGGCGTCGGCGTCGGGTCCGCCGGAGTCGGGGTCGGCGCCGGGCGGCCGCGGCCCTGGATGGAGATCACCGCGCCACCGGGATCCACTCCGACCCGGGCCGTCCAGGCCCCGACGGGCTGGGCTTCGGAGTCCACGTTGATCCGCAGGGTGACCGATTCTCCTGGCGCGAGCCGCCCCGAGGTCTGGCTGGCCCGCAGCCACGGGGCGTCGGACCACAGCCGCCAGTCGACGGGGGCTCCGCCCGAGGCGGTGAGCGTCAGCAGGGTGGTCGACCCCTGGGAGGAGGCGCTCGCGCTCAGCCGGCCGGGCGTCCCGGGTCCGGCGGGGGTGGCGGACGGCAGGGCGCCGCTGCTGATGACCTCGACGGAGACGTCGGGGGCGCTGCCCGGGGCAAAGTCGGGGTCGCCCGCGACGACGGCGGCGTTGCCCGCGTTCTCGTAGGCGGTCAGCGGGCGTCCGTCGGTGCGCGGCTGCGGGAGCTCCGCCTCGCTCGCCGAGATGCGGGTGGCTCCGTTCCCCACGGGTTCCCCGGTGCTCGGGGCCGCCCGGTACGCCGCCCACAGGGCCAGGACCGGGGCCGCGACGACGGTGGCGACCACGGTGGTGGTCACGGCGCGGGCCCGCAGCCGGTCGCGGCGCGCCACCCTGTCCTTGGGGTCCATGGGGAAGCCGGTGCGGTCGAAGCGCGGGCCCGATCCGCTGCCCCGGCGGCCGGTGCCGGAGCCGAGCATCGCGGCGCGGACGGCGGTGCGCGGGGCCGGGACCAGGGGGAGGCCTGCGGTGTTGATGCCGCCCGAGCCGGGCCAGGGCGCGCCGACGCCGACGCGTTCGGCGACCCGGCGGCAGCGCGGGCAGTCGTCGACGTGGCGTACGAGCTCGGCGCGCAGGGAGGACGACAGCAGCACGTTGCCGTCTCCGCCGCCTTCCCCGTCGTCGCCGGTGAGCCGGGAGACGGTCGGGCAGTTGCCGGTTTCCACGACGGTGAGGGCGGCGCGGGTGCGCTCGACCTCGCAGGCGGCTCCGGAGAGCAGTTCGCGGGCGGCTGCGGGGGGCGTGCCGAGGACGGAGGCGAGTTCGCCGATGCCGAGGCGGTGGCGGACGGCGAGTTCGAGGGCCTCGCGCTGCTCGGGGGTGGTGCCGGCCGCCTCGGGCCAGGCGAGCCGGGCGAGCTCGCTGCGGCGGTGGGCCGCGGAGGTGTCGGACGCGGCGGCGGAAGCCGAGGCGGAGGGGGCGGAGGGGGCGGTCGAGGCGGAGGAGGCGGAGGAGGCGGTCGCGGTCGCCGGATCCGGCGCACGGTCCCGGCTCATGTGCTCCGGCGCACGCCGGGCGGAATGCGCTCCCCCGTACCCGTGGCCGTGGCCCGGCCCGTGTCCGTACCGCGTGCGCCGCCGCTCCGCCAGCCGGCGCAGGCAGGCCCAGCGGGCCAGGGCGTAGAGCCAGGCGCGCCGGGCCCCTTCGTCGGGGCAGCGGCCCGGGTGCCGTTCGGCGACGGCGAGGACGTCGCCGAGCACGTCGGTGGCGGTGTCGTGGTCACACAGGACCGAGAGGCAGTACGTGAACAGGCCGTCCAGGTAGGGCTCGTGCCGGAACGGTGGCGGCGGCTGCTCCGCCTTCGTCCCCTCGGTGGGCGTGCGCCCGTGCGCCCGGTGTGCGCCGGTGCGTGATGCGGGGTCTCCCTGGTTGCTGCTGTTCACTCGGCGACCGTAGGCGGCGCGCCGGTGGTGCCCCGGAAGCCTTCACCAGTTTTAGCCCTTACGGGTGAACAGATCGGCATCGCGCTGACAGCGCCCCTGACGCCGCACGCCAGGGCGCGCACCGGAAGGTGCACGGCGGTGGACAGCGGTGGACAGCGGAAGGGGCTGTCGGTGGCGGCGGCTACGGTGGGCCGCATGGCTGCCCGTACATCTCGTTCATCCGCCAAGGACCGGCCGTCCTACCGTTGTACCGAGTGCGGGTACTCCACCGCCAAATGGCTCGGCCGGTGCCCCGAGTGCCAGGCCTGGGGCACCGTGGAGGAGCTGGGCGGCGCGCCCGCCGTGCGGACCACCGCGGCGGGCCGGGTCACCACGGCCGCCGTGCCGATCGGGCAGGTCGACGTGCGGACGGCGACCGCGCGCAGCACCGGCGTGAGCGAGCTGGACCGGGTGCTGGGCGGCGGGCTGGTCCCCGGGGCGGTCGTGCTGCTCGCGGGCGAACCGGGCGTCGGCAAGTCCACGCTGCTGCTCGACGTCGCGGCCAAGGCCGCCTCCGAGGAGCACCGCACGCTCTACGTCACCGGCGAGGAGTCGGCGAGCCAGGTCCGGCTGCGGGCCGACCGGATCAACGCGCTCAGCGACCACCTCTTCCTGGCCGCCGAGACCGATCTCTCCGCCGTCCTCGGGCACCTCGACGCCGTGAACCCCTCGCTCCTGATCATGGACTCCGTACAGACGGTGGCCTCCCCCGAGATCGACGGCGCGCCCGGCGGCATGGCCCAGGTCCGGGAGGTGGCCGGGGCGCTGATCCGGGCCTCCAAGGAGCGCGGGATGTCCACGCTGCTGGTCGGCCACGTCACCAAGGACGGGGCGATCGCCGGTCCCCGGCTGCTGGAGCACCTGGTCGACGTCGTCCTGAGCTTCGAGGGCGACCGGCACGCGCGGCTGCGCCTCGTACGCGGTGTGAAGAACCGGTACGGCACCACGGACGAGGTCGGCTGCTTCGAGCTCACCGACGAGGGCATCAACGGACTCGCCGACCCGAGCGGGCTGTTCCTGACCCGCCGCGCCGAGGCCGTCCCGGGCACCTGCCTGACGGTGACGCTGGAGGGCAAGCGGCCGCTGGTCGCCGAGGTGCAGGCGCTGACGGTGGACTCGCAGATCCCCTCGCCGCGCCGGACCACCTCGGGGCTGGAGACCTCGCGGGTCTCGATGATGCTGGCGGTGCTGGAGCAGCGCGGCCGGATCACGGCGCTGGGCAAGCGGGACATCTACACCGCGACCGTGGGCGGCGTGAAGCTCACCGAGCCGGCCGCCGACCTGGCCGTCGCGCTGGCACTGGCCTCGGCCGCCAGCGACGTACCGCTCCCGAAGAACCTGGTCGCCATCGGCGAGGTCGGGCTCGCGGGCGAGGTGCGGCGGGTGACGGGAGTCCAGCGGCGGCTCGCGGAGGCCTACCGGCTGGGCTTCACGCACGCGCTGGTGCCGGTGGATCCGGGGAAGGTGCCGGCCGGGATGAAGGTGACCGAGGTCGCCGACATGGGCGACGCGCTACGGGTCCTGCCGCGCGGCCGGTCGCGTACGGCGGAGAAGGACCGGGACGCGGGCTAGGCGGCGGGGTCCGGGCCGGCCGGCGCCGGGGCACGGACCGGCCGGCGCCGGGCCGCTCCGCGCCGCCGATATCTTCCGGCCAACGCCTTCCGGCCGACCGGCCGGAAGGCCCGGATCCGGCACTGAGGGGCAGGTCAGGGGGTCCGTACGGGGGCCTCCCCGGGCGATGCCGGGCAAGGGACGGCGGGCGCACGGGCCGCGCCGGTAGACTTTGCGCTGGTCCGCCCGGCCGTACGCAGGCGGTACAACCCGCGACCGGAGGAGTGCAGTGGCAGCCAAGGACGGGGCAGCAGCATCCGGGAAGTCGGGCGCGAGCTCCAAGCAGGAGGCCATGATGCGTGCCTCGCTGAGCGCGGTCGCACCCGGTCAGCCGCTGCGCGACGGACTCGAACGGATCGTCCGCGGCAACACCGGCGGGCTCATCGTCCTCGGCATGGACAAGTCCGTGGAAGCGATGTGCACGGGCGGTTTCGTCCTGGACGTGGAGTTCACCGCGACCCGGCTGCGCGAGCTGTGCAAGCTCGACGGCGCGCTGATCCTGGACAAGGACCTCACCAAGATCCTGCGGGCGGGCGTGCAGCTCGTTCCGGACGCCTCCATCCACACGGAGGAGACCGGTACCCGGCACCGCACCGCGGACCGCGTCTCGAAGCAGTGCGGGTTCCCGGTGGTCTCGGTGTCGCAGTCGATGCGGCTGATCGCGCTGTACGTGGACGGCGAGCGGCGCGTGCTGGAGGAGTCCGGGGCGATCCTGTCGCGGGCGAACCAGGCGCTGGCCACGCTGGAGCGGTACAAGCTCCGCCTGGACGAGGTGGCGGGCACGCTGTCCGCGCTGGAGATCGAGGACCTGGTGACGGTCCGCGACGTCGGCGCGGTGGCGCAGCGGCTGGAAATGGTCCGCCGGATCGCGACGGAAATCGCTGAATACGTGGTGGAGCTCGGCACGGACGGCCGACTGCTGTCGCTCCAGCTGGACGAGCTGACGGTCGGGATCGAGCAGGAGCGCGAGCTGGTCATCCGGGACTACGTGCCGGAGCCGACGGCGAAGCGGTCGCGGACGGTGGAGGAAGCGCTGCCCGCGCTGGACGCGCTGACCCACCCGGAGCTGCTGGAACTGGCGATCGTGGCGAAGGCGCTGGGGTACACCGGTTCGCCGGAGACGCTGGACTCGGCGGTGTCCCCGCGGGGCTACCGGCTGCTGGCGAAGGTTCCCCGGCTGCCGGGCGCGATCATCGAGCGGCTGGTGGAGCACTTCGGTGGCCTGCAGAAGCTGCTGGCCGCCTCCGTGGACGACCTGCAGACGGTCGACGGGGTCGGCGAGGCGCGTGCGCGCAGCGTCCGCGAGGGGCTGTCCCGGTTGGCGGAGTCCTCGATCCTGGAGCGGTACGTCTAGGACTCGGCTGAGCGCCGCTCCCGGGGCTCCGCCCCGGACCCCGCTCCTCAAACGCCGGAGGGGCTGGATTCATCCAGCCCCTCCGGCGTTTGTCAGTCCTGCTTCAGCACGAACGAGGTCCGCGCCACCGGCATCCCGGGCGACTTGACCTCCACCACGTAAGTGTCCGCCGCCGCCACCCCCGCCGGAGGCGCCCCGCACTGGTCCGCCGCGCTGAAGTGGCGGTCCCAATCCACTGGTTGCTTCGCCTCGCCCTGCGAGGGGACGCGCAGGAACACGTTGCCCGCGCCCGTCGGGCAGTCCGACGAGGACCAGACCGGCTTGGCGTTGCTCGCCTGAGTGATGGTCACGACCGCCTGCTTCGGGCCGAGATCGACCTTGCAGGTGGTGCCGGAGACGTTGCGCGCGATGAGTTCGAGGCGGGGCTTCTCGTTCGCCTCGTACTCGTTCTTCACGCTCTTGACCTCCCACTGCAGCGCACCCGCCGAACACGTGGGCAGCGGTGAGTCCGCCGGGACGGTCTGGCCGGCGCCGGAGCCGCCGGAGCCGCCGTTCGCCGAGCCCGGGTCGCCGCCCGGTTCGCCGTTCTTGCCGGGGCCCGTGCCGGGGTTCGCGCCCGGGTCGGCGCCCGTGCCCGTACCGCTGCCGGCCGTGCCCGACTCGCCGCGGCCGCCCGGGGCCTGACTGATCGCCGGGCCGGAACCGGAGGGTCCGGGGGTGATCTGGGTGACGGGATCGGAGCCGCCCTGGCCCTTGCCGTTGGTACCCGACGTCCCGCCACCGGAACTGACGGTCCATACGGCGAGGAGTGCCAGGAGCGCGGCAACGGACGCCAGCACGGCCCTCCGTCGCCAGTAGATGGAGGAGGGGAGCGGCCCGACCGGATTGCGCAGAGATCCCACGGACGGAACTTTACGAGAGTCCGGGGCCCGATCCGTGCCCCACATGCCGCGCGGACGGCTTGTTTTGCCGATGATCATCTCGCCGGGGGCGGAAGGGGCCTGCCGGAACGGACCGGAATCGGCCAGAGCTTGATGAGGGCGTTATTCCGGTTTGGGTACCGTCGGTGACCATGGACAGCTCCGGCCTCTACCTCGACATCACCGATTTCGCCCACTCGACCCCCGCGTGGGTGCAGTCGGCCTTCGAGGTCTGGACGGAGTACGGGCTCTTCCTCTTCGGCGCCCTCTTCATAGCCGTGTGGTGGCGCGCGCGCGGCGCGAGCGACCCCCGGACCGTCGCGCTCGCCCTCCTGGCACCGCTGGCCACCGCCCTCGCGTACGTGGCCTCGGAACTGGTGAAGTCCAGCGTGGACGAGGAACGCCCCTGCCGGGCCGTGGCCGGAGCGGCGGCCTCGCTCATCACATGCCCGGCCACCGGCGACTGGTCCTTCCCGAGCAACCACGCCACCCTCGCGGGCGCCGCCGCCGTCACCCTGGCGATGGCCGTGGGGAGGCTCGCGCCGCTGACCGTTCCGCTCGCGCTGCTGATGGCCTTCTCCCGCGTCTTCGTCGGCGTCCACTACCCGCACGACGTGGGGATGGGCCTGCTGCTGGGCGCCTCTCTCGCCGCGCTCGCCGTCCTCGCCCTCACCGGTCCGACCAGTAGGATCATCGCCGCCATGCGGGCGAACGGCGGCCGTGCGGCCGTACTGATCGCCGGGCCGGGCCCGGCACGGTAGGGGCGAAACGTGCCAGGATGCCGTCTGCCATGACTGCATCCTCATCCTCGACTTCCCCCTCCGCCGCCGCGCTGCACTCCCCGGTCATCGCGTGGTTCGACGGACACGCCCGCGACCTGCCCTGGCGCCGCCCCGAGGCCGGCCCCTGGGGGGTGATGGTCAGCGAGTTCATGCTCCAGCAGACCCCCGTCAACCGGGTCCTGCCGGTGTACGAGCAGTGGCTGGCCCGCTGGCCCCGCCCCGCCGACCTGGCCGCCGAAGCCCCCGGAGAGGCCGTACGGGCCTGGGGGCGGCTCGGTTATCCGCGCCGGGCCCTGCGCCTGCACGGGGCGGCCACCGCGATAACGGAGCGGCACGGGGGCGACGTACCGCGCGAGCACGCGCACCTGCTGGCGCTGCCGGGGATCGGCGAGTACACGGCGGCCGCCGTGGCCTCCTTCGCGTACGGGCAGCGGCACGCGGTCCTGGACACCAACGTGCGCCGGGTCTTCGCGCGCACCGCGACCGGGGTCGAGTACCCGCCGAACGCCACGACCGCCGCCGAGCGGCGCCTCGCCCGGTCCCTGCTCCCCGAGGGCGAGGAGACCGCGGCCCGCTGGGCGGCGGCCTCGATGGAGCTCGGGGCCCTGGTCTGCACGGCCAAGAGCCCGGACTGCGCGCGCTGCCCGGTGGCCGGGCTGTGCGCGTGGCGGCTGGCCGGGAAGCCCGCGCACGAGGGGCCTCCGAGGCGCGGGCAGACGTACGCCGGTACGGACCGGCAGGTGCGCGGCAAGCTCCTCGCGGTGCTGCGCGAGGCGGTCGGCGCGGTGCCGCAGTCGGTCCTCGACACGGTCTGGGACGAGCCCGTGCAGCGGGCCCGGGCCCTGGACGGGCTGGTCGCGGACGGGCTGGTGGAGCCGCTGGCCGGGCAGATGTACCGGCTTCCGGCCGGGCCCGCGGCCGAGGCTCCGGCGGGAACCCCCGCGCAGGCACCCGCACAGGCACCCGCGGCCGCCGGGAGCTGACTCCAGGATTCCGCTTGTCCCGGAGAAACCCCAGCTCACAGCCTCTGTTACATAACCTATGGGTGTCCGTGCGCCCACCGAAGGCTCACCCGCACAGGCCCGTGACACGGCCTCCGTAACGTCGAACCCGTAAGACAGCGGATGTACGGGTGGACGGCAGCGGAGGCGGTCTGAGATGGCGCACGGCGAGGTACTCGAATTCGAAGAGTACGTACGCACTCGGCAGGACGCGCTGCTGCGCAGTGCCCGTCGCCTGGTCCCGGACCCGACCGACGCGCAGGACCTCCTGCAGACCGCCCTCGTGCGCACCTACGGCCGCTGGGACGGCATCGCCGACAAGTCCCTCGCCGATGCCTACCTGCGCCGCGTCATGATCAACACGCGTACCGAGTGGTGGCGCGCCCGCAAGCTCGAAGAGGTCCCCACCGAGCAGCTCCCCGACGCCTCGGTCGAGGACGGCTCCGACCAGCGCGCCGACCGCGCCCTGCTGATGGACATCCTCAAGGTGCTCGCGCCCAAGCAGCGCAGCGTGGTCGTGCTGCGACACTGGGAGCAGATGAGCACCGAGGAGACGGCCGCGGCGCTCGGCATGTCGGCGGGAACCGTGAAGAGCACTCTGCACCGCGCACTGGCCCGCCTCCGGCAGGAACTGGAGAGCCGGGACCTGGACATGCGCGCGCTGGAGCGCGGGGACCACACCATCAGGTACGAAGGACGTGAGCGGTGCGCGGCCTGACTGGCCACAAGGGCTCGGTAGTACTCATGTCGGCGGGGACGGTCGTCCTCGCCGGCACCGTGCTGTTCGCGGCGGGCTGCTCCACCGGGGGCACCGGTCTGCGCGACGGCGGCCCGGCCCGCACCGAATCGGTGGCCAAGACCGGAGCACCCTCCTCCGCCCCCGCCGATCACGACGCGGCGGCCGGCACCACTCCGCCGGCCCCCCAGGCCTCCGGCAAGACGGGCAAGAAGATCGACCCGGTCGAACTGCTCAAGGCGGATCCCAAGGTCAGCGCGGAGATCAAGCGCGACCTCAAGCCCTGTACGGGCAAGGAGTACCCCGTCGATGTCAGCTACGGGAAGGTGACCGGCGGCCCGGCCGTCGACATCGTGGTCAACGTCCTGTCCTGCGCCGACGCCCTGGGCCGCGGCACGTACGTGTACCGCGCGGACGACGGGAAGTACGAGAATGTCTTCGCCGACGAGCAGCCGCCCGTCTACGCCGAGATCGACCGGGGGGACCTGGTCGTGACCAAGCAGGTCTACGCGAAGAGCGAGGCGCTCGCCTACCCGTCGGGCGAGGACGTGATCACGTACCGCTGGAACGGGGAGAAGTTCACCGAGCAGGACCGGGTGCACACCGACTACAGCAACGTGGTCGACGGCGGGGTGGCTCCCGCACCGGCCGTCAGCCCGAAGAGCTGACGACCACAGAACCAAGATACGAGTACGAGTACCGAGGCGAGGCGAGGCTCCCGAATGGCCGAGACCCATGTCCTGTTCGTGGAGGACGACGACGTCATCCGTGAGGCCACGACCCTGGCACTGGAACGCGACGGGTTCGTCGTCACCGCCATGCCCGACGGACTGTCCGGCCTGGAGTCCTTCCGCGCGAACCGGCCGGACATCGCCCTGCTCGACGTGATGGTGCCCGGCATGGACGGCGTGAGCCTGTGCCGCCGCATCCGCGACGAGTCCACGGTCCCGGTGATCATGCTGTCGGCCCGCGCCGACTCCATCGACGTGGTCCTGGGCCTGGAGGCGGGCGCCGACGACTACGTCACCAAGCCCTTCGACGGCTCCGTCCTCGTCGCCCGCATCCGCGCGGTCCTGCGCCGCTTCGGCCACGCCGGCGGCCCGCAGGGCGGCGGCTCCGGCGCCGACGGCGAGGGCCGCGACGACGAGCGCGGGGTCCTGGTCTTCGGCGACCTGGAGGTCGACACGGAGGGCATGGAGGTGCGCAAGGCGGGCGCCTCGGTGGCGCTGACGCCCACCGAGATGCGGCTGCTGCTGGAGTTCTCCACCTCCCCCGGTACCGTCCTGTCGCGGGACCGGCTGCTGGAGCGGGTCTGGGACTACGACTGGGGTGGCGACACCCGCGTGGTGGACGTCCACGTCCAGCGCCTGCGCACCAAGATCGGGCAGGACCGGATCGAGACGGTCCGGGGTTTCGGATACAAGCTGAAGGCCTGATGCCTTGAGAAGAACGAACGCGGGGATGAGTACGGCGATGACCACGGGGATGCGGCGGGCATGAGGCGTTTCACCCTCCGCACCGGAATCCGCTGGAAGATCACGCTCGCCATCGCCTCCGTGGGCGCGCTCACCGCCATCGCCCTGAGCCTGGTGGTGCACAGCGCTGCCCGCGTGTCGATGCTGGAGAGCGCCCGCGAGGTACAGCTGGACCGGGTCCAGTTCATCTCCCGCAACGCCGAAGCCGGCCGCAAGCCGCCCATGGGCGCCAAGCTGAACGACCCCGACCTGCCGGCGGACCTGCGCGAGAAGGCCCGCTCCGGGCGGCGCGGCACCTACATCCAGGAGAACCCGCGCGGGCTCCCCGAGGTGTGGGCGGCCGTACCGCTCGGCAACGGGCAGGTGCTCTCGCTGCACACCCAGTTCCGGGAGAGCGCCAACATGGTGCGCGACCTGGACCGGGCCCTGGTCGTCGGCTCCCTCGCCGTGGTGATCGGCGGCTCCGCGCTCGGCGTGCTCATCGGCGGACAGATCTCGCGCCGGCTGCGCAAGGCCGCCGCGGCCGCGCAGCGGGTGGCGCACGGGGACCCCGAGGTGCGGGTCCGGGACGCGGTCGGCGGCGTCGTGCGCGACGAGACCGACGACCTCGCACGGGCCGTCGACGCGATGGCGGACGCGCTCCAGCAGCGGCTGGAGGCCGAGCGGCGGGTGACCGCCGATATCGCGCACGAACTGCGCACCCCGGTGACCGGCCTGCTCACGGCGGCGGAACTGCTGCCTCCGGGCCGGCCGACCGAGCTCGTACGGGACCGCGCGCAGGCCCTGCGCGCGCTGGTCGAGGACGTGCTGGAGGTGGCCCGGCTGGACAGCGCGTCCGAGCGGGCGGAGCTCCAGGACGTGGCACTGGGCGAGTTCGTGAGCCGCCGGGTCAACTCCCTGATGCCGGAGGCGACCGTACGGATCGTCGCGGACGAGATCGTCAGCACCGACCCGCGCCGCCTGGAGCGGATCCTGGGCAACCTCCTCGCCAACGCCGCGCGGTACGGGCGGGCGCCCGTCCAAGTCGATGTCGAGGGCCGGGTCGTCCGGGTCCGGGACCACGGGCCGGGCTTCCCCGAGGCGCTGCTGCGCGAGGGGCCGAGCCGGTTCCGGACCGGGTCTACGGACCGCGCCGGGGTGGGACACGGGCTGGGCCTGACCATCGCGGAGGGGCAGGCGCGGGTGCTGGGCGCCCGGCTGACGTTCCGCAACGTGGCGGCCCCGGGCGGCTTCGTCCAGGGCGGCGCGGCGGCGGGGGCGGTGGCGGTGCTGTGGCTTCCGGAGCAGGCGCCGACGGCCACGGGCAGCTTCCCGATCGTGCGGCTGCCCTAGCGGGGCGGAGGCGGATCCGGGGCTCGTCCGGGGCCCGATCGGATCCGTATCGCGACCAACGGCTGTTCGATTGCGGACGCCGATGTTTTAGCATCCGATCCATGACTGACGGTACGGATCGCCCGCAAACCCCCCAGCCCGAACCCGGTGCCCCCGACAACGGCGGCTACGGATACCCGCAGGGGCAGATACCCGCAGGCGGGTACGGCTATCCGCAGGCCGGCCAGCCCGGGGGCTACGGCTACCCGCCCGCGCCCGGCGCGCCCGGTGCCCCCGGTGCCCCCGGTGCCCCCGGCGGCTTCGGCCCGCCGGCCGACGGCCAGGTCCCGCCCGCCGGTTACGGCTACCCGCAGCCGGGCCCGTACCAGCAGGGTCCCTACCAGCCGGCGCCGCCCGTACCCGGGCCGTTCCAGCCCCCGGCCGACGAGCCGGACTGGAACGCGCTGGCGGAAGGGGCCGAGCAGGACCGGCGCAAGAAGCGGCTGTGGGCGGTCATCGGCGGGGCGACGGTCCTGGCCCTGCTGGCGGGCGGCGGCGCGTTCCTGCTGCTCGGCAACGACGACGGGGGCCCCGACGACGCCAAGCCCCTGGCCAGCGAATCGCCTTCGGTCTCCGCCTCGCCCTCCCCGTCGGTGAGCGGGTCCAAGGCGCCGGTGGACAACACCCCGACCGCCGCGGACGACCCGACGGTGCTGCGCGACCGCAGCGGCAAGGCCGGGCTGAAGATGGGTCCGGAGGCTTCCACCGTCCCGATCGAGAAGCGGTTCGAGTTCCGCACGACCGGAACCCCGAACTCGTACGCCGAGTCCCAGAAGGCCCTCGTCGACGTGTCGAAGAGCTTCACCGTCACGGCCCGGATCTCGAACAGCGCCTCGAAGGGGCGGCAGATCGCCGTCAGCCAGGGCAACGAGAAGACGTTCTCCTTCGAGCTGGGCTCGGACGAGGTGAACGGCAAGCCCGCGTGGATCTTCCGGGTCCAGACGAACAAGGACGGCGCGGACAGCACCACGGCGACCGTCGCGGCCGAGGGCCGCAAGATGGACAGCACCATGACGGAGCTGACCGGCACCTACAACGACTCGACCAAGATGATCACGCTGTTCGTGGACGGCAAGCAGATCAACGAGGCCAAGGTCTCCGGCGTCTACAAGGCCCCCGGACCGCTGGAGCTGGGCCGCACCCGCGCCCAGGGCAACTGGGCCGGGGCCTGGGCCGGAGCCATGGACAGCCTGCGGGTCTACCGGATCGCACTGTCGCCGGAGCAGGTGGACGACCAGAAGCCCGGCAAGATCGACTCCTCGATCAAGCCGGTCGGGTCCTGGCTGCTGTTCTGACCGCCAGGACCGGTCAGGAGATTCGGACGGTCAGACGGTGACGCCGACCTTGCGCAGGAAGGCCACCGGGTTCACGGCCGAGCCGTAGTTCGGGGTGGTCCGGATCTCGAAGTGGAGGTGCGGGCCGCTCGAATTGCCGGTGTTGCCGGAGAGGGCGATCTGCTGGCCCATCGAGACCTTCTGGCCGATCCTGACCTGGATCTTCGAGAGGTGCGCGTACTGCGAGTACGTGTTGTTCGCGTGCTTGATCACGACGGCGTTGCCGTACGCCGGGCCGTCGCCGCCGCCGTTCGGGCCGGCCTTGACCACGGTGCCCGCCGAGACGGCGTCGACCACGGTGCCGACGGGGACGGCGAAGTCCTGGCCGGAGTGCTTGTGCGACCACATGGCGCCGCCCTTGCCGAAGGTCGCGGAGAGCGTGTAGCTCGTCACCGGCTTCTCCCAGGCGACGGCCGGCTTCGCGGCGACCGCCGCGGCCTGGGCGGTGGCCTGCTCGGCCACGAGCTCGGCGGTACCGGCCAGGGCGGTCTGGGCCTCGTCGGCGAAGGCGGCGGTCGTCCCGGCCCCGAGCGCCAGGGCCGCACCGAGAGCGGTGGCGCCGATGGCGATACGGGTACGACGGGTGATGACGCGCTTCGCGGACATGAAGGAAACCTCCGGGCCGGGGACGGGGACGGTGCTGCGGGTACTACGTGCGCTGCGGGCAAGAAAGGACCCGGCACGCTGGCTGAGCGGGGCGCCGGGCTTGCTTGCCCCACCTTGGTAACCCGGGCCCCCCGGCTTCCCCAAACCCCCCGATTACTACCTGGCCTCGTAGGTGCTGCGAGGGCTGTCGGTCCTGTTGACCGCGGATTCACTGGGGTTGGGGTGGGGCAAATCGGACCCTTGGATCTACGAATGTTCCTAGTAGGTCCGATTTGCCCTGTGCGGCTTGTCACCGGCGCGGGACCTCTGGCGCCCCCGTTCCGGGACCAAAGCCCTGCGACGCGTTCCGCCCGGCGCTACGCTCACGGGTCGTGGACGCATCCGTGATCGGGCTCCGGCTGGCCTCGGGGGTAGTGGCCCCCCTCGTGAAGCAGCTCTTCCGGGGGGAGGGAGCGGGCGCCGGCCTCGTGGACCGGCCCGTGCGGATCTCCTCGTACTTCTCCCTGCGCGAGCAGCGCATGCTGTCCCGGTACGACCTGCGCCGGCTGGCCGACAAGCTCGTCGCGGAGGCCTTACAGGCCGACGGCGAGCAGCCGCTGCCACCGGGCGAGGAGGCGGGCGTCGCGGCCGCGCTGGCCGCCACCCTGTACTCCCTGGGGACCCTGGCCCTGGAGGACGCCCAGGCGGTCAAGATGGGCGCGCAGGCCTTCGCCGCCGAGCTGCGCAAGGCGGCTCCGGCCACGGGCCTGGGGCGGGACGCCGAGCTCTTCCACGACCGGCTGCTGGAAACCGCCTGCCTGCACATCCTGCAGTTCTTCACGACCCGCTCCACCTACATCCCGGCCGCCCTGGTCGCGCAGGCCCACCTACAGGCCGAAACGATCGCCAAGATCGACGCCCTGATCGCCCGGATCCCCCGCCAGGACGCCCGGGACGCGGAGTTCGAGGCCAAATACCTGGAGTACCTCGTCAAACGGCACAGCAGCCTGACGATCTTCGGGCTGGACCTGCCGCCCGGGTCGGCCCGCTGGCCGCTGGACACGGCGTACGTGAGCCTGGAGGCGACCTCCCGCTCGCGCCGCATCGGCGGCGAGGGCAGCGCCACGGTCCCGGCGCAGGGGGCCGCCCACGGCCCGGCCGC
This sequence comes from Streptomyces sp. NBC_00454, assembly GCF_041434015.1. Taxonomy (GTDB): domain Bacteria; phylum Actinomycetota; class Actinomycetes; order Streptomycetales; family Streptomycetaceae; genus Streptomyces. Next base: position 4,408,914 of record NZ_CP107907.1, on the reverse strand, counting down.
CGTTCTGCGCACCGAAGACGTACTGGCCCTCGAACCCCGCGTGATGCTGCGCGGCGAGGCAGGCTCCGGGAAGACCACCCTGATCCAGTGGCTGGCCGTCTCCACCGCCCGCAACGGGCGCGAGGGCGGCCCGATCCCCTTCGTACTGCCCCTGCGGAACCTGACCCGCTACGGGGAGCGGCTGCCCGCCCCCGAGGACTTCCTGGTCGCCACACCGCTGAAGGGCCTGGCCCCCGACGGGTGGGAGAGCCGGGTCCTGGGCGCGGGACGCGGCCTGGTCCTGGTGGACGGCATCGACGAGATCCCGAAGGCGGAGCGGGCCCGTGCCCGCGAATGGCTCACCGATCTGCTCACCGCCTACCCGGGCAACCGCTGGCTGGTCACCTCCCGCCCCTCGGCCGTCCGGCAGGACTGGCTCGCCTCCGAGGCGTTCGACGAGCTGACCCTCTCCCCCATGACCCGGGCCGACGCGGCCGACTTCGTCACCCGCTGGCACCGGGCGGCCGAAGCCGGCGAAGACCTGCGCGACCAGCTGCTGGCATCCCTGCGCGCCAAGCCGGAGCTGTCCCGGCTCGCCACCAATCCGCTGCTGTGCGGGCTGATCTGCGCCCTGCACCGCGAACGCCGGGGTTTCCTGCCCTCGGGCCGCAAAGAGCTCTACACGGCGGCCCTGTCGATGCTGCTGCACCGCCGCGACCGCGAACGCGAGCTGCGTCTGCCCGAGCTCGCCGAGGAGCCTCAGCTCCAGCTGCTCCAGCGGCTCGCGTACTGGCTCATCCGCAACGGCCGCACCCAGATCAGCCAGAGCCGGGCCCAGGAGCTGATCGCGGCCGCGCTGCCCGCCGTAACGGCCGCCCAGGTGCTCGGCGAGGCCCCGGACGTACTGAGGCACTTCCTGGAGCGGACCGGACTCCTGCGGGCCCCCACCGAGGACACCCTCGAATTCGTCCACCGCACCTTCCAGGACTTCCTCGGGGCCCGTGCGGCCCTGGACGAGGGCGGCCTCGGCGAACTGACCCGCCACGCGGACGACGACCAGTGGGAGGACGTCATCCGCATGGCGGTCGCCCAGGGCCGCCCCCTCGACCGCGAGGCGATCATCGGCGACCTGCTGGTCCACGACTCCGACCGGTCGGTGCTGCTGGCCCTCGCGTCACTGGAGTACGCGGCCGAGCTGGATCCCGGGCTGCGCCAGGACGTCCACAAGGCCGCCCTGCGGCTCATACCTCCGCGGAACGAGGAGGCTGCGCGAACGCTCGGCCGGATCGGACCGCTGGTCCTGGAGCTGCTGCCGTACGGCGGGGAGTCGGTCCGCGCCGCCCGCCTCGCGGTGGTCGCGGCGGCGGAGACCGGGGCCGAGGCGGCCATCGGATATCTCGCCGGCTTCAGCCACCACCCCGACGAACAGGTCCGTGCGACGCTGACCCGGGTCTGGGAGCGGTTTGACCTCGACCATTACGCGGCCGAGGTGCTCGCGCGCATGGTCCCGCCGCCCGGCGACCTCTTCATCGACTCGGACACCTCCCTCGCGGCGCTGACGCGCCTCACCGGCCCGCCCGGCTTGTTCATCCGCAGCGAGGTCACCCGGGCCGCCCTGACGCGCTTCCTGGCCCGCCAGCCGGTGGCGGGCCTGACCCTGTGGAACTTCGAAGGTGGGAGCGACGCGGAGTTCCTGCGCGGCCACACGTCGCTGCGGGAGCTCAGCATCGACACCTGGCCCGGTCTGCGGGACCCGAGCGCGCTGTACGGGCTGCCCCTGGAGGCGGTGGACCTCCGCCTCGGCTGCGACCTCCCCCTTGGCCCGGCCCTGGCGTCCTGGCCCCGGCTGCGCGAGCTCAGGCTGCACGACGCGGACCGCCGTGCGTGGTCCTTCGCCGACTTCGCCCCCGAAGCCCGCCCGGAGGTGCTCGACCTGGCCGACGCGGACCCGGACCTGGCCGGACTGGGACGGCTCACGAGCCTGACGCGGCTGTATCTCGGCTACGACTGGCGCCCCGGCGAGAAGAGCGCATGGGCGGAGCTCTCGGCGCTGGAGAACCTGCGGGAGATCGCCCTGCCCACCGAGGCGCTGACCGGGCTCGCCGCGCACGCGGACCTGCCCTCGCTCAGGACCGTCATGTTCCACGACAACGGCCAAGGGCTGGACCCGGACCTCCACGCCCGGGTGGCCCACCGCTTCCCGCTGGCGCAGCTGCAGATGGTGCCGCTGTCGTCCGACGACATCTGACCGGCCCGCGGAAAAGGGGCGGCCCCGGAACCTTTCGGTTCCGGGGCCGCCCCTTCGTACTGCACCTGCGGCTAGCGCTTACGCACCCTTCGACAGGTCCGGGCCCGAGCCAGTCGCCTCGATCGGGGGAAGGTCCGAGATCGGGGTCTTCTCCTCGCCGCGGAAGGTGAACTTGGCTTCGTCGCCCTCACCCTCCTTGCCGACGACCACGATGTGACCGGGGCGCAGCTCGCCGAAGAGGATCTTCTCCGACAGGATGTCCTCGATCTCGCGCTGGATCGTGCGGCGCAGCGGACGCGCACCCATGATCGGGTCGTAGCCGCGCTTGGCGAGCAGCGCCTTGGCCTCGGCACTGAGCTCGATGCCCATGTCGCGGTCCTTGAGGCGGTCGTCGACCTTGGCGATCATCAGGTCGACGATCTGGACGATGTCTTCCTCGGTGAGCTGGTGGAAGACGACGGTGTCGTCGACACGGTTGAGGAACTCGGGCCGGAAGTGCTGCTTGAGCTCTTCGTTGACCTTCGCCTTCATCCGGTCGTATCCGGTCTTCGTGTCGCCCTGGGCCGCGAAGCCCAGGTTGAAGCCCTTCGAGATGTCCCGCGTACCCAGGTTGGTCGTCATGATGATGACCGTGTTCTTGAAGTCCACGACCCGGCCCTGGGAGTCGGTCAGACGACCGTCTTCCAGGATCTGGAGAAGGGAATTGAAGATATCCGGGTGCGCCTTCTCGACCTCGTCGAAGAGGACGACGGAGAACGGCTTCCGGCGGACCTTCTCGGTCAGCTGGCCGCCCTCTTCGTAGCCCACGTAGCCGGGGGGCGAACCGAAGAGGCGGGAAACCGTGTGCTTCTCGCTGAACTCCGACATGTCGAGGGAGATCAGCGCGTCCTCGTCGCCGAAGAGGAATTCGGCGAGCGTCTTGGAGAGCTCGGTCTTACCGACACCGGACGGACCGGCGAAGATGAACGAGCCACCGGGACGCTTCGGGTCCTTCAGACCCGCACGGGTACGGCGGATGGCCTGGGAGAGCGCCTTGATGGCGTCCTTCTGGCCGATGACGCGACGGTGGAGCTCGTCTTCCATGCGGAGCAGACGCGAGGACTCCTCCTCGGTCAGCTTGAAGACGGGAATGCCGGTCGCGGTCGCGAGGACTTCGGCGATGAGCTCGCCGTCGACCTCGGCGACGACGTCCATGTCGCCGGCCTTCCATTCCTTCTCGCGCTTGGCCTTCGCCGCCAGCAGCTGCTTCTCCGAATCACGGAGGGAAGCCGCCTTCTCGAAGTCCTGGGAGTCGATGGCCGACTCCTTGTCGCGACGCACGTTCGCGATCTTCTCGTCGAACTCGCGGAGGTCCGGCGGCGCGGTCATCCGGCGGATGCGCATCCGGGAACCGGCCTCGTCGATCAGGTCGATCGCCTTGTCCGGGAGGAAGCGGTCCGAGATGTACCGGTCGGCCAGGGTGGCCGCCTGCACGAGGGCCTCGTCCGTGATGGAAACACGGTGGTGGGCCTCGTAGCGGTCGCGCAGGCCCTTGAGGATCTCGATGGTGTGCTGGAGGGAAGGCTCCGCCACCTGGATCGGCTGGAAGCGTCGCTCGAGAGCGGCGTCCTTCTCAAGGTGCTTGCGGTACTCGTCGAGCGTCGTGGCACCGATGGTCTGGAGCTCACCACGGGCCAGCATGGGCTTCAGGATGCTGGCGGCGTCGATCGCGCCCTCGGCGGCACCCGCACCCACGAGGGTGTGGAGCTCGTCGATGAACAGGATGATGTCGCCGCGGGTGCGGATCTCCTTGAGCACCTTCTTGAGGCGCTCTTCGAAGTCACCGCGGTAGCGGGAACCGGCGACCAGGGCACCCAGGTCAAGCGTGTAGAGGTGCTTGTCCTTGAGGGTCTCGGGGACCTCGCCCTTGACGATCGCCTGGGCCAGGCCCTCGACGACGGCGGTCTTGCCGACGCCGGGCTCGCCGATGAGGACCGGGTTGTTCTTGGTCCGGCGGGACAGCACCTGCATGACCCGCTCGATCTCCTTCTCGCGCCCGATGACCGGGTCGAGCTTGGATTCGCGAGCGGCCTGCGTGAGGTTGCGGCCGAACTGGTCCAGGACGAGCGAGGTCGAGGGCGTGCCCTCGGCCGGGCCGCCGGCAGTGGCCGACTCCTTGCCTCCGCCGGAGTAGCCGGAGAGCAGCTGGATGACCTGCTGCCGGACTCGGTTGAGATCAGCGCCCAGCTTCACGAGGACCTGGGCGGCGACGCCCTCGCCCTCGCGGATCAGGCCGAGCAGGATGTGCTCGGTGCCGATGTAGTTGTGGCCGAGCTGGAGGGCCTCTCGGAGCGAAAGCTCCAGGACCTTCTTCGCCCGCGGGGTGAAGGGGATGTGGCCGGACGGGGCCTGCTGCCCCTGGCCGATGATCTCCTCAACCTGCTGGCGAACAGCCTCGAGCGAAATCCCGAGGCTCTCCAAGGCCTTAGCGGCGACACCCTCACCCTCGTGGATCAAGCCCAGGAGGATGTGCTCAGTGCCGATGTAGTTGTGGTTGAGCATCCGGGCTTCTTCCTGAGCCAGGACGACAACCCGCCGCGCGCGGTCGGTGAACCTCTCGAACATCGTTTATCGCTCCTCAGAGCGGTCGGGCAGTTCGGGGTCGGTCCCCGCCCTGTCCTTCCGCATGCTAGTCCCGCGGGGCGGGACAGCTCATTCCAACTGCCGACATCCGTCCGCGGCTCACCCTCACGTCCGTGGGAAAACCCGGCTGTAAGTGCCGACAACTGCTCCAACCCGATGGTGGGAGACGATGTTCCCGCAGGCCAGGCAGATACCCGTCACATGTGTACGCCGATGGCGAACGGAAGCCGGTCCGGGACCCCGAAAATCAGCGTGTCGCCCCGATCCACTAGGAATGTCTTACCCGTAAGGACTGACACTCCATGCAGGTGACGCCGGTTCCCTCCGCTACGGGCGAACACGTTTCCGTCCCGAATGTGAGACTCCGGCCCCACGGAGGTTTACGTTCCGCATTCACGCGAGTGCGGCACGTCACATCGTGCGTAACCCCGGAGCGTTTCGGGAGTTGCTCCGGTCATGGCTCTCACCGTGCCGCCCGTCACCCTCCAGCTCCCCCGCACCCCCTTCGGGGGCGAGGACGACCCGGCGTCCTGGTACGAGCGCGTGCTCGGCTGGACCGTCGCCGGAGGACCGCCCACGCAGCTGGTGACCGGGGTGCGGTTCGACGTACTGGAGCTGCCGGCCGATGCCGGGACCGCGGTGCTGCGCAGACGCGTCGCCACGGGTCCGGTGGCGGTCATGGGCCGCAGGATGCGGTTCCTGGTGGCCGCGGGGGCCGCCGACGAGCTGGACGGGCTGCTCGACTGGCTGGAGTGGGGCGGGGTCGCCCTGGATCTCGCCGCCCTGGGTGAGGGTGGCCGGATCACGGCTCCGGTGCCTCCGGGGCACCCTGTGGGGCCGGAGGGAAGCCCTCGGGGGGCCGCCGTGTGGCTGCGGCCCCCCGAGCAGGGGTGTGAGGTACTGCTACCCGCCCTGCCCGCTGCGGGGCAGGGCTCCGGGCCCGCGGGCGGGCCCGATCTCGTACGCCTGGTCGCGGCCGCGGCGACGGAATGCCACCGGGCGCGACTTCGGCGCACCGTCCGGACTGGCCGGACCGATCAGGCCGAAGCCTTCTCGTAGGCGTCGCGGATCTCGGCCGGAACGCGACCGCGGTCATTCACGCTGTAGCCGTTCGTCTTGGCCCAGGCGCGAATGACGGCGGTGTCCGGGTTACCGGTCACCGCCGCGGCACGCCCCTTGGCGCGGCCGGTGGCAGCGCCGCGGCCACCGGTACGGCGACCGCCCTTGGTGTACGGGTCGAGCAGGCCGCGGAGCTTTTCAGCGTTGGCGGTGGTGAGGTCGATCTCGTAGGTCTTGCCATCCAGAGCGAACGTCACCGTCTCGTCCGCCTCGCCGCCGTCGAGGTCGTCGACAAGAAGGACCTGAACCTTCTGTGCCACCGGGATTTCCTTTCATCGAAAAGCAGTACGCGGAAAGGAAACCGCTTTTGCCTGGAAAACACAAACCCCCGGCGAGAGGTTCGGGTCCGCAACGGGTTGGGAAACGTGCGCGATTCGGACATAGGCCACAGGTACGGGGGCCCGGGGGAAATCGCGCTTGATCGGTCAGAGGTGCAGAAGCATCCGACTGTTGCCCAAGGTGTTCGGCTTCACTCGTTCGAGACCGAGGAACTCGGCGACGCCCTCGTCATAGGAACGCAGCAGCTCCATGTAGACATCGGTCTCGACCGGGGTCTCGCCGATCTCGACGAACCCGTGCTTGGCGAAGAAGTCCACTTCGAAGGTCAGGCAGAAAACCCGGCTCACACCGACCCGGCGGGCCGTCTGCAACAGTTTGTCGAGCACCTGGTGACCGACTCCGGCGCCCTTCAACTCCCGGTCGACCGCGAGAGTGCGGACTTCGGCGAGGTCTTCCCACATCACGTGGAGTGCGCCGCAGCCCACGACCTGGCCGTCGGTTTCGCGTTCGGCGACCCAGAACTCCTGGATGTCCTCGTAAAGGACCACCGGTGCTTTGTCGAGCAGGATCCGCTGCTGCACGTACTGGTCGAGCAGGCGGCGCAGCGCGGGAACATCACCGGTGCGCGCTCGGCGGATCGTCACTGTTTTTGCATGTGCAGCGGAAAACTCACCCATGGCCCGGACGTTATCGTCCCCGGTCGGCCGGCTGTCCGCCGGAGTCGCCTTCGGCCGGCTCCGCGGGATCGGGGGTCTCCTCGGCCGGCTGCACGATCCGCACGGCGTCCCGGAGGGACTCCCGCTGCTCGGCCGACATCATCCCGAAGAAGGCCACCAGGGCGGCGGCGGGGTTGTCGCTCGTGGACCAGGCTTCGTTCATCAGTGCGGCCGAGTAGGCGGCGCGGGTGGAGACCGCCGTATATCGATAGGCGCGGCCTTCCGCTTCCCGGCGGACCCAGCCCTTCTGATGAAGATTGTCCATAACGGTCATGACCGTGGTGTACGCGATGGAGCGTTCCTGCTGAAGGTCTTCCAGGACTTCGCGAACGGTGACCGGGCGGTTCCACTGCCACACCCGCGTCATGACTGCGTCTTCGAGTTCTCCCAAGGGGCGAGGCACAGCAGCACGATAGTGCGGGATGTGGGGAATTGCCCGGCCATTCGGGCGGCAAGGCGCAACAAAAATTGGGCGCACGGCTACGAAGCCGTACGCCCGGCCCTCTCTCGGGGGCCTTACTGCGGGGTGGGGGACGCCTGCGACTGCCGGGCGCCTTCGGCGCGGGAGAGCACGGCGTCGACCGCCGCGTCCTCCTTGGCCTTGTTGGCGCCGCCCTGACTCTTCACGATCGTCACGACGAGAGCGATGAAGAACACGGCCATCACGAACGGGGGCACGAGCGCGGAAACGTAGTCCATGCCCCCAGCGTAGCTAGCCGGCCGCGCGCCCGGCCTCCGGGGGCGGGGTGGGCTTGCGGCGCGGCGGGAACACCTCGCCCGGGGTCGGAATGGGCCGCGCGGGCCGGTCGTCGGGCTGCGGCTGCGCGGGCTCCTTCTCCTTGCCGGAGCCGGAACCCGAGCCCGAGCCGGAGCCGGCCGAGCCGGAGCCCGACCCGGCCTCCGCACCCGCGCCGCCCGCCAGGGCCAGCAGCCGGGTGCGCGGCGCGGGCGTCGTGGACAGGCGGCGGCGCACCGAGCGCTCCGCGATGCCCTGCGCCCGGTCCAGCAGGGCGGCCGCGACCGGGTTGGCGCGCAGCGCCCGCAGGGCGGCGAGGTCGTCGGGCACCGGCTCGTACCCGGCGGCCAGGGCGTCCTGGAGCAGCTCCAGGTAGCCGGTCAGGCTCCCGGGCAGGGCGGCTCTGTACCGGGCCAGGTCGGCGAGGAGGAACTCTCTGAGCCGGCCCGCCTCCTGGACCGCGTCGTCCACCGACGCCGCGAGGCGCAGGCAGTCCTGGACCTCGACGGCCGTCAGGGGGGCCGTAGAGGACTGAAGGGCGTGAGCGAGCGAACGCCTGAGCACGTGAAGCTCATCAGCGCTGAACGCCATGCCGCCGCGGGATCCGTAGGGCGTGGGCATGGGCCGAAGATACGCGCTAATCGGACAAAATCCCTTGAGTGGACACGCGCGCGGCGCGGCGTCTTCCGCCGGTTAGAGCCTTTTCCGGACCCTCAGACCGTCTCTTTGACCGTCTGGAGGAATTCCGCCCAGGCCGCACGGGTGGTGGCCATGACCAGGTGGGCCGGGTCGGCCCGGTCCGCCACCCGCACCAGGGCCCCGGGGGCGGCGGCGACGTACACGCAGGCGGTGCCGTCACCGCAGTAGGACGACTTCTGCCATTCGGGCCGAGCGGTCATGGTTTCTCCTCCGTTCACAGGCGCGGTCGGCGCCGTGGACGAGCTCCCGGTATTTCTCGTGGGGCGACGGTATCCCCGGGACGGGCCCACTCCGGCCATTTCCCCGGAAATTACTGCACCGGACCTCAACGACAGGTAAGGGCAGGGTCGGGGCAGGGTCCGGGCAGGGCAGCAGCCGGCCCCGGCGGGGCCTCGCAGGTGGGTGCGGGTCCGGCCGGGGCGGGCTGGGCGGTTCCGGGGTGGCGGTTCGGCTACTCGAAGGTGGGCGCGTTGCGCTCGTAGACCAGCCGCAGGCCGATCAGGGTCAGCCAGGGCTCGTGGTCGTCGATGACCGAGGCCTCGCCGAGGACGATCGGCGCCAGGCCGCCCGTGGCGATGACGCGGACGTCGTCCGGGGCGCCGTTCGGGCCGGCCAGCTCCTTGGCCATGCGGGTCACGATCCCGTCGACCTGGCCGGCGAACCCGTAGACCACGCCCGACTGCATCGCCTCGACCGTGGACTTGCCGACGACGTTGCGCGGGCGGGCCAGCTCGATCTTGCGGAGCTGGGCCCCGCGTACGCCGAGGGCCTCCATCGAGATCTCGATGCCCGGGGAGATCACCCCGCCCACGTACTCGCCCTTCGCGGACACCGCGTCGAAGGTGGTGGCGGTCCCGAGGTCCACCACGATCGCCGGGCCGCCGTAGAGCTCGACCACCGCGACCGCGTTGACGATGCGGTCGGCGCCGACCTCCTTCGGGTTGTCCATCAGGATCGGGACGCCCGTCTTGGTGCCGGGCTCCACGATCACCGCCGGAACATCGCCGTAGTAGCGGCGGGTCACCTCGCGCAGCTCGTGCAGGACCGCCGGCACCGTCGAGCAGATCGCGATGCCGTGGATGCCGTCGCCCAGCTCGTTGCCGAGCATCGGGTGCATGCCCATCAGGCCCTGCATGAGCACGGCCAGCTCGTCGGCCGTGCGGCTCGGGTCGGTCGAGATCCGCCAGTGCTCGACGATCTCGTCACCGTCGAACAGGCCCAGGACCGTATGGGTATTGCCCACGTCGATGGTGAGGAGCACGGGTTACACCGCCTCGCGCAGATCGAGACCGATGTCCAGGATCGGGGAGGAGTGCGTGAGGCCGCCGACCGCGAGGTAGTCGACGCCCGTCTCGGCGTAGGCGCGGGCGTTGTGCATGGTGAGGCGGCCCGAGGACTCCAGCACCGCGCGGCCGTGGACCAGCGCCACCGCCTCCGCGGTCTCGATCGGGGTGAAGTTGTCGAGCAGGATCAGGTCGGCGCCCGCGTCCAGGGCCTCGCGGACCTGCTGGAGGGTGTCCACCTCGACCTCGATGGGCAGGTCCGGGAACTGCTCGCGCACGGCCTTGAACGCCTCGCGGACGCCGCCCGCCGCGATGACGTGGTTGTCCTTGACCAGCGCCGCGTCGGAGAGCGACATCCGGTGGTTGACGCCGCCGCCGCAGCGCACCGCGTACTTCTCCAGGCAGCGCAGGCCGGGGGTGGTCTTGCGGGTGTCGCGGACCTTGGCCTTGGTGCCCTCCAGCTCGTCGGCCCAGGCGCGGGTGGCCGTGGCGATGCCCGACATCAGGCAGAGCAGGTTCAGGGCGCTGCGCTCGCCGGTGAGCAGGTCGCGGGTGCGGGCCCGTACCGACAGCAGGACCTGGCCCGGCTCGACGCGGTCCCCGTCCTCGGCGTGCCGCTCCACCTCGAAGGCGTCGGTGCACACGACGGACAGGACGGCCTCGGCGACGCGCAGGCCGGCGACGGTGCCCGCCTCGCGCGCGGTGAAGTCGGCGGTGGCCACGGCGTCTTCGGGAACGGTGGCGACGGTGGTCACGTCGACCCCGCCGTCCAGGTCCTCGGAGATCGCCATGTGCGCGATGTCCTCGACCTCGATCGGGTCCAGGCCGGCGTCTTCGAGCAGCTGGGCCAGCGCCGGGTCGAGACCGGTCTCCTCGCCCTCGCCGCAGGCGCAGTCGTCGCCGCAGCCGCCCTCGCTCTGGCCGACGAGGGGAAGTTCGTTGTGCTCGTGGTCGTTCTCGTGCGTGCTCACGGTTACTGCTCCAGGCTGTCGGTGCTCAAGGGGATCTGTACGGAAGGGAAGTCCGCCGACTCGGTGGGCGTGACGACCAGGGCCCGCCGCTCGGTCGCCGACAGGCGTACGACGAGGTGGCGGCGCCAGTCGGCGTCGTCCCGGTCGGGGTGGTCCTCGCGCCAGTGGCAGCCGCGGGTCTCCGCGCGCCGCTGGGCGGCGGCGACCAGGACCCGGGCCACGCACAGCAGGTTGGTGGCCTCCCAGGTCTCGGTGCCGGGGACGGCCGTCTTGCCCTGGGTCTCCAGCTCGGTGAGGGCCGTCGCGTACAGGGCTTCGAGGGCGGCGGCGGCCCGGCTCAGCGATGCGGCGGAGCGGAGCACGCCCGCGCCGTCGGTCATGATGCGCTGGATCTCGTAGCGCGCCTCGGCGGGCTGGAGGGGGCCGGTGGCCGGGACGGGGACGCCGGGGCCGTTGCCGGCGGGCTCGCCGGCCGCGCCGATGATCTCGTCGGCGATCCGCTCGGCGAAGACCAGGCCCTCCAGCAGGGAGTTGGAGGCGAGCCGGTTCGCGCCGTGCACTCCGGTGCAGGCGACCTCGCCGCACGCGTACAGGCCGGGGACCGTGGTGCGGCCGTGCAGGTCGGTGCGGACGCCGCCGGAGGCGTAGTGCGCGGCCGGGGCGACGGGGATGGGCTCGGTGACCGGGTCGATGCCGTGCGAGCGGCAGGCGGCGAGGATGGTCGGGAAGCGCTGCTCCCACATCTGCGCGCCGAAGTGCCGGGCGTCCAGGTACATGTGCTGCGTGCCCTGCTCCTGCATGCGGCGCATGATGCCCTTGGCGACGATGTCGCGGGGCGCGAGCTCGGCGAGCTCGTGCTGGCCGGTCATGAAGCGGACGCCGTCGGCGTCGACGAGGTACGCGCCTTCGCCGCGGACCGCCTCCGACACCAGGGGCTGCTGGCCTTCGGCGTCGGCGCCGAGGAAGAGCACGGTGGGGTGGAACTGCACGAATTCGAGGTCCGAGACCTCGGCTCCGGCGCGCAGCGCGAGCGCCACCCCGTCGCCGGTGGAGACGGAGGGGTTGGTGGTCGCGGAGAAGACCTGGCCCATGCCGCCGGTCGCGAGGATCACGGCGGGCGCGTGGACGGCGCCCACGCCGTCGTGCTGGCCCTCGCCCATGACGTGCAGGGTGACGCCCGCGGTACGGCCCTGCGCGTCCTGGAGGAGGTCCAGGACGAGGGCGTTCTCCACGGTCTCGATGCCCGCCGCGTGGACGGCTTCGACGAGGGCGCGGGAGATCTCGGCGCCGGTGGCGTCGCCGCCCGCGTGCGCGATGCGGCGGCGGTGGTGCCCGCCCTCGCGGGTGAGCTCTATCTCGCCGGTCTCGGCGGAGGTGTCGAAGACGGCGCCGGCCGCGATGAGGCGGCGTACGGCGCCCGGGCCCTCGGTGACCAGGAGCCGGACGGCGGCCTCGTCGCACAGGCCCGCGCCCGCGACCAGGGTGTCCTCGAGGTGCTGCTCGGGGGTGTCCCCGTCGCCGAGGGCGGCGGCGATGCCGCCCTGGGCCCAGCGGGTGGATCCGTCGTCGAGGCGGGCCTTGGTGACGACGACGGTACGGCGGCCCGCGGCGGCGCAGCGCAGTGCGGCGGTCAGGCCCGCGACTCCGGATCCGACGACCACGACGTCGGCGTCCACGGACCAGCCGGGGGCCTGGGCGTGCAGCCGTATGCCGGTGCCGGTGCCGGTTCCCCGGTCGGAGCCGGTGCCCCGGTCGGTGCCGGTGCTGGTGCCCGCCGGTGCGGGACCTCTGCCTGGGGTGCTCACGCGTGTGCTCCGAACTCCAATGGAATGTTGTCGATCAGCCGGGTCGTGCCCACCTTCGCGGCGACGGCCAGCACGGCCTGCCCGCTGAAGCCGGGACCGGCATCGGTGAAGTCCTGCGGGTCCACCAGCGCCAGGTAGTCCAGTACGAGGGGCGGCTCGTGGCGGCCCGCCTCCACCAGGACGTGCCGTGCGGCGGCCCGTACGGCGTCGGGCAGTCCGGCGCCCGGGAGTCCCGCGACGGCCGCCGAGACGGCGTGCGCGTCGGCGGAGGCCCGGATCTCGCCGAGCCGGGCCAGGCCGGTGGCCCGCTCGTCGCCGGCCGGGGGCCCCTGGGCCTCGGCGCGGTCCAGCAGCGCCGCCTGGGCGGCGAGCCGGTCGCGGCCCGCGAACAGGGCGCGGGACAGGGCCAGTGCCGTGCGGCGCTCCACGGGCGAGAGGTAGCGGTTGCGCGAGGACAGCGCGAGCCCGTCCTCCTCGCGGACGGTCGGTACGCCGACCACCTCCACGGGGAAGTTCAGGTCGGTCACCATCCGCCGGATCAGGGCCAGTTGCTGCGCGTCCTTCTGGCCGAAGAGCGCCAGGTCGGGGCGGGTGAGGTGGAGCAGCTTGGCGACGACGGTCAGCATGCCGTCGAAGTGGCCGGGGCGGGTGGCGCCTTCGAGGCGCTCGCCCATCGGGCCGGCGCTGACCCGCACCTGGGGGTCACCGCCGGGGTAGACCTCTTCGACGGCGGGTGCGAACACGGCGTCGGCGCCCGCCGCTTCGGCGAGGGCCAGGTCGGCGTCGAGGGTGCGGGGGTAGCGGTCGAGGTCCTCGCCCGCCCCGAACTGGAGGGGGTTGACGAAGACGGTGACCACGACCTGCCCGTCGGGGCCGGCCTGGGCGCGGGCGGCGCGGACCAGGGTGGCGTGGCCCTCGTGGAGGGCGCCCATGGTCATGACCACGGCGCGGCGGCCGGTGGCGGCGGCGCGGGGGAGCTCGTGCAGCTCGGCGGCGGTGTCGAGGAGGATCACAGGTCACCGCCCCGGAGGTCTTCGGCGCTGTCGGCGAGGACGCCGAGGAGGTCCTCGGCGAGTTCGGGCTTGAGCAGGCCGTGCGCGAGCGCCCGGTCCGCGGTCGTACGGGCCATCGCGAGGTATCCGGCGACCGTGCCGGGGGCGTGCTTGCGCAGCTCCGAGACGTGCGCGGCGACGGTGCCGGCGTCGCCCCGGGCCACCGGGCCGGTCAGGGCGGCGTCACCGGAGCGCAGGGCGTTGTCGAGGGCCGCGCCCAGCAGCGGGCCGAGCATCCGGTCGGGGTGCTCGACTCCCGCCTTGCGCAGCAGTTCCATCGACTGGGCGACCAGGGTGACCAGGTGGTTCGCGCCGAGGGCGAGGGCCGCGTGGTAGAGCGGGCGGTTCACCTCGGCGATCCACTCGGGTTCCCCGCCCATCTCGATGACCAGGGCCTCCGCGGCGAGCCGCAGCTCGTCGGGGGCGGTCACGCCGAAGGAGCAGCCGGCCAGGCGCTGTACGTCCACCTCGGTGCCGGTGAAGGTCATCGCGGGGTGCAGGGCCAGCGGGAGCGCGCCCGCGCGGCGGGCCGGGTCCAGCACGGAGACCCCGTAGCGCCCGGAGGTGTGGACGAGGAGCTGCCCGGGGCGGATCGCGCCGGTCTCGGCGAGGCCCTGGACCAGCGGCGGCAGGGCGTCGTCGGGGACGGTCAGCAGGACGAGCTCGGCGGCCTGGAGGACCTGCGCGGGCGAGACGACCGGCACGTCCGGCAGCATCCGCTCGGCGCGCCGGCGCGAGGCGTCGGAGACTCCGGACACGGCGACCGGCCGGTGGCCGCTCTGCTGCAGGGCACGCGCCAGCGCGGGGCCGACGCGGCCTGCTCCGACTACACCGACGGAGAGCCTGGCCGGGCGCTCCGCCTGGGAGGTTGTGTTCACGCGGGGAAGGCCTTCCGTTCCAGTCCGCGGGGGGTACCGGACGATACGTCGCCATGCTAGCTCCTGGCCGTGTTGGTGGTCGGCGATGATCGGGGCATGAACGAGGACACGGAAGCGGTGGCGGAGCGGCTCGTGGCGGCCGGGCGGGCGGCTGCGCGCAAGCTCTCGCACAGCCTGCGGGAGGCGACCCTGGCCGAGCTGCTGGCGGACCTGGGCGGCCTGGCCGGGCCCGACGGCCCGGCCCCGGACCCCGACGAGCCGGGCGACATCTACGGCGACGGGGTGGTGGCCCGGCTGGAGCGGCGGGTGGCACAGCTGCTGGGGACCGAGGACGCGGCGTTCTTCCCGACCGGGACCATGGCCCAGCAGATCGCGCTGCGCTGCTGGGCCGGCCGGACCGGGAACCCGGTGGTCGCCCTGCACCCGATGAGCCATCCGGAGCGCTGGGAGGGCGGGGCCATGTCCACGGTCTCGGGGCTGCGGAGCGTCCACACGACGGGCGAACCGCGCCAGCCGACGGCCTCGGAGATCGCGGAGCTGCCTGAGCCGTTCGGGACGCTGATGCTGGAGCTGCCGCTGCGGGACGCCGGTTTCCTGCTGCCCACGTGGGAGGAGCTGTCGGCCGTGGTGGCCACCGCCCGGGAACGCGAGGCGGTCGTCCACATCGACGGTGCCCGGCTGTGGGAGTCCACGGTGCACTTCGACCGCACCCTCCCGGAGATCGTGGAGCTGGCCGACTCGGTGTACGTCTCCTTCTACAAGTCGCTCGGCGGCCTCAGCGGCGCGGCCCTCGCCGGGTCCGCCTCCCTGGTCTCGGAGGCCAGGGTGTGGCGCCACCGGTACGGGGGCCAGATCTTCCGCCAGTTCCCGGCCGCGCTCTCCGCCCTGGCCGGGCTGGAGCGGGAGCTCCCGAAGCTCCCCTCCTACGTCGCCCACGCGCGCGTGGTGGCCTCCGCCCTCTCGGCGGCCCTGGGCTCGTCCCCCGAAGTCCCCTGGTTCCGGATCAACCCGGAGGTTCCGCACACCCACCAGTTCCAGGTGTGGCTCCCGTACGACGCGGACCGGCTCACGGAGGCGGGGGTCCGGCTGGCGGAGGAGACGGGCACGCTCCTCTTCCGCCGCTGGTCCCCCGACGGCCCGCCGGGCCTGTCGGTGACGGAGCTGGAGGTCACCGAGCCGGGCCTGTCCTGGACGCAGACGGACGTGACCGAGGCGGTACGGGGCTTCGTGGCCCGGCTCTAGGCCGTCTCTTCCGGATCTTGCCGGGCCCGCGCCGCCCGGGTGTCGGCCGTGCGGGCGAAGGCCGCGTGGCCTGTCCATCGCGCGGCCCGCACCCCGGCATGATGATGCGATGAGCGTGACCATCGACATCACCGGGCTCCCCGCCGAGCGGATCGGTTTCGCGGCGTCCCCGCTCGCGGAGCTCTGCATGACGTTGCACGCGCTCTCCCAGCCCGGCCACCACCCCGGGCTCGCCTCCTGGAGCGCCACCACCACCGCCTCCCTCGACCCGGACATCGCGGACCGGCTGCTGGAGGGCGATTTCATGTGGCGCAGCTCCTTCGCCGACATCTTCATGCCGTACGCGGGGATCCCGGGAGGCTCCGGCCGGCCCGGCGCCACGCTCGCCGCCGAGCTGGACGTACTCGACCGGCTGGACGACGAGCGGTTCGTGACGGGCGCCCTGGAGCACTGCCGGGTGGGGCTGCACTACAACGGCGGTGGACCGTCGCCGCTCTCGGATCCGGCCACCCGGACGAAGGTGTTGGAGGCGGCCTCCGCGCGCGGAGGCCGCCAGCTGGACTTCGTCGTGCGGATGCTCGACGACACCGCCTCGGTCCGGGTGTGGCTGCGGCGGCTGATGGAGGACTGCGACGAGGCCTTCTTCGCGGAGACCTGGCGGCGGATCGAGCCCCGGCAGAGCGCGGACGTCCGCCACAAGACGGAGCTGCTGCGCCGCAAGGGGCTGCCGGCCGTGCTCAAGGAGGTCTCCTCGGCGCTGAGCGTCGACGAGGGGATGACCACCGTCACGGCGGACAAGATGATGCAGGGCTCCACGACCGCCACCGATCCCCGAATAGGCGAGGGCCTGCTGTTCGTGCCCACGAACTTCGGCTGGCCTCACCTTCTGGTGCTGCACGCCCCCGGCTGGCGTCCGGTCGTCCACTACCCGATCGGCTCTCCCGAACTGGCCTCCTCCCCGGGGTCGGTGGAGCTGCTGCAGCGGCGCATGGAGGCCCTGGCCCATCCGATGCGGATGATGCTGTGCCGCAGCCTGGCGCGGGCCCCGTACACGACGGGCGAGCTCGCGGCCGCGTGCGGGATCACCGCGCCGGAGGTGTCGCGCCATCTGGCGGTGATGAAGAAGGCCGGACTGCTCAAGACGCGCCGTCAGGGCCGCTACGTCCAGCACCAGTTGGACCTTTCGGCGGTCGCGCGGATCGGCTCCGATTTCATCGAGGGCATTCTGCGCTAGCCGGCACCGGCTCGGCGACGGCCGTACGAACAGCGGGCGTTGGCCGGTTTCCGGCGGCCCGGACACACCGATATACGGATTTCACAAACCGGAATCAGCGAAAACCCTGGCTTTACCAGCTGTTTGACGTTTAACGTGCGTCCACCGCTCCTGCTCCCCCACGTATCGCGCCTCATCTGCACCCGCCGTGGAAGGACTCTGCATGCCCGCACGCCGTATAGCCGCAGCCACCGCCGCCCTGGCCGCCGCGGCCCTCGTCTCCCCTCTGCTCCTCGCCGGGCCGGCCGGCGCCACCGGCAGCCCCCAGAGCGATGCCGCCAGGGGCGAGGCGCTGGCCAGGAAGCTGGTCAAGGACTCGACCGGCAAGGGCGCCTACACCCACCTGCAGGTCCTGCAGGCCATCGCCGACCACAACAAGGGCACCCGCGTGGCGGGCTCCAAGGGCCACGAGCAGTCGGCCCAGTACGTCGAGGCCGTAATGAGGGCGTACGGGTACAAGGTCACCAGGAACGAGTTCGACTTCGTCTTCGTCCAGACGATCGCCGAGACCCTGAAGGTCAACGGCGCCGGCGGCCGCGACATCCCGGTCAAGCTGATGACGTACACCGCCAGCGGCCCGGAGAACGGCGTGACGGCCCAGGTCGCCGTCGCCCCCGTCGACGCGGACGGCACGAACGGCTGCGAGCCCGGCGACTTCGCCGCGGGCGCCTTCACCGGCAAGGTCGCCCTGATCAAGCGCGGCGGCTGCACCTTCGCGGCCAAGCAGCAGAACGCGGCGGCCGCCGGCGCGGTCGGCGCGATCATCTACAACAACACGGCGGGCGCCCTCAACGGCACCATAGGCGGCCCGGACGCGGGCAGGATCCCGACCGGTGGCGTCACCCAGGAGGAGGGCGAGAAGCTCGCCGCCGAGGCCACGGCCGGTCCGGTCCAGGTCACCCTCGACATCCGGGAGTTCCGGGAGAACCGCAAGACCTTCAACGTCATCGCGGAGACCCGGGGCGGCGACGAGAACAACACCGTCTTCCTCGGGGCGCACCTCGACTCCGTCGCGGCGGGTCCGGGCATCAACGACAACGGCTCGGGCTCGGCCGGCATCCTCCAGGTCGCGCAGCACCTCGCGAGCAGCCAGACGAAGATCAAGAACAAGGTCAAGTTCGCCTGGTGGTCGGCGGAGGAGTTCGGCCTGCTCGGCTCCGAGGCGTACGTCGGCGGTCTGACGGACGCGCAGAAGAAGCAGATCAAGCTCTACCTCAACTTCGACATGATCGCCTCGCCCAACGCCGCGTACTTCGTCTACGACGGCGACGACTCGGACAAGGTCGGCTCGGGCCCCGGCCCCGAGGGCTCCGCGCAGCTGGAGAAGGGCATCACCGACTTCCTCGACGGCCGCGGCATCCCCCACGAGGGCTCCGACTTCACCGGGCGCTCGGACTACGGCCCGTTCATCGACGCCGGGATCCCCTCCGGCGGCACCGACACGGGCGCGGAGGGCATCAAGACGGCCGCCCAGGCGGCGAAGTTCGGCGGCCAGGCGGGCGTCGCGTACGACGTGAACTACCACGGCAAGGGCGACACGATCGCGAACATCAACCAGAAGTCGCTCGACATCAACGTCGACGTGATCGCGAACGCGGTCGGCCACTACGCCTTCGACCTCGCGCCGCTGACGCAGCCGGTCGTCTCGAAGCCGACCACCGGTTCCGGCGAGAACGGCGGCCTGCGTCCGGGCCACGACCACGACGTGACGGAGTAACCGCCGCCGCCGGTAGCGGTAGGTGTGACCGGCGCCCGCGTCAGGCAATGTGCCTGACGCGGGCGCCGGTGCGGCACTAGAACAGCGGGAGCTGGCCCGGGTGCGGGGACAGGGCGAACCCGTCCAGCGTCGGGGCCGAGGCGCCGAGCATCACCCGGGCGCGGGAGCCGGGACAGGACACCAGGTCGCCGCGGGCCCGCCCGGACGGCGGGTCGTGGCGGGCGATCCGCCCTGCGGTGACGGCGCAGTCGCGACCGCAGGTGGGGCAGGCTCTGCGCGGTGAGTGGGACATGCCCCCAAGTCTGCCCTGAGGTCGTCACTTTCGGATCTTCTCGGTCAGGTGCGGCACCGGGCGGCGCGGACCCGGCAAGATCCGAAAGAGACGGCCTAGCCGCGGCGGGTCTCCAGCCAGGCCTCGTGGGCGGCGTCCACCCGCGTCCACAGTGCGACCCGGTCGACGGGGGTCAGATCGTCGAGCTCCCGCCCGAAGACGCCCTCCAGCACGGCGTAGAACTCCTCCGGCCCCTCCAGCACCCGTTCCGTGGTCCCCTCCACCGGGTCGATCCGGCTCAGTACCCTGCCGCGCAGCACGTCGATGCCGTCCGCGTCGCGCCGCAGGGCCGCGAAGGCCCGTACGAAGCCGGAGTCCTCGGAGGTCGACAGCCGCAGGTGCTCGGCCTCGAAGTCGGCCGTCTTCGCGGGCGCGGAGAGGAAGTCGACGACGGCGGCGGAACTGCCCGGGTTGCGGTAGGTCCAGCCCACCGTGTCCAGCCGCTCCAGGGAGTAGCCGAACCCGCCCTGCCGGTACGGGCCTTCGCGCAGCGGCAGCGGCTCGTACGGGCCGTCGCCCAGCCCGGCGTCCACGAAGTACTCCTCGCCGTCGACACGGACGGTGAGCGCGAGGTGGTTGCCGCTCACGCGCCGGACGTCGGCGTCGGGCGCGGGCTCGGCCTCGGGCTCGGGCGCGGGCTCGACGGCCTCCGCCCCGGACGCCTCCCCGGACCCCTCCCCCGCTTCCGCGTCCGGCTCCGTGACCACCCCGCCGAGGTGCCGCGTGACCTCGTAGCCGAGGTGGTCGAGGAGCGTCGCGAAGGCCCCGTTGAGGTGGAAGCAGTACCCGCCGCGCCCGGCGGCGAAGCGGCGTACCGACAGGTCCGGGTCGATGCCGACGGACCGGCCGAGCTGGATGTCGACGTTCTCGTACGGGACGCGCTCCAGGTGCGCCCGCTGGAGGGCGAAGAGCCCCTCGGCGGACGGCGCGCCGAGCGGTCCGGCGATGCCGAGCCGGCGCAGGTAGGACGCGAACGCGTCGTCGGATATGCCGGCGCTCATGCCTGAGGTCATGGCGCCAGCCTAGGACCTCGGCCCTGTCACTTGTCGATGTCGCCGACCACGAAGAACAGCGAGCCCAGGATCGAGACCATGTCCGCGACCAGCTGCCCGGGCAGCAGTACGGCCAGGGCCTGGATGTTGTTGTACGAGGCCGAGCGCAGCTTGAGCCGGTACGGGGTCTTCTCGCCCTTCGAGACCAGGTAGTAGCCGTTGATCCCGAGCGGGTTCTCGGTCCACGCGTACGTCTCGCCCTCGGGCGCCTTCAGCACCTTGGGCAGGCGCTGGTTGATCGGGCCGGGCGCCAGGTCGGCCATCCGGTCCAGGCAGGCGACCGCCAGGTCGAGCGCGTTGTGGGTCTGCTCCAGCAGGACCTCGAAGCGGGCCAGGCAGTCGCCCTCGGTGCGGGTGACGACCTTGAGGACGTCCTGGAGCTCCCCGTAGGCGAGGTACGGCTCGTCGCGGCGCAGGTCGAAGTCGACGCCGGAGGCGCGGGCGATCGGGCCGGAGACCCCGTACGCGTGCACCGCCTCGGCGGAGAGGATGCCGACGCCGCGCGTGCGGCCGCGGAAGATCTCGTTGCCGCGGACCAGGTCGTCGTAGATGTTCATGCGGGTGCGCACATCGGCGATGGCCTCGCGGGCACGGCCGAGCCAGCCGGCCGGGAGGTCCTCCTTGAGGCCGCCGACCCGGTTGAACATGTAGTGCATGCGGCCGCCGGAGATCTCCTCCATGACGGCCTGGAGCTCCTCGCGCTCGCGGAACGCGTGGAAGATCGGGGTGATCCCGCCCAGCTCCAGGGGGTACGAGCCGAGGAACATCAGGTGGTTGAGCACCCGGTTCAGCTCGGCGAGCAGGGTCCGCATCCACACGGCCCGCTCGGGGACCTCCATGCCGAGCATCCGCTCGACGGCCATGACCACGCCCAGCTCGTTGGAGAACGCGGACAGCCAGTCGTGGCGGTTCGCGAGCATCACGATCTGCCGGTAGTCGCGGGCCTCGAAGAGCTTCTCGGCGCCGCGGTGCATATAGCCGACCACCGGCTCGGCGCTGACGATGCGCTCGCCGTCCAGGACGAGCCGCAGGCGCAGCACGCCATGCGTGGAAGGGTGCTGGGGGCCGATGTTGAGCACCATGTCGGTGCTCTCCGCAGCTCCGCCGATGCCGACCGTGGTCTCCGTCATGGCGGCATTGTCTCAGCCATAGGCTGGGGGAATGGAAACGGGGACAACGGGTGAGACGAGCCGACCCGAGTGGGTGGGGCTGCCGGGCGGGCTGCTCACCCTGCGGCGGCTGCTGCTGGTGTGGTGGATGGGGCTCTTCACCCTGGTGACGGCCCTGGTGCTGGGGCTGGTGGTCGGTCCGATGTGGGCGGCGGTCGGCGGATTCTGGCTGCTGGTGCTGGCCTGGGGCTGGTGGCTGCTCGGCCGGAACTGGCTCTCCTGGCGCTACGCCGAACGCGCCGACGACCTGCTGATCACCCGGGGCGTGATGTGGCACGCCGAGACCGTGGTCCCCTACGGGCGGATGCAGCTGGTCGAGGTGACCTCGGGACCGCTGGAGCGGCGCTTCAAACTGGCCTCCCTCCAGCTGCACACGGCCGCCGCGGCGACCGACGCGAAGATCCCGGGCCTGGCGCCCGAGGAGGCCGAGCGGCTGCGCGACCGGCTGACCGAGCTCGGCGAGGCAAGGTCGGCGGGCCTGTGACCTCGGAGACCTCCGAGATCTCGGAGTCCGGAGCACAAGGGGCGCCGCCCGTCGAGCGGCGGCTGCACTTCCTCACGCCGCTGCGCCGCGCCTGGGTACCGATCGCCGCGATCCTCGGCGTCGCCGTCCAGCAGGGCGAGAACATCGCCGAGTGGGTCACCGCCCTCTCCCTCCTCCTGCGGGCCGTCGCCCTGATCTCGCTGGTCCTCGTCTTCGGCCTGTACGGGTTCCTCAGCTGGTGGTTCACGCACTACGCCGTCACCGACACCGAACTGCGCATCCGCAGCGGGCTCCTCTTCCGCCGGACCGCGCACATCCGCCTCGACCGGATCCAGGCGATCGACGTCACCCGCCCGCTGCTGGCCCGCGTGGCCGGCGTGGCCAAGCTCCGGCTCGACGTCATCGGCACCGACGCCAAGGACGAGCTGGCCTTCCTGAGCGAGGACGACGCCGGCCGGCTGCGCGCCGAGCTGCTGGCCCGGGCGGCCGGCTTCACCCCGGCCGAGGCCGTGGCCCTGGGCGAGGCCCCCGAGCGGGAACTGCTGCGCGTGACCCCGCAGGACCTCGCGGTGTCGATGCTGCTCACCCTCTCCGCCTGGGCGGCAATAATCGGCGGGCTCACCGCTCCGGTGGCGGTGTGGTGGCTCAGCTCGAACCCCTGGGCCGCGGCCGCCGCCCTGCTGCCGATGCTGGGCGCGGTCTGGTCGGGCAGCGCGGGCCGCTTCCTCACCGAGTACGACTGGACCGTCGCCGAGTCCCCGGACGGACTGCGCCTGGACCACGGGCTGCTGGACCGGGCCCACGAGACGGTGCCGCCGGGGCGCGTGCAGAGCGTACGGATCGTCGAGCCGCTGCTGTGGCGGCGCCGCGGCTGGGTCCGGGTGGAACTGTCAGTGGCCGGCTCGCACAACGACGTCCTGGTCCCGGTGGCCACCCGGGCCGCCGCCCACGCCGTCGTCGCCCGCGTGCTGCCCGGCGTGGACCTGGCCGGACTGGTCTTCGCCCCGTCGCCCCGGCGAGGATCCCGCTGGGTGGTGCCGGTCTGGTGGAAGGGGTACGGGCTGGCCGTCTCCGAGGACGTGTTCGCGACCCGCAAGGGCCGCCTGTGCCGGCGTACGGAGATCGTCCCGCACGCCAAGGTGCAGAGCGTGCGCTACTCCCAGGGCCCGTGGGAGCGGGCCTGCGGCGTGGCCGACGTACACGTGGACACCGGCGCGAACGGGACCGTCACGGCCCGCCTGCGCCCGGCGGCCGAGGCCGCCGGGCTGCTCCACGCCCAGGCCGCCCGCTCCCGTACCTCCAGGGCCTCGGCACGGCCGGACCGCTGGATGACATAGAAGGAGGTAGGAGGACGTAGGAGGTGGTCCTCGGCTACAAGGACCCGCCGCCGCCCGCGCGGACCAGGCCCGTCTCGTATGCCAGGACCACGACCTGGACGCGGTCGCGCAGGCTCAGCTTGGTCAGGATGCGGCCCACGTGGGTCTTCACCGTGGCCTCCGACAGGACGAGCCGGGCGGCGATCTCACCGTTCGACAGGCCCTGGGCCACCAGCAGCATGACCTCGCGCTCGCGCTCCGTCAGCCGCTCGACCTCCTTGTTCTTCGGCTCCGAGGAGGTCGACGGCAGCATCGGCGCGAAGCGGTCCAGCAGCCGGCGCGTCGTGGACGGGGCCACGACCGCGTCCCCGCTGTGCACCGAGCGGATCGCGGCCAGCAGCTCGCCCGGCGGGACGTCCTTGAGCATGAACCCGCTCGCGCCCGCCTTGAGACCCGAGAACGCGTACTCGTCGAGGTCGAAGGTGGTCAGGATGATGACCTTGGGGTGCTCCTCGGGCTCACAGATGCGGCGCGTGGCCTCGACCCCGTCGAGCCGGGGCATGCGGACGTCCATCAGCACCACGTCCACCTTGGTGGCCCGCAGCACTTCCAGCGCCTCCAGGCCGTCGCCCGCCTCCGCGACGACCTCCATGTCGGGCTGTGCGGCGAGCACCATCCGGAAGCCGGTGCGCAGCAGCACCTGGTCGTCGACCAGCATCACGCGGATGGAGGGGCTGGAGGGGTAGGACATGATCACCTTTTCTTGAGCGGGAGCAGGGCACTGATCCGGAAACCGCCACCGGGCCGAGGGCCCGCGTCCAGGGTGCCTCCGACCATACCGATGCGTTCGCGCATACCGATGAGTCCGTGTCCGGCACCGTCCGCACCGCCGTCCTCGTACAGCTCGTGGGCCGCGCCCCGGCCGTCGTCCTCGACGAGCAGGCCGAGCCCGTCGTCGAAGTAGACGAGCCGCACGCTGGCCCTGGCCTCGGGGCCGCCGTGCTTGCGCGTGTTCGTCAGCGCCTCCTGCACGATGCGGTACGCCGTCAGCTCGACCCCGCTGGGCAGTTTGCGCGGGGCTCCCTCGACCTCGAAGTCCACCGCGAGCCCGGCCGCCCGCACCTGCTCGACCAGCACCTCGATCTGCTCGACGTCGGGCTGCGGCACGTAGTCCTCGGACTCCTGCGGCTCGCCGGTGCGCAGGACGCCGAGCAGCCGGCGCATTTCGGCGAGCGCGAGGCGGCCGGTGGCGGAGATGGTCTGGAGGGCCTCCTTGGCCTGGTCCGGGGCCACGTCCATCACGTAGGCGGCGCCGTCGGCCTGGACCACCATCACCGACACGTTGTGCGCGACGACGTCGTGCAGCTCGCGGGCGATCCGGGCGCGTTCGGCGGCCACGGCCACCTTGGCCTGGGCCGCGCGCTCGTTCTCCAGGCGCTGGTTGCGCTCGACGAGCTGGGCGTAATAGGCGCGGCGGGTCCGCAGCGAGTCGCCCATCACCCAGGCGAGGGCGAAGGGGATCGCCATGAACAGGACGAAGAAGATCTCGGCGGTGCCCGACTCCCCCTTGTCCACGCCGAAGCGCAGGAAGTACAGGGGTGAGGCGAGGAGCCCCCAGCCGAGGGCGGTGCGCGAGAGCCAGCGCGGTACGTCGGCGGCGGCGACCGTGAAGAGGATCACCAGCATCGCGAAGTCGTAGGCGTTGACCTCGCCTCCGACGGCCAGCTGGTAGAGGCCCGCGGCGACCGCGAGCCAGAACATCGGCACGGTGTGCTTGCGGCGCAGCGCCACGGCGGTGCACAGGGCGACCACGCACGGGACCACGATCAGGTTGTGGCTTCCGGGGCCGCTCTGCGACGACGCCACGGCAGCCATCGAGAACCCGAAGAGGAGGACAGCCCAGAAGCTGTCGACGCCCGTCGGGTGTCTGCGGAGGAAGTCGTAGAGGCGCTGCACGTAACCCAGAGTAGGGAAAGCCGATAGGTGCTGGAGTCAACCACAGGGGCGATCCGCATCCCGGGTGAGTACTACCGGAGGTGGAGGCGACCATAACCTTTCTGCGATGAGCACTCAGGGTGAAGCCAGGGATCCGATCGATCCGGCACTGCGGCCGGTCCGCTGGCGGACGGCGATGGAGCGCGCGCTGTACGGGCCGGACGGGTTCTACGTACGCCCCGGCGGCCCCGGCCCCGCCGGGCATTTCCGCACCTCCGTGCACGCCTCGCCGCTCTACGCGCGGGCCGTGGCCCGGCTCCTGCTCTGGGTGGACGAGCAGCTCGGCCTTCCGGAGGAGCTGGACCTGGTCGACGTAGGGGCCGGCCGGGGCGAGCTCCTGTCCGGGGTGCTCGCGGCGCTGCCGCCGGAGACGGCCGCGCGGGTGCGCCCGTACGGGGTGGAGCGCGCGGGCCGGCCGCAGGGGCTCGACCCGCGGATCCGGTGGGTCCAGGAGCCGCCCGGGGGCACCAGGGGCCTGCTCTTCGCCAATGAATGGCTCGACAACGTACCCCTGGACCTCGCCGAGAACGGGCGTTACGTGGAGGTCGCGCGGGACGGTACGCAGAGCGAGGGCGGCCCTGTGGACGGGCGGGACCGGGCCTGGCTGGAGCGGTGGTGGCCCGGCGCGGGCCCGGCCGAGATCGGCAGGCCGCGTGACGAGGCCTGGGCGGCAGCCGTCGCGACCGTGGAGCGGGGACTCGCGGTGGCGGTGGACTACGCCCACACCCGGGACACCCGGCCCCCGTACGGCACGCTCACCGGATTCCGGGCCGGCCGGGAGGTCCCGCCGGTCCCGGACGGCAGCTGCGACGTCACGGCCCATGTGGCACTGGATGCCTGCGCGGGCCCGGGCGCGGCCCTGCTGACGCAGCGCGAGGCCCTGAGGGCCCTGGGCGTCTCGGGGTCGCGCCCCGCGCTGGCCCTGGCCTCCACGGACCCGGCGGCCTACGTACGCGCCCTGTCGGCGGCGGGCGAGGCGGCGGAACTCACCGCCCGCGGCGGCCTCGGCGACTTCGGCTGGCTGATCCAGCCCGTCGGCATCGGGGACTGGCCGCCGCAGTGAGGCGGCGGCCCGACGGGGCTGCCGCGTACGGGGGTTGGCCCCCGTAGCGGGAGTGGGGGCGGCCGGATGTCGGGGGCGCCGGGGCGGCCGTAGCTTCGGGGCATGCCGATCAAGACGACGAACACGCAGCAAGAGAGCACGCCGCAGAAGAACCGCCGCCAGTGGCTGCGCCGCAGCGCCGCGGCCGTGGCCCTCACCGCCGTCCTCGGCGGCCTCGCCGCCCCGGCCTACGCCGCCGTCGGCACCCGCATCGACACCTCCACCGGCACCCACGCCGACGCCGGTGCCGACTCCGCGCAGCGCGATCGCGGCCGCCTCGTCTCCGTCACCCCGCTGGAAACCCTGACCCGCGCCGAGGTCGTCTCCCGGCTCTCCGAGCTCGGCATCGACGGGTCCACCGTCCGCTACGGCATCACCGCCCACCGGCTCACCTACGCCACCGTCGACCCCCGCGGCCGGCCCACCACCGCCACCGGGCTGCTGGTCCTCCCGCAGCGCGGGCCCGCCCGCCTCGACCTGGTCTCCGACACGCACGGCACGACCGCCTACCGCGCCTCGGCGCCCTCCGCCGGCCCCGGGGACAACCGGCTCACCCCGTACCTGCACGCCGGCTCCGGCCGGGCCGTCTCCGCCCCCGACTACCTCGGCCTCGGCGGCGGACCCGGCAGCCACCCGTACATGGACACCGCGTCCGCTGTCACCGCGTCCGTGGACATGCTCAAGGCCACCCGCAGCGCCGCCGACCGGCTCGGCCGGCCCGTCACCCGGGACGTGTACGCGACCGGCTTCTCCCAGGGCGGCCAGGTCGCCATGGCGCTGGGCCGCGAGCTGTCCAAGGGCCGCGACGGCTTCCGGCTGCGCGCGCTCGCGCCCATGGCCGGTCCGTACGACCTGTCGGGCTCGGAGATTCCCGGGATCGTCGACGGCCGCGTCGAACCGCGGACGGCCGTCTTCTACCTCTCGTACTTCCTGACCGCGCAGAACCGCCTGCACCCGCTCTACAAGGACCCGGCCGAGGTGTTCCGCGCACCGTATGCACAGACTGTGGAAAACCTGTTCGACGGGAACCACACGGAGGAGGAGATCGTCGCGGGGCTCCCGGCCACGCCCGACGAGCTGCTCACCCCGCAGTGGGCCGCGAACCTCCGCGATCCGCGCGGAGCCTTCCGTACGGCCCTGACGGCGAACGACGGCAGCTGCGACTGGAAGCCCGCCGTCCCGGTGCGCCTCTACACGGGTGCGGACGACACGGACGTCCCGATCGCCAACGCCCGCGCCTGCGCGGCCGACCTGGCCCGGCACGGGGTCCGGGCGACCGTCGTGGACCAGGGAACCGACGCCACCCACGTGGTCACGGCCGTCCGCTCCGCCCCGCAGGCGGTCCGCTGGTTCGACAGCCTGCGCTGAACGGTCCGGCGAGATCCGGAAGAGAAGCCGGGAGAGAAGGCTGGTGGCGCGGCCCTAGGAGATCGCGGTCCGCAGCTGCGCCACGTCGATCGGCTCCGTCTCGTCGTGGGCCGTCAGGTCGATGACCTGGCCCACGGCGCGGTGCTCGGCGGTGGCCGCCTTGAACTCCGGCTCCGCGCCGCCCTGCGCGGACTCCGCCTTGTGCACCGCGAGGACCTCCGCGCCGACCACGTCGGCCAGGTCCTCGTTCTGGACGGACTCGATGACCGCGCGGGCCTGCGCCGCGGTCTTGGTGCCGAAGAAGTCGAAGCCGCCCTCGACGCGCGAGGCGGAGCGGCGCTGCTGGGCGTACGGGGCCACCGCGGCCGCGAGGCGCCGCGCGGGGACGGCGGCCGCCGGACCGGCGGCCACGGGCCGGGCGTGCGCCTCCGGCGCGGGAGCGGGCGCGGCGGAGCCCGCGGGGAGCTCGCGCGCCGAGGTCGGCGGCTGCGTCGGCGTCGGCTTTTGCGTGTTGCGGCTCAGCGCCGCCAGCGCGGCGTTGGCGCGGGCGAAGCCGAGCGCGGTGGGCGCGCCCGCCGAGGTGCGCTCCTCGGAGACGGGAGGAAGTGCCTTGGGCGCCGCGGGGGCCGGTGCGGCGGCGGCCTCGATGGCCAGCAGCCGGCGGCGCTCCAGGGCGCTCGCCCGCTCGGTCTCGGCGGTGGCGTACCGGCGCAGCAGCGCGGCGTGCTCGCCGCGCAGGCCCGCGAGTTCGACCCGCTTGGCCCGCAGCTTGGCGTCGAGCTTGCCGCGCAGCACCCGCGCCTCTTCGAGGTCGGATTCGAGCTCGGCTATCCGCTCCTCGGTGCGCCACTCGTCCTTGACCCGCTCGCGCCCGAGCTCCGCGACCCGCCGCCCGGCCGCGCGGTCCCAGGACCGCATGACGACGGCTCCGGCGACCCCGGCGGCCGCGGTGAACACGACGAGCAGCCGCAGGGCCATCGGTTCCGCGAGCAGCCAGGCCGCGCCCGCGCCGGCGGCGGACACACCGGCCACGGTCGTCGGCGTGAGCAGCCGGTGAAGAGGTTCGGGATTGCGGTGGCGTCCACGGGGCATGGCCTGAAATTTACAGGGCGTGGACAGGGTGTTGGGTAGCCGCCCGGCAATCTGTTTCCGAGCAGTTACCCGTTGCCCCGCTCGACTTTCCGCACCAAAAGCCCAACTCCTACTTCTTCGCCAGTCCCTTGGACTCCAGGTAGGCCTTCGCGACATCCGCCGGCTTGGCGCGTTCGGCGTCGACCTTGCGGTTCAACTCGACGAGGTCGGCGGTGGTCAGGGCCTTGGTGATCTTGTCGAGGGCGGCCGCGATCTCCGGGGCGCCGGCGTCCTTGGCATTGACGACCGGCAGGACGTTGTCGGCGTTCTGGAGCTTCTTGTCGTCCTCCAGCAGGACCAGGCCGAAGCTGTCGAGCGTGGCGTCCGTGGTGGTGGTGAGGACCAGTTGGTCCGCGCCGTCCTTGACCGCCTGCTTCGCCTGCGGGGTTCCGACGCCCTTCGGGTCAATACCGGAAACATCGATTCCGTATGTCTTCTTCAGGCCGGGTGCGCAGAACGGCCGCACGGCGCATTCGTCGCCCGCCGCGATCTTCACCTTGAGACCGGACTTGCCGAGGTCGGAAAGGGTCTTGAGATTGTTCTTCTGCGCGAATTCCTTGCTCACCGCGAAAGCGTTCTGGTCGACCGCCGATCCGGCCGGCAGCGCCTTGAGGCCCAGCGGGGCCGCCAGCTTGTCCAGGGCCGCCACCGTGGCCGCCACGTCGCTCGACGCGACCGGCTTGTCGGTGGGCGCCTTCGCGCCGTTCACCTTGGCGTTGAGGAACTCGGCGAGGGTGGCCGCGTACTCCGGGACCACGTCGATCTCGCCCTTCTCCAGCGAGGGCTCGTACAGCTCGCGGTTGTTGACCGTCGTGATGGAGGTCGAGTAACCGGCGTCCTTGAGGACCTGCGCGTACAGCTCGGCCAGGACGTTGGACTCGGTGAAACCGGCCGCGCCGATCACCAGCTTGCCGCCCTTGCCGGCCTCGGCCGAGGCCGGCGCGGAGGAACCGCCGTCCTTGGACTTCTCCAGGCTGTCACCGCCGCACGCGGCGAGCGAGACGGTCAGGGCCACGGCCCCCAGGGCCGCGCCGAGGACGCGCGTGGACTTGCTCATGTGTCTACTCCTTCGAAGAACCGGGGAAAGGTCAGCGGGCGGCCGCGCCCGGCAGCAGCCGGTCCGCCGCGACCAGCGCGCCCTCCACCAGCAGGGCCAGCGCCGCGACCAGCAGGGCGCCCGCGACGACCTGAGGGGTGTTGTACGTGTTGAAGCCGGCGGTGATGATCCGGCCGAGGCCGCCCTGGCCGACCATCGCGGCGATGGTGGCCGTGGCGATGACCTGGACGGCGCCCGAGCGCAGTCCCGTCATCACCAGGGGGCGCGCGAGCGGCAGTTCCACCCGCCAGAAGAGCTGGCCGCCGGACATGCCCATGCCCCGCGCGGCCTCCACGACCGAGCGGTCGACCTCGCGCATGCCCACGTAGGCGTTGGTCAGCAGCGGCGGGATCGCGAAGAGGACCAGCGCGGCGATGGTGGGCACGTACCCGGCGTTGCGCAGCGGGGAGACCATGAACAGCGCCAGCACCGCGAAGACCGGGACGGCCCGGCCGATGTTGGAGACGTTGACGGCGAGGCCGCCGCCCTTGCCGAGGTGGCCGAGCCACAGCCCGGTCGGGAGGGCCACCGCGCAGGCCAGGGCCAGGGCGATGCCGCTGACGTACACGTGCTCGCCGAGCCGGTGCCAGACCCCGCTCTCCCCGGCCCAGTTGGCGCCGTCCGCCAGCCAGTCCCAGGCCTGTCCCAGCACTCCCATCAGCCTTCCCCGTTCACGCGGGCCGCCCGCGTCCAGGGCGTGAGCAGCCGCTGGGCGCCGAGCAGAGCCAGGTCGGCGACCAGCGCGAGCAGCACGCACAGCACCGAGGCGGTGAGCACCTGGGCCTTGAAGGAGCTGTTCACGGCGGGGGCGATGAGGTTGCCGAGGCCGCCCTTGCCCACGATGGAGCCGACCGTGGTCAGCGCGACCGTGGAGACGGTGGCGATCCGGACACCGGCGAGCAGGGCGGGCAGCGCCAGCGGCAGTTCGACCTGCCACAGCAGCCGGCCGGGCCCGTACCCCATCCCGCGCGCGGCTTCCCGTACCTCCTCGGGGACGGCTTCCAGGCCGGCCAGCACGTTGCGGACCAGGATGGTCAGCGAGTACAGGACCAGGCCGGTCACCACGAGGGCCGCCGAGAGGCCGAACACCGGCAGCAGCAGGGAGAACATGGCGAGCGAGGGGATCGTGTAGAGCAGGGTGGTGATGCCCAGGACGGGGGCCGCCCAGTGGCGGCCGCGGCGGGCCAGCAGGGCGAGCGGGACGGACACGGCCAGGCCGATCAGCACCGACACGCCCGTGATCCAGACGTGTTCGAGGGTGGCGTCGGTGAGCTCCTGGGACCGGGACGTGACGTACTCCCAGCAGATCCAGTCGTTCGCCACCAGGCAGCTCTGCCCGGCCATGCGCTCTTCACCCCCGGTCACCGAACGTACGTAGGAGCGACCATAACCCCCACCACCGTCAATGGCCGGAAACCTTCGCACTCAGGCAACACGCCCTTTACAAACAGGCCGGGCGGGTAGGGAAGGATGGCGATGTGATCCGATTCGAGCAAGTGACCAAGCGCTACCCCGACGGGACCACGGCCGTCGCGGACCTGTCCTTCGAGGTCGCGGAGGGGGAACTGGTCACCCTGGTGGGCCCGTCCGGCTGCGGCAAGACGACCACGATGAAAATGGTCAACCGCCTCATCGAGCCGACCTCCGGCCGGATCCTGCTGAACGGCGAGGACATCGCGGCCGCCGATCCGGTCGAACTGCGCCGCCGCATCGGGTACGTCATCCAGCAGGTCGGGCTGTTCCCGCACAAGACGGTGCTGGAGAACACGGCCACCGTGCCGCAGCTGATCGGCACTCCCAAGGCCAAGGCCCGCGCGCGGGCGGGCGAGCTGCTCGAACTGGTCGGACTGGATCCGGCCGTCTACGGGGGCCGCTACCCGGAGCAGCTGTCCGGCGGGCAGCGCCAGCGCGTCGGCGTGGCCCGCGCGCTCGCCGCGGATCCGCCGGTGCTGCTGATGGACGAGCCGTTCGGCGCGGTGGACCCGGTGGTGCGCGAACGGCTCCAGAACGAGTTCCTGACCCTGCAGAAGACGGTGCGCAAGACGATCCTGCTGGTCACGCACGATCTGGAGGAGGCGATCCGGCTCGGGGACCGCATCGCGGTCTACGGAGCGGGCACCATCGAGCAGTTCGCCCGCCCGGCGGAGGTACTGGCCGCTCCGGCGACGGAGTACGTGGCCGGGTTCGTCGGCGCCGACCGTGGGCTCAAGCGGCTCTCCGTCACCCAGGTGGCCGCAGCCGACCTGAGCCCCGCCGGTGCCGCCGCCGGCCCCGACGCGAAAGCCCCCACCGCCGGAGTGGCGCTGGGGGCGACGCTGCGCGAGGCGCTCGCGCTGCTGCTCCAGGAGGACTCGGGCCGGATCGGGGTCACGGATCCGGACTCGGGCGCGCTGATCGGCGTACTCACCCCGGAGGGGGTCCACCGGGCGCTGCGCCGGGCCGACCTGCAGGAGGCCTGACAGGAGCCGACCCGCGGGAGGCCTGACAGCAGAAGGTCAGGCCTCGATGCGGTTGCTCATCCACACCAGCATCGGCGGGATCTCGCGGCGCCACGTGTTGAAGTTGTGGCCGCCGCTGTCGAGGATGATCGACGAGACCCGGTCCGGGGACTTGACCAGCTTGACGAACTTCCTGGTGTCTCCCAGGTTCGGCTCGCCCTTCTCGCTGCTGGTGACGAGGAAGGACGTGCCGGTCGGCTTCTTCGCCTTGATCGACTCCAGGACGTTCGCGCGCGCCTTCAGCTTCGCGTCCCCGTGGAACAGGTCGCCGGTCGTCGCGTCGTCCGCGGCGTCGTAGTACGCGGACAGACCCGCGGCGGCGCCGAAGGTCTCCGGGTAGTGCGCGGCGATCTTCAGGGCGCAGTAGCCGCCGGTGGAGTTCCCGATGAAGCCCATGTTCTGCGGCTTCTTGCCGACCCGGAAGGTGTCCTTGATGGCCTGCGGGAGGTCCTGCGCGAAGAAGGTCTCCGTCTGCGGGCCGTCCGGGATGTCCACGCACTCGGTGTCGCGCGGGGGCGCCACCGTCGGGCGGAGCATGACCAGGATCATCGGCTTCATCTTGCCCGCCTTGGCCTCCTTGAAGGCCGTCATCGGGTAGTTCAGCCCTT
Organism: Streptomyces sp. NBC_00454; assembly: GCF_041434015.1. Classification (GTDB taxonomy): domain Bacteria; phylum Actinomycetota; class Actinomycetes; order Streptomycetales; family Streptomycetaceae; genus Streptomyces. The sequence goes on along the minus strand of NZ_CP107907.1, from coordinate 4,376,145 downwards.
TGATCAGGTTTTCGGCCGTTCCCGGGTAACCCGTGAGGACGATGGAGGCCGGGAAGTTCTGGTCCTTGTGCTGCGGCTGGAAGTACTCCGGCGGCAGCCACACGTACCCGGGGCTCGTTATCTTCGACTTCTGGCCCGTTATGGCCACTTTGAGGATCTGTCCGGCGACCTGCGGCTTGGCGCCGCCGGGGACGTCCAGCTTCTGCTTGTCGACGACCTTGATGTCGGCGCTGCTCATGCCGCGGTCGACGACCTTGCCGATCGAGGTCTCCTGGCCGAAGAGGTCGGCCCAGGACCCGTAGAACAGGAAGGACTTGTTGGCGGCGAGGCCCACCGCCGAGAACAGCGCCAGCTGGGTCGCCAGCAGGAGGCCGATCCGGCCGAGGACCGAGCGCCAGGAGCGGCCCGAGAGCTTCGGCCAGAACCACACCGTGGCCGCGAAGAGCAGCACACCGGCGATGATGGCCAACGCCAGGACCGTATTACTGGTGAGACCCATGAGCAGTCAGTCGACTTTCTATGGCAGGACTAGTTTTTTTCTCGAGGATGAGTGAACCCGCTCCCCCTCGATGTCGTCCTAGGGGACGCACCACACACCGGAGGCTGTCGCGGCCTTCGGCCACATGATCTCTCGCGGAGCAACGGGAAGCGATGTCTAGCAGGATAGATGGCGATAAGTCGGGACAGGTTCCGGAGCGGGTCCGCCGAATCTTCCGGGGCCCACGACCGGAGACCGTTCCGGGTCTGGTGGGTACGGCCGTCATGGTCGTCGGCCTGCTCGACATCGCCGCGGGGGTCTTCCCCCGCTTCAGGCACAGCCGCATCCATGCCGTCACCGAAGTACTGCCGGGCTCCCTCGGCCCCTTCGCCGCGGCCCTGTCCATCAGCGCGGGCGTACTCATCCTGCTGCTGGCCCACGGCCTCAAGCGCCACAAGCGCCGCGCCTGGCGGGCCTCCGTGGTGCTGCTGCCCGCCGGGGCCGTGGCGCAGTTCGCGTACCGCCACTCCTTCATCGGCGTGATCATCGCGGCGGTGCTCCTGGCGCTGCTCCTGCGCCACCAGAGTGAATTCAAGGCGCTCCCGGACCCGCGCAGCCGCTGGAAGGCGCTCGCCAACTTCGTGCTGATGAGCGCCGGGTCCATCGGCCTCGGCCTGGTCATCGTCAACTCGCACCCCGGCAAGGTCGTCGGCAATCCGGGTGTTTACGAGCAGATCAGCCACGTCGTCTACGGGCTCTTCGGCTTCGAGGGTCCCGTCGACTACGCCGGCCGGGTGTCCTGGACCGTCGGCTACTCGCTGGGCGCCCTCGGCATGCTGACCGCCGTCACCACCATCTACCTGGCCTTCCGCCCCGAGCACCCCGCCGCCCGGCTCACCGCCGACGACGAGACCAAGCTCCGCGAGCTGCTGGCCCGCCACGGCGGCCGCGACTCGCTGGGCCACTTCGCGCTCCGCCGCGACAAGGCCGTCGTCTTCTCCCCCAGCGGCAAGGCCGCCGTCACCTACCGCGTCGTGTCCGGGGTGATGCTCGCCTCCGGCGACCCCGTCGGCGACGTCGAGGCCTGGCCCGGCGCCATCGAACGGTTCATGGCCGAGGCCAAGGCCCACTCCTGGACCCCGGCCGTCGTCGGCTGCAGCGAGACCGGCGGCGAGGTCTGGACCCGCGAGACCGGACTCGACGCCCTGGAACTCGGCGACGAGGCGATCGTCGACGTCAAAGACTTCTCCCTCGCCGGCCGACCCATGCGCAACGTCCGCCAGATGGTGAAGCGCATCGAGCGCAACGGCTACACCACCAAGGTCCGCCGCGTCAGCGAGCTCACCGAGGAGGAGCTGGAACAGGTCCGCGGCGCGGCCGAGGCCTGGCGCGGCACCGACACCGAGCGCGGCTTCTCGATGGCCCTGGGCCGGGTCGGCGAAGAGGGCGACGGCGACTGCTTCATCGCCACCGCGCACCGCGTGGAGGAGGGCGACACCAGCCCGTACAAGGACCTCAAGGCCGTCCTGCACTTCGTCCCGTGGGGCAAGGACGGCATGTCGCTGGAGCTGATGCGCCGCGACCGCGCCGCCGACCCCGGCATGAACGAGCTGCTGATCGTCGCCTCCCTGGAGGCCTCCCCCGCGCTCGGCATCGAGAAGGTCTCGCTGAACTTCGCGATGTTCCGCGCGGCCCTGGCCCGCGGCGAGAAGATCGGCGCCGGACCGGTGCTGCGGATGTGGCGCGGCCTGCTGGTCTTCCTGTCGCGCTGGTTCCAGATCGAGTCGCTGTACAAGTTCAACGAGAAGTTCCGCCCCCGCTGGGAGCCACGCTTCATGGTCTACCGCAACAGCCGCGACCTGCCCCGCATCGGCTTCGCCGTGATGCAGGCCGAGGGCTTCGTGACCCTGGCCCTGCCCCGCCTGTTCGCCAGCCGCCGCCGGCCCAAGCCGGTCCGCACCTGCACGCACGACCACGTCCACGCGGTGCCCGCCCAGGCCGACCGCAAGGTCCGGGCCGCCTGAGCACCCCCGGGGGCCGTTCCGCAGCCCCGTACGGCGTCCAGGGCCCCCGCAGCCGCCCGGCTGCGGGGGCCCCGCGCCATCCAGGGCGAGGTATCCAAGGCAAGCCATACCCTGGACCCATGAACACGAAGCACGCGGGCGCCGGCCGGGGCCGGGTCACAGGCCTGCCGGAATGGGACCGCTGCGGGGTCATGGGCGTCGTCAACGTCACCCCCGACTCCTTCTCCGACGGCGGCCGCTGGTTCGACACCACCGCGGCCGTCAAGCGCGGCCTCGACCTCGTCGCCCAGGGCGCCGACCTCGTGGACGTCGGCGGCGAATCCACCCGCCCCGGCGCCTCCCGCGTCGACGAGGAGGAGGAGCTGCGCCGCGTGGTCCCCGTCGTACGGGGCCTCGCCTCCGAAGGCGTCGCCGTCTCCGTGGACACCATGCGCGCCTCCGTCGCCGCGCAGGCCGTCGCCGCGGGCGCGGTCCTGGTCAACGACGTCAGCGGCGGACTCGCCGACCCCGGCATGATCCCGGCCGTGGCCGCCGCCGAAGTGCCGTTCGTCGTCATGCACTGGCGCGGCTTCAGCGACGGCATGAACAGCCTCGCCGTCTACGAGGACGTCCTCGCCGAAGTCACCGACGAGCTGCGCTCCCGCATCGACGCCGTGGTGTCCGGCGGGATCGCCCCCGGGCGGATCCTCGTCGACCCCGGCCTGGGCTTCGCCAAGAACGCCGAGCACGACCTGGCCCTGGTCGCCCACCTCGCCGAGCTGCGCGCGCTGGGCTTCCCACTGCTCGTGGCCGCCTCGCGGAAGCGTTTCCTCGGCCGGGTGCTGGCCGGAGCCGAGGACGCCTCCCCGCCGCCCGCCCGCGAACGCGACGCCGCCACCGCGGCCGTCACCGCGATCGCCGCCCACCAGGGCGCCTGGGCCGTACGGGTCCACGAGGTACGGGCGAGCGCCGACGCGGTTCGGGTGGCCCGCGCCGTGGAAGGGGCACTGCGTACCCACCGCAGCACCGAGGAAGGGGAAAGGTGAGCCGTACCGACATCGAAGCCGTCGAAGAGGTCAACACGGCCTTCTACGAGGCCATGGAGCAGGGGGACTTCGACGCACTGTCGGCGCTCTGGCTCGAAGACGAGATCTCCTGCGTGCACCCGGGCTGGCCGGTGCTCTCGGGCCGCGGCGAGGTGCTGCGCTCCTACGCCCTGATCATGTCCCACACCGAGTACATCCAGTTCTTCCTCACCGACACCAAGGTCGCCGTCATCGGCGACACCGCCCTGGTGACCTGCACGGAGAACATCCTCAGCGGCGGACCCGCCGAGGACGGCGGAGAACTGGGCCCGCTCGTCGGACAGCTCGTCGTCGCCACGAATGTGTTCCGACGCACATCGGAGGGCTGGCGGCTGTGGTCGCACCACGGTTCTCCCGTGCTCACGGACTCCGATGAGGACGAGGAGGAGGAGCCCTCCTGACCCCTCCGTCGGGGTCCCGGGTATTTCGCAGGTAAATTCGAAGATGGACGACGCCGACCGCACTCGGCGTAGGCCCATGGATCCGGGGAGTCCCGGACCGGAAGAACCTACGAAAAGCAGGAGTGATTCGCGTGGATCGTGTCGCGCTGCGCGGCCTCAAGGCTCGCGGGCACCACGGCGTCTTCCCCCGGGAACGCGAGGAAGGCCAGACCTTCATCGTCGACCTGGTGCTCCACCTCGACACCCGCCCCGCGGCGGCCGGCGACGACCTGGCTAAGACCGTGCACTACGGGGTAGTCGCGGAAGAGGTGGTCCACGTGGTCCAGGGAGAGCCGGTCGACCTGATCGAGACCCTCGCCGAGCGGATCGCCCAGCAGTGCCTCAAGCACGAGGCGGTCGCCCAGGTGGAGGTCGTCGTCCACAAGCCGGACGCGCCCATCACCGTCCCCTTCGACGACGTGACCATCACGATCACCCGGAGCCGCGCATGAACAACGGAATGAACGCCCAGAGCGACCCCACCGTCCAGCCGGTACCCGCCTCCGTCGTCGAAGCCGTCGACGCCGCGGACATCACCCTGTCCAACCCCAAATGGGCCGTCGTCGCGCTCGGCGCGAACCTCGGCAACCGGCTGGAGACCCTGCAGGGCGCCATCGACGCCCTCGGCGACACCCCGGGCCTGCGGGTCAAGGCCGTCTCCCCGGTCTACGAGACCGCACCGTGGGGCGTCGACCCGGACTCGCAGCCCTCGTACTTCAACGCCGTCATCGCGGTGAAGACCACCCTGCCGCCCGGCTCCCTGCTGGAGCGCGGGCACGCCATCGAAGAGGCCTTCGACCGCGTCCGCGAAGAGCGCTGGGGACCCCGCACGATCGACGTCGACATCATCGCGTACGCCGACGTGGTCTCCGCCGACCCCGTCCTCACCCTGCCGCACCCGCGCGCCCACCAGCGCGCCTTCGTGCTGGCCCCCTGGCACGACATCGACCCCGAGGCGCAGATCCCGGGCCACGGGCCGGTGGCGGAGCTGCTGGCCGCCGTGGGCCTGACGGGTGTCGCGCGCCGCCCCGACCTGGAACTGCGGCTCCCGGAGTAACCGGCCCCCGCCGGACCGAACACTTAAGATCGGCTGGTACGTACGGAGAGCGGGGAGAGGCGCACGTGAAGCAACTGAGGCCGGCGGTCCTGGCGGGTATCTTCGCGGTCGCCGGGGTCCTGTCGTGGGCCGGCGCACGCATGCTGAACTCCTACGGCTCCCTCCCGGGCGTCCCGCTGGCCGCGCCGATCGTTCTGGGCGCAATCGCGGTGGTCCTCCTTGCCACGGCCCTGTCCCTGCGGGCCCGCCTGAAGGCCCAGCGCGAGCGCGTGCCGGGCGCCAAGGGCGTGGAGCCGCTGATGGCGGCCCGCGCGGTGGTCTTCGGCCAGTCCAGCGCCCTGGTCGCGGCCCTGGTCGCGGGCGGCTACGGCGGCGTCGGGGTCTTCCTCCTGACCACCGCCCTGGACGTCCCGGCCCGCCGCGACCAGGCCTGGTACGCCGGCTTCTCGGTCCTGACGGGCGCCGCGGTCATCGCCGCGGCCCTCTTCCTGGAACACGTCCTCAAACTCCCGGACGACGAAGACCCCACCAAGGCCCCCGCCAGCGCCTGAGCCGTCACCCGGGGGCCCGCACGAGGTGCCCGCTCACCAGGAACCCCGGGTAGGGGTCGAGGCGGTAGGTGTAGAGGGTGAAGGGCTTCGCACCGGTGGCGGTGCGGAGCCGGACCTCGGACACCGTCGCCGACTGCCGCTCCACGAGGTTTATGGCATGCTCCTCCGCCACGAAGGTGCCGCGCCGCTGCCAACGATCAGTGACGACCAGGTGCGACGCCTTCCCACTCTGCGGCGTGAAACGGGCGCCGATGACCGTAGCCAACTCCGCCAGGAACGGAACATTGGCGCTGGTGATCACCCGCGCATCCCAGCGTTTGATTCGACAGCCGTCGCCATCCGCATAGCCGTCCAGGAAACCTTCGAACGTGGCAAGGTCTCTGAGTACAACCCGTGGAAAGCCCTGTCGCATGTGGTGGGCGTCGCCCCCGACGTACTGCCTCAGGACGTCCGCGAGGTACGAAGAGACCACGCGCACCCGAAATCCAGGAACTTGGCGCTGGAGGAAGCCTGACGGCCTCGTGACGGCCTCCAGTCGGGCGGGAAGGCTGGTCACCGCCGACAAACACTCCGCGTACTTGGCTGCGAAACCCTCGTCGTTCACGACCAGGGACACATAGTTCTTGCCCACCGTGCCGTCGGAACACGTGGCACCCACCAGGTAGCCGAACTCGTAGCCGGGCAGAATCGTCAGGCGTCTCCGGGAGAGCTTTCGTGGCGGAGTCCAAGCCAGGACGCTACCTGCCGCGTCTCCGGCCGGAATCCATCCTTGGCCCGTACTCAGTAACTGGTCCGGCGCCACCGTGAACGTCTGCCCATACGTGACCACGTCCACAACCTCGCGGGCCTTCACAGCCGCCACCGCCCGAACGCCCGTGTGTACTGTCCTGTCCCCATTTAGCGTCCAGAGCCGGTCGCCCGCGCCCACGGTTCTCGCCTGAGCCTGCCCGTCCACCCCGTTCACCATCTGCTTGCTCGGCAGCCCGCCCATCCCGCCCCCTGATCAGCGCGTGAATCACCTGATCAATGACGTTATCGGGCGGGTCTGACAATCCGGCTAGCGCGCGATGATCAGCGACATCGCCTCGTTGCGGGTCGCAGGGTCACGGAGCTGGCCGCGGACCGCGGACGTGATCGTCTTGGCGCCCGGCTTACGGATGCCGCGGACCGACATGCACATGTGCTCCGCTTCGACCACGACGATGGCGCCCCGAGCATCAAGGATCTCCATCAAGGAGTCGGCTATCTGCGTAGTGAGACGTTCCTGCACCTGCGGGCGGCGAGCAAAGACGTCCACGAGGCGGGCCAGCTTGGACAGACCGGTGATCTTGCCGTTCTCCGACGGGATGTAGCCGACATGGGCGACACCGTGGAATGGCAGCAGATGATGTTCGCACAAAGATACGATTTCAATGTCCTTCACGAGGACCAACTCATCGTGTCCCAGGTCGAACACCGTCGTCAGGACATCCTCGGGTTCCTGCCGCAGACCGGCCAGAATCTCCTTGTACGCCCGCGCCACGCGCCCCGGCGTCTCTCGCAGCCCCTCGCGGTCCGGGTCCTCGCCGACCGCGATCAGGAGCTCGCGAACGGCCGCCTCGGCGCGCTTCTCGTCGAACTCGCCGATCGTGCCCTCGCCACCGGTCAAGGTCACTGGGTCGGTCATCTCTTCCTCGTTCCTGTCTGCGCAGTCGCGGCCAAATAAGTATGACCAGATGAAAGTGCCGCGCCCCCCAGGCTAGAACCTGGGGGGCGCGGCATCCATTCCGGGAGGGATCAGGCCTCCGGTCGCTCCTCCGGGGAGGGCTCCGGGGTCTTCTCCACCGATACGGCGGTCGAGGAAGCGGCCGCCGTGCCGTTCGCCGAGTTCGTCAGCTGGAGCTCCTTGGGAGAGAGCACCGGCGGGCGGGTCGACGGGGTGCGGTGCGAGGAGCCGGTCCACGCCGGGCGGGCCGGGCGCTTCACGATCGTCGAGAAGACCTCGGCGATCTGCTCCTTGTTGAGCGTCTCCTTCTCGAGGAGGGCAAGGACCAGGTTGTCGAGCACGTCGCGGTTCTCGACCAGGATTTCCCAGGCCTCGTTGTGCGCGGTCTCGATGAGCTTCTTGACCTCTTCGTCGACCAGCGCCGCGACCTCTTCCGAGTAGTCCCTCGGGTGCGACATCTCGCGTCCCAGGAACGGCTCGGTGTTGTCTCCGCCGAACTTGATCGCGCCGAGGCGCTCGGTCATGCCGTACTGGGTGACCATCGCGCGGGCCGTTGCCGTGGCCTTCTCGATGTCGTTCGCGGCGCCCGTGGTCGGGTCGTGGAAGACCAGTTCCTCGGCCGCGCGCCCACCCAGCATGTACGCCAGCTGGTCGAGCATCTCGTTGCGCGTGGTGGAGTACTTGTCCTCGTCGGGCAGGACCATGGTGTAACCCAGGGCCCGGCCGCGGGACAGGATCGTGATCTTGTGGACCGGGTCCGAGTTCGGGGAAGCCGCCGCGACCAGGGCGTGGCCGCCCTCGTGGTACGCGGTGATCTTCTTTTCCCGGTCCGACATGATCCGGGTCCGCTTCTGCGGGCCCGCCACGACGCGGTCGATCGCCTCGTCCAGCGCGTGGTTGTCGATCAGCTTCCCGTCCGAGCGGGCCGTGAGCAGCGCGGCCTCGTTCAGCACGTTGGCGAGATCGGCACCCGTGAAGCCGGGCGTACGACGGGCCACCGCACCCAGGTCGACGTCCGGGGCGACCGGCTTGCCCTTCTGGTGGACCTTGAGGATCTCCAGACGGCCCTGCATGTCCGGGCGGTCGACCGCGATCTGGCGGTCGAAGCGGCCGGGGCGCAGGAGGGCCGGGTCGAGGATGTCCGGACGGTTCGTGGCGGCGATCAGGATGACGCCGCCCTTCACGTCGAAGCCGTCCATCTCGACGAGCAGCTGGTTGAGGGTCTGCTCGCGCTCGTCGTGACCGCCGCCGAGGCCCGCACCGCGGTGCCGGCCGACTGCGTCGATCTCGTCGACGAAGACGATCGCCGGCGCGTTGGCCTTGGCCTGCTCGAACAGGTCGCGGACACGCGAGGCACCGACACCGACGAACATCTCGACGAAGTCGGAACCGGAGATCGAGTAGAAGGGAACACCGGCCTCGCCCGCGACGGCACGCGCGAGCAGGGTCTTACCGGTGCCGGGCGGGCCGTAGAGCAGCACGCCCTTGGGGATCTTGGCGCCGACGGCCTGGAACTTCGCCGGCTCCTGGAGGAACTCCTTGATCTCGTGGAGTTCCTCGACGGCCTCGTCCGAGCCCGCGACATCCGCGAACGTCGTCTTCGGGGTGTCCTTGGTGATGAGCTTGGCCTTGGACTTCCCGAACTGCATGACCCGGGAGCCGCCACCCTGCATCTGGTTCATCAGGAACAGGAAGACGACGACGATGAGGACGAAGGGCAGCAGCGAGAGCAGCACGCTGAGGAACGGGCTGGTCTTGTCCGGAGTGACGGAGTACCCGTCAGGGATCTGACCGGCTTCGTACTTGGTCTGGAGGTTCTGGGCGAGCTGGACGCCCTGGTCCCCGATGTAGTTGGCCTGGAACTTGGAGCCGGAGTTGTCTCCGAGCTTCTGGTCCTTCTTGAGGTCGATCTTGACCATCTGGCTGTCACCGGTGGTCAGGCGCGCCTGCTGCACCTGGCCGCTGTTGATCGCCTTGATGACCTCGCTCGTGTCCACCGACTTGTAGCCGCCGCCGGAGCCGACGACATTCATCAACACGACCACGGCGAGGACGGCCAGCACGATCCACATGACCGGCCCACGGAAGTATCGCTTCACGTCCATCCATACGGGGCGCCAGGCACCCCGTCCCTCCTGCCCGTAGGTAAATGCTGCTGTGAGTAAAGACTGTTCTTCGGAATGTACCCCTGTATTGTCACCCGCTGCCTCATGGGACGGCTGACAGACCCGCCTTTCCATGCTCCAACGGCGGGAATCGCTCCAGGGTTCCCCTGCCCGGACGTTGGTCCGGGTCGGGGTCAGCCTCCGTAGACGTGCGGGGCGAGCGTGCCCACGAACGGCAGGTTGCGGTACTTCTCCGCGTAGTCCAGGCCGTAGCCCACGACGAACTCGTTCGGGATGTCGAAGCCGACCCACTTCACGTCGATCGCGACCTTCGCGGCGTCGGGCTTGCGCAGCAGCGTGACGACCTCGAGGGAGGCCGGCTCGCGCGAGCCCAGGTTCGACAGCAGCCACGACAGGGTCAGGCCCGAGTCGATGATGTCCTCGACGATCAGGACGTGCTTGCCCTTGATGTCGGTGTCCAGGTCCTTGAGGATCCGGACCACGCCCGAGGACTGGGTTCCGGCGCCGTAGGAGGACACCGCCATCCAGTCCATGGTGAGCGGGGTGGACAAGGCGCGCGCCAGGTCCGCCATCACCATCACCGCGCCCTTGAGGACGCCGACGATGAGCAGGTCCTTGCCCGCGTACTCCGCGTCGATCTTCGCGGCCAGCTCGGCCAGCTTCGCGTCGATCTCTTCCTTGGTGATGAGCACCGACTGGAGGTCGCTGCCCATGTCCTTCTCGTCCACCCGCATCACTTTCGTTTGCGGCCGGGGCTCCGGGGAGTGACCCCGGAGGACTCGGCCGTGTTTCAGCACCAATCAGCCCTGCCGGATGACCAGTCTGCCACCCTGCCGCTGGGCCTCGACCCGGCCGGGCAGGTTGATGGCACCTTGACCGCGCCATCCGGTGATGAGGCGGTCGACTTCCTCGATGTGGCGGGCGAAGAGGGAACCGGCCGGAGAGCCGGCCGCGACGACGGCGCGGCGCAGCACGCGGCGGCGGACGGCGGGGGGCAGCGCGTACAGCTTGGCGCACTCCAGGCGGCCGTCCTCGTCGCGTACGCGGCCCTCCGCCTCGGCGGCCCAGGAGTCCAGGGCGTCGGCGTCGTCGCGGGAGAGCTGGGCGGTGCGGGCGAGCGCCTCCACGACTCCCTTGCCGAGGGCCTTCTCCAGGGCGGGCAGTCCTTCGTGGCGCAGCCGGGAGCGGGTGTAGGCGGGGTCCGCGTTGTGCGGGTCGTCCCAGACGGCGAGGGACTGGACCATGCAGGCCTTGCGGGCGGTCTGCCGGTCGACTTGCAGGAAGGGGCGGCGGTAGCGGTGGCGGCGGCCGGTGGCGCCCGGACCGCCCGATACCTCGGGCATGCCGGAGAGCGAGCGGATGCCGGAGCCGCGGGCGAGGCCCAGCAGGACGGTTTCGGCTTGGTCGTCGCGGGTGTGGCCGAGCAGCACGGCGGTGGCGCCGAGGCGGTCGGCGGCCTCGTCCAGGGCCGCGTAGCGGGCGTCGCGGGCGGCGGCTTCGGGTCCGCCCTGGCGGCCGACGCGCACGGCGACGGCCTCCACCGGGTCGAGGCACAGGGCGGTCATGCGGGTGACCACCTCGGCGGCGCGCAGGTCGGAGCCGGCCTGGAGCCCGTGGTCGACGGTGATGCCGCCGGCCCGGATGCCGAGTTTGGGGGCCTCGAAGGCGAGGGCGGAGGCGAGTGCCATGGAGTCGGCGCCGCCGGAGCAGGCGACGAGGACGAGCGGCGCGGTGTCGGGGAGGCCGTCGCGGAAGGTGACCGCCTCAAGGCCGCCGACACGGGGAGCGGGGGCGGAGGCGGGACGGTCGGTGAGGTCGGTGAGGACGTCGTGGAGTACGCGGCGGACCGCCAGGCGTATCGCCGCGACCGCAGGATGGGGACCCATGTCCGGTGCCCTTCGGTGGAGTTCGGAGCCTCGTCAGGCGCTGGGGAGGCGTTGGGGGAGGGTGGTGCACCGGGCTGCCGCCCGGCCGGCCCGGTCCATGAGCAGAACGGGGGTTGTCACTCAGAGTGCGATGATGGTGACAGAACCGAGCCGTTCCCCGAGCATCGCACGCCCTTCCACGCCCCACGGTCCCTCGGACGGGTGACGCTGTTTCCCCCAGAGGGACATCTTCACGCCTCTTGAGCCACTCCAGTCGTGTGCGTCACGCCAGTCGTGTACGTCACGCCAGTCGTGTGCCTCACGCCTGTCCGCTGTGCTCGCTCGGTTCGCTGCCCTTGCGGTGCACCCGGGCCACCCAGTCCGCCGGCTTGGCGATCTCCGCCTTGGTGGGGAGGGTGTTCGGTGAGGTCCAGACCCGGTTGAAGCCCTCCATGCCGACCTGTCCGACGACCGCGCGCACGAATCGCTCGCCGTCGCGGTACTGGCGCATCTTCGCGTCGAGGCCGAGCAGTTTGCGCAGGGCCGCGTCGAGGCGGCCGGCGCCGCTGGCCCGGCGCTGCTGGAACTTCTCCCTGATCTCGGCGACCGAGGGCACCACCGCGGGCCCGACCCCGTCCATGACGAAGTCGGCGTGGCCCTCCAGCAGGGACATCACGGCCGTGAGCCGGGCCAGCACCTCGCGCTGTTCGGGGGTCTGGACGAGTTCGACCAGCGAGCGGCCCTCGTCGCCGCGCTCCGCGTCGGGGCGGGCCCCGGCGAAGGACTGGGCGGCTTCGCGCAGCCGCTCCAGCACGGTCGTGGGGTCGATCTCGGTGGCGCCGAGGAAAGTCTGGATCTCGCCCTCGATGTGCTCGCGGAGCCACGGGACGGCGGTGAACTGGGTACGGTGCGTCTCCTCGTGCAGGCAGACCCAGAGCCGGAAGTCGTGCGGGTCCACCTCCAGCTCCCGCTCCACGTGCACGATGTTCGGCGCGACGAGCAGCAGCCGGCCGCCACCGGACGGGCCGGGCAGGTCGAGGGCCGGGGGCGCGAAGGTCTCGTACTGGCCGAGCACGCGGGAGGCCAGGAAGCTCAGCAGCATGCCCAGTTCCACGCCGGTGACCTTGCCGCCGACGGCGCCGAGGACGGCGGAGCCGGGGGTGCCGGCGCGGCGGTCCTGCATCTTGCCGAGCAGCGGGGCCAGCAGTTCGCGGAAGCCGGCCACGTTGGCCTTGACCCAGCCGGCCCGGTCCACGACGAGGACGGGGGTGTCGGGCGGGGTCATGCCCTCGGGCATCATCCGGGTGAACTCGCGCACGTGCCGTTCGGAGGTCCTGGCGTGCCTGCGCAGTTCCGCGACCACGGCCCGTGCCTCGTCCCGGCTGACCTCCGGGCCGGGCCGCACCAGCCGGGTCGCGGTCGCCACCGCGAGGTTCCAGTCGACCATCTCCGCACCACCGATGCTCGTCATGCGTCAACCGTACGTGGACTCGCGCGCCGGCGGAGCCCCCGGGAGACGGCCGGGAAGTCGCTTCGAGGGCTCCGGGAAGCCGCCTCGAGGCCGCCTCGAGGCCGTCGGAAACCCGCCGGGCGCCCGCCCGGGGCCCGTCGCACTCCGGCTAGGAGGCGCCGGCCACCGCTGCGGCGAGCCGGTCGAGGCCCTTCTCGGCGGCCCCCGGGTCGGCGGCGTTCGCGGTCAGGAACGCGAAGGCCAGCAGTCGGCCGGAGGGGTCCACGACGGTCCCGGCGAGGGAGTTCACGCCGGTCAGGGTGCCGGTCTTGGCCCGGAGCAGGCCGGCCGCCGGGGAGGTTCCGGCGTTGCGGGTGCGCAGGGTTCCGGTGAATCCGGCGACGGGCAGTCCGGTGAGGACGGGCCGCAGCTGCGGCCGCTGCGGGTCGGCGGCTTTGGCGAGGAGGGCGGTCAGCAGGCCGGCGCTGACCTTGTCGGCCCGGTTGAGGCCGCTGCCGTCGGCGAAGCGGGAGTCGGTGGTGTCGATGCCGAGCGAGGCGAGCTTGGCGCCGAGGGTCTTCTCCACGCCTTCGAAGCTGGCGGGCTGCCCGGAGGCGAGCGCGGTGTGGCGGGCCAGCGCCTCGGCGATGTCGTTGTCGCTGTTGGTCAGCATCCGCTCGACGAGTCCGGCGAGCGGGGTGGAGAGGGTGACGGCGAGCGGGGCCGCGCCCGCCGGGGCCTTGGCCTTGGCGGGCTCGGCGGTCACCTGGATGCCGCGGTCCTTGAGGAGGGCGGCGAAGGCGCGGGCGGTGTCCCTGGAGGGGTCGTCGGAGCGCGTCACCGGTCCGGAGAAGGAGTCGTCGGTGCGGCCTTCGTCGGCGGTCAGGGCCGTGACGGGGGCGATGTTGTCGTTGTCGCCGATGGGGTGGCGGACCGGGCCGGTGTAGAGGGAGTCGTCGTAGCCGAGGACCACCGACTCGGTGCCGGCGGCCTTGAGGGCCTGGGCGGTGTCGGCGGCCAGGGCGACGAGGCTGCCGCCGGAGCCGGCGGGGGCCTTCTTCTTGGCGGTGAGGGAGGGGTCTCCGCCGCCGACCAGGACGATCTGGCCGGGGGCCGCGCCGGAGGCCACGGTGGTCGGGATCCGGTGGTCGGGCCCGAGGGCGGCGAGCGCGGCCGAAGCCGTGGCGATCTTGATGGTGGAGGCGGGGGTCATGGCCCGGTCGGCCCCGGATTCGTAGAGCACCCGGCCGGTGGCGGTGTCGATCACCGAGGCGGCGCGGACGGTTCCGAGCGCGGGGTCGGCGAGCAGCGGCCGCAGCGCGGCGCCCAGCGGTCCGGAGTCCGCCGCCGGGGCCTGGCCGCCGGGGTCGGATCCGGAGGAGTCGGATCCGGCGGGGCGGACCGCGGCGAGCACTCCGGGGGCGCTGGGGGCGGCCCGGGGCAGGGCGCGGGCCCCGTCCTGGCCGTGATCTGCACCACCCGTGCGGCTCCAGGAGGCGGCTCTGTCCCGCTCGGCCTTACGCTGGCCGGAGTCCCAAGGACCGGCGGCGGCAACCGTCGCGGCCGACAGGGCCAGGCCGGTAACGGCCGACACCGCAATGAGCTGCCACGTCTTGACCAATGGCACCTCGGACCAGCCCCTTTCGCGATCACACATATGCGTGAGGGACACTTAACCATTGCGTCTTGCCGCGAGCATGGCACCCCACCCGGCAGGGCTGGGTCGGCCGCGCACGCAGGTGAATCGACGTAGCCCCGAGCAATGAAGCTGATCATGGAGGAGCAGGACGTGGAGTTCGACGTCACCATCGAGATCCCCAAGGGTTCGCGGAACAAGTACGAGGTGGACCACGAGACCGGCCGGATCCGCCTGGACCGTCGCCTCTTCACCTCGACCAGCTACCCGGCCGACTACGGCTTCGTCGAGAACACCCTCGGCGAGGACGGCGACCCGCTGGACGCGCTGGTCATCCTGGACGAGCCGACCTTCCCGGGCTGCCTGATCAAGTGCCGCGCGATCGGCATGTTCAACATGACGGACGAGGCGGGCGGCGACGCCAAGCTGCTGTGCGTGCCGGCCTCCGACCCGCGTGTGGAGCACCTGCGCGACATCCACCACGTGTCCGAGTTCGACCGCCTGGAGATCCAGCACTTCTTCGAGGTCTACAAGGACCTGGAGCCGGGCAAGTCCGTCGAGGGCGCGAACTGGGTCGGCCGCACCGAGGCCGAGGCCGAGATCGAAGCCTCGTACAAGCGCCTCGAGGCGCAGGGCGGCCAGCACTGAGCCATCGGCTCATGTGACACCGACACCGGGCCGTCAGGCCACCGCACGGGCGGCATTCCTCCGGGAGTGCCGCCCGTCGCGGTTTCGCCGTGGATCAAACCGTTCCGCATACTGATACGGGCTGGCCCAGGGACTGGAGGACGCGTGGCGGAGGGCGAAGGATCCGGGGCAGAGGACCGGAAGCCGAAGTCGGACGAGGCGCGCAGCGCCTTCGCCGTGCCCCCCGGGGTCGGGGTGGAGGCGGAGGCCACCGACGAGGAGCAGGCGACCTCGGAGTTCTCGGTCCCCGAGGGGCTCGCCTCGGTGCCCGTGGAGGCCGAGGGTTCCGCTTTCGCGACCCCGGCCACCTACAGCGCCTCGCAGTCCCCGCCGGCGTACACCGGCACCGGGTTCCCCGTCACGCGGATGAAGGAGTCCCTGTGGCAGGACCGGATGCGCACCGTGCTGCGCATGCCGGTCGATGTCCGGCCGGTCCCGGAGGTCTCGCAGAAGCAGGCGGTCGAGACGGGGCCCGCCGTGGGCCGCGTGCTCGACCTGACGCTGCGCATCGGCGAGCTGCTGCTCGCGGGCGGCGAGGCGGCCGAGGACGTGGAGGCGGCGATGTTCGCGGTCTCGCGCAGCTACGGGCTGGACCGCTGCGAGCCGACCGTCACCTTCACCATGCTGTCGATCACCTACCAGCCCTCGCTGGTGGACGACCCGATCTCGGCGAACCGCACCGTCCGCCGCCGGGGCACCGACTACAACCGGCTCTCGGCCGTCTTCCGCCTCGTCAACGACATCAGCGCGCACGAGGTCGACATGTCGCTGGAGGACGCCTACCGGCGCCTCGCGGAGATCCGCCGCAACCGGCACCCGTATCCCGGCTGGATGCTCACCGCCGCCGCCGGGCTGCTCGCCGGGGCGGCCTCCACGCTGGTCGGCGGTGGGGTCCTCGTGTTCTTCGCAGCCGCACTCGGCGCGGTCCTCGGCGACCGGCTGGCCTGGTTCTGCGCGGGGCGCGGGCTGCCGGAGTTCTACCAGTTCGTGGTGGCGGCGATGCCGCCCGCCGCGATGGGCGTGGCCCTGAAGCTGACCGACCTCGACGTGCGCTCCTCCGCCGTGATCACCGGTGGACTGTTCGCGCTGCTGCCCGGGCGGGCCCTGGTCGCGGCCGTGCAGGACGGTCTGACCGGCTACTACATCACCGCTTCCGCCCGGCTGCTGGAGGTGATGTACCTCTTCATCGGCATCATCATGGGCGTGCTGGTGGTGCTCTACATCGGGCTCCAGTTCGGCTCGAACCCGCAGCCGGAGGACATCCTCCAGATCGACCAGCGGCCGCTGCTCCAGATCGCCGCCTCGATGGTGCTGGTGTTCACGTTCGCGATCCTGCTCCAGCAGGAACGTTCCACCGTGTGGATCGTGACCCTCAACGGCGGGATCGCCTGGGTGGTCTACGGAGCCCTGCACTACGCGGGCAACATCCCGCCGGTGCCGTCCACCGCCGTCGCGGCCGGCCTGGTCGGCCTCTTCGGGCAGCTGCTCTCCCGCCACCGCATCTCCTCGGCGCTGCCCTTCGTCACGGCGGCCATCGGCCCGCTGCTCCCGGGCTCGGCGACGTACTACGGACTGCTGCTGATCGCCGAGAACCGGCTCAACGAGGGGCTGGCCTCGCTGACGAACGCCGTGGCCATCGCCCTGGCCATCGCCATCGGCGTCAACCTCGGCTCGGAGATGTCCCGGCTGTTCATGCGGATCCCGGGCACGGCCAGCTCCGCCAAGCGCCGCTCGGCGAAGCGCACCCGCGGCTTCTAGGTCCTACGCCTACGAGCGGCCCTACCGCTTCGCGTGGCGGCCGCCGCGCGGGGTGGGGGTCTGCGGGTCCTGGCCGGCGCCGGTGCCGGAGTGCTCCGCGGACCCGACCGCCGACTTCTTCTCCTTGCGGCCCTTGACCACCTCGAAGATGACCGGGATGACGGAGATCAGGACGATGCCGATGAAGATCGGCTCGACGTTGTTCTTGATGAACTCGAACTGGCCGAGCTGGTAGCCCAGGATCGTGACGCCCGCGCCCCACAGGACGCCGCCGATGATGTTGAACATCAGGAAGGTGCGGTACTTCATCGCCGTCGCGCCCGCGACCATCGGCGCGAAGGTGCGGATGATCGGCACGAAGCGGGCGAGCACGATGGCCTTGGGGCCGTGCTTCTCCATGAAGTCGTGCGCCGCGTCGAGGTTCTCGCGCTTGAAGAGCCTGGAGTTCGGCTTGTTGAAGAGCTTCGGGCCGAAGACCTTGCCGATCATGTAACCGACCTGGTCACCGACGATCGCGGCGACCGCGATCAGGGTGCAGACCAGCCACAGCGGCTGCTTGATGACGCCGCTCGCGACGAACAGGCCCGCCGTGAAGAGCAGGGAGTCACCGGGCAGGAACGCGAAGAGGCCCGATTCCGCGAACACGATGACCAGGATGCCGATCAAGCCGAAATGCCCGATCAGGTACTCCGGGGAAATCCATTCGGGGCCGAGCGCGAGCATGTTCACGAGTTCCGGGCTCTCCTGGATCGGGGGGGTGTCCGTCCAATTATGAACGCACACCGCCCCCGCCTGGTTCCAGGGATCAGCCGCTACGACTTGCGCACCGCGTTGGCCATGATCGAGTCCCGCAGGTGCTCTGCGAGGCCCGGGCGCATGGAGTCGTAGAACGCCTTGAACCGCTCGTCGGCCACGTACGTCTCGCCGAGACCCGTGTGCATCTCGTACGAGCAGTCGTAGTACCGCGTCACGATGTGCTGGCGGTGCTCCTCGGCCATGTCCATGGCCGCTTCGCCGTCGGCGGGCTCACCCGCCTCCATCAGGGCCGCGTACCGGGCGCTCCAGTCGGCGACCTCGTCCTGGATCCGCTTCCAGTCGTCCTTGGTGTAGGTGGCGACCCGCTGCTGCGACTGGGCGTAGGCCTCGGTGTTGCCCCAGCGCCGCTCCGCCTCCTCCGCGTACTGCTCGGGGTCCTTGTCCCCGAACACCTCGAACTTCTCCTCCGGCGTGAGGTTGATGCCCATCTTCTTGGCCTCCATGGCGTGCTCCACGGCCGCGGCCATCTGCTGGAGCCGGGCGATCCGGTCGGACAGGAGGGCGTGCTGCCGGCGCAGGTGCTCCCTCGGGTCCGATTCCGGGTCGTCCAGCAGGATCGCGACCTCTTCGAGCGGGAAGCCGAGCTCCCGGTAGAACAGGACCCGCTGCAGCCGGTCGAGGTCGGCGTCGTCGTACCGCCGGTGCCCCGCGCTGCTGCGGCCGCTCGGGGAGAGCAGCCCGATCTCGTCGTAGTGGTGCAGCGTGCGCACCGTGACTCCGGCGAAACCGGCGACCTGGCCCACGGAGTAGCCCATCTCTTTCCGCTCCTCTGGTTGGGTACGCCCTCCACTGTGGGTCCTCACGCCACGTGAGGTGCAAGCCCTTCGGTCGAGCAGCCTCCGGGCCGAAAGAGACGACCTAGCCCATCGCCTTCTTGCCGTCGATGGTCTCGCGGATGATGTCGGCGTGGCCCGTGTGCCGGGCGAACTCCTCCACCAGGTGCAGGAGCATCCAGCGCATCGAGACCTTGGCGTCCTTGGGGAACCAGGGGGCCGGCGGGAGCGGGAAGGTGTCGTCCAGGCTGGGGACGGCGGCGATGAAGGCCTCGGTCTGCGCCGCCACCTCGTCCCAGAGGGCCAGGGCGGACGGGATCGTCTCCTCGCCGGTCAGGTGGAAGGAGTCGGACCAGGTCTCCATGGTGCGCTGGTGCGGGTTCGGCTCCTGCCGGGCCATGTACAGCCAGTTGCGCTCGCACTCGGCGGCGTGCTTGAGCAGGCCGGACAGGGACAGCTCGCTGGCGCTCGGGCGGCCGGCCGCCTGCTCCTCGCTCAGCCCTTCCACCGTTTCGCGGAGACCGGCGCGCTGGGCCCGGACGAAGGAGAGGAGCGTGCCGCGCTCGTCGCCGGGGACCTCTGTGGAAATCTGAGCCATGGCCGACCGCCTGCTTTCGGTGTGGTTCTTCCTGCTGACAAGAACCACGTTACGGAGCCTTGCGGTCAGCTTCTGTCCGCAATCGCCGGTGTCTACGGACCTTCCTGGCGGGCCGGCGGCAGCTCCGTCTGCGGCTTCGGGAGCAGGGCCTTCGACAGGTCCTGCTTGCCCTTCTCGTCCAGGCCGTACATGGCCTCGTAGATCTTGCGGACGGCCGGACCCGAGGCTCCGGAGCCGGTGCCGCCCTGGGAGATGGTCATGACGATCGAGTAGTCCTCGGTGTAGGAGGCGAACCACGAGGTGGTCTGCTTGCCCTGGACCTCGGCCGTACCGGTCTTCGCGTGCATCGGGATCTGCTTCTGCGGCCAGCCGCCGAAGCGCCAGGCCGCGCTGCCGGTGGTGGCCACGGCCGCGAGCGCCCCGTCTATGTCGTCGCGCAGCTCGGCGTCCATCGGGAGCCGGCCCTGCACCTTCGGCGCGATCTCCTTCACCGAGGCTCCGTCGGCGCTGACCACGGCCTTGCCGATGGCGGGCTGGTGGAGGGTGCCGCCGTTGGCGATGGCCGCGTAGATCGAGGCCATCTGGATCGGGGTGACGAGGGTGTCGCCCTGCCCGATGGAGTAGTTGATCGCATCGCCCTCGCGCAGCTGGTTGCCCTGGCGGCAGTTCTCGTAGGCGATCTTCTCGGCGTACGAGCCGTCCTTCTTGCCGTCGCGGCACCAGGCGGCCTTGTTCGCCTCGAAGAAGTCCTTCTTCCACTGGCGGTCGGGGACCCGGCCGGGGACCTCGCTGGGCAGGTCGATGCCGGTGGGCTTGCCGAGGCCGAACTCGTGGGCGGTCTTGAAGAAGATGTCGCCCGGCTGCGCCTTGGGCTTGATCCCGCCGTCCTTCTTCCACTCCTTGTCGGCGATGCCGTAGTAGACGGTGTCGCAGGAGACTTCCAGGGCCTTGCCGATGGTGATGTCGCCGTAGCCCTGGGACTCGAAGTTGGTGAAGGTCTGGCTGCCCACCGAGTACGAGCTCGGGCAGCCGTAGCGGTTGTTGAAGGGGTAGCCGGCGTTGACCGCCGCCGTGGAGGAGACCACCTTGAAGATCGAGCCCGGGGCCGCCTGGCCCTGGATCGCCCGGTTCAGCAGCGGGTAGTTCGACTCCTTGTCGGTCAGGGAGGCGTAGTCCTTCGAGGAGATTCCGCCGACCCAGGCGTTCGGGTCGTAGGTCGGGTTCGAGGCCATCGCGACGACCCGGCCGGTCTTGGCCTCCATGACCACGACGGCGCCCGAGTCGGCCTCGTAGTTGCGGTGCGTGTTCTTGTCGTAGCCCTTGCGGGCCTCGATCATCGCGTTGTTGAGCTCGCGCTCGGCCACCGCCTGCACCCGCGAGTCGATCGAGGTCACGATGTTCGCGCCGGGCTGTGCCTTGTCGCTGACGCCCTCGCCGAGGATCCGGCCGAGGTTGTCCACCTCGTAGCGGGTGATGCCCGCCTTGCCGCGCAGCTCCTTGTCGTAGGTGCGCTCCAGGCCGCTGCGGCCCACCTGGTCGGAGCGCAGGTACGGGGAGTCGGAGTTCTTGGCCTTGGTGATCTCCGCGTCGGTCACCGGGGAGAGGTAGCCGAGCACCTGGGAGGTGTTGGCGCCGTCGGGGCCGGCGTAGCGGCGCAGGGCGGTGGGCTCGGCGGTGATGCCGGGGAACTGCTCGGCGTGTTCCCGGATCTCCAGGACCTGGTCGGTGGTGGCCTCGTCGGTGATGGGGATCGGCTGGTACGGGGAGCCGTTCCAGCAGGGCTTGGGGGTCTTGGCGTCGCACAGCCGGACGCCGTTGACCACGTCCTCGGGCTTGAGGCCCAGTACCCCGGCGAGCTGGGTCAGGACGCCCTTGCCGCGGTCCTTCATCTTGGAGAGGTCGGTGCGGCTGGCGGAGACCACCATGCGGGTCTCGTTGTCGGCGAGCGGGATCCCGCGGGAGTCGAGGATCGAGCCGCGCACGGCCGGCTGGACCACCTGCTGGGTGTTGTTGTTCTTCGCCTCGTCCGTGTATTCCTGGCCGTTGCGTATCTGGAGGTACCAGAGCCGGCCGCCGAGCGTGAGCAGCAGCGAGAACACCACGATCTGGATCATGATGAGCCGATTCTGGACCCGGGGTGTGCGCCCGGTCTCCGGTATGTTGCTCAACTCGGCTCTCCCCCGGACGCGTCCTGGCCTGACGCGTCCGAGTCTAGGTCTCCCGGCGGGCTAGAACGGGAACCGGGTCCGGCCGTGCTGGACCGAGATCCATTTCTGGGTGGTGAAGGCCTCGATCGTGGCCTCGCCGTTCAGCCGTCCCAGCCCCGAGGCCTTCTCCCCGCCGAACGCGGCCAGCGGCTCGTCGCCGATGGTGGAGTCGTTGACGTGGATCATCCCGGTCTCGATCCGCTGCGCGAAGCGGACCCCGCGCTCGACGTCGCGG
Organism: Streptomyces sp. NBC_00454; assembly: GCF_041434015.1. GTDB lineage: Bacteria > Actinomycetota > Actinomycetes > Streptomycetales > Streptomycetaceae > Streptomyces. The sequence goes on along the minus strand of NZ_CP107907.1, from coordinate 4,354,675 downwards.
GTGTGGACGGCGCCGCTGAGCCCGTACGGGGTCGCGTTGGTGAGGCGGACCGCCTCGTCCTCGCCGTCGAAGACCACGAGCAGCGCGACAGGGCCGAAGATCTCCTGGCCCAGCAGCGGGGAGTCCTCGGGGAGCCCGGCCAGGACGGTCGGCTCGACCAGGTTGCCGCGCGTGGAGCCGCGTACGAGCGCCTGCGCGCCGGATTCGACGGCGCGGTCGACGAGCGCGGTGAGGGCGTCGGCCTGGAAGGAGTTGATCAGGGGGCCGATGTGGGTGTCGGCCTCGTGCGGGTCGCCGGTCTTCAGGCCGCGCACGCGGGCGGTGAACTTCTCGGTGAACTCCTCCGCGACCGAGACGTCGACCAGGATCCGGTTGGCGGCCATGCAGACCTGGCCCTGGTAGACGAAGCGGCTGAAGACGGCCGCGTCCACCGCGTAGTCGAGGTCGGCGTCGTCGAGGACGACGAGCGCGCTGTTGCCGCTGAGCTCCAGGACCGTCCGCTTGAAGTGGCGGGCGGCGACGGCGCCCACGTGCCGGCCGACCCGGTCGGAACCGGCGAAGGAGATGACCTTGGGGACGGGGTGGGTCAGGAGCGCGTCGCCTATCTCGGCTATGTCCGTGACCAGGACGTTGAGCAGCCCGGCCGGGAGCCCGGCCTCCTCGAAGATCTTGGCGATGACCCCGCCGCCGACCACGGGTGCGTTCTGGTTCGGCTTGATGACGACCGCGTTGCCCAGCGCCAGGGCCGGTGCCACCGACTTGAGGGTGACGAGGAAGGGGAAGTTGAACGGGCTGATCACGGCGACGACCCCGACGGGCAGGCGCTGGACCCGGTTCTCCTTGCCCTCGACCGGCGAGGGCAGGATGCGGCCCTCGGGGCGGACGGCCAGCTGCATGGCCTCGCGGATGAACTCCTTGGCGAGGTGGACCTCGTACTCGGCCTTGGGACGGGTCCCGCCGAGCTCGTCGATCATCGCCTCGACGATCTCCTTCTCGCGCTCCTCGGTGATCCGCAGGGCGCGTTCCAGGACGGTGCGTCTGGCGTACGGGCTGGTGGCGGCCCATTCCTTCTGGGCGCGCTCGGCGGCGCGGTAGGCCCGGTCGACCTGCTCGACGGTGGCCACGGTGATGGCCGCGAGCTTCTCCCCGTTGTACGGGTTGACGTCGATGATGTCCCAGGAACCGGTACCGGCCAGCCATTCGCCGTCGATGTACTGGTGAGCCACGTCGTCGAATATGGACATGCCATCCCTTACTGCGAGCGCGCACCCTTGCGCTGCACCGGATCCCGATCGGCCGTCATGCACTGATCGGTCGTCATACTACGTGTGTATTAAGACAGTTGGAGCAGACCGCGAAGGAGATCCCGGGTCTGTCCGGGGTCGGGGCAGTCCGCCTGGAGGCGCAGCATCGCCCTTTCGTACTGCCCCACTTCCTCGTCCTTGTCCAGGTAGAGGGCGCTGGTGAGCTGTTCCAGATAGACGACGTCCTGGAGGTCGGACTCGGGGAAGCGCAGCAGGGTGAAGGCTCCGCTCTCGCCGGAGTGACCGCCGAAGGAGAAGGGCATCACCTGGAGCTGTACGTTCGGGCGCTGCGAGATCTCGATGAGGTGCTCCAGCTGACCGCGCATCACGTCGCGGTCGCCGTACGGGCGGCGCAGGGCTGCCTCGTCGAGGACGGCGTGGAAGACGGGCGCGTTCTCGGAGACGAGGACCTTCTGGCGCTCCAGGCGCAGCGCGACGCGGCGGTCGACCTCGGCGCGGCCGGCGCCGGGCATGCCGCGGCTGACGACCGCCTGGGCGTAGGCCTCCGTCTGCAACAGGCCGTGCACGAACTGGACTTCGTAGATGCGGATGAGGGAGGCGGCGCCTTCCAGTCCGACGTACGTCTGGAACCAGCCCGGCAGGACATCGCCGTAGCTGTGCCACCAGCCGGCCACGTTGGCCTCGCGGACCAGCCCCAGGAGGGACTCCCGCTCCGCGCCGTCCGTGACTCCGTAGAGCGTGAGGAGGTCCTCGACGTCTCTGGACTTGAAGCTCACCCTTCCCAACTCCAAGCGGCTGATCTTCGATTCGGATGCGCGGATCGAGTAGCCGGCCGCCTCACGGGTGATGCCGCGGGACTCTCGGAGCCTCCTGAGCTGTGAGCCCAGGAGTATGCGGCGCACCACAGAACCACTGGCTTCTGCGGTCACTGGTACTGCCCTCCCCAGTCTGCGATGGGTGCACTTTTCATATGGCTGCGTCGCAGGGGCCCCCGTGCCCCTCAGGGCCCGCAGTCTGCCACCAAAACGCATCGGCCCGTACTCGTTCTGTAACGGAATCCGGCCCGCCGTCAAAGAAGTCCGTAAGTATGCGTAGGAAGAAATGAGCAAGAACCGTCACGGGAGGGGACAGGTCCGGCGCGTGCACGTGCATCTGCCCTTGCATCCGGCTTCGGCATTCGGAACCATGGTCCCGCGCACCTGCGTGCCCCGCAGTTCTTTCGAATCCCGGGAGTGCCTCGCATGGGGACGAATGGATCGACCATGCTCGAGCCGTTACGGCAGGGGCTTCCCCCGGTCGACCCCACGGCTGTCTCCGGGTCCGCGTCATGCGCGCTGCCCGCCCGGTACGACGCGGTACGCGGAGCACGCACCTTCACGCGTTCCACGCTCTCCCAATGGGGCCTCGACGACCGCTTCGACGATGTCGCGCTGGTCGTCTCCGAACTCGTCACCAACGCGCTGCGCCATGCCCTCCCGGACGATTCCCGGCAGGGTACGGGCGAGGCGGAGCCGGCAGTGCGGCTGCACCTGATGCGGTGGAGCACCCGGCTGGTGTGCGCGGTGCGGGACCCCAGCGAGGACCGGCCCGGCGGGAGTTTCGCACCCGAGGCGACCGAGGCCAACTGCGACCTGGAGTCGGGGCGCGGGCTCTTTCTCGTCGACTCCTACAGCGACAGCTGGGGCTGGCATCCACTGGCGGGGCGGCTGACCGGCAAAGTGGTCTGGGCGCTGTTCACGCTCCAGGACTGACCCGGCACCCACGCCGGAGCGAACCGGGACGAATACGGCAACTGGCCGGGATTGATCATTGCGATCAGTCCCGGCCAGTGCACGTGCATGGCTTGAAACCCGGTGCCGTGCCGGTCGGGTGTGGGGTCAGCTGATCAGGTGATCGAACTCGCCGTCCTTGACACCCAGCAGCAGCGCTTCTATCTCGGCCGGCGTGTACACCAGCGCCGGTCCGTCCGGAAACCGCGAGTTGCGCATGGCGACGTCGCCTCCGGGCAGTTTGGCGAACTCCACACAGGAACCTTGAGAGTTGCTGTGTCTGCTCTTCTGCCAGGTCACTCCGTCAAGCTCTGCAGCTGCCATCCCGTTGTACGCGTGGTCCACAGGAAGCCCCCGATAGTGCAGATGTCAACTGCACCGGATCATAGCTGTGTTCAAGAGCGCCTGCATGGGCAGATGCACGTGCACGAGCGGAGCCCCCGGCCCCGCTACGCCGTGAGCGCCTCGGAGACCTCGTCCAACGAGTCCAGCAGCTGCTCCGCGGCGCCCCTGAGCACCCCCGACTCCGGGGCGTCCCAGCCGGCCAGCACCGCCCGGACCCCGTCCCACTCGGGCACCTTGCGCTCCCGGACCGCCTTGGCCCCCGCCTCCGTCGCCGTGCGCAGCTCCCGGGCCAGGGCGGCGGCTCCCGGGTCCGGGGGCTGTGCCCGGTCCGGGAAGTGCGCTTCCAGGAGCATCGTGTGGCGGCCCATCGCCGCCATGGCGTGACCCGCCTCCTCGGCCGCCGCACGCGAGATCCCGCGGTGGCGCACCGGCTCCCCCGCGGCCCGGTCCACCGCGTCCTGCCAGGCCACCCGGGCGTCGCGGACCGCCAGCAGCGCATCGCGCACGTCTGCCCGGCGGGCCCCGGCCGGATCGGCGTACTGCCCGAGCACGGCTTCCGCGTACCGGCCCGCGGCCGCCACCCAGTCGGCCAGGCGGGTCCGCAGCCGCGGGGTCTCCCAGGCCGGGTAGACGGCGTAGGCCACCATCGCCAGGACCCCGCCGAGCAGGGTGAGGGCGACCCGGTCGGGCACGGTCTGGTCCCAGCGCAGACCGCCCATGCCGAGCAGGAAGACGACGTAGGCCGAGACGAAGACCATCGAGACGGCGTATCCGGTGCGCATGAGCGTGTACATCAGGCCCGCGCTGACGACGGCGAGGAGCCCGGACATCCACATCCCCGGGTGCGCGAGCTGCACGACCGCGGTGGCCACCGCCACCCCGACCAGGGTGCCGCCGAACCGGGCGACGGCCCGTGTGTAGGTCTGGGTGAAGTCGGGCCGCATGACCATGACGGAGGCCATCGGGGCCCAGTAGGCGTGACCGAGCGGCAGCGCGTGGCCGATCAGGTAGCCGGAGCAGGCGACCGCGGTGACGCGCACCGCGTGCCGCAGGACCGGGGATCCGGGCCGCAGCTCGGCCCGTACGGAGGCCAGCACCTTCGGCACGAGCTGCACCAGCGTGGGCCGCAGCATCGACTCCCCCGGGTCGGCGGTGCGCCCCGAGCGCGGCTCGGCGGTCTCGAGCACGTCGTCCAGCAGGGCGGCCAGGCGCCGCGCCGCCCGCAGCGGAGCCCCCTGGAACACGTCGGCGGTGTCCGGCGCCTTGAGCAGGGCCAGCGCCGGCGAAGGCAGCCGTACGGGGTCCCCGCGGCGGATCGCGTGCGCCGCGGCATCCAGGACCGACCCGGCGGCGGCGAGCAGTTCCCGCACCCTCTCCCGCGCCGGCCCCTCGGCCGGAGCCCCGACCGCCGGGTCCGCGAGCGAGGCCAGCACCGGGCGGATCCGCTCCGCGAGCCCCCGCGCCCCGTGCAGCTCGGCGGGGCGGCGGCGGGCCTGGCGGGCGGTCACGGTCGCGGCGGCCCGCGCCTTCATCAGCGGCTCCGGGTCGAAGGAGGCCAACGGGTCGTGGCGCAGGCGGCGCGCGTAGTCGGCCTCGGCCGCGAGCGCGTCGGCGAGGGCGTCGCGCTGGGCGCCCCAGCGGCGGACCGGGAAGAGGACGATCAGCAGGGCCTGGACCACGCCCCCGGCGGCGATCATCCCGGCGTGCCCGGCGGCCTGCGGTACGGAGGTGGGCAGGGTGACGGTGACCAGCATGATCGCGACGTTGCCGGAGGCGATCATCCCGGCGGTGGGCCCCGCCGCCCACATCAGGCCCGCCACGAAGCACCAGACGGCCAGCAGCAGCATGAAGGCGAGGGTGTTCGAGGAGCCGACGAGATAGCCGATGAAGGTGGACGCGGCCAGCGTCAGCCCGGCGGCGAGCGCGAGGACGGGACGCGGCCGCCAGCTCTTCTGGAAGGTGGCGACGGCGGCCATGTACGCGCCGAAGGCGGAGCTGGCGGCGGCGCCGGGACCGAGGAGGGCGAGGCTCACGCCGATGACGAGGGCCAGCCCGGCGGCGGCGCGGACGGCGATGAGGGGTTCGAGACGGGTCCGCTCGACCGTCATCCCGGATCGGGCGGTGTCCTTCAGCGCCCGGACCCAGCTCATGGCACCGAGCGTAACCGTCGGCCCCTCTTCAGGTCTTCTTCAGACATCGCCCGATCTATGGCGCCGTCGCCCGAAACCGCCGATCATCGGCCCGTCGGTGCAGTTCGCCGCTGCTCCGGCATCCGTCCCGGCAGCCTTCGGAAGGTGGGTACACGCATGCTCAGGAACGGCCTGGAACCTTGGCACGTGGCCATCGTCGTGATCGTCTGCCTGATGCTCTTCGGCTCGAAGAAGCTCCCCGAGATGGCGCGGGGGCTGGGCAAGTCCGCGCGCATCCTGAAGGCGGAGGCAAAGGCGCTGCGCGAGGAGACGGACGCACCGGCGCCCGCGGCGGCCCAGGCAGCCGCGCCCGTACCCGCCCCCACGGAGCGCTGAGCCCTCACCCGCCCTCCAACCCCGGGGTCACTTCCGCAGGGACTGCCGGCTGCCGTCCGCCATGTGCGCCCGGTCGGCCGCGGCCGTGCCGTCCTCCCAGCCCGCGAGGTCGGTGGCCCCGCGCAGCCGGGTCGTGGTGGTGCGCGGGAACATCTCGTCGGCACGTGAGGTGACGGCCACGTCCCGGGCGACCAGGGCGGGCAGGTTGTCGGGGGCTTCGGCCGCCGTGTGCTCGGCCGTCTCGGCGAGCCGCTGGCCGAGCCGGCTCGCGTAGGCCAGGAGGAAGGACTGCCGGAAGGTCTTGGTGCGCTTGCGGCCGCCCGCCCGCTGCCCGGCCTCGGCGCGGGTCATGGCCGCGGTGCCCTGGACGAGGAGCGAGGTGTAGAGCAGCTCCACCGCCTCCAGGTCGCTTTCGAAGCCGACGACGGTGGAGAACTCGTAGCCGCTGTTCCACACGGAGCGGCAGCGGTTCGCGGTCGACACGGCGTCGAGCAGCACCGCCTTGGCCTCCTCGTACGGGGCCTCGACCCCGATCCGGCAGGCGCCGGGAATCTGCTTCGTGCCCGTCCTGACCGCGAGCAGCGCCTCGTCCACGGTGTGGCGGGCCATCAGCTCCTGCGCCTTCGCGCTGAGCGCCTCGGCCTCCTCCGGGAAGGTCGTGGCCTCGGCCTTCGCGAGCAGGGCCCGGATCCGTCCGAGCATCCGGGGTTCGATGTGCGCGTGCTCCAGCAGCGCGCCGCTCTCGTCTCCGGGCAGGGGCCCGACCGGCTCGATGGACGGCAGCCGGATCAGCAGCCGGAACACCTCCAGGACGGCCCCGGCCAGGGTGAACCGGTCGGTCCGCTCCCGCTGGGCGAGCCGCTCCCCGTAGCCGGTGTCCTCGCCCCACCAGGCCTCGGCGTCGGTCCACCGCTCGGGCAGCCGCGCGTACCGCCGGGCCTCGGCGGCTATCAGGTCCTCGCAGATGCGCACGTGCGTCTGCTCCAGGTCCCGCCGTACGAGCCGCAGTACGTCGGCGGGCTGCCAGCCCCGCTCCCAGGCCTGGCGCACGTAGCCCTCCCCGCGCGCGAGCAGCGCCTGCCCGACCCCGGCCCACCGCTCCCCCTCGGCGACGAGCATCGACGCCCCGGCATCCAGCCCGGCGTCCTCCTGGGTGTACAGCGCGGCCTCACAGGCCCGCTCGACGATGTCTCTCACACCACCCAGCTTGGCATGTGGGCCGCCGGGCAAATCCAGCCCCGCCGGCGTTTGAGGCGCGGGGTCCGGGGCGGAGCCCCGGGGAACGGTGGAAGGGCGGGTAGGGGACTCGCCCCGCAGGGCACCCGGCGGCACCGCAGAGCGACCCGCGCGGCAGCGACACCCACTGTCAGCCCCCGGTGGGACACTCGCACCCATGACCGACCACACCCCCCGGTGGGCCCTGGCCGAAGACGGCGACGGCCAGTGGCAAGCCACGCCGCTGAACCCCACCACGGGCGGAACCACGGCCGGCCCCGGCCCCCGCATCACGACCGAAGACCCCGCGGAAGCGATCCGCGCCGCGCCCCCGGGCACCCGATGGGTCTGGGCCTCCACCCCCGCCGTCTACCCCCGCCTCCTCCAGGCCGGCACCCGCATCGACCGCTGCCACGACATCGAGGACGCCGAGCTGCTCCTCCTCGCCCACGAGGGCCGCCTCGGCGAACCCCGCTCCGCGGCCGCCGCCTGGGCCCGTCTCACGAACGCCCCCGTACCGCCGGATCCTCCGCAGCGCGCCGCGGTCCCCGCCGCCCAGGATTCGCTCTTCAACCCCCAGCCCCCGCCCCTCCCCCTGGACGCCCTGGTCGCCGTCCACGCCGACCAGGTGAAACGGATCGAGGCCACCGCCCACCCCGCCCGGATGCGGCTGCTCGTCGCTTCGGAATCGGCGGCGTTCCTCGTGGCCGCCGAGATGAACCGGGCGGGCCTGCCCTGGCGGGCCGACGTGCACCGGGCGCTGCTCACCGAGCTGCTCGGCGAGCGGTACGCGGGCGGCGGCCAGCCCCGCCGCCTGGCCGAGCTCGCCGACGCGGTCTCCGCCGCGTTCGGCCGGCGCGTACGGCCCGAGTTGCCCGCCGACGTCATCAAGGCCTTCGCGGGGGCCGGGATCAAGCTGAAGTCCACCCGCCGCTGGGAGATCCAGGAGCTCGACCATCCGGCGGTGGCCCCGCTCCTCGAGTTCAAGAAGCTGTACCGGATCTACACCGCCCACGGCTGGAGCTGGCTCGCGGACTGGGTCCACGAGGGCCGCTTCCGCCCCGAGTTCATCCCGGGCGGCACCTACACCGGCCGCTGGGTCACCAATGGCGGCGGGGCCCTGCAGATCCCGAAGGTGATCCGCAGGGCCGTGGTCGCGGACCCGGGCTGGCGGCTGGTGGTGGCCGACGCGGACCAGATGGAGCCGCGGGTGCTCGCCGCGATCTCCCGGGACCCCGCCTTCATGGAGGTGGCCGGCCGCCCGGAGGACCTGTACACCTCCATCTCCCGCCAGGGTTTCTCCGGCGACCGCGACATGGCCAAGATCGCCGTGCTCGGTGCGGTGTACGGGCAGACCTCCGGGGACGGCCTGAAGAACCTGGCCGCGCTCCGCCGCCGCTTCCCCAAGGCGGTGGCCTACGTGGACGAAGCCGCGAAGGCGGGCGAGGAGGGACGGCTCGTACGGACCTGGCTGGGCCGCACCTGTCCGCCGCCGGCCGAGCCGGCGGAGCCCGGGGAGGGCGGGGAGGCGGGGGCGAGCGGGCAGGCCGCCGACGCCTGGACCCCGAGCTACGCCTCGACCGACGCGCGGGCGCGGGGCCGCTTCACCCGCAACTTCGTGGTGCAGGGCAGCGCCGCGGACTGGGCGCTGCTGCTGCTCGCGGCCCTGCGCCAGTCGCTCGCGGCGGCCGGGATGCGCGCCGAGCTGGTCTTCTTCCAGCACGACGAGGTCATCGTCCACTGCCCCGAGGAGGAGGCGCAGGCGGTGGCCGCGGCGATCCGCGAGGCGGGCGATCTGGCGGGCCGCATCACCTTCGGCGAGACCCCGGTCCGCTTCCCGTTCACCACCGCGGTGGTCGAGTGCTACGCGGACGCGAAGTAGCGGGGCGCGGCGGCGCCGCCGGCCCCTAGTACCCGAACCCGGACCACTTGACGCCCGTCGCCATGTCCCTCAACTGCTCGATGCTCAGCGCCGGTTCCTTGCGGGTCGGCGCTCCGCTCACCACTTTGGTGTTGAATGCCGACACGATCACCCGGGTCCCGTTGGTCCGCAGCACCTCCGCTTGCCACACGACGGCCCCCGCGGTCTCGCCGTTCCGCTTGCGGGACAGGATCTTCGTGCCGTCGGGCAGTGTCTCCGCGCTCGTGAACAGATCCGCCCACATGCCCGGATGCTTCGGGCTGTCGGGCTGGATCTGGAGGCTGACCAGGGCCTGGCCCTTGCCGTCGTCGATCACGGCGTAGCTCAGGTCGCTGCCGCCCGGTTCCTTGCTCAGGACCTTCGTCTTGGAGTCGCGCAGCATGGCGTCCAGCACGTCCTCGGGCGCGGGCCCCTTCGCGACCGGCGGCGACTCGGTCCGCGCGGCCGGCAGGTCCTTCAGGGCGGGCAGCCACAGCGGGGAGGTGGTGAAGGCCTTGAGCTGCGCGAGGGTCAGCGGCGGCGAGCTCCGGGTGGTGGCCTCGCCCTTCTCGGCCGGCGCGTTGTGCTCCTGCACGTCGACCAGGTATCCCTGCGGGGTGAGCAGCGTGGCACGCCAGTTCTTCGTGTCCTCCCGGCGGTCGGGGTACTCGTAGCCCTGGAAGAGCAGGAGCTTCGAGCCGTCCGCGAGTTTCTCGACGGTGCAGCTGTCGAAGGAGAGCTGGATCTTGGACGGGCAGGTGACCATCTCGGCGGAGGACTGGCCCTGCGGGTCCACGCGCGAGAGTCCGATGCCGATGGAGGCCCCGCCCTTGCCGTCGTCGAAGACCCCGCTCACCATCGGGCCCGGGCCCTCGCCGGTGCCCCGCGCCTGCGCCCCGGTGACCGTTCCGCCCGGCAGCAGCTGCTTGAACACGCCGATCAACTGCTCGGCGGAGACGGCTCCGCTGCCGGTACGGGGCTTCGAGCCCTGGTCCGGGTCCTCGCCGGACGACGGCGAGGCCGGCGGGGACGGCGCCGGGACCGCCGCCACATTCACGGGGCCGCCGGAGCCGCCCGCGCCGAAGAGGCCGCCCGTGTAGGCGCCGGCCGTGCCGATCACCGCCAGGGCGAGGGCGGAGCCGCCGACCACGGCGGCCCGGCGGCGGGCGACCAGGCGCCGTCCGCGGCGTTCGCCGGCTTCGACGAGGTCCAGGCCGTCGGTGCTGAAACCGTCCCCCGCTCGCCGGAGGGCTTCGCCGAGCTCATCTTCAAAGGGCATGCGGAATCAGACCTTCCGTCCAGGGGTGTCATGAGGTGAGGGCTGGAGAAGAGCATCGGAGGGGCGGGCCGAGCCGGCGCAGGGCGACTCGGGGCGGCTCAGCGCCCGGCGAACTCCGCGAGCGAGTCGCCCAGTTGTTCCCTGAGCCGGCCGAGCGCCCGCGAACTGCGGGTGCGGACGGCCGCCGAGCTGACGTTCATCGCGTCGGCGGTCTCCTCGACGCTGCGGTCCTCCCAGTACCGCAGCACCAGGACCACCCGGTCCTTGGGCGCCAGTCCGCCCAGCGCCTGCAGCAGGGTCAGCCGCAGCGCCGGATCCCCGCCGCCCGCCGCCGCGACGCCCGGTTCGGGGAAATCCCCCACCGGGCGCTCCCCCGAGGAGCGGCGGCGCTGGTGCGTCAGGAAGGCGCGCACCAGCACGGTTTGGGCGTAGGCGGCGGGGTTGTCGATCCGGTTGATCCGTCCCCAGAGGAGGTACATCCGCCCCAGGGTCTCCTGTACGAGATCTTCCGCGAGATGGGTGTCGCCGCTGGCCAGGAGGCAGGCGGACCGGTACAAATGCGCCGATCTGCCTTCCGCGAACTCACGGAACCCATCTCTGCGCCCCTGCCGCATCCGCTCCCCCTCACGCCCGTCTCACCTCATTGACGCAACGGGACGGGAGAATGTTTCAACCTTCCTGAGAAGACTTCGACGGCTTCGCCGAAACCTCGGAGAGGTCGTGGAAGTAGGCGTGGAATTCCTCGCGGACGAACCCCTCCGCCTCGTAGAGCCCCTGCGCGATGTGGTTGTCGTACGCCGTCTCCAGCTGTACGCCCGCCACCCCGGCCTCCCGCGCCCGGCGCAGCACCTCGCGCAGCAGCGCGCGGCCCGCGCCCGTACGGCGGCCGGCCGGGGCCACGTACAGGTCGCCGAGCAGCCACGCCGTCCGCATGGAGAGCGAGGAGTGCATCGGGTAGACCTGCGTGAAGCCGACCGTTCCCGCGCCCGGGACCTCGGCGAGCAGCACGAAGGAGTCGCCGCCCGCCAGCCGCTCGGCCAGGAAGGCCCGCGGGCGCTGCGGGTCCTCGACCTCCACCTCGTAGAAGTCGAGGTAGCCGCGGAACAGCTCGGCCGCGATGTCCAGATCCGCCTCGTCCGCCTGCCGCAGGACCACCCCGGAGCCGTCCGGGGCGACCTGCGCCACGCCCGCTCCGCCCTGCGTCGACTGACCGTTCATGTTGCTCTCCCTAGTCCACTCCCACGCGCCGAAGCCATTGTGCGCGGAGGGGGACGGCCAGGGGAGCGGCGACCCCTCGAATGCTCAGCTCAATGCTCAGCCCATCGCTCAGCCACGGCTCAGCCCACGGCTCAGTTCTTCCCGGTCACGGGCTGGGCCGGCAGCGTGAACACGTGGTGCGGGGTGATCGCCCGGGTGATCGCCTCGCCGAACACCGTGCTCGGCTCGGAGCCCTCGTAGGAGATGTCCGTGTTGAGCAGCACGACCATGGTGGCCTTGGACTCCGGCAGGTACACGGTCAGCGACCCGTAGCCGGGCAGGGAGCCGTTGTGCCCGACCCAGCCGGCGATCTTGAAGATGCCCAGGCCGTAGCCGGCGTCGGGGAGCGCCGGAATGACCTTCAGCCGCTGGGCCTGGGTGGCCGGGGTCAGCAGCTCACCCGTCGCGAGCACCCTGGCCCACGTCCGCAGGTCGGCGAGGTCGGAGATCATCGCCCCGGCGGCCCAGCCCCAGGAGGGGTCCCAGTCGGTCGAGTCCTCGACCTTTCCGGTGGCCGTCTGGTCCGTGTAGCCCTGGGCGTGCGGGCTCGGGAACTCGGCGCCGGTCGGGAAGAGGGTGTGCTTCAGCCCGGCGGGTTCGATGACCTCCTTGGTGATGTTGTCGGCCAGCGACTGCCCGCTGATCTTCTCCACCACGAGGCCGAGCAGGATCAGGTTGGTGTTGCAGTAGTAGAACTTCGCGTCGGGCTCGAACAGCACCGGGTGCTTGAAGGAGTAGGCGAGCAGTTCCTGCGGGGTGAACGGCTTGCGCGGATCGCTGGTCAGGGCCTTGTAGAAGCCGTCGTCGGCGGAGTAGTTGAACAGCCCGCTCCGCATCTCGGCCAGCATGCGCAGCGTGATCCGGTCTCCGTTGGGCACCCCGTCGATGTACTTCCCGATGGGGTCGTCCAGCCCGATCTTCCCCTCGTCGACCAGCTTCAGCAGGGCCGTCACGGTGAAGGTCTTGGTCTCGCTGCCGATCCTCATGAGCATGCCGTCGGTCATCGGCTGCCCGGTCGCCTTGTCGGCGACCCCGAAGGCCCGTACGTACTCGCCCTTGCCCGGCGCCGACAGCGACACCTGCACCCCGGGCACCTTGGTCTCCGCCAGAACCTTGCGGACGACCGCGTCGAGCTTGCGCGCCACCTCCGGGGTGAGCTGCGGAAACTCGTCGGAGGCGGCCGACACCGCGGCCACCGGGGGTGCGGGCGCGTCCCACGCGTACCCGACACCGGCCCCCACGGGCACCATCAGGAGCCCCACTGCGGCCACTCCCACCGCCGCCCTGCGCAACCGTGTCGTGCTCACCCATTCAACGTAATCCCGCCCCTGCACCGCGGCGACCGGAGCCGGGGCAGGGCCTTGGGCTCCGAGCTCCCGGCTCCGGCGCCTACCCGAGGTAGTAGGGCCGGTTGTGCGCCGCGACCGGCGGTGACTGGTAGGACCACGCCCCGGCCGCGGGGGTGTCGCCGATCAGCCGGGTGAGGTCCTGGCCGGCCTCCGCCGTGGAGTCGTGGACCGTGAGCCGCACTCGGGCGGCGGTGTCCGGGCCGAGGGTGTACTGGCGATAGGGCTGGTAGACGTTCATCGGCCCGGCCAGTGCCCTGCCGGACTCATCGGTGCCGTAGCCGGTGATCGGCGTGTTGTTGGCCGGGGTGTGGTCCAGGCCCGTCAGATCGGCGGTGAAGGAGAACAGGTCGGCCTCGTGGCGGGTGATGCTCTCGGCGTCCGGGCCGGGGGAAGCCTTCTTGCACTGCACCGACCAGACCTCTCCCCGCGGCCCGTTGAGGGAGGGCATCGCCGCCTCGAACCAGCCGGGGGACTTGGGCTCGGCGTACAGCTTGCGCCCGGCGTCGATGGCGAAGGGGTTGTCGCACAGGACGTGGATGCGGGCGATGCCGAGCAGCTTGGTCTGGTCGTAGCCGTGGGCGTACTCCTCGTACCCCAGGCGGGGCAGCCGGCCCGCGGCTCCGGTCGGGAAGGCGACGATGTTCACCTCGATCTCCTGGGTGACGCCGCCGCCGAAGGAGTACTGGGCGAAGTAGAGCTGGTAGTTGAGCGACACCAGGGCCTGCCCGTCGAACTCCGCCGCGCTCAGGGCCGGGTGGTGTTTGGCCAGCAGCTCGCGCACCGGCTGCGGATCGACCAGGAAGTCCAGGCCGATGTGGTGCAGGGCGCCGTAGTGGAAGGGGAGTTGGAAGGGGGCCGCGACGGGCGGCAGGGGCAGCGGACCGGGGGTCATGAGGCGGCTCCGGGGGTGGCGGGGGCGAGCGGGGATCGGTGGACCCGGCCGGCGAGGGCGGCGGGTCGGTCGCGTGCCGAGAGATCGCGTTCGATCCGATCGGCACTGCGCAGGGCGAGGGCGGCCATCGTCAGGGTGGGGTTGGAGGTGGCGACCGAGGGCATGCTGCCGCAGCCGACGGCGTACAGGCCCGGATGGTCCCAGCAGCGCTGCCACTCGTCGACCACGGAGGTGTCCGGGGAACCGCCCATGATGTGGGTGCCCGCGGCGTGCCCCGCGCCCCGGTAGGCGTACGGCCGCCCGTCGTGGACGAAGTGTCCCGGCCAGGCCGGACCGGGCGAGTGGTCCGTGTGGTCCTCGGCGCCGAGCAGCGCGAAGATCTGGTCGGAGACCGCCCTGGCCGCCGCCATCCCGTCCTTCACGTGCTGCGAGAGGTCGTACGTCACCACGGGGCGGGGCAGACCCAGCGCATCGCGGCGGTCGTGGTCGAGGGTGACCCGGTTGGCCGGGTCGGCGCCCTGCTCCATCTCGAACTGCAGGGCGAACTGCCGCCCGACCCGGTCCCGGAGGGCAGCGCGCAGCTCGGCCCCGAACAGCCCGCGGCCGTCCTCGCCCCCGGTGCGCAGCAGCTCCGCCACGTCCCCGTCGACGGGGCCCTTCGCCCACACCCAGCCCCAGTTTCCGATTTCGATCCGGAACGGGGCACGGGAGCGGCGGGCCGGGCCGAAGCGGAAGCCCTCCAGACCCGAGGTGGAGCCGGGCCCGCGGTAGGGCCCGATCTGTTCGGGCATCAGCCCCCAGGTGAGCAGCACCGGATGGTCCATCAGGTTGCGCCCGACCTGGTCGCTGCGCCGGGCCAGGTCCGAGAGCAGCAGCAGCCGGGCATTCTCGATGGCGTGCGCGGCCAGCACGACGACGTCCGCCGAGGCCCTGCCCGCCACGGCACCCGTCCCCTCCCCCTCCCCGTAGGAGAGGTATTCGACCCCCTCGGCCCGGCCGTTGCCGTCGACGAGGACCCGGCTGACGACGGCCCGGTCGACCAGCCGCACGGTCGGACCCCACTGGCCCTGGGTCTTCAGCGGCGTGTACTTGGCGTGGGTCGGACAGATGGGAATGCAACTGGCGCTGCCCCCGCACCGGCTGCCCGCATCCGGCCGCCCGCCCGCACCGACGGGCACGAACCCCGCGCCACCGTCGTAGGAGGGGTTCGGGTCACCGTTTCGGCCGTGCGGAGTTCCGGTCACCCGCAACTCGACCGGTACGCCCGCGGCCGGATCCTTGACGGACCGCCCGTCGAGCCGCCCGGCCATGACCCGGTCCAGGTGGCCGGCGGGCAGGGGGTGCATGGGGAAGACGTAGCCGTCCGGGAACGGCAGGCCGACGTGGTCGCGCTGCTCCCCGACATCGGCGGCGACCCCGATCTCCCGTTCCGCAGCCCGGTAATAGCCCTCCAGCTCCTCATAACCAACGGGCCAGCTGCGCCCGTAGCCGAAGTCCTCGGTCCGGAAGTCCTCGGGATGCATCCGCGGGGTCAGTCCGGTCCACACATTGCCGGTACCCCCGTTGACCCGCACGTACCCGCTTCCGTACGGGAGCCCGCCGCGCTGCACGACGTACCCCTCGGCCCGGTAGCCAACCCGACCCCCACCGCCGCCGCGGCCCGCGATGTCGGTGACCTCGGGCCAGGGCGCAGCCGGGTGGGCCCGATAGGGGGAGCCGGGCACCTTGGCCACCGCCGAGCGGTACCGCTCCAGCGCCTCCAGATGCCCCTGCGCCGGATCGGCCGCACGCTCCCCCGCCTCCAGCACCAGCACCCGCCGACCCCGCGCACCCAGCACCTTCGCCACCAGCGACCCGGCGACCCCCGCCCCCACCACGATCACGTCGTAGCGCGGCCCGGGGATGCCCTGCGCCCCCGGCATTCCGCTCGCCGTCACCTTCACCGGCCCGCCTCCGCGCCCCGGGAACCCGCCGCGGGCGGCTCGGCCCACGTGCCGAAACCCGGCTGGACGGTACCGGGCGCGCTCCCGCCGATCGTCCGCCACACCAAACCCCCGGCGTACGCGCGGGAGGACACGACGAACGGCTCTTCCCCCCTCACCCCCGGCCAACAGCCGGTGTACCAGAGCTGCGCGACGGCCCGGGCCGCCTCCACCACCCCTTCGTCACCACCCGGCCCATCCACTCCGCCCGACCGCCCGACCGCACCGGCGAGCCGCCCCAACCCCTCGCTCCCGATCCGCTCCAGCACGACGGCCGCGTACTCCTCCGCCAGCCCCAACCCCTCGAGCTCGGCAGCACTGAACCCGGTCAGCAATGCGGACACCGCGACGAACTCACCAACGCCGCCCACCACTTCCCCGCCCGCCATACACCCGTCCCCCAGCCACTTCGACAGCCCACCACCCGACCCCGGGCACACGGCTGAGATAAATGCCCACCCCCCACCACCCCAACCGCCCGGATCCGGACAAACTCCACCACCCCAACAAGCCGATCCCTCTCGGGGGCCACGCATGAGATCGGCGTCCGGGAGCGGGGTTACGGCCGGTCAGCCTGCCGATCCGCTGATCACTCGTCGCAGTGGACTACCGCTGGGGGCAGAACCCCACCCCGATGTCAGACGTTCCGATCAGCAGACACACGCCAAGGCACCCCAGACGCTGCCGCGTCCTTCGCCTTCTTCCCCGGCCTCCCCCACGTCATCGACTGAGGCGCGATCATCACTTCCCTCGCCGTCGGCGCCCTGGCCCGCTGGGCCCGGCAGTCCCACATGACGAGGAAGCACACCTACTGATCCGAACGGCCGGACCCGCTCACGCAAAAGCCCCTCCGTCATCACCATGGAGGGGCTCCTGTGGGGCAGAAATGGCAAGACCCCCACCGGGCTCGGTCGCCGCGGAGGCTGCCGGTCTCCTACAGCCAGCGGCGTGCCGTGCGGGTCAGGACCGGGGGCAGGAGGTCCTTGGCCAGGCGGCGGACCAGTGGGCTCTGCCGGGGCGGGGTGCGCCGTGACGGTACTGCCGCGGGGGCAGGGCCCGGCTCAGGGGCCCGGCCGGGGGCGGAGGCCTCGTAGCGGGAGCGGGGGTGCGCCGGGGGGACCGCCTTGCGGCCGGTGATCCGGATCAGGGGTGCGCCGGCCACCTCCTCCACCCCGTGCCACAGGTCCTCGCGGCCGGCCAGGAACACGGCCAGTTCCGTGCGCAGCGGTTCGGGGTCGTCCCAGGTCGCGTACATCTTGTGCTGGGTGATGCACAGGACGTGCAACCGCCGTGCGTCCACGGCTCCCCAGACGGCCGCCGCGACGCCCGGGCAGTGCTCCGCCCTGAAGTCGTCGAAGACGACGACCGCTCCGGGAGCGGCCAGCAGCCGCGAGGTCTCCACGTCCGTGCGCACGTGTGCGTACAGGTGCGAGGCGTCCACATGGACGAAGCGGCAGGAGGCGGGCCTGACGCGGTCGGGGAGGACCGCCGTCACCGCCTGCACCACCGTCGGCAACTCCTCGTGGAAGGCCCGGTAGTTGGCCTCGAACGCCCGCCGCGTCAGGGTGGCGTACGAGCGTTGCATCTCGCCGTCGTTGCTGTCGTCCTCGGCCGGGGAATCGAAGAGGTCGCAGACCGTGAACTCCTCCCCCTCCTTGAGGTATCCACCGACGAAGATGGCGCTCTTGCCGAGGTAGGCGCCGAGTTCCAGAAGGTCTCCGCCACCCGCCGGATCGGCGTTCTGCCGGCTCAGGAACCAGTCGAAGAGGATCTGGTCGGCCGGCCAGAACCACCCCTTCACCTCGTCCAAACGCGTGGGCACGGGCAGGTTCGCGGATTCCTCGGACTGCACAAGCGGTTCGGTCATGGAGTGGACATCCCCGGGGCGAGGTGGATCGGTCGGTCCGGCGAGGATGCGGGTTCCAGATGACGACACGGCGAACGGCCGCCAGCCGTACAGCGGCACGCGGACACACGCTGTCGGTACACCACACGACCCCGAGTTGCCCGGGCGGCGGGGCGCGATCCCTGAAATAGCAAAACCCCCAGGTCACGGCGAGTGAGTCCTGGGGGTTCTACAGAGCCGCCTTCGGGATTCGAACCCGAGACCTACGCATTACGAGTGCGTTGCTCTGGCCAGCTGAGCTAAGGCGGCACCGCTGGAAAGACAAGAATTTCCTTGGGAGGAGGCTCTCATCAGCAGCGGCGCCAAGTCTACAGGGTTAAACGGGGTGCCCCGAACCGGCGTCCGGGGGGCGGGTCAGCACTTCTTGCCGGCCGTCGGAGGGGTGCCCTCCAGGAGGTAGCGGTTGATCGTCGAGTCGATGCAGTCGCTGCCGCGGCCGTAGGCGGTGTGGCCGTCTCCGTCGTACGTGAGCAGGACGCCCGAGTCGAGCTGGCCCGCCAGGGCCTGGGCCCACTTGTACGGGGTCGCCGGGTCGCGGGTGGTGCCGACCACCACGATCGGCGGGGCGCCCTTCGCGGTCAGGGCGCGGGCCGTGCCGGTGGCCTTGACCGGCCAGTACGTGCAGTTCAGCGAGGCCCAGGCGAGGCCCGCGCCGAAGACCGGGGAGGCCTTCTCGAAGGAGGGCAGCGCCTTGTCGACCGCCTCGGGGCCGTCGAAGGCCGGGGGCTGGTCCAGGCAGTTCACCGCGGCGTTCGCGGACATGAGGTTGGCGTACTTGCCGTCCGGCTCGCGCTCGTAGTAGCTGTCGGCGAGCGCGAGGAGGCCGTTGCCGTCGCCGTTGTTCGCGGCCGTCAGGGCCTCGCGCAGCTGCGGCCAGGCGTTCTCGTCGTACAGCGCGGCGATCACCCCGGTCGTGGCCAGGGCCTCGCCTAGTACGGGGCGGGCCCGGTCGGTGGTGGGGACCGGCTGGGCGTCGACCTTGCGGAAGAACTCCTTCAGTCGCTGTGCCACCGCGTCCGGGCTGCCCTGGCCGAGCGGGCAGTCGGCCTGCTTCGCGCAGTCCGCGGCGAAGGCGCGGAAGGCCGTTTCGAAGCCCTCCGTCTGGTCCCGGTTCAGTTCGAGCGCGGGGCGGGCCGGGTCCATCGCCCCGTCCAGGACCAGCCGGCCGGCGCGGCTCGGGTAGAGGTCCGCGTACGTCGCCCCGAGGAACGTGCCGTACGAGGCCCCGACGTAGTTCAGCTTCTCGTCGCCCAGGGCCGCGCGCAGCACGTCCATGTCGTGGGCCACGTCCACGGTCGAGACGTGCGGAAGGACCCGCTGCGAGTGGGCCTGGCAGGCGGCCGCGAACTCCTTGAAGGCCGCCACGAGCAGGGCGCGCTCCGCCGCGTTGTCCGGGGTCTGGTCCACCTGCGTGTACTTGTCCATGGCCGTGCCGGTCAGGCATTGCACGGGGCTGCTGCGGTCCACGCCACGCGGGTCGAAGGAGACCATGTCGTAGGCGGCGCGGACCTGCGCCGGGTACCCGATGCCGGCGTAGGCCTGGAGGTATCCGATGCCGGAGCCGCCCGGACCGCCCGGGTTGACCAGCAGCGAGCCGAGCCGCTTGCCGGGGCCGGTGGCCTTGTGGCGGGCCACCGCGATGTCGACGTCGCCGGCCTCGGGGTGCTCGTAGTCCAGCGGGGCCTTCATGGTGGTGCAGTCGAAGCCGGGGACACCGCAGTCGCGCCAGCTCAGCTTCTGGTCGTAGTACGAGCGCAGCGCGGCCGGGGTCGCGGCCGCGGGGGCCGAGGGGGCGGCGGAATCCCCGCGGGAGGACGCGGCGGCCTTTGGTCCCCCCGAACCGCCCGAAGTGCATCCGGAGAGCAACAGCCCCGCGGCGGCGATCACGGTCCCGGTGGTGCGCAGCAGGCGACTGGTGTCCATCCTCGGAGCCTACGGCCTGCGGGCGTCCCGGCGGCCTCGGGCCCCACGCCGGGCGGCGGACCGCCGCCCGGGGGCGGCCCTGCGTCCCGCACGGACCGGCGGCGTCCTGGAGACTCCCTCCGGACCGCTCGAAGGGGTGAATTGGACAAAGAGGGTTGCTGCCCTGCGGAGTCGTGGGGAGCGGAAATCCCGGCCCACCCGCCCGCGCCACCCGCCCGCGCCACCCGCCCGGGCCGGCCGCCTCAGCCCGCGCGCAGGGACATGGTCATCGCCTCGACCGCGAGCAGCGGGGCCACATTGCGGTCCAGCGCCCGTCGGCACGCGATGATCGCCTCGATGCGCCGCAGGGTGCGCTCGGGGCCCGACTCCCGGGCGATGCGGTCCAGGTCGTGCCGTATCTCCTCGTTCGCGATGGCCAGCGAGGAGCCGAGCTGCAGGGCCAGTACGTCGCGGTAGAAGCCGGTGAGGTCGGTGAGGGCCAGGTCGAGGCTGTCGCGCTGGGTACGGGTGCGGCGGCGCTTCTGGCGGTCCTCGAGCTCCTTCATCACGCCCGCCGTACCGCGCGGCATTCGCCCGCCCGTACCGGCTCCGGCGCCGAGCGCGGACCTCAGCTCCTCGGTCTCCTTGGTGTCCACCTCTTCCGCGACCTGCTTGGCGTCCTCGGCGGCGGCGTCCACCAGCTCCTGGGCGGCCTTGAGGCAGCCGCCCACGTCATCGACGCGCATCGGCAGTTTCAGCACGGTGGCCCGCCGGGAGCGGGCCGCCTCGTCGGTGGCGAGCCGACGGGCCCGGCCGATGTGGCCCTGGGTCGCGCGGGCCGCGGCCTGCGCCACGGCCGGCTCGATGCCGTCGCGCCGGACCAGCACCTCGGCGACGGCGGACACCGGCGGGGTGCGCAGCGTCAGGTGCCGGCAGCGGGAGCGGATGGTGGGCAGCACGTCCTCCAGCGAAGGCGCGCACAGCAGCCACACGGTCCGCGGCGCGGGCTCTTCCACCGCCTTGAGCAGGACGTTGCCCGCGCCTTCCGTGAGCCGGTCGGCGTCCTCCAGGACGATGACCTGCCAGCGCCCGACGGCCGGGGAGAGCTGCGCCCGGCGGACCAGGGCCCTCGTGTCCTTCACGCCGATGGAGAGCTGATCGGTGCGGACGATCTCCACATCGGCGTGCGTACCGATCACGGTGGTGTGGCAGCCGTCGCAGAATCCGCAGCCCGGCTCGCCGCCCAGGGCCCGGTCCGGGCTGGTGCACTGGAGGGCGGCCGCGAAGGCGCGGGCGGCGGTGGACCGCCCGGAGCCGGGCGGCCCGGTGAACAGCCAGGCGTGCGTCATCTTCGAGGAGGCCGGCGGCTCCGTCCCCGCCTCGATGGCGGTGACCAGGCCGTCGGCGTCGCGGGCGGCGGCGGCCAGCTGCGTCTGGACCCGCTCCTGTCCCACCAGGTCGTCCCATACGGGCATCCCGCCCACCGCCTTTCCCTCGACTACCGTCCGTGCCTACTGCTCACCCAGTGTGGCGCCCCCCACTGACAATCCCTACCGACAGTCCCCGCCGACACCCGTCAGCGGCGGCGCGGACCGCGGCCCTCTTCGTCCTCGTCGTCCCGGCGCGGGCCCAGCAGCTCGTCCGCCAGCGTGGGCAGATCGTCCAGCGGGGTCTCCTCCGCCCAGTCCGAGCGCGCCCGGCGCGGCCGCCCGTCCTCGCCGAGCTGGGGCAGCTCGCGGGTCGCGTCGTTGCCCGCGTCCCGGAAGATCTCCGGCGGCACCCGGTCGGCCGGGTTCTCCGCGGGGCGCTGAGCCGTGGGCCTGGACGCGGAGCGCGCGGTCCGGGCCGGCCTCGCGGCCGCCGGGCCGCCGCCCGCGCCGCTGCCACCGGCGCCCGCGGGGCCTACGGCAGGCAGTACGGCCGTCTCGTCGGCCGGGCCCGTCGCGCGGACCGGCGGCAGCACTGAGGTCTCGGCGGCCGCGTCGGTCTTCGGGACGGGGACCGTCTGGGTGACGTCGTCCGGCTGCACGACCCGCTTCACCACCGGGGTCTCGACCGTCAGGGCCTCGTCCGGATGCGGTTCCTTGCGCATGCCCACCTTGGACGCGGGCACGGCAGGTTCAGCAGGCACGGCAGGGGCAGCGGGCGCGGCAGGAGCCACAGGTGCGACGGGCGCGACAGCCGCCGCCACCGACGCCGAAGCCGCCGCCACCGGAGCGGACGCGGCTGCCGCAGCAGCCACAGCGGCCGCCGCCGCGGCCTTGGCCGCCATCTCGGCCGCGGAGGCCTCGGCCAGCCGCCGTGCCTCCTCGGCCTTCAGCAGGGCTTCCTCGGCACGCCGCTGCTTCTCCAGCCGGCGCTCCTCCGCCTCGGCACGCAGCCGCGACTCCTCTTCTTCCTGCTTGCGCAGCCGCTCCTGCTCCGCGGCGCGGGCCTTCGCCTCGGCCTCCAGTCGCAGTCGCTCCGCCTCGGCCCGCTCCCGGGCCTCCTCCTCGGCGCGCAGCCGGGCTTCGCGCTCCAGACGCGCGGCCTCGGCCTCCGCCGCGACCCGGGCCTCCTCGGCCTCTCGGGCCTTGCGGGCTTCCTCCTCGGCCAGCAGCCGGGCCTCTTCGGCCTTGCGCGCCGCCTCTTCCTCGGCCTTGCGCCTGGCCTCCTCCTCGGCGCGCCGACGGGCCTCCGCCTGCGCGGCCACCTCGGCCTCCGAGAGCGGGAGCATCCGGTCCAGGCGGTGGCGTACGACGGTGCTCACGGACTCGGGGTCCTGGCCCGCGTCGACCACCAGGTACCGCCCGGGGTCGGCCGCGGCCAGCGTCAGGAATCCGGCGCGCACCCGCTGGTGGAACTCCGCCGGCTCCGACTCCAGCCGGTCCGGCGCCTCCGTGAACCGCTCCCGGGCCGCCTCGGGCGACACGTCGAGCAGCACGGTCAGATTCGGTACGAGGCCGTCCGTGGCCCAGCGCGAGATACGGGCGATCTCGGTCGGGGACAGATCGCGGCCGGCGCCCTGGTAGGCCACCGAAGAGTCGACGTAGCGGTCGGTGATGACGACCGCGCCGCGCTCCAGGGCGGGCCGTACGACGGTGTCCACGTGCTCGGCGCGGTCGGCCGCGTACAGCAGGGCCTCGGCGCGGTTCGACAGTCCGGCGGAGGACACGTCCAGCAGGATCGAGCGCAGCCGCTTGCCGACGGGGGTGGCCCCGGGCTCGCGCGTGACGACGACCTCGTGGCCCTTGTCGCGTATCCAGTCGGCCAGCGCCTGCACCTGGGTGGACTTGCCGGCTCCGTCGCCGCCCTCCAGGGCGATGAAGAATCCGGCGTCGGACGCGGCCTGCACCGGCTCCCCGCCGCGCAGGGCCTCGCGCAGGTCGCGGCGCAGCGGTACGCCGCTGCGGTCGTCGGCCTTGGCCAGGACGACCACGGCGACGGGCAGCAGCAGGGCGCCGACCAGCATCAGCGTGAAGGCCGCGCCGCCGTGCGCGAAGACGACCTCGCCGCCGGCCAGCCGGTGCGGACCGATGCCGGCGGCCAGCAGCGGGGCCGCGACGGCCCCGACGGCGACGGCCACCCGGACGACGGCCTGCAGGTGCTCGGTGACCCGGGCCCTACGGAACTCCTCGGTCTCCTGGTCCAGCAGGGTGTGCCCGGTGTTGGCGGCGACACCCGCGGCGCTGCCCGCGAGCAGCGACAGGAACAGCACGGTCGCGGTGTCCGGGACGAGCCCGGTCAGCAGCAGCGCGAGCCCGGTCACCGCGATGGCCAGTGCCAGCAGCCGGCGCCGGGACAGCGCGGGCAGCACCTTGCCGGCCTGCGTGGCGCGGATGCCGAGGGCGGTGCCGCCGAGCAGGGCCAGTACGAGCAGCGAGAACGCGGCCGCTCCGCCACCCAGATCGGCGGCGTGCAGGACGGCCACGGCGGCGGCGGAGGCGATCGCTCCGGTGACGGCCGCGCAGGCGAGGACGAGCAGCGGGATGGCTCCCGTACGCCCCTTCTCGGGCCGGTCCCCCGCCTTGGGGGCGCGCAGCCCCTCCAGCGGGGAACGCGGGCGCGGGGTCTTCACGCCGGGCAGCACCAGCGGGAGCAGCAACGACACGGAGGCGGCGAAGAGTCCGGAGGCCACGTACGAACCCAGCGCGGCCTGGTTCTCGGCGAACCAGCCGATGCCGAGGCCGAGGGCCTTGCCCACCAGGGTCGCTGCGAGCAGCAGGGCCGCGGCGGCGGGCATGGCCGCGAAGGAGGTGCGCAGGTTCAGTCGGCGCAGGGTGTCGAGGTGGTCCGGCAGCGGCCGCACGGTCGCGCCCTCAGGCGGCGGGACCGGCAGCAGTGCGGGCGCGGCGCTGTCCTTGGCCAGTGCCCACAGCCGCTCGGCGGCTCCGGAGACGAAGACGGTGGCGAGCAGGGCGATCAGCGCGTGCTCGGGAATCCAGTCGAGCCACAGCGGGGCGACGACGAAGAGGCCGAGCCGCAGGCCGTCGGCGCCGATCATCGTCCAGCGGCGGTCCAGCTTGCCGCCGGGGGCGCTCAGCTTGGCCAGCGGGCCGAGGAGGACGGCGCCGAACAGGACGGTGGCCAGCATCCGCACGCCGAAGACGGCGGCGACGGCCAGGGCCCAGCCGGCGTATCCACCGCCGAAGGCGTCCTGCTCGATGGCCGCCTGGAAGGCGAGCAGCACCAGCACCAGCAGGGCCAGGGCATCACCGATGCCGCTGACCAGCTGGGCGCTCCACAGACGGCGCAGCCGGGGAGTGCGCAGCAGCGCGCGCACCGCGCGCTCGCGGGAGTCCGCGGCGAGGGCTTCGTCGTAGGTGGGAGCGGGGGTGTGCGGGGTGTTGGGGGTGGTCTGGGCGGTGGCGGTGGTGGCGGTCACGACCGTTGGCTGCTCGGCTCGCGTCATCCGCCCAGCCTATCCGCTGCGCTTGGCCGGTGCGGTGGGCTGTGGACAAGGTCCGGTGTGACCCCAGACCCACCTTCCGGGGCTGGCCCCGGGCCAGTGCCGCCGCTGCGCGGGGCTTCTCCCCGCCCCGCCCTTCCGCCGTTCCCTGGGGCTCCGCCCCGGACCCCGCGCCTCAAACGCCGGCGGGGCTGGAATTGCCCGGCGGGGCTGGAAGAACAGGGCCCGTGCGCATCGCACGGGCCCTGTCGGCGACTACTCGTCCGCCGGAGCGGCCGCCGCCTTCTTTGCCACCGTCTTCTTCGCGACGGCCTTCTTCGCCGTCGTCTTCTTCGCCGCCGCGGTCTTCGTCGCCGCCGCCTTCTTGGCCGGGGCCTTCTTCGCGGGGGCCTTCTTCGCCGCGGCCTTCTTCGCCGTCTTCTTGGCCGGGCCCTTCGCGCGCTTCTCCGCGAGGAGCTCGTAGCCCCGCTCCGGCGTGATCGTCTCGACGTCGTCTTCGCGCCGCAGCGTCGCGTTCGTCTCGCCGTCCGTCACGTACGGGCCGAAGCGGCCGTCCTTGACGACGACCGGCTTCTCGCTCACCGGGTCGGTCCCCAGCTCCTTCAGCGGCGGCTTGGCCGCGGCCCGCCCGCGCTGCTTGGGCTGCGCGTAGATGGCGAGGGCCTCGTCCAGCGTGATCGCGAACAGCTGGTCCTCGGTCTCCAGCGACCGCGAGTCCGTGCCCTTCTTCAGGTACGGGCCGTAGCGGCCGTTCTGGGCCGTGATCTCCACGCCTTCGGCGTCCAGGCCCACGACCCGCGGAAGGGACATGAGGCGCATGGCGTCGTCGAGGGTGACCGTGTCCAGGCTCATCGACGCGAACAGCGAGGCCGTCCGCGGCTTGACCGCGTTCTTGCCGGTCTTCGGCGTGCCCTCGGGCAGGATCTCCGTCACGTACGGCCCGTAGCGACCGTCCTTCGCGACGATTTCGTTCCCGCTGATCGGGTCCTTGCCCAGCTCGAACTCGCCGCTCGGCTTCGCGAAGAGCTCCTCCGCGTACTCCACGGTCAGCTCGTCCGGCGCCAGCTCCTCCGGAACGTCCGCGCGCTGGTGGCCCTCTGCGTCCTTCTCACCGCGCTCCACGTACGGCCCGTAGCGGCCGACCCGCAGCACGATGCCCTCGCCGACGGGGAAGGAGGAGATCTCCCGGGCGTCGATCGCGCCCAGGTCGGTCACCAGTTCCTTCAGGCCGCCGAGGTGGTCGCCCTCGGCGGGTACGACCTCGCTCGCGTCCTCCGAGCCGAAGTAGAACCGCTTCAGCCACGGCACGGACTGGGCCTCGCCCTGCGCGATGCGGTCGAGGTCGTCCTCCATCCTGGCCGTGAAGTCGTAGTCGACGAGCCGGCCGAAGTGCGTCTCCAGCAGGTTGACCACGGCGAAGGACAGGAAGGACGGCACCAGGGCCGTGCCCTTCTTGAAGACGTATCCGCGGTCCAGGATCGTGCCGATGATCGACGCGTACGTCGACGGGCGGCCGATCTCGCGCTCTTCCAGCTCCTTGACCAGCGAGGCCTCGGTGTAGCGGGCCGGCGGCTTGGTCGAGTGGCCGTCGGCCGTGATCTCCTCGGCCGACAGGGCGTCGCCCTCCGCGACCTGCGGCAGGCGCTTCTCGCGGTCGTCGAGCTCGGCGTTCGGGTCGTCCGCGCCTTCGACGTAGGCCTTCATGAACCCGTGGAAGGTGATCGTCTTGCCGGACGCGCTGAACTCGGCGTCGCGGCCGTCCGAGGAGCGGCCACCGATCTTCACGGTCACCGAGTTGCCGACCGCGTCCTTCATCTGGGAGGCGACGGTGCGCTTCCAGATGAGCTCGTACAGGCGGAACTGGTCGCCGGTCAGGCCCGTCTCGGCGGGGGTGCGGAAACGATCACCCGAGGGGCGGATCGCCTCGTGCGCCTCCTGGGCGTTCTTGACCTTGCCCGCGTAGACGCGCGGCTTCTCCGGCAGGTAGTCGGCCCCGTAGAGCTGCGTGACCTGCGCCCGCGCCGCCGACACCGCGGTGTCGGAGAGCGTGGTGGAGTCGGTACGCATGTAGGTGATGAAGCCGTTTTCGTACAGCTTCTGCGCCACCTGCATCGTCGCCTTCGCACCGAAGCCGAGCTTGCGCGAGGCCTCCTGCTGGAGCGTCGTCGTACGGAAGGGGGCGTACGGGGAGCGGCGGTACGGCTTGGACTCGACCGAGCGGACCGCGAAGGAGGTCTCGGCCAGCGCGGCGGCCAGCGCCCGCGCGTTCGCCTCGTCGAGGTGGAGCACCTCGCCCTTGAGCTGTCCGGTCGAGCCGAAGTCGCGGCCCTGCGCGATGCGCTTGCCGTCGACCGTGTTCAGGCGGGCGACCAGCGTCGAGGGGTCGGAGGCGTCACCGGCGCGGCCGGTGGAGAAGGTGCCGGTCAGGTCCCAGTACTCGGCGGAGCGGAACGCGATGCGCTCGCGCTCCTTCTCCACGACCATGCGGGTGGCCACCGACTGGACGCGGCCCGCCGACAGCTTCGGCATGACCTTCTTCCACAGGACCGGCGAGACCTCGTAGCCGTAGAGGCGGTCGAGGATGCGGCGGGTCTCCTGGGCGTCGACCATGCGCTGGTTGAGCTCGCGCGGGTTGGCGACGGCGTCGCGGATCGCGTCCTTGGTGATCTCGTGGAAGACCATCCGGTGGACGGGGACCTTGGGCTTGAGGACTTCCTGCAGGTGCCACGCGATGGCTTCGCCCTCGCGGTCCTCATCGGTGGCGAGGAAGAGTTCGTCCGACTCGGCCAGCAGCTCCTTGAGCTTCCTGACCTGGGCCTTCTTATCGGCGTTGACGACGTAGATCGGCGCGAAGTCGTGTTCGACGTCCACACCGAGGCGACGGACCTCGCCGGTGTACTTGTCGGGAACCTCGGCCGCGCCGCTGGGGAGGTCGCGGATGTGCCCGACGCTCGCCTCGACGACGTACCCCGGGCCGAGGTAGCCCTTGATCGTCTTCGCCTTGGCAGGGGACTCGACGATGACGAGTCGGCGGCCGCCCTTTGCGGTCTCGCTAGTCGGGGACAACTTGGCTCTTCTCTCCGGTCGGCACTCGGTCGCAGTACGGCGACGCTGCGGAGTGTGACGGTACAACCCGCCCCCGTGTCAAACGGCAGAAGCCCGCAACGGCCACTCGAACGGTAACCCGACAAGTGCCATTTCTGCCGCCCGGATGCCACGGCGGACCCTCGGCGATCACCGGGCCGAGTGGCCAAAGGGCCGTCTGGCCCCGCCCCCGCACCCCTCTTCACGTCGGCGTTTACGGCCTGACGCGCACCTCGGAGGGAACCTCGGCGAAACCCGGCGCGCCGCTCGCGAGCGTGCCCGCGGTACGGCCGGGCCCGCGGCCGCGGCCGCGAGGCCGCCGACCGGGCGTCACGACCGCCCGGGCTTCACGACCGCCCGGGGCTTCACGACCGCCCGGGTCGCCCCGGCGTCACAGCCGCCCGAGGCACCAGATTCCCAGGGCCAGCGACACCGCGCCGGCGAGCAGCGCCAGCGGTACGGCAATGACGGGGCGCACGCCTTCGGCCACCGGCGCGCCGTGCCGGGCGCGCGCCCCCGTCCAGACCAGCAGAGCGGCCCCGAACAGCAGGAACACGGTCGCCGCGAAGATCGCAGGTCCGTCTTCCATGCCGTTCCCCTCAAGCCCCTGGGCCGCTCCCGGGATCCCCCCGGATCCCGCTGAGCAGGAGCCTGCCAGCCGGGGGGATACACAAGGCGAACCCCGGGTTACATCCTGGTTCCGGCTGCCCTGCGGGGTGCCCGGGCGGCGGCCAGCCGGTGCCCAGCCGCTGGTCGGCGGCTGGGCGGCGGGTGCCCGGCAGGGCCGGATTCAGGACGGGATTCAGGACGGGTTGCGGGGCCGGATGCGGGGCCCGGATGCGGGGCGGGGCGCGCGAGACCCTGCCCTACGCCCCCCGCTCCCCGTCCGGCTCCGCCACCGGCTCCGGCTCCGTCACCGTCACCGGCTCCAGGAACCCCTGCTCCACCAGCATCCGGATCGCCTCCGGCGTGCGGTCCCGCAGCACCACCGGGTCCTCCGCCACCAGCTGAGCGATGGCGTCCAGAATCCGACCCGCGCTCAGTGATCCGTCACACACCCCGGCGAAGCCGGCGCCGACCGTGTCGACCTTGGTGGCGCGCCGCATCCCGCGGTGCTGCCGGAGCACCACGTGCTCCGGATCCTCCGCCCCGGGGGCTCCGACCTGCTCCTGGACGACCTCCTCGGTCAACTGGAAGTAGCCGGTCAGCAGGGCCGCGTCGTCGTGGTCGCGGAGGTAGTCCTGCCGGGCGAAGTGCGCCACGACGGTGTCCCCGAGCGGCTGTTCCACCGAGTGCGGCCACTCCTCCACCACGATCGACGGCTCGGCCGCGTCGCTGCGCCGCAGCGTGATCCAGCCGAATCCCACCGCCTTGGTCTTACGGGCCTCGAACTCGTCCAGCCAGTCCTCGTAGCGCCGCTCGTACTCGGCGGGATCGGTGCGGTGGTCGCCCGCGTCGCGCAGCCACAACTCCGCGTACTGCGTGACGTCCTGCACGTCACGCTGCACGATCCAGGCATCGCAGCCGCGCGGCACCCAGGCCCGGACCCGGTCGCGCCAGTCCTCGCCGTCCACGTGCTGCCAGTTGCCGAGGAACTGCGCGTACCCGCCCGGGTTGAGCCGGGCGCCGGCCTCCTGGACCAGGGTCCGGCACAGGTCGTCGCCGCCCATCCCGCCGTCCCGGTACGTCAGCCGGGCTCCGGGGGAGATCACGAACGGCGGATTCGAGACGATCAGGTCGTACGTGGCCGCGCCGACCGGCTCGAACAGCGAACCGGTGAGCAGCTCGGCCTCAGGGGCCCCCGACAGCGCCAGCGTCAACCGGGTGAATTCCAGGGCCCGGGGGTTGACGTCGGTGGCCGTCACCCGGGTGGCGTGCTGGGCCGCGTGCAGTGCCTGGATCCCGGATCCGGTGCCGACGTCGAGGGCCGAGCCGACCGGGGTGCGGACGGTGATCCCGGCGAGCGTGGTGGAGGCGCCACCGACCCCGAGGACCACGCCCTCCTCGCGACTGCCGATCCCGCCGGCCCCGCCGACGGCGCAGCCGAGGTCCGAGACGATGAACCAGTCCTCGCCCTCGGGCCCCCCGTACGGGCGCACGTCCACGGTGGCGTGGACCTCGTCCCCCTCGCGCCGCAGCCAGCCCTCGGCCAGCGCCGCGTCGACGGGCAGCGCGGCCGAGGCGTGCACGTACGGCACCGGCTGCTGGAGCAAGAAGAGCCGCACGAGGCTGGCGAGCGGCCCGTTGCCGCCGCTGCGCGTGGCGCGCAGTGCGGGGACGGTCTCGCTGCGGGCGAGCGCGGCGTAGGCGGGGGCGCCGAGCAGTTCGAGCAGCCCGTCGGCGGTGAAACCGGCGTCGAGCATCGCGGCGCGGAGCCCGGCGGCGCCGTCGGACGAGGGGAGGCGGGCGGGCAGACCGGAGGGAAGGCTGGTGGTACTCACCCGCCCATTGTGGCCGCTGTCACCGGCATTCCCCGCGCCACACGGCCTTCGGCGTGGACGGCCGCCGCCGTCGCAGCCGCCGCGCGGGCGCGCCGCCGCGAAGGGACGCCGGGTGCGCGCAGTTCCGTACGGCCTGATCGCGGGCCGGCTCGGGGAGTCGCGCACGGAGTTCGGGTACGAAGCTGCGTGCGCGGCCGGAACGCGGCGAACGGCCGGATCCCCGAAGGTTTCCGGCCGCCCTGGTGTGCGTACCGTCGTGCCGCCGGCAGCGGAGACTACGGCGACTGCCGCTGCCGCTGCCGCGTTGCCGCTACGACTTCGACGGTGACGGCGTCGTCACCTGGCAGCCCTTCTGGCTGTTCATCGACTTGTCCAGACCGCCCGCCTTGAGCTGGTCCAGGGCTTCCTTGCCGCCCTTGGTCGCTTCCTCCAGGCCGCCCGCCACGTCCTTGAGGCCCTCGGCGAACTTGCCCTGGTCCTTGGGGTCGAGGGCGTCCATCTTCGTCTTCAAGGCCGTGTAGCCCTGCGAAGTCGCCTCGAAGCCCTTGACCGCGGCGCTCTGGGTCTTCTCGCCGTCCTTGACCGGCGGAACACCCGCCCCCTGCAGGGCCGTACCCATCGACTTGTACGACTCGGACATGGTCCCGAAGGCCGCCGAGTCGGTCGACTGGACCTCCTCGGGCTTGCTGCTCTCGGTGGCCACCCGCTTGATGTCAGCGTTGGCCTGCTCGATCTTCTTGAGCTCTGGCTGCCAGCTGTCGCAGACCTTCTTCGCCCAGGCGTCGGTCTTCTTGTCGCCGTCGTCCCCGCCGCAGCCGGACAGGACGAGCATCAGCACCGCACTGCCCGCCATGGCGGCCGCAAGCTTCTTGTTCACCGGATTGGTCCCTTCGAAGACTCTCGGCCCGGAAGATACACGCCCGCCATCCGGGAAACGCAAAGGCGGACGGACGGCGCGTCAGTCCGCGCCGCCTGTCCGCCATTCGGGCGTACGATCGAGTCCGACCGTGGTATGCGAATACCCGTCAGGTCCTCAAGGCCTCACGGCCTCAGGAGGAGATCACCGCCGCCGGGTCGGCCTGCTGGCCCACCCGCTCGGCCGGAGCGCTCCCGCCCTCGCCCTCGCCTTCGCCGTCGTCACCGACCGCGATGCCGCGGCGCTTGGAGACGTAGACCGCACCGACGATGACGCCGATCGCGAGGACCGCGACGATCGCCCGCACGGTCGCGCTGGCGTCCGTGCCGTAGCTGAACTGCACGATCGCCGGGGCGATCAGCAGGGCCACCAGGTTCATGACCTTGAGCAGCGGGTTGATGGCCGGACCGGCGGTGTCCTTGAACGGGTCGCCGACCGTGTCGCCGATGACCACGGCCGCGTGGGCCTCGCTGCCCTTGCCGCCGTGGTGCCCGTCCTCGACGAGCTTCTTCGCGTTGTCCCACGCGCCACCGGAGTTGGCGAGGAAGACCGCCATCAGGGTGCCGCAGCCGATGGCTCCGGCGAGGAACGAGCCGAGCGCGCCGACGCCGAGCGAGAACCCGACGGCGATCGGTGTGAGGACGGCGAGCAGGCCGGGCGTGGCGAGTTCGCGCAGCGCGTCCTTGGTGCAGATGTCCACGACGCGCCCGTACTCGGGCTTCTCGGTGTAGTCCATGATCCCCGGGTGCTCCCGGAACTGGCGGCGCACCTCGTAGACCACCGCGCCGGCCGAGCGGGCGACGGCGTTGATGGCGAGGCCCGAGAACAGGAACACGACCGCGGCGCCCAGGATCAGGCCGACGAGGTTGTTGGGCTGCGCGATGTCCAGGCTGAGGTTCATCGACTTGGTGTCCGCGCCGACGGACTTGACCGCGTTGGCGATGGCGTCGTTGTACGAGCCGAAGAGCGCGGCCGCGGCGAGCACGGCGGTGGCGATGGCGATGCCCTTGGTGATGGCCTTGGTGGTGTTGCCCACCGCGTCCAGGTCGGTCAGCACCTGCGCGCCGGCGCCCTGGACGTCGCCGGACATCTCCGCGATGCCCTGGGCGTTGTCGGAGACGGGCCCGAAGGTGTCCATGGCGACGATGACGCCGACCGTGGTGAGCAGGCCGGTGCCGGCCAGCGCGACGGCGAAGAGCGCCAGCATGATCGAGGTGCCGCCGAGCAGGAACGCCCCGTAGACGCCGAGGCCGATGAGCAGCGCCGTGTAGACGGCGGACTCCAGGCCCACCGAGATGCCGGCGAGGACGACGGTGGCGGCTCCCGTCAGGGAGGACTTGCCGATGTCCCGGACCGGACGGCGGTTGGTCTCGGTGAAGTAGCCGGTGAGCTGCTGGATCAGGGCCGCGAGCACGATGCCGATGGCGACGGCGATCAGGGCCAGGACGCGCGGGTCGCCGGAGTGGTTGGCGATCGCGGCGTCGTCGACGCCGGCGAGCTCCTTGTAGGTGGCCGGCAGGTACGCGTAGACGGCGATCGCGACGAGCACCAGCGAGATGACGGCGGAGATGAAGAAGCCGCGGTTGATGGCGGTCATGCCGCTGCGGTCGGTGCGCCGCGGGGAGACCGCGAAGATGCCGATCATCGCCGTGACGACCCCGATGGCGGGGACGATCAGCGGGAAGGCCAGGCCCAGGTCGCCGAAGGCGGCCTTGCCGAGGATCAGGGCCGCCACGAGGGTGACGGCGTAGGACTCGAAGAGGTCGGCGGCCATTCCCGCGCAGTCTCCGACGTTGTCGCCCACGTTGTCGGCGATGGTCGCGGCATTGCGCGGGTCGTCCTCCGGAATGCCCTGCTCGACCTTGCCGACCAGGTCGGCGCCGACGTCGGCGGCCTTGGTGAAGATGCCGCCGCCCACGCGCATGAACATGGCGATCAGGGCGGCGCCGAGGCCGAAGCCCTCCAGGACCTTGGGGGCGTCGGCGGCGTAGACGAGCACGACGCAGGAGGCGCCGAGCAGGCCGAGGCCGACCGTGAACATGCCCACCACGCCGCCGGTGCGGAACGCGATCCGCATGGCCTTGTGGGAGACCTCGGTCAGGTCCTTGGCGGGCTCGCCCTCGGCGGGGGTGGCCTCTCTCGCGGCCGCGGCGACGCGGACGTTGGCGCGCACCGCGAGGCGCATGCCGATGTAGCCGGTCGCGGCGGAGAAGAGGGCGCCGACGAGGAAGAAGGCGGAACGTCCCGCCCGCTGCGTCCAGTCGTCGGCGGGGAGCAGGAAGAGCAGGAAGAACACGACGACGGCGAAGATGCCGAGGGTGCGCAGCTGACGTCCGAGGTAGGCGTTGGCGCCTTCCTGGACGGCGGCTGCGATCTCCTTCATGGAGTCGGTTCCCTCGTCGGCGGCGAGGACCTGGCGGACCAGGATCTGCGCGACGACGAGCGCGGCGATGGCCACGCCCGCGATGACGATCACGATGAGCCGGTTGTCATCGGTGAGTACTGCGGATGCCAGGTCAGTGGTGCGACCGGGCGCAATGGGGGTGAAGAGCCCCGTCATTCGTCCTCCTTGACGTCATGAGCTCAAGATGTGGACGGATTGTAGGGAGCGCGACCCGATCAAAACAGTACGCAGGAAACGGAATTGGCCTGCACATGCTCCTCACCAATAGATCCGGTCACTCCATTACCCCCGAAAGTAGTAATGGGGCAAAGGCATTGACGCCTCGTCATCGATCTAGGAATTCTGGGGGAGCGGCGCCGCAATTGATCTACGACGACAGAAAAGGCCCTGCTCGGCAGGGCCTTGAATAAGATCAGATGATACGTCGGCACGCGCGGCCGTTCCCTCCCGGAAGCCGCCCGTCCGGGGCCTCCCCCGCTTTCCCGGCACCCACCCGGCCTCCCGCCGCCAGACGACCCCGCGCCGAAACTCACCGCAGCCCCCGGCGCGCCGGGGGCTGCGCGACCGCGGGCACCGGATCAGGGCGTGGCGTGGCGTCAGGGCATGGCCTCTGGGCATGGCTCGGGGCAAGGCAGGCGTCAGGGCATGGCAAAGCCCGGACCGTGACGCGCCGGGGCGCGACGGACCGGGCCGGGGCGACGGGACCGGGTCGGCCGCCGCTCCGGATGCGACCGGGGCGGCTGCGCGAGCCCCTGACGGCCTACGCCAGCTCGGAGGTCCCCGAAACGGGCCACCTCATCCGGATGGTTCCGCCGGTCTCCCCGCTGATGACCTCGACGTCGTCGACCAGGCCGCTGATCACGGCCAGGCCCATCTCGTCCTCACCCTCGATGTCCGGGTCCAGGACCGCCTCGATCCCGGGCATGCCGGCGGACGGACCGCCGGCCGGTCCGGGCACTTCGTCGCCGACCTCGATGGAGAACACCTTCTCCTCCTCGGTCAGCACCACCCGGACGGGCGCGGTCAGCCCGTTGCTGCGGTGCAGTCCGACGGCGCGCGAGCAGGCCTCGCCCACGGCGAGGCGGACCTCGTCGAGGACGGCTTCCTCCACACCGGCCCGGCGCGCCACGGCGGCCGCGACCAGGCGGGCCGTCCGGACGTGTTCGGGCTGGGCGCTGAAGCGCAGTTCAACGGTGGCCATGCGCGTCCCCCTCGGACTACGGGCGTGCCTTACAGGGGCCCGGACCACCTGTGGCCCGGTACCCCCCGCTCCTCATCGGCCGTTCGCCGCCGAGAGCCGTCGGTCGGTCAGTCGGTGGCGCTGACCGCTTCCTCCACCGAGGTGTGGATCGGGAACACCTTGGTCAGACCGGTGATTCGGAAGATCTTCAGGATGCGCTCCTGGTTGCAGACCAGACGCAGCGAGCCCTCGTGCGCGCGGACGCGCTTGAGGCCTCCCACGAGCACACCAAGTCCGGTGGAGTCGAGGAAGTCCACTCGCTCCATGTCGACAACCAGGTGGTAGCTGCCGTCGTTCACCAACTCGACCAACTGCTCGCGCAGCTTGGGCGCGGTATACACATCAATCTCGCCACCGACCTCCACGACCGTACGGTCGCCGACAGTGCGAGTCGACAGGGACAGGTCCACGGATCCTCCAGCACCTTGCTATCGAGCGGCGCCCCCCAGGGGCCTCCCCACCCGAAGGTAGGCGAGGGATTGGCTGCCGCGATGGCATTCAATCACTTACCGGCAGGCGCGCACGACGCCTTGGGACCATTGTCCCGCACGCCGGTGACACACTCGGTTCCAATGGCCAACACTCACCGTCCCGGTCGGCCCACGGCACCCGAGGACGCCCGACCCTCCCCCGGCACGGTCCTGGACCGGCTGTCACGGGGGTCTTCCCGGTCTGCGCGCATCACCCATACGGAGCACTTGCCCCCTCGGGAGGGTCGTCATGCAGTCTGGCCGGATCGCATCCGAACTGATGTCGTAGCCGCCATCCAGGCCGCCGGGATCGAACATCCGTGGGAACACCAGGCCGCGGCCGCCGAGCACGCCCTCGACGGCGAGTCCGTGGTCGTCGCCACGGGCACCGCCTCGGGCAAATCGCTGGCCTACCTCGCGCCCGTGCTCTCGGCCCTCGCGGACGGCGCCGAGGCCCCGAACGGGCGTGGCGCGACCGCCCTGTACCTGGCCCCCACCAAGGCCCTGGCGGCCGACCAGCGGCGCGCCGTGCGGGAGCTGGCCGGTCCGCTGGGCAACGCGATCCGCCCGGCCGTGTACGACGGCGACACCCCGGTGGAGGAACGCGAGTGGGTGCGCCAGTACGCGAACTACGTCCTCACCAACCCCGACATGCTGCACCGCGGGATCCTCCCGGCCCACCCGCGCTGGGCCTCCTTCCTGCGGGCGCTGCGCTACGTCGTGATCGACGAGTGCCACACCTACCGCGGCGTCTTCGGCTCCCACGTCGCCCAGGTCCTGCGCCGCCTGCGGCGGCTGTGCGCCCGCTACGGCTCCGATCCCGTCTTCCTGCTGGCCTCGGCCACCGCGAGCGATCCGGCGGCCGCAGCGTCCCGTCTGACGGGCCTGCCGGTGGTCGAGGTGGCCGACGACGCCTCCCCGCGCGGCGAGGTCGTCTTCGCCCTGTGGGAGCCGCCCCTGACCGACCTCAAGGGCGAGAAGGGCGCGCCCGTACGCCGTACGGCCACCGCCGAAACCGCCGACCTCCTGACGGACCTGGTCGTCCAGGGCGTCCGCACGGTCGCCTTCGTCCGCTCCCGGCGCGGGGCCGAGCTGATCGCGGTGATCGCCCAGGAGAAGCTCGCCGCCGTCGACCGCTCCCTGCCCGGGCGCGTCGCGGCCTACCGCGGCGGCTACCTGCCAGAGGAGCGCCGGGCCCTGGAGAGGGCCCTGCACTCCGGCGAGCTGCTCGGCCTGGCCGCCACGACCGCCCTGGAGCTGGGCGTGGACGTCTCCGGCCTCGACGCGGTCCTGATCACCGGCTACCCCGGCACCCGCGCCTCCCTCTGGCAGCAGGCCGGCCGGGCCGGGCGCTCGGGCCACGGCGCGCTGGCGGTGCTGATCGCCCGCGACGACCCGCTGGACACCTACCTGGTCCACCACCCCGAGGCCCTCTTCCAGCAGCCGGTGGAGGCCACCGTCCTGGACCCCGACAACCCGTACGTCCTGGCCCCCCACCTGTGCGCGGCGGCGGCCGAGCTGCCCCTGACGGAGCCGGACCTGGACCTCTTCGGCCCGGCGGCGCGCGAGCTCCTCCCGCAGCTCGAGGCGGCCAAACTGCTGCGGCGCCGGGCGACGGCCTGGCACTGGACCCGCCGGGAACGGGCCTCGGACCTCACCGACATCCGGGGCGGCGGCGGCCGCCCGGTGCAGATCGTGGAGGCCTCCACCGGCCGGCTGCTGGGCACGGTCGACGAGGAGGCCTCGCACACGGCCGTCCACGACGGCGCCGTCCACCTCCACCAGGGCCGCACGTACCTCGTGAAGCACCTGGACCTGGAGGACTCGGTGGCCCTGGTGGAGGAGGCGAACCCGCCCTTCTCCACGACGGCCCGCGACACCACCGCCATCTCCGTCCTGGAGACCGAGACGGAGATCGCCTGGGGCCGGGCCCGGCTCTGCTTCGGCTCCGTGGAGGTCACCAACCAGGTGGTCTCGTACCTGCGCCGCAAACTGATCACCGGAGAGGTCCTGGGCGAGGCCAAACTGGACCTGCCTCCCCGCACCCTGCGCACCCGGGCCGTGTGGTGGACGGTGACCGAGGACCAGCTGGACGAGGCCCGGATCAACCCGGAGATCCTCGGCGGCGCCCTGCACGCCGCCGAGCACGCCTCCATCGGCCTGCTCCCGCTCTTCGCCACCTGCGACCGCTGGGACATCGGCGGGGTCTCCGTCCCGCTGCATCCCGACACCCTCCTCCCGACGGTCTTCGTCTACGACGGCCACCCGGGCGGAGCCGGTTTCGCGGAGCGCGCCTTCCACACGGCCCGCGCCTGGCTGACGGCGACCCGCGACGCGATCGCCGCCTGCGAGTGCGAGGCGGGCTGCCCGTCCTGCATCCAGTCCCCGAAATGCGGCAACGGCAACGACCCCCTCCACAAACGCGGCGCCATCCGCCTCCTCACCCACCTCCTCAAAGACGCCCCCACGCCGTGACCCCCGGGGCCCCGTGGCCCCCGGCCTCCCCGCTGGCCTCCTGGCAGAGCGGGGCCGGGGCGGGCGGGGCAGCTCCGGCGGGCCCGGTAGGTCAGCCGTGCGCGGCAACCCCGGCCAGCAGCCGGCCGGGGCGCCGGTGGGCGGCCGGGGCGCCGGTGGGCGGCCGGGGCGCCGGTGGGCGGCCGGGGCGGCCGGGGCGTCGGTGGGCGGCGGAGTGCCGGGGTGTCGCCGGGCGGCCGGTGCGCTGGGACTACGAGGGCGGCTTCCTGGACGCGGACACCCCCTAGCCGGTACCACCGAGAGCGACGAGGAGTACGGCGACGTCCGCCACTGGCTTCTCGACGCGCACACCCTGACCGTGACCGGCCAGATCGCCCACCCCCTCCCGCCCTCCGGAGCCCCGAACGCCCTCGGCGAGGGAACCTCGACCACCTCGTCCGGCACCACCGCCTCGGTACGCCTGTGACCCCTGGTCTGAGCCACCGCCTCACCCGGGCTCCGCGGCCGGCGGCGGGCCCGCGCGGGAGCCCAGTTCCGGTGCGAAGGGGCCCGTCGGGGCGCGGGCCCGGATCTCCGCGACCTCGCCCGACACCACGCACCCGGTGACCCGAGCCCCCTGCGCCACCGCCACCCGTATCGCCGTGGCGCAGGCGGCCTCCGGGCCGTGGGCCCAGGTCGCCGCAGCGGCGAGGGCCGCCAGGTCCGCGGCCGCCGCGGCCCGGTGGCGGGCCACGACGGCCTGCCCGAGCAGCAGCACCCCGCCGAACACCGCCACCAGCACGGTCGCCGCCACGACGCCCCACACCGTCGCCGACCCCCGGTCCCGGTCCCGGTTAGGCGCCGACCCCCGGTCTCGGTCCCGCGCCCGCGCCCGGTCCCGCGCCCGCTGCCGTGCCCCGGTCATGACGGCGGGCCTACGGAGTCTTCGGCCAGGGCCGCGGCCTGGGCGGTGAGGCGGAGCGGCAGGGCGGCCGGGCCCGGGGCGGGGGCCGATACCTGGATCCGCCAGAGGTCGCCCGTGCGCGACAACTCCACCCGCGCCCCGGGCGGGGCGGCCGCCTCGGCCACCGCCACCGCCTCGCCCTCCGGTTCCGACCGGGCCGCCGCCCGGGCACCGGCCCGAGCCGCGTCCACACACCGGATCTGCGCGGCGGCCGCCATCAGCGCCCACACCAGCAGCGTCGCGAACAGCACCAGCGCCGGAATCACCAGGGCCGCCTCCGCCGTCACATATCCCCGGTCAGAACGGCGCATCGAGTGCCTTCCCGATGGTCGACTGGAGTGCCGTGGAGACCACTTCACTCGTCACCACCTTGTACAGAACCGCCGCGAATGCACAGGCCGCGATCGTCCCCATCGCGTATTCCGAAGGAATCCTTGCTTAGTTTCCGTGTCTCTTAAGTAGCTCAACCCCTCATGGAAAACTCTTGATATCCGTTGCACTCAACTGTGTCGGATACGTAGTGTTCAAGGCATGCATCTGACCTTCTACAGCTCAAATGACTGGGCTACGTGGGGCCTTGGAAGACAGCCATTAATTCCGGAGGGCATGCCCGTGCTCATCGACGAGGATCTGCTCCTGGAGGAGAACGGGAATTTGCGGCCGGCGGCGATCGCGAACCTGTGGCTCCGGGAACTTCCGGTCAGTGGGGCCCCGGGTCGTCTGACGTGGAAGACGTATGCCCAAGCCCTCCGCAGCTGGCTGGAGTTCTTGGCCGAGCGGGGCGTCGCCCCCTTCGCTGACCGTGACGAGCTGCGGTCGGCATTGAGTTCCTTCTCCGAGTACCGGTTCTCGGGCCCGCTTGCTGCACGGTGGGAGGAGGACACGTGGAACCTCAACGTGAACACCGTGGCCCGGTTCTACACGTGGGCCGTTGACCAGGGCTTCTGCCCTGTTCAGCCCTTCACGTACGCAATCGTTCGGCGATACACGGACGCTGGTGTGCAGCAGACGCGCCGGAACACGGCGACACTGCGGAAGGCGAAGGCCCACGCGAAGGTCAAGTACCTCGATGTCGACTTCCGGCAGACGTTTCTGCGTGCTCTGGCTGGTCTTCGCCCGGATGGAGAACCGGACGGCTTCCGCGGCCGTCACCTGGGGCGCAACGCAGCCATGGGCCGGCTGGTGATCTCGAGCGGGCTGCGTGCCCAGGAGTTCACCCACTTGCTGACGTACGAGCTTCCTGGCCTTCCGGCTCGCCGCAGTGCGGTTCCGGTCCGGTTCCCGCTGGCCGCGCAGATCACCAAGGGCAAGAAGGCCCGTGAGACTTGGGCGAGTTACAAGGCACTGTCAGAGTTCGGGCAGTACCTCGAGCTGGACCGGGCGGCCGTTCTGGCTGGACGGGAGCACGTCCCGGATCCTCGGTTGGGGCCACCACTGGTCATCTCGGCGCCGGACTGGGAGGGCGCGAGGATCGGCGGCCGAAGGGTGTCATGGCGGAAGCTGACACTGAACGAGCGGTTGCGGCTGGTGACGCCGGAGGGCACCACAGCGATCACTGCTGTTCAGTCGGACGGCAGCCCGTTCATCGACTGGGCAACGACCTTCCGCCGCACATCCATTCGCATCAGGCGTGACTTCGAGTCCCGCTTCCCCATCGTGACTCCGCACCTGCTCCGGCACACCTTCGCCATGGCCACGCTGGAGAGGCTGGTCAAGGGTCACTACGCGCGGGCCGCCGCTTTGATCTCAGACGCAAACGAGGACGCAGCTCTCGCGCTCTATCTCACCAAACAGGATCCGATGCTGGTCCTGCGTGACCTGCTCGGACACACGAGTGTGACCACCACGGAGATTTACCTCCAGCGTCTGGATGTCCACCGGATCTACCGCGACTTCTACCGCGGATCCGACCAGAACGGGGAGGCGGCCGCGGAGGCTGCCGCCGAGTTCGATGACGAAGGGACGGACGAAGCATGGTGACCCGCGTTGAACACGATCCGCTGCGAGTGGAGTGCACGTTCCCCAACCAAACCACTTGGACGGCGCGGCTGGACAAGTCATCGAATCCCAAGCTCGCCGAGGACCTCGCGCTCGGGATGGTCCAGCTGATCCACCCGCTGGGCAGCGTCACCCGTCGTATCGGCGCGGTCCAGTACGCGTCCACGATTCGCCGGATGGTCGACGAGCTGCACGATGGCGGCTTCCGGGGAGGGGTGGAGGACCTGACCAAGCCGCTCATGCTCCGGTATTGGATGTCTGCCACCGGCACGCGGGTGCAGCGGACGCGCATGCTGCTGCTGGGGTGTGGAGAGCGAGTAGATCCAGCCCTGCGGGAGCATCTGGCCGGGCGTCCCGTCAAGCAGCCCTTCAGCGGAAAGCCGCTCGATCCGTACACGGATGACGAGTGGCGCCAGCTCGAGTCGCGTTTGCGGGCGCGGGTCAGGGAGATGCTGGCAGGTCACCGTGAAGCTCTGGCTCTGGCGGCGATCGGCCCGGATTCGACCAACGGTGGGGTGAATCGACAGAACTTCGCTGTCCTGCTTCTGGACCAGGGGCCGTTGAAGGTCAAGGATGCTGCGGCCGCGCTGGGTGTGAAGGTCGATGCATTCCGTGGGGGAATCGGGGCTCAGTACGTCGCAGTGCGCTCGGCGCTGTTCCCGTCGGTCCGTGCGGCGTACACGGTGCGAACCTTGTTCGGTGTCTACAGCGGGGTGGTACCGGACGGCATCCGGGGTCTGGGTCTGGAGGACTTCACGTGGGCCGGCGACCGCACGTTGCTGATGGACTACGTGAAGAACCGTCGCGGCCCGGAAGGCGTCAGCCTTCCCTCCCGAGCGATCCGACTGCTCGACGCGTGGCTGGAACTGGTTGAGCCTCTTCGAAAGTTCGCTCCTCCCGAGTGCGCCGAGCATGTGTGGATCAGCTTGAACAGCGAGTCTCTGCCTGGCCAGCCCAGCAGCAGGCTTGGGGTGCTCTCGCCCATCACGTCGCACGCGAGCGGCAAGAAGGCTCGCAAGGAAGTGGCTGTCGAGCTCGACCTGCGAACAGATGACGGTGACCGGCTGATGCTCCACGCTGGGCGGATCCGTACGACCTATCACAATATGCTCGCCCGTCGCGGCTGGACCGGACGTACCAGGATCGACCCCAACCACACAACGACAGTGGAGGGCAGCCACTACGTCTCGACCACCACCCCGGCGCAAGCTGAGGCGGTAGAGGCGATCATCGAGGACGCTCAGGGCGACGTTCTGCGGCGTTCACGTCCTCCGATCGTGATGGATGAGGAACAGGCGGCACAGTTCGCGGCCGCAGTGCCACAGGAGCTGGCCCGGCTGGGTCTGGACGAAGGCTCCATGGCTGAGTTGCTCGGCGGTGAGATGGACGTGTTCACCGCCGCATGCTCGAACCAGCTCGCCGGCCTGCACGGGCCGAAGGGCAAGCCGTGTCCCGCGCGGCCCTGGGTGTGCCTGTTGTGCCCGTTGTCGGTGTTCCTGCCGCGGCACGCGTCGAACCTGCTGCGACTGAAGGCGTACTTTGCCCGGCAGTCCCGGCAAATGACTGTTGACCAGTTCCTGGCCGTCTTCGCCCCGTACGCGGACCGGCTCGACCACGAGATCCTGCCCCGGTTCCAGCCCCGGGTACTTCAATCGGCCTCCACCGAGGTCGACGACATCGATGCCGAGCTCCCCCTGCGGCCCGAGGAGATGAGCCTGTGACCGCCCCGCGTCGTGCCGTCGTGGTGATGCCCGCCGGGCCGATACCTGCCCAGTGGGCGGCCGCCTCACCATTCGCCGGGTTGGATGTGTGCCGTGCAGCGGGCTGGGAGGTCTTGCCCGGCGGGCCCAGGCCGAACTTCGACGAGGACTTCTGGGACCTAACCGGGCTGCGGGACATGCCCAAGAGCGCCAGGTCCAACACCAGACGGCTGGACTTCCGCGCGATCATCGACCCTGCGTTCCGCCTCACGGCGAAGGAGTACATCTTTGCCCTGGCCGTCCCGGATCACGAGCTCGTCCTGGCGCTGCCGGACGCAGCCCGAACCACCTACAAGCCGACCAGCTGCTTCAACTACTGTGTCCAGCTGGTTCGGTGGCTGAACTTCCTGACCGCCCAGGGCATCTCTGATCTCACCGCGGTGATGCAGGAGCATTGCGATGTCTACCGCGTGATGCGCATGGAGCGGAAGCACCCAACCCGCGGCACGGGGCCGATCAGTGCCGGCACGATGCTGACGATCCTGCAGCCCGTTCGGAATCTGGCCCTCTATCGGGAGCTGTTCAGCAAGGCCGCA
This sequence comes from Streptomyces sp. NBC_00454, assembly GCF_041434015.1. Taxonomy (GTDB): domain Bacteria; phylum Actinomycetota; class Actinomycetes; order Streptomycetales; family Streptomycetaceae; genus Streptomyces. The sequence goes on along the minus strand of NZ_CP107907.1, from coordinate 4,311,934 downwards.
TACCGGCCGGGATTTGCACCGTGGCCGGGGCTGGCTCTCACGGACGTGGCGGGCTGGAAGAACAAGCAGGAGAACTCCGTGCCGGCCGTGGCCGAGGAGGTGTTCCAGCCGACCGTCGCTGCCGCTCTCTATCTCACCGAGACGCTTGGCCCTTTGGTCGCCGTTGAGTTCGAACGGCTCCTTAACGAGGTTGAGAACCGGTCCTCGTCCACCATGCGGGGCATCTCTCCGGCGGCCGGTGCGACGTTCTCCCAGGTTGTCGCCTCCTACGTGCGCCGGGGGCAGCCGCTGCCGGAACTGGATGGCCGGCTGCTGACCAAACGTATCGGCGGAGGGGCGGACCCGGAGGATCCGCTGGTCCGCGTCCACGTGAGTCGTCTGATCAACGAGCGGATGAACTACTCCGCCTTCCCTTACCGGCTGGTCGAGTCTGTTCGTCCGATGCTCGAGGACGCCGTGGCGAAGGTGGGCATTGCGGGCGCCTACGCGCGTGATGCGACACCTGTCTCCCGGTATGACGATCAGGTGCTGGTGCCGTGGACTTTGCCGTTGACTGGGCAGCAGTTGAGGGACCTGGCCTTTCTTGTCTTGGCCGCCTGCCGCATCCTTGTCGCCTCGATCAGCGGTATGCGGGCCAGCGAACTCGACGAGCTCACGCCGCTCTCTCCGCAGGCCCCGGTCACCATCTCCGGAGACACCCAGCGGTTCCGGCTCACATCCCGGCTGATCAAGGGCCATGATCTGGGTGGTGTCCAGGCAGAGTGGGTGGTCCTCGAGCCGGCCTATCGCGCCGTGCAGCTGGCAGCCCGCCTCAATCAGGCCGCCGACGACGGTCAGGTCTTCCCCATGTCCCCCACCGACTTCCTTCATGGGCGTCTCCGAGACTGGGTCAACGGTCCTGGCGGCCAGCGGCTCGGTCTCGCTCCGATCCCTGCCGGTCCTGTCAACGGGCGAATGCTCCGGCGGACCCTGGCTCTGACCTTGGCCTACCGTCCTGGCGGCCTGCTCGCTGCCAAAGTCCACCTCAAGCACGTGTCGGTGGTCACCACCGAGGGGTACGCCCACAAGCCCGGCGGCTCCCAGGGGGCCCTCCTGGCGGAAGTCGAGCGGGCTCAGGAAGAACACCACCTCGAACTGACGGAAGCTGCATACCGCGACTACCGAGACGGGAAGATGCCGGCGGGGCCGGGAGCGCGAGATCTGATCAAGGCGTTCGAGCACATCGACGATGCACTCAAAGAGCACCGGCCGGGGCCGGCGGCCGTTCTCGACAGCGACCGCCGTCTCGAGATGCTGCTGAAGCAGCAGGCCAAGAGTCTGCATGTGCAGGCGGCGAACTACTGCTGGTTCCGGGATCCGTCCAGGGCCCTGTGCCTCAAGCTCGCCGGGACGCCGAACGCAACCAAGCCGCTGGCCGGGATGTGTGACTCGGCCCGCTGTCCGCAGGCCACCCACCATCCGTGCCACCTGCCGGTGTGGGAGAGCACAGCAGCCAGCAACACGGTCTTCCTGGACAACCCCCGGTTCCCGAAGGCGGAGAAGGCACGGCTGCAGCCCGAGCTCGAGCGGGCCCAGCAGATCGTCAACGAGATCATCGCGGCCAACACCGGACTCGGAGAGGAATGAGATGCCCCGCATCACCGAAGACACCCGCAACCGCAATGAGACATCCATCCGTGCTGCGATGGACCGGCTACTGACCGGGGACCTCCCGCCCGGCGGCAAGTGCGACATCAAAACCCTCGCCGATCAGGCCGGAGTCAGCCGCACTGCGTTCTACCCGAAGAAGAACCGCGACGGGACCACGAGGCCGGGGCCCTACCAGCACCTTGGCGAAGAGTTCGAGCGCCGGCTGCGGACCCTGCAAGAGGCCGGTCAGATCACCGATCCGCGGGCCGCCCAGCTCGAGCGGCTCAAGGCCCAGGTCGCCGAACTCAAGGAACGGGTCGCAAGGCGAGACGAGGCCCTGTCCGAGCTGACCGGGTTCAAGACTCTTGCGATCTCCCGGATCGCCGCCCAACAGGGCGAGATCGAGCGCCTCCGCCGCCAGATCGCTGGCGCCGCCGGGATTCGGAGGCTTCCAGTACCCAGGGGCGGTCCGGCTACGTAGGGCGCCTCCCAGGTCGCAGCAGTCCGTGGTTCTGGTGGCGCCACCGAATACGGGTGGCGCCACCGGTGCGGTCGATTGCCGTTTATGCCTCGCCGACGTGCTGCATCAACGCGTTCCAGAGATCCGAGTCGAGAGACGTGACCTCGGCCTGGAGTGCTCGCACGTCTCCGTCGCCGCTGGCGATCTGCTCCAGCAGGCTGTGCAGGTTCCACATGAGCCGGTGCGGCATGGATACCTCATGCACTGGTCCCGGCGCCGGCGCAGGGGCCCCTTGAGCCGTCACCCTCCAGCCCAGATGCAGCGAGGGATCTTGGTCATGAGTGATCTCCTCGATCACCGTCGTGGAGTCGACGCCTGCACTCTTGGCATGCGTGATGAACTGTTCGACCTCGCCGACGGTGACCGTCTCGTCCCACGTCAGCTCGATGTTGATGGCCATGCTCAACCTCCCTGCGGTGGCTTCGTATCCAAGCACGGCCGGTTCACCGACGGGGCTGGACTCCGGATCTCGTGTGGGCCGCGCTCCGGGTCAGCCTTCCGGCGCTGCTGGCTGCGGTTCGTGCACCTCGGGAGCGTCAATGTCGCCGAGCGTGGAGCTTCCGGTCATCGCGAACAACAGTTGCTGTGCCGCCGAGCGCACTCCTTCATCAGCACCCTCACCGCCGCTGCCCTCTGCGTCCATGAGCTGCCCGAGCATCTCGAAGAACATGGCCCCGCGTACGAGGTGGTACATCCTCGGCGGCATGATCACGGCCATCTCCTCCATGACCTTGATGAAGTCCGCCATGAACTGCGGATCGTCCTCCTCGAGCCACGGGATCTGGTCTTCGGGAAAGCCTCCGCCTCGGAGTTCGTCGGGCTTCTTGATGAGCTGGTACTCATCGCGCGCTTTGGCGACCCATCGCTTGGCCGTCGCCTTGGAGCACCCGAAGTACTCCGTGACCGTCTTGGTGGGGTCCTTGCCGAAGAGAACGGCCAGGTTGTAGACGATCGCGGCCTGGAAGAACTGTTCCTCCTCGCGGCTCATGCCTTGCCGCGGTAGCGCCCTGATCCTGCGCTCGGCGTACGCCTTGCCTCGCTTGTCCCAGGCGACCTCGAATGCCTCACGAACATCTGCACGAAGCTGTTTCACGACCGCCGTCAGTGCGTCGGCCTTGATGTCGCCAGCGTTCCCGCCCACGCCTTCGCCCACGGACAGACGCGTGAGCCGCACTCGTCCTTCCACGATCTTGAAGACGGCCTCGCACCCGAAGCCCCCGGGCATCGATGTCCAGACCGTGGCAGTCCCATCCACGCCGAACTGAGCCTTGCCGCCACCTTTCAGCGTGACGGTCAGTGCCTTTCCGTCGGGCGTGAAGATCTCCTCGTACGGCCTCTGATCAGGCCCTTCAGCTCTTGTGTCTGTCACGTGAGCCCCCTCCGTGAGTATGAGCCCCCGGCAACCCTGGTCCACCCGACTTCCATGGTCAAGTCTGGTTCCACCGGGGCCCGTTGCCCCGGACCCACCCGTTCGGCGCGCGCACGGACACGATCAGATTCAGGCCGAAAGAGGAACCAATGACCACAGGAAGCGGAGGGCCGAGCGACCGGCTGCCCATGCGCTGGCTGCTGATCGCCATCGTCACGGTGGTGGTGTTCGTGCTCGCCGTCGAACACCCGAAGTACGCGGTCGCCATCGGCATCGCGATCGCCGTCGCCGGGCTGCTGTACCTGATCACCGACGAGCGTTGACCCCGTAGCCCCCGGCAAGACGCGGAGCTACCGGACCTGATGGAGGCACCTGGAAACGGGGGCCTCCATCAGTCTGTCCCCGTGAATCTCCCGCCCAGCTACCGGAAGGCCAGCGCGCGGAAGCCGTTGCGGATGTCGGTTAGCGGCTGACGCTCACGCGTGTAGTAGATCTTGTTGGTCAGCAGGACCGCCCACCGGTCCAGATTCGGGGAGACCCACATACCCGTGCCGGTGAAGCCGTAGTGCACCCACACGTCCTCATCGTCGGTGGTGCCCGGGGCCGGGTGCCAGAAGAGCCCGCGTACGGGCTCCAGAGACCCGGTCTGGACAGTCAGTGAGGCAAGGGTCCACTCCGTACCGAAACCGGCGGCAGCGGGGGCTGTAGCCGCGTCCAGCATGTACCTGAGGAAGACGGCGAGGTCGTCGATGATGGTGAAGACGCCGGCGATGCCGCACACGCCGTCGAGGAGGCGGGCGGAGAAGTCGTGGGCGACGCCTTTGAGGTGGAGGCCGGTGTTTTCGTCGGTCTCGGTCGGCGCACAGCGAGCGGTGATCTCGGAGGGCAGGGGCCCGAAGCGGGTGGATTCCATGCCCAGCGGCTGCCAGGTCCGGACGGCGGCCAGCCGGTCGAGGCTCAGGCCGGAGAGGTGTTCGGCGAGGTAGCCGAGGACCAGGGCGGCCCGGTCGGTGTACTCGACCGCCTCGCCCGGAGGCCGGTGGAGAGCTTCGTGCAGGACGCCGTCCCGGATCGCCTTCGGGTCGGTGCCGTAGAGGCTCTTGAGCTGGGCCCGCAGCGGGAGCCCCGCGGTGTGCGTCAGCAGCTGTCGGGCGGACACCTGCCCGAGCGGGTGGCCGGTCACCTCGGACCAGAAGGCGCCGAGAGGCCGCTCGAGGTCGAGGACGCTGTCCTCCCACAGGGCTCCGATGGACGCCCAGACGGCGAGGATCTTGGTGAGGCTGGCGGCGTCGAAGACGGTGTCCGCCTGCATGTGCAGGTCAGACCGATCGGGGTCCAGGACACCGGTTGCGCCGCTGGCCAGTGTGCCCGCAGCGTTACCGACGGCCCACACGGCGCCGGGATAGACCTTGTCGCAGACCCCTTGGGCCAGCAGCGTCTCGATGCGGTCGAGGTCGATCATGGTCTCCCTGTTCGCCGTGCGGTTTCCTCCCGCCAGCCTAATAACGGCCCGGGGGCGGATACCGGTCCGGCGTGGCCCGCAGCCCGGTGCACGCCGGGTCTTGAGTAAACCGTGGCCGCCGGAAGCCGGGCTCCGGCAGATCTGGGCAGAGCCGGCAGCGAAACGCAACCATTCAAGGTGGTTGGGCAGGCCACCGAGATTGCGCGGGCTCCTGGCGTCCGAAGGCTCCTCGCGAGTGACCGAACAGCGGCGGAATCAGTGAAAGACTGAGCGGTCGTGATCGATTTAGATCGAATTAAGACTGCCCCACTATCTGACTTTGCAGGAGGGGCTTCGGGGGCCTGTGGGGCGATTTCTGCGATGTAGCGTCGTACATGCCTCGCCAAAGAGGCCCGCCCCAGGGGTGGTGGCTGCCACCCCCGGGATGCGAAACGACCAAGAACAGGAATGCGAATGCTTGACCGAATTCGCCGAGGGTACGCGCAGGTCCCCTCCGGGCAATTTCACGGTACCAGTTTCAATTTCTCCACTGTGGGGCTTCGCGAGTTCATCGCCGGCGCCGTCTCGGTACGTCTGAGCGCCGTTCTGGCCTTCGCGGTGGTCATCTGGGTGCTCGTGGCCGGCGGGGAGATCGACCCCACAACGTCGGCGTTCCTCATCACGATGACCAGCTTCACCTGGCACGCCAGCATCCAGCTGGCCTGGTTCCGAGGCAGGTAGACCGCCTGGTTGGGGCCTGCCGTTCACGGCAGGCCCCAACCAGCTCTCGCCCCGGCCGATCAGGCGCTGTCGTCGGCGCCAGCGGAGCTATGCGAAACCGAGGACCAACCGTGTGGTCTCGAAACGATCTCTGGGGTGCCCCCCTCTCGCACGTCGGACGCCCATACCCTCATACGGGTGTAGGGGCGCATCCCACGAGCCGTGACTCTGCCGCTGTACCGCTGCCCAGGCCGCTGCGGCCGCGGAACTTCAATGGCCTGGAGTTCGCCGCCCTCGTCCAGATGAACGGGGCCTTCTACCTGCGCTATGCGCTGGCCCGCGTACTCGATGAGGGCACTGCACAGGCGACGGTCGACTCAACCCTCGCCGAGGCGGCCAACCAGTGGCCTGTTCTTCTGCACGGCCCACAGCCGGCCGCCGCCATCTGGCTCCGACTCCGCCTCAACGTGGAGGAGATGAACCGTCACGTCGCTCAACGGAATCCGCTGGTCGACAGGCTCTACGGATCATTTTCAAGTCTGGTGGCAGACGCCGTCGTGCTCCACCGCCAACTCCACCTGTCCGTCGATGCCGCCGCAGGGGTCATGGGCGTAGAGCGCTCGACCATTGCCGGAGCCCTCCTGACCGCGAAGCGGGCCCTCCCCTCCGCGTTTGACGACCTGAAGGAGGGATAGGACCGCGGATTCGTCACTCCTGCCCCGGCTCGCGAAGTGAGCCCGGCGGGACAGGGTTCACGCCACCTCCCGCCACCTTGCGCCACCGTCACCCGTACTGGCGGTGGTGCTGTTCGCCATGCCCTCCTAGGATTGATCCCCTTACTACCCTGGGACAGCACGGGGCTCTAACTCACGCGAGGGGACTGTCCGTTGCCGGACAAGAAGCGTGTTGATCTGACCGTTCCGAGCGCCGCCAGAATGTATGACTGGCTGCTTGGCGGGAGCAACAACTTCGAGGTGGACAAGGCGGCCTGCGAGCTGCTGCTGAAGGCGGCGCCGACGACCAAGGCGCTGGCACTGAACAACAGGTGGTTCCTGGAGCGGGCGGTGCGTGCGCTGGCCGAGGAGTACGGGATCCGGCAGTTCATCGACTTCGGCTCCGGGCTGCCGACCCAGAACAACGTCCATCAGATCGCGCAGGCGATCGACCCCTCGTCCAGGGTCTGTTACGTGGACAACGACCCGGTAGTACTGGGGTACGGGAAGTCCCTGCTGGACGAGAACGACCGGACGGGCATCATCGGCTCCGACATGGTGGACACGGAGTTCATCTTCGAGCATCCGGACTTCGAGCGTCTCATTGACCTGGAAGAACCGGTGGCAGCGCTGTTCGTCTCCGTGCTGCACTGCCTGCCGGACGATGCGAAGCCTGATGAACTCGTGCGGCGCGTCATCGCCAAGCTGAGGCCCGGAAGTTTCGTGGTGATCTGCCACCTGGTCAGCGATAGCTCGCGGCTGCGGGGCCAGGTGACGGATCTCATGCTGGAACTCACTCACGACAACTGGGGTCGTGTTCGGGAGAAGAGCGACGTGCACGGCTACTTCGAGGGACTCGACGTGAAGGAGCCGGGACTGATCGACGTCACCGACTGGAGGCCCGACTCCGAACTGCGCCAGCGGCAACGCAGCATCGAATGGACCGAGTACGGCGGGCTCGCGGAGATCCCCTAGAGGGACGGGTGCGCCGCTATCTGGGCGGGGCCTACACGGTGAACCGCTCGATGGCTGCGATCAGCATCCGGCGGCTCGCCGCCCGTGAAGCGGCGGCTTCCGCGCTGAGACGCAGCAGCAACTGGACGTGCCGCTCCAGGTCGTCTTCCTTGGTGCAGTAGCTCGCCTCTTCGTACCCTTCCAGGTACACCATGTCCGGCGGTCCGCCGACGCCGAACTTGAGGTGGGTCATCGAGCCTGAGCCGGCGGACGCGGCGTTCGCCGCGATGGCGTTGTCTTCCAGCACGAAGCGGATGCTGACGTCGGGCAGGTCGGACATCTCCAGCAGTTTGCGCATCTGCCCGGCCATGACCTGGTTGCTGCCGGCGCGGCGCCGAAGGACGGCCTCGTCCATCAGGAAGGTCACTCGCGGGGGCTCGGCCTGCCCGAACACGCGGTTCTGACGCTCCTCCCGCAGGGCGACCCTGCGGTCGACCTCATCGCGGTCGCGGTCGTGCAGTCCGGTACGGATGACTTCCCGGGCGTACTCCATGGTCTGAAGGAGACCGGAGACGACGCCGGACTCGTAGTTGAAGAGCTCGCTGGCTTGGCTCTCCAGGCCGAAGAGCCGGCGGAGCCACTGGGCGGTGCAGTCGTTGAAGCGATCCTGGAACCACTCCGGTTCCAGGGCGCGGGCGGTGAGCCGCTCCAGCGCCTCGATGGCTTCGGGGGACACTCCGTAGCTGTGCGCCAGCACGCGGACATCCCGGATGTCGGGCGGGCTTTCCGCCCTCTCCAGGCGGGAGATCTTGGATACAGAAGCGTTGATCGCCTTTGCGGCGACCTTCGCGGGTGTCTTGCCGCGCAAGCTTCGGAGGTCGACGCCGAGCATGACTCCGGCGGCGGTCGGGCTTGCTTCCCGCGTGAATCGGCGGAAGAGCGGAACAGGGTCATCGGGCACAGCGGACACGCGAACTCCGTTCATCGATGCATATGCCCGATGATGGCATGACGGAAGCCCGCGTGTCGCTCGAACTCTTTTTTGTCTGCCCTTAGTTCGCTGCCAGCTGGTCGAACTCGCCTTTCTTGGCGCCGTCCAGGAAGGCGTCGAGCTCTTCGGTTGTGAAGAGTAATGCCGGACCGTCCGGGTCCCTCGAGTTACGCAGTGCGATCAGGCCTTCCTCGAGCGGCGCCAGCTCGATGCACTGGCCGTTCGCCGCGCTCTTCTGACTCTTTGTCCATACTGCACGAAAAGAGCTGGCCGGGGTTCCGTTTCTATAATTCTCCACGACGACACTCCCTGTAGTTCGATTATCAGACCATTCCACACCTCTCACCGGAGGGTCGCGAGGAAACCGCAGGTGGGGGAGTCATGCAATCCCGTCATGCAATTGCACGGCTTGGTGTGAGGGAATCGTAGCCCCGGGTAATCGAACTCCGCCGTCCCTCGATCGAGTGGCTCAGCTGTAGAACGGGAACGATTTGCAGACTCGCCCCGAGGGGTATCCCAAAGTGGATTGCCATTGGCATGTGCTCCAGGCGCCCTCGCCGCATCAGCCTGGCAGACACGGAGCGTGAGGTTCGGTCGCAGTCTCGTGTACGTCGCAGGTCGTCATCTCATGGGTGGCGGGCCGTGTGAATGTTCGACGACGTCGGCTGTCAGGCGAGTTGGCGTCCGAGCTGATGCAGGGAACGGGCCATTGCGTTCAGGGGGTAGCGGGCGGCGTTGGCGTATCCGGCTTCGCGGTAGGCGTTGAGCATGGTCGGGCTGGTTCTGAGCCGGTGAAGGTCTCGTGCGACGGCGCCGGGCTGGGTGAAGTTGGTGGCCTCGGCGGTGGCGCCGAGGGCTTCGGTGAGGCCGGGAACGGGCTGGTAGAGGACGGGTAGGCCACAGGCTTGGGCTTCGAGTGCGACCAGGCCCATGGCTTCGAGGGTGGTTGAGGGCATGAGGAGGAGGTCGTGTTCGGCGAAGGCTTTCCACAGTTGGGGGCGGTGGAGCCAGCCGAGGTAGCGGGCCCGGATCCCGGCCTGTCGGAGCTTGGGAGCCAGGGCCTGGAACTGGGTGCGGGGGGCGGCGATGCTCAGTTCGATGCCGGGGGATCCGGACAGGGACCTGACCAGGGCGTCTCCGCCCTTCTCCGGGGTGAGACGGCCCGCGTAGAGGAGCCGGAGGTGTCCGCGGCTGCGGGCGGGCCGGGCCGGCCGGTGGGTGATGAGGTGGTCAGGGATACCCCAGGGGATGTGCTCAATCTTGTGCCGCTGGGTCTTTGGGGCAAGCTCGAGGAGGCGGTCGGCCATCGCGGTGGTGGGGACGACGATCGTGTCGGCGGCACGGGCGGTCTCGCGGAGGATCTGCAGCTGGTCGCGGTGGGCTTCGGCGAACAGCAGGTCGGTGCCGTGGACCAGGGCGATGCGGGCCGGGCCGGGCAGGGCCCGCAGCAAGGCCGGTGTGGCGCCGAAGGCGAGGTGGTGCAGGTGCAGGACACCGATCTGATCAGGGTCGATGGCCGCCCGTAGGGCTCTTCGCAGCGAGGTGACGTAGAGGGTCAGGGCCCGGCCTTCGAGAGCTTTGCCGGCCACTTCCAGGAGGTCCAGGCCGGGCCGTGCCGGTGGGCGGGCTCCGGGGGGCGCGAGCATGAAGGCACGGGCCGGGATGAGCGGTTCGGCGCCGGTGTAGAGGTCGAGGAAGAGTTCGACGCTGCCGCCGGGGCTTCCGGCGGGCAGGTCGAGGCAGGTGGCGACCATCGGGCCGTTGCTGATGGCGGTCACCGGCGGCCTGCCGGGATTTCCTCGTAGAGGCGGGAGATGTCGATGCCGTCGCTGGCGGCGTACTTGGCCGGCTGCTGCTGGTAGCTGGAGGCGGCGCCGTGGGTGGCGAGGAAGACGAGCTTGCCGAAGGTCATGCCCGCGTGGATGCGGACCGGGCGGGCGGCCCGGATCTCCAGGGTCCAGCGGATCGCGTGTCCCTGGTGGCCGAGCGGGGCCGAGACATGGACCCAGATACCGAGCGAGCCGACGGTGCGGTCTCCGTTGAGCAACTGCGCGAACATCTCGGAGCCGGTCTTTTCCAGGGTGACGCCGAGATAGAGCAGGCCGGGCTGGAGCACGAAGCCGCCTGGGTCGATGGTGGTCTCGGTGTACGTGGTGGGGGCGGCGGCGTCCAGAGTGCCGTCGCAGATCCGCAAGGTGTCGCCGAGCCGCCAGTCGTAGGCGTTCGGGGAGAGCCGGCCCGGGTCGTAGGGGTCGATGGTGATCTCACCCTTCTCGAGGGCGGAGGCGATGGCGGGGCCGGTGAGGATCACGAGGCCACCGCCGGACGGCCGTACGCCTGGAGGTCGTGCCAGTAGCGGGAGGGCTGGGGGCCGTTCGCGGTCTGGTACTTGCCGCGGTAGAGGTCGATCTCGCCGGTGGAGACGAAGAACATGATCTGGCCGATCTTCATCCCCGGGTACACGTGAAGGCGGCGGATCGGGGAGAGCATGAGCGTCCACTGCCCGTGGAAGCCGATGTCACCGATAGGGGCGGTGATCTCCACGAACAGGCCGAGCCGGCCGACAGAGGAGCGGCCGAACAGGAGCGGCACGAAGGTGTCGGAGCCGACCTCCTCGAGCGTGTGGCCGAGGTAGAGCTCGTCCGGCTCCAGCGTGAATCCCTCGCTGCCGATGGTGAACTCTCGGGTGGGGTTGGCCTGGTGGGCGTCGATGATGTCGCCGGTGTAGGTGATCAGGCGGTTGCCGAGGCTGACGTTGTAGCTGTTGGGGTTGACCTGGTCGGCGGCGAAGGGGCGGATGCGTAAGCGGCCGTCGGCGGCGGCCTGGGTGATCTCGGGTCCGGTGAGGATCACAGCGTCTCCTCGGTCAGGGTGTGGAGGACGGCGTCGGTGAGGCGGATACCGGCCTGGTGGGTGCGTCCGCCGAGGAAGGTGTCGGCCAGGTAGTTCGTGGTCAGCACGGTGCGGGCGCCGTCCGGCAGCGGGGTGGGGGCGGTGGCCATGGGGCCTTCGCGGTGGGTCAGGTCCTCGAGGAGACCCTGAAGGTTGTCGGCGAACGGCTCGGGCACGGTGGCGTGGACGAGCTGATTGCCGAACGGCTCGATCGCCATCAGGTCTTCGAGGGTGAGGCGGTCGGCGAGAACGGTGGCGCGGAGGGCGCTCTCGTTGACGATGACCGCGTCGGCGCCGAGCCCGGTGTGCAGGCGGCCGACGATGTGGGTCAGCAGGTTGCGGCGGTCGAGCATGCCGTCGGTCCAGGGTTCGGCGAGCGCGCCGAGATCCTCGGCCAGCTGCCGACCGATGGAGTCGATCCGTTCCGCGAGAGGGGCGAGAGCGGCGGGCACCGGTCCGGTGGTGGGGAAGTCGGCCATGGCGGCGGCCCAGCCGTGGGCGACGGGTTCGGCGTACGCGTATCCGATGCCGAGTTCGCGGCCTTTGACGACGAGGATATCGCCGATCCGGGAGGGCGCCTGGGTGGGGGTGTGGCAGTGTCCGGCGAAGATGACGTCGATGAACGGGCAGGCCGCGGCCAGTTTCATGTCCGCGTCCAGCCCGGAGTGGGACAGTACGATCCAGGCGTCGACCAGGTGGTGGTGGGTGAGCATCACCTCCCGCAGGGCTGTGGCGGGGTCGGTGACGTGGTGGCCGGCCCGCTGGTCGGCGGGGATGACGTTGAACGCCTGCGGTCCGATGACCGCGGTGACCGCGACCCGGCGGCCCTGGACCCGAACGATCCGCACCCGCTCGAACAGGGGGTGACCGTCCGCCTCGCTGACCGCGTTCGCGCAGATGGTGATCGGGTGGAGGTCGTCCTCGAAGTAGTGGGGCCAGCCATGGTTCCCGGGGACCAGGACGTCGTAGAGCCGGGTGAGGATCTCCCGCTCGAGGCTGCCTTTGCCCAGTTGGTAGTAGCCGGTGCCCTCGAAGAAGTCGCCGCAGTCGGCGATCAGCGAATGCCCGCGCAGGCCGCTGAGGTGGGAGAGCATGCCGTCGGTCTGGCCGAGGGCGGAGTGGACATCGGTGGTGGCGACGATCTGCTGGATCTCGCGGACCCTGGGGCTCATCGGGGGACCTCGGTGATGTCGGCGCCCAACTGCCGGAGTTTGGCGGGGAGGTCGGCGTGGCCGCGTTGCAGCTGGCCGAGGCCGGTGACGGTGGTGGTGCCGCGGGCGGTGAGGCCGGCGATGACGAGAGCGGAGCCGGTACGGATGTCAGTGGCCTCCACCTGGGTGCCGGTCAGCCGCTGTGGGCCGGTCAGGCGGCACTCGGTGGGCGAGTTCTCTTCGATCTTGGCGCCAAGGCGGGCCAGTTCCGGGATGAGGTTGCCGTGTCGGCCGGGGTTGATGGCGTCGGCGAACAGGTGGGTGCCGGGCAGGCCCAGAGCCAGGGCGATGAGGCCGGGCTCGAAGTCGGCGTCCAGGCCGCCCGGGGAGAGGGAGGCGACTGCCCGCAGTGGCAGGCCGCTGAGCTGGGTGGAGCGGTGAATGGTCACGCTGTCGGGGCCGAGGGTGGCGGGGATGCCGGCTTGGTCCAGCAAGGCCATCAGGGGTGTCAGGTCGCTGCCGGTGACGCCTTCGATGCGGCCCTCGCCGCCGGTGGCCGCGATCGCGCAGGCCAGCGTCCCGGCTTCGATCTTGTCACCTGGCACCGTCCAGGAAGCGGGGTCGTTCAGGCCGCCTCGAGGCGGGACCAGGGTGATCTTGTCCTCGTTCTGGTCGGTTTCCCAGCCGCTGGACCGTAAGGCGGTCAGGACGCTGACGGTCTCCGGGGACAGGTTCGGGTTGCCTAGTTCCAGGCGGCTGCCCGCCGCGACGGATCGCAGGATGGCCGCGATGCTCGCACCTCGTGAGCGGAAGGGCAGCTCGATCACGACGGTGTCCGGCACGGTCTTGGCGGCTGTGACGCGGTATCCGTCGTCGTCGATGGCCACGGAGTCGCCGAATGCCTCGTAGACGCGGAAGTGCAGTTCCATCCCGCGGTCGCCGATCCGGCAGCCGCCCGGCCACGGCAGCGTGGCCTGCCCGCCGGCGGCCAGCAGTGGGACGACCAGGTAGTACGAGGCCCGGATGCGGGCCGCGTCCGCCATGACCGGGGCGGGGATAGCGCCGGGCCGGGGCATCACGACGGCGGAGGCGGGCTCGAGGACCGGGTGGGTGACGCGGTAGCCGCACTGCTCGAAGAGGTTCAGCATCAGCTGGACGTCCGCGCTGGCCGGGAGGCCGGCGAGGTGCACGGTGCGGCCGAGCGACGCGGCGGCGGCAAGCAGCGGCAGGGCGGCGTTCTTCGAGCCGTCCACCCGCACCGTGCCCGACAGGGGACGGCCGGGCCGGACGGTGACGGCATCAGCGCGGATCGTCCGCAGCTGGGCGAGGGTCATCAAGCCTCCAGGCAAGAGGTGAAGGGACGTGCTGGTCAGGGGGCGGTCCGGCCGCCGGCACCGTGTGCGGCAGCGGCCGCACCGCGTACGACACCGCCGCATCACGCCGGGGAGGCAGGGCGGTGCCCGCCGCACACGTCGTCCGGGGTACGGCGGACGAGCGGTGCGGCACCGGTCACGGCCCTCGAGGGGGGATGAGGGGCCGCGCCGGAGGAAAGGGGCCGTCAGGCGGCGGCCAGGGCGGGCAGAGTGCAGCTGATCTGTTTGCCGACCGGACTTTCCTCGACAACCCAGCCGGGGGCGAGGACGTCGAGGATCCACAACCCCCGCCCGGCCTCGGCCTCCGCATCGTTGGGGGCCGAAGCCGAGCGGACGGGCCAGGTGTCCGGCACCGGGTCGTGGACCTTGACCTGCACCCGGGCGCCCTTGCGGGCGACCTGGACGACGACCGGGGCCCACGGCCCGCACAGACGGACGACGTTTCCGACGAGCTCGCTGGCCACCAGCCGGGCCGCGTCCGCCGTCTCCTCGCCTATCCCCAAGCCGGTCACGGCCTTGAAAACCTCGGCCCGCATCAACTGAAGATGCTCCGGGCTCGTACTCATGTGCAGCGCGAGAGCGCCGTCGTTGTGGCGGAGATAGAAGCCGCAGGCCGTCTGGTGCTCGAAGAGGTCGTGCTCATCCATGGCGTGCTCCCCAGTCGACAGGGCAGCGCGGCCGGCCATCGAATCCCCGGCTGCGTGGCTCTGTGGGTCGGCACGTCGGCCCCCGGGACGCAGTTCGCCCCGGGAAGTCGGCGCAAGGCAATGGCATATGACACGAAGAGCGATGACTTCATCACACTTCGCGACCACGGACAGCATGCCTCTGGCGAACTGCATTGGGCAACATGCCTAGTTCAGATTCCTCAGATTGGTTGTCCGGTGCCACCCCGAGGGCCACACTGACGCCATGGCCTGGAAGAGGAACGCTGTCCCGAAGTCCATCTACCGCCGCCAACTGGCGACGCGACTCTCCGAGTTGCGCGCGGAGTCGGGCAAGACGATGTCGGAGGTCGCGGAGATCATCGAGGTCAACCAAGGAACGCTGAGCCGCATCGAGAGCGGTGACCGCGGCACCACGCCTGTCCTGGTGAAGGCGATGCTCGACTGCTACGGGGTGACCGATCCGGCCGTCCGGGAGGACATCCTCGACCTGGTCCGCGCCGACCAGGCTCAGAAGCAGAAGTGGTGGCGCAAGTACTCGGCGGTCATCAACACCACCCAGTACGGCGGCTATCTGGAGCTAGAGGCCGGTGCGACCTCGTTCCATTCCTACGAACCTCAGCTGTTCCCGGGCTTGCTCCAGACTGACGACTACGCACGCCAGGTGATCACCGCCATGCGGATGGACCTGGACGCCAAGCAGATCGAAGACCTGGTCACCGTACGGAAGAACCGGCAGAAGATCCTCGAGGGGGAAAACGCCCCGAAGCTCTGGGCCGTCATCGACGAGGCGGCCATAAGGCGCATGGCCGACTCCCCCGAAATCCTCATCCCGCAGCTGGAGCGGCTGCTGGAGGTCGAGCCCCGCACCAACATCACGCTGCAGCTCCTACCGTTCAAGGCCGGCTTCCACCCCGGTTTGTACGGGTCGTTCATGCTCATGGGCTTCCCCGAACCCAACCCGGAGCTGGTCTGGGTGGAGAATCTGACCAACTCGGTGTACTTCGACGGGCCGCAGGACGTGGGGCGCTACACCGAGGTCTTCGACCACCTGCGGGCCGCCGCCCTGGGCCCACTGGAGACCCGCAGCCGCATCAAGAACATGATCAAGGAGCTGTAAGTGAGCAACACCAAGCCCCACCCCGCCGAGCTGGACTTCTCCACGGTCACCTGGGAGAAGAGCCCGTTCAGCGGGGGCAACGACAACTGCGTCGAGTTCGGCGCGGTCGGCGACCTCGTCGCGATCCGCGACTCCAAGCGGCCCGAGCAGACCCCGCTCGTCTACACCCGCAGCGAGATCGCGGCCCTCCTGGCGGGCGCGAAGTCCGGAGCCTTCGACCACCTTGCGTGACCCAGCGGCACTGCCGCACACGAGGAAGGCGGCCGGCCCCAGCGTTAGTGGGGTCGGCCGCCTTCCTCATCTTCGCAGACCAAGGCGTACGGTCCGATCGCCTGTGTTTACAGCAACGTGGGCGACGTTCCCGCCTCCCCACCCGAGTCAACTCGCTGAACCTGGAACCAAAAAAGCCCAAAAGGCACCGTGGAGATCACGGCCGTCTATGTTGGCTCGGGGGCGCTGAAGTCCAACCAGCAAGGGGGTTCGATGGAAGACTACGTGGCCGGCCTCAGAAGCCAGGATGTGCACCAGGGCCTGCGCAACATGGACCCTCACTCGCCGGCGCTGGTTCCACTCACAAAGACGCGCCTGGTTGGCAGCGCCGCCGATGTCGCCGCTCTGATCCGAGGGCGCGATGTCATCAGGGACGTGTCCGCGCTGCAGATGATCGCGGTGCGTGAGCTCGATGTGGCGCCCAGCTCGTTCGATCAGGTTCTTGAGGTTCTGGAGAACGCCGGCTTCGTTGACATCAGCCGCAACGCGAGGGGCGAACCGGTCGGGCTCACTGAGAACGTGCCCGTCTATCGGACACTCTACGAAGACCTGGGCAGCGCATGGCGCGAAAGTCGGCCACGCCAGATCGAGGAAGAGCTCGTTGCGGTCGTTCAGCGTCTAGCAGCAGGGCCTGTACCTGTCGAGTCCCTGCAGGCCGAGCTCGGCCTCGACTCCAAACCCGACGACATCGTCGTCATAGGCCGCGATTCAAGCATCCTGCAGGTCGCATCGACGATCGACGGCGACATCCTCTACTCGCCGTTCACCGCGTTTGAGAACCCTGCCCTCCTCAACGAGCTCCTACGAGAACACGGCAGTGCCCAGATGCAGGCAGAGTTCGAGCAACTCCACAAGCATCAAGGTCTCGCCATCTCAAAAACCGACCATCCCATGCTCACGGATGCAGTCAGCCGCGGACTTCTGTCGGCACCCTCGGTGAAGCTCCCTGGCAACAAAGGCTTGATGTCGTTCGCAGTGCTTCCTTACACCCTGGATCGGGAGCTGCTCACCGGAAGAAAGCCAGTGCTCGACAAGGCGTTGGCGGTGGTGGCCTGCGTGCGATGCGGCCAAACGTACGGCGGGTCAACCAACGTGAGTAGCGCGCTCGCAATCATTGCGACACTCCTTGACCCCAACCGAGGATCCCTGCGACCCCACAGTTCGCATCAACGCCAGTATGCCCTCATGCGCAATATGGGAATCATCCGCTTTGGGGCCGATCCGGACCCTCGCGGCACGTGGGTTACACCGACCTTCGTCGACACACCTGACAATCGCGAGGCGATGGCAATTGCGCGCGACCTGATTGCCGTCGGCGAGACGATGGCAGGACGCACGCCGCCACCCGGCACACAGTCACTCCTGGACCTGGACGCCTCGTACCTGGGACCCATTCAGACCATCTCGCGAACGCGCACTCGACCGGATGTCAGTCCCAACGAGTACCGTGGCGTCTGGGATGCACTCATGGGAAGGGGCTCCTTGTGAGCGAGAAGGACCTTGAGCTGAAAGCGCTCGCCCGGCGGCTTATGTGGAAGATGGGCTTTTCGACGCGAGTCGATGTCCAGATGCGCTCATACGTGCCGGTTCGGCCGCGTGGCAGCAGGTCAGGGTACGAGTCTTATACCGATCTCGATGTACTGGGGATCGCGTTCAGCCCAGGGTTCCAGTCCCAGCGGGTGATTTTTGACTGCAAGACGACGAAATCTGGTTCGACGGAACGCATGTTCTGGCTGAGGGGGCTTGCCGACTTCTTTGAGGCAGACATGGCCTACATGCTCCGCAGCAAAGCGGTTACGGATTCGGCTAGGCAACTCGCCGGAAGGCTTCAGCTCGGCGCACTACTTCCGGCAGATGTCGAAGAGATGGAAAGCCTGCATCGAATTCCACTCGACCTCACGACCGGCCCGCTTTCTCAGCTCTTCAACCCGGAAGCTATTGCGCTTCACCTGGAACGCGTTAACCGCACAGATCAGAATCTTCAACCGTTGATGGAATACATCAACTTTGACTACTGGGTTTACGATTCCTACAGGAACATCACACAGATGGTGGCACACCTGTCGGATGTTCGGCGAACCCTAAACCCGGACAATCCCCGCCACCTTGGGATTTTCTTCGACTGCATCTGGCTATACCTCGTTTCCTGCTCGAGGGCGATTGAGTATGTACGCGTAACGCACATTTCAGAAGTGGATTTGAATCTCCAAGCCTACCTATTTGGCGGGCAAGTCGGGCTCCGCGAAAAGCAGCAACTGGCCAGCAGGATGCGAGCGCTGGTAGGCGAAGACGGGGGCGTGCTTCCGGAGTGGTACCCGAAGCTCCTGGAGCTGACCGGCCGGCTGATCAGAAATCCAACACTATTCCCCGCAGCCCTGCGCTACTCAGAATGGCTGAACTATTCACTGACATCAGAGAATCCCGTAAGCGTGCGCAACGCATTCGGACATTCGGCTCATCCCACGGCGGCTAAGCTCGTAGCCGACGTCGCCGGATTCCTGGTGGCAGCCTCTGGGATTAAGCCAAGCTTCCGGCAAGCCGCGAGATCATTCGTGATTGATGACTTCATTAGCGGCGGTGCAGATCATTTCCCGGGGCAAGCCCCCCTCCCGTTCGGGGAGGTGCCAGAGCATGGCCCCAATCAGGCTCCTCAGGTCTGAGATCCACCCGCCGACACGGGCTTGGATGAGACCCAACCCTGCCGACCAGCACCTCCGGCCTGAACAAGGCACCCTGTGCTGTGAGTTGGGTCACGTTCGACTGGCTGAATGCGACACGCGGGGTCGCAGGGCCCCGGGCTCGCCCGAAGCGTCGACCCCCGTGTAAAGCGACACGGAGCTGTGGGACACGACGAGTGCCGTGACAAACTTGGTCGACATTCCCGCATCGCCCGCACGACCCCGCAGCGCCGCCCGCACGCGAAACCAGATGATCCTCATGACAAACCTCCTGTTGATTCAACTTCTTGACGTGATCTCGGATGGTGATCTCAGCTGTTTATTTCCGTCGCCATTTCAGCTGCCGGAGAGAAGACCGGAAGCCATGCCGATCACCACGGGAGCCACTCCGATGGCGAGGAAAGCGGGGAGGAAACACAGCCCCACCGGCGCGGTGACCAGGACCGCCGCCCGCTGCGCCCGGGCTCCCGCCTGCCGCGCCCGGTCCGCCCGGAGCATCGCCGCGAGCCGGGAGACCGGTTCGGCCGCGGGAGCCCCCGTACGGGCCGAGCGCTCCAGGGATTCGGCCAGGGCGCGGGCGCCCGGTATCTCCGCCAACCTCCCCCACGCGGCTCCCGGTTCGCCGCCGAGCCGCAGCTCGGCCCCGGCGGTCGCCAGCCGCTCCCCCACCGGGCCGCCCAGCGAGTCCCCCACCACCTCGGCGGCGTCCACCGGCCCGGCTCCGGCCGCCAGGCAGGCCGCCAACAGGTCGGCGGCGAAGGGCAGCTGACGCTCCACCTCCCTCGGGTCCACCCCGGCGGGCGGCCGGCTGCGCGCCTGCCACCACCGGACCCCGAAGGCCGCCGCGCAGCCGGCCACAGCGCCCCCGAGCCCACCGATCAGCACCCAGGCCGCGAACAGCGCCCCGACCGGCCCGGCCCAGGCCGCCGCCGCTCCTCGCAGCCGGGGTCCGCACAGTGGTGGCCGCCGCGGCGCCGGGTCCGGCGCGAGCAGGGCCGTGAGTCTGCGCCGGGCCGCCCGCTCCCGCATGCGTGCCGTCACCGCCGATGCCGTCCACAGGGCCGCCGCCGCGAGGCACCCGGCCGTCCCCAGCCTGTGGATCGCGAGTCCGTCCATCACCGCTCACCGGCCCGGACGATGCGGCGGCACCACAGCAGTCCCAGCGCCTCCAGGGCTCCGCCCGCCAGCAGGCAGCCCCACCCGACCGGGGTGTGCAGCAGTACCCGCAGCGGGTCGGCCCCCAGTCCGGTGCCGATCGACAGCCCGGCGACGGGCAGCAGGGCCAGGACCACCGTGGTCGATCTCGCTCCCGCCAACTGGGCCCGCAGCGACTCCTCCCGGTCCCGCTCGGCCCGCAACGCCCCCTCCAGCCGGTCCAGTCCGGCGGCCAGTCCCGCGCCGCCGTCCACCGAGACCCGCCAGCAGGCCGCCATCCCGGCCAGCCCTTCCGCTCCGGGTTCCCGCGAAGCCTGGCGCAGCGCCCCGGGGACGTCTCCGCCGAAGGCCGCCGCCGCCAGGACCCCGGCCTCCGCGGCTCCAGGACCGCCGGGGCCCGCCACCGTCCGGCGCATGGCCGCGGTCAGCGCCTGGCCGGGCTGGGCGCCGGAGCGCAGCTCCCCCACCACCGCTCCGCACAGGGACACCACCTCGGCGGCCCGCGCGGACCGGGCCCGCGCCCGCTCCCGGGCCCGCAGCCACCGGCGGACCAGCGGCAGCGCCGCCGCCCCCGCCAGCAGCGGGATCACCGACCCGCCCAGCAGTGCCAGCGCCAAGCCAGCGCCGAGGCAGAGCAACTCCCGCCTGTGTGCGGCCCGGAGCCGTACGGCCACGACCAGCCGCTCCCAGCGCACCGACCCGCCGGGCGCCACCGGACCCGCGCCGGCCAGTACCGCCCTGGCCCGCCGGGACACCCGGTCGCCCCCGGCCAGCGCCCAGGCGGCCGCCCCGGCGCACAGCACCCCGGCGAACACCGGCAGCGGCACCGCGGCCGCCTGGGCGCTCACCGGGCACCTCCGAGGAGCGGGCGCAGCCGCTCCCAGCCCCGCTCCCGTACGAATCCCCGCGCGGCCCAGCGCAGCGCCGGCACGGTGACCACGAGCCCGGCGGGATCCCGCTCCAGCACGTGCACCTCCGCGACCCGGCGCCGACCGGCCCGGTCCCGTACGAGGTGGACCACCAGGGTCAGCGCGGCGGCCAACTGGCTGTGCAGGGCGGCCCGGTCGAGCCCGGCGGCGGTCCCGAGGGCCTCCAGCCGGGCCGGGACGTGTGCGGCGGCATTCGCGTGGACGGTGCCGCAGCCTCCTTCGTGGCCGGTGTTGAGCGCGGCCAGCAGGTCCGCGACCTCGGCGCCCCGGACCTCGCCTACGACCAGGCGGTCGGGCCGCATCCGCAGCGCCTGGCGGACCAGGTCGGCGAGGGTGACCAGCCCGGCGCCCTCCTGATTGGCCGGACGGGTCTCCAGCCGCACCACGTGGGGATGGTCGGGCCGCAGCTCGGCCGAGTCCTCGGCGAGGACGATCCGCTCACCGGGACCGACCAGCCCCAGCAGGGCGCTGAGGAGCGTGGTCTTGCCGGTGCCGGTCCCGCCGGAGACGAGGAACGACAGCCGGGCCTCCACCATGTCGCGCAGGAGCCGCTGTCCGCCGGGCGGCAGTGTCCCCGCCGCCACCAGCTCCTCCAGCGTGAAGGCGCGCGGCCGCACCACCCGCAGGGACAGGCAGGCCGAGCCCACGGCCACCGGGGGCAGGACGGCGTGCAGCCGGGTGCCGTCCGGCATCCGGGCGTCCACCCAGGGCCGGGCGTCGTCGAGGCGCCGTCCCGCGACGGAGGCGAGCCGCTGGGCGAGCCTGCGCACGGCCTCGGCGTCCGGGAAGGTCACCCCGGTGAGCTCCAGTCCGCCGCCGCGGTCCACCCACACCCGGTCGGGGGCCGCCACCAGGACGTCGGTGACCTCCGGATCGGCGAGCAGCGGCTCCAGCGGGCCCGCTCCGACCAGCTCGGACCGTAACGCGGCGGCCACGCCGAGCACTTCCGTATCGCCCAGCAGCCTGCCCTGGGCCCGCAGGGCGGCCGCCACCCCCGCCGGGGTCGGATCCACCCCGCTCTCGGCGAGCCGCTGGCGCACGGCGTCCAGGAGTACGGCGCTCATGCCGTCACCCCCTGGGCGGAGCCCAGTGCCCGCTGCCAGAAGCCGTCGCAGAAGCGGGCCAGGACGCCCCGCCCGTGCGATCCCGGCGGCTCCCCACCGGCGACCCGCCCCGGGAGCCCCACCTCGACCCGTACCTCACCGGCCAGCGGCACCCCCAGCAGTCCCGCGACCGTGTCCGGGTCGAGTCCGCCGGGCACGGGGCCGCGTACGACCACGCGGACGTCGCGGGCCACCATCCTGACCCCGGCCGCCACCCGTCCGGCCGCGGCCACCGCGCGCAGCTCGCCCGGCACCACCATCAGGACCAGGTCCAGCTGCGCGAGCACCTCGGCGACGGCTTCGTCGACCCGGCGCGGCAGGTCGACCACCACGACCCCGCCGCGGCGGCGCGCCGCGGCCACCACCGAGCGCACGGCGGCGGGCGGCACCACGATCCGGTCCCCTCGGTCCCAGCTGAGCACGCGCAGGGCGTGCAGTTCGGGCAGGGATTCCTCCAGGGCTCCGGCGCCGACCCGGCCGCGCGAGCCCGCGAAGTCGGGCCAGCGGAGCCCTTCGGCGGTTTCGCCCCCGAGCAGGACGTCCATGCCGCCGCCGAGCGGGTCCCCGTCGATGAGGATGGTCCGCTCCCCGGCGCGGGCTGCCCGCAGGGCCAGGGCGCAGGCGAGGGTGGATGCTCCGGCGCCGCCGCTGCCGCCGATCACCCCGACCGTGAGGGCGGGCCGCCCGGCTCCTTCCACGACGTCGGCGATGCGGTCGACGAGCCAGCCCTCCGCGTCGGGGAGGGTGAGCACTTCCTCGGCGCCGATCTCCACGGCGCGCTGCCATACGTGGGGGTCGTCGGGATCCCGGCCGACGAGGAACACCCCCTGCCGCCGGGGTGCCCCGCGCACCCGCCCGGCGGCGTCGTCCCCGACGAGGACGAGCGGCGCGGACTCCCATCCGACGCCCGCCGCACTGCGGCCACTCCCGTCGTCACCGGCTCCGCTTTGCTCGGGCACCGCGTGGTGCACATGCGGCTCGGCTCCCGCGGCGGCGCACAGCCGCAGCAGATCGTCGAGCAGCAAGGGGTCCTCGGTGATGATCAGCGGCCGTCCACCGCCGGGCACGGGCCCTGCGGTACCGGGATTCAGCCTGTCCCCGCCCGCAACCACGAGGTCCCGGACTTCACACGACTTCGATCCAGCCACGATCTCCGCCTCCTTCTCACCGCATATCCAGCGCCGCGGACTTCGCGGCCGGAATCACCGTGACGCGATCGGAGAAAAGAAGTGGATCTTGGTCGAAAACTGTGGACTCCCGGCTCATTGTGAATAACCCGCTCACCCCAACAGATGAGTTCCGGAGCGCGCCGGAACCACTACGCACAGTCACGAGTTCGAGAGGGTGAGGGCCTTCGCCGCGCAGGCCCCGGAAAGAGGAAGGGGCCCGAGGGATGATCACTTGGGGTCGAAGGCAGGGACGCAAACTGCGTCCGGACATGCGACGACCCCCGCCGGGGGGGAGAGCGGGGGTCGTCCCCACGGTCCGACTCGGGGGGGGAGGAGCCAGACCGGGTTAGCACGGTCGCGAACGATCCGTGACTTCCATGGTGTACCCGAGAGGCTTCTCAGGCAAACCCACGCGCCACACTTTACGCCGAATGGTGGGCGCATATGCTCGGGTCGTGGAAAATCAGCCCTTGCCGCACTCCGCGCCTCGTACCGCAGCCTTCTTCGACCTGGACAAGACGGTCATTGCGAAGTCGAGCACTCTGACGTTCAGCAAGTCCTTCTACCAGGGCGGCCTGATCAACCGACGGGCCGTGCTGCGCACCGCCTATACCCAGTTCATCTATCTGGCCGGCGGCGCCGACCACGACCAGATGGAACGGATGCGGGAGTACCTGTCCGCCCTGTGCAAGGGGTGGAACGTGCAGCAGGTGCGGGAGATCGTCGCCGAGACCCTGCACGACCTCATCGACCCGCTCATCTACGACGAGGCCGCGTCCCTCATCGAGGCCCACCACACGGCGGGCCGCGACGTGGTGATCGTGTCCACCTCCGGCGCCGAAGTGGTCGAACCCATCGGGGAGATGCTCGGCGCCGACCGGGTCGTCGCCACCCGGATGGTCGTGGGCGAGGACGGCTGCTTCACGGGCGAGATCGAGTACTACGCCTACGGACCCACGAAGGCGGAGGCGGTACGCGAGCTCGCCGAGTCCGAGGGGTACGACCTCGCGCGCTGCTACGCCTACAGCGACTCGGCGACCGACATCCCGATGCTCGAAGCGGTCGGACACCCGCACGCGGTCAATCCCGACCGGGCGCTGCGGCGCGAGGCGGCGGCGCGGGAGTGGCCGGTGCTGGTGTTCAACCGGCCGGTGCGGCTGAAGCAGCGGCTGCCCGGGCTGTCGATGCCGGCGCGGCCGGCGTTGGTCGCGGCGGCGGCGGTGGGTGCGGCGGCGGCTACCGCCGGGCTGGTCTGGTACGCCAGTCGGCGGCGGGCGCTTGCCGCTGCCGCCTCGGCCTGATTCGGCCCGCCTGACCCGTCCTTCCGCCGTTCCGCCTGCCCTGTCGGCCCGACCCGGCCCCCGACCCTCGGGCTCCGGGCTCCGGGCTCCGGGCCGTGTCGGGTCCCGGTCGGGCGGGCGTTGGGGCTGCCGCTGCGCGGGGCTGGTCCCCTACCCGCCCTTCCACCGTTCCCCGGGCTCCGCCCGGACCCGGTCCTCAAACGCCGGACGGGCTTGAGAAGACCCGGGGCTCCGCCCCGGACCCCGCGCCTCAAACGCCGGCGAGGCCGAGAAAGCCCGGGCGGGGCCGGGAGCAGGATGGGCTGACCTGCGGTGATATCGGATGTCCGGTATGCGTCGGGATCTGCCGGAAAGCAAAGAAATGTGGCCAGGGGTTTCGCTCGGCTCCGAAGCGGAGTACAAAGGAGTCAACGGCCCGCGAGACCAAAGAACATCCGAGAGGATCATCTTTTAAACGCAGTAAGGCCCACGGACCGAAGCATGAACGCCGAGCACCCACGCGACGTCGACCCGTCGATTACGGGCCAGCCGCACCAGGTGACGGGCAAAGCTCCCGACCTGATGGGCAATTTTCGAGGACGCTTGGTAACTGGGCGTAAATGCCAGCGGCGACACCAGAGCAGTACGGGTGTCGCCGCAACCCATGTCCGGCCAGGCTCCGGTCCGAGGACTCAGGCCGCGCCGCGCTGGAGCGCCTCGCAGACCGCCGTCGATTCGCGGGCTCCGAGGACGATCGCGCGGCCGCAGTGCGCGATCCACGCCGACATTCCCTCCGGAGTCCCCGAGACGTAGCCCTCGAAGGCCTCCAGGTAGGCCTCCCGGCCCTGTTCGGCGTGGCCGACCTCCGCCGGGCAGATCGCCTTCGGGTCGAGCCCGCTGTTGATCAGCACGATCCGTTCCGCCGTCCGCGCCACGAGGCCGTTGTACGAGGTGAACGGGCGCAGGGCGAGCAGTTCTCCGTGGACCACCGCCGCCGTGATCAGTGCCGGGGCGGAGCCGCCCGCGATGATCAGGCGGGAGAGTCCGTCCAGTCGGCCCGCCACCTCCTCCGCGTCCGGGGCGGGGAAGCGGGCGAGCAGCGGCTCGTCGACGCGTTCGCCCGCCAGTCGCGGGCGGCCGACCACGTCGCCCTCGGCCGTGGAGCCCGACGCCACCAGGTGGAGCCGCGCCAGTACCCGTAGCGGCGACTGGCGCCAGATGCTCAGCAGCTGGCCCGCCTCGGCCGACAGGCGCAGGGCCGCGCCCACCGTGCGCGCCTCCGGGTCCAGGCTGAAGTCGCTGCGCCGGCGGACCTCCTCCAGCGCCCAGTCGGCTCCCGACAGCGCCGCACTGCCGCGCGCGCCGCGCAGCCCGGCCTCCGAGGCGATCGCCCCCGAGCGGCGGCGCATGACCCGGTGGCCGTAGACCCGGTCCACGGCCTTGCGTACGGAGTCCACCGACTCGGCGACACCCGGGAGGGCGCCGAGCGGGGCGAGCGGGTCGGCGGCGGGTGCGGCACCGGAGGCGTTGGAGGCACCGGAGGCCGCGGCGGCGGAAGCAGAAGCGCTACTCATAAGTAGGGAGCCTACGCACTGCTCCCCCATAGCACCGACCCCTCCTTGGAGTGGTCTTCTTCACTCAGGGATACAACACAAAGCCACCAACCCACTACGCTTTGTGAACATGAAGATCGCTTTCGTGGGGAAGGGCGGCAGCGGCAAGACCACGCTGTCCTCCCTTTTCATCCGCCACCTCGCTGCCAATGAAGCTCCGGTCGTCGCGGTGGACGCCGACATCAACCAGCACCTGGGCGCCGCGCTCGGGCTCAGCGACGAGGAGGCGGCCGCGCTGCCCGCGCTGGGCGCGCACCTGCCCCTCATCAAGGACTACCTGCGGGGTTCCAACCCGCGCATCGCGTCCGCCGACACCATGATCAAGACCACCCCGCCCGGCACCGGCTCGCGACTGCTGCGGGTCGACGAGGACAACCCGGTCTACGAGGCCTGCGCGCGCAGGCTGCTGCTCGACGGCGAACCCGTCCGGCTGATGGCCACGGGGCCGTTCACCGAGTCCGACCTGGGGGTCGCCTGCTACCACTCCAAGGTCGGCGCGGTCGAGCTCTGCCTCAACCACCTGGCGGACGGGCCGGACGAGTACGTGGTCGTCGACATGACGGCCGGCTCGGACTCCTTCGCCTCCGGCATGTTCACCCGCTTCGACGTGACCTTCCTCGTGGCCGAACCGACCCGCAAGGGCATCTCCGTCTACCGCCAGTACAAGGAGTACGCGCGGGACTTCGGGATCACGCTCAAGGTGGTCGGGAACAAGGTGCAGGGGCCCGAGGACATCGAGTTCCTCCAGGACGAGGCCGGCGACGACCTGCTGGTCACGGTCGGGCACTCGGACTGGGTGCGGGCGATGGAGAAGGGCCGCCCGGCCGCCTTCGAGCTGCTGGAGGCGACCAACCGGCTGGCCCTGCAGTCGCTGCAGGACGCGGCCGACGACTCCTACGCGCAGCGCGACTGGGCGCGGTACACGGAGCAGATGGTCCACTTCCACCTGCGCAACGCGGAGAGCTGGGGCAACGCGAAGACCGGGATCGACCTGGCGGAACAGGTCGATCCCGGTTTCGTCCTGCGGGAGCACCGGAGCGGCACCGGTACGGGCCCCGGCAGCGGGGGCGAGGGCGAGCCCGCTGCCGCCGGGCTGCTCAGTCCTCGCTCTGACCAGCTTCGGCCGGCTCCGCAGCCGGCTTGACCCCGGCGGGGGCGGCCGGCTTCGCCGGCGGCCCCGCCGTCAGGAACTTGTTCCAGCCCTCCTTCGGCGCCTCGCCGACGTCGAGGGTGCGCATCCACTCCAGGGCCTTCGGGTCCTGCGCGTCCAGCCAGTCCGCCAGCTCGCGGAACGGCACGCAGCGGACCTCCTTCTGGGTGCACATGGTCTTGATGGACTCCTCGACGGCGTGCATGTAGGTGCCGCCGTTCCAGGACTCGAAGTGGTTGCCGATGATCAGCGGCGCGCGGTTGCCCTGGTAGGTCCGCTCGAAGGCCTTGAGCAGGCCGTCGCGCATCTGCTCACCCCAGTACGCGTGCTGGGAGGGGTCTCCCTGCGTGGTCGTACCGGACTGGTTGACCAAGTAGTTGTAGTCCATCGAGAGCGTCTCGAAGGCGCGGCCCGGCATGGGCACCAGCTGCAGCGGGATGTCCCAGAGGCCGTCGGTCTTCTTCGGCCAGATCTGCTTGCTGATCCCGCTGGAGTCGTACCGGAAGCCCATGTCCTTCGCGGCCAGCATGAAGTTCTTCTGGCCTTCGAGGCAGGGGGTGCGGGCGCCGATCATCTCCTTGTCGTAGTCGAACGGCAGCGCCTCCATGTCCTTGAGGGCCGGCGAGTTGGTCTTCCAGTTCTTGACGAACGACTTCGCCTGGTTGATCTCGCTCTTCCACTCGTCCACGGACCAGGTGCCGACGCCGCCCTCGGGTCCGCAGAAGTGGCCGTTGAAGTGGGTGCCGATCTCGTTGCCCTCCAGCCAGGCCGCGCGGACCTGGGTGGCGGTGTCCTTGATGCCCTGGGGGTCGCCGAAGCCGATGTCGGAGCGGCCCGCGGAGTGCTGGGGCGCCGTGTAGAGGGAACGCTTCTCCTCCGGGAGCATGTACACGCCGCTGAGGAAGTACGTCATGCGGGCGTTGTACTTCTTGCCGACCTCACGGAAATGCGAGAAGAGTTTCTGGCTGTCCTCGCCGGCCCCGTCCCAGGAATAGACGACGAACTGCGGCGGCTTTTCGCCCGGCTTCAGCTTCTCCGGCTTCGTCACGTTCGGCTGGCGCCCGGTGTACGCGGTCGAGCCGTCGCCGATGAGCTGCTTGACGCTGCCCGGGGCCGGGGCTTCCGGGGCGGCGGGGCCCTTCTTGGCCGCCTGACCTCCCGGGGACCCCTGCCGGGCGGGCTCCGAGGTGCTGCACCCGGCCACTCCCAGGACCAGCGCCGCGGCGACCACACCACCGGCGATCTTCTTCTTGGCGGCCTTCTTCGTGGCTGTCATCCGCACACCTCTTCCCTCGCAGTTCCGTCGCAGGACTTCCGCGCCGCAACGTCCCATGCGGTCCGTTTTTAGGAAGGTGTGACAAGCCGGACTAAATGCTTAATCACTCTTGAGCGCTAATTCCTAGGCCGTTTGCCCGTATTACCTACCACCGGCCTTTACTCTCCATTACCGTTCATTTACCGAGTGTTGAGACTCCCGCCGCTTCACCCCTCCTCCGAGGAGACGGGACCTATGAAAGCCACCTCCCTCCCCGACCCCACCGAGAACGCCCCCACCGAGGACATCCCGGCCACAGACGTCCCGGCCAAGGACCTCCGCACCAAGGACCTCCGCGCCAAGGGCCTCTCCGCCGACCTCTCCGCCTCCGTCGCCGTCTTCCTGATCGCCCTGCCGCTCTCCCTCGGCATCGCCCTGGCCACGGGCGCTCCGCTCCAAGCGGGGCTCGTGGCCGCGGCGGTCGGCGGGATCGTGGCCGGGCGGCTCGGCGGGACCCCGCTCATGGTGAGCGGACCCGCGACCGGACTCACCGTCGTCACCGCCGAGTTGATCCAGCACTACGGATGGCGCACCACCTGTGCCATCACCGTGCTCGCGGGCTGCTGCCAGCTCGGCCTCGCCGCCCTGCGGACCGCCCGGTCCGCGCTGATGGTGAGCCCGGCCATCGTCCAGGGCCTGCTCGCGGGCATCGGCGTGACGATCGCGCTGGCCCAGCTGCACATCGTGCTCGGCGGCACCCCGCAGAGCTCCGCCCTGGCCAATGTCCGCGGACTGCCCGGCCAGTTGGCCGACCTGCACCCCGCCGCACTCGGGGTCAGCGTGCTCACGCTGACCGTCCTGCTCGGCTGGCCCCGGCTGCCCGGCCGGGTGGGGCGGGCCCTGCGCAAGGTGCCGGCCGCACTCGCCGCCGTCGCCGTCGCCACGGCCTTCGCCGCGCTCGCCGGACTGAGCCTGCCCCGGGTGGACCTGCCGTCCTGGCGCAGCCACGCGCTCCCCGAGCTGCCCGAGGGGCCGGTCCTCGGCATCATCGCCGCCGTGCTGACCATCACCATGGTCGGCAGTGTGGAATCGCTGCTCTCGGCGGTGGCCACCGACAAGCTGATCGCCACCGAGCGGGGTACGGACAACCGCCCCGCGCGGGCCGACCTCAACCGCGAACTGCGGGGCCAGGGCGTGGCGAACATCGTCTCCGGGGCACTGGGCGGGCTGCCCGTCGCGGGCGGGGCCGTCCGCAGCGTGGCCAACGTCAAGTCCGGGGCCGCCAGCCGCCGGTCGGTGATGCTGCACGGGCTCTGGGTGCTGCTCGCCGCCGGGTTGCTCGTCCCGGTCCTCGACCTGATCCCGCTCGCCGCGCTGGCCGCCCTCGTGCTGGCGGTGGGCGTGCAGATGGTCAGCGCCACGCACCTGCGCACGGTCACCCGGCAGCGCGAGATCCTGGTCTACGTCACGACCATCGCGGCCGTGGTGCTCGGCGGGGTGCTGGAGGGCGTCGCCATCGGCATCGCGGTGGCCGTGGGTCTGGTCCTGCACCGGCTCGCCCGGACCCGGATCACCATCGAACAGCTCGACAGCGGGGTCCACCGGGTGTGGGCGCGCGGCCAGTTGACCTTCCTCGCGGTGCCGCGGCTGAGCCGGGTGCTCAACCAGATCCCGCACGACGGGCACGCGGTCATCGAGCTCGACGGCTCCTTCATCGACCACGCCGCCTACGAGACCCTCCAGGACTGGCAGACCTCCCACCTGGCCCACGGGGGCTCGCTGGAGGTCACGGGCCGGTCCGGGGCCAAGATCGCCGAAGCCGGGCGGGCCCAGCGCTCCGAGCAGGCGGAGCGGGCCCACGCGGGTGAGCAGCGCGGGGGCCACCACTGCTGCCGGCCCTGGACGCCCTGGCAGAACCACTGCGACCACCGGGCCACGACACCCCGTACGACCACCGATCAGGCCACCGGCCAGGCCACCGGCCAGGGCGGGGGCCGGACCTCCGGCCGGTCGGCCGGGCCGGGCGCCGGTCAACTGGCCAACGGGATCAGCGCCTTCCAGCGGGACACCGCCCCGCACGTACGGGACGAACTGGCCCGGCTGGCCCGCGAGGGGCAGCGGCCCTCGCAGCTCTTCCTCACCTGCGCGGACTCCAGGCTGGTGACCAGCATGATCACGGCCAGCGGCCCCGGGGACCTGTTCACGGTCCGCAACGTCGGCAACCTCGTCCCGCTCCCGGGTGCGGAGTCCACGGACGATTCGGTCGCGGCGGCCATCGAGTACGCGGTGGACGTCCTGCAGGTCGACAGCATCACCGTGTGCGGCCATTCGGGGTGCGGGGCCATGCAGGCGCTGCTCAACTCCTCGCCGGGCGCTCCGATGACCCCGCTGCGGCGCTGGCTGCGGCACGGGCTGCCGAGCCTGGAGCGGATGGCCAGCCGCCATCACGCCTGGGCCCGGATCTCGGGCCGGCTGCCGGCGGACGCCGTGGAGCAGCTGTGCCTGACCAATGTGGTGCAGCAGCTGGAGCACCTACGGGCCCACGAGTCGGTGGCCCGGCGGCTCGCCGAGGGAACGCTGGAGCTGCACGGGATGTACTTCCATGTCGGCGAGGCCCAGGCGTACCTGCTCTCGGAGGGCGAGGACTTCTTCGACTGCCGGGTCTTCGACACCGTCTACGCGGAGTCGGTGCGCGGCTGACCGAAACGCGCCGCGCCCCGCCGGACGGGTGAACCGATCGGGCGGATGAACCGATACCCTCCCGTATCCGTGCCACTCGATGGCCCCTCCCCGCGCCCCTGCAGCGGGAAGGGGCCACTCGTGCGTCGGCCCGGCGGAAGTAATAGGTCTACACCAATTTCCGGCAACCCCTTGTCACCTGGGCCATTGACTGATGAGCTATGCCCGGGGACACAACGGACACCCTGGGAAAGGGAGATGTCGTGAGCAATGAAAGCCTGGCCAATCTGCTCAAGGAGGAGCGGCGGTTCGCACCGCCCGCCGATCTGGCCGCCGCTGCCAATGTCACTCAGGCTGCGTACTCACAGGCCGACGCGGACCGGCTGGGCTTCTGGGCCGAGCAGGCGCGGCGGCTGAGCTGGGACACCGAGCCGACCGAAACGCTCGACTGGAGCAACCCGCCCTTCGCGAAGTGGTTCGCGGACGGCAAGCTGAACGTCGCCTACAACTGCGTCGACCGCCACGTCGAAGCCGGGAACGGCGACCGCGTCGCCCTCCACTTCGAGGGCGAGCCCGGCGACAGCCGCGCGATCACCTACGCCGAGCTCAAGGACGAGGTCTCCAAGGCCGCCAACGCCCTGACCGAGCTGGGCGTACAGGCGGGGGACCGGGTCGCCGTCTACCTGCCGATGATCCCCGAGGCCGTCATCGCGATGCTCGCGTGCGCCCGGGTCGGCGCCGCGCACTCCGTGGTCTTCGGCGGTTTCTCCGCCGACGCCGTGGCCTCCCGCATCCAGGACGCCGACGCGAAGCTGGTCATCACCGCCGACGGCGGCTACCGCCGCGGCAAGCCTTCCGCCCTGAAGCCCGCCATCGACGAGGCCGTCGCCAAGTGCCCGCAGGTCGAGCACGTCCTCGTGGTGCGCCGCACCGGCCAGGACACCGACTTCACCGAGGGCCGCGACGTCTGGTGGCACGAGATCGTCGAGCGGCAGAGCGCCGAGCACGCGCCGCAGGCCTTCGACGCCGAGCACCCGCTCTTCATCCTCTACACCTCGGGGACCACGGGTAAGCCCAAGGGCATCCTGCACACCTCCGGCGGCTACCTCACGCAGGCCTCGTACACCCACCACGCGGTGTTCGACCTGAAGCCGGAGAGCGACGTCTACTGGTGCACGGCCGACATCGGCTGGGTGACCGGGCACTCCTACATCGTCTACGGGCCGCTCGCCAACGGCGCCACCCAGGTGATGTACGAGGGCACGCCGGACAGCCCGCACCAGGGCCGGTTCTGGGAGATCGTGCAGAAGTACGGCGTCACGATCCTCTACACCGCGCCCACGGCGATCCGCACTTTCATGAAGTGGGGCGACGACATCCCCGCGAAGTTCGACCTGTCGAGCCTTCGCGTCCTGGGCTCGGTCGGCGAGCCGATCAACCCCGAGGCATGGATCTGGTACCGCAAGCACATCGGCGGCGACCGCTGCCCGATCGTGGACACGTGGTGGCAGACGGAGACCGGCGCGATGATGATCTCGCCGCTGCCGGGCGTCACCGAGACCAAGCCCGGCTCGGCCCAGCGCGCCCTGCCCGGCATCGCCGCCACCGTCGTGGACGACGAGGCGAACGAGGTCCCCAACGGCGGTGGCGGCTACCTGGTCCTCACGGAGCCGTGGCCGTCGATGCTGCGCACCATCTGGGGTGACGACCAGCGGTACATCGACACCTACTGGTCGCGCTTCGAGGGCAAGTACTTCGCGGGCGACGGTGCCAAGAAGGACGAGGACGGCGACATCTGGCTGCTCGGCCGCGTGGACGACGTGATGCTGGTCTCCGGCCACAACATCTCGACCACCGAGGTCGAGTCGGCCCTCGTCTCGCACCCCTCGGTCGCCGAGGCGGCCGTCGTGGGCGCGGCCGACGAGACCACCGGCCAGGCCATCGTGGCCTTCGTCATCCTGCGCGGCACCGCCTCCGAGACGGACACCCTGGTCGCGGAGCTCCGCAACCACGTGGGTGCGACGCTCGGCCCGATCGCCAAGCCGAAGCGGATCCTGCCGGTTCAGGAGCTGCCGAAGACCCGTTCGGGCAAGATCATGCGGCGACTGCTGCGCGACGTGGCCGAGAACCGCGCGGTCGGTGACGTCACCACCCTCGCGGACTCCTCGGTCATGGACCTGATCCAGAGCAAGCTGCCTGCCGCGTCCAGCGAGGACTGAGCTGCCGGCCGGGCCGGACAGGGCCCGGTCGGACAGGTACGACACGGCGAGGAGGGGCATCCGGCGCGACGCGCCGGATGCCCTTTTCGCACATAAAGTGATGATCGCCGGATACGCCCTTGCGTACACCCTGTAAAGTATTAGACACATAAAGCATTACTCCACAGGGTGCGCCGGGAAGTCTGGTCGGCAACGCGTTTCGTCATGCCGTCCAACCCACCCCGGAGGTGCCACCCGTGGCCGCGCCCAGCCCCACCGACAACCAGAGCCGCACGTTCCTCGGCCGCCTCTCGCTGCCGGAGCGCCGCTTCGTGGCCGACGCCCTGCGCGCCGAGACGGTCGGCGGCGTCCTGCTCCTCGTGGCCGCCATCGCGGCCCTCATCTGGGCGAACGTCCCGGCCATCTCGGCGAGCTACGACAGCGTCCGCTCCTTCCACATCGGCCCCGCCGCCCTCGGCCTGGACCTCTCGCTCCAGCACTGGGCGGCCGACGGCCTGCTC
This sequence comes from Streptomyces sp. NBC_00454, assembly GCF_041434015.1. GTDB lineage: Bacteria > Actinomycetota > Actinomycetes > Streptomycetales > Streptomycetaceae > Streptomyces. The sequence continues at coordinate 4,278,396 of NZ_CP107907.1, read as the reverse complement.
GCCGTCTTCTTCTTCGTCGCCGGCATCGAGCTCAAGCGCGAGCTCGTCGCGGGCGACCTGCGCGACGCCAAGGCGGCCGCCCTCCCGGTGATCGCCGCCGTCTGCGGCATGGCCGTGCCCGCGCTGGTCTACGTACTCGTCAACGTGCTCGGCGACGGATCGACCGACGGCTGGGCGGTTCCCACCGCCACCGACATCGCCTTCGCGCTCGCCGTCCTCGCCGTCATCGGGACCTCGCTGCCGTCCGCGCTGCGCGCGTTCCTGCTGACCCTGGCCGTGGTCGACGACCTCTTCGCCATCATGATCATCGCGGTGTTCTTCACCAGCGACATCAACTTCCTGGCGCTCGGCGGCGCGGTCGCCGGCCTGGTCCTCTTCTGGTTCCTGCTGCGCGCGGGCGTCCGCGGCTGGTACATCTACCTCCCGCTCGCGCTGGCCATCTGGGGCCTGATGTACAACAGCGGGGTCCACGCCACCATCGCCGGTGTCGCCATGGGCCTGATGCTGCGCTGCCACCGCAAGGAGGGCGAGGACCACTCCCCCGGCGAGCACATCGAGCACCTCGTACGGCCCATCTCGGCCGGTCTCGCCGTCCCCCTCTTCGCACTCTTCTCGGCCGGCGTCTCCCTCTCCGACGAGTCCATCGGCCAGGTCTTCACCCGGCCCGAGACCCTCGGCGTGGTCCTCGGACTCGTGGTCGGCAAGACGGTCGGCATCTTCGGCGGCACCTGGCTCGCCGCCCGCTTCACCAAGGCCGAGCTCAACAAGGACCTCGCCTGGCCGGACGTCTTCGCCGTCGCCTCGCTCGCCGGCATCGGCTTCACCGTCTCGCTGCTCATCGGCGAACTCGCCTTCGCCGGGGACCCGGCCCTCACCGACGAGGTCAAGGCCGCCGTCCTGATCGGCTCGCTCATCGCCGCGATCCTCGCGGGCGTCATGCTCAAGATGCGCAACCGCAAGTACAAGGCGCTCACCGAGGACGAGGAGCGCGACGAGGACCTCGACGGCATCCCGGACATCTACGAGCAGGACAAGCCGGACTACCACCTGCGGATGGCGAAGATCTACGAGGCCAAGGCCGCCGAGCACCTGCGCAGGGCCGAAGCGGCGGCGGCCGGTGAGGCCGAAGCCGCGGCCGGGTCCCGCAAGGACGGCGCCCGTCCGGCATGATCTGACCTGACGGAGGACGGCGACGACAGGACCGCCGTCGCCGACGGACGACAGAGGGAGAGAGCGATGAGCGCAGTGGACCAAGGGGCCCCAGGAGCCGAGCGCACACTCGGTCAGCTGGTCGCCTCGGCCACCGCCGAGATGTCCGCCCTGGTGCACGACGAGATCGCCCTCGCCAAGGTGGAGATCCGCCAGGACGTCAAGCGGGCGGGCATCGGCAGCGGCGCCGCGATCGTCGCGGGCGTGCTCGTGCTCTTCTCCCTGCCCGTACTGAGTTTCGCCGCGGCCTACGGGCTCCACGCGGCCGGGCTCGGGCTCGCCTGGTGCTTCCTGATCGTCGGCGTCGCGTTCTGGCTGATCGCGGGCCTGCTCGGACTGATCGCCATGGTGAAGTTCAAGAAGGTCAAGCCGCCGACCAAGACCATCGCCTCGGTCAAGGAGACCGCGACGCTCATGGGCACGGTCAAGCCGCACGCCCGCTCGGTCAGTGACCAGGCTGTGGGTGTGGCACGCTCGTCTTCATGACAGCGCCCTCCGCGGACCCCGGCACCCCCGGCACACCTCCCACCACCGCTTCCGCGGTACGGCTCGCCATCCCCGGCGGGCGCGAGGTGCTCCACCGGGACGTCGCGGCCAACGGGGCGCGGTTCCACGTCGCCGAGGTCGGTGACGGGCCGCTGGTGCTGCTCCTGCACGGTTTCCCGCAGTTCTGGTGGACCTGGCGGCACCAGCTGACCGCCCTCGCCGACGCCGGCTACCGCGCGGTCGCGATGGACCTGCGCGGGGTGGGCGGCAGCGACCGCACCCCGCGCGGCTACGACCCCGCCAACCTGGCGCTCGACATCACCGGGGTCGTACGGTCCCTCGGCGAGCCGGACGCCGCCCTCGTGGGGCACGACCTGGGCGGATACCTCGCCTGGACGGCGGCCGTGATGCGGCCCAAGCTGGTGCGCCGACTGGTGGTCTCCTCCATGCCGCACCCGCGCCGCTGGCGCTCGGCGATGCTGTCCGACCTCGGGCAGACCCGCGCCAGTTCGCACATCTGGGGTTTCCAGCGGCCCTTCGTGCCGGAGCGTCAGCTCGTCGCCGACGACGGGGCGCTGGTCGGGGAGCTGATCCGGGACTGGTCCGGGCCCCGGCTGCCCGAGGAGGAGGACCTCCAGGTGTACCGGCGGGCGATGTGCATCCCGTCCACCGCGCACTGCTCGGTCGAGCCGTACCGCTGGATGATGCGGTCCATGGCCCGGCCCGACGGGCTGCAGTTCAACCGGCGCATGAAGCGGCCGGTGCGGGTGCCGACGCTGCACCTGCACGGTTCGCTGGATCCGGTGATGCGGACCCGGAGCGCGGCGGGGTCCGGGGAGTACGTCGAAGCCCCGTACCGCTGGAGGCTGTTCGACGGGCTGGGGCACTTCCCGCACGAGGAGGACCCGACGGCCTTCTCGACCGAGCTGGTCAACTGGCTGAAGGATCCCGAGCCGGACCGCTGAGCCGCAGTGCCGGGGCGATGTCAGGCCCCGAGTGACTTGTATGACAAGCATTCAATTGCCTGGCGCATAGGCCAATTGGCCGCCCCCGACACGATTACCGACCTTGGGCCCCGGGCACAGCTCGAAGTATGGGTTGGACGCACGACCACGGTGACACCGCACACGAACGCCGCTCGACGAGTACGCCGGGCACGCACAGGGGGCACGGCCAGAGCGGCCACGACCCCCGACTAGGAATTCCGCGCATCCTGCGCCGGCGGGCCCGCTGGGTCTCCGCCCGACTGAGGCACCAGCGCACGTAGACCCGGGTCCGGTGGGTCCGGTGGGCCCTCGGGAGACTCCCGAGGGCTCTCGAGGGCACTGGAGGGCCTAGAGGGCGCAGCCCTGGCTGTCGACCCGCCGGTCGGCCGTCTTCCCGATCCGGATGTCGTCGCGGATCTCGTCCGCCGTCAGGGCGTAACCGGTGTTGGGGTCGTCGAGGGACTTCGCGAAGACGACCCCGTACACCTTGCCCTCGGGCGTCAGCAGCGGGCCGCCGGAGTTGCCCTGGCGGACCGTCGCGTACAGCGAGTAGACGTCCCGTCGGACGGTGCCCCGGTGGTAGATGTCCGGGCCGTTGGCGTTGATCCGGCCGCGCACGCGCGCCGAGCGGATGTCGTACGAGCCGTTCTCCGGGAAGCCGGCGACGATCGCGTCGCTGCCGCTCGCCGCGTCCTTCTCGGTGAACTCCAGCGCGGGCGCCTTCAGCTTCGGCACGTCGATGACGGCGATGTCGCGCTCCCAGTCGTAGAGCACGACCTTGCCGTCGTAGAGCTTGCCCTCGCCGCCGACCTGCACGGTGGGCTCGCCGACCCCGCCGACCACGTGCGCGTTGGTCATCACCTTGCCCGGCGCGAAGACGAAGCCGGTGCCCTCCAGCACCTTGCTGCACGCGGGCGCGGTGCCGACCACCTTCACGATCGAGTGCTTGGCCTGCTCGGCCACGGGGCTGCGCGCGAGCATCGGGTCGGGCGCCTTGACCTCGGTGATCGGCTCGTTGGAGAACGGGCTGAAGACCTGCGGGAAGCCGTTGCGGGCGAGGGTGGAGCTGAAGTCCGAGAACCAGCTGTTGGCCTGCTGGGGAAGGACCCTCGAGACGCCGAGGAGCACCTTGGAGTTGCGGACTTCCTTGCCCAGCGTGGGAAGTGACGTACCGGCGAGCGCGGAGCCGATCAGCCAGGCCACCAGCAGCATCGCGACCACGTTGACCAGGGCGCCGCCCGTCGCGTCGAGCGCGCGGGCCGGGGACCAGGTGATGTGGCGCCGGAGCCTGTTGCCCAGGTGCGTGGTCAGCGCCTGGCCGATGGAGGCACAGATGATGATCACGACCACGGCGATGACGACGACCGTGGTGGACACCTGGGTGCCGTTGTCGGTGACCCGGTCCCAGATCAGGGGCAGCAGGGACACGGCGAGGAGACCACCGCCCAAGAAGCCGATCACCGACAGGATGCCGACGACGAACCCCTGGCGGTAGCCCACGATCGCGAACCATACGGCGGCGAGCAGCAACAAGATGTCCAGCACGTTCACGTGGGCCACCGTCTCATGCGCTCCAGTCGAGCGGGACTTCCCGGGACCTGTCCCAGGGAAGCTCCCAGCCCGCGAAGTGCAGGATCCGGTCGATCACTCCGGCGGTGAAACCCCAGACCAGAGCCGATTCGACGGTGAAAGCCGGGCCCTGGAAGCCGCCGGGGTGCACGACGGTGACCCGGTGCGCCGGATCCGTGAGATCGGCCACGGGAACCGTGAAGACGCGGGCGGTCTCGGCCGGGTCCACGACGCCGACCGGGCTGGGAGCCCGCCACCAGCCCAGCACCGGGGTCACCACGAACTCGCTGACCGGGATGTAGAGCCGGGGCAGCACCCCGAAGAGCTGGACCCCCGCCGGGTCGAGGCCGGTCTCCTCCTCCGCCTCGCGCAGGGCGGCGCGCAGCGGGCCGGTGGTGTGCGGGTCGCCGTCCTCGGGGTCCAGGGCGCCACCGGGGAAGGAGGGCTGGCCGGGGTGCGAGCGCAGGCTCCCGGCGCGCTCCATGAGCAGCAGCTCGGGGCCGCGCGGGCCTTCGCCGAAGAGGATCAGCACGGCCGACTGGCGGCCGCGGCCGTCCTCCGGGGGCAGGAACCGGCTCAGCTGGGTCGGGCGGACCGTGCGGGCCGCCGTCACGACAGGGTCGAGCCAGGCGGGCAGACCTTGGGTGCGCAGCGCCGTGCTGCTGCGGCCCTGGGCCTCGTACGGGGCCTCGCGCGGGCCCTGGCCCTGCCTCGGGGGCGTGGCCGCCTCCGTCACGCTCTCGTCCCGCGTTCCGCGCGTCATGGGCACCCCTGTCCGTGTTCCCCCACACCGCCAAACGCGGCGCGGGTAGCGATTCGTTCCTTGCGGGTGCGGCTCCGCTGCCGGGGCTCCGCCCCGGACCCCGCGCCTCAAACGCCGGCGGGGCTGGATTTGCCGGGGTCCTGGGTCTGCAGGGGCTCAGGCGCCCGCGGCGCCGCCCAGCGGCGGGGCCGGGAGGCCCGGGTAGTCCGGCGGGGGGCTCAGGCGCTGGCCCGGCTGGCCGCCCTTCTCGTACTTCAGGAGCTTCGCCGCCTTCTCGGGGTCGGTCTCTCCCTCCCCGTAGGCCGGGCAGAGCGGGGCGATCGGGCAGGCGCCGCAGGCGGGCTTGCGGGAGTGGCAGATCCGGCGGCCGTGGAAGACGACGCGGTGCGAGAGCATCGTCCACTCGCTCTTGGGGAAGATCGCGCAGATCTCCGCCTCGACCTTCTCCGGATCCTCCTGCTCGGTCCACTTCCAGCGCCGCACGAGGCGGCCGAAGTGGGTGTCGACGGTGATTCCGGGGACCCCGAACACATTGCCGAGGACGACGTTGGCCGTCTTGCGGCCGACGCCGGGGAGGGTCACCAGGTCCTCGATCCGGTTCGGGACCTCGCCGCCGAAGTTGTCGCGCAGGGCCTGGGAGAGGCCGAGGAGGGACTTGGTCTTCGCCCGGAAGAACCCGGTCGGGCGGATCAGCTCCTCCATCGCCTCGGGGTCGGCCGCGGCCATGTCCTCGGGGGTCGGGTAGGCGGCGAACAGGGCCGGGGTCGTCTGGTTCACGCGCAGGTCGGTGGTCTGCGCGGACAGGACGGTGGCGACCAGCAACTCGAAGGGGTTGCGGAAGTCGAGCTCCGGATGGGCGTAGGGGTAGACCTCCGCCAGCTCGCGGTTGATCCTGCGCGCCCGCCGCACCATCGCCAGGTGGCTCTCCGGCTTCGCCCCGGCCTTCCCGGCGTTCTTGACCTTGCTCTCTGCCATCCCCGAAGGCTACGCCGGACAGTGCGCCGCCCGTGGCCGGACGTGACCTTGCCCCCGGAACGGGTTTCTTGGCCGAAACTTTGCCTTGGGGTGCGGGTGGCGGCACCGGAAGGACCTCTGGTGGGGCTTGTTCGCCCACGGCTGAATTTGGGGTGCCCGTCACTCCCCCGGAGCCCTTGGCCTGTGCTCCCACCGGCCTGTTGGACACCCGGCGGGGTCGGGGCCGAGCACCCACGGCCGCCCCGGACCTCAGGTAACACCACCCCGATCGGCCTCTCGCCGCACAGCACACCCGTACGTCCGGCATCCTTGTGATGAACGTGATTGATCGCACTGTTTGAGCCGTCCGGCAAAATAGGGGAGCGGTCCCCTGGCCGGTCGACATAGGAGAGAGACTCGTGGACGACGTACTGCGGCGTGCCCCGCTCTTCGCGGCGCTCGATGACGAGCAGGCCGCGGAGCTCCGCGCCTCCATGGGCGAGGTGTCCCTCGCGCGCGGTGACGCACTGTTCCACGAAGGCGACCCCGGCGACCGGCTCTACGTCGTCACCGAGGGCAAGGTGAAGCTCCACCGCACCTCCCCCGACGGCCGCGAGAACATGCTGGCCGTCCTCGGCCCCGGCGAGCTGATCGGCGAACTGTCGCTCTTCGACCCGGGCCCGCGCACCGCCACGGCGACCGCGCTGACCGAGGTCAAGCTCCTGGGCCTGGGCCACGGAGACCTCCAGCCGTGGCTGAACGCCCGGCCCGAGGTCGCGACCGCGCTGCTGCGCGCGGTGGCCCGGCGCCTGCGCAAGACCAACGACCAGATGTCCGACCTCGTCTTCTCGGACGTCCCGGGCCGTGTCGCCCGCGCGCTCCTCGACCTGTCGCGCCGCTTCGGCGTGCAGTCGGAAGAGGGCATCCACGTGGTGCACGACCTCACGCAGGAGGAGCTGGCGCAGCTCGTCGGCGCGTCGCGCGAGACCGTGAACAAGGCCCTGGCCGACTTCGCGGGCCGCGGATGGCTCCGCCTGGAGGCGCGCGCGGTGATCCTGCTGGACGTCGAGCGACTGGCGAAGCGCTCGCGCTGACGCCGGCCCGTCGCTGATTGCTTCGAAGGGGTCCTGCCCGACCGGGCGGGGCCCCTTCGCGTTTCCCGGGCCCGGTGGCCCCCCCTGGACGCCCAACGGGGGAACACGCCGACGGCGGGGGGCCCCGGCTGCCCACCGCGGCCCGGGGGGCAGCACAGTAGGAGCATGGAGCACAGAGGGCTGGACACGTACGGGTACTTCGAGCGCGAGGGCTCGCTGGGCCAAGTGCGGGGCGACTTCGTGCCGGTCGTGGCCGCCGCGCGGGAACGCATCGGCGAGGCCTACGGGCGCCGGCTGCACAGCGCCTACCTCTACGGCTCCCTGCCCCGCGGCACCGCCCGCCCCGGGCGCTCCGACCTGGACCTGCTGCTCGCCCTGCACCAGGAGCCCGCCGACGAGGACCGCGACACCGCCGAGGTGCTCGCCCACGGGCTCGACGAGGACTTCCCGGTGATCGACGGGGTCGGCATCCTGCTGTACGGCAAGGACACCCTGCTGAGCGAGCGGGAACGTCACGACCTGGGCTGGTTCCTGGCCTGCCTGTGCACCCCGCTGCTCGGAGCCGACCTGGCCGAGCACCTCCCCCGCTACCGGCCGGACAGCCTGCTCGCCCGCGAGACCAACGGCGACCTGGCCGTCCTGCTGCCCCGGATGCGGGCCCGGATCGGGGCCGCGGCCACCCCCGAGGAGTACCGCAAGCTGTGCCGGGGCTTCTCCCGGCACCTGGTGCGGACCGGATTCACGCTGGTCATGCCCCAGTGGGGCGGCTGGACCAGCGACCTCGTGGAATCGGCGGAGATCTTCGGCCAGTACTACCCCGAGCGCGCCGCGCAGATGCGGGCCGCGGCCTCGGCCGCGCTGGACCCGGTCGAGGACCCGGCCGTGCTGCGCGGGTACGTGGAGGACCTGGGGCCGTGGCTCGCGGACGAGTACACGGCCCGGCACGGGACGAAGACCCCCCGGCCGCCCCTCTAGAGGGCCCCCGCCGCCCGCTCGGCCCCCGCCGGGACGGGGGGCGTCATTCGGGCCCCCCGGGGATCAGTCCGTGGTCCTGGAGGTACTCGAGCTGCGCCCGGACGGACCATTCCGCCGCCGGCCACAGCGACCGGTCCACGTCCTTGTAGACGTGCTCGACGACCGCCGCGGGAGTGGAGAAGCCGTTCTCGACGGCCGTCTCGATCTGGGCGAGGCGGTGGGCCCGGTGGGCGAGGTAGAACTCGACGGCGCCCTGCGCGTCGTCCAGGACCGGCCCGTGCCCCGGGAGCACCGTGTGGACCCCGTCATCGACGGTCAGGGAACGCAGCCGGCGCAGGGAGTCGAGGTAGTCGCCCAGGCGCCCGTCGGGGTGGGCCACGACGGTGGTGCCGCGCCCGAGGACCGTGTCTCCGGTCAGGACCGCCCGGTCGGCCGGCAGGTGGAAGCAGAGCGAGTCCGCGGTGTGGCCGGGGGTGGGGACCACCCGCAGCTCCAGGCCGCCGGTGCGGATGACGTCCCCGGCTGCCAGTCCCTCGTCGCCGAGGCGCAGGGCGGGGTCCAGGGCGCGGACCTTCGTACCGGTCAGCTCGGCGAAGCGGGCCGCGCCCTCCGCGTGGTCGGGGTGGCCGTGGGTGAGGAGGGTCAGCGCGACCCGCTGCCCGGCCTGCTCGGCGGCGGCGATGACCGCCCGCAGGTGTACGTCGTCCAGCGGGCCGGGATCGATGACCACGGCCAGGTCGGAGCCGGGCTCCGAGACCAGCCAGGTGTTGGTGCCGTCGAGGGTCATCGCGGAGGCGTTGGGGGCCAGGATGTTCACCGCGCGGGCGGTGGCGCGCCCGGAGACGACGGTTCCGCGGGGCTGGCCGGGCAGGGCGGCGGCGTCGGTCATGCGGAGGCTCCTCCGGCCCGGCCGCCGAGGCGGACACGCTTGGTGAACTCGTCGTGGCCCGGCCAGCTCAGCACCAGCTCGCCGCCCTCGAAGGCGGCCTGGGCCAGGACCGGGGTCAGATCCTGCGCGGCGGCCGCGGCGAGGGCCCCGGCGGCGCTCTCGTAGGGCTCCAGGGAGCGCAGGGTGGAGATGGTGGGCGGCATCATCAGCAGCTCGCCCTTGTCGTACCCGGCGGCGGCGTCGGCGGGCCGGATCCAGACCGTCCGGTCGGCCTCGGTGGAGGCGTTGCGGGTGCGCTGGCCTTCGGGGAGGGCCGCGACGAAGAACCAGGTGTCGTAGCGGCGCGGCTCGAACTCCGGGGTGATCCAGCGGGCCCACGCGCCGAGCAGGTCGGAACGCAGGACGAGGCCGCGGCGGTCGAGGAACTCGGCGAAGGAAAACTCCCGGGCCACGAGGGCGGCACGGGCGGCCTCCCAGTCCTCGCCGGTGGTGTCGCCGACGACGGTGTCCGCGGACTCCCCCGCGAGCAGTACCCCGGCCTCCTCGAAGGTCTCGCGGACGGCTCCGCACACGATGGCCTGGGCGGTGGCGGGGTCGGTGCCCATCCGCTCGGCCCATGCGGCGCGGGTCGGGCCGGCCCAGGCGATGAGGTGGTCCTCGTCGCGGGGGTCCACGCCGCCGCCGGGGTAGGCGTACGCACCGCCGGCGAAGGCCATGGAGGCGCGGCGGCGGAGCATGTGGACGGCGGGGCCGTCATCGCCGTCGCGCAGCAGCATGACGGTGGCCGCGCGCTTGGGCTCCACCGGGGTGAGGGAGCCGTCGGCGAGCGCGCGGATGCGGTCCGGCCACTCCGGCGGGTACCACTGGCCTCCGGCGGGGGGCCCTTGCTCAGCGTTCTGACCATTCGGCATGGCGGGATGCTACGGGCATCCGGGCCGATGTTCGAGGGCCTCCGGCCCTCGTGGGCCGCTGCGCGGGGCCTTCCCCACCCCGCCCCTTCCCGAAACCGGGGCTCCGCCCCGGAACCCGCGCCTCAAACGCCGGCGGGGCTGGAAGTGCCCGTAGGGCAATTCCAGCCCCGTCAGGGACTCAGAGCGGGGTCAGGCTCCGGCGACCAGTTCGACCTGGATCTCGACCTCGACCGGTGCGTCCAGCGGGAGGACCGCCACGCCGACCGCGCTGCGCGCGTGGACGCCGCGCTCGCCGAGGATCTCGCCCAGCAGCTCGCTCGCGCCGTTCAGCACGCCCGGCTGGCCGGTGAAGTCGGGGGCCGAGGCCACGAAGCCGACGACCTTGACGACACGCGCGATCTTGTCGAGGTCGCCGATCACGGACTTCACCGCGGCCAGCGCGTTGAGCGCGCAGATCGCGGCCAGTTCCTTGGCCTGCTCCGCCGAGACCTCGGCGCCCACCTTGCCGGTGACCGGCATGCTGCCCTTGACCATCGGGAGCTGGCCCGCGGTGTAGACGTAGGCGCCCGAGCGGACGGCCGGCTGGTACGTGGCCAGCGGCGGGACGACGTCCGGCAGGGTCAGCCCGAGCTCGGCCAGCCTGGCCTCGGTGGCGCTCATGCCGACTTCTCGCGCTTCAGGTAGGCCACGAGCTGCTCGGGGTTGTTCGGGCCGGGCACGACCTGGACGAGCTCCCAGCCGTCTTCGCCCCAGGTGTCGAGGATCTGCTTGGTGGCGTGGACCAGCAGCGGGACGGTCGCGTATTCGAACTTCTTGGTCATGGAGGCGAGCGTAGTGCCTGCTGCGCGGCGCCCCGGCCCCCCGCCCCCACCGTCACGGCGGCGGAGGAATTAGGCTCGGGCCCTGTGAGCAGGCTCCAGGTGGTCAGCGGCAAGGGCGGCACCGGCAAGACCACGGTCGCCGCAGCACTCGCGCTCGCCCTCGCACGCGAGGGCAGGCGGACACTTCTGGTGGAGGTCGAGGGCAGGCAGGGCCTCGCGCAGCTCTTCGGCGCGGAGGCGCTCCCGTACGAGGAGCGGAAGATCGCCGTCGCCTCGGGCGGCGGCGAGGTGTACGCGCTCGCCATCGACGCGGAGCGGGCGCTGCTCGACTACCTCCAGATGTTCTACAAGCTCGGCTCAGCCGGCCGCGCCCTCAAGAAGCTCGGCGCCATCGACTTCGCGACGACCATCGCGCCGGGGCTGCGGGACGTGCTGCTGACCGGCAAGGCCTGCGAGGCGGTGCGGCGCAAGGACAAGGCCGGGCGGTACGTCTACGACCACGTGGTCATGGACGCTCCGCCGACCGGGCGGATCACCCGCTTCCTGAACGTCAACGACGAGGTGGCGGGCCTGGCCCGGTTCGGGCCGATCCACAACCAGGCGCAGGCCGTCATGAAGGTGCTCAAGTCCCCGGAGACGGCCGTCCACCTGGTCACCCTGCTGGAGGAGATGCCCGTGCAGGAGACCGCCGACGGGATCGCCGAACTCCAGGGCGCGGGGCTGCCCGTGGGTCGGGTCGTCGTCAACATGGTGCGGCCGCACCACCTGGACGAGGGCGCGCTGCGCGCGGCCTCCGGGGAGCGCCGCGCGGACGTGGCCAAGGCGCTGTCCCGGGCCGGTCTGGGCGGGGCCCGGCGCGGCGGGCTGGCCGAGCGGCTGGTGGATCCGCTGCTCGCGCAGGCCGTGGAGCACGCGAGCCGGGTGGAGTTGGAGCGGGCCCAGCGGACCGTACTGGAGGGGTTGCAGGTGGCGACGTACGAACTTCCCCTGCTCGGCACGGGGATGGACCTGGCCGGGCTCTACGGGCTCGCCGCGGAGCTGCGCAAGCAGGTGGGCGAGGAATGAGCGGAGCCAGCGGGACCACGGGCACGGGCGTGGGTACGCCGCCGCGGCTGGACGTCGACCGGCTGCTGGACGACCCGCAGACCCGGATCATCGTGTGCTGCGGCTCCGGCGGGGTCGGCAAGACCACGACCGCCGCGGCGCTCGGCGTGCGGGCGGCGGAGCGCGGGCGCAAGGCGGTCGTCCTGACCATCGACCCGGCGCGCAGGCTGGCCCAGTCGATGGGGATCGACTCCCTCGACAACACCCCGCGCCAGGTGCAGGGCGTCCGGGGCCCCGGCGGCGGCGAACTGCACGCCATGATGCTCGACATGAAGCGGACCTTCGACGAGATCGTCGAGGGCCACTCGGATCCCGAGCGGGCGCAGGCCATCCTCGCCAACCCCTTCTACCAGTCCCTGTCGGCCGGGTTCGCGGGCACGCAGGAGTACATGGCGATGGAGAAGCTGGGTCAGCTGCGGGCCAGGGACGACTGGGACCTGATCATCGTGGACACGCCGCCGAGCCGGTCCGCGCTGGACTTCCTGGACGCGCCGGGGCGTCTGGGGTCCTTCCTGGACGGGAAGTTCATCCGGGTGCTGATGGCTCCGGCGAAGGTGGGCGGCCGGGCGGGGATGAAGTTCCTCAATGTCGGCATGTCGATGATGACGGGCACGCTGAGCAAGCTGATGGGCGCCTCGCTGCTGAAGGACGTACAGACCTTCGTGGCCGCCATGGACACCATGTTCGGCGGTTTCCGCACCCGCGCGGACGCGACTTTCCGGCTGCTCCAGGCCCCGGGTACGGCCTTCCTCGTGGTCGCCGCGCCCGAACCGGACGCCCTGCGCGAGGCGGCGTACTTCGTGGAGCGGCTGGCCGCGGAGAAGATGCCGCTGGCCGGGCTCGTACTGAACCGGGTGCACGGCAGTGGCGCCGACCAGCTCTCCGCGGAGCGGGCGTTGGCCGCGGCGGAGAATCTTGAAGAGGCCGGCATTGTCGATCAGGAGTCCGGGAAAGCTGGACTTCGTGACTCCTCCCCCGCCGAGACCGAAGACAGCGTCGAGACCGAAGACGGCGTCGACTCGGACGCCGACGTGGACGAGATCACGGCAGGGCTGCTGCGCCTGCACGCGGAGCGCATGCAGGTGATCGCGCGCGAACAGCGCACGCGTGACCGCTTCACCTCGCTGCACCCCGAAGTGGCGGTGTCCGAAGTGGCCGCCCTGCCCGGCGATGTACACGACCTCGCCGGGCTACGGGCCATCGGAGAGCGACTCGCGGCCGGGGTACCGGCCGGAGCATAGGCGTCCGTACGCTGCCCCCTGGTCGGGGGCGGTCCGTACGCGGGATGGCTCGGGTGATCTACCCGGCCGCCGCGTAGGCCTCGTACGGAACGTCGATCTCTCCGTCGACATCCATGGTGAGGATGCCCGTACTGCGCTCGTACTCCGTGCGGGCGGTTTCGAGCAGTCGCCGCCACGAGGTGACGGTGGGACGCCGGCGCAGCAGCGCACGTCGTTCCCGCTCGGTCATTCCGCCCCACACTCCGAACTCGACACGGTTGTCGAGCGCATCGGCCAGGCACTCGGTCCGCACCGGACATCCGGTGCACACCGCCTTGGCCCTGTTCTGTGCCGCTCCTTGAACGAATAGTTCATCCGGATCGGTAGTGCGGCAGGCTGCCTGCGCACTCCAGTCGGTAACCCAGCCCATCCCGGCGCCGTCCTCTCCCGAATCGAGGCTCCCCCACGGCGGTAGCGGCATATTCACCGCTGCCAGTTGAGGACGTTACGGAAGGCGGGCACAGTGCAACACCCCCGACGGGCCCAATCTTGAATGGCCCGAACGGACTATGGGTAAGCGGCAGATCACCCGACGGAGTGATCGTGCGACATGCCCGACCATTCCGGCGATTTGGGTGAAATCGGCGGCGCAACGCGATCACAGGGGGCGAGATTCGGACATGCGTCCACCCCATTCGGAAAGGGTGAAAAACAAGCCGAGGGGTTGATGTCCCACCGCACTGCTGTGACAGTTGAGGGCAGCTTAGGCCAAGGCATTCGCGTGTGTCCGGCGAATGAGAACGTAGGCTGCCCTCCATGGGAAAGAAGCGCTCGGGCGGCGGGCTCACGGGACCACAGCAGGCCGCCAAGTTCCTCGGTGTGTCCGTTCTCTCCGGAGTTGTGCTCGCGGGCATCGCGATCCCGGGCGCAGGCGCCCTGGGACTCGCGGCCAAGGGCACGGTCGAAGGGTTCGATGAGATCCCGGCCAATCTCAAGACGCCGCCCCTGAGCCAGCGCACCACGATTCTGGACTCCGAGGGTGGCCTGATCGCCACGGTCTATTCGCGCGACCGGCAGGTGGTCCCTCTCACGGCCATCTCCCCGTACATGCAGAAGGCGATCGTCGCGATCGAGGACTCCCGCTTCTACGAGCACGGAGCCATCGACCTCAAGGGCATCCTGCGCGCGGTCAACCGCAACGCGCAGGAGGGCGGCGCGGCACAGGGCGCCTCGACGCTGACCCAGCAATACGTCAAGAACGTCTTCGTCGAAGAGGCGGGCGACGACGAGACGAAGGTCCGCGAGGCCCAGGAGAAGAGCCTCGGGCGAAAGGTCCGCGAGCTCAAGTACTCGATCCAGGTCGAGGAGGAGCTCGGGAAGAAGAAGATCCTCGAGAACTACCTCAACATCACGTACTTCGGGCAGCAGGCGTACGGAATCGAATCCGCCGCCCAGCGGTACTTCAGCAAGCCCGCCAAGGACCTGACGCTGGAGGAGTCGGCGATGCTCGCCGGCATCGTGCAGTCGCCGAGCCGGTTCGACCCGGTCAACGACTCGCAGGAGGCGATGAAGCGCCGCAACGTGGTGCTCCAGCGCATGGCCGACATGAAGGACGTCTCGCAGGCCGAGGCGGACGCGGCGAAGCTCAAGCCGGTCCAGCTGAAGGTGACCAAGCCGAAGAACGGCTGCATCACCGCGGTCAAGGGCGCGGGCTTCTTCTGCGACTACGTGCGCAACTCGTTCCTGGACGACACGGCCTTCGGCAAGACCCGCGAGGAGCGGGCGAAGGTCTGGAACCAGGGCGGCCTGACGGTCCGCACCACCCTGGACCCGCAGTCCCAGGACTCGGTCAACGAGTCGATCAAGGACCACGTCGACCAGGACGACAAGGTCGCCACGGCCGTCACCCTCGTCCAGCCCGGCACCGGGCGGGTCCTGGCCATGGGGCAGTCGAAGCCCTACGGCTTCGGCAAGAACGAGACGCAGATCAACTTCTCGGTGGACAAGAAGATGGGCGGCTCGAACTTCGGCTTCCCGACCGGTTCCACCTTCAAGGCGTTCGTCGCGGCCGCCGCCATCGAGCGCGGAACGCCGCCGACGAAGATGTACCAGTCCCCGTACGACATGGACTATCCGAGCCCGGTGCAGACCTGCGGCGACAAGCCCTGGGTCAACACCGACCACGCACGCGTGGAGAACGAGACCGAGTCCGAGAACGGCCCGTACGGGATGAAGGAAGCGATGGCCAAGTCGGTCAACACCTACTTCGTCGAAATGATCTCCGAGATCGGCCTGTGCCCCGTCACGGACATGACCTCCAAGCTCGGCGTGATCCCGGCCAACGGCGCCAAGCTCCCCGAGGTCCCGGCCATCGCGCTCGGCAGTGAGGGCATGTCCCCGCTGACCATGGCCAACGCCTACGCCACCTTCGCCAACCGGGGCGTGTACTGCACCCCGGTCGCCATCGAGTCGATCACCGACTCGCACGGCAAGGCCCTGACGGTGCCGAAGTCCAAGTGCGGCCGCGCGATGACCGAGAAGACCGCCGACACCATCAACACGCTGCTGCTCGGCGTGGTCGACTCGGGTACCGGTCAGCAGTCGGGTCTGACCGACCGCCAGAGCGCGGGCAAGACCGGTACCACCGACAGCCGCTACAACGCCTGGTTCGTCGGCTACACGCCGAACATGGCCGGCGCGACCTGGGTCGGCTCGGGCGGCGCCAAGCAGGTGTCGATGGAGAACATCACCATCGGCGGCCAGTACTACGACAAGGTCTTCGGCGGCGGGCTGCCCGGCCCGATCTGGAAGCAGGCGGTCTCCGGCGCGCTCTCGGGCCGCGAGGCGCCGACCTTCACCACGGTGGCCATCGCCGACACCCCGAGCCCGGCCGCCGGCGGCAGGCCCAGCACGGGCAAGCCCAACAAGCCCGGCAAGCCGGGACGCGACGGCAAGCCCGGTGACGGGCAGCCCGGCGGACAGCAGACGGTCGCCGGAGCCACGACGGCCGGCGCCACGGGCGGCGACGCGGGCGGGACGAACCCGTTCCCCGGGATCAGCATCCCGCCGGGCCTCATCGGCGGCCGCGAGCAGTAGGCGTAGACGCACAAGAGGGAGGGCCCCACCGGATCCGGTGGGGCCCTCCCTCTTGCTTGCTCCAGCCGACTGGCCGGCTTGCCTGCTTGCTCTAGGAGAGGTGCTTCTTGACGGCGGCGGCGACGCGCCCGCCGTCCGCCAGCCCGGCGACCTTCGGGTTCACGATCTTCATGACGGCACCCATCGCCCGCGGGCCCTCCGCTCCGGCCGCCTTGGCCTCTTCGACGGCCTGCGCCACGATCGCGCCGAGCTCGTCGTCGCCGAGCTGCTTGGGGAGGTAGGTGTCGAGGAACTCGCCCTCGGCGGTCTCTCGCGCGGCCTGCTCGGGACGGCCACCCTGCGCGAAGGCGTCCGCGGCCTCGCGGCGCTTCTTCGCCTCCTTGGCGATCACCTTGAGGACTTCCTCGTCGGAGAGCACACGGGCTTCCTTGCCCGCGACCTCCTGGTTGGTGATGGCGGAGAGGGTCAGGCGCAGCGTGGACGAGTGCAGCTCGTTCCGGGCGCGGATGGCGGTGGTGAGGTCTTCCTGGAGCTTGGCCTTGAGCGTGGTCATGCACCCGAGTCTGCCAGGTGCGGCCCCTTCGGCGCCCGCCGGTTTTCCCGGCACGGCCTTTGTCCATGTGCCCCGTGGCCGGTCCGCCCGCCCTCCGGGTCTGCGAACATGTGCACATGCGTGCGCGTTACGGAGTACCTCTGAAGGTCACCGCCGGGATCGCCGCGGCGGGGGCCGCCGGTCTGGCCTATGCCGCCGGCTTCGAAGCCCGGTCCTTCCGCCTGCGCCGGGTCACGGTCCCCGTGCTCCCGCAGGGGATGCGCCCGCTGCGGATCCTGCAGGTCTCGGACATCCACATGGTCGGCGGGCAGCGCAAGAAGCGCGCGTGGCTGCAGTCCCTGGCCGGTCTGCGGCCCGACCTCGTCGTGAACACGGGCGACAACCTCTCCGACACGGAGGGCGTGCCGGAGGTGCTCGACGCGCTCGGCCCGCTGATGGACTTCCCCGGCGTGTACGTCTTCGGGTCGAACGACTACTACGGCCCCCGGCTGCGCAATCCCGGACGCTACCTGCTGGAGAAGACGCAGGGCCGGCACGGGCTGAACGGGAACGCGCCGGTCGTCGGCGCCGTCCACAATCCGTGGGAGGGCCTGCGCGACGCCTTCGACGCGGCCGGCTGGCTCAACCTCACCAACACCCGGGGACGGCTCAAGCTCGACGGGCTGGAGCTGGCCTTCACCGGCCTCGACGATCCGCACATCAAGCGCGACCGGTACGAGCGGGTCGCGGGCGGGCCGGAGGCCGACGCCGACTTCTCGCTGGCTGTGGTCCACGCCCCGTACCTGCGCGTCCTCGAAGCCTTCACGGCCGACCGGTACCCGCTGATACTGGCCGGGCACACGCACGGCGGGCAGCTGTGCATCCCCTTCTACGGGGCGCTGGTGACCAACTGCGACCTGGACACGAAGCGGGTCAAGGGCCTGTCGACGCACGAGGCGGAGGGGCACCGCTCCTACCTCCACGTATCGGCGGGCTGCGGTACCAACCGCTTCACCCCGGTGCGGTTCGCGTGCCCGCCCGAGGCGACACTGCTCACGCTGACCCCGAAGGCCTGACGGCGGCCAGTACGTTGGTCTGATGACCACACCCGCCGCCCTGCGCCTGCCCACCGCCGCCTTCCGCGCGCTGATCGCGGCGGCGGCCGTCACCGGACTCGTCATCGAGTGCGCGTACGGCAGCGTGCCCGTCGTCCTGAGCTTCTTCACCATCTGGACGAACATCCTGGTCGCGGTCGTCTTCACCCTCTCGGCCGTCCGCACCTACCGGGGGGTCCCGGACGTGGACCCCCTCTGGCGGGGCGGGGTCCTCCTCTTCATCCTGGTCACCGGGCTGGTCTTCCACCTGGTCCTGGCCAACCCGTCGAGCCCCTTCAACGTGGTCGAGGACCTGGACAAGCTGACGGGAGCGAAGGCCGTCTCCAACCAGCTCCTCCACACGGTCACCCCCATCGGGGCCGTCCTGGACTTCCTCTTCCTGACCGCCCCGCGCCGTCTGCGCCCGCGCCACGCCGCGCAGTGGCTGGCGTACCCACTGGCCTACGTGGTCTTCGCGCTCATCCGGGGCGCCCTCCTCTCCCCCGGCGCCACGGCCCGCTACACGTACCCCTTCATCGACGTGGCCCAGTACGGCTACGCCCGGGTCGCAGCGAACTCCCTGGTCCTCGGTCTCGCCTTCTACGCCCTCGGCCTCGCCCTGGTAGCGGCCGACCGCTACCGCCCGCCGCGCGAAAACCGGATTTCGTCTCCGGCCGAGGGTCCGCTAAAGTAATCGATGTCGCCAGGGCAGCAAGCGCTGCAAGGGTGGACATCGGGGTGTAGCGCAGCTTGGCAGCGCGCTTCGTTCGGGACGAAGAGGTCGTGGGTTCAAATCCCGCCACCCCGACTTCGTAAGACCAGGAAGGGTCTGATCCGCATCGCGGATCGGGCCCTTCTTGCGTGTCCGGAGATCGTTCGCGTGCCCGCCTGCCGGTTGGGGTGCGCCCGAGCCCGAGGTTCGTGGCTGTCTTGTCCTTCTCCTTCGCCTCCCTGCCCTCACGTCTTCGTCGGCCGGCGCCGACCGGGTGGCTGTCGCCGAAGGTGCTGCGGACCGAGGTGCTGGGCGGTCTGGTGGTCGCGCTGGCGCTGATTCCCGAGGCGATCTCCTTCTCCGTCATCGCCGGGGTGGATCCGGCGATCGGGCTGTTCTCCTCGTTCACCATGGCCGTGGTCATCTCGGTCGTGGGCGGGCGGCCGGCGATGATCTCGGCCGCGACGGGTGCCGTGGCGCTCGTGATCGCGCCGCTGAACCGGGAGCACGGGCTGGGCTACCTGGTCGCCGCGGTGATCCTCGGCGGCGTCTTCCAGATCGTGCTCGGGGCGCTCGGGGTGGCGAAGCTGATCCGGTTCGTACCGCGTTCGGTGATGGTCGGCTTCGTCAACTCCCTCGCCATCCTCGTCTTCATGGCGCAGGTCCCCGAGATGCGGGACGTGCCGTGGGCCGTCTACCCGCTGCTCGCCGGCGGGCTGGGGCTGATGGTGTTCTTCCCGAAGGTCACCAGGGCGGTTCCGGCCCCGCTGGTGTCCATCGTCATCCTCACCTCGGTCACCGTGGCCGCGGGGATCGCGGTGCCGACCGTCGGGGACAAGGGCGCGCTGCCGTCCTCGCTGCCGGTTCCCGGCCTTCCGGACGTGCCGTTCACGCTGGACACGCTGGCGCTCGTAGCCCCGTACGCCCTGGCCATGGCGGTGGTGGGGCTGATGGAGTCGCTGATGACGGCGAAGCTGGTCGACGAGATCACCGACACGCGGTCGAGCAAGACGCGCGAGTCCGTGGGCCAGGGCATCGCGAACATCGTCACCGGGTTCTTCGGCGGCATGGGCGGCTGCGCGATGATCGGCCAGACGATGATCAACGTGAAGGTCTCGGGCGCCCGGACGCGGCTGTCGACCTTC
Organism: Streptomyces sp. NBC_00454; assembly: GCF_041434015.1. Taxonomy (GTDB): domain Bacteria; phylum Actinomycetota; class Actinomycetes; order Streptomycetales; family Streptomycetaceae; genus Streptomyces. The sequence continues at coordinate 4,258,836 of NZ_CP107907.1, read as the reverse complement.
CTCGCCGGGGTTCTGCTGATGGTGCTGTGCATCGTCTTCGGGCCGGTGGTCTCCGACATTCCGATGGCGGCGCTCGTGGCCGTCATGGTGATGGTCTGCTTCGCGACCTTCGACTGGCACTCCATCGCACCGAAGACGCTGCGGCGCATGCCGGCCGGCGAGATCACCGTCATGGTGCTGACCGTGGCCTGTGTGGTGGCCACCCACAACCTCGCCGTCGGCGTCGTCGCCGGGTCGGTCACCGCGATGGTCGTCTTCGCCAAGCGGGTCGCGCACCTGGTGAACGTCACCTCCGTCCTCGATCCGGACGGCGGCCAGGTCGTCTACTGCGTCACCGGCGCTCTCTTCTTCGCCTCGTCCAACGATCTGGTCGGGCAGTTCGACTACGCGGGCGACCCCGGCAAGGTCGTCATCGACCTGTCCGGCGCCCACATCTGGGACGCGTCCTCCGTCGCGGCGCTCGACGCCGTCGAGGAGAAGTACCGCCGGCGGGGCAAGAGCGTCGAGATCACGGGCCTGAACGAGCACAGCTCCCGCCTGCACGGAACCCTCAGCGGCGAGCTGTCAGCGGGTCAGTGAGAGGGCGCGGGCCTCAGTGAGAGGGCGCGGGCTGCCGCATCCACGCGTCCGGGCCGGGGTCGCCGCCTTCGGCGCGGAGCGCGAGGCGGTCGACGTAGTGCTGCCAGCCCTCCGCGTGCGCCTCGCACGCCTCGGAGGACGGCAGGCCGCTGTGGACGAGGTGGAGGAGGGTGCCCTCGGCCGCGGGTTCGAGGGTGATCTCCACCGTGGTGGATCCGGCTGCGACGCTCATCCCGCCCTCCTCCCAGCCCCAGGTGAAGACGAGCCGCTCGGGCGGGTCGATGGTGAGGAAGCGGCCTGAGGCGACGTGCTCACCGGTGACCCGGGTGCGGTACGGGCCTCCGGGCTCGAAGGAGAACGTACCGTCGGCCCCCATCCAGGACAGCCACTTCTCCCGGTCGGTGAAGAAGCCGAAGACGGTTTCGGGGCGGGCCCCGATGCGGCGCTCCAGCCGGACGGTGTCCATCGGGGTCTCGGGGGTCGCGGGGCTCGTCATGGGGTGCTCTCGCTCCGTTCGGCCTCTTCGGCCAGCCGGGCCAGGGTGTCGAGCCTGGCGTCGCTTCGTCCCGTCCTTCCGCAGGGTAACCAGGCCGGTGTCCCTCAGCACCTTCGGATGGGCCGGGCGGCGGGGCGGGGGTGCAGGGCCCCGCCGCCCGCCGTCGCTGTCACGTCACCGGGTGCGGAGCTTGGTGGTGAAGACCCGGTTGGCGACGTTCTCGCCGAGGGTCAGGCCGTCTGTGGCGTCCCACGGGTAGTGGACGCCGAGCCGGATGCGGCTGTCGGCGTCCTCCTTGGCGGCGGCGCTGAAGCTGGTGAAGTGGCGCTGCTCGACCGGGGCGTTCGGCTCGTCGGTGGTGAGGTCGAAGGCGATGGTGTCGCTGCCGAAGCAGCGCTTCACGACTCCCGCCCAGGCGGCGCCGAAGGAGGCGTGGCCGGAGACGTAGGCGGGGAATCTGGCCCGGGGGCTTGTACGTACCGTCGTTGTCGTTGGCCCAGAACCAGGCCGCGTTGAACTGGTCCGCGGTCCGGCCGATCACCGGCGTGGCTGCGGTGGGGGCGGCCGCGCCGGCCTTGCGCACGGTCTCGACCTGGGACTTGTACTCGGGACTCGCCACGAGGTTCTCGTACGTGCCGTACCGGGCGAGCGTGGTGGGCCGGAACTGCGATCCGTCTTGTTGTCCGAACCGTCCCCGGCACGGGCGTTCATCATCTGGCTGACCAACCGCTGACCACGGTGATGTCCAGCAGGTCGCCGCTGGTCGGCTCGGAGCCGAAGCGGTCGCGGAATGGCTGGCCCCGCACGGGTGGAGGCGCGTTCGGGTCGCAGTCGCGGCCAGGCGTCATGGCCGGATCCTGCAGAAGGGTGTCATTGCAGACAGCCGTGCGGGGGACGGATATTGGGGGCATGAACTCAGCTCTCGCCGGGCCCCACGTGGTCGTGTTCGCGATGTTCCCCGGTATCGACGCACTCGATGTGACCGGTCCCGCCGAAGTCTTCGCGATGACGAACCACGTGCTGGCGGGACGCCACCCCGGCTACGAGGTGCACTTCGCCGGTGAACGGATCGGGCCGGTGGCCACGTCCGCCGGGGTGCGGCTGCACGTGGAGGAATCGTTCTCCGCGCAGGGGCTGATCGACACCCTGGTCGTTCCGGGCCGGATCCGGGTGGGCCCGGACGGGCCGGAGCCGCACGTCGACCCCGCGGTGGTCGCGTGGGTGGGCCGGGCGGGGGCCGGGGCCGGGCGCGTGGCCTCGGTGTGCGTGGGCGCCCACGTGACGGCGGCCGCCGGACTGCTCGACGGGCACCGCGCGACGACCCACTGGGCGACCGCCGCACGGCTCGCGGCCGACCATCCGGCCGTGGAGGTCGACCCCGATCCCATCTTCATCAGGTCGGGGCGGATGTGGACGAGCGCGGGCATCACCTCGTCCATGGACCTGGCCCTGGCGCTGGTGGCCGAGGACCACGGCGACGAAACGGCGCTACGGGTCGCCCGCGTCATGGTCATGTACCTCCAGCGGCCCGGCAGTCAGAGCCAGTTCAGCGTCCCCCTGTCCACGCCCGCCGGCAGCCGCGAGGACCTGCGGGAGCTGCGCCGCTGGATCGGCGAGCACCTGGACTCCGATCTGTCGGTGCCCGCGCTCGCCCTGCGGATGTCGATGAGCGAGCGGCACTTCGCCCGGGTCTTCCGCGCCGAGACCGGCTCCACGCCGGGGGCCTTCGTCGAAAGCATGCGACTGGAGGCGGCCCGGCGGCTCCTGGAGCGCACCTCGCGGCTGGCCCCCGACATCGCGCGTGCCTGCGGGTTCGGCTCCGTGGAGTCCTTGCACCGCGCCTTCCGCGACCGTCTGAACACCTCTCCCGGCGAATACCGCAGCCGGTTCCGCACCGCCGCCTGACCATCGGGACTGCCGCACTCAACCCGGCCCCTTCAAAGCTGACTTGGAGCACACCGTGAAGTTCACCGCCACCCACATCGGCACCGCCACCGTCCTGCTGGAGATCGGCGGGCTGCGCCTGCTGACCGACCCGGCCTTCGATCCCGCGCCCGCCGAGTACCGCATGGGCCCGGTCGTCCTGCAGTCCACCGCGGGCCCGGCGGTCGCCATCGAGGACCTTCCGGAGATCGACGCGGTCCTGCTCAGCCACGACGACCACCCCGACAACCTGGACGCCACCGGGCGCACCCTGCTCCCCGGCCGCCCCGTCCTGACCACCGAGAGCGGCGCCGGCCGGCTGGGCGGGCAGGCGGTCGGGCTCGCGCCCTGGGCCACGTACGAACTGACCGTGCGCGGGACCACCTTGCGGATCACCGCCACCCCGGGGGTGCACGGCCCGGTCGGCGACGTCATCGGCTTCGTGATCGAGATGGAGGGCGAGGACGAGGCCCTCTACATCTCCGGGGACACCGTCTACACCGCCGAACTCGACGAGATAGCACGCCGGTTCACCATCGGCACCGCCCTGCTCCACCTCGGCGCCGCCCGCATCGACGCCTTCGGGGGCGGCCGGCTCATCACCATGGACGCCGTCCAGGGCGCGGCCCTGACCCGCTCGCTCGGCGCCCACACCGCCGTCCCCCTCCACTACACCTCGTGGGAGCACTTCACCGAGGACCGCGACCAGGTCACCGCCGCCTTCGAAGCCGCCGGCCTCGCCGCCCACCTCCAGTGGCTGACCCCGGGGTCCCGGCGGACCCTGGGCTGATCCGGTGCGCGGGCACCGCGCCTGCACGGCCGGGGGTTGATTGGCCGGGGCGGGCGGGGGTTCCGGACAACGCGGCGGGCGCTTCCAATGAGGGCGTCGGGGCGTACTGGGACGGGGTGTGCCATGCGGGTGACCGTGGTGGGTGGTGGAGTGGTCGCGCTGATCACCGCCGTGGAGTGCGTGCTCTCCGGACACCAGGTCGCCGTGGTGGATCAGGGGCCGCTGCCCGCCGGCCGGGGCGCCTCCTCCGGGCGGCGCCGCATCACCGCCGCCCTCGATCCCGCGGACCCCTCGGCCACCTCGGCCGGGCTACGGGCGCAGGAGCGCTGGGGGGTGCTCGAAGGGCTCCTCGGTACCCGGTTCCACGAGCGGGTGGGTGCCCTGACCCTGCTGCCGGAACCCGCGGTGGGGCCGGCCGCGCAGAGCGTCGGATCAGCCGGCGGAGCGGTGCGGGCGCTCGCCGCGGACGAACTGGCCGGGCGGTATCCCCAGCTGCGCCTCGACGGCGGGCTGGGCGGGGTGCTGGAGGAACGGGCCGGGGTGCTGCTCACCGACCGGGTCGCGGCCGCCGCCGTCGGATGGCTGCGCTGGCAGCCCGGTGTGGAACTGCACCCGTACCGTCCGGTGGCCTCGGTGGACGGCGAGAGCGGGAGCGTCCGGCTGGTCAACGGCGAGGTGCTGCGCGGTGACGCGGTGCTGGTGGTGGCCGGGGCCCGGTCCCGGTCCCGGGGGCTGCTGCCGCCCGTGGTGAACGAAGGGGCGGCCCTGCGCCGTCGGACCCTGGTGTCCTGTCGCGTCCCGCGCGGCCACGCCGCCGCCTGGGCACGCGGCCCCGCGGTCCTCGTACCGGGCCTGGGCATCGGGCTCGTCCCGCCGGTGGCCGGCTCCGCGCTCCTGGTGGATGCGGACGGGGCTGCGGAACGTGCGGACGGCGGGCTGCTGCCCGGGTTCGGGCCGGACTGGATCATCGGCGCGGAGTACCGCCACGGCTGCGATTCCCCCGTGCTGTCCGCGCCGCTCGTCGCGCGTGAGCTGGTGGATCGGCTCGCCGTTCCCGTTCCCGTTCCCCTTCCTACTCCCGTTCCCGTTCCCGTTCCTGTTCCTGTTCTTCGCTGACCCGTCCCGCATCAGGCCGTCACCAGGCGGAGCGGGCGTTCCTGCGTGCGGTCGTACCGCCCGGTGCTGAGCTTGCGCAGGCCCGCGCCCGTACCCGCTTCCCGGGGGCCCGTGCTCTCCGCCAGGGTGAAGGCGCGGACCAGGGGTGCCATGGCGTACTGGCCGGGCAGGCGGGTGCGTTCCAGCAGGCCGGTTTCGGCGAGCTGGTCGAGCTCGTCCAGTTCGTCGAACTCTTCCAGTTCCTCCAGGAGCTCCTCCAGCGATGTGTCCTGTGCCGCCGCGAAGCGGTGCAGGAGCGGGCGGGAGTGCGCGGGCAGGGCTCCGTAGGCCTCCTCGATCCGGTGGCGCATGCTCTCGTCCCCGATCCTGAGGCGCCCCAGGAGCCGGGCCGGCTCCGTGCCGGTGTCCCCGATCAGCTCGGTCACGGCCTCGTCCAGCAGCCATTCGGGGCGGCCGGCGATGCGGCGGCCCGCCAGGTTGAGGGCGAGCGGCAGGTCTCCGCAGGCCTCCGCCAGGCGCAGGGCGGCGGCCGGGGCCGCGCCGAGGCGGTCGGCGCCGATCAGCTCGGCGAGGAGTTCCACCGACTCGTCCCGCTCGAGCGCCGGGAGCCGCAGGCCGCGGGTTCCGTCCAGGCCGAGCAGCCGGGAGCGGCTGGTGAGGATGATCCGGCTCTCGGAGCCGATGTCGAGCAGTTCCCGTACCTGTCCCTCGTGGCGTACGCCGTCCAGCAGGATCAGCACCCGCCGCCGGGCCAGCACCGAGCGGTACAGACCGAACCGCTGCCCGGCGTCCTGCGGAACGGCGTCCGCGGGGATGCCCAGGGCGCCGAGGAATCCGGCCGCGATGTCGGAGGCGCCTCGGCCCTGGGCCTCGGCCAGGCCGAAGTCCGCGTAGAGCTGCCCGTCGGGCAGGCCGGCGGCCAGTTCGTGGGCCAGGCGCAGCGCGAAGCGGGAGGCGCCCGCGCCGAGCTGCCCGCTGATCACCAGCGGGGCCACCGGGTCCGCGCCGGGTGCGGTGAGCGCCCTGGCCTCCTGGAGCTGCCGGGTCCGTCCGGCCAGCGGCCTTATTTCCCGGGGGAGTTGGGTGGGCACGGGGGTCAGGGACCGTACGGCTGCCGCGTGCAGTTCGGCTTCCTGGCGCTGTGCGGCCTTGGCGGCCGTCGGCCGGGAAGGGGCATGCTGCGGCTCGGCGCCCTCGGCTTCGGCCACCTCGCGCCAGCGGCGTTCCCAGGCGAGGCGGTCGCCGCCGCAGGCCTCCGCGAAGGCCAGGGCGACCTGGAGGGTCGGCAGGCGGTATCCGGCCGCCGCATCGGAGAGCACGGTGGAGGAGAACAGCGCGGTTCTGGCCATCTCGCGATAGCTGGGACTGCCTGCTGCGGCCCTGAGCCGGCGTAGCTCACGGGCGAAGGCGGTCGCAGGTCCGGCATCCGGATCCAGCGGCTTTTCCGGTCTGCCCACGCTGTCCTCCTTATGCGGTGGAGATGGAAGCTGATGTACTCCTGCACTGTGTCCGCGGCCCTTCCCGATCCCCTCCCGCCCCGGTACCGCCCACAGGGGAACGGGCTATGATCCCCGAGGGTCAAGGCTTCGACCTGGGGTTTTGTATTGGGGGCGCCTGAGATGGCGGGGAGCTAGGGGTGCAATGGGCGAAAGCATCGGAAATCATCCACGTTTCAACATCCTCGGTCCGCTAGAGGGCTGGGACAGGGAAACGAGGCTTAGGCTCGGGGGGGCCATCCAGGAACGCATCCTGGGAACACTGCTGCTCGAACCGGGCAAAGTACTGACGGTTTCCCGTCTCGTGGAAGCCGCTTGGGAAGAAGACCCGCCAGCCACGGCCATGCACCAGGTGCGCAAGGCCGTGGCCGATCTGCGTAGGCGCATCCCCGACGGCGCGGCCGTCATCGTCACCGACGGGCCCGGATACCGGGTGGCCATCTCCGACGGGCAGCTGGACCTGACGGACTTCGGCTCCGGAGTGCGCGAGGCCAAGGCCGCCGCCGCCGAGGGCCGGACCGCCGAAGCCGCGGAGCTGCTGCGCTCCGCCCTCGCCCTGTGGCGCGGCCCCGTCCTGGCCGGCGCCGGCGGCCCGGTCATCGAAGCGGCGGCGGCAGCCCTGGAGGAACGCCGGCTGACGGCGGCCGAGCAGTTGTGCGAGCTGCGCCTCGCCCTGGGCGAGAGCGCCGAGCTCGTCGTCGACCTGCGCGGGCTGGTATCCCAGTACCCGCTGCGGGAAACCCTGCGCTGCCAGCTGATGCTCGCGCTGTACCGCTCGGGACGCCAGGCCGAGGCCCTGGAGGAGTACGGAAAGGTCCGCGAGCTGCTCGTCGAGGAGCTCGGAATCGATCCGGGCCCCCAGCTGACCAAGGTGTACGAGGGCATCCTGCGGGAGAGCCCCGAGCTGGCCGCACCCGCCGTGGCCGCCCCGGCTCCGGCCCCCGCACCGCCGGCCCCCGCGCAGGCCGAGCCGCCCTGCACGCTGCCGTACGACCTCTCCGACTTCACCGGCCGCGACAAGGAACTCGCCCAGCTGCTCGAATGCAGGGCCGAGACCGCCGGGCAGCGCACCCGGGTCGTGGCGATCGACGGCATGGGCGGCAGCGGCAAGACCGCGCTGGCGGTACGGGCCGCGCACCGGCTGGCCTCCGACTATCCGGACGGGCAGCTCCACATCGACCTGCGCGGATTCACCTCCGGCGAGCAGCCCGTCACGGCGGGCACGGCCCTCGACAGCCTGCTGCGCTCGCTGGGCATCCCCGGCGAGCGGATCCCCGACGACGCCGAGGCCCGCAGCGCCCTGTGGCGGGCGACCCTCGCCAACAAGCGGCTGCTCCTCCTCCTCGACAACACCGTCGACGCGGCCGAGATCAGGCCGCTGCTCCCGGCCTCGCCCGGCTGCCTGGTGCTGATCACCAGCCGGGCCCGCCTCGTGGACCTGGACGGGGCCGAGTGGATCTCCATCGGCCTGATGCCGCCCGAGGAGAGCGGCCGGCTGATCGCGGAGACCCTCGGCGAGCAGCGGGTCAAGGCCGAACCGGAGGCGGCCGCCGAACTGGCCCAGCTGTGCGGGCACCTGCCGCTCGCACTGCGGATCGCCACCGCCCGGCTGCGCAACCGTCCGCGGTGGACCCTCCAGTACCTGGTCACCCGGCTCCAGGACGAGACCCGTCGGCTCGACGAGCTGAGCGCGGGCGAGCGGAGCGTGGCCGCGACCCTGCGGCTGTCCTACCAGGTGATGGACGAGGACTGCCGCACGGCGTTCCGGGTCCTGGCGCTGCATCCGGGGGCCGCGCTCGACGTCTACTCGGCAGCCGCCCTGACCGGGACGTGCACCCGGGACGCCGAGGACCTGCTCGAATTCCTGCTGGACATGCACCTGCTCCAGCAGCCCGAGATCGGCCTGTACGGATTCCACGACCTGGTACGGAGCTTCGCGCACAGCCTGCAGACCCCGGACACGGACAAATCCGACGCGACGGCCTACGTACGCCTGCTCGACTACTACCTCCTGGCCACCGACGCTGCGTGCACGGTGCTGTTCCCCGGACGGCGTCAGCAAGAGACCGGAATGCAGCCCTCCCCGGCCGAACTGCCCCCGCTCAAGGAGGTCCGGCTCGCCAGCCGTTGGTTCACCCGGGAGCACACGGGGCTGCTGGCTTCCGTGGCCGGGGCCGACCGGATGGGCCACGACCGGCACGCGGTCCACCTGACCCGGAACATCATCTTCGCGCTGTACGAGGGCGGGCACTTCGAGGAGTTCAGAGCGCTGGGCCGGATCGCCGTCGGCGCCGCCCGCCGCCTGGGAGACCCGATGCTCCTGGGGGTGGCGCTGTCCAACCTGGGGATCTCCTGCTGGAAGCTCGGCCGCTTCGCCGAGGGCATCGAGGTCGCGCAGGAGAGCCTGGACCTGGCCGTCCGCCTCGACCTACGGGCGACCCAGGCTCACAGCCACGGCACCCTGGGCCTGCTCAAGCTGATGTTGGGGCGGATGCCCGAGTCCCTGATGCACATGGAAACGGCGATCGCCCTCGAACAGGAGCTGGGGGAAGCGGGGCAGGAGGCCGAGAGCCAGAGCGTGTTGAGCACGCTCTACATGGAGTGGGGCCGCTACCCCGAGGCGGCCGCGGCGGCCCGGCGGGCCCTGGAGCTCAACCGCCAGCGGGGCCACCGGCGGCACGAATCGGCGGCCCTGGTCGACCTGGCCTTCGCCCACACGGGACTGGGCGAGGACGCCCGAGCACTGGAGCTCCTGAACGAGGCGCGCGATCTGTGCGACCCCAGCGCCCGGCAGGAGGACCTCGCCCTGATCCTGGCCCTGTCCGCCGACGTCGGCTACCGGCTCGGCCGGGAGGAGCAGTCCCGCAGGGACGCCGCGCACGCGCTGGAGCTGGCCCGCGACTCAGGGGTCCCGGTCCGGCAGGCGAAGATCGAGAACATCCTCGGCGCCTACCAGCGGCGCGGAGGGGCTCACGAGACGGCCATGGAACTGCACGCGAACGCGTACCGGATCGCCTCGGCGATCCACTTCCGCACCGAGGAGGCCCACGCCCTGCACGGGATGGCCGAAGCGGCCCGGGCCCTGGGCCACGAGAAGACGGCCGACCGGCACCACGCCGCCGCGACCGAGCTGTTCGAGGCCATGGACCTGCCCTTACACCGCCGCTCCCGCTGATCTGCAGTGCCCGGCGAAACAGGGCGCCCCGTACCGGATGCCGGTACGGGGCGTATGTGTTCGGGGTCAAGATCGCCGGAGCGACCGGACCACCCGAATCACGGGGTGGGGGCGTGCGGGCCCTTGTCCTCGGCGAGCACGTGGTGGCCCGTGTCCTGGTTCGCAGCGCCGCTGTCCGTCCCGACCGTCGCGCCCAGACCCAGCATCAGAGCCATCGCGAAAATCCCACCCAGTACGGCCAGCTTGCTGCCCATTTTCCCGCCCCGTTCGTTCGTTTTCGTGCCGTCGTGTTGACAGGACTGACTCTGTCCGCGGCCGTTCCCGAACGGTTCCCCCCGCGTTACCGGCCTGACGGTAACGCGGGAACAACAGTGACTACCATGCGTCACGGAGCCAATTGCCGTTTGTTTCAAGCCAGTTGATGGCAGCTATGTGTCATCTATATGGCTTGATCAGGATGTACGTGCCACTCGGCAGGAAGTGATCTGCGGACCTCGCGGGGTCAGGACCACTCGGGTGTGGGCGGTTCCCTCGTCATGACCAGCGAGATCGAGCAGGGCGCGGACCACCGACCGCAGGAGCACCCGCTCCTCCTCGCTGGGCGGGGTGTCGGCGGCGATCCCCACGACCGTGTGCATACCGGCCTCCGTAAGGGTCTCGACCTCGTAGCCGGGCCCGTCGAGCGGCTCCGGCACGTGGTACGGCCCCGGGTGTCCGCCGTCCGCGAGGCGCTCGGCCGACGGCTCGACGGTGGACAGCTCGCGCAGCAGCCGGGACAGCTCCCGCTGGTCGTTCAGGTCCGGGTCATGGTTCACAGAAAACTCCTCAGTCGATCAACTGCGCTGAGAGTCCCGCTCCGTCCTCCCGTTTCCGTCCCGGCACGTTCCCGTCTGCGACCACATCGCCGACCGCCGTGTCAAGGGGCACCCCGGGCACGGCGGAGCTCCGGGCCGGCCCGGGGGTGCCCTCAGTGCTCGCGCTCCATCGCGTCCAGCACCCCGGCCACCACCGACTCCGGTACGCCGGAGACCAGTTCGGCCCCGAGGGGTCCGTCCAGGACGAAGGCCAGCCCGCTCGTCGCCTTCTTGTCCAGCCGCATCAGGGCGATGAGTTCCGCCGTTCCCGCCCCGGCGGGAAGCCGGTACGGCAGGTCGTAGGAACGGACGACTTCGAGGTGCTCGGCGACCCGTTCCGGGCCGATCCGGCCCAGCGCCCCGGCCAGCAGGCCCGCGAACACCGTGCCGATGGCCACGCCTTCGCCGTGGCGCAGGGCGAAGTCGGTCGCCCGCTCCAGGGCGTGGCCGAGGGTGTGGCCGTAGTTGAGGATGTGGCGCAGCCCGGTGTCGCGCTCGTCCGCGGCGACGATCTCGGCCTTGCGGGCCACGCTCGCCGCGATCTGCTCCTCCAGCGGCAGCCCGCGCAGGTCACCGGCGCCGATGAAGTTGGCCCGGGCGATCTCGCCGTAGCCGTTGGTCCACTCCCGCTTCGGCAGGGTGTCCAGGTAGTCGGTGTCGCAGAGCACCGCGGAGGGCTGCCAGTACTGCCCGACCAGGTTCTTGCCCTGGGGCAGGTTGACGGCGGTCTTCCCGCCGACGCTCGCGTCCACCTGCGCCAGCAGGGTCGTGGGCAGGTGGATCACCGGAAGGCCCCGGTGGTAGAGCGCGGCCGCGAGGCCCACCGAGTCGGTGGTGGTGCCTCCTCCCACCGACACGATGGCGTCCGCACGGCTCAGGCCGAACTCCGCGAAGGCCCGGCACATCCGGTCCACGGTGGCGAGGTTCTTGTCCTCCTCGCCGTCGCGCGCCTCCAGGTACAGGGTGGGCACCCCCGTCTCGGGGAGGGTGTCGCGGGGCCGGGCCGAGACCACGGCCACCCGCTGCGCCCCGATCTCGGCGATCTTCTCTGCGAGCAGGTGCCGTACGCCGGAACCGATGTGCACCGGGTACGAACGGTCGCCGAGCTCCACGTCGATCCGTCTGTGGATCCGCGTGTCCGTGGCTGTCACGGTGATTCCCTTTCCGATGGGTCAGTGGGGTCGGACCGGCTGTCAGACCGACTGGAGGACCGGAGTCCTGACGTCCGCGGCGAACGCGGGCAGGGTGGCCCCCGCCGACAGCGCGGCGCGCAGCGCCCGGGCGCCCAGTGCGGCGGTCTCCGTCGGGATGCCGAGCCGGTCGTGGGTGAGCTGGGCGTGGTCGTACAGCAGGAAGTTGACGGGAACGCCGCTGTCCCGCTGGCCCTCGATCACGGAGCGCACGGCGGGCAGGTACTGCTCCCAGACGCCTCCGTCCACGGCGGGAAGGCCGTTGAGGAGGGTGACGGCGTACCCGTCGGCCTCGGAGGCCAGCTGGACGCGGCCGGCCGGGCTCAGCTCCTCGGTGCCGAACTGCCAGAAGTGGAACAGGAACGCGCCCCGGTCCGCGGGAGCCATCAGCGCGCACAGGTGCCACAGGTGCAGGGTCGCCAGCGTGAGGCGGTCCCGCGGGTCCAGCCCGCCTTCCTGGAGCAGGGCCAGGGCGAACTCGCTGGACTCGGTGGCGAGCCGGTCGGCCAGCCGGATGGTCTGGCTGGTGCAGTACTTGGCGGTCGGCGGGTCGTACTGGTCGGTGACGACCGGCCAGTCGTGGGCGGCGGTGTGGGTCCGCAGCCTGTGTTCCAGCTCCTTGAGGACCTCGTGGGTGGAGTGGAACCACAGACCCAGGTTGGAGCCGGCGTTCTCGTCGGGGCGACGGAACTGCCAGTTGCCTTCCGGGTCGGCGGCGCGCAGGTGGCCGGCGAGTTCGGCCACCGCGGCCCCGACCACCCGCGAGGAGTGGTCCTCGCTCCGGTTCCTCAGCGGATTCGGTATGCGGACGAAGAGCCAGTCACGACTCACTTCGGATCACCTCGCGGAGGGAGAAGTCGAATATGCGTGGACCGCCGAGAGTAATGCGCCCGCCTCCCACTGTCCGGGAGCCTGACCAAAGAATTCGAGCCACCCGAAAGAATAGGGATGGATTAGGGGGTGGTCAGGGCGGCTGCCGGCGGATCCTGGGGGAATTACCGCGGACCGACCGGGAAATGGCCGGACAATGGGCCGCCCTGAGTAAATCTCGCGGAATGACGCGATACCTCGGATTGGACGTGGGCGGCACCAAGGTCGCCGTGCGCCTGGAAGGCGGGGAGGGCGACGCCGCCACTGGGTACGAGACCGCCTTCCGGTGGACCCGGGGCGCCGACGTACGGGAGGACATGGCGGCCCTCGCCGCCTGTCTGGAGCGGGTACGGGTCCACGCGGGCGCCCCGGTGACCGCCGCCGGCCTCGCCCTGCCCGTCACCCTCGACCCCTCGGGAACCGTACTGGCCTGGCCCAACCGGCCCGGCTGGACGGGCCTGGACCTGCGTTCCGAACTGCACCGGATGCTGCCCGGCACCGTCATCTGCCACGCCGACGACGGAGACCTGGCCGCGCTGGCCGAGGCCCGCGCCATCGGCTGCGAGAACCTCGTCTACCTGGGCGTCGGCACCGGGATCGGCGGCGGCGTGGTCCTGGGCGGCCGGCTCTGCCCCGGCCCCGCCCGCGGCTCCTGCGAACTGGGCCACCTGGTGGTCGACCGCACCGGCGCCGTGTGCGACTGCGGCCGCCGCGGCTGCGTCCAGGCCTCGGCCTCCGGCCCCGCCATCCTGCGCCGGGCGGCCGTGCTGCGCGGTGCGCCGGTGGAGTACGCCGAACTGTGCGAAGCCTGGGCCGCGGGAACCTCCTGGGCCGAGGCCGCGGTCGACGAGGGCTGCGCCGTCCTCGCCGCGGCCGCGGCCGGCACCGCCGAGCTCTTCCACCAGGAGGTCACCGTGATCGGCGGCGGCTTCGCGGACGGCCTGCCCGGCTTCGTGGAACGCGTGGAACGCCATGCCCGCGGGCTCGTCCGCCCGGGCGGTCCGCAGCCGCGGATCGCCGCCGCCCGCCTGGGCGGCCTGTCCTCCCTGGACGGAGCGGTCCTGCTGGCCCGGGACTCGGCCGAGCGGGCCGACTCCGCGGTCGTCTGGTCGCGGGCGGCCGCAGCCGCCTGACCAGCCCCCTGACCGAAGACCCCCCTGGACGGCCGCCCCCGCGGTCCAGGGGGGTCTTCCTACCTGAGCTCCTGCCACCCATCAACGCAACGCGAAGGCTGTGAAGAAGAAGATGAACACGCTGCGGGCCCTGCTCCGCGCTGACGCCCCCCTGATCGCCGTCAGCTTCAGCGACACCGACAACGACCGCAACGCCCGGGAGGCGAAGGAAGCCGGCATAGACATCGCCGAGCTGCGCATCGACGGCTTCTCCCGCACCGACGAGGACCACGTCTTCGCCCAGGTCCGCGCCTTCGTCTCCGTACCCCTGCTGGCCACGATCCGCTCGGCAGCCGAGGGCGGTGCGTGGGCGGGGACCGAGGAGGAGCGCCTCGCGCTCTTCCGGGCGGTGGCCCCGCACGTCCACGCGGTGGACGTGGAGCTGTCCTCTCGGGAGATCCTGGCCGAGGTGATCGCCGCGGCGCACGAGCACGACACCCTGGCCCTGGTCTCGTTCCACGACTTCGACCGCACCCCGGGGACCGCCGAGCTCGAAGCGGTGGTCGCCGACGCGAAGGCGGCCGGCGCCGACCTCGTCAAGGTGTCCACGATGGCCCGCTCCCCCGAGGACCTCAAGCGGCTCGCCGCGCTGCTGCTGACGGCGGGCGGCGACATCCCCCTGACCGTCATCGCCATGGGCGCGGAGGGCAGCGCCTCGCGCGTGTTCTTCCCCGGTCTCGGTTCGCGGATCACCTACTCCTTCTTCGGGGAGAGCTTCGCCCCGGGCCAGCTCGACTTCGCCGAGACCACCCGGCTGCTGCGCGCCTTCTCCCCCGCCTACGACCGGCGCAGGACCGCACGGGGCTGACCCGGCGCATCCGGAGGGGCGAAAACGGGAGCGGGGCGCACCGGCCAGATCCAGGCCGGTGCGCCCCGCTCCTTCTTCGCCCTCGGTCAGGCGGCCTTGCGCAGGATGGTGTTGACGACGGAGTCGAAGTCGTCGGCCTTGACCAGGACGCGGAACTTCTCGTGGCCGTCCTCGACGGTCAGGCAGCGGCGGCCGACCAGCATGACCGAGCCGTTCTCCAGGGCGCGGGCGCGGATGACCGTGCGGTTGGAGACGAGCTCGCCCGCCCAGTTCCACTCGGGGCTGACCGGCACCGGCTGGGAGGGGTCGCGGTTCCACTCCGAGAGGCTGCGGGCGGTCTGCTTGAAGCGGTAGACGTGGTGCCAGTCCGTCTCGCGGGTCTTGCGCTGGAGGACCTGGTAGCCCTCGTCCTCGACGACGCGGTAGGCGCAGCCGTACTGCTCCTGGACCTCGGCGCTGACCTTGACCGGGTCGATGAACGAGGGGCCGGCGAAGCCGGTGTCGGCCAGCCAGACATCGCCGTCGATGTTCACGCCGATGAAGAGGTGCTCCAGGTCCGGGCCGAACCCGCCGTCCGGGCCGCGCACGCCCGCCGCGAGGATGTCCACGTCGAAGCCCAGGTCCGTGAGGAGCTTGCGGAACAGGCCGCTGAGCTCGAAGCACGTACCGCCGGCGCCGCCGGTGACGATCTCGTCGAAGGACTTGTCCACGTCGATCTCGACGTAGTCCCAGATGTAGTCGCCGCGTTCGGCGTTCACGGAGTTGTCGAACGGGACCGTACGCAGGTGCGCGCTGTGCAGGCTTCGGAGGGTCTCCACGGTGGGCTCAAGGGACCCGGTGTGGCCGAGGTGCGCCAGGTATGCCTCGACGTTATACATGTGCGGCGTCCTTCATTCGTCGATTGATTCCGGCCGAGTGCGACGGCCCTTTGCCTTCGCCAGCAATATTTCCATTCACCAGCACACGGACGACACCCCGCACAACCCCCTATTCGGGAATCCCGCACGGAATCGGAATGCAATTCGCCCCGCCGGAATACCCGGCGGGGCGAATTGCGGATCAGCGGTTTCCCACCGCGGAGGGGGTTACGGGCGTCAGGACGCGGTGACCTTCTCCTTCTCGGCGGCGGCCGCGGCGGCGGGCTCGGCCGCTTCGGCCGGGGCGGCCTGCGTCTTGAGGAAGAAGGCCAGGAACGAACCGGCGATGGCGGCAATGCCGCCGACGAGCGCCGAGTTCTGCAGGCCGTTCAGGACGTCGCCGGCCGCGTTCGAGGCACCTTCGCCGAGGTCGAGGCCCGAGTTGGCGACCGCGATCAGCGCGGCCATGCCCATGCCGCCGCCCAGCTGGGCGATGGTCTGGGTCAGGCCGGAGGCGACACCCTGCTCGTGCGGGGCGGCGTTGGAACCGGCCGCCATGAAGATCGCCGGGTAGAGCATGCCCGCGAACAGGCCCCAGATCAGGACGCCGGGGAGCAGCGGCCAGAAGCTGGTGCTCTCGGACATCGTGAAGGCCAGCACGATCATGGAGGCGCCGAGGCCGGAGAGGCCGCCGAACAGGGCGTAGCGCACGCCCCACTTCTGGACGACGAACGGCAGCAGCTTGCCCGAGCCGAGCATCGCGACGGCGCTCATCGGCAGGAAGGCGAGACCCGCCTGGAGCGGGGAGTAGCCGATGACGGTCTGCAGGTGCACGAAGAAGAGGTAGTTCAGGGTGTTGATGACGCCCTGGAAGACGAAGACGACCAGGATCGCGGTCACCAGGCCGCGGTAGCTCCACATGTGCGCGGGGGCCAGCGGGTCCTTGGTCTTGGCCTCGACGAGGAAGAACAGGACGCCGAGCGCGGCACCGACGCCGAGCGTGGTGATCGTGCTGACGGAGGTCCAGCCGGCCTCGGGGCCGCTGATGAGGCCGTAGACGAGCAGGGTCGAGGCACCGGTGGCGATGAGCGCGCCCGGGATGTCGAACTTGCCGCCGTCACCGGAGCGGACGTCGGGGGCGACGAAGGCGAAGATGCCGACGATCGCGAGGACGCAGAGCGGGATGTTCACGTAGAACACGGAGGCCCAGCCGAGGTAGTCGGTGAGCACGCCGCCGGCCAGGGAGCCGATGATCGAGCCGGAGGCGCCGGCCGAACCCCACAGGGCGTAGGCCTTGTTGCGCTCGGCGCCTTCCTTGAAGGAGCTGTTGATCAGCGACAGGGTCGCGGGGAAGAGCAGCGCGCCGCCCAGGCCCTGGACCACGCGCATCGCGATGAGCAGACCGGGGCTGCCGGCGAGGCCGCCGACCGCGGAGGCGCCGCCGTACAGGGCGAGCGCGAGGACGAGCATCACGCGGGCGCCGAGGCGGTCAACGGCGCGGCCGCCGAAGAGGATCGCACCGCCGAGGCCGACGGCGTAGGCGCTGACGACCCACTGGAGCGACTGGGCGGTGAAGCCGAGGTCCTTGCCGATCTCCGGCAGGGCCACGTAGACGATGTTGTAGTCGATCGAGAAGATCAGCATGCAGAACGCGATGAGGGCCATCGCGATCCCAGGCCGTCCAGTGGACGCCTGGGGAGAGGTGGAAGTCACTTCCATACCCATTTCTGTGTAACTGGCGGGGGTGTGTGCACGGGGGTTGTGTGCGCGGGGTCGAGCCGGCGTCCGGGGAACTACTGGCCGAGGCTGCCGATGCTGCGGGGGTGGCGGAAGAAGTTGTTCGGGTCGTAGGCCTTCTTCACCTTCTTCAGGCGGAGGTAGTTGTCGCCGTAGTACTGCGTCGCCCAGTCCGGAAGGCTGGAGCCGGGGAAGTTGACGTAGGCGCCGTTGCTGATCGGGTTGAGGACGTCCGCACCGGTCTGCACGAAGGCCGAGGCGGCGGCCTCGGACTCCGGGGTCGGCGCGTCGAGCTGGCCGACGTAGCCGATGACGAAGTTGGCCTGGCGGTGTACGTACGCGGTCGCCGTCGGGGAGACGTTGTTCGCGTTGCCGCCCACCGCCATGCAGTGCACGACGCGGCGCTGGCCGGCCACCCGGTTGGAGTCCAGGGTGCTGAGCACGGTGGAGATCTGGGTGGGGGTGAAGGGCTGGTTGAACATGCGGTACGCGTCGCGCTGGAAGGCCGTGCGGTGCAGGTGCGCCTCGGCACCGGTGCCCTCGCGGTGGCACTGCTCCTGGGTGAGGTCGCCGCAGCCGTACGCGGTCTTCATGGCGTCCGCGTAGGGCAGGTCGCTCGCGAAGGTGCTCGTCGGCTGCGCGCCGACCAGCGAGGTGAGCTGCGCCAGCGCGGCCTGGGCCTCGGACTCGGGGCCGTGGTAGCCACCGGTGATGATCACCATCGGGACGTTGCCGGGGGCGGCGTCGGGCAGGTTGTAGATCAGGGCGGAGCCGAGGTTGACGGAGGCGTTGAGCTGCCAGGTCTGCCAGGCCGCGAAGACCTGCTCGGCCTTGTCCCAGGCCCACATGGTGGAGAAGAAGACCATGCGCGGCTGGTCGATCGGGGCGACCTCGAACTCGGTGACGACGCCGAAGTTGCCGCCGCCGCTGCCGCGCAGGGCCCAGAACAGGTCGGAGTACGAGGTCTCCGAGGCGCGGATCAGACGGCCGTCGGCCAGGACGATCTGGGCCGAGCGCAGCCGGTCGCTGCCCAGGCCGAACTTCCTCGTCTGGAAGCCGATGCCACCGCCGGAGATGAACCCGCCGGGGGCCACCGTCGGGCAGGTGCCCGCGATGACCTGCTTGTTGTACGGGGCCAGGGCGTGCAGCGCGTCGATGGACTGCAGACCCGGGCCGATCTTGACGGTGGAGGTGCCGACCGTGGCGTGGTTGAGACGGGAGGTGTCGATGACGAGGCCCTCGCCGGTGGACCAGCCGTTGAAGTTGTGGCCACCGCTGCGGACCCGCACGGAGATGCCGTTGTTGCGGGCGTAGTTCACCAGGGCCTGGACGTCCTGCGGCGTCTCGGGGTAGGCGATGGCCTGCGGGTGGACCGCGTCGAAGGCCGCGATCTGCAGTTCCTTCGCCGCGTTGTAGCCGGGGTCGACGGGGAGCACGATGTCGCCCTGGATCCGCGCCGCGAGGCCGGCCCATCCGGTACCGGAACCGGTGGCGTCCGCGAATACCGGCAGGGTGCCGACGCCCACGGCCGTTGCCGTGAGGGCCAGTCCTGCACCGGCACGGAGGATGGTTCGCCTGCTCTGCATGTGGGCACTCCCAAGTAGCCAACGGTGACGGCGGATACCGCGCCCCCGATTAACTCAGCGACCGGTAATCGTCCGCCCATTGCGCGGTATGCGGACCATTGGCGTGCGGGCCCCGGGAGCTCCGGTCCGGCGCATTACCCGACCGGCTGCGCCACGCATTCCTTTACGACCGTGCGGCGAATGATGTCCAGGACCTCGTTCTGGTGCCGGGTCAGATAGAAGTGGCCGCCCTTGAAGGTGTGCAGGGAGAAGTCCACGGAAGTGTGCGCGGACCAGGCCTGTGCCTCGTCCGCCGTCACCTGGGGGTCGTCGTCCCCGGTGAGGACCACGAGCGGGGTGGACAGCGGCGGGCGCGGGCGGTGCCGGTAGGTCTCGATGGCCTCGTAGTCGCTGCGCAGCGCCGGAAGGATCATCTCGAGCAGTTCCTCGTCCATGAGCATCCCGGAATCGGTGCCGTCCAGCAGCTTCAGCTCCGCGATCACCCCGGCGTCCGAGCGCAGGTGGACGGATTCCTCCCGGTGGCGGGAGGGCGCCCGGCGCGCGGAGGCGAACAGGGCGGCCGGGGCCTTGCCCGCGTCCTCCAGCCGGGCCGCGACCTCGTAGCCGAGGAGTCCGCCCATGCTGTGGCCGAACAGGGCGAGCGGGCGGTCGGCCCAGGGCAGCAGGGCCTCGGTGATCCGGTCGGCGAGCTCGTCGAGCCGGGTGATGCCCGGCTCGTGCCGGCGGTCCTGGCGGCCGGGGTACTGGACGGCCAGTACGTCCATCGCGGGCGCGAGCGCGCGGGCGACGGGGAAGTAGAAGCTCGCCGAACCGCCGGCGTGCGGGAGGCAGACCAGCCGGACGGGCGCCTCGGGGGCGGGCTGGAACCTGCGGAGCCAGGGGTCTTCGTGCGTCATCGGGGGCCTCGATCCATTCTCTGGTCATCGGACGGGAATTGGTTCCGGCTTTTTCGCGGCGCTTTGGCGGCGCGCGGCGGACCGCCCTCGGAGCGCTGTTCCAGAACGGCAGTGCATTTACCGGGAAAGCTACAACACTCTTCCAACGGCGTTGATGGCGAGCCTTTCCGGGGCTTTCCGCAAGGGCCTCATAGGGGGATGCATAGGGGGATGACGCTCCCGCCGTCAGCCAGTAAATTTCCGCCCAGCATTTGACTCACAGGGAGCAGAGAAAAATGAGCCAGCTTTCCCGGCAGACTCCGGACTTCCCCGTTTGGCCCCAATTCGGGGACGAGGAGCGCACCGGACTGATCCGTGCCCTCGAGCAGGGTCAGTGGTGGCGCATGGGTGGCAGCGAGGTCACCACCTTCGAGCGCGAGTTCGGCGACTACCACGGCGCCGAGTACGCCCTGGCGGTGACGAACGGCACCCACGCGCTGGAGCTCGCCCTCCAGGTGCTCGGCGTCGGCCCGGGCACCGAGGTCATCGTGCCCGCGTTCACCTTCATCTCGTCTTCGCAGGCGGCGCAGCGGCTCGGTGCCGTGGCCGTCCCCGTCGACGTGGACCCCTTCACCTACAACATCGACCCGGCCGCCGTCGCCGCCGCGATCACCCCGCGCACCGCGGCGATCATGCCGGTGCACATGGCCGGTCAGATCGCGGACATGGACGCGCTCGGCAAGCTGTCCGCGGACAGCGGTGTCCCGCTGATCCAGGACGCCGCGCACGGGCACGGCGCCGAGTGGGACGGCAAGAAGGTCGGCGAGTTCGGCGCCGTCGCGGCGTTCAGCTTCCAGAACGGCAAGCTGATGACCGCGGGCGAGGGCGGCCTGGTCACCTTCAACGACGCGGAGCAGTTCGAGACCGCGTTCCTGCGGCACAGCTGCGGCCGTCCGCACAGCGACCGCTACTACTTCCACAAGACCTCCGGCTCCAACTTCCGGATGAACGAGTTCTCCGCGGGAGTGCTCCGCGCCCAGCTGGCCCGCCTCGGCGGCCAGATCGACACCCGCGAGCACAACTGGCCGATCCTGTCCGGGCTGCTCTCCGAGATCCCCGGCGTCGTGCCGCAGCACATCGACCCGCGCATCACCCGCAACCCGCACTACATGGCGATGTTCCGCCTGCCGGGCTGGACCGCCGAGCGCCGCAACGCGCTCGTCGACCGCCTGATCGCCCGCGGTCTGCCGGCCTTCGCCGCCTTCCGCGCGATCTACCGCTCGGACGGCTTCTGGGAGACCGGCGCCCCCGCGGAGACGGTCGACCAGATCGCCGCCCGCTGCCCCAACACCGAGGCGATCTACGCGGACGCCATCTGGCTGCACCACCGCACCCTGCTCGGCACCGAGGCGCAGATGCACGAGATCGCGAACATCCTCACCGACGAACTGGCCGCCGAGTGAGCTCCCCGCTCCGGGTGGCCGTGGTGGGCCTCGGCTGGGCGGGACGGTCCATCTGGCTGTCCCGCCTGGCCGCCCACCCGGCGTTCGAGGTGACCGCGGTGGTGGACCCCTCCCCCATCGCGGCGGAGATCGCCGCCGAGACCGGTCCGGGCGTCCTCGCCCTGTCCGGCATCGACGAGCTGACCCCCGCCCTCGCGGACCTCGCGGTCGTCGCCGTCCCCAACCACCTGCACGCCAAGGTCGCCTGCCGGCTGCTGGAGCGCGGCATCCCGGTCTTCCTCGAGAAGCCGGTCTGCCTGAACTCGGCCGAGGCGGACGAACTCGCCGCCGCCGAACTCGCCGGTGGAGCCGTCCTGCTGGCCGGCAGCGCGGCCCGCTACCGCGCCGACGTGATGGCGCTGCGCGAGGCCGCGGCCGGGCTGGGGCCGCTGCGGCACATCGACATCTCCTGGGTCCGCGCCCGGGGCGTCCCGGACGCCGGCGGCTGGTTCACCCAGAGCCAGCTGTCGGGCGGCGGCGCACTGGTCGACCTCGGCTGGCACCTGCTGGACACGGTGTCGCCGCTGATCGGCCCCGCCGAGTACGAGGAGGTCGTCGGGTCCGTCTCCGACGACTTCATCGCGGCCGCCTCGCACGGCGCCTCCTGGCGGCACGAGGACGCGAAGTCCACGTCCGGCGGCGACGTGGAGGACACCGCGCGCGGTTTCCTGGTCACCGAGGACGGGGTCTCCGTCTCGCTGCGCGCGAGCTGGGCCTCCCACGAGGCCCTCGACAGCACGGTGATCAAGGTGGAGGGCGCTTCGGGCACGGCCTCGCTGCGGTGCACCTTCGGATTCAGCCCCAACCGGGCGGGCGGATCGGAACTGTCCTCGACCAGGGCGGGCGAGAGCGCGCCGATCGCGTTCGACGAAGAGCCGATCGGGGCGGAGTACGACCGCCAGCTCGACGCACTGCCGGCCCTGCTCGCCGATCCCGCATCCCGGGGCAAGGCCGTCGAGGACACCCGCCGGACCATCGCCGTGATCGAGCGGATCTACACCTCGGCACGTCGCGCGCGGCCCCGCCGGCAGGAACTCGCGTCCGCCCGCTGAGCGGCGCCCGTACTCCTCGCACTCCTCTCCACCCCGCACACACCGTCTTCTGGGAGATCCCCGTGAACACTGGTACAGCCCTGCACCCCTCAGCCCGCACCCTCGCGTTCGAACACCCCAAGAGCGTGATCGTCTTCGATCTCGACGGAGTGATCGTGGACAGCTTCCCGGTCATGCGCGAGGCCTTCAACCTCGCCTACGCCGAGGTCGTCGGTGACGGAAAGGCTCCGTTCGAGGAGTACGAGCGCCACCTCGGGCGATATTTTCCCGACATCATGAAGATCATGGGCCTGCCACTGGCGATGGAGGGCCCCTTCGTCCGGGAGAGTTATCGCCTCGCACATCTGGTCCCCCTCTTCCCCGGCGTCCGAGAGGTCCTGGAGGAGCTGCGCGACCGCGGCTTCCGGACCGCGATAGCCACCGGCAAGGCCGGTGACCGGGCCCGGCACCTGCTGACCCAGCTGGACGTCATCCACCTCTTCGACCACGTCATCGGCTCGGACGAGGTGGCCCGCGCCAAGCCCGCCCCGGACATCGTCCTGCACGCCCTGGACCTGCTCGGGGCCCGCCCCGAGGAGGCGCTGATGCTCGGTGACGCCGTCACCGACATCGCCGCCGCCCGCGGCGCCGGCATCGCCGCCGTGGCCGCGCTGTGGGGCGAGTCCGACTCGGCCGACCTGCTGGCAACCTTCCCGGACGCGGCCCTCGACGCCCCGGCGGAGCTGCTGGCCCTGCTCCCGTCGGTGGTCACCAGCTGACCACTCCACCGGCCGCCCCGAACTCCCCCGGGCGGACGGCCCGTTCAGCGCCCGACACCCGGTCCGGCCCTCCGCATCCCGAGGGCCGGACCGATGTGTTCGGCGCGGTGGATACACGGTTCCCGGTCAGTGACACGCCCTCCCCGATAGTGGCGCCGCGGCCGGTGGACGGTCATCACATTGGGGGAGCGATGCTTGTCGAGCGGGACGAACACCTAGGCCGTCTGCACCTGATCCAGGAGGCGGCCCGGTCCGGCAAGGGCCGGATGGTGCTGCTCGAAGGCCCGTCCGCGACGGGCAAGACCGAACTGCTGCACGTGTTCGCCGACCGCGCCGAAGCCGCCGGATTCCGGCTGCTGCACGCGGTCTGCTCCCGGTCCGACCAGGACCTCCCCTTCGGCGCCGCCAGGCAGCTGTTCCGCGCCGCGGGCCTGTCCACCGAAGACCTCCCCGCCACCCTCACGGCCGCCGAAGCCGTCCCCGTCGGCGAACTCACCCACACCGTCGACGAGTTGTGCGTGGCCCTGCTCGAACGGGCTGCCGCCGAACCGCTGCTGCTCGCCGTGGACGACGCCCAGTACGCCGACGCCCACTCGCTGCGCGTCCTGCTGCACCTCGCCCGCCGGCTGCGCTCGGCCAAGGTCGCCGTGCTGCTCGTGGAGAACACCGACATCGCCTCCCCGCACCGGCTCCTCCAGGCCGAGCTGCTGCGCAACCCCCACCTGTCCCGGATCCGGGTCGCCCCGCTCACCGAGGACGGCTCCGCCGCGTTCCTCGCCGAACGCCTGGGACCCCACCGGGGCCACCTGCACGCGGCCGCCCTGCACTCCTTCAGCGGCGGCAACCCGCTGCTGCTCGGCGCCCTCGCCGACGACCTGGACGCCGGACACGAAGACGCCCGCGGCTACGGGCTCGCCCTGCTCAGCTGCCTGCACCGCGGGGAGCCCGCCACCCTGGCCGTGGCCCGCGCCGTAGCCGTGCTCGACACGTACGCGACCCCCGACGGGCTGGCCGTCCTCGCCGCCACCGACCGGGAGACGCTCGAAGCGACCCGGCGGGCCATGGCCGTCGCCGGACTGCTCACCGACGAGGGCGAACTGCGCCACCCCCGCGCCCGCGCCGCCGTACTCGAGGACATCGAAGCGCGGGAGCGCTCCGCCCTGCACCAGCGGGCCGCCCGGCTGCTCTACGAGGACGGCGCGGAGGCGGGCCGGGTCGCCCGGCACCTGCTGGAGGCGGGCCGCGCCGACCAGCCGTGGGCCGTCCAGGTACTGCTCGACGCCGCCGAGCACGAGCGGCTCGCCGACCGCCCCGACACCGCGACGGCCTGCCTGGAGCTCGCCCACCGCTCCAGCGGCGACAAGCAGGAGCGGGCCACGGCCCTGGCCCGGCTCACCCACACCGCCTTCCAGCGCGACCCCTCGGCGGCCGTCCGCCACCTGGCCTCGCTGCTCGCCGCCGAACAGGCCGGCTACCTCGGCTTCCACGAATCCACCCTGCTGCTGCGCCAGTTGCTGTGGCACGGCCGCACCCAGGAGTCGGCCGAGCTGCTGGAGCGGCTACGCACCGCCACCACCGACCGGCCCACCGGGCCCGGCTCCGAACTGGCCGACCTGGAACAGTGGCTGTCGTGGGCCCACCCCTCGCTGGCCCGGCCCGTCGGCACGGCCAACGCCGCCGGCGCCGCGGCCCAGCGGGGCGCCACCGTCGTGACCCTGCGCAGCGACCCGTGGCTCGGCCGCGCCGCCGCCCTCGCCGACCAGCTGGCCCGCAACCGGCCCGGAGCCGCCGAGCGCGCCGAGCAGGTGCTGTGGGACCTGCGCCTGAGCCGGGGCGCGAGCTGGGCCGACGAGACCGCGATGCTCGCGCTGCTGACCCTGCTGCGCTACGGCAGCGCCGACAACGCCGCCGACTGGTGCGAGCGCCTCGTCATCGACGCCCAGGAGCGCTCCGCGACCACCTGGCAGGCCGTGTTCACCGGCATCCGGGCCGAGATCGCGGTCCGCCAAGGGGATCTGACCTCGGCCGTGGAACGGGCCCGGGAGGCCCTGGCCCTGCTGCCCGTCAAATCCTGGGGCGTACTGGCGGGACTGCCGCTCGGCAGCCTGATCGTCGCCCACACCCGGCTGGGCCAGTACGAGGAGGCCGCCCGCCAGCTGGGCCAGTCCGTGCCGGACAGCATGTACGAGAGCTGGTTCGGGCTGTCCTACCTGGAGGCCCGCGGCGTCCTGCACCTGTCCACCCACCACCATCACGCGGCGCTGGCCGACTTCCTGTCCTGCGGCGAACTCCAGCGCAGCTGGGGCGTGGACGCGGTGGGCCCGGTGCCCTGGCGGGTCGGCGCGGCCGAGGCGTGCGTACGCCTGGGCAATACGGACCGGGCCCGCCAGCTGGTCCACGAGCAGCTCGCGCGGCCCGGCGCCGGCAACGCCCGCACCCGCGGCCTGGCCCTGCGCCTCTACGCGGCGACCAGCCAGCCGGGCCGCGGCCTCCAGCAGCTCACCGAGGCGCTGGAGCTGCTCGAATCCACCGGCGACCGGTACGAACAGGCCCGGGTGCTGGCCGACATGAGCCGGACCTACTACGCGCTCGGCGAGCACCGCAGGGCCCGTACCCTCTTCCGCCAGGGCCTGCACGTGGCCAACGCCTGCAAGGCCCAGCCGCTGGCCCAGGAACTGCTGTCGGGCTCCGCCGAGCAGCCCGCGATGATGTCCGCCGCCGAGGGCGGCCAGAGCGCCGAGGGCTTCGAACTCAGCGATTCCGAGAAGCGGGTGGCCTCCCTCGCGGTGATGGGCTACACCAACCGGGAGATCGCCACGAAGCTCTACATCACGGCGAGCACCGTGGAGCAGCACCTCACCCGCGTCTACCGCAAGCTGCGGGTCAAGCGGCGCCAGGACCTGCCGGCCGACCTCTGGATGAACGCGACGCGGGCCGGCTGAGGCCGGCACCGCGCGAAGCCCCGTACCCCTTGGGGAGTACGGGGCTTCGCGCGTTCACACCCCGGCCGGGACCCGGGCCTCGGAGAGGGCCTCGCGGACCGCTGCGACCAGTTCGGCGGTGTTGGCCCGGCCCGCGGCGGCCCCGTAGACGTAGAAGTCGGGACGGATCAGCACCGAGGTGGCGCCGGCCTCGGCGAGGAACGGCAGGTAGACCTCGTCCAGGTCCACCACCGCGTGCGGGCCCGCCTCCCCGGCCGGAGTGCCGGCCGCGACGACCCGGACCACGTGCGCGCCCAGCTCGTCCAGGAAGGCCCGGTCGGCGGGGTCGAGCAGCTGCTCGGGGTCCTCGGTGGTGAGGAGGACGAAGCCCAGTCCGACGACGCTGTCGAAGAGTCCCGTCTCCCCCGCCCGCTCCACCCGGGCCTGCGGCGAGAGGACGCCCGCCGGGCGGATCGGCCGGCCCTTCTCGTTGAGCTTGACGAAGCCGCGGGCCAGCGGCTGCAGCGGGGAGCGCTGCTGGGAGGGGATCCCCGAGGCGGCCGCCCGCTCCGCCGCGGCGAGCATCACCATGTCGCGGTCGGCCGCGGCCTTGGGGTCCGTCTGGCAGATGATCTTGCCGAGGTTCACGGACATCCCGATGGCGTGCTTGATGTGCGTGCGGCGCTCCTCCTGGTAGTCGTCCAGGAGCTCGCTGCCGCCGCGCCCGTCGAGCAGCGCCGCCAGCCTCCAGGCCAGCGCGCCCGCGTCGCGGAAACCGGAGGACATGCCCTGGCCCGCGAAGGGGGGCATGACGTGCGCGGCGTCCCCGGCCAGCACCAGCGGGCCCTCGTGCCAGGTCTCGGCGGCGCCCGCCCGGAAGCTGTAGACGTGGTGGCGGCGCAGCGTGGCGTTCTCCGGGTTGATGTCGAAGAGCTTCAGCAGCCGCCACGCGCTCTCGCGGGTGTTGAGCCCCTCCACGGTCTCCCCGGCCGTCCGCATGAACTCGTAGCGCCGATTGCCCGGTCCGGCCGACACGGAGGTGCGCGGCTGCGCCGGGTCGCAGATCTGCAGGTTGTTCGGGTGGAACTCGCGGCCGTCGTGGTGGACCACGTCGCAGACCAGCCAGTCGTGGGAGAAGTTGACGTCCGAGAAGCCGGCATCCATCTTCGAGCGCACGAAGCTGTTGGCGCCGTCGCAGCCGACCACCCAGCGGGCCGAGAAGGTCCGCTCGGTGCCGTCCTCGCCGACCGCCGTCACCTCGGCCCCGTCGGGCCGCGTGGTCAGCCCGACGACCTGGTGGCCCCGGTGGACCGTGATGTTCTCCAGGGTCGCGGCGCGGGCCTGGAGCTCCTCCTCCAGCGCCGGCTGGTACATGGAGGTGGACTCGGGCCAGCCGCAGAGCTTGCGCTCCGAGCCGTCGATGTCCAGGAGGATCTTCCCGTCCGCGTTCTTCCACTGGTAGGAGCCCGAGGGCTCACCGATGCGTCCGATGAGCCCGCCGATGCCCGCGGCGGTGAGGGTGCGCGCAGCCTCACCGTCGAAGGCGACCGCGCGGGGCATCGGGTAGGCCTGCGGCCACTTCTCCACGACCGTGACGTTCTTGCCTCGGTCGGCGAGCAGCAGGGCGAGCAGCTGGCCCACGGGGCCGTATCCGACGATCAGGACGTCGGCCTCGGTCGGTGCGTCGAACATCAGGGTGCCTTTCAAAGGGTGTGGTGGTGGTCGCGGGCAGGCAGTTCAGGCGGCTCAGGCGGCTTCGGCCGCCAGGAGCTCCAGCAGGTGCTCGGCGATGAAGGTCGGCGTCGGGAAGTCGAAGAGCAGCATCGGGCTGAGCGCCAGACCGGTCACCTCGACGAGGCGGTTGCGCAGTTCGACGGCGCTGAGGGAGTTGAAGCCCACCTCGAAGAAGGGGCTGTCACCGTCGAGTTCGTCCTCGAAGGGCTCGTCGGTGGCGAGCTCCTCGCGCGCCGCCTCGGACTCGGCGACGATCAGGTCGATGAGGATCCCGGTCTGCTCGGCGTCCGGGAGGCCGGCCAGCTTGGCCAGCAGGGCCTGCTTGGTGGCCTCGGCCGGGTCGAGGGCCGCTGCGGCTTCGGTGGTCTCGTCCGTCTCGACCCCGGTCGTCTTGGTCGTGGTCGTCGTCATGGGGGTTCCGGCCTCCAGCCAGTAGTTGCGGCGCTGGAAGGCGTACGTCGGGAGTTCCACCCGGCGTCCGCCCTCGAACAGGGCCGACCAGTCGATGGTGATGCCCCGGGTGAAGAGTTCGCCGAGTGCGGTCACGGCGGTCTGCGCTTCGGGGGCGTCGTTGCGCAGTGCGGGGACGAAGGCGAGGTTGGCGGTGTCGCCGGTCAGGCAGGCCGGGCCCATCGAGGTGAGGACCCCGCCGGGGCCGAGCTCCAGGAAGGTGACCGCGCCGCGCTCCTGGAGGGTGCGGATCCCGTCGGCGAAGCGGACGGCGTCGCGGACGTGGCGGACCCAGTAGTCGGGGCTCGCCAGTTCGGCGGGCTCGGCGATCTTTCCGGTGAGGTTGGAGACCACCGGGATGCGCGGGGCCCCGTACGTCAGGCTGGCGGCGACCTTGCGGAACTCCTCGAGCATCGGGTCCATCAGGACCGAGTGGAAGGCGTGGCTGACGACCAGGCGCTTGGTGCGCCGGCCGAGGCCGGAGAAGTGCGCGGCCAGGGCCTCGGCGGCGTCCTCGCGGCCGGAGACGACCACCGAGTTCGGGCCGTTGATCGCGGCGATCCCGACGCCCTCGCCGAGGAGCGGGAGGATCTCGGCCTCGGTGGCCTGGACGGCGACCATCGCGCCACCGGACGGCAGGGCCTGCATCAGGCGGCCACGAGCCGCCACAAGACGCGCCGCATCCGCAAGATCCCACACACCCGCAACATGCGCAGCCGCCAGTTCACCGATCGAATGCCCGGCCAGGAAGTCGGCGTGGACGCCCCACGCCTCGACGAGACGGAACAGCGACACCTCGACCGCGAACAGCGCGGGCTGGGTGAACTCCGTCCGGTTGAGGGCGACTTCGTCGTCACCGAAGAGCACCGACTTCAGCGGCCGCGGCAGGTGCTGGTCCAGCTCGGCCGCCACGGCGTCGAAGGCCTCGGCGAAGACCGGGTAGGTCCCGTACAGCTCGCGGCCCATGCCCAGGCGCTGCGAGCCCTGACCGGTGAAGAGCACCGCCAGGCGGCCCCGGGTCCGGCTGCCGCGCACCACGCCGGGCGAGGTCGCGGCGGTCGCGCCCTCGGCCACGGCCAGCAGCCGCTGCCGCAGGGTGTCGCGGTCGTCTCCGACGAGGACGGCGCGCTTCTCGAAGGCGCTGCGGGTCCGGGCGAGGGAGTGACCGATGTCGTACGCGGACGCCTCCTGGCCCTCCTCCTCCTCGTCGAGGAAGGCGTCGAGCCGCTCGGCCTGGGCGCGCAGCGCCTGCTCGGACTTGGCGGAGAGCACCCAGGGCAGCGGGCCGCGGGCGACGGCGGCCGGGGCGACCGCGGTCCGCTCGGTCACGGTCTCCTCGGCCGCGGGGGCCGGGGCGGGCGCGGCCTCCTCGACGATGACGTGGGCGTTGGTGCCGCTGATCCCGAAGGAGGAGACCGCCGCACGGCGGGTACGGCCTTCCTCGCGCGGCCAGGACTTGGCCTCGGTGAGCAGCTCCACGGCGCCCGAGGTCCACTCGACCTTGGCGGTGGGCTCCTCCACGTGCAGGGTCTTGGGGAGCACCTCGTTGCGCAGGGCCATGACCATCTTGATCACGCCGGCGACCCCGGCCGCGGCCTGGGCGTGGCCGATGTTGGACTTCAGGGAGCCCAGCTGGAGCGGCCGGTCCGCGGAGCGGCCCCGGCCGTAGGTGGCCAGGATCGCCTGGGCCTCGATCGGGTCACCGAGGACGGTGCCCGTGCCGTGCGCCTCGACCGCGTCCACATCGGCGGTGGTCAGGCGGGCGTTGGCCAGCGCGGCCTTGATCACCCGCTCCTGGGCGGGGCCGTTGGGTGCGGTCAGGCCGTTGGAGGCGCCGTCCTGGTTGACGGCGGTGCCGCGGACCACCGCGAGGACCTGGTGGCCGTTGCGGCGGGCGTCGGAGAGCCGCTCCAGCAGCAGGAAGCCGGCGCCCTCGGCCCAGTTCGTACCGTCCGAGGTGGAGGAGAAGGCCTTGATCCGGCCGTCGGGGGCCAGTGCGCGCTGGCTGGAGAAGCCGACGAACGCGTCCGGGGTGGCCATCACGGCCACGCCGCCGGCCAGCGCCATCGAGCACTCGCCGGAGCGCAGTGCCTGCACGGCCAGGTGCAGGGTGACCAGGGAGGAGGAGCAGGCGGTGTCCACCGTCACCGAGGGGCCGGTGAGGTCGTACAGGTAGGAGACCCGGCCGGAGAGCACGCTGCCGGACTTGCCCAGGCCCAGGAACCCGCTCACCCCTTCGGGCAGCTCCTGGGCTCCGTTGGCGTAGTCGTGGTACATGTGGCCCGCGAAGACGCCGGTGTCGCTGCCGCGCACCGAGTGCGGGTCGATCCCGGCCCGCTCGAAGGCCTCCCAGGCCAGCTCCAGCATCAGCCGCTGCTGCGGGTCGGTGCCCAGCGCCTCGCGGTCGGAGATCCCGAAGAAGGAGGCGTCGAACTCGCCCGCGCCGTGCAGGAGTCCGGCTTCCTTCACGTACGTGGTGCCCTGGTGGTCGACGTCCGGGTGGTACACGGAGTCCAGGTCCCAGCCGCGGTCCTTGGGGAAGTCCGAGACCCCGTCGGTGCCGGTGGCCACGAGCTGCCACAGCTCCTCGGGCGAGGTGACCTCGCCCGGCAGCCGGCAGGACATGCCCACGATCGCGATGGGCTCGGAGGCGGCCCCGGTGATCCGGGCGTTCTCCTGCTTCAGGCGCTCGTTCTCGGTGAGGGACGCGCGCAGGGCAGCGACAAGCTTTTCGTCGGAAACTGTCATGATCTTCTCTCCCGGTTCCAGACCGAATCAGTTGCTCGTGCTGGCAAGTGCGCGCGCCACGAGGCTTTCCACATCCATGTCGGCGATCAGCTCGCCGTCCTGCTCCACTTCCTGCTCCTGCACCTGCTCCGGCTGCGCCGCCTCGGGAGCGGTCCCGTCGCCGTCCGCGAGCAGTTCGCTCTGGATGCGGCGGGCGAGGGCCTGCGGCGTCGGGAAGTCGAAGACGAGGGTGACCGGCAGCCGGATGCCCGTCGCCAGGGCCAGCTGGTTGCGCAGTTCGACCGCGGTGAGCGAGTCGAAGCCGAGCTCCTTGAAGGCCTGGTCCGGTCCCACGCCGTTCGCGTCGGCCATGCCCAGCGCCGCCGCCGCCTGCTCGCTGACCAGGTCCAGGACGGCCTGCTCGCGCTCCCTCGGGGACAGGGCGGTCAGCCGCTGGACCAGGGAGTCGCCGGTGGGGGCAGCCGCCTGGGCGGCCCGGCGGGCGGGACGCACCAGCCCGCGCAGGACCGACGGCACCGGGGCGCCTCCGGACCGGCTGGACAGGGCGGCGAGGTCCAGCTTCACCGGGGCCAGGACGGGGTGCTCCGAGCGGAGTCCGGCGTCGAAGAGGGCCATGCCGGTCTCGGCCGTCAGGGGCCGCATGCCGCTACGGGCCATGCGCTCCAGGTCGCTCTGCGCCAGCGTGTCCTGCATGCCGCCGGCCTGCTCCCAGACGCCCCAGGCGAGCGAGGTGGCCGGCAGCCCGGCCCGGTCGCGGTGCTGGGCGAGGGCGTCCAAGTAGGCGTTGGCCGCGGCGTAGTTGCCCTGGCCGGCGCTGCCGACCGTTCCCGCGATCGAGGAGTACAGGACGAAGGCGGTCAGGCCCAGGTCCCGGGTGAGCTCGTGCAGGTTCCAGGCCGCGTCCACCTTGGGCTTGAGCACCGCGTCGAGCCGCTCGGGGGTCAGGGCCGAGATCACGCCGTCGTCCAGGACGCCGGCCGTGTGGACCACCGCGGTCAGCGGGTGCTCCGCCGGGACGCTCGCCAGCAGCGCGGCGAGAGCATCGCGGTCCGCGGCGTCGCAGGCCTCGATCCGTACGGAGGCTCCGAGCCCGGCCAGCTCCTCGCGGAGCTCGACCGCACCCTCGGCCGCCGCACCGCGACGGCTGGTGATGATCAGGTTCTCGATGCCGTGCTCGGTGACCAGGTGGCGGGCGGCCAGCTTGCCCAGGGTCCCCGTACCGCCGGTGATCAGCGCGGTACCGGCCCGGTCCAGGGGCTCGCCCTGGCCGGCCGCCGGGGGGACCTCCCGTACGAGGCGGGGCGCCGTCGCCACACCGGCGCGGATCGCCAGCTGCGGTTCGCCCGAAGCCAGTACCGCCCAGACGGCGTCCCGCGGCTCGGTGTCCTCGTCCACGTCGAGGAGGACGAACTGCTCCGGGTTCTCCGACTGCGCCGAGCGCACCAGGCCCCAGACCGCCGCGGCGGCCGGGTCGGTGACTCCGCAGACCGCGCCCTGGGTCAGGACCACGAGCCGCGAGGACTCCAGCTCGGGGGCGGCGGCCCAGGCCTGCATCAGCTCCAGCGCACGGGCGGTCAGCTGGCGGACCCGGTCCGGGCCCTCCTCGGACGGCGCCCGGGTGAAGTCGGCCAGCACCGCCGGCGGAACCGGGGTACCCGACCGGACGGCCGCGATCAGGGACTTCAGGCCGGAGTGGTCGGTGCCGAGCAGGACCGGGTCCACGGGGGCCCCGGTCACGGTCTCCACGGAGACCTGGACCGGCACCCAGTCGGGCCGGAACAGTGCGTCGGCGAGGGCGGCCCGGCCGGCGTCGAAGGACTCGGGCGAGAACGGCCGGGTGACGAGCGAGCCGATGGTGGCGACCGGAACCCCGGCCTGGTCGGCGAGGCGCAGGGTCAGCGCGTCCGTACCGGCCCCGGCGGCGTGCACCCGCAGCGCGTTCGCTCCGGAGGCGTGCAGGGTGACCTGGTTCCAGGCGAACGGCAGCCGCAGCGCCGCACCCTCCTCCTCGGTGGCGCCGCCGTCCGGGACGGCGAAGGAGCTGGCCTGCAGGGCGGCGTCGAGCAGGGCCGGGTGCAGTCCGAAGCCCTCCGGGGTCGCCCCCTCGGGCAGGGCCACTTCGGCGTAGACCTCGCCGTCCTTGGTCCACACGGACCGCAGCCCCTGGAAGAGCGGGCCGTACTCCAGCCCGGCCTCGGCCCGGTCGGCGTAGTGGCCGCTCAGATCGGCCTGCTCGGCGCCCGCGGGCGGCCAGCTGCCGAAGTCGAAGGAACCGGCCGGCTCCTCCTTGAGCAGGAAACCGCTGACGTGCCGGGTCCAGGGGGCTTCGGAGCTGGCGTCCAGGTCGGTCGAGTGGACCGACACCGGGCGGCGGCCCAGCTCGTCGAGGGTGCCGACCGCGACCTGGATGCGGACGCCGCCGCCCTCGGGGAGGACCAGCGGGGCCTCGATGACCAGTTCCTCGACGGTCCCGGTGCCGACCTCGTCGCCGGCCCGGATCACCAGGTCCACGAGGGCCGCGCCGGGCACCAGCACGGTGCCGGCGACGGAGTGGTCGGCGAGCCACGGGTGGGTGCGGACCGAGAGCACCCCGGTCCCCTGCACTCCGCCGTCCGCCTGCGGCAGGAAGGCGCCGAGCAGGGAGTGACCGGCCGGGGTCAGCCCCAGGGAAGCGGCGTCGCCTCCGGATTCCAGCGGCTGGAGCCAGTAGAAGTCGCGCTGGAAGGCGTACGTGGGCAGTTCCACGCGGCGCCCGCCCGGGGCCAGGGCGAGGAGGTCCGCGGGCAGTCCGGCGGTGTGCAGCCGGCCCAGCGCGGTGACCGCCGAGCGCACTTCGGAGACTCCGGTGCGCATTTTGGGCACGAACAGGGCGTCGGCGTCTTCGGCGACGCAGTCCTGGCCCATCGCGGTGAGGACTCCGCCGGGGCCGAGCTCCAGGAAGACGTTGACGGCCTGGTCCTGGAGGGCTCCGATGCAGTCGGCGAAGCGGACTGCATCACGAACGTGGGAGACCCAGTAGTCCGGGCTCGCCAGCTCGGCGGCTTCCGCGACCTTGCCGGTGACGTTGGAGACCACCGGGATCCGCGGAGCACCGTAGGTCAGGCTTGCGGCGACCTCGCGGAACTCGGCGAGCATCGGGTCCATCAGGACCGAGTGGAAGGCATGGCTCACGGTCAGCTGCTTCGTCTTGCGACCCAGCTCCGAAAGGGTCGCCTTGACCGCGAGGCACTCCGCCTCACGACCCGAAATCACCACCGAATTCGGCCCGTTGATCGCGGCGATCCCGACACCCTCACCGAGGTACGGAAGGACCTCGGCCTCGGTGGCCTGGACCGCGACCATCGCACCGCCGGACGGCAGGGCCTGCATCAGACGGCCACGAGCCGCCACCAGACGCGCCGCGTCCGCAAGCGACCACACACCCGCGACATGCGCCGCGGCGAGCTCACCGATCGAGTGACCGGCGACGAAGTCGGGACGCACACCCCACGACTCGACCAGCCGGAACAGCGCCACCTCCACCGCGAACAACGCCGGCTGCGTGAACTCCGTACGGTGCACCGCGTCTTCGTCGTCCCCGAACAGAACCGACTTCAGCGGCTGCGGCAGGTACCGGTCCAACTCCCCCGCCACCGCGTCGAAAGCCTCCGCGAAGACCGGGTAGGACTCGTGCAGTTCACGGCCCATCCCGAGGCGCTGGGCGCCCTGCCCGGTGAAGAGGACCGCCAGGCGGCCGCCCGTCGCCACGCCCGTGGCGACGCCCGGGGCCGGGCGGCCCGCGGCCACGGCGCGCAGGGCCTCGATCGCGTCGGCCCGGTCGGCGGCGGCCACCACCGCGCGGTGTTCCAGCGCCGCACGGGTGGTGACCAGCGAGTAGGCGACGTCCAGCACCGCGGGCGAGGACTCGGATTCCAGCAGGTCGGCCAGGCGCCCGGCCTGGGCCTTGAGGCCCTGCGCGGACTTCGCCGACACCGTGAAGGCCAGCTCGCCGTGGAACTCCCGTACCTCGTCGGAGAGTTCGGACTCCTCGGCAGGGGCCTCCTCGATGACCACGTGGGCGTTGGTACCGCTCACGCCGAAGGAGGAGACACCCGCGCGGCGCGGCCGGTCCTCGTCGCGGACCCACGGGCGGGCCTCGGTCAGCAGCTCGACGGCCCCCGCCGACCAGTCCACCTTCGGGGTGCGCTCTTCGGCGTGCAGGGTCTTCGGCAGCACCTCGTGGCGCATCGCCTCGACCATCTTGATGACGCCCGCCACACCGGCCGCCGACTGGGCGTGGCCGATGTTGGACTTCAGGGAGCCGAGCCACAGCGGCCGGTCCCCGGGCCGGTCCTGCCCATACGTGGCCAGGATGGCCTGGGCCTCGATCGGGTCACCGAGCGCGGTGCCCGTGCCGTGTGCCTCGACGGTGTCCACATCGGCCGTGGTCAGGCGGGCATTGGCCAGCGCCGCCTTGATGACGCGCTGCTGGGCCGGGCCGTTGGGGGCGGTGAGGCCGTTGGAGGCGCCGTCCTGGTTGACGGCCGTACCGCGGATCACGCCGACCACCGGGTGGCCGTTGCGGCGGGCGTCGGAGAGCCGCTCCAGGAGGAGCAGGCCCGCGCCCTCGGACCAGTTGGTGCCGTCGGCCGCGGCCGAGAAGGCCTTGGCGCGGCCGTTCTCGGCGAGACCGCGCTGCCGGGAGAACTCGACGAACCCGTCCGGGGTGGCCATGACGGCCACGCCGCCGGCCAGCGCCATGGTGCACTCGCCCTGCCGCAGGGACTGCGTGGCCAGGTGGATGGCGACCAGGGAGGAGGAGCAGGCCGTCTCGATGGTCACCGCGGGGCCTTCGAGGCCCAGCGTGTACGAGACGCGGCCCGAGGTGGCGCTGCCCGAGTTGCCGATGCCGAGCATGCCCTCGACGGAGGCCGGGATCCGCTGCCCCATGGGGGCGTAGTCGTGGTGCATGACACCGGCGAAGATGCCGACGCTGCTGCCCTGGAGTCCGGTCGGGTCGATGCCGGCCCGCTCGAAGGTCTCCCAGGAGGTCTCCAGCAGCAGCCGCTGCTGGGGGTTCAT
Organism: Streptomyces sp. NBC_00454; assembly: GCF_041434015.1. GTDB lineage: Bacteria > Actinomycetota > Actinomycetes > Streptomycetales > Streptomycetaceae > Streptomyces. The sequence continues at coordinate 4,223,086 of NZ_CP107907.1, read as the reverse complement.
CGACAGGGCCTCGCGGGGCGAGATCCCGAAGAAGGCGGCGTCGAACTCGCCCGCGTCGTGCAGGAATCCGCCGTGCCGGGCGTACGAGGTACCGGTGTGGTCCGGGTCCGGGTGGTACAGCTTCTCCAGGTCCCAGCCGCGGTTGTCGGGGAACTCGGTGATGGCGTCCGTACCCGAATCGACCAGCTGCCACAATTCCTCGGGAGAGCTCACCCCGCCCGGGAGCCTGCAGCCCATGGCCACGATCGCGATCGGCTCGGACTTCTCGGCCTCCACCTCACGCAGGCGGCCGTTGGCCTTCTGCAGATCGGTCAGTGCGCGCTTGAGGTAGTCGCGCAGTTTCGCCTCGTTGGTGCCGACCGCGCCGGCGCCGTTCTCGTTGCTCATCTGTGTGTCCGTCCGTCTCTGTTCTGGGTGCACCGGCCGGTCAGAGACCGAGTTCGCTGTCCATGAGGGCGAAGACCTCGTCGTCCGTCGCCGCGTCCAGGTCGAAGCCGTCGATCCCTCCGAAGGCCCCGTTCGCGCTCTCCCACTGGCCCGTGAGGGCCTGGAGCCGCTGGGCGACCTGGGATTTGACGTCCTCGCACAGGGACGAGCCGTTCAGGGCCGCCTCCAGGCGGTCCAGCTCGTCCAGCACGGACAGGTTCTGCGTCGGCGCCTCCTCGACCTTGAGCTCCTCCTGGAGGAGCCGGACGAGGGCGGTCGGGGTCGGGTAGTCGAAGACGAGGGTGGCGGGCAGCCGGACCCCGGTGGCTTCGGTGAGCTTGTTGCGGAACTCGACCGCCGTGAGGGAGTCGAAGCCCGCGTCCTTGAAGGCCCGGGTCGCGTCGATGGTGGCCGGGTTGGAGACACCCAGGACGCCTGCGACGTGACCGCGCACCAGGTCGAGCAGGAGCTGTCCGCGCTCTTCGGTGGACTTGCCCGCGAGCCGCTGGGCCAGGCTCTCGCCCTTGGCCGCGGTGGCGGCCTTGGCGGCCCGGCGGGCCGGGCGGATCAGGCCGTGCAGGATGGCCTGGAGGGAACCGCCCGCCGCCTGGGCGCGCAGTTCTCCGAGGTCGAGACGGGCCGGCATCAGGGTCGCTTCGGACGACAGCAGGGCCGCGTCGAAGAGGGCCAGGCCCTCGTCGTTCGGGAGCCCCAGCATGCCGCCCCGCTTGCCGCGCTGGAGATCGGCGTCCCCGAGGTGCGCGGTCATTCCGGTGGCCTCGGCCCACAGGCCCCAGGCGAGGGAGACGGCGCTCAGGCCACGCTCGCGCCGGTACTGGGCGAGACCGTCCAGGTAGGCGTTGGCCGCCGCGTAGTTGCCCTGGCCCGGCGTGCCGAACACACCGGCCGCCGAGGAGTAGAGGACGAAGGCCGTCAGGTCCAGGTCCCGGGTCAGTTCGTGCAGGTTCCAGGCCGCGTCCACCTTGGGCTTGAGGACCGCATCGAGCCGCTCGGGGGTGAGGGCAGAGATGATGCCGTCGTCCAGGACGCCGGCCGTGTGGACCACCGCGGTCAGCGGGTGCTCCGCCGGGATGGACTCCAGCAGCGCGGCCAGTGCCTCGCGGTCGGCGGCGTCGCAGGCCTCGATCCGTACGGAGGCTCCGAGCCCGGCCAGCTCCTCGCGGAGCTCGACCGCGCCCTCGGCCGCGGCGCCGCGACGGCCCGCCAGCACCAGGTGCCGTACGCCGTACTCGGTGACGAGGTGGCGGGCGACGAGCTTGCCCAGGGTGCCGGTGCCGCCCGTGATCAGGACCGTGCCGGCCGGGTCGAGGGAGGCGAGGTAGGTGTCCCCGACGCGCGGTTCACGGCCCAGTCGGGGCGCCGTGGCCACACCGGCGCGGATCGCCAGCTGCGGTTCCCCGGAGCCGGCCGCCGAGGCGATCAGCTCCCGGGTACGGGGGTCGTCCGTACCGGTGTCCAGGTCGACCAGGACGATCCGGTCGGGGTGCTCCGCCTGGGCGGAGCGCACCAGGCCCCACACCGCCGTACCGGCCGGGTCGGTGACTCCGCAGACCGCACCGCGGGTCGTGACGACCAGCTGCGTGCCGTCCAGGGCCGACTCGGCGGACCAGGCCTGGAGCGCACCGAGCACCCGGGCCGTGACGGCGTGGGCCCGCCCGGCACCGGCCGGCTCGGCGGCTTCGGTGGTGTCGAGCAGCAGGATCCCCGGCGCCGTGGTGGCGGCGGCCGCGGCTCGTACTCCGGCGGCGTCGGTGACCGTGGTCAGCTGCGTCCGCTCGGCGCGGGGCAGGGAGACCCGGTTCCACTCGATCCGGTAGAGCGCTTCGTGGACCGGAGCGGAGGCCGCACCCAGTCCGGCGGTGGAGACCGCCCGCATGACGAGGGCTCCGATGCTGGCGACGGGGACGCCGGTCTGGTCGGCGATGCTCAGCGACAGGCCGTCTCCGGCGGCCCGGACCGCCCGGACCCGCAGCGCGGTGGCTCCGGCGGCGTGCAGGGCCACCTGGTTCCAGGCGAACGGGAGCCGGGTGGTGCCCTCTTCGGCTTCGGCGGCGCCCAGGAAGCTGGTGGTCTGGAGGGCGGCGTCGAGCAGGGCCGGGTGGAGGCCGTACCGCTCGGGCGCCTGGCCCTCGGGCAGGGCCACCTCGGCGTAGACCTCGTCGCCCTTGGTCCAGACGGCCTGGACCCCCTGGAAGACGGGGCCGTACGTGTAGCCCGCGGCGAGCTGGCGGTCGTAGAAGTCGCTGACGTCGGTGGCCTGGGCGCCGGCCGGCGGCCAGATTCCGAAGTCGAAGCCCGCGGGCTCCTGCACCGCCGTGAGGAAGCCGCTGACGTGGCGGGTCCAGGCCGCCTCGGGGCCTTCGTCGGGGGCCGCCGAGTACACGGCGACCGGACGGCGGCCGAGCTCGTCGAGTCCGGCCACGGAGACCTGGACGCGGACCCCGCCCTTCGCGGGCAGGACCAGCGGGGCCTCGATGACCAGCTCGTCGATGGTGCCCGCGCCGGCCTCGTCACCGGCCCGGACGGCCAGTTCGACCAGGGCCGCGCCGGGCACCAGCACGGTGCCGGAGACCACGTGGTCGGCCAGCCAGGGCTGGGTGCGGGTCGAGAGCATCCCGGTGCCGAGCACCCCGCCCGTCTCGGGCAGGTGGAGCCAGGCGCCGATCAGCGGGTGGTCGGCGCCGACCAGGCCGAGCGAGCCCGCGTCACCCGCGGCGGCCGAGTCCTCCGGCCAGTACCGCTCGCGCTGGAAGGCGTACGTGGGCAGGTCGACCCGGCGGGCACCGGCGCCGGCGAAGACCGCCTGCCAGTCCACCGCACGGCCCGTGGAGAACAGCACCCCGATCGCCGCGAGCAGCGTCTCGGTCTCCGGGCGGCCGCGGCGCTGGAGCGCGGCGAGCCGCAGCCCTTCGGCTCCGTCGACCCCGTCGAGGATCTCCTGGGCCAGGGCCGTGAGCACCCCGTCGGGGCCGGCCTCCAGGAAGGTGGTGACGCCCAGCTGGTGCAGGGTGCGGACCCCATCGGCGAAGCGGACGGCTTCGCGGACGTGGGAGACCCAGTAGTCCGGGCTGGCCAGCTCGGCGGCTTCCGCGACCTTGCCGGTGACGTTGGAGACCACCGGGATCCGCGGAGCACCGTAGGTCAGGCTTGCGGCGACCTCGCGGAACTCGGCGAGCATCGGGTCCATCAGGACCGAGTGGAAGGCATGGCTCACGGTCAGCTGCTTCGTCTTGCGACCCAGCTCCGAAAGGGTCGCCTTGACCGCGAGGCACTCCGCCTCACGACCCGAAATCACCACCGAATTCGGCCCGTTGATCGCGGCGATCCCGACACCCTCACCGAGGTACGGAAGGACCTCGGCCTCGGTGGCCTGGACCGCGACCATCGCACCGCCGGACGGCAGGGCCTGCATCAGACGGCCACGAGCCGCCACCAGACGCGCCGCGTCCGCAAGCGACCACACACCCGCGACATGCGCCGCGGCGAGCTCACCGATCGAGTGACCGGCGACGAAGTCCGGACGCACACCCCACGACTCGACCAGCCGGAACAGCGCCACCTCCACCGCGAACAACGCCGGCTGGGTGAACTCCGTACGGTGCACCGCGTCTTCGTCGTCCCCGAACAGAACCGACTTGAGCGAGCGGCCCAGGTGCTGGTCCAGCTCGGCCGCCACCGCGTCGAAGGCCTCGGCGAAGACGGGGTAGGACTCGTGGAGCTCACGGCCCATCCCGAGGCGCTGGGCGCCCTGCCCGGTGAAGAGGACCGCCAGGCGGCCGCCCGTCACGGACTGTCCGGCCGTGTGGCCGGCGGCGACGGCCCGCAGGGCTTCGACCGCGCCCTCGCGGTCGGCCGCCACCACCACCGCGCGGTGTTCCAGCGAGGCGCGGGAGGTGGCCAGCGAGTAGGCGACGTCCACCGCGGAGAGCGAGGACTGCTCCTCGACCCGGTCCGCGATCCGGCCGGCCTGCGCCCGCAGCGCGTCGGCGGACTTCGCCGACACCACGAACGGGACGGGCTGGTCGGCCGGCTCCACCTGCTCCACGAGGGTCTCCTCGGCCGGGGCCTCCTCGATGATCACGTGGGCGTTGGTGCCGCTCACGCCGAAGGAGGAGACACCGGCCCGGCGGGCACGCTCGCCGCGGACCCACGGGCGGGCCTCGGTCAGCAGCTCGACGGCCCCCGCCGACCAGTCCACCTTGGGGGTGGGCTCGTCCACGTGCAGGGTCTTGGGCAGGACCTCGTTCTGGAGGGCCATGACCACCTTGATGATGCTCGCGACACCCGCGGCGCCCTGGGCGTGGCCGATGTTGGACTTGAGCGAGCCCAGCCACAGCGGCTGGTCGTCGTGCCGGTCCTGGCCGTACGTGGCCAGGATGGCCTGGGCCTCGATCGGGTCGCCGAGCGCGGTGCCGGTGCCGTGGGCCTCGACCGCGTCGACGTCCTGCGGGGTGATCCCGCCGTTGGCCAGGGCCTGCTGGATGACGCGCTGCTGGGACGGACCGTTGGGGGCGGTCAGACCGTTGGACGCGCCGTCCTGGTTGACGGCCGTACCGCGGATCACCGCGAGGACCGGGTGGCCCTTGCGGCGGGCGTCGGAGAGCCGCTCGACGAGGAGCACGCCGACGGCCTCGGCCCAGGCGGTGCCGTCCGCGGAGGCGGAGAAGGCCTTCACCAGGCCGTCCGCGGCCAGGCCGCGCTGGCGGGAGAACTCCACGAAGGTGTCCGGGGTGGCCATCACCATCGCGCCGCCGGCCAGGGCCATCGAGCACTCGCCGGAGCGGATCGCCTGGACGGCCATGTGCAGGGCGACCAGGGACGAGGAGCAGGCGGTGTCGACGGAGAGGGACGGGCCCTCGAGGCCGAGCGTGTAGGAGACGCGGCCCGAGGCGACGCTGCCCGCCGTACCGGTCAGGCGCATGCCTTCCAGTTCGGCCTGCGAGGTCTGGAGCTTGACGGTGTAGTCGTGGCTGATCAGACCGGTGAAGACGGCAGTGTCGGTGCCCCGCAGTTCGGCCGGGTCGATGCCGGCCCGCTCGATGGCCTCCCACGAGGTCTCCAGCAGCAGCCGCTGCTGGGGGTCCATCGCGGTGGCCTCGCGCGGGGAGATCCCGAAGAACGCGGCGTCGAAGTCGGCCACGTCGTGCAGGAACGCGCCCCGGTCGACGTAGGACTTGCCGAGCGCCTCCGGGTCCGGGTCGAAGAGGCCGTCGAGGTCCCAGCCGCGGTTCTCGGGGAAGCCGCCCATGACGTCGGCTCCGTCGGCGACCAGCTGCCACAGCGCCTCCGGCGTGTGGATGCCCGCCGGGAAGCGGCAGCCCATGGAGACGATGGCGATCGGGTCGTCCTCGTCGGCTCCGGCGCCGGACACCGCCTTGGCGGCCTGGGCCCGGACAGCGGCCGGCTGGTCGCCGACCCCCAGCTCGGTGAGCAGGTGGCGGGCCAGGGCGACCGGGGTCGGGTAGTCGAAGACGACGGTCGCGGCGAGCCGGACGCCCGAGGCGGAGCTGAGCCTGTTGCGCAGTTCCACGGAGGTCAGCGAGTCGAAACCGGCGTCCTTGAAGGCGCGTTCGCCGTCCACGGTGTGTGCGGCGGAGTGGCCGAGCACGCTCGCGGCCTGCTCGCGGACCAGCTCGAGCAGTACCCGCTGCTGCTCCTCCTGGGAGAGTCCGGCCAGGTCCTGGGCCAGCGAACCGGCCCCGGCCGCAGCCGACTTGGCCGCCTGGCGGCCCTGGCGGACCAGGCCCCGGAGCAGTACGGGTACGGGCTCGCCGACGGAGCGGGAGCGCAGGCCCGGGATGTCGAGCCGGGCCGGGACGAGGGCGCCTTCGGCCGAGCGGATCCCGGCGTCGAAGAGGGCCATGCCGATCTCGGCGGTGAGGCCGAGCATTCCGTCGCGCTTATTGCGCTGGAGGGCCGCGCCGTCGAGGTTCTCGGTCATGGCGCTACTCTCGGACCAGAAGCCCCAGGCCATCGAGACGGCGGGCAGTCCGAGGGTCCGGCGGTGGCGGGCGAGGCCGTCGAGGTAGCCGTTGGCCGCCGCGTAGTTGCCCTGGCCCGGGTTGCCGAAGACGTTGGACGCCGAGGAGTAGAGGACGAAGGCGGCGAGGTCCAGGCCCTGGGTGAGCTCGTGGAGGTTCCAGGCCGCGTCCACCTTCGGGCGCAGCACGGTGTCGACGCGCTCGGGGGTGAGCGCGGAGATCACGCCGTCGTCCAGGACGCCGGCCGTGTGGACCACGGCGGTCAGCGGGTGCTCCGCCGGGATGGACTCCAGCAGCGAGGCGAGCGCCTCGCGGTCCGCGGCGTCGCAGGCCTCGATCCGTACGGAGGCTCCGAGTTCGACCAGCTCCTCGCGGAGCTCTGCCGCGCCTTCGGCGGCCGCACCGCGACGGCTGGTGATGATCAGGTTCTCGATGCCGTGCTCGGTGACCAGGTGGCGGGCGGCCAGCTTGCCCAGGGTCCCCGTACCGCCGGTGATCAGCGCGGTACCGGCCCGGTCGAGCTCGCGCGGGACGCTCAGGGCGACCTTGCCGATGTGCCGGGCCTGGCTCAGGAAGCGGAAGGCCTCGGGTGCCTTGCGGACGTCCCAGACCTTGACGGGCAGGGGCTGCAGGGAGCCCTGCTCGAAGAGGTCGACCAGCTCGCGCAGGATCTCCTGCACCCGGTCGGGGCCCGCCTCGACCAGGTCGAACGCCTGGTAGGCGACGCCCGGGTAGGCGGCCGCGACCTCCTGCGGGTCGCGGATGTCGGTCTTGCCCATCTCGAGGAACCGGCCGCCGCGCGGCAGGAGTTCGAGCGAGGCGTCGACGAACTCGTGGGCGAGGGCGTCGAGTACGAGGTCCACACCGCGCTGTCCGGTGGCCTCCAGGAAGCGCTCCTTGAACTCCAGGGTGCGGGAGTTGCCGATGTGCGCCTCGTCCAGGCCGTTGGCCCTGAGGGTGTCCCACTTGCCGGGGCTGGCGGTACCGAAGACCTCGGCGCCGAAGTGGCGGGCGATCTGTACGGCCGCCATGCCCACGCCGCCGGCCGCGGCGTGGATCAGCACCGATTCGCCGGAGGTCAGGCCGGCCCGGTCCTTGAGGCCGTAGTAGGCGGTGGTGAAGACGATCGGAACGGTGGCGGCCTGCTCGTACGTCCAGCCGGCCGGCATCCGCACCAGGTTGCGGTGGTCGGCGAGCGCCTGCGGCCCGAAGCCGTCGCGCAGCAGACCCATGACCCGGTCGCCGGGGGCGAGGGAGGTGACCCCGGGGCCGACCTCCAGGACGACACCGGCGCCCTCGCCGCCGAAGGAGGCGCGGCCCGGGTACATCCCGAGGGCGATGAGCACGTCGCGGAAGTTGAGACCGGCGGCGCGGACGCCGACCCGGACCTGGCCTTCCGCCAGCGGCTCCAGTACCTCGGGGCTGGGCAGCAGTGCCAGGTTCTCCAGCGTGCCGGTGGCGGTGACGTCCAGGTGCCAGGCATCGGTGCCGGCCGGGACCGCGAGGGTCTCGGAGGATGCGATGTGGGCGAGGCGCGGGGCGGTGGCACGGCCCTCGCGGATCGCGAGCTGGGGTTCGCCGGTGGCGACGGCCGCGGCCAGGGCGGTACGGGACTTCGGGTCCTCGTCGAGGGCCACGAGGACGATGCGGTCGGGGTTCTCGTTCTGTGCGGAGCGCACCAGGCCCCAGACCGCGGAGGCGGCCATGTCGCGCTGCGGGTCGCGGGTGACGACGACGAGCTGCTCGTCCTGCGCCGAGGCTTCGGCGGACCAGGTCTGGAGCGTGCCGAGGACTTGGGCGAGCAGGCTGCGGACTCCGGCCGGGGCCTCGTCGCGGGCGCCCTTGGTGAAGTCGGCACAGGTGAACGCGGACTCCGCTGCGGGCTCCCCGTCCTCGGCCGTCTCGACCGGGGACCAGGCGACGTGGAAGAGGGCGTCGTGCAGGGGCGTCCGGGCGGCGCCGAGCTGGTCGGCGGCGACCGGGCGGAGCACCATCGACCCGATGGTGGCCACGGGGGCACCGGTCTGGTCGGCGAGTTCCAGGGCGACCCCGTCGCTGCCTTCGGCGACGGCCCGCACCCGCAGGGCGGTGGCCCCGGAGGCGTGCAGGGCGACCTGGTTCCAGGCGAACGGCAGCCGCGTCTGCTCGGCGTCGGCCTCCTGCCCGGGGCAGAAGGTGCTGGACTGGAGGGCGGCGTCGAGCAGGGCCGGGTGGAGGCCGAAGCGGTCGGCGTCGGCGCCCTGCGGGAGCTGGATCTCGGCGAAGACCTCGGCTCCGCGTCGCCAGACCTTCTGGATGCCCTGGAAGACCGGGCCGTAGTGCAGGCCGGCCGCCGCGCGGTCCTCGTAGAACGCGTCGGTGTCGATCTTCTCGACTCCGGCGGGCGGCCAGGCGGTGAAGTCGAAGGCGGTGGCGGTGGAGCGGCTCCGCTCGGCCAGGAAGCCGCTGACGTGCCGGGTCCAGGCGGCCTCGGGGCCGTCCTCCGGGGAGGAGGAGTAGAGGCTGACGGCGCGCAGGCCGTCCTCGGCCCCGGCGACGACGACCTGGACGCGGACGCCGCCCTTCTCGGGCAGGACCAGCGGGGCCTCGATGATCATTTCGTCGACCACTCCGCTGCCGACCTCGTCGCCGGCCCGGATCACCAGGTCGACGAGGGCCGCGCCGGGCACGAGGATCGTGCCCGCGACGGAGTGGTCGGCGAGCCACGGGTGGGTGCGGACCGAGAGCAGACCGGTGGCCAGGACTCCGCCGGAGCCCGGGAGGTGGGTGACCGCTCCGAGCAGCGGGTGCTCGGCGCCGGCCAGGCCCGCGCCGGTGACGTCACCGGCGGCGGAGCTGCCTTCGAGCCAGAACCGCTCGCGCTGGAAGGCGTAGGTGGGCAGGTCGACCCGGCGGGCGCCGGTGCCGTCGAAGACCGCCTCCCAGTCGACCGCGCGGCCGGTGGAGTAGAGCACCCCGAGGGCCGCGAGCAGGGTTTCGGTCTCCGGGCGGCCGCGGCGCGAGAGGGCGGCGAGCCGCAGCCCCTCCGCGCCCTCGGCCCCGTCGAGGATCTCCTGGGTGAGGGCCGTCAGGATCCCGTCGGGACCGGCCTCCAGGAAGGCGGTGACGCCCATCTGGTGCAGGGTGCGGACCCCGTCGGCGAAGCGGACGGCTTCGCGGACGTGGCGGACCCAGTAGTCGGGGTCGGCCAGTTCGTCGGCGCCGGCGACCTTGCCGGTGACGTTGGAGACCACCGGGATGCGCGGGGCGTCGTAGGTCAGGCTCTCGGCGATCTGCCGGAACTCCTCCAGCATCGGGTCCATCAGGACCGAGTGGAAGGCGTGGCTGACCGTCAGGCGCTTGGTCTTGCGGCCCAGCTCGACCAGCATGTCCTGGACGGCGAGGCAGGCGTCCTCGCGGCCCGAGATGACCACGGAGTTCGGGCCGTTGACGGCCGCGATCCCGACGCCCTCGCAGAGGTACGGGAGGACTTCGGCCTCGGTGGCCTGGACGGCGACCATGGCGCCGCCCGAGGGCAGGGCCTGCATCAGGCGGCCACGAGCCGCCACAAGACGCGCCGCATCCGCAAGATCCCACACACCCGCAACATGCGCAGCCGCCAGTTCACCGATCGAATGCCCGGCGACGAAGTCCGGTCGGACGCCCCACGATTCGACGAGGCGGTACAGCGACACCTCGACCGCGAACAGTGCGGGCTGGGTGAACTCGGTGCGGTTGACGGCCTCTTCGTCGCCGTCTTCGAACAGCACCTCCTTGAGCGTGCGCGGGAGGTACTGGTCCAGCTCGGCCGCGACCGCGTCGAAGGCCCGGGCGAAGACCGGGTAGGTCCCGTAGAGCTCGCGGCCCATGTCCAGGCGCTGGGCGCCCTGGCCGGTGAAGAGGACCGCCAGGCGGCCGCCCGTCACGGACTGTCCGGCCGTCTGGCCGGCGGCGACCGAGCGCAGGGCCTGGGTGGCGGCCTCGCGGTCGGCGGCGACGACTACGGCGCGGTGCTCCAGGGAGGCGCGCGAGGTGGCCAGCGAGTAGGCGACGTCCACGGCGGTGAGCGAGGCGTCCGCCTCGACCCGGTCGGCGATCCGGCCGGCCTGCGCCCGCAGTGCGTCGGCGGACTTCGCCGACACCACGAACGGGACCAGCCGGTCGACCGGCGCCGCCGGCTCTTCGGCGGCCTCGTCGGCCGGGGCCTCCTCGATGATCACGTGGGCGTTGGTGCCGCTCACGCCGAAGGAGGAGACCGCCGAACGGCGCGGCCGCTCCTCGGTACGGGCCCATGCGCGGGCCTCGGTGAGCAGTTCGACGGCGCCCGCCGACCAGTCCACCTTGCTGGTGGGCTCGTCGATGTGCAGGGTCTTGGGCAGGACGCCGTGGCGCATCGCCTCGACCATCTTGATGACGCCGGCCACACCGGCCGCGGCCTGGGCGTGGCCGATGTTCGACTTCAGGGAGCCGAGCCACAGGGGCTCGCGCTCGCCGCGGTTCTGGCCGTAGGTGGCCAGGATGGCCTGGGCCTCGATCGGGTCGCCGAGCGAGGTGCCGGTGCCGTGCGCCTCCACGGTGTCCACGTCGGCCGTGGTCAGACGGGCGTTGGCCAGGGCCTGGCGGATGACCCGCTCCTGGGCGGGGCCGCTGGGGGCGGTCAGGCCGTTGGAGGCACCGTCCTGGTTGACGGCGGAGCCGCGGACCACCGCGAGGACCGGGTGGCCGTTGCGGCGGGCGTCGGAGAGGCGCTCCAGGAGGACCACGGAGACGCCCTCGGCCCAGGCCGTGCCGTCGGCGGAGCCGGAGAAGGCCTTGGCCCGGCCGTCCTCCGCGAGACCGCGCTGGCGGGAGAACTCCACGAAGACCCCGGGGGTCGCCATCAGGGCGGCGCCGCCCGCGAGGGCCATGGAGCACTCGCCGCCGCGCAGCGACTGCGCGGCGAGGTGCAGGGCCACCAGGGAGGAGGAGCAGGCCGTGTCGACGGTGACGGCAGGGCCCTCCAGGCCCAGGGTGTACGAGACGCGGCCCGAGGCGACGCTGCCCGCGACGCCGATGCCGAGGTAGCCCTCGGTGCCCTCGGGGGCCTGCTGGACGTTGGAGCCGTAGTCGTGGTGCATGACGCCGCTGAAGACGCCGATGCGGGAACCGCCCAGCGAGGTGGGGTCGATGCCGGCCCGCTCGATGGTCTCCCAGGAGGTCTCCAGCAGCAGGCGCTGCTGGGGGTCCATCGCGATGGCCTCGCGCGGGGAGATCCCGAAGAACGCCGCGTCGAACTCGGCGACGTCCGGGAGGAATCCGCCGTGCCGGGTGTACGAGGTGCCGGTGTGGTCCGGGTCCGGGTGGTAGAGGCCCTCCAGGTCCCAGCCGCGGTTGTCGGGGAACTCGGTGATGGCGTCCGTACCGGAGGCGACGAGCTGCCACAATTCCTCGGGAGAGCTCACCCCGCCCGGGAGCTTGCAGCCCATGGCCACGATCGCGATCGGCTCGTCGGAGACGACCGGCTCCGGGTAGTCCACGGCGGGCTCGCCGGCCGGGGCGCCGAACATGCGCTTGCGCAGGTAGACGGCGACGGCCGTCGGGGACGGGTAGTCGAAGGCGAGGGTGACGGGCAGGCGCAGGCCCGACTCCTCGGTGAGGCGGTTGCGCAGCTCGACCGCGGTGGCCGAGGTGAAGCCGAGGGACTTGAAGCTGAGTCCGGTGTCGAGGGTGGTCAGGCCGGTGATGGTGCGGATCTGCTCCACGACCACGTCCAGCAGCTGCCGGTCCTGCTCGGTCTCCGGGAGGTCCTCGAAGCGGGCCTGGAAGGCCTCGGCGAGGTTCTCGTCGGGGGTGGCGGCCTTGCCGGCCGGGCGCTCGAAGAGCTCGGTCAGCAGCGGCGGGACCTCGCCCGCCGGGAGGGCGGAGACGTCCGGGCGGACGGCGACCAGGTGCGCCTGCGCCACGGTGTGCGCGGCGTCGAACATGGCCAGGGTCTCCTGGGTGGAGAGCACGCCCGCGCCCGTGGGCCACGTACGGCTGCCCGAGGCGGCCGCGGCGGCGCCGTGCCAGGGGCCCAGGGAGAGCGAGAGGGCGGGCAGTCCGGCCGCGTGCCGGTGGTCGCCCAGGGCGTCCAGGAACGCGGCGGCGGCGGCCGCGGCCCCGCTGCCGGGGGTGCCGAGCACGCCGTCGGCGGTGGGGATGACGAGGAAGGAGCCGAGCGCGATGTCCTTGGTGAGGCAGTGCAGGTTGAGCGCGCCCTGCACGGCGAGGCTGCGGCCGCGCAGGTCGGTCAGGGTCTCGCGGCCCGCGGTGTGCACGATCGCGGTGAGCGGCTGGGCGATCTTGCCGAGCAGCTTGGCGACGGCCTTGCGGTCGGAGACGTCGCAGGCCTCGAGCCGGATGTCGGCCCCGCCCCGGGCCAGTTCGGCGCGCAGGGCGGCCGCGGCGGAGTCGGCCTTGCCGCCCTCGCTGACCAGGACCACGCGCCGGGCGCCGTAGACGGCCACGAGGTGGCGGGCGACGGCTTCGGCGGCCACGCCGTCGGCGCCGGTCAGCAGCACGGTGCCGGTGGTGTCGGGGGCGGCGGCCGGGCCGGAGGCGGCGGTGGCGCGCACCAGGCGGGGGCGCAGGAGCACCCCGTCGCGGACGGCGGACTGTGCCTCCTGGGAGGCGAAGGCCAGGGCCACGGCGCGGGCGGCGGCCTCGTCGGGCCACTCCTCGGGTCCGAGGTCGACCAGGGCGAAGCGGTCGGGGTGCGCGGCCTGGTAGGAGCGCAGCAGGCCCCAGACGGCGGCGTGTTCCATGCCGGTCAGCTCGTCGTCGTGGCCGGTGGCGACGGCGTCGCGGGTGGCGATCATCAGCGGCACCATGGCGGTGCGCTCCTCGGCCAGCCAGGCTTCGAGCGCCAGCGAGACGCGGGCCACGAGGGCTTCGACGGCCTCGCCGCGGCGGGCGGCGGTGGGCCGGTCGGCCTCGCCGAGCATCAGCAGGGCCACGTCCGGGAAGGAGACTCCGGCGGCGAGGTCCTCGACGAGGGCGTCGAGGGCGTCCAGGTCGCCGAGGCCGTCCACGTCGGCCAGGCCGGCGAGCCCGCCGAGCGGCAGGTAGGTCTGCACCTCGTTGCCCAGCGCCTCCAGGCCGGAGGCGAATTCGGTGCCGGCGATGTCGCCCGCGACGGCCCAGTGGCCGGCGACGAGCTGCGGCGCGGGCACGGACGGCAGGGGCAGCCAGTCGATGCGGAAGAGCGACTCGTAGCGGCCGCCGCCGGCGGCGAGCAGCCGGGCCGGGCGCTCCAGCAGGACGTGGCGCATGGTCTTGCCCGAGGCGGTGCGCGGGATCCGGTCGATCTCGTACAGCTCTTCGGGGATCTTGAAGTAGGAGAGGTTCTCGCGGCAGGCCTCGAACAGCCGCTCGTGGTCGATGCCTTCGGGGCCGGGGACGATGAAGGCGACCGGGACTTCGCCGAGCACCTCGTGGGCCTTGCCCGCGACGGCGACGTCGCTGACGCCGGGCACGCCGCGCAGCACCTCCTCGACCTCGCCGGGGTGGATGTTCTCGCCGCCGCGGATGACGAGTTCCTTGATGCGGCCGGTGACGGTGAAGTAGCCCTCCTCGTCACGGCGGGCCAGGTCGCCGGTGCGGAACCAGCCGTCGCGCAGGGCGGCGGCGGTGGTCTCGGGCTGGTTGTGGTAGCCGACCATCACGCTGGAGCCCTTGACCCAGACCTCGCCCTCCTCGCCGGTGGCCACGTCGGCCCCGGTCTCGGGGCTGACCAGGCGCACGCCGAGGCCGGGGACGGGAAGGCCGCAGGAGCCCTCGACCCGGGCGCCGGTGGGCCAGTTGATGGTGATGGAACCGCAGGTCTCGGTGGAGCCGTAGGCGTCGAGCAGCGGGGCGCTGAAGACCTCTTCGAAGGAACGGCGCAGCGCGGCCGTGGTGATGGCCCCGCCGACCAGGCACATGCGCAGCTCGGGGGCGGTGAACCCCTGTTCGCGGGCGGCCTGGACGAGGTAGTGGTACATGGTCGGGACGCCGGCCAGGAAGGTGGCCGACTCCTCGCGGACCGCGTCGAGGATCTCGTCGGCGGAGAAGCCGTCCACGATGCGCGCGGTGGCGCCGACGGCCGTGACGGCGAGGACGGCGACGATGTGCGAGAGGCTGTGGAAGAGCGGCAGCGGCCACACGACCCGGTCCTCGGAGGAGAGCCCGGGGATGGGTGCGTAGCAAGCGGCCACGGACCAGAGGCAGTTGCGCTGCGTGGACAGGACGCCCTTCGGCTTGCCCGTGGTACCCGAGGTGTAGAGCATCCAGGCGACGTCGTCGAGGCCGAGGTCGTCGCGGGCCGGCTCGGCCGGCTCGGTGGTGGCGAGGGTCTCGAAGGAGACGGTGCCGACGGGGGCTTCGGCGGGGACGCCCTCGGGGCCGGTGACGATCACGCGGAGGTAGGGGCGGTCCTGGACCAGCCGGGCGACGAGCTCGATGCGCGAGGGCTCGGTGATGATGACGCGGGCGCCGCTGTCGTCGAGCAGGTAGGCCAGCTCGGACTCGGTGACGCGGGGGTTGAGGGGGACTCCCACTCCGGCGGCGCGGGTGATGGCGAGGTAGCTCTCGACCACCTCGACGCTGTTGCCGTGGAGGATCGCCGCCCGGTCTCCGGGCTGGAGCCTGAGACCGGCGAGATGCCCTGCGAGCCTGCGTGTGCGCGCCTCCAGTTCGGCGTGGCTCACGCTCCGCCGGGCGTCACTGTAGGCGACCTTCGTCCCGAAACGATCGGCATTCGCCCCCAGCAGCTCTGGCAGCGGCCGGATCAATTCGGTTCGCAGCATGGCTCTATACCTCTCGTCGAAAGACAACTCGATGCAGACATCTCGATACGGGAGGCATCAGCGTCACACGCATTCGATTCGAGGTTCCCACTATCGATCCCCTACGACCCCCCTATGTTGACGAACAAAGGCGACTCGGGGTAGGGGTAGCAGGTTCAATGCATCGGTAATTGCTTGACCTCTCGCATTCGACCTCTCGTACTCGACCTCAAGCACTCGACTTCTCGCACCGTAAGGAAATAGCGATGACCAATTCGGCCGGGGCGCCTCTTCGGATTACTGGAAAGACCAGGCTGTTCGCCGTGCTCGGGGATCCCGTGGCCCAGGTGCGCGCCCCGGAAATGCTGAACCCGGTCTTCGCCGCCCTGGGCGTGGACGCCGTGCTCGTCCCCGTGGAGGCCCCGGTGGGCAGCCTGGGGGAGGTCGTACGGGGGCTGCAGCGCTCGGGGAACGTGGACGGACTGTTCATCACCGTCCCGCACAAGGACGCCGTCCGCCGGTTCGCCGACGTGTGCAGCCCGGCCGTGGACCTGGCGGGCAGCGCGAACGTGATGCGCCGCGGCCAGGACGGCCGCTGGTACGCGGAGAACTTCGACGGGGCGGGCTTCGTCTCCGGGCTGGTCGGCTCCGGGCACCCCCCGATGGGCCGGCGGGCCGTCCTGGTCGGCGCGGGCGGTGCGGGCAGCGCCATCGCGGCGGCCCTGATGACGGCGGGCGTGGCCCGCCTCGACGTCTGCGATCTCGACGCGGGCCGGGTCAAGGGGGTCGTGGAGCGGCTGCGGCGGCACTGGCCCGACCGGATCTCCGGCGGCCCCACCGCCGACCTGGGCGCGGCCGACCTCGTGGTCAACGCGACCCCGCTGGGGCTGCGGCCCGGCGACCCGCTGCCCTTCGACCCCCGGGAGCTGGCACCGGGGACGCTGGTCGCCGACATCATCATGACCCCGCGCGAGACCGCGCTCCTGCGGGCCGCGGCCGGGCTGGGGCTGCCGGTGCACCACGGGCACCACATGCTGGAGCACCAGCTCCACCTGTACCGCGAGTTCTTCGGACTGGGCCGGGCCACGGCACGGGCGGAGGCACCGGCAGGAGCGCCGGCAGGGGCACGGGCGGGTGATGGGCACCGGATTGCCGGATGATGGACGGCGCCTTCATACCGTGCCCGTATGAATCCGACCGTCGACGCACGGGTGGAGGCGCCGTCCTCGGCCCTCCGGCTTCCCGATCCCATTGATGCCCTAGTCGCCGAAGCGGTGGCCCGCCCGGCCTCGCAGCAGCCCGAGTGGCCCGACGCGCAGGCGGCTGCGGCGGCCAGGGACACCCTGACCACCATGCCGCCGCTCGTCATGCCCGGCGAGGTGGACCGGCTCCAGGGGCTGCTCACCGAGGTGGCGCGCGGCAAGGCCTTCCTGCTCCAGGCCGGAGACTGTGCGGAGACGTTCGCGGGCAACACCGAGTCGCACGTGACCGCGAACATCCGCACGCTGCTGCAGATGGCCGTCGTCCTCACCTACGCGGCCAGCATGCCGGTGGTCAAGGTCGGCCGGATCGCCGGCCAGTACGCCAAGCCCCGCTCCAACAGCACGGACGCGCTGGGCCTGCCCGTCTACCGCGGCGACATCATCAACTCGCTGGAGCCCAACCCCGGCGCCCGGGTCCCCGACCCGAACCGCATGCTGCGCGCCTACGCCAACTCCGCGGCCTCCCTGAACCTGGTCCGCGCCATGGCCGGCTCCGGCCTCGCCGACCTGGGCCTGGTGCACGACTGGAACCGCGACTTCGTCCGCAGTTCGCCGGCCGGCGAGCGCTACGAGGCCCTGGCCGGGGAGATCGACCGCGGCCTCAGCTTCATCTCCGCCTCCGGCGCCGACCACGGCGCGCTGCACAGCACCGAGATCTACGCCAGCCACGAGGCCCTGCTCCTGGAGTACGAGCACGGCCTGCTGCGCCACGCGGCCTCGCCGCACGGCGAGTCCCGGCTGTACGGGCTCTCCTCGCACTTCCTGTGGATCGGCGAGCGCACCCGTCAGCTGGACGGCGCGCACGTGGCGCTGGCCTCCATGCTGGCGAACCCGATCGGTCTCAAGCTCGGTCCGGGCACCACCCCAGAGCAGGCCGTCGAGTACGTGGAGCGGCTCGACCCCGACAACGTGCCCGGCCGCCTCACCCTCATCACCCGGATGGGCAACGGCAAGGTCCGCGACGTCCTTCCGTCGATCGTGGAGAAGGTCGAGGCCTCCGGCCACCAGGTGGTGTGGCAGTGCGACCCGATGCACGGCAACACCCACGAGGCCGCCAGCGGCTACAAGACCCGCCACTTCGACCGGATCCTCGACGAGGTCAAGGGCTTCTTCGAGGTGCACAAGGCCCTGGGCAGCCACCCGGGCGGCCTGCACATCGAACTGACCGGCGACGACGTCACCGAATGCCTGGGCGGCGCCCAGGAGATCTCCGAGGAATCCCTCGCAGAGCGCTATGAGACCAGCTGCGACCCGCGACTGAATCCCCAGCAGTCCGTGGAGCTGGCCTTCCTCGTGGCCGAGATGCTCCAAGCCTGATCCCTGGACCCCCGCCAGGGGGCAGGAGCAACGCCGGCCACGCGAAGGGGGTGCCTGGGACACCGGGCACCCCCTTCGCCGCATCCGTTCCATCCGCTCGGCAGAGGGGAGAACGCCAGGAACGCACACGCAACTGATACGGGAAACGACGAAGGGCCGGACACCACTCCTCAGGTGGTGTCCGGCCCTTCGTGCTGCTTCGATACCGCTCGGCCGGTCAATCGGCCGGAACGGTGATCGCGGTGAGCAACAGCCCGCCGGTCGCGCTCCAGTTGCCTTCGAGGCTGTCGTACCACTTGCCGCCGAAGACCAGCCCCGGCACCAGCAGCCGGGCCCGCAGGGTCCCGTTGAACGGGTCGATGGTGATCGCCGCGTCCGTGAACTCCAGCCTGACCCCGGTGGCCGGGAACGTGGCCTTGTAGACCGACTCCTTCGCGCTGAAGAGCAGCCGGTCCCAGGCGATCTGCGGGCGGGCCCGCAGGAGCCTGCGTACGTGCGCCTGCTCGCCCGGCAGCGCGATGGTCTCCAGGAGACCGGCCGCCAAAGGCTGCGCGGGCTCGGCGTCGATGCCGATCGCCGTGATGTGCCGGCGCAGGCCGAGCACCCCCGCGCGGTAGCCCACGCAGTGGGTCATGCTGCCCACGACGCCCTCAGGCCACTGCGGGGCACCCCGGGCACCAGGAAGCAGCGGCACCGGCTCGATGCCGAGTTCCGCCATGGCGCGCCGCGCGCACATCCGTACCGTCGTGAACTCGCGCCGGCGCACCGGCAGCGCGTTCGCGATCCGGGCGGCCTCCTCGGCGAACAGGAACCCGCCGGGCGGGTCCCCGAACTCCTCCGCGTAGGCCACGGTGTCGGGAAGCAGGGCCGCGATCACGGCGCACCTCCCGGGGCCGGGAGGATCTGCACCGGCCACGTCCGTCCCGACCCGTACAGGCGCCGCTCCCGGGGGTAGCCCAGCGAGGCCTCGACGAAGGGCACGCCGTCGTGCCAGGTGGTCCGCGGGATGTGCAGGTGTCCGTACACCACCGCGCTCGCCCGGTACTTCAGGTGCCAGTCGGCGGTCCGCTCGGTGCCGCACCACTGGGCGAACTCCGGATGCCGCAGCACCGCGGTCTCCTCCCGCCGCAGCGGGAAGTGGTTGACCAGCACCACGGGCACGTCGGGGTCCAGCCCGGCCAGCCGTTCTTCCGTGTAGGCCAGCCGCGCCCGGCACCAGTCGTCCCGGCTCGGATGGGGGTCGGGGTGCAGCAGGTACTCGTCGTTGCACACCACCCCCGCCTCGTGGGCGCGGGCCAGGGACTCCTCCTTGGTGGCCGTGCCCGGGGCGCGGAAGGTGTAGTCGTAGAGCAGGAACAGGGGAGCGACGACGGCCGGACCCGAACCGCCCGCACCCGGCCACACCGGATACGGGTCCTCTGGCGTCAGCACGCCGACGGACCTGCAGAACTCGACGAGGTGGCGGTAGCGCCCCTCGCCCCGCAGGGTGTTCGGATCCTTGGGATGCGTCCACAACTCGTGATTGCCCGGAGCCCAGATGACCTGCTCGAAGCGGGTGGCCAGCAGGGCCAGGCCCCACTCCACGTCGGCGATGAGCTCGCCGACGTCGCCGGCGACGATCAGCCAGTCCGCGTCGGACGTGGGTCGCACGTCCTCCACGATGGCCCGATTGTCGCTGTATGCCACATGCAGATCACTGACCGCCAGGAGCCTGGCACTCATTCGGCGAAGCGGACGGGCGAGAACCAGGCTCGCACCGAGGCCGGTACCGGCACCTCGCCGAGTCTCCGCTGTGGCGGCCGGACATAGGCCCGGAGGTTTCCCGTGAATATGTCGAGAGCCGCGTCGCGCGCCGCGCCGAGATCACTGGTGGGCGCGGCTGCCGCATCTCCCGACGGCACGCGATCAGCGTACGGAGCCACTGTGTCGGATGGTCGAGCGTGCATGAATACCGCCTTACTGGCAGGCCGCGAACTAGAACTATGGAAAAGGTAGAAGCAGCGGCCATCGGCAGGATCCCCTAGCGCACCCCTGAATTTCCCGGCGGAATGGAATTGGATTCGTACTCCCGGCCCATCGGGGCCGGTCTGCTGAATTCGGTCGGTCGGCTGACGGGACGGCCCGCCTCAGACCAGCTGCGGCTGGCGGCCCAGCAGGCGCGGCTCCTGGTTGAGGATCGAGCGCTCCAGGGACTGGAGTTCCTGGGACGGGTCCAGTCCGTGCACCTCGACCAGTTCCCGGCGGGTTCGCCGGTAGACGGCGAGCGCCTCGGACTGCCGGCCGCAGCGGTAGAGCGCGAGCATCAGGTGGCGGCAGAGCCGTTCCCGGGTGGGCACCGCGGCCGCGACCCGGTCCAGTTCGCAGGCCAGCTCGAAGTGGCGTCCCAGCTCCAGCTCGGCCGTCGCCCAGTCCTCGTAGACCGCCATCCGCTCGCGGTCCAGCTGTGCGAAGGCCGGCCAGCGGATGCCCGCCTCGGCGAGGTCCACGAGCACCGAGTCCCGCCACAGGCCCAGGGCTTCGGAGAGGGTGGCCGACGCGGCCTCCGGAAGTCCCGCCGTCAGCTCGGCCCGGCCCCGGGTCGCGAGCATCCGGAACCGTACGGAGTCCACGGCCTGCGGGTCGATGTGGAGCATGTAGCCCGGGTTGGCGGTGTCGAGGCGCGGACGGCCGTCGGGGCCCTCGTGCTCGGCGAGCATCCTGCGGATCCCGGAGATGGCGTTCTGCACCATCTTCCGCGAGGTCACCGGTGCCTCGTCACCCCACAGGGCGCCGACGATGCGGCTCGTGGCGACCACCTTGTTCGGGTGGAGCAGCAGATAGCCGAGGGTGCTCCGCTGGACGACTCCGCCCAACGCCACAGTTCCCTCGCTACCCACCACTTCGAGTGGTCCCAGAATGTTGAATCGCATGATGCCCCCTCTTTCGTGGCGGTACGTGTACTAGGCGACGCTGGAGAGAATCGTGCTGCCCCCCGCAGCTTGCGGCCTTCCCGGGGTGGAGCCCCGTTCCGGTCACAACACGAGGAAAGCCGACCCCCTCGTTGTCCGGAAGCCCGGACGGCACCGGCCAATCAACGCGGCCGCCCGCGGACAGCAGAGCGGGGGCCGGACCGCGGACGGTCCGGCCCCCGCTCGGGGAGTGCTCGGTCAGGTGGAGCCGGGCTCACGCAAGGAGCTTCGCCTTGGCCTTGTCGAACTCCTCCGCCGTGAGGTCGCCCTTGTCCTTCAGGGAGGACAGCTTGGCCAGCTCCTCCGCCGGGCTGTGGCGCGGGGCGCCGCCCGCCGCCTTCTGGACGTAGTCCTGGAAGGCCTTCTCGCGCTCCTCGGCTTGTTTCACGTCCCGCTGGCCCATGCTGCGGCCGCGGACGACGAGGTAGACGAAGACTCCGATGTACGGCAGCAGGAGGACCAGGATCAGCCAGCCCGCCTTGGCCCAGCCGTGCAGCTCGTGGTCGCGGAAGATGTCCGTGATCACCTTGAACAGCAGGAAGAACCACATGACCCACAGGAACAGCCAGAGCATCGTCCAGAACAGGTTGAGCAGCGGATAGTCGTCCACGCGGCACTCCGATCACATAAGGGACAGATCAATTCATACCGCCCGGATGGGTGATCCGCACTCGGAGTAGCCGCTCCGCCGTACGCGGGGGACCATGAGGACATGCAGGAGCGCTCCCGCGACGGGGTCGGCGCGCCGAGCCGGGTGGCCGCGGCCGGGGAAGGCATCGGCCAGGACGAGCTGGCGCTCGCCGCGCGCAACCACGGGCTGCCGCTGGAAGCCATGCGGTACGAGGTCACGCCCGCCGGGCTGCACTACGTACTGGTCCACTACGACATCCCCGACACCCTCACCGAGGTCGAGTCCGACACCTGGCGGCTCACCGTCCACGGCCACCTGCGCATCCCCCTGCGACTGGGCCTGCGGGAGCTGCGCGCACTGCCCGCCGTGACCCGCCGGGTCACCATGGAGTGCGCCGGCAACGGACGGGCCCGGCTCTCCCCGCGCCCGGTCAGCCAGCCCTGGCTGGTGGAGGCGGTGGGAACGGCCGACTGGACGGGGGTGCCGCTGCGCACCGTCCTGGCGGAGGCGGGCGTCGCGGCGGACGCCGTGGAAGCGGTGTTCACCGGAGCCGACCACGGAGTCGAACGGGGCGTCGAGCAGGACTACCGGCGCAGCCTGCCGCTGCCCGTGGACGCGGACGTCCTGCTCGCCCACACGATGAACGGCGGGCCGCTGCCCCCGCAGCACGGGTATCCGCTGCGGCTGGTCGTACCCGGCTGGTACGGGATGGCGCACGTGAAGTGGCTGCGGGACATCGAGCTCGTCGACGCCCCCTTCCGCGGGTTCCAGCAGGCCGTCGCCTACCGCTACCGGCAGAGCCCCGAAGACCCCGGCGACCCCGTCACCCGGATCGCGCCGCGCGCCCTGCTGATTCCGCCGGGCTTCCCCGACTTCATGTCCCGCACCCGCGTCGTGCACCCCGGCCCCGTGCGGCTGCGCGGACGCGCCTGGTCGGGCTACGGGGCGGTCGTGCGCGTGGAGTTCAGTTCCGACGGGGGTCGGGGCTGGGCCGACGCCGAGCTGCGGCCGCGGGGAGCGCACCCGTACGCCTGGCAGGGCTGGCACGCCGACTGGACGGCCACCCCGGGCAGCCACACCCTCCTGGTCCGCGCCACCGACGGCTCCGGCCGCACCCAGCCCCTCGAACAGCCCTGGAACCGGGGCGGCTTCGGCAACAACCTGGTCCAGTCGGTCCCCGTGGTCTGCTGCTGACCGACCCCGACCCCTTGCCACACCGGCCCTCTTCCCATGAAACTGACGAACCGTCAGGTTTTTCGTCAGGGATGTGCGAGGAGAGGAACCGAGGATGCAGACCATCTGGCTCGGCGGACCCGAATGGGTCGCCGTTCTGCGGATCGGGCTCGGGCTGTGGTGGCTGGAGAGCTGGCGGCACAAGGACAAGAAGGACTGGTTCGGCGGGGGCGGCATCCGCTGGGCCGCCGGGGTCGCCGAGAAGCACCGCTGGGCGTTCGTCACGCGCGGCTTCGACCTCGTCGTCAAGCCCTACCCGCGTTTCATGGCCTACCTGGTCGCCTACGCCGAACTGGCCCTCGGACTGGGCCTCATCGCCGGATTCCTGACCCCGATAGCCCTGGTCGCCGGGCTGCTGCTCAACCTGATCTACCTGGTCCTGATGATCCACGACTGGGGCGAGCAGGGCCAGAACCTGATGATGGCCCTGATCTCCGTGGCCGCGTTCTTCGCCAT
Source organism: Streptomyces sp. NBC_00454 (assembly GCF_041434015.1). Taxonomy (GTDB): domain Bacteria; phylum Actinomycetota; class Actinomycetes; order Streptomycetales; family Streptomycetaceae; genus Streptomyces. Next base: position 4,200,049 of record NZ_CP107907.1, on the reverse strand, counting down.
GGGCTGGCAGGTCTGGTCCCTGGACAACGCGCTGGGCCTGTTCTGACCCGACGGGCCACCATCCCCCGGTGGGCGGCGCCGACGCCGACGGGCACCGCCCACCGGGGGACGGCCACCGCGACGCCGGCCCCCGCCGGCCGGGAGACCTCAGCCCTGCCGGTCCAGCGGGTTGGCCGCGATGCGCTCCTTCGCGCCGCCCGCGACGTAGGCCGCCGCCGCGCACTTGGGCTTGCGCTCCGCCTGGTCCGCGACCAGCGCGAAGAAGGCGTCGCCGAAGCCCAGGCGCGGGTACTGCGCCAGGAGCCGTTCGGTGAAGGCCGGGTCGAAGTCGGCGAGGCCCAGGCCGGAGACGTCCGCGCTGGTGCCGACCTGGAGCAGGTGGCTCTCCGCGTCCTCCTCCGCCGTCACGTCGTCCCGCATGTGCAGCACGATGACCTCCTGCGCCCGCGCCCGCCGCTCGACCGGCCAGCCCAGCCCCGCCGTCAGGACCCGGGCCACGTGACCGCCCGCCTCCTCGAAGGGCAGGGTGTGGCTGTCGAAGGGCGCGGTCAGGCCGAGATCGTGCACCAGCGCGCTGACGTAGAGGAGCTCACGGTCGAAGACGAGCCCGCGCCGGTCCGCGTACTCGGCCGCGAAGGCGTACGAACGCACGGAGTGGTTCAGCAGCGCCGCGTCCGCGTACTCGGCGGCTGTCTCCAGGGCCGCACGGCCCGACGGGGTGTCAAGTGTCCATGTCTCAAGGGTCATGCGGCGTCAGTGTAGGCGGGGGCCCCGGCGGGGCCGGAAGTCCACCTCCGTCGGGCCCGGGTCCCCCGGCCAGGCCATCAGCCGGGCCGGAGCCGCCGGGGTCTCGGCCAGGACGGTGCCGCGCGAGACCACGTACCGCGGGCGGACCTGGCGGCGGACCGCGTCCGTCGGCGACTCGGCCGCCAGCAGCACGAAGGAGGCGGGAGCGCCCGCCGTGATGCCGTACTCGGAGGGCTCCAGGCCCAGGACGCGCGCCGCGCGCTCGGTCACCATCTCGAAGGCCACCGGGATCTCCTCGGCCCCCGTGAGCTGGGCGGCGTAGATCCCGACGAGGGCGGTCTGGAGCGGATTGCCGGTACCCAGCGGGTTCCAGGGGTCCATCACGTCGTCGTGGCCGAAGGCCACGTTCACGCCCGCCGCCAGCATCTCCTTGACCTGGGTGAGGCCGCGCCGCTTGGGGTAGGCGTCGAAGCGGCCCTGGAGGCCCAGGTTGGCGAAGGGGTTGCAGACGAGGTTGATCCCGGAACGCGACAGCAGCCGCTGGAGTTTGTAGCTGTACGCGCCGCCGTAGGAGCCCATCGCCGTCGTGTGCGAGGCCGTCGCGCGCTCGCGCAGCCCCGAGCGCAGCGCGAGCGCGGCCAGCACCTCCACGAAGCGCGACTGCTCGTCGTCGATCTCGTCGCAGTGCGCGTCGATCCGCAGTCCGTGCTCCTCGGCGAGCGCGAAGGCGATCGACAGCGAGGCCACCCCGTCCTCCCGGGTGTCCTCGAAGTGCGGGATCGCGCCGACCACGTCCGCCCCGCGCCGGACCGCCTCGCGCAGCAGCTCCGCGCCGCCGGGGAAGGAGACGATGCCCTCCTGCGGGAAGGCGACGATCTGCAGGGTCATCACGTCCCGGACCCGGTCACGCACCTCCAGCAGCGCGTCGAGCGCGGTCAGCGCCGGATCGGTGACATCGCAGTGGGTGCGCACGTGCAGGACGCCCTGCGCCGCCTGCCAGCGCAGCACCTCGGTGGCCCGCGCGATCACGTCCTCGCGGGTCAGGGTCCGCTTGCGTTCGCTCCAGCAGGCGATGCCCTCCCAGAGGGTCCCGGAGGCGTTCGGGCGCGGATCCCCGGCCGTCAGCGCGGTGTCCAGGTGGATGTGCGGCTCGACGAAGGGGGCGCTGAGCAGGCCGCCGTGGGCCTCGATCAGCACCCCCGTCACCGGTGGTTCCTTCTGATCGTCGTACGGGAGCACGCGCGCGATCCGCCCGTCCTCCGCGACCTCGACGTCGTACAGGCCCTCGCCGTGCAGGAGCCGGGCACCCCGGACGATCATCCGCATGCCGTCAGCCTACGCACGCCGGGGCCCGGCCGAGCCGATTCAGCCCCGCTTCGACTGGGCCTTCTGCTGCATGCCCCGCGTCTTCGCGGCGACCGACTGCACGTCTCTGACGGCGGCCTTGGCGCGCGCCTCGGCCGCCGTGTTCTTCGCCATCGCACGCTCGGAATCCTGGTGGGCGTGCTGACCGGTACGCGCCTTCTTCGCCATGACCGCTACTCCTCGGGCGGGACGGACAAATCTTCGTACGCAGACCACCTTGCGCCCGTTCGGTCCAGTCGGCATCTTGGGCCATCGGGTTACATGGGGGCATGACTGACGACACCGCCGACGCGACCGCCGCCGTTCCCGACTGGGAGAAGCGCTTCCGGGCCCCCCGGGTGGGACTGCCCGACTGGGCCGAGGACGCGCCCGACCGCTCGCTCTTCGTCTCCAACGCGACCGGGACCTTCGAGCTCTACGCCTGGGACCGTGCCACCGGCACGCAGCGGCAGGCCACGGACCGGCCCAACGGCACCACCGACGGGGCGCTCTCCCCCGACGGCGAGTGGATCTGGTGGTTCTCCGACACCGACGGCGACGAGTTCGGCACCTGGGTGCGCCAGCCCTTCGCGGGCGGCCCCGACGAGCCGGCCACCCCCGGGCTGGAGCCCTCCTACCCCTCCGGGCTGGCCATCGGGCGCGACGGGACGACCGTGGTCGGGCGTTCCACCGACGAGGACGGCACCACCATCCACGTCGTGCGGCCCGACGGGACGGAGCCCACCGTCGTCTACCGGCACCGCGAGTCGGCCGGGGTCGGCGACCTGTCCCGCGACGGGACGCTGCTCGCCGTCGAGCACACCGAGCACGGTGACGCCATGCACTCGGCGCTGCGCGTGCTCACCCTGGACGGCGCCACCGTCGCCGAGCTGGACGACTCCAAGGGCGGTACCGAGGAGCTGGGCCTCAGCGTGCTCGGCTTCGCGCCCGTCGAGGGCGACACCCGGCTGCTCGTCGGGCACCAGCGGCGCGGCCGGTGGGAGCCGATGGTCTGGGACGTGACGGCCGGCACCGAGGAGGAGCTGGCCGTCGATCTGCCGGGCGACGTCGGCGCCGAGTGGTACCCCGACGGGTCCGCGCTGCTGATCGACCACAGCTACGAGGCGCGCAGCGAGCTGTTCCGCTACGACCTGGCCGCACGGGAGCTCGTACGGCTGGACACGCCGCCCGGGACGGTGTCGGGGGCCACGGCGCGGCCCGACGGGTCGGTGGAGTACCAGTGGTCCTCGGCGGCCGAGCCCTCGGCCGTGCGCTCGACGGCGGGCGGGGTCGTCCTGGACCCGCCCGGCTTCCGGCCGCCCGGCTCCGTACCCGTCGAGGACGTGTGGGTGGAGGGTCCCGGCGGGCGGATCCACGCCCTCGCCCAGCGGCCCCAGGGCCACGGGGACGGCCCCTTCCCGACCGTCTTCGAGATCCACGGCGGGCCCACCTGGCACGACAGCGACGCCTTCGCCGCCACCCCGGCGGCCTGGCTCGACCACGGCTTCGCGGTGGTCCGGGTCAACTACCGCGGCTCGACCGGCTACGGCCGCGAGTGGACCGACGCCCTCAAGCACCGCGTCGGCCTCATCGAGCTGGAGGACATCGACGCCGTACGGGAATGGGCGGTCGCCTCGGGCCTCGCGGACCCGGCCCGCCTCGTGCTGTCCGGCGGCTCCTGGGGCGGCTACCTGACCCTGCTGGGCCTCGGCACGCAGCCCGGCGCCTGGGCGGTGGGCCTGGCCGCCGTGCCGGTCGCCGACTACGTGGCGGCCTACCACGACGAGATGGAGGCGCTGAAGTCCCTGGACCGCACCCTCTTCGGCGGCACCCCGGAAGAGGTCCCGGAGCGCTTCGAGGCCTCCTCGCCGCTGACGTACGTGGACGCGGTGAAGGCGCCCGTCCACATCGCGGCGGGCCTCAACGACCCCCGCTGCCCGATCCGGCAGATCGAGAACTACGTGGACCGGCTCGCGGCGCGCGGGGCGGAGCACGAGGTCTACCGCTACGACGCCGGACACGGCTCGCTCGTCGTCGACGAGCGGATCAAGCAGGTCCGCATGGAGATCGACTTCGTGCTGAAGCACCTGCCGCGGTAGCCCCGCGGCGGCCCCGGCCCCGGTGAACCGGTGCACCCCCCGTACGGTGGTGGGGTGCACCGGTTTCTCCTGACCCCGCGCTGGTGGGGGATCAATCTCTTCGTCGTCCTCGGCGTGCCCTTCTGCCTGTTCATGGGCACCTGGCAGCTCGGCCGGTTCGAGGACCGCGTCGCCACGCACGAGGAGGCGACCAGCGCGCGCCCCGCCGACCGGGCGGCCGCCCCGCTGGACTCGCTGCTCCCGGTGGACAAGAACACCTCCGGACGGCTCGCCTCCGTCTCCGGCGAGTACGCCGACCAGCTGCTCGTCCCCGAGCGGCGGCTCGACGGGAAGTCCGGCTTCTACGTCCTGACCCTGCTCAGGACCGACACCGGCAAGGCCGTTCCCGTGGTCCGGGGCTGGCTTCCGGGCGCGCCGGACGCGGGCCGGGCTCCGGCGGCGCCGACCGGGCGGGTCGAGGTGACGGGTGCGCTGCAGGCCTCGGAGAGCTCCAGCAGCAAGGGCGTCTACTCCTCGGGCGGGCTCCCGGCCGGGCAGCTCGGCGTGATCGGGTCGGCCTCGCTCGTCAACATCGTGCCCTACGGCCTCTACGATGCCTGGCTGACCGTGCAGACCCCGGCCGACGGGATGCTCCCGGTGCCGGCGCAGGCTCCGGTCAACACCGGGCTCGACCTCAAGGCCTTCCAGAACCTCGGCTACACCGGCGAGTGGTTCGTCTTCGCCGCGTTCGTGCTGTTCATGTGGTTCCGGCTCTACCGGCGCGAGGTGGAGACCCTGCGCGACGCGGAGGCCGGGCTCCTGGAGGAGCCGGAGCCCGGGCCCGGTCCGGCGGAGCAGCCGCAGCCCGCGGGGACCGCTGCCTCGGCCGCGGGGACTGCCGGACCGGCCAAGGACTAAGGCTTCGCCGGCTCCGCCAGCGGGATGACGCCCGTCCGGTAGACCGTCCCGCCGCACGCGTCGGGGATCGTCGTCTGTGTGGTCGGTGCCCCCGGCAGCGCCGTGCTGGGCGTGTGCGACACCTCCACACCCACCGGATCCGGCGCCGGCGCCGGCGGGTGGGGCTCCGGGTCCTTCGCGATCGCCGAGCCCCCGTCCGCGCTCGCCGCCGCGTCCGCCGAGCCGCCCTTCGGGGGCGTGGATCCGGCCGAACCGCCGCTCGGCGCCTCGCTCGCCGCCGTACAGCCCTGCCCCGAGGGCACCCAGGCGAAGCGGACCTCGTACGCCGCGTTCGGCGCGAGCAGCATCAGCGGGGCCTCCGCCGAAGGGTCGGGCAGCAGCCCGGTCGCCGGATCGCCCGTGGCGTGGCCGACGACGGCCACCCCGGAGCCCGTCCCGCCGGGGCCGGAGCCCGCCGCCTCGGCGGTCACGGTGTCCGGGCCCAGGACCGTGCAGCCCCGGGCCGAGACGTTGGTGACCTTGAAACTGCCGTAGACCTTGCCGTCCGCCTCCGGGGGGCGGGCGCTGCCCGACACCCCGAGCTGTCCTGCGACGCAGCCGGGGACGCCCGGGGCCGCCGGCGGGGGCAGCATGCCGCTGCCCGCGATGGCCGAGCCGTCGGGGAGGGTGACCGCGCCGCCGGACGGGCCGGTCCCGGGCTGGCCGGAGCCGGGGAACCCGGTGCCGGACGGAGCGGGCACGGCGCCGGTGGTCCCGCCCGCGCCCTGGCCCGTACCCGGGGACGGGGCGGCCTTCGGGCCGGTGGTGGCGCCGTTCTGGTGCGGGTCGGAGGGGCCGTCCTGCTGGCCGTGGCCCTGCTGGCCGTGGCCCGCCATGGCCGAGTGGTCGGTGGACTCGCTCCTGACCCCGCTCATGTGCAGGGCCGCCGGGACGGCGGTCCCCACCAGCAGCGTGGCCGCTGCGGCGGCCACGAGGACCTGCCGCTTGCGGGCCCGGCGCACGGGTACGGCGTACCGCAGCCGCTCCAGCGCGTCGCCGGCGGGCTGGATCCCGCCGACGGCCCCGCGCATCAGCTCCCGGAGCGCCTTCTCGTCGCGGCTCGCCATCGTGTCCTCGTGCTCGTTCATGACTGCGCAGCCTCCATCGCCACCCGCAGCGCGGCAATGCCCCGCGATCCGTACGCCTTGACCGAACCGAGCGATATGCCCAGCGTCTCGGCGACCTGGACTTCCGTCATGTCCGCGAAGTAGCGCAGCACCAGCACTTCTCGCTGGCGGCGCTGGAGTCCGCGCATCGATTTGATGAGATCGTCCCGTTCCAGCAGGTCGTAGGCGCCTTCCTCGGCGCTGGCCATGTCCGGCATCGGCTTCGAGAGCAGCTTGAGGCCGAGGATGCGGCGGCGCAGGGCGGAGCGCGAGAGGTTGACGACGGTCTGGCGCAGGTAGGCCAGGGTCTTGTCCCGGTCGCGGACGCGGCTGCGGGCCGAGTGGACCCGGATGAAGGCCTCCTGGACCACGTCCTCGCAGGAGGCGGTGTCGTCGAGGAGCAGCGCGGCGAGGCCGAGGAGCGAGCGGTAGTGGGCCTGGTAGGTCTCGGTGAGGTGGTCGACGGTGGTCCCCGCCACCACCTCGGCGGTACCTGCCACGTCGGCGGCCCCGGCCACATTGGCGGCCCCGGCCTCGTACGCGGGACCGGCCCCGTATGCGGGACCGGACGCCTGCGCGGGCCCGGTGCTCCCGGTGGCCTCCGCGCTATCGCGGGGGCCGGGCACTCGGCCACCCCGGATCGGAACTGCCGAGGCTTCGGGCAGTGCGGGAACGATCACGGTGAGGCCGCCGGGTGTACGCGACCGCGGGCGCGGCGGGATCGTCCCGATACGCACCGGTTTGACCGGGAAGTCCAGCAATGCTTCTGCCACGCCAGTTGGACACGCGTCCCCCCATCAGGGTTGTACGCGCGGGGCAGACTGATCGGCGTCGTTCCCATTGCCCTCATGCGTAGCAGTTCTCCCCCGCGGCCCCTTCGCTCGAGGCGGCCTCCGGGTCATCACCTTGGTCAGGGGATCACTGATGATCCTACAAAGCGAAAGGGCCGAAATCTGCCGCGATCAGCTCCGCGGTGTGTGTGGCGTTCAGCGCAGAGCCCTGGCACAGGTTGTCCGCGCAGACGAAGAACTCCAGCGCACGCGGGTCGTCGAGCGAGGCCCGCACCCGCCCCACCCAGGCCGGATCCGTGCCCGCGGCGTCCGAAGGGGTCGGAAACTCCCCCGCCGCCGGATCGTCCACGAGGACCACCCCGGGCGCGGATTCCAGGATCTCCCGGGCGTGACCGGCATCCACCTCGGCCTCGAAGCGGGCCCGCACGGTCAGCGAATGCCCGGCCAGTACGGGGACCAGTACGCAGGTCACCGCGACCGGCAGCTCCGCCAGGTCCAGGATCCGGCGCACCTGCGCCCGTACGGCCAGCTCGTGCGAGGACCAGCCGCCCTCGCGCAGCTCGCCGGACCAGGGCACGACGTTGAGCGCGAGCGGAGCCGCGAAGGGGCCGGTGTCCTCGCCCACGGCACGGCGTACGTCCCCGGGCTGCTCCCCCAGGGTGGTTCCGGCGACCAGCGACAGCTGGCGGCGCAGCGCCTCGGAGCCGGCCCGCCCTTCGGCGCTCGCGGCCTGGTAGGTGGAGACGGCCAGGTCGGCCAGCGCGTACTCGGCGTGCAGCGCGCCCAGCGCCGCGATCATCGCGGCGGTCACGGAGTCGGGACCGGCGACGATCCCGCGCGGCCGGATCCGCGCCGCGTGCGCGTTCACCTCGGGCACCACCAGCGGCACCTCGGGGTCCTCCCGGAACGCCGCGGACTGGTCCACGACGACGACACCGCGTGCGGTGACCACGGGAGCCCACCGGGCCGAGACCTCGGCCGGGGTGAGGAAGAGCGCGACATCGCCCGCGCCGAGGCCGTCGAAGGCATCCTCGGTGAGGGCGAGCACCTCAACCTCCTCGGTGCGCACGGCCAGCCGTCGGCCGGCCGAGCGCGAGGAGGCGATCAGTCGTATGTCGCCCCAGACGTCCGCCCGCTGCGAGAGCAGCCGGAGCACGATGGAGCCGACCGCTCCGGTCGCCCCGACCACGGCGAGTGCCGGAGCCGGGGCCGACCGGGCAGCGGTCATCGTCCGGAGCCTCCGTAGACGACGGCTTCGTCGCTGTCGGAGTCGAGGCCGAAGGCCGTGTGCACGGCGCGGACGGCCTCGTTGACGTCGTCCTGGCGGGTCACGACCGAGATGCGGATCTCGGAGGTCGAGATCAGCTCGATGTTGACGCCCGCGTCGGACAGCGCCTGGAAGAACGAGGCGGTGACGCCCGGGTTCGTCTTCATGCCCGCGCCGACCAGGGAGATCTTGCCGATCTGGTCGTCGTAGCGCAGGGAGTCGAAGCCGATGGTGCCCTTCGCCTTCTCCAGGGCGTCGATGGCCTTGTGGCCCTCGGTCTTGGGAAGGGTGAAGGAGATGTCCGTCAGGCCCGTGGAGGCGGCGGACACGTTCTGCACGATCATGTCGATGTTGATCTCGGCGTCCGCGATGGCACGGAAGATCGCCGCGGCCTCGCCCGGCTTGTCCGGAACGCCGACGACCGTGATCTTGGCTTCGGAGACGTCGTGAGCGACTCCGGAGATGATGGCGTGCTCCACCTGCTCTGCCCCTTGCGGATTCTCGTTGCTGACCCAGGTGCCCGGCAGTCCCGAGAAGGACGAGCGGACGTGGATCGGGATGTTGTAGCGGCGTGCGTACTCGACGCAGCGGTGCAGCAGCACCTTGGAACCGGAAGCCGCGAGCTCCAGCATGTCCTCGGAGGCGATCCAGTCGATCTTCTTCGCCTTCTTCACGACGCGGGGGTCCGCGGTGAAGACTCCGTCGACATCGGTGTAGATCTCGCAGACCTCGGCGTCCAGCGCCGCGGCGAGCGCGACGGCGGTCGTGTCCGAGCCGCCGCGGCCCAGGGTGGTGATGTCCTTGCTGTCCGCCGACACGCCCTGGAAGCCGGCGACGATGGCGATGTTGCCCTCGTCCAGCGCAGTGCGGATACGGCCCGGCGTGACATCGATGATGCGCGCTTTGTTGTGGACCGAGTCGGTGATGACGCCTGCCTGGCTACCGGTGAACGACTGGGCCTCGTGGCCCAGGTTTTTGATCGCCATGGCCAGCAGGGCCATGGAGATCCGCTCTCCGGCGGTCAGCAGCATGTCGAATTCGCGCCCGGCAGGCATGGGTGAAACCTGCTCGGCGAGATCGATCAGCTCGTCCGTCGTGTCGCCCATCGCGGAAACCACGACGACCACCTGGTGGCCGTTCTTCTTGGCATCCACAATTCGCTTGGCGACGCGCTTGATGCCCTCGGCATCGGCTACGGAGGAGCCTCCGTACTTCTGCACGACAAGGCCCACGTGCGCTCCTCGCTCAGTCCGTCTCATTGCTGGTGCAGTCTAACGAGCGCCCGGGATCCGACCGCCTCGTACCACATCATGAGACGAAAAGATCAAAGAATGGGTTCCCCCGCCGCTGATCTTTTACTTGCGGCCTTACTTGATCGCCTTGCTTGATCGTCTTACTTGAGTCCCAGCCCGCCGAGCTCCTCGGCCATGACCTTGCCCGCCTGCTCGGCGAGGTCGTCCTCGGCCAGGTCCTCGTCGGTGTCCAGCCCATCCAGGGCCTCCAGCGGCTGGTCCAGCCGTACGTGCGCCACGAGCGACTGCAGGGCGCGCAGGGTCGCCGATGCGGTCGGGCCCCAGTTGGTGAAGTACGAGAACTGCCACCACCACAGGGCTTCGGTGACCCGGTCCGCCTGGTAGTGGATGAGGCCGTGCCGCAGGTCGGCCACCACGTCGGCCAGGTCGTCGGAGATCCGGTGCGCCACCGGGGCCTTGCGCGGCTCGTAGGGGTCGAAGACCTCGGAGTAGACGTCGACCGGCTCCAGCATCAGCGCGAACCGCTCGCGCAGGTCGTCCACATCCGGCTCGGGGCCCAGGTCGGGCTCGTAGCGCTCGTCGGGCAGGACGTCCTGGTACGCGCCCAGCCGGCCGCCCGCCAGCAGCAGCTGGGACACCTCCAGGAGGAGGAAGGGCACCGCGCTGTCCGGGTCCTCGCCCTTGGCCACCTCGGTGACCGCGACGATGAAGGACTCGATCTGGTCCGCGATCGAGCCCGCGAAATCGTCCGGGTCCAGACCGAGGGCGTGCAGCGTTGCGTCAGACATCGAGAAGTCGCCTTCCTTCAAAGGCCCGCCCGAGCGTGACCTCGTCCGCGTACTCCAGATCTCCCCCGACGGGGAGCCCGCTGGCCAGGCGGGTGACCTTGAGGCCCATGGGCTTGATCATGCGCGCGAGGTACGTGGCGGTCGCCTCGCCCTCCAGGTTCGGGTCGGTCGCCAGGATCAGCTCGGTAACCGCGCCGTCCGCCAGCCGCGCCAGCAGCTCCCGGATGCGCAGGTCGTCCGGGCCGACGCCCTCGATCGGGCTGATCGCACCGCCGAGGACGTGGTACCGGCCCCGGAACTCGCGGGTCCGCTCGATCGCGACCACATCCTTCGACTCCTCGACCACACAGATGACCGACAGGTCGCGGCGCGGGTCGCGGCAGATGTTGCACCGCTCCTCCTGCGCCACGTTCCCGCACACCGCGCAGAACCGGACCTTGTCCTTGACCTCCAGCAGCGCGTGCGCGAGGCGGCGGACATCGGTGGGCTCGGCCTGCAGGATGTGGAAGGCGATCCGCTGCGCGCTCTTGGGCCCGACGCCGGGCAGCCTGCCCAGTTCGTCGATCAGGTCCTGGACCACGCCTTCGTACAACGGACTGCCTTCTTTCGGTGTGCGGTTCTCGGGGTGTTGCGGAAGTTGAAGATTAGAAGGGAAGGCCGGGGATACCGCTGCCGCCGCCCAGCCCCTGGGCCAGCGGGCCCAGCTTCTGCTGCTGGAGCGCCTGCGCATTCTCGTTGGCCGCCTGGACCGCCGCGACCACCAGGTCCGCGAGCGTCTCCGTGTCCTCGGGGTCCACGGCCTTCGGGTCGATCACCAGCGCGCGCAGTTCACCGGAACCGGTCACGGTCGCCCTGACGAGTCCGCCGCCGGCCTGGCCCTCGACCTCGGCCCGCGCCAGCTCTTCCTGGGCGACGGCGAGATCCTGCTGCATCTTCTGGGCCTGCTGGAGCAGCTGCTGCATGTTGGGCTGACCACCACCGGGAATCACAGGTCACTCACTCCGTAGCGTCGTCGCGTGGGTGCCACGCGTGCGTTCCAAGCACCGGCGGCTTGGCCAATCCGAGCCTACGTGCTCCCCGGGCGCCGCGCCCTACGCCGTGAGGACCAACTCTTTCGAGTGAGAGACGAGGCGTGCGCGTACCTGATGGAGCCCTCCTTGCGGGCGGAAAACCCGGGATTCGTTGCCCACCGCGCCCCATTCGAAGGTAGGAAGAGCATGCGCACCATTGCGCACACGCGCACCACCACACGTCAGCGCAGGCAGAGGGAGTGCCCGGGTGAGTCAGCCGGAGATGCAGCCCGAGGGGCCACCCCGGGATCCCGCAGAGGACGGCGACCTTACCGGCCGGCCGTTCCCTCTCGGGGACTGGGGCGAGCCCGCCGAGCGGCTCGACGAGCTCTACCGGCGGGTCGAGGCCGACGCGCTGCGCACCGCCGAGTGGTACCTGTCCGACCGTGCCTGGAAACGCCGCGGGGCCCGGATCCTGCGGGCCGGAGCCGCCGCGGGCGCGATCACGGGCGCCGCGATGCCGCTGCTGGAGCTGACCGGCTCGGCCCCCGGCGCGGCCTCCTACGGCTACCTCTCGCTGCTCCTGGCGGCCGCCTGCCTGGCCTGCGACCGGTTCTTCGGCCTGACCTCGGGCTGGATGCGGAGCGTGGCCACGGCCCAGGCCGTGCAGCGCCGGCTCCAGACCCTGCAGTTCGACTGGGCCTCGGAGAACGTGCGGGAGGTCCTGGGCCCGACGGAGGGCACCGCGAGCGAAGCCGCCGAGCGGTGCCTCACGGTGCTGCGGCGCTTCTCCGAGGACATCACGGAGCTGGTCCGCTCGGAGACGGCCGACTGGATGGTGGAATTCCGCACCGGCCCCGCCCCCCTGATGATGCAGTCCCTGGGCGGCTCCACGTCCCGCCCGGACACCGGCCTCCCCCCACCCCGCTTCCCCCTCCCCCCGGGCACCCGCCCCAACATGCCCCGCCAGAGACCCCCGGAGCAGCCGCGATGAGCTGATACCCAGCCCCGCCGGCGTTTGAGGCGCGGGGTCCGGGGCGGAGCCCCGGGGGGTCCGGGCGCAGCCCGGGGAACGGTGGAAGGGCGGGTAGGGGACCAGCCCCGCAGGGCCCGCCCACACCCGCCCACCCCGGACCCGCACGAGGCCCCGTACCCCGGCAACGGCACCGGCACCGCCCAGACGGCAGAACAACACCCGTCAGCTAAAGATGATCATCGACCCTTGGCCAAGGCTCCGCGTAGCCGCCGCATGCAACCCCAGCCACACATGCCGCTCCCGCGCGAACGGACTGTCGTCGTACGGAATCGGCCCCGCCGGCTCCTCCAGGGACGTCGGCCGCCCCGGCGGCGCCGGCGCCACCGGCGGATTGACCGGGTTTATCCCGATCGCGGGAGCCACCACCGCCAGCTCCCGCAGCAGCCCCTGCGCGGACCCCAGCGGCCCGCCCCCGGACAGCAGTTCCTCGTTGGCCAGCGGAACCGCGAAGTCCACGGGAACGTAAGCGCCCGCGTGGTCGTAGTGCCACACCAGATGCGATTGCTGCGCCGTCGACTCGAACATCTCCAGCAGCTGCTCGTAGTCCCCGCCCAGCTCGTCCACCGGAGTCACCGGCAGCCCGCAGATCTGGAGCAGGTACGCCCGCCGCAGGAAGTGCAGGGCGTCATAGTCGAATCCGGCCACCGGGGCGACGTCCCCGGACAGTCCGGGCATGTACGCGAACACCGGCACGGACGGCAGTCCGGCCTCGCCCAGCGCCTTGTCGTACGAGGCGATCTCTTCCGCGAAGGGATTGTCGGGGCTGTGGCACAGCACGTCGACAAGGGGGACCAGCCACAGGTCACAGGCCACTCGGCCTCCGATCAGTCGTTGTCGCCGATCGGGCCAGCGTAGTGCGCCGGACACGCTCCGCGAAGGGGTGAGCAGAACCTGGGCGGTGGCCAGGGCGGAGGTCGGGACGGCGGCCGGGGTCAGACCTCTCCCGGCCCGACCCTCCAGACCCACGCGTCCAGCACCTTCTCCGGCTGGCGCCCCAGCAGCCCGGTGATCAGGTCCCGCAGCTCCGCGTCCCGGTCCTGGACCGGCAGCACGATCGCGCCCGCCTTCCAGAACTCCAGGTCCTGGCGGGCCTGCTGCCGCCAGGCCGGTGTGATCTCGGGTGGCTGGCCCCCGTAGCGGACGTCGCGCAGGAGGTTGGAGAGGTGGCGCGGGGTGGCCCCGTAGATGCCGATGCGGTCGGGGCCCCACGGGCCGTTGAAGTAGCCCCCGGCCAGCCGGAATCCGAAGTCCGCCTCGACCTGCCAGTGCAGCGCGTCCGCCTGGCCCGGGTCCGGCAGCGGTACCGGAACGAGTGCCTCGCCGTCCTTGACGTAGCCCTTCCAGGCCCCGGAGGTGATGAAGGCCGGGACCGGCGCGCGGTCCCGTACGGTCAGCGGCAGGGGCAGGATCGGGATCAGCGCGGCAGCGACACCCAGCAGGCCGAGCGTGCGCAGTTCGCGCGTCCGCGTCCGGAGGATCCGGTCGAGCGCGAGGGCCAGCAGGATGCCGAGGACGGGGGCGCAGATCATCGCCACGCGCCCCTCGATCACCGACTCGAAGAGCGGCAGCTTGATCATCAGCCGCCAGGGGCCCGGCAGCACGATCTCGGTGCGGGGTACGGGCACCCACGGGCCGAGCGAGAGCAGCAGCGTCACGAACCCGGTGATCGCCAGCGCGCGGACGGCCTTGTTCCGCCACAGCCAGACGCAGACGGCCACGCCCAGGGCCAGCAGCGGCCAGCCGTAGAAGGCGTTCTGCTCGGTGGTGTTCAGGGAGAGCTTGCCCGCCTGCTCGGCGTCGCCGAAGAGGGAACGGGCGGCGTACGAGACCAGGGCGCGCGGGCTGTTGCCGGCGTTGTCCCCGTGCAGGACCGAGTGGTAGCTCTGCGGGCCGAGGAACTGCCAGTACAGCGGGACGATCACGAGCGGCAGGCAGACGGCGAGGGCCACGGCCAGACCGGCCCCCAGCGGGCGGGCGGCCGCGAGGGCGCGGCGGCGGTCGACCAGCAGGTAGGCGAGGGAGAAGACCAGCATGCCGAGCGCGGCGATCAGCAGCGGCTCCTCGCCGATGAAGATCTGGTACGTCGCGAACAGCCCGAGCAGGACCCCGTCACGGGTGACGTTGCGACCCTCGCAGAGCCGCAGGGCCCGGTCGATGATCAGCGGGATCATGAACAGGACGACGAAGTTCGGATGGCCGTTGGCGTGCGAGACCATCGGCGGCGCGAAGGCGGCGAGCGCCCCGCCCGCGGCGGCGGCCCAGCGGCTGCGCACGAAGCGGCGGCGGATCAGCCAGTACCAGGTCCAGGCGCTGGCGGCCATGCCGAGCGTGAGGACGAGGGCGAAGGTGACGGTCTCGCCGAAGAGGAGGGTGACCGGGATGAGCGGCACGTTCAGGCCGAGCATCGTGGCGTTGGCCATCAGGTTCACGCCGTCGGGCATGCCCTGGGAGTACGTGAAGAGCGGGTTCCGCAGGTGGGTGATGTTGTCGGTGGTGACTCCGACGAACCACTCCCACTGGTTCTGGTCCTGGAGCGCGTCGGCGAGGTAGCTGCCGTCGAGGTCCGTCCACAGGCCGTGGAAAACGTAGAGGGAGAGCGCCAGGAACGCGGCGGCGACCGCGAAGCCGCCGGAGTTCAGGCGCAGCAGCTCGCCGAGGGCGAGGCGGCGGCTGCCGGTGGCGGGGCCCGCCTTCCCGGTTCCGGGCCCGAGGGACGGGCGACGGGTCACGGGCACCTCGGCCACCTCCCAGCCCTGGCCACGGATCCAGCGCAGGACCTCGGCGTCGATGGCCGGTCCGTCGAGGGTGGAGGCGCCGAAGGCGGCGCGGGCACGGTCCCCGTCGAACAGGGCGAAGGCGCAGGTGTCGGAGCGGAAGCCCGGTATGCCGGGGATTCCGAGGGCGCGCACGAGCCGGTTCCCGGACCGGCCGAGGACCACGGCGGGCCCGGCGTGGGCAGGGGCATGAGTACGGGCATCCGCGTGCGCGGCGGCGTCCCGGTCGAGGGCCCGCTCCAGGCGGGCCAGCTCGTCGAGCGGAGTCGTGAGACCGGCATCGGTGAGCAGCACCCGGCGGCCCGCGGAGGCGAGGACCCCGGCGCGCAGCGCGGCGCCCTTGCCCCGGGGGTCGCGCAGGCGGACGAGGCGGATGCGGGGGTCGGTGGACTCGTCGAGCCCGTTGGCGGACTCCTCGACGAGCTCGTCGAGCTCGTCTACGACGAGGATGAGCTCCCAGTCGCCGGAGCCGGTGCCGAGGTGCTCGTCGAGGTGCTCGCGCACGGCGGCCGCCGTCGCGCCCAGCCCCTGCTGCTCGCCCAGGGCGGGGACGACGACGGAGAGGTCTACGGCTCCCAGCCAGGGCGTCCCGGTCGGAGCGCCGGCGCCCGTCCCCGTATCCGTACCCATGCCGGTGCCAGTGCTCACGCCGTTATTCACGCCGTTGCTCACGCCGTTCTCTCCGCTCACGTGCCGGCCGTAGTCGTCTTCAGGCCCGCGGCCCAGTCCAGACCGTGCTGGTTGTACGCGTGCACGAGGCGGCGTACCTCCTCGACGTCCGCGCGGGTCACCGCGTCGATCAGTTCGTTGTGGCCCGCCCACAGCTCGGTGCGCAGGTGCGGTTCGGCCTTGAGGTGGGGCACGGCGAAGACCCAGCACTGCACGCGGATCCGGTGCAGGAATTCGGAGATGTACGTGTTGCCGACCAGCCCGCTCAGCTCCCTCCAGAAGCGCAGGTCGTAACCGATCAGCACTTCGAGTGAGCCGGTCAGCGCTGTGCGCCGTGCTTCCTCCGCCCGGCGGCGCACCGAAACCAGCCGCTCGCCCATACCGGGAGCGGTGCCGTGTTCGACGAGCCGGCGGAAGATCCCTTCCACGATCAGCGTACGAGCCTCGACCATGCCCCGGAAGTCGTCGACGGAAAAGACCCGGACGCGGAAGCCGCGGTGCTGCACGGAGTCGAGGAGGCCTTGCGCGGAGAGATCGACCAGGGCCTCGCGGACGGGGGTCGCGGAGACTTCGTACTGCTCGGCGATCTGCTTGACGGTGAATTCGGTCCCGGCGGGCAGGCGCCCCGCGAGCACCTCGTCACGCAGCGCGTCCGCGATCTGCTGGCGAAGTGTGTTGCGAGTGACAGCGCCGCTGCCTGCCATAGGGGTCCGTCTCCATCTGTGGGCTTGGGACACCTTAGGCCAGGCGGCCAGGCCGAAACCTTTCGGTTTGTGGCCGCTATGTGGATTTAGCGCCCGATAGTCGGACGACGCACCAGTATTTTCTTGATCCTTCAACATCGATCGACCCTGTACGGAGCCTCGGAGGAGGTCCCGTACAGGGTCGTTCCCGCTGGTCGGCGCCGGTGCGTCCGGGCTGACCGGCACCGGCCGGGGCGGCCGGACGGCGGACCGCCACGGCCCGCCCCGGCCCGCCCGCGGACGGGTTTCGCGCCGTCAGGCGGAGGCGTGCCGGTCGGCGACCTTCAGGGCGTCGTCCAGCAGGGCCAAGCCCTCCTTCGCGTCCGCTTCCGTGATGTTGCACGGGGGAACCACGTGCGTGCGGTTCATGTTGACGAACGGCCACAGCCCCGACGCCTTGCAGGCGGCGGCGAATTCGGCCATCGGCGCGTTGTCGGCGCCGGCGGCGTTGTAGGGGACGAGCGGCTCGCGCGTCTCCTTGTTCCGTACGAGTTCCAGTGCCCAGAAGGTGCCGAGGCCACGGACCTCCCCGACCGAGGGGTGACGCTCCGCCAGCTCCGCGAGGGCCGGGCCGATCACGTTCTCGCCGAGGTGGGCGGCGTGCTCGACGATGCCCTCCTCCTCCATCGCGGTCATCGTCGCGACGGCCGCGGCGCAGGCCAGCGGGTGGCCGGAGTACGTCAGTCCGCCCGGGTAGGGGCGTGTGGCGAAGGTCTCGGCGATCTCGGCGGAGATCGCGACGCCGCCGAGCGGGACGTAGCCGCTGTTGACGCCCTTGGCGAAGGTGATCAGGTCCGGGGTGACGTCCCAGTGCTCGGCGGCGAACCACTTGCCGGTCCGCCCGAAGCCCGACATGACCTCATCGAGGATGAAGACGATGCCGTAGCGGTCGCAGAGCTCGCGCACCCCGGCCAGGTAGCCGGGCGGCGGGGTCATGATCCCGGCCGTGCCGGGCACGGACTCCAGGATGATCGCCGCGATGGTCTGCGGCCCCTCGAAGGCGATGGTGTCGGCGAGGTGCGTGAGGGCGCGGGCGCACTCCTCGGCCTCGGTGGTCGCGTGGAACGCCGAGCGGTAGAGGTACGGACCCCAGAAGTGCACGACCCCGGCGGCGGCCGTGTCGGAGGGCCAGCGGCGCGGGTCGCCGGTCAGGTTGATCGCGGCGGAGGTGGCGCCGTGGTACGAGCGGTAGGTGGACATGACCTTCTGCCGGCCCGTGTGCAGACGGGCCATGCGGACAGCGTTCTCGACGGCCTCTGCGCCGCCGTTGGTGAAGAAGATCTTGTCGAGGTCGCCGGGGGTCCGCTGCGCGATGAGGCGTGCGGCCTCGGAGCGGACGTCCACGGCGAAGCCCGGAGCCAGCGTGCAGAGCGTGGCCGCCTGCTCCTGGATCGCGGCGACGACCTTGGGGTGCTGGTGGCCGATGTTGGTGTTGACCAGCTGGGAGGCGAAGTCGAGGTAGCGCTTGCCGTCGTAGTCCCAGAAGTAGGACCCCTCGGCCTTGGCCACGGCGAGCGGGTCGATCAGGGCCTGAGCGGACCAGGAGTGGAAGACGTGAGCGCGGTCGGCGGCCTTGACGGCGGCACCCGAGGTGACGTGAGGGGTCATGCGGTCACGCTAGAAGTGCGCAGGTGGGGAGGGATATCGGCGGACTGTATGGGGGTGGGGTGCGGGCCTCGGCAGTCTGTCTGCACGAATGGCGAACAAGGCCGCCCCCGGCCCCCGCCAACCGCCGACCCGACCCGACCCGACCCAAAACCCCGCCCCGGCCGCCGACCCACGACACCTCCCCCGAACACCGGCGCCTGCGCCCGCGCCTGCGCCCGCCTCGTACCCGGCACCGTCGCCCGCCCGCACTATGGTCGTCCGACGGCCTAGTCCCAGGGGGAGGACCAACCCGTCATGGAACAACTGCACCCACGGGACCCGCACCACGTCGGCCCGTACCGGCTGCTCGCCCGCCTGGGCACCGGCGCCACGGGCCGGGGCACGGGCCAGGTCTACCTCGCCCGCTCCGAACACCACGGAACCCCCGGCCAGGGGACCGGCCCCCACACCGCCGCCGTGAAACTGATCCGCCCGGCCCTGGCCGCCCACCCCGACTTCCGCGCCCGCTTCCGCCGCGAGGTCGCCGCCGCCCGCCTCGTCGGCGGAGCCTGGACCGCGCCCGTCCTCGACGCCGATCCCGACGCGGAGACCCCCTGGCTGGCCACCGCCTACATCGCCGGGCCCAGCCTCCGCCAAGCCGTCGACCGCGACTTCGGGCGGCTGCCGACCGGCACGGTACGGGTTCTGGCCGAGGGGCTCGCGCACGCCCTCCAGGACATCCACCGCACCGGCCTCGTCCACCGGAACCTGAAGCCCTCCGACGTCCTTCTCACCATCGACGGCCCCCGCCTCATCGGCCTCGACACGGCCGGCACCCGCCCCGACCCGCACGCCCCCGAGCCCTCCGCCTTCCTCTCGCCCGAGCAGCTCCACGGCACCGACACCCCCGTGACCCCGGCCTGCGATGTCTTCGGCCTCGGCTCGGTCCTCGCCTACGCCGCCACCGGCCGGCCGCCCTTCGGGGACGCCGAGCAGCCCGGCGGCACCGCGGCGCTGCGGCTGCGCATATCCGAAGCGGAACCGGACCTGGACGGCGTAGCACCCGAACTGCGTGACCTCGTACGGGATTGCCTGCGCAAGGAGCCGACCGCGCGCCCGACGCCCGCCGAGGTCCTCGCCCGGGTCGCCGCGGGCGGGGCGGCAGCCCCGGATCCGTGGCTGCCGGAACAGGTCCTGGCGCGGCTCGGACAGCATGCCGTGGCCCTGCTCGACCGCGAGGACGCGGGCCCGGACCGCCGCCCCGGGCCCGCGGCGCCCGCGCGCCCGGCTTCCCCTCTGTACAGAGAGGAAACGGAATCCCGACCCCAGCTCCACCCCCAACCCCGATCCAACCCTCACATTCCGCCCCGCTCGGCTCCCGTATCCGCCTCCACCGTTTTCCTCGTGGCCGTCGCCGCGGTCGTCGCCGTCGCCGCGGGCGGCACGGTCTTCGCGATCATGAGCGGCGACGAACGCCCCCTCTACGCCCCCGGCACCCCGCCCCCCACGCCCGCCCCCTCGGGGACCGGTACGGCCAACCCGGCCACCCCAACCACCCCGGCCGTGCTCCCTCCGGCCTACGCCGGCACCTGGCACGCCACCTCCGGCACCGAGACCTGGCACCTCACCCTCACTCCCGGCACGGTCGGCTCCCCGGTCATGTCCCTGACCCTCCAGTCGACCCCCGGCACCCCCGGCACCCCTGGCGCCCCCGGCACCCCCGGCCCCGCCTGCTCCTGGACGGCGCCCCTGCACTCCGCCACCGCCCATGCGGTCGAGTTGGACCCCTCCGCCGTCACCCCCGACACCCCGTCGACCTGCCCGCCCGACGGCCGGAGCACACTGCGCCTGCTGCCCGACGGGAGCCTGGTGCGGGAGCTCACGGACACCACCGGCACACCGCTGACCTACCACCGGCCCTAATTATTTCGATGTCAATAAGCCTGCAAGCAAAGCTTGTTGCATCTGACGGTCCCACCGCACACTGCGGCACATGGAGCCGTTGAAGGTAGTGGCACAACTGTGGGAGCGGATCGAGGCGCGGGACTGGGACGGAGTGGCCGTACTGATCGCCGAGGACGCGGTGATCGAATGGCCGGTCAGCGGCGAACGCATCGTCGGACGCGACAACTTCATCGCGGTCATCAGCGATGACGACTACACGGACGAGAGCTCCGTGGAAGTCCTGCGGACCCTCGTGGACGGCGACCTCGTCGTCACCGAGGTGGAGATACCTCAGGACCACGTCGTCTACCGCGCCGTCTCCCTGTGGACCATCCGCGACGGGAAGATCGCGCGCGCCCGGGAGTACTGGACCAGCCCGGGCCAGGACCCGGCCCCCCGCTGGCGCGCGGGCTACGTGGAGCCGCTCGGCGAAGCCCTGACGGCGGACTGAACGGCGGACCCAACGGGGGACCCAACGGGGGACCCAACGGCGGACTGAGCGCTCCCCCGGGCCTGTTCGAAGGCCTGCGCATGGTTTACCCGTAGCCCCTGTCATACCTGAGAGCTACTTGCGAAAGCCGCTCTCCAGCGGGACGCCGACCACGGACCCCGATTCCTAACTTCGTGACCAGAGAAGAACGCAGCACCACCCCCTCTGGCACGAGCGAAGGAACGGACCATGATCCGCCGACCCACCGCACGTCCCGACGGCCCCGACGGCGCCGCCACCGGCCGCCGCAGCGGCCGTCTGCGCCGCACGCTGCTGGCCGGGCTCGTCGCCACGGCCGTCGTGTTCCCCGTGTCCGCCGCCGCCTCCGCCGATGTCCCGGCCCCGGCGCCCGCGGCCTTCGCCGAGGCCGCCTCCCTCCCGGAGCGGTACGCCGCCAACCTCACGAACCTCGCCGAGTCCGCCCGCATGGCCGACGAGGGCGGCCGCACCGGCCGCGCCGCGAAGCTCCGGGCGATGGAGGCGGGCGGGGGTGCCCGGTTCTTCTCCTTCGACGGCCGGGGCAAGGGCCGCGCGATAGAGGTGTTCGGCGATCTGGAGACCGCGGACCGGGTCACGGTCCTGGTCCCCGGATCGGACACGACGCTGGACACCTACCAGAGGTTCCGCGCCGGGGCTGTCGTCCTTCAGCAGCGCCTCCAGGCCGAGCACAGCCGCTCCGCCGTGGTCGCCTGGCTCGGGTACGACACCCCCGGCACGGTCAGCCCGAGCGTCCTGACCACCGGCCGCGCCGACGACGCCGCCGCGGAACTCGGGCCCTTCCTCGCCCGCTTGGAGCGTCTGACCGTCCCGGACGCCCGCCTCTCGCTCCTCTGCCACTCCTACGGATCCGTCGTCTGCGCCCGTACCGGGACCGGCCCCAAGGTCACCGACATCGCCCTGTTCGGCAGTCCGGGCACCGGCGCCGACTCCGTCGCCGGTCTGCCCACCGGCGCCCGGGTCTGGGCCGGCCGGGGCGCAGGCGACTGGATCGCGCACGTCCCGCACCTGCGGCTCGGCGGGATCGGCTTCGGCACCGACCCGGTGGACCCGGCCTTCGGAGCGCTGCCCTTCGCGGCCGGATCCGGCGGGCACAGCGACTACCTCAAGCCGGGCACCGAGTCCCTGAACAGCCTGGCCTCGATCGTGCTCGGCACCTCCCGGGCTGCCACCGCTGCCACCGCTGCCACCACAGACGCCACCACCACCGCCGCCGCCATCACCCCGGAGGTCTCCCGTGCGTTCGCGTAAGCTCCACGCCCGCTGGTCCGTCCTCGCGGACCGCATCGACGCCGGTACCCCCGCCCACCGGGACAGGGCCGTGGACGCCCTGCGGGCCTTCGCCATCCTCGGCGTGGTGCTGGGCCACTGGCTGGTCACCGCGCTCACGACCGCCGACGGCGGCCTGAGAACCACCAGCCCGCTGGCCCACATGAGCGCACTGGCCCCGGTCTCCTGGGTGTTCCAGACCCTGGCCGTCTTCTTCCTGGTCGGCGGGCATGTCGCAGCCCAGGGGTACGAGTCTGCGCGCGGGCGCGGAGTCCCGTACGGCCAGTGGGTCGGGCAGCGGCTGGGGCGGCTGTTCCGGCCGGTCGCCGCCGTCCTCGTGCTGTGGACCGTCGCGGCCGGCGGCATGCTGCTCGGCGGGGTCGGGACGGACACCGTTCACACCTTGCTCAAGCTCGTCCTGTCCCCCCTGTGGTTCCTCCTCGTCTTCGCCGCGCTCACCGCCGCGACCCCGCTCGTGGCCCGGCTCAGCCCTTTGTGGCCGCTTGCCGTGGTGGCCCTCGTCGATGTCTGGCGGTTCGGGCTCGGCGGGCCCGAGTGGATCGGCTGGGTCAATGTGGCCGCCGGCTGGCTGGTCCCCTACACCGTGGGGGCCGCCTGGTCCCGGGGCGCGTTCGCCCGGCGCACCCCGGCCGCCCTGCTGCTGGGCGGCGGGATCGTCGCCACGGCCGCGCTGGTCCTCTGGGGCGGATATCCGGCGTCCATGGTCGGTGTTCCCGGGGCCGCGATATCGAACCTGAACCCGCCGACGCTGGCCGCCGTGGCGTTCGGCCTGGCCCAGTGCGGGCTGGCGCTGCTGGTCCGGGAGCCGCTGGCCCGCGCGATGAGCCGGCCGCGGGCCTGGGCGAAGGTGGCCCTGGTGAACCTGTCGGCCATGACCGTCTTCCTCTGGCACCAGACCGCGATGATGACCGTCACCGCCCTGGGGCTGCTGGTCTCCACGGACCTGCCCGGCCTGCACACCGTGCCTGCTTCCCCGCAGTGGATAGCCGCCCGGCTGCTGTGGCTGCCGGTGTTCGCGGCCGCCCTCACGGTCTGCTGGGCCGCCTTCCGGTCCTACGAGCAGGGCGGCCACCGCCCCAAGGGCCGTGGCCCGCGCAGGTCTTCCGGGACCGGGACCGTCGTCGCGGGCAACCGCCTCCCGTCCACTGCGGCCGGCGCCACCGCACCGGTCCCCGCCACCGACCCGGCCTCGGCCGCCACCCCGGTGACACCGGCCGAGGAGACCATCCATGCCTAGGCTGGGCGCCGTGAACGAGCAGAGCGAACACCCGTCCCCCGAACCGGCAGCGCCCGCCGTCGCCGTCGCCACCGCCGGCCGCAGGCCGGGGGCCGCGACCGCGACCGCGACCGCGACCGCGGTGCGCGGCGTGGTCCGGGACCTGTTCGACCTGAAGTCCGATCCGCTCCCGAAGATGTCCCGGCCGCGCTGGCTGGCCTGGCTGCCGCATGTCGTGGTCGTCTACCTCGCGGTGTTCTTCCGCTTCATCACCGTGGAACAACTGGCCGACCACTACCACGTCAGCGGCTCGGCCCTGCAGGTCCCGCCAATCCTGATCGGCCTGGCGATCGTCGTCGCCCTGCGGCGGCCGATGGCCGGATTCTGGATCAGCCTGGGTTCCTCGGCCTACATCGCCTGGGTGATCCACGACCACATCGGGCAGGGCCAGAGCTGGCCGTGGATGCCCGCCGGGATATTCGCCTTCGCCCCGGTTCTGCTGCTCGTCGCCCTGCGCGTACCGCCCCGGGTGACCATCGGGGCCGTCTCCGTGGCCATCGTCTACACCGGTCTGGCCGAGGGGCTCTTCAAGCCGGACCACAGCGGTACCTCCGCCCCCGGCGCCACCCTGCTCTTCGCCTTCGCGGGCCTCCTGGGCTACGCCCTGCGCTCGACACGCCTGGCCCGCACGAAGCTCGTCGAACAGGAGACCCTCACCGAAGCCGAGCGGGCCCAGCGCACCCTGCTCGAAGAGCGCAGTCGGATCGCCCGGGAGCTGCACGACGTCGTCGCGCACCACATGTCGGTGATCTCGATCCAGGCCCAGGTGGCCCCGTACCTCGTGGAGAACCCCTCCGAGGAGCTGAAGGAGAATCTGGCGGGCATCCGCGCGAACGCCCTGGAGGCCCTGACGGAGTTGCGCCGGGTACTGGGCGTCCTGCGTTCCGAGCATCCGGACGATCCCGCCGGCCCGCATCATCCGCAGCCCACCCTGGGCGAGTTGGACGGCCTCGTGGACAACGTGCGGGCGGCCGGGCTGGATGTCACCACCGAGATCGCGGGCATCCGGCGCCCGCTGACCCCGGGCGTGGAGCTCACCGCGTACCGCATCGTGCAGGAGGCGCTGAGCAATTGCCTGCGCCACGCGCCCGGATCCCGCGTGGAGGTCGGCATCGCCTACGGGCCCCGCGAGCTGCACCTGTGCGTCGCCAACTCCGCGCCCACCCGGCCGGCCCCGCCGTCCCCCGGTGCGGGACACGGGCTGCTGGGAATGCGGGAGCGGGCGGGCATGCTGGGAGGAGAGCTGGCCGCCGGCCCCCGCCCCGGCGGTGGGTACGAGGTGAGCGCCATCCTCCCGATGGACCCCGCCACCCCGAACGCTGCAGGCCCCTCCACCTCCGAGACGAAGAAGGAAGCATGACTGCCCCGATCACGACTGGACCGCTCGCGACCGCCCCGATCAAGGTGATGATCGTCGACGACCAGATGATGGTCCGCCAGGGCTTCACCGTGCTCCTCAACGCCCAGCCCGACATCGAGGTCGTCGGCCAGGCCGTCGACGGCGCCGAGGCCGTGGCGAAGGTCTGCGAACTGGCGCCGGACGTGGTCCTGATGGACATCCGCATGCCCGGCATGGGCGGGATCGAGGCCACGGGCCTGATCACCGGCGCCCCCGGGGCCACGGTGAAGGTGCTCGTGCTGACCACCTTCGACCTCGACGAGTACGTCTACGAGGCGCTGCGCGCCGGAGCCTCGGGGTTCCTCCTCAAGGACGCCTCGGCGGACCAGCTGGCCGAGGCGGTCCGGGTGATCGCGGCCGGTGACGCGCTCCTCGCGCCGAACATCACCAAGCGGCTGATCACCGAGTTCTCCCGGCTGGGAGCTCCGCGGGGGCCTTCGAAGGCGCGGATCGAGGAGCTGACGGAGCGGGAGACGGAGGTGCTGTCGCTGGTCGCCCAGGGCCTTTCGAACGCGGAGATCGCCGGGCATCTGGTCCTGGCCGAGCAGACCGTGAAGACGCATGTGGGGCGGATCCTGGTGAAGCTGGGTCTGCGGGACCGCACGCAGGCCGCGGTGTTCGCTTACGAAACGGGTCTGATCCGTCCGACGGGCTACTGAAGTACCCCGGGTAGTACTTGAGAGGGACCCCGGGAAATCCCCTTCAGCGGCGACGCGGACGAGGACACGGCGGACCTACCGTGGGGAGCATGACCGAGACGACCCGCGGGGCGACCCCCCTGACACCCGAGTTCCGGATGGCTTCGGGCCTGTTCCAGAGCCTGCGCCAGGACATGATCACCGATGCCTTCGCCTACCGTCCGCTGGCCCCGATGGACACGGACGGGCCGCTGGCCCACAAGCTCCCGCGGCGGATACGGGCCGAGGCGGCCCATCTGCCGCACGCGGTCGTATGCCTGGTGGCGTTCGTCATCGTCTTCTGCGCGACCGTGACCACCGAGCTGACCCAGGCGGGCGCCCTGGTCCTGGGACTGGTGGCGGCTGCCCCGGTGCTGATGACCCTGGTCCGGCCGGTGGGGGCGTTCTGGGTCTCCGTGGCGGTCAATCTGATCTTCCCGGTCGCAACCCCGTGGGGCTCCAACCTGCCCTGGGCGCCCAGCACGTTCCTCGCCTACCTCGCGACGCTGATCTTCGTGGCGATGCGGACCCGGCCCCGGATCGCGGGCTGGATGTGGCTGGTCACCCTGGCCATCGGCGGTGGACTGGCCCTGCTGGGGCGCGGTAACTTCCCCAGCCTCGGCCCGCTGATCTTCTTCACGGCGATCGCCCTGCTGGCGGTCAGCGTCCGCAACGTCCGCAAGCAGGCCGCGCAGGAGGTCAGCGCGCAGATCGAGGTCACGGCCTTCGAGCGGGACCGGCGGACACTGCTGGAGGAGCGGACGACGATCGCGCGCGAGCTGCACGACGTGGTCGCCCACCACATGTCGGTGGTCGCCATCCAGGCGGAGGCCGCGCCCTACCGGGTGAAGAACCCGCCGCCGGAGCTGGAGGCGGCCTTCGTCACCATCCGGGAGAACGCGGTGGCGGCGCTGACGGAGCTGCGCCGGGTGCTGGGCGTGGTCCGCTCCGCGGACTACGAGGCACCGGACGCCCCGCAGCCGACGCTGGCCTCGCTCGACGGGCTGCTGGCCAATGTGCGGGAGGCCGGGCTGAGCGTGGACAAGACGGTGACGGGTTCGGTGCGGGAACTGCCGCCCGGGGTGGAGCTGTCGGCGTACCGGATCATCCAGGAGGCCCTGAGCAACACCCTGCGGCACGCGCCGGGCGCGGTGACCGGGGTGGAGGTCTCGTACGTACTGGGCGGGCTGGGCATACGCATCGTCAACGAGGCGGCGACCGGGGACGCCCGGCCCTCGCCGGGGGCCGGTCAGGGGATCACCGGGATGCGGGAGCGGGTGGCCATGCTGGAGGGGGAGATGACGGCCGGTGAGACGGCCGCG
The DNA here is from genome assembly GCF_041434015.1 of Streptomyces sp. NBC_00454. Taxonomy (GTDB): domain Bacteria; phylum Actinomycetota; class Actinomycetes; order Streptomycetales; family Streptomycetaceae; genus Streptomyces. The sequence goes on along the minus strand of NZ_CP107907.1, from coordinate 4,173,504 downwards.
GGAGGGTACGAGGTGGCGGTGTACATACCGGTGTCCACCAGCCGCCCGGAGCCGGCGAAGGATCCGGCATGACGATCCGGGTGCTGATCGTCGACGACCAGATGATGGTCCGGGAGGGGTTCTCCGTCCTCCTGAACGCGATGGAGGGCATCGAGGTGGTCGGGGAGGCGGTGAACGGACGCGAGGCCATCGCGCAGGTGGCGGCGCTGAAGCCGGACGTGGTCCTGATGGACATCCGGATGCCGGAGATGAACGGCCTGGAGGCGACCCGGGCGATCGTGGCCGCCGACGCGGACGCGAAGGTGCTGGTCCTGACGACCTTCGACCTCGACGAGTACGTGTACCAGGCCCTGCAGGCCGGGGCCTCCGGGTTCCTCCTCAAGGACGCCTCCGCCCGGCAACTGGCCGATGGGGTACGGGTGGTGGCCGCCGGGGAGGCGCTGCTGGCCCCCTCGGTGACCAGGCGGCTGATCACCGAGTTCGCGAAGCTCTCGGGCACCCGGGTGTTCACGAGCAGCGAGGGGACCGGGGAGTTGACGGAGCGGGAGACGGAGGTGCTGGTGCTGATCGCGCAGGGACTGTCCAATGCGGAGATAGCCGACCGGCTGATCATCGCCGAGTCCACGATCAAGACCCACGTGAGCCGGATCCTGGTGAAGCTGGGCCTGCGGGACCGCACACAGGCCGCGGTGTTCGCCTACGAGACCCGGCTGGTGATCCCGGCCTAGGCTGCCAAGGCTGCGGATCCCGAGAATCGCGGATCCCGAAAAGTTGTCCACAGCTGTGGACAACTTTTCGAGTAGCTCGACCCTGGCCGTCAGGTCATCAGGTCGCGGCGGCGCAGCGCGGTCAGGCCGGCCGCCCCGAAGGCCACCGCACATGCGGTCAGCGTCAGGAGAGGAGCCCAGGTCAGGGCCTGCGCGCCCGGCAGTTTCGGCAGGTGGGCGTAGGGCGAGAGGTCCAGAACCGCCCGCGGGAGATTCAGCGCCGGGCCGATCCAGCCGAGCGCCAGCGCCGCCCCGGCCACGCCCCAGGCGGCCACCGCGTACCGGGGGGCCGCGCCGTACAGGAGCGTCGCGAAGGCTCCGATCACCCAGACGGCCGGGAGCTGCGCCAGGCAGGCCCCGACGGCCGCGCCGACGTCCTGCCCGTGGCCGATGCCCAGGCCAAGCCCCGCCAGCAGCAGGATCAGCACCGAGCCGCCGAAGGCCACGGCCAGGTGTCCGGCGGCCCAGCGCAGCCGGCCGAGGGGGTGCGCGAGCAGCGGCTCCGCACGCTGGCCCGACTCCTCGCCGCTGAGCCGCAGCACCGACGAGACGATGTAGAGGGCCGCCACCAGCCCGAACATCCCGGCCATCGTCGCCAGGAAGGCGTCGGTCAGGGCCAGTTGCCCGCCTGCGCTGCCAACACCCGCGCCGCCGGAGCCTTCCGGGGCGCCGCCGCCCATCCGTTCGATGAGCTCGCGGGTCCTGGCGTTGTCCCCGACCAGCCGGGTGGCCCCGTCGGCCATCCCGCCGAACACCGCACCGGCCACCAGGAACCCGAGGCTCCACCCGAGCAGGGCGCCGCGCTGCAGTCGCCACGCCAGCGCCCCGGCGCCGGTGAGCCGCCCCTCGGCCCGGCCCGGCCGGGCCGCCAGGAAGCCCATGCCTAGGCCGTCTCTTCCGGATCTTGCCGGTCGAGCCCGCGTCGTCCGGTGCCGTGCCTCGCCGTGCTGCCGGGGCTGCCGCGTACGGGACGTACTCGGGTGCCGCGGCAGTGCGGCGAGGTGCGGTGCCGGGCGCCACGGGCCCGGCAAGATCCGGAAGAGACGGCCCAGGTCCCGGCGGCCGGCGAGTGCGTACGCCCCGGCCGTCTGGGCCGCGATGGCCGCCGCGAACAGGGCGAGCACCCACCAGCGTTCGTCCGCGAAGGCCCGTACGTGTTCCAGCCAGCCCAGCGGCGAGATCCACGTCAGCGCCGAGGAACCGTCGGCGGAGCCCGCATCGCCCGCGGCCCTCAGCACGAAGGCCGCTCCGATCAGCGCCCCCGTGAGCCCCTTCGCGAGCCGCGCGCTCTCGGTGCACTGCGCCGCGACGGCCGCCGCCGAAGCGAAGAGCATCCCGGTGGCCGCGATGGAGAGCCCGAGCCCGAGCGCTCCGCCCGCGCCCCGGCCGGCGAGCCCGGCCGCCACGAGGAGGGCGACGAGGAGGTTGGCGGCGCCGGCTGCCAGCAGGGCGGCCGTGAGCGGGGCCCGGCGCCCCACCATGGCGGCGGACAGGAACTCCTGACGTCCCGCCTCCTCCTCTTCCCGGGTGTGCCGGACCACGATGACCAGGCTCATGATCCCGGCGAGCAGCCCCGCGAAGACCCCGCCCTTCCAGGCGGTCAGGGCGCCGATCGAGTCGGCGAAGACGGGGCCGTAGAGGGCGCGGAGCGAACCGTTGGAGTTCATCGTGGTGAGCAGCGCGGCCCGTTCCGCCGCCGTCGTGTACATCGATTCGAGCGAGGCCGGCACGGCGAGCACCATCGAGGCCACGGCCAGGATCCACACCGGCATCATGACGCGGTCACGGCGCAGCGCGAGGCGCAGCAGCGCCGCGGTCCCGGCCAGCTGACGGCCCTTCATCGGACCCCACCCGACTCCCGGTCCGCGTCCCGCTCTCCCGAAGGTGCGTAGTGGCGCAGGAAGAGCTCTTCGAGGGTCGGCGGGGTGGACGTCAGCGAGCGCACGCCCGAAGCCGCGAGCGAGCGCAGTACGGCGTCCAGCTTGTCCGTGTCGGCCTGGAGGCGGACCTTCAGCCCCCGTACCTCGACGTCGTGGACGCCCGGCAGGTGGGCGAGGCCGTTGGGTGGGGCGGCGAGCTCGGCGCTGATCGAGGTGCGCGCGAGGTGGCGCAGCTCGGCGAGGCTGCCGGTCTCCACCGTGCGGCCCCTGCGGATGATGCTGACCCGGTCGCAGAGGGCCTCGACCTCGCTGAGGAGGTGCGAGCTGAGCAGGACGGTGCGGCCGGCGGCGCGCGCTTCGGTGACGCAGCGCCGGAAGACTTCCTCCATCAGCGGGTCGAGGCCGGAGGTGGGCTCGTCGAGGACGAGCAGTTCGACGTCGGAGGCGAAGGCGGCGACGAGGGCGACCTTCTGCCGGTTGCCCTTGGAGTACGTACGCCCCTTCTTGGTCGGGTCGAGTTCGAACCGCTCGGTCAGCGAGGCCCGGCGCCCCCGGTCCAAGCGGCCGCCGCGCAGCCGCCCGTAGAGGTCGATGACCTCGCCGCCGGAGAGGTTGCGCCACAGGGTGACGTCTCCGGGTACGTAGGCGATGCGGCGGTGCAGTTCGACGGCGTCGGCCCAGGGGTCGCCGCCGAGCAGTTCGGCGGCGCCGGAGTCCGCGCGCAGCAGGCCCAGCAGGACCCGGATCGCGGTGGACTTGCCGGCGCCGTTGGGGCCGAGGAAGCCGTGGACCTCGCCGGTGGCGACCGAGAGGTCGAGTCCGTCCAGTGCGCGGGTGCGGCCGAATGCCTTGTGGAGTCCGGCGACGCTGATGGCCTTCGTCATGACTCCGAACGTACGCTGATTTCACAATGTTGTGAAGATTGGAAATCAACTAAAGTCGGGAGGGTGGCGGACGACGTGAACACCAGAGACGGCGCAGGACGGGACGACGAGGCCGTCTCCCGCTTCGTGGAACGGTTCGCCGCGCAGCTGACCGAGGCGGGGATGCAGCGGATGGCGGCGCGGGTCTTCGCGCGGCTCCTCGCCAGCGACGGCGGCGCGATGACCTCGGCCGAGCTGGGCGAGGCCCTGCGCATCAGCCCGGCGGCGGTGTCGGGGGCCGTGTCCTACCTCTCCCAGGTCAACATGGTCAGCCGGGAGCGCGAGCCGGGCTCCCGGCGCGACCGCTACGTGCTGCACAACGAGCTCTGGTACGAGACCTTCACCCGCCGCGACCAGATCCTGACCCTCTGGGAGAAGACCCTGCGCGACGGCGCGGCCAGCCTGGGCCCCGACTCCCCGGCGGGCGCGCGCATCGCCGAGACGGCGGAGTTCTTCGAGTTCATGCAGGCGGAGCTCCTGGCCCTGATGGACCGCTGGCGCACCCACCGAGCCACCCTGAACCTGCCGCCGGGCTGAAGGCCTAGGTCGTCAGGCCGTATCGCCGCCGACCGGCCCCGCTGCGAGTACGTACGTGATGGCCGATGCCACGTCCGGAGCCGTGTGGGTGGGCCGGAAGGCGGGCTCCGGCCAGGCTGCGGCGGTCGGGGAGATCCAGACGCTGCGGATGCCGAGGCCGTGGGCGCCACCGATGTCCGCCGCCGCGGAGTCTCCGACCATCCAGGCGTCGACGGGCCGGGCACCGGCATCTCCGCCCCCACCAGCACCGGCACCGGCACCCGAACCGGCGCCCGCGACCGCCGCCGCCGCGTGGAAGATCTGCGGCGCGGGCTTCTTGTGGCCGGCCGCCTCCGAGATCACCCAGCCGTGCACCAGCGCGTCGAGCCCGGTGTGGCGGATCTTCGCCTCCTGCTGCTCCGTTTCCCCGTTCGTCACGATCACGCAGCGCCAGCCCGCCGCGGCGGCCCGCAGCAGGGCTTCGCGCGTAGCCGGAGCCAGGACGGTCCGGTCGGCGCCGCCTCCGTCCAGGAGGGTCCGTACGGCCTCTGCGGGCGCCCGGGAGCCGTACCGCTCGGCCAGCCACCGGGTGAACGGCTCGCGGGGCGTGTAGCCGCTCGCGTCCGCTTCCATCAGCGCGTCCAGGTCCGCGGCCGGCAGACCGTGCGCGGCCAGGAAGGCGGCGCAGGCCTCCCGGAAGGCGGCGTCGCGGTCGATCAGCGTGTTGTCGAGGTCGATCATCAGCAGGGGCTGCATGGCAGCCAGTAGATCATCCGCTTAGCGTGGCCCGGGGGGCACCGGAACGGAACGGACCAGAACGAACCAGAACGGAACCAGACCCATGTCCGACACCCCCGCCATCGTCCTCGTCCACGGCTTCTGGGGCGGCGCCGCCCACTGGGCCGAGGTCATCGGCGAACTCCACCGCCGCGGCCACAGCGACCTGCACGCCGTCGAGAACCCGCTGACCTCCCTCGCCGACGACGCCGAGCGCACCCGCAAGATGGTCCGGCAGATCGACGGTCCGGTCCTGCTCGTCGGCCACTCGTACGGCGGCGCCGTCATCACCGAGGCGGGTGATCTGCCCAACGTCACCGGTCTGGTCTACATCGCCGCCTTCGCCCCTGATGCCGGCGAGAGCCCCGGCGGACTGACCCAGGAGATGCCGCCGGCGGCCTTCGAGAACATCGCACCCGACTCCGACGGCTACCTGTGGATCAAGCAGGACAAGTTCCACGAGAGCTTCGCCCAGGACCTCACCCCCGAAGAAGCCCTGGTCATGGCCGTCACGCAGAAGGCGCCCCTCGGCTCCACCTTCGCCGACGCCGTGACCGCGCCCGCCTGGCGCGCGAAGCCGTCCTGGTACCAGGTCTCCACCGAGGACCGCATGATCCACCCCGACAACGAGCGCCGCATGGCCGCCCGCATGGATCCCCGCAAGACGATCGAGCTCAAGGCGAGTCACGCCTCCCTGGCGTCGCTCCCCGGCCCGGTCTGCGACCTCATCGAGGCGGCCGCCCGGGGCTGAGCCGCCCCGCCGCTCCCCGCTCCCGCCTGCGGCCCCCGCCGGCGGCCCGCTCCGCGGCGCCACAGGCGGCGGGCGCGGCCGAGTTCCCGGGCGCGCGGTGCCCACACGACGGCCCCCGGTCCCGGATCCCCGAACAGCCACACCAGCCGTTCCCGGGGCGGATCGGGGGCGTCCGACTCCCCCGGCGAGGGCGGCAGCGCCGACTGCGGCAGGGCCGGGTCGGTACGCGGCCACGCGCGCGGCGGCAGCACCCGCCGCCCCAGCGGCCCCAGGGTCAGCACGTAGGGCCCCCCGAAACCGCCGCTGCGGTCACCGAGCACGAGCAGCGGCGGCAGCCCGCCCCCGCGCACCGCCTCCGCGTCGTACGGGGTCCAGCCGGCCGGCCCGGGCTCCGGATCCTTCAGGAGGCGGCGCACGCGCCGGACGACGTACAGCTCCCGGAGCGCGACGGGCACCGGGAGGTTCAGCAGGGCCAGCAGCGCCACCCGCAGGGGCGCGGGATCGGTGATCAGCGCCCCGATCAGCGCGGGCCAGCACAGCAGCGGCAGCACACCGATCAGCACGGCGTCCTGCCGCCAGTCGCTGAGCGCGTCCCGGAGCGCCGCCTCGTCGGGCGGCCCGCACCCGGGTTCGTCCAGAGCACCGGACCCGGACCCCTCAGCCCCTCCGGAAACCGCCACCCGGCCCCGGCCCCGGCCCGGGAGCCAGCCCCCCGGATCCGTCACCGCTGGTGCGGCAGCGTCAGTCCCCACGCCGCCGGGTGGAGGGTCCACGTACGGCGCCGGACCGGGCCCGTGACGGCCGCGTCCGCGCGGTAGCGGAAGTCCGGGCCGGACACGGTCACCGTGGCCGCCCGCACCCGCACCACCCGGTCCGCGGAGACATCGGCACCCCCGACACCCCCCGCTCCGCCCGACGAGCCGCCCGCTCCGCCCGAGCCGCCGTCCCCGGCCAGCCGGACCAGTACGTCCGCCAGCCCGTCGCCCTCCCGGGCCGACACCGAGACGTCCTCCACGAGCCGGTCCACGTCCGCCAGGACCACCCCGTCGGCCTCGACCCGCAGCCGGTGCCCGCCGGAGCCGCCGGACCCCCCGGACCCACCCGACCCGCCGGAGGCCGACAGCGGCGGGCGGACGAGCGTACGGACCAGCGAGCGGTACGCGCTCCAGACCGACGGGCCGGCCGGCCGCGGCACGGCCCGTACCGGCGGGATGCCGATCCCGCCCAGCACCACCCCGTCGCTGTCGTCGACCAGCAGGTCTCGCATGCCCACGGTCCCGTCCAGGACCGCCCGCGCGGCGGACACCGCCGACAGCGGCACGCCGAGCTGCCTCGCCAGTCCCAGGGACCCCGGCTGGCCCACGGGAATCAGCGAAATCGCGCCTTGTGAAAGCGCCCGCTCCCGGTACAGCAGCCCGACCGCGCGTACGAGCGCCCGGTCGTCGCCCACGATCACCGGCTGGCGATGACCCCGGCGGGCAAGAGCCCGCGCAAACTCCTCCTGCGAGTCCGGGAGGCAGATTTTCGCCGCAGCTCCCGCTGACAGAACATCTTTCGCGATCCGCACGGACTCGCCGTCAAGACGGCGGGCGACCGGGTCGACGAGCACGAGCAGGCCGCCTACCGGCGCGCCCGCATGGCTCATGGTGGGCTCTGGAGCCGACACCTCGGTCCTTCCTCGGGTAGCATCTTTGTGCAAGAGGCCCTTGCGCTATTGCGCCAGGGCCTTCGTCTATTCCGGGGTACCGGTCCGACGGCTCAGCCTGCGGTGTACATCGTCGTACGCCCCCTGACCTTGGACATGCCCCATCCGGAAGAGGTGTACGCCTGTGCCCGCTCTTGTGCTGCTCGGAGCTCAGTGGGGTGACGAGGGCAAGGGAAAGGCCACCGACCTGCTCGGTGGATCCGTTGACTATGTAGTGCGTTACCAGGGTGGCAACAACGCCGGCCACACGGTCGTCGTAGGCGACCAGAAGTACGCACTGCACCTTCTCCCTTCCGGCATCCTCTCCCCCGGATGCACCCCGGTCATCGGCAACGGTGTCGTAGTCGACCCGGCCGTCCTGCTCTCCGAGCTGCGCGGCCTCAACGAGCGCGGCATCGACACCTCCAAGCTGCTCCTCAGCGGCAACGCGCACCTGATCACGCCGTACAACGTCACCCTCGACAAGGTCGGCGAGCGCTTCCTCGGCAAGCGCAAGATCGGTACGACCGGCCGCGGCATCGGCCCGACCTACGCGGACAAGATCAACCGCATCGGCATCCGGGTCCAGGACCTCTACGACGAGTCGATCCTCACCCAGAAGGTCGAAGCCGCGCTGGAGGGTAAGAACCAGCTCCTCGCGAAGCTGTACAACCGCCGCGCGATCGACCCGGCGCAGATCGTCGAAGAGATGCTCCAGTACGCGGAGCAGATCAAGCCGTACGTCGCCGACACCACCCTCATCATCAACAAGGCGCTCGACCAGGACAAGGTCGTGCTCTTCGAGGGCGGGCAGGGCACCCTGCTCGACGTCGACCACGGCACGTACCCCTTCGTCACCTCGTCCAACCCCACTGCGGGCGGCGCCTGCACCGGTGCGGGCGTCGGTCCGACGAAGATCAGCCGCGTCATCGGCATCCTGAAGGCGTACACGACCCGTGTCGGCGCCGGCCCGTTCCCGACCGAGCTCTTCGACGCGGACGGCGAGGCCCTGCGCCGCATCGGCGGCGAGCGCGGCGTGACCACCGGCCGTGACCGCCGCTGCGGCTGGTTCGACGCCCCGATCGCCCGCTACGCGACCCGCGTGAACGGTCTGACGGACTTCTTCCTCACCAAGCTGGACGTGCTGACCGGCTGGGAAGAGATCCCGGTCTGCGTCGCGTACGAGATCGACGGCAAGCGCGTCGAGGAGCTCCCGTACTCGCAGTCGGACTTCCACCACGCGAAGCCGATCTACGAAACCCTCCCCGGCTGGTCCGAGGACATCACCAAGGCCAAGACCTTCGCGGACCTCCCGAAGAACGCCCAGGCGTACGTCAAGGCCCTCGAGGAGATGTCGGGCGCCCCGATCTCCGCGATCGGCGTCGGCCCCGGCCGCACCGAGACGATCGAGATCAACTCGTTCCTCTAGGCAGTCCACCCGAAGGGGCGGTGCGCTTTCCGGCGCACCGCCCCTTCGGCGTACCCGGACGACTCCGGGCGGGGGCGCGGAAAAGAAATTTCCCGCCCCCTGTCACATCCGTGCGCGCCCATCCGTCATTGCTGCGAGACGCCAACACCGGCCGACCTGAAGGAGAGCAGCCATGACGAAGACCCCCATCTCCCGGATGTCCGACCCGACCAAGCTCGTCCCCGAGCTGGCCGACGTGAGCGCCGCCCTCTTCCGGGCCACCGGCAACCACACGGTGCCGCGCAGCACGCTGAACCTCATCGGCATCCGGGCCGGGCAGATCGTCGGCAACACCTACCTGACCATCCTGAACACCAGCTTCGCCCGCAAGGCCGGGGAGACCGAGGAGCGCATCACCGCCGTCTCCTCCTGGACGGACGCCCTCTTCTTCACCGACGCCGAGCGGGCCGCCCTCGCGCTGATGGAGGCGACCATCCAGTCGGCCCCGGTCGGCAAGGAGCGGGTCTCCGACGAGCTGTACGCGGAGGTGGCCAGGCACTACGACGAGAAGGCCATCGCCACGCTCACCATCGCGATCGGCCAGCTCAGCTTCTTCATCGCCCTGGCCGTCATCGGCAAGCCGGCCCCGGTCACCTCACTGGCGGCCCAGCAGTGGGACTGAGGGCCGCCGGGAGTCGTCAGCCCTCCCCGATGAAACGGGTGAGGGCGGCGACGTACTCCTGAGGGTGGGTGACGTGCGGGATGTGGCCCGCGCCTTCCAGCGTCTGCCGCCGGGCCCGGGGCAGGGCCTCGGCCAGGTGGTCGAGGACGGTCCCCAGCCACGCCGGGCTCTCCGTACCGCCGCTCAGCAACACCGGTACCTCGCACCGCGCGAGCCCTTCCAGGTCCAGCGTCGCCCAGTCCGGGTCGGACTGCTCGTCCAGGAAGGTGGGGGCGTTGTGCACGAACGTGTCGCGCGCCCGCTGGGGCAGCCGGTCCCAGGTCCCCGGGCCCAGGGCGACCTCTTCCACGAACAGCCGCGCGCCCTGCTCGTACTCACCCTTGCGCAAGAGGTCGAGCACGGCCTCGATCGAGGCCCTGGCCGTCCCCATCTCCGCCACCGCGGCCGGGTCACCGGCCACGATCGCGGCGAGCGGCGGTTCGTGGGCCGTGATCGTACGGAAGAGCTCCGGCCTGCGCGCCGCCAGCCCCAGCGCGGTGGCCGCGCCGAAGGAGTTCCCGGCCACGTGCGCGGGGGCCGGGCCGAGCCCCTCGATCAGGGCCGCCAGATCGTCCTCGTCCTGCCTGCGGGTCCCGGGCAGCGGCCCCGCCTCGCTCTGCCCGTGACCACGGCGGTCGTAGCTCAGCACCCGGAAGGAGGCACGGATGTCCGCCTCGATCGCGGGCTGCCAGGAAGTGTGGTCGTTCCAGGAACCGTGGACGAGGACGAGCGGCTCGCCCTCCCCGACGACCTCGTAGTAGAGATTCGGGCCACCTGCACGGAGAAAGGGCATGCCCACTCCCTACCAACGCCCCCGCCCACCGGTCAACGACCGGCGGCGGGTCACGGCGTGTCCCGCCCCAGCCAGGAGGGCCGCTCGGGCACGTCCGCGTCCCAGGCCTCCGGGGGCGCCGATTCGACCGGAGCCTTCGGGGGCCGCGCGGACCACGGGCGCGCGGTGCGTACGGGCGCGGGTGCGGGGGCCGCTTCGGGCGCGGGCGGCGGGGGCTGCGCGCTGTCGAAGAGCTCCTCGGCCACCGTGAACCGGCAGTGGAAGACCTGCCAGATCCCGTCCAGGACCAGCAGGAACCCGTCCCGCTCCTGGTACAGCGCCCGCCGCTCCACGTTGTATGGGTGCTCGGGCTCGTAGCGCTCGGCCCGTGCCCGGAGGGCGGCGAGCGCGTCCTCCCTGGTCCCGTCGACGTGCCCGATCACCTCGACGGACCACATCCGGCGGTCCCGCCCGACCCCGGTGTTCTGCTCGACTATCAGCCCCCACCTGGCCATTAGCTGGCCGCCCACCCCGCGAAGTCGGACCAGGCGGTGGTCGTCAGGGTGAGGGTGGGGCCGAGGTTCTTGGAGTCCCGGACGTGGATGGCGTGGGGGCAGGCGGCCACCTCTACGCATGCGCCGCCGCTGGAGTCGCTGTAGCTCGACTTGTACCAGTCGTAGGCCACCTCGACGCAGTCGCCGCCACTGGGGTTGCTGTAGCCGGACTTGAACCACTGCAGTGTGTTGCTCATCGTTCGTCTCCCGCCAACCGCTTGATATGGCCCAGCGATTCACGTGGGGCCAGGGCCTGTGCGCGGATCTTCGCATACCGCTGGGAGTAGAGGCTCACCTTTGCCGGATCGCTGATCAGCATGCTTTCGTCCTGTTGCTCCATGTACAACAGCCGCTCATGACGCGGGGATTCGACGAAGCACATGCCACCGCTCGTGCCGGCATGCTCACCCGAGAAGCCGCAGTCGAGCGGGACCACCTGCAGCGTCACATTGCGGCGCTGGGCAAGCTCGACCAGATATCGATACTGATCGCGCATGATGGCCTTGCTGCCGATCCCCCGCAGGAGCGCTCCCTCGTCGACGATGTACTCGATGAGGGCAACCGGGTCACGGTCGAACAGCGCCTTTCGTGCCATCCTGCCGTCGATCAGTTCTTGGATCCTGTGCTCCGAGAGCACCGGATAGCCGCCCGCGAAGAGTGCCCGGGCGTAATCCTCGGTCTGGAAGATCCCGTAGATCACGCGGGTCTCGAACAGGGAGAGCGTCAAGGCTTCCTGTTCCAGCTCGAAGAAGTCCTGGAAGTGCGGTGGGAACGTTTCCACGCGGACCAGTTCGCGCGCCTCCTCGAACAGGCCCATCCCGCCGCCGATCACCGCTTCCAGCTGGACCAGCATCTCGTCGCTCGGCGGTTGTGCGCAGGTCTCCAGAGCGCTGATCGCCGCAGCCGAGTACCCGATGAGCACGCCCAGTTCCTTCTGGGTCAGCTTCTCCCGCTCTCTGAAGGCCCGCACCAACCGGGCAACCAGTCGGGTCACCCCCCCCCCCCCCCCCGCCTGGTTCTTGTTCGCAGACTTCGCCACGCGATCACCCCCGAACTCAACCGGACACAACCGAACTCAACCAGCAGGGCCCGAATTCCTACCGTTCCAGCGGTTGAGTCGCCGCTCTGGAAAACGGTAGACCCGCGCCACCAAGCTGGACCCATGAACACAGAAAGTCACCCCACCCCCACCTGGGTCCCCACCGCCGGAATCTCAATGCGCAAGGCAGGAGTGCAATTTGACGCTGTACGCGTGGACGGCGACGACGGTCGGAACCTCGTCGATCTGCTCATCACGCTCACGGGCGGTGACCCCGGGCCGGTCATCACACAAAGCAACGGCAGGCGGCCCGTCTACTTCCTCATCCCGCCCGGCAGCGCCGCCCACCGCTCCTGGCCGCCCGGAATGACCCGGCTCGGCTCCGGGCCGCGCAGGACCACGTACATCCCGGTCCCCGAGCTGGACGGCTCCTGGCCACTGGCCTGGCGCTGCCCGCCCACCGCCGAGGACCGCTTCGTGCACGCCCTGCTCCTGCACCGGGCCGCCGGGCTCTACCAGGCGAGCTGGGAGATCTCCTCCGACACCACCGCGCACGCGTCCGCCGCCGGGTCGATGAGCGGGAAGTGACCGACCCCGTCCAGCAGGGTCAGGCCCACCATCTCCCCCGCGTGCGCGGCCGCGGCCACGTACGCCTCGGACACCTCCTCCGGGACCACGATGTCGCTGCGCCCCTGGACCACCGCCGTCGCGATCCCGGTCGGGAGCAGCGCCGCCGGATCGGCGTACGGGCGGCGTTCGCCGAAGGCGGCGGCTCCGCCGAGCAGTTGCGCCGAGGCGCCCCCGCAGACCCCCAGCTCCTCCGCCACCGTGAAGTCCGCGATCGGGGCCAGTGCCACCACGCCGCGCAGCAGCGGCGGGGAAGGCAGCCTCCAGCCGGCCGGGGAGTCGTACGGGAGCACGTGCCGGGCCGCGGCCCACAGCGCGAGGTGCCCTCCGGCCGAGTGGCCGGTCAGCACAGTGCGGCGCGGGTCCGCCTCCGGCATCCACGCGGCGGCCAGGTCGGGCAGGGCGTCCATCGCGGCGGCCACGTCGTCGAAGGTCTCGGGCCAGCGGCCCGCGACGGGGCCCTCGGCATCCTGGTGGGGCAGGGAACTTCCCCGCCGGTACTCGACATTGGCGACGGCGAAACCCCGGCGGGCCAGGAAGTCCACGAAAGGGGTGATGTGCTGCCGGTCGTAGGGGGCGCGCCAGGCTCCGCCGTGCAGGACGACCACCAGCGGGACGGAGCGCGGGGCGTGGGCGCCCTCGCCGCGCGGGGCGTAGAAGTCGACGATCTGGTCGGGGTGTTCACCGTAGGCCGCCGTCGCGTCGGGGGCGACGGGCGGATGGGAGAAGGCCGAGGCGGCCTCGGCGGCGTCCCGTTCGACTGCGGGGTCCGTCATCGGCTCAACCTCCGGTAACGCATGGGACGAGGGGGACTGGTGTTCCGGTGTTCCGGCAGAGCGGGACCGTATCAGGCCGGAACGGGCCCCTCCGTGGCGGGCCGAGGAGATACGGCTGCGGGCGGGGCCGTAGCCCCGCCCGCATGGTGATGTGACGTTTCGCTACCGGTTCACCCGAAAATGTGACCCAGCGTGCGGGCTGCGCGCTCCGCGTCGGCGAAACCGACGTAGAGAGGGGTGAAGCCGAAGCGCAGGACATCGGGGGCCCGGAAGTCCCCGATCACGCCCCGGGCGATGAGCTCGCGCATGATCTCCGCCGCGTTCGCGGTCCGCAGGGAGACCTGGCTGGCGCGCAGGCCGTGCTCGGTCGGGGTGACCGGCTCGACCTGGCCCGCCGGGACGTACGCCGCCACGCACTCCAGGAAGAAGTCCGTCAGGGCGAGCGACTTCGCGCGGACCGCTTCGACCGAAACCCCGTCCCAGGCGTCCAGGGCGGCGTCCAGGGCGAGCATGGACAGGATGTCCGGGGTACCGACGCGCCCCCTGCGGACGCCCTCCGCGGCCTCGTAGGACGGGGTCATCGCGAACGGGTCCGCGTGGCCGTTCCAGCCCGGCAGCGGGGAGTCGAAGGCTCCCTGGTGGCGGGCGGCGATGTACAGGTACGCGGGGGCGCCGGGGCCGCCGTTGAGGAACTTGTACGAGCAGCCGACCGCGAGGTCCACGCCGTGCGCGTCGAGGCCCACGGGCAGGGCCCCGGCCGTGTGGCACAGGTCCCAGACGATCAGCGCGCCCGCGGCGTGCGCCGCCGCGGTGAGGGCGGGCAGGTCGTGGAGGCGGCCGGTGCGGTAGTCGGCGTGGTTGAGCAGGACCACGGCGGTGTCCGCGGACATCGCCTGCGCCGCCCCGGACGGGTCCACCGGGACGACGCGCAGACCCGTCATCCGGGCCGCCGATTCGGCGATGTAGCCGTCCGTGGGGAAGGTGGAGGCGTCCACGAGCATCTCGGTGCGGCCGGGGGCGGCGAGGCGGGCCGCGCCGACCAGGGCCTTGAAGAGGTTGACGCTGGTGGAGTCGCCGACGACGACCTGACCGGCCGCCGCGCCGATCAGGGGCGCCATCCGGTCGCCGATGCGCTCCGGGGCGTTCCACCAGTTGGCTTCGCCCTCGGTCCAGGAGCGGATGAGGCGGTTGCCCCACTGCTCGGTGGCCACCTCGGCGAGGCGCTGGGCGACCCCGGCCGGGAGGGCGCCGAGGCTGTTGCCGTCCAGGTAGACGACGCCCTCGGGCAGGGTGAAGCGTTCGCGGAGCTTGCCGAGCTCGTCGGCGGCGTCGAGCTCGGCGGCGCGCTGCGCCAGGTCGGGCGCGGTCGGCTCAGACATGGCTGCGCGCCGTCCACAGCTCCGGGAAGACGTTCTTCGTCGCCCGCTTCTCCAGCCAGGTCACGCCCGCCGAGCCGCCGGTGCCCGTCTTGGCGCCCATCGCGCGCCGGGTGGCCACCAGGTGGTCGTTGCGCCAGCGCCAGACCAGCTCCGCGACGTCCGTGAGGACCTCGCCGAGGCGGTGCAGGTCCGGGTGGGCGTCGGGGTCCGCGTAGAGGGAGGTCCAGACGGACTCGACCTCCGGCGAGGGCTCGTAGCGCTGGGTCAGGTCGCGGTCCAGGACGGCCGCCGGGACCCCGAGGCCGCGGCGGGCCAGGAGGCGCAGGACCTCGTCGTAGAGGCTGGGCTCGTGCAGGGCCTTCTCCAGCTCCCCGTGGACGCGCGGCGCGCCGCGGTGCGGGACCAGCATGGAGGCGGACTTGTCGCCGAGCAGGAACTCCATCCGGCGGTACATCGCCGACTGGAAGCCGGAGCCCTCGCCGAGGGCGGCGCGGTACGCGTTGAACTGGCCCGGGGTCAGCTGGGCGAGGGGGCGCCAGGAGGCGTTGAGGGCCTCCAGCTCGCGGAGTGAACGTTTCAGCGCGTCCATCGCGACGGGGATCCGGTCCTCGCGGAGCGCCCGCGCGGCCGTCTCCCACTCGTGGACGATCACCGTGAACCACAGCTCCATGACCTGGGTCGTGACCAGGAAGACCATCTCGCCCGGGTCGTCCGAGCGCAGGTGCTGGAGGTGGGTGAGGACGTCCGCCTGGACGTAGTCCTCGTAGGGGGTCGTGCCGGCGAAGTCGAGGTTCGGGGTGTCCGAACCGCCGTCTCCGGAGGCATCAAGGGCGTGCGACATCGCTGTCTCCTCGATACGTGCTTCCGGGTAGCGGTCCGCTCCTTCCGGTGAGGTGAGTGGAGCTCCGGTCCCCTGTCCGCATCATAAGACCGGCGTGCGGCAGGGACTCAATAGTCAGTGGGGTACGTCACATTCCGCGACCGGGCGGGCCCCGGTGGAGCCCGCCCGGTCATCCGCAGGGCGGATCAGGCGCCGAGCACGTCCGCCGCGGTCTCCGAGGAGTCGCGCAGGAAGGTCGAGCAGCGCTCGTACTCCTCCTTCTCGTCGATCGCACCGGCCGCGCGGGCCAGGGCGTTCAGGGCGCGCAGGAAGCCGCGGTTCGGCTCGTGCTCCCACGGCACCGGGCCGTGGCCCTTCCAGCCGGCACGGCGCAGCGCGTCGAGGCCACGGTGGTAGCCCGTACGGGCGTACGCGTACGACTCGACCGTGCGGCCGGCGGCGAAGGCCTCGTCGGCGAGGAGCGCCCAGGCGAGGGAGGACGTCGGGTGCGCGGCGGCCACCTCGACGGCGGGGGTGCCGGCGGCGATGGCCTCGCGGCCCGGCTCGTCGGGCAGGTGGGTGGGGGCGGGGCCCCCGAGCAGGTTCTGGTGAATGGACATGCCCACAGTCTGGGGGATGCCGGGACTGCGAAAGGGCCCGACCCCGCCGTCCGGAGACGGTGGGGTCGGGCCCTTCGCGCTGTGACTACTTGAGCTTGGTGCCCGTGGAACGCAGGTTCGCGCACGCCTCGGTGACGCGCGCGGCCATGCCGGCCTCGGCGGCCTTGCCCCAGGTGCGGGGGTCGTACTTCGACTTGGTGCCGACCTCGCCGTCGACCTTCAGGACCGCGTCGTAGTTGCGGAACATGTGGTCCACGACCGGACGGGTGAAGGCGTACTGGGTGTCGGTGTCGAGGTTCATCTTCACGACGCCGTTCTCCAGCGCGGTGGCGATCTCCTCGGCCGTGGAGCCCGAGCCGCCGTGGAAGACGAAGTCGAACGGCGAGGACTTGCCGTACTTCTCGCCGACGCCGGCCTGGAGGTCCTTGAGGAGCTCGGGGCGCAGGACGACGTTGCCCGGCTTGTAGACGCCGTGGACGTTGCCGAAGGAGGCGGCCAGCAGGTAGCGGCCCTTCTCACCCAGGCCGAGGGCCTCGGCGGTGCGCAGCGCGTCGTCGACGGTCGTGTACAGCTCGTCGTTGATCTCGTGGCTGACGCCGTCCTCTTCGCCACCGGTCGGGGTGATCTCGACCTCGAGGATGATCTTCGCGGCGGCGGCCTTCGCGAGCAGCTCCTGGCCGATGGCCAGGTTGTCGGCGAGGGTCTCGGCGGAGCCGTCCCACATGTGCGACTGGAACAGCGGGTTGAGGCCGCGGGCCACGCGCTCGGCGGAGATCTCGAGCAGCGGGCGGACGTAGCCGTCCAGCTTGTCCTTGGGGCAGTGGTCCGTGTGCAGCGCGACGGTGATGTCGTACTTCGCGGCCACGATGTGCGCGAACTCGGCCAGGGCGGCGGCGCCGGTGACCATGTCCTTGTTGTACTGGCCACCCAGGAACTCCGCACCACCGGTGGAGATCTGGATGATGCCGTCGCTCTCGGCCTCCGCGAAGCCGCGCAGTGCAGCGTGCAGGGTCTGGGTCGAGGTCACGTTGATCGCCGGGTAGGCAAACTTGCCTGCCTTCGCCCGGTCGAGCATCTCGTTGTAGACCTCGGGGGTTGCGATGGGCATCTGTCCGCTCCTTGGATGTGCGGGAGGTGTGCTTATTGCGGGCCCTGACCTGGGGGCGACGTTGCCGTCGGGCCCATCTTTCCAGACTCCGGGGCGCACTCCACCTCGACGACGGCGGCGCGCGGGCCGAAGCGGGTGGAGTGTTTCACGTGAAACACTCCACCCGGACACGAAAGGCCAGGTCAGGACCTACTTCGGGACTCCTGGGGACCTAAGTCACCAGTTGTGCGGAAGCACCACCCGCTGTCCAAGGGCTAGGACAATCCGAGGTCGTCCAGCTGGTAGCCCGTGAGGTACGGCAGACCGGCCGCGGCGATCGCGTCGGCCGCGCCGCGGTCGACGATCGTCGCGACGGCGACGACCTCGCCGCCGGCCTCGCGGACCGCCTCGACGGCGGTCAGCGGGGAACCGCCGGTGGTCGAGGTGTCCTCGACCACCAGGCAGCGCTTGCCCTTCACGTCGGTGCCCTCGATGCGGCGCTGCATGCCGTGCGCCTTCTGCGCCTTGCGGACGACGAAAGCGTCCAGCACCGCGCCGCGCGCCGCGGAGGCGTGCAGCATCGAAGTGGCGACCGGGTCGGCGCCCAGGGTCAGACCGCCGACGCAGTCGAACTCCAGGTCGGCGGTGAGGTCGAGCATGACCTGGCCGACCAGCGGAGCCGCCGTGCCGTCCAGGGTGACCCGGCGGAGGTCGATGTAGTAGTCGGCCTCACGGCCGGAGGAGAGGATCACCTTGCCGTGCACGACGGCCTTGTCCTTGATCTGCTGCAGAAGCGCATCGCGTACGTCACTCATGGGCATGAGCTTAATTGGGCGCCGGAGCCCGGCTACCCGAGGCGCCGCCAGGTCCACGTCGTGGAGATCTCCAGCGGGTCCACCGGGGTGACCAGCTGCGGCAGGCTGTTCAGTCCGTTCGGCGGGCCGGACTGCGGTTCCACGCAGACGGCCTCGGGCTCCTCGTCGTAGACGACCACCCATTCGGAGCGGCTGGTGACCTTCAGCTCCAGCGCTCCGGGCCAGGTGAGGGTGACGTCGACCCCGTCCGGCATGCCGAAGCAGTCGTCCCACGGGCCGGGCTTGGGGTCGATGCGGTTTCCGGTGGGGAGGTGGTCGGCGCCGCGCTCCTCCTGCCAGCCCGCTTCGAAGTCGATGCGCACGTCCTCGCCGCCGTTGCCGAGGTTGCGGTGGAACCAGGGGTGCCAGCCGGCCTGCGCCGGGAAGGAGTCCTCGTAGGTCTCCACGCCCATGGTCAGGGTCAGGCCGTTCTCGCCGAGCTCGAAGATCTGGGTGACGAGTCCCGCGTAGGGCCACGGGTCGGTGAGGGCGTACGTGAACGCGGCCTCGGTGGCGGTGGTGCGGGCCGGGCGCCAGGCGGCGTCGCGGCCGAAGCCGTGGATGGCGTGCGGCGGGTGGTTGAGCGGCAGTTGGTGGAGGGTCGCGCCGTCCTGGAACTGGCCGTTCCTGGTGCGCCCGCACCAGGGCACCATCGGGAAGGACCCGAAGCGGTCCCCCTGCCGCAGCAGCTCCGTCCCGTCGATGCGCAGACTGCTGATCCGGCAGCCGTTCTCCTGGTCGATGGTCACCTCGGCGCCGCCGGCGCGCAGTTGCGTACTCATGTCCCCGACCTTAGGGCCTGGGCATGCGGCGGTGCTTCATCGCTTGCGGCGAAGGGCCCGGCCCAGCAGGACCGCCGAGGCCACGGCCACGGCCGCGGCCGGGGCGATCCAGCGGAGGTTGGCGTTCGCCGCGGTGGAGGTCGGGGCGGGGACGGGGGCGTAGCGGCCGCGCGGGGGCGCGTGGTCCACCTCTTCCGCGCTGCGGCCGATCATCGTGCGGCGGGCATGGGCGGCCTCGGCGGGCGGACGCGGCGGACCGCCGAGGTCTCCGAGGTCGGCGATGCCTTCGAAGGTGCCGTCCAGGAAGGGATCCAGCGAAGGGGGCGGGACCTCGGCGTCGAACACGGAGGCGGTGACCTCGGTGATCTCGGGCTGGTCCGGATCCCCGGGCTCGTCCCCGGACTCCTCCTCGGACTCGGCCACCACATCGGTGACCGCCACCGCATCGGTGACCTCCCCGTCGGCGCCCGGCCCATCGGTGACCGCCACCGCGGCGAGGTGGGCCGCGGCCCGGTCCAGCAGGCGGTGGCCGGCGGTGGCGGCGGCCTCCGGGTCGAAGGCGGCGGCGCGGCCGTCCGCGGTGGACTCGGCGGTGAACTCCAGCCGGGTGCCGCCGTCCGCCTCGGTGAGCCGGAGCTCCAGGGAGAGCTTCACGCTCCCGCTGCCCCGCACCTCCGCGCCCCGGGCTTCGAGGGTGAAGTGGCCGGGGTCCCGCTCGGTGACGGACAGGACTCCCCGGTAGGTCACGGTGTGGCCGCCGACCCGCACCTTCAGCCGGCCGGACAGCGGCCCGGCGTCGGTGTCGGCGTCCTGCTGGAGCCCCGGCACGCAGCGCGCCACCCGGGCGGGATCGCGCAGCACGGCGCGGACGTCGACGGCGGGGACCGGAACGAACACCTGATGCTCCATGCGGTCGAGCCTACCGACGAGTCCGCTCCCCGTCAGGGAGTGCTGCGGTCCGGGGAGGCCGTGTTCGGGCGGCGGCCGTGTCCGGGCGGCGGCGCGCACGGCGCTGTACCTCCAGCCACCAGGCCACTGTACCTACTGGTATGTACAGTGGGGTCATGAGCGCGACCGAGGACCTCATCGAAAGCACCCGCGAGCTGCTGTGGGAGCGCGGTTACGTCGGCACCAGCCCCAAGGCCATCCAGCAGCGGGCCGGGGTCGGCCAGGGCAGCATGTACCACCACTTCGCCGGGAAGTCCGGCCTGGCGCTGGCCGCGATCGAGCGCACGGCCGCGGAGCTGCGCGCCAGGGCCGGGGCACAGTTCGACGCCCCCGGCACGGCGGGCGAGCGGATCACCGCCTATCTGCGGCGCGAGCGCGACGTATTGCGCGGCTGCCCGATCGGCCGGCTCACCCAGGACCCGGACGTCATGGCCGATCCCGTGCTGCGCGTCCCGGTCGAGGAGACCTTCGCGTGGCTGCGGTCCCGGCTGGCCGGAGTGCTGGCCGAGGGGCGCCGCACCGGCGAGTTCGGGCCCGCGCTGGACCCGGACGCCACGGCCGCGACGGTCGTCGCCGTACTCCAGGGCGGGTACGTCCTGGCCCGCGCCGCCGAAGACGCCGAGGTCTTCGCCCAGTCCGTGGACGGACTCCTCGGACTGCTGGGCCTGTTGCAGGCACCCACCGAGTAGGAAGCGGATCCCGTGTACGCGAGCCAGTACGAGATCACCCTCCCCGCCGACTACGACATGGGGATCATCCGCAAACGCGTCGCCGACTTCGGGCACGGGCTCGACGACCGCGCCGGGCTGGGCCTCAAGGCCTACCTCGTCCGCGAACGCGGCGCCGGGGGCTCCCCGGTCAACCAGTACGCGCCCTTCTACCTGTGGAACGACCCCGGCGCGATGGGCCGCTTCCTCCTCGGCGGTGGCGGATTCCAGGGCGTCGTCCGCGACTTCGGCCGCCCGGCCGTCCACCACTGGACCGGACTCGCCGCCTTCGCCGGGCCCGCCCGCGCCACGGCGCCCCGGGCCGCCTCGCGCCGCCTGACCGCCATCCCGGCCGATGCCGACCTCACCGCACTGGCCGAGCGGGAGACCGAGGAGCTGGAGCGGCTCGCGCGACGCCCGGGCGTGCACACCGCGGCCCTCGCGGCCGACCCGCGCAGCTGGCAGCTGCTCCGCTTCGTCCTGTGGGAGGCCGCACCCGAAGGCGACGGGGACGCGGACTGGGACGCCACCGAGCGGTACGAGGTGCTGCACCTGTCGGCGCCGGAGCTCGAAGCGCTCCCGGCCGGCCGCGCCTGGTAGGGCGGAAGGGATGGGTCTACGAGTACCGCGGATGCGGGAGCGTGGACGGCGGGAGCCCGGTGACCCGGCCGCGTTCCGCGTCGCGGGCGGCGTCGCCGAGGGACTGCGTGGACAGCGAGCGCAGGGCGGGCGTGTCCCGGTCCACGCGCAGCGCGGGCACCCCTTCGCGGGCGGCGAGGACGAAGCCCCAGTCCTGCGGATGCGCCTCGGGGGCGGCGCCGAGCGCCCGGTCGGGCCCCGCGGCGAATCCGGAGAGTCGGCCGCCCGCGCTGTAGGGGGCGGTGCTCAGGCCGGCCGCGCGCAGGGTGGCTTCGACGGTCCAGTAGGTACGGGGCCTCGTGGCCAGCGGTCCCGCGTGCACGGCGAGCCGCCCGCCGGGGCGCAGGGCCCGCGCGGCCAGCCCGTAGAACTCCTGCGAGTACAGCTTCGTGCTGGGGGTGATTCCGGGGTCGGGCAGGTCGGAGACGATGACGTCGAAGCGGTCGCGGGCGGCGGGTCCGCGCAGCCAGCGGAAGGCGTCCTGGGTGACGACTCCGAGCCGCGGATCCTCGTACACCCGGCCGTTGAGCGCGGAGAGCATCGGGTCGGTGCGGGCGAGCCGCACGACTCCGGGGTCGAGTTCGACGACGGTGACGGAGGCGACGTCGCGGTAGCGCAGGACTTCGCGGGCGGCGAGCCCGTCGCCGCCGCCGAGGACCAGGACCCGGGAGTGCGGGCCGGTCATCGCGGGGTGCACGAGGGCTTCGTGGTAGCGGTACTCGTCGTATCCGCTGACCCGCAGGCGGCCGTCGAGGAAGAGGTCGAGCGAGCGCGGGGAGCCGGTCGGGGGGCCGGTCAGGACGAGCTCCTGGACCCCGGTCTGGACGGCGACGCGGACCTCGCCGCCGTAGACGGCGCGCCGGGCCACGCGTTCGAAGTCGTCGGCCAGGACGGTGGCGCTGGCCAGGACGGCGAGGACGCCGATGTTGGCGGCGATGAGCAGCCAGCGGGCGCGGCGGCTCAGATCGCGGCGGAACAGCCACAGGACGAGCCCGGCGCCGACGGTGGCGTTGACGGTGCCGGTGACCATGGCTCCGGTGAGCTGGCCGAGGACGGGCAGGAGCAGGAAGGGGAAGGCGAGGCCGCCGACGAGGGCGCCGACGTAGTCGGCGGCGAACAGGTCGGCGACGGCGCCGCCCGCGTCCTGTCTGCGGATCCGCTGGATGAGCACCATCAGGAGCGGGATCTCGGCGCCGATGAGCACGCCGATGGCGAAGGAGAAGGCGACGAGCGCGGGCCGCGACTCCCCCAGCCAGGCGAAGCTGGCGTAGAGCGCTATGGCGGAGAGCCCGCCGAGGAGGGCGAGCGCCGCCTCGATGGCGGCGAACCCGAAGGCGGGGCGGTTGCGCAGGGCCTTGGCGAGGAGGGATCCGACGCCCATGGCGAAGACCATGACGGACAGCACGACCGACGCCTGGGTGACGGAATCACCGATGAGGTACGAGCCCAGGGCGAGCAGCTCCAGCTCGTACACGAGCCCGCAGGCGGCACAGACGAACACGGTGGCCAGGACGAGGAACCGGCCGGTCCGGGGCCGTACGGGCAGGGCGGCCGGGACGCGGGCCGCACCGCGCGGATCCGGAGCCGGGAGGCGGCGCCACCTGGTGCGAAGCACCCCGCGCGGGGCGGAACGGTCGATCATGAAGCGAACCGTACGTCACCGCCCGCTTGCATCAAGTCACCCACATGGGTGTAAGTGACGCACTGGTTCGGGCAGTTGGCGTAACCGCTCGACAACTCCGCACCCCGGTGAGCCCGTACGCGTGAACGTCGAACTCGGAGGCGGTCGCGCGTGGGGGGCGGCCCCACAGGAACCGCCCCCCACGCCGCGGGCGTCAGCCGAATGAGTGCCCGTCAGATGAGCGCCGGCGCCGCCGCGGCCGCGGCGCCGACCGCGGGCACCCCCGTCGCACCCATCCGCACGCCGACGCGCGTGCGCGTCGCCACCAGCTGCCCTTCCTGCGGGTAGGCGTGCCAGGTGCGCCATCGGACCTGGCCCTCGTAGCGCTGCGCGAGCATGGCGGTGAAGGCGTGCGGGTCGCCGGGGAAGGTCCCGGCGAGCCCGTTCGGGTGATCCGCGACCAGCGCGAGCAGTTCCTGCGCCCGGCCCGCGAAGGAGCCGCGCGAGAGGGTCTCGACCCGCGCGGCGAACTCGTACTCCCAGTCGCCGACCCGCTTGGCCACGCCGAGCGGCAGCGGGGTACTGCTCCCGGGCATGCAGGCGACGGTCTCCGAACAGAGCACGTCCCCCTCTTCCAGGAGCACCTGATGAGAGGCCCCGAGCAGGCGCAACTCGACTTTTGCGCCCATCAGTTCGAGGTTCAGTACGGCCAGGGCGGGCAGCCGCTCCCGACCCAGGGCCCAGGCGAGGTCGGCGGCACGCGTGTCGGTATAGGTGGTCTGGAGGGTCGTGAGCATGAGTCGGCTCCGCAAACGCGCGAGGGAGATGGGCCGGGGCCCGCCAGCGGTAGTCAACGGGTGGGGGACACCGGCACGGGTCCACAGGAAGTCCCGGGAGGTCCGGGGACTGGTCTACTCAACCGAGGGAATCATGAAAGGCACGGCACTCACAGCGTTTTTACCCAACTTGACGGGGTTTACATCCCCTCGGGGGCTCCTCAGTTCACGTGTTCAACAACATCCCGCCCGTACGCCGTAATACGCGGCGGCGACGCCCCGAACAAGAAGACGCCTGACGGAAGTTGTCCCCGGTGGACGCATCGCGTACACGCATCCATGCTCCCCCGTGTCAGCTGGATCCGCATCCTCCGCCGCCGCACGACGAGGAGGAGGAGCCGCAGGAGGACGAGGAACCGCACGAGGACGAGGAGGATCCGCACGAGGACGAGGATCCGCCGCCGTCCGAGCCACTCGCCCACCAGCTGCTGCCACTGCTGCTGCTCGAGCCGCCGCTGCCCTTGTAACCGCCCGAGCCGCCGCCCGCGTACCCGGAGCGGGCCGCGCGGAACACCAGCATTCCGATGAGCACCACGACGACGGATACGGCCAGGCCGATCATGACCAGAACGAACGTCATGTCCGTTCACCCCCTTTGCGTTCCACCCGGTTCCCCGGGTCCGGGATCCCCTGTCGTCCCGTGTGCAGGGGGGATGCCCTCGGCGTACGCGGCCCAAAGCTCACTTGAGCAAGTCCAGAGCTTGCCGGAAGGATGACGCCATGAGCGCACCCGAACGCAGCAGCAGCCACCCCGACAGCACCGCCGCCGACCGCCCGTTCCTCAACCGCAGGCTGGCGGCCTTCGGTACGACGATCTTCGCGGAGATGTCCGCGCTGGCCACCGCCACGGGATCGATCAACCTCGGCCAGGGGTTCCCCGACACCGACGGCCCCGCCGAGATCGCCGAAGCGGCGGTGCGCGCGATCCGCGACGGCAGGGGCAACCAGTACCCGCCGGGCCCCGGAGTCCCGGAGCTGCGCCACGCCATCGCCGACCACCAGCAGCGCTTCTACGGCCTGTCCTACGACCCGGACACCGAGGTCCTCGTCACCGCGGGCGCCACCGAGGCCATCGCGGCCGCGCTCCTGGCCCTCCTGGAACCGGGCGACGAGGTCATCGCCCTGGAGCCGTTCTACGATTCCTACGCCGCCTGCATCGCGATGGCCGGGGCGGTGCGGGTCCCGCTCACCCTGCGCGCCCCCGATTTCCGCCTCGACGTCGACGCGCTGCGCGCCGCCGTCACCCCGCGGACCCGGCTGCTGCTGCTGAACACCCCCCACAACCCGACGGGCACCGTGCTCACGCCCGCCGAACTCGCCGCGATCGCGGAGCTGGCCGTCTCCCGGGACCTGCTGGTCATCACGGACGAGGTCTACGAGCACCTGGTCTTCGAGGGCTCCCACACCCCGCTGGCGGGCCTGCCGGGCATGCGGGACCGTACGGTGACGATCTCCTCCAGCGGCAAGACCTTCTCCTTCACCGGCTGGAAGGTCGGCTGGGTGACCGGGACCCCGGAGCTGGTCACGGCGGTGCGCTCCGCCAAGCAGTTCCTGACCTACGTCTCCTCGGGGCCCTTCCAGTACGCCATCGCCGAGGCGCTGGCCTTGCCCGACTCGTACTACGAGGGCTTCCGCGCGGACCTGGCCGCGAAGCGCGACCTGCTGGCGGACGGGCTGGCGGCGGCCGGCTTCGAGGTGTTCCGGCCGCAGGGCACGTACTTCATCACCACCGACATCACCCCGCTCGGGGAGCGCGACGGCCTGGCGTTCTGCCGGGCCCTGCCGGAGCGGTGCGGGGTCGTGGCCATCCCGAACCAGGTGTTCTACGACGACAAGTCGGCCGGTGCGACGCAGGTGCGGTGGGCCTTCTGCAAGAAGACCGAGGTGCTGGAGGAGGCCGTGGCCCGGCTGCGACGCCTCTGAGGGCCCTGACGGCCCCGAGGGCTACGCCGGCAGGTCGAAGTCGAACCAGATGCGGTGGGTGCCGTCCTCGTCGAC
The DNA here is from genome assembly GCF_041434015.1 of Streptomyces sp. NBC_00454. Taxonomy (GTDB): domain Bacteria; phylum Actinomycetota; class Actinomycetes; order Streptomycetales; family Streptomycetaceae; genus Streptomyces. The sequence goes on along the minus strand of NZ_CP107907.1, from coordinate 4,148,018 downwards.
GCGCAGGCCGCCCGTGCCCGTGATGCCCTTCAGGGCCCGCGTGCCGCTGGCCGGGACGATCGCGAAGTGCTCGGCGCTGCGGTCGGGGCCGCCGTCCGTGGTGGCCCCGTGGACGAAGTTGAAGGCACCCTCACGGCCCGCGAGGGTGCCTTCGAAGGACTCCATGGCCACGTAGCTGCCGACGCCCGCCTCCTGGTCGAAGGCGGCGGTGAAGAGGGTGGCCGAGCGGCCCGAGAGGGACTCGCCCTCGTAGTGTTTCTCCATCGTCGCCACGCCGACCGGGAGCCCGGTCTCCACCGGGGGCTCCGGGGTCAGCGGGGCCGGAGTGAAACTGACGACCTTGAAGGTGCCCGAAGCGCTCATCATCATGGGGCGAGCGTAAACGCGTCACAAGCAGGACGAGGCAGGACGAGGGAAGTCGGGGATACATGTCCATGGCCACCGCCACGGCCACCGCATCGCGCGCCGTACGCACCCGGACCCCCACCGCCGTCCTCGCGCTCGGGGTCTTCGCCGCCCTGCGCGGGGCCGGGGTGCTGGTGGTCGCCGCCGTGGCGTGGTGGACCGGACGCAGCCCCGTCAAGGTGCTCGGGGAGTCCTGGGACTCGGTCTGGTACCTGCGGATCGCCGAGCACGGCTACGGGCGCACCCAGATGTACCCCGGCATCGGCTCGCTCCAGAGCGACTCGGCCTTCTTCCCGCTCTACCCCGTCCTCATCCGCTGCGCCTCCCTCGTGCTGCCGGGCTCCCTGACCACCGCCGCGCTCGTGGTCGCCTGGATCGCGGCCGGGGCGGCGGCCGTCGGCGTGTACCGGGTCGGGGAACACCTCCTCGGACCCCGCGGCGGGCTGCTGCTCGTCGCGCTGTGGGCCGTGCTGCCGCACTCCCTCATGCTGACCCTCGCCTACACCGAGCCCCTGCTGGCCGCCTTCGCTGCCTGGGCCCTGTACGCCCTGCTGCGGGGCCGGTGGGGCTGGGCCGCGGGGCTGGCCGTGCTCGCCGGGCTGACCCGGCCCACCGGGGCCGCGGTCGCCGCCGCCGTGGTGGTGAGCGCCGGGTACGAGATCCTCGTACGCCGCGGCCGCCCTGCCCCGGGGGTGTGGGCCGCCGCGGTGGCCGCGCCCGCGGGCTGGGTCTCGTACGTCCTGCTCGTCGGCGCCCGCCGGGACGACCTCCTCGGCGGCTACTTCGCCGTCCAGAGCGGCTGGGGCTCGCGCTTCGACTTCGGCGCGGCGGCGCTGCGCTCCGCCCGGAACGCCGTGTCCGGCGGGCACACGGAGCTCGCCACCACGGTGACGGCGGTCCTGCTGGTGGCGGCGCTGCTGCTCGCGGGCCGGCTCGCGGCGGACCGGACGATCCCGCTGCCGCTGCTCGTGTACACCGGCGTGCTGCTGGTGATGACCTACGGCGGGGCCGGCTTCTTCGAGTCGAAGCCGCGCTTCCTGCTGCCCGCGTTCCCGCTGCTGCTGCCGCTGGCGGCCCTCATGGCGAAAGCCCGGCCGCGCACCGCGGTCGTGGTGACCGGGGTGCTGGCCGGGCTCTCGTACGCATACGGGCCGTACCTGCTGCTCGTATCCGGGGTCGCTCCGTGAGGGGAGTGACTCCGTGCGGGACGGCTGAGACCTAGTTGGTCTCGCTGTCGCCCTCGTCGTCGTCGCCCTTGTCGGCGGAGTCGACCTCGGCCTCCAGGCCGAGCTGCTCGACGAGCCACTTGTCGAACTCGATCGACGCGCGGACCCAGCTGACCGTGGAGGACACGAAGTGCTCCAGGTTCACGCCGGTGCCGATCAGCATCTGCGCCTCACCGATCAGGCGGACGGAGCCGTCGTCGTGGGTGTGGCTGTAGACCTTCGGCCACAGGGTGCGGCGGTTCCAGTCGTCGATCGACTCGAGGAGCTGCGGCTTCTCGTCGATCTTGTGGGGGCGGTCGTAGAAGGTCCGCACGGAGAAGACCTGCTGGTCGTCCTCGCCGCGGAACATGAAGTACGTGCGGAATTCCTCCCACGGCGCCGCGAGGTCACCCTCGTCGTCGACGACGTACTTGAGCTCCATCTGCTCCAGAAGCTGCTTGACCAGATCCTGGTCGGGGACGACGGGGCCCGCCGGTCCTGTGGCCTGCGGATCGGGCTGCTGCCCTCCGAAGTTCGGAATCGAGGCCGGGTCGATGCTCACCGTGTACTTCCCTTCGTGCGGATGCGGCCATCCTCCCTCATCCCGCCCGCCTCATGTCCACCCCCGCACGTACGATCCGCTCCGGGCGGACAGGAGTAGGGCCGCCGTAAGGGGGATGGGTGTCTATTCACAGGCCTTTGCGTGTACTCGCGGTGTCGGCGCCGGCCGCGGCGCTGGTGATCGGCATCGGCGGAGCGATCTGGCTGTGGACGGACCCGGGCGACCGGGACGACGCCGGGAAGGGCCCCGAGGGCAGCCACGAGATCACCTGCGCCCAGGCGATGGAGTTCGCCGGCGGGAGCCTGCCCGCGGGGGTCCACGACGAGAAGTGCTGGCGGGTCGACTCGCCGCACTCCACCGCGACCGGATCGTTCCGCTTCGACCGGGACGGGCTGGACGCCTGGCTGGCCAGCGCCTTCCCCCGGGCGCGGGAGTACGAACTGGACGACCGCCCGAAGGTCTGCCCGAAAGTCGGGCCCGGGTTCGACCCGGAGGGCGGGAACCGGTGCCTCGGAGTCGACCGCGCCGACGCCGTACCGGGCCGCGCCGCGAAGGTGCAGATCAGTGTCGAGCAGCAGACGGGGTACGACGTCCGGATCCGGTTCGTCGCCCACGACGGGTGAGGGCCGTACGGGGGCCCCGGGCGGCGGTGTCGCGGCCCGGGGCCCCCGTACGGCCCTCGGCGTGCCTCAGAGCGCCTTGCCGACCAGCAGGTCGTCGCCCGCGAGGGAGACGCGGACGGTGTCGCCGTCCTTGACCTCGCCCGAGAGGATCTCCCTGGCCAGGCGGTCGCCGATCGCCGTCTGGATCAGGCGGCGCAGCGGGCGGGCTCCGTACGCCGGGTCGTTGCCCTTGTCCGCCAGCCAGGCCAGGGCCTCGGGCGTGACGTCCAGGGTCAGGCGGCGGTCCGCCATCCGCTTCGCGAGGCGGCCGATCTGGAGCTCGGCGATGCGGGCCAGCTCGGCCTCGCTCAGGGCCGAGAAGACCACCAGGTCGTCCAGGCGGTTGAGGAACTCCGGCTTGAAGGAGGCCCGCACCACGTCCAGGACCCGGGCCTTCTTGTCCTCCGGGGAGGTGGTCGGGTCGACCAGGAACTGACTGCCCAGGTTCGAGGTCAGGATCAGGATGGTGTTGCGGAAGTCCACGGTGCGGCCCTGGCCGTCCGTGAGGCGCCCGTCGTCGAGGACCTGGAGCAGGATGTCGAAGACCTCGGGATGGGCCTTCTCCACCTCGTCCAGGAGCACCACGGAGTACGGGCGGCGGCGGATCGCCTCGGTGAGCTGGCCGCCCTCCTCGTAGCCCACGTACCCGGGCGGGGCGCCGACCAGGCGGGCCACGCTGTGCTTCTCGGAGTACTCCGACATGTCGATGCGGACCATCGCCCGCTCGTCGTCGAAGAGGAAGTCCGCCAGGGCCTTGGCCAGCTCGGTCTTGCCCACGCCCGTGGGGCCCAGGAAGAGGAACGAGCCCGTCGGGCGGTCCGGGTCGGCGATACCGGCCCGGGTGCGGCGCACGGCGTCCGAGACGGCCCGTACGGCCTCGCCCTGGCCGATCAGGCGGCGCCCCAGCTCCTCCTCCATGCGCAGCAGCTTCTCGGTCTCGCCCTGGAGCAGCCGACCGGCCGGGATGCCCGTCCAGGCTGCGACCACGTCGGCGATGTCGTCCGGGCCGACCTCGTCCTTGACCATGCTGTCCTTGGCGGCGGCCCCCGCCGAAGCGGCCTCCTCCTCGGTGGCCTCGGCGAGCTCGCGCTCCAGGGCCGGGATCTCCCCGTAGAGCAGCTGCGAGGCGGTGTCGAAGTCCCCGTCACGTTGCGCTCGCTCGGCCTGGCCGCGCAGGTCGTCCAGGCGCTCCTTGAGCTCGCCGACCCGGTTGAGGGACTGCTTCTCCTTCTCCCAGCGGGCGGTCAGGCCCCGCAGGTCCTCCTCCTTGTCCGCCAGGTCCTTGCGGATCTTGTCGAGCCGCTCCAGCGAGGCCGGGTCGGACTCGTTCTTCAGCGCCAGCTCCTCCATCCGGAGGCGGTCGACCGCGCGCTGGAGCTCGTCGATCTCCAGCGGGGAGGAGTCGATCTCCATGCGGAGCCGGGACATGGACTCGTCGACGAGGTCGATGGCCTTGTCGGGCAGGAAGCGGGAGGTGATGTACCGGTCGGAGAGGGTGGCCGCGGCCACCAGCGCGCTGTCGTTGATGACGACCTTGTGGTGGGCCTCGTAGCGGCCCTTGAGCCCGCGCAGGATCGCGATGGTGTCCTCGACGCTCGGCTCGGCGACCAGCACCTGCTGGAAGCGCCGCTCCAGCGCCGGGTCCTTCTCGATCCGCTCGCGGTACTCGTCGAGGGTGGTCGCGCCGACCATGCGCAGCTCGCCGCGGGCCAGCATGGGCTTGAGCATGTTGCCCGCGTCCATGGCGGAGTCCCCGCCGGCGCCCGCGCCGACGACCGTGTGCAGCTCGTCGATGAAGGTGATGATCTGGCCGTCGCTGGACTTGATCTCCGCGAGGACGGTCTTGAGCCGCTCCTCGAACTCGCCGCGGTACTTGGCGCCGGCGACCATCGCGCCGAGGTCCAGGGAGACGAGGCGCTTGTTCTTCAGGGACTCGGGGACGTCGCCCTTGACGATGCGCTGGGCCAGGCCCTCGACGACGGCCGTCTTGCCGACGCCGGGCTCGCCGATGAGCACCGGGTTGTTCTTCGTACGCCGGGAGAGGACCTGGACGACGCGCCGGATCTCCTGGTCGCGGCCGATGACCGGGTCGAGCTTGCCCTCGCGGGCCGCCGCGGTGAAATCGGTGCCGAACTTCTCCAGGGCCTTGTACTGGCCCTCGGGGTCGGGGGAGGTCACCCGCCGCCCTCCTCTTGAGGTCTCGAATGCGGACAGCAGCTTCTTCGCGGTCGCGCCCTGGGCGGCGAGGAGCTCGCCGGCCGCGCCGCCCTTGGCGGCGATGGCGATGAGCAGGTGTTCGGTGGAGAGGTACTCGTCGCCGAGCCTGCCGGCCTGCGCGTCCGCCTCGGCCAGCACGGCGAGCAGCTCGCGCGTGGGCTGCGGGGGCGCGACCGTGGAACCGGTGACGCTGGGCAGGGCGGCCAGCAGCCGGTCCGCTCCGGCGCGCACGGCGACCTGGTCGGCGTCGGTGGCGGCCAGCAGGTCGGTGACGTTCTCGTTGTCCTCGCCGGCGAGGAGCGCCAGCAGCAGGTGGGCGGGCGTCAGGTCCGCGTGCCCGTCCTTGACGGCCCTGCTGGTGGCCGCGTTCAGCGCGTCCCGGCTCTTGTTGGTCAGCTCGGCATCCACTTGCGACTGCTCCTCTCCGTACGGTTAACAAGAACAACCTGCACAAAGTTGAGTCTATTCCACTCAAGGTGGAGTTGCGCACCCTTCGCCGCGTCCGCCGCGCCCTGCGCCGTACCCTTCGCACCATGTCTCACGAGGTACTCAACCCGACGCCGGAATACCTCGCCTTCTGGCGGGAGCGGCACGTCTGCACGCTGACCACCCCGCGCCCCGACGGCAGCCCGCACGTGGTGCCGGTGGGCGTGACGTACGACCCGGAGGCCGGGCTGGCACGGGTGATCAGCAACAAGAACAGCAAGAAGATCCGCAACGTCCTGGCGGCGCAGGGGCGCGCGGACGCGCCGGACGGCCCCCGGGTGGCGGTCTGCCAGATGGAGGGACGCCGCTGGGCGACCCTGGAGGGCCGCGCGGTCATCCGTACGGACGAGGCCTCCGTCGCGGAGGCGGTACGCCGCTACGCGGAGCGCTACGGGCGCATGCCGTCACCGAACCCGGACCGGGTGGTCATGGAGATCACCCTGGACCGGGCCATGGGGCGGGCGTAGGGCGCAGGGCGGGCGCGGGCCGGGCGCGGGCCGGGCGCCAGGTGGTTCGGTCTTTGTCCGGTTCAACTACTGGACAGGCACATCACAACGGCGCCATCGTGGTCAGGTCCACGATGGCGCCGCTGTGTGGGGGGTAGCGCCTGAGCGATCTGTGACGACGGGGGAATCGCGTCAGGCACTGCGGGGGGTGGCGGTGGTTTCGGGCTCGAAGAGCTGGTGATCACGTTGATCCAGGTTGACGAAGACCATGCCGTACCGGACCTCGCAGCGCACGGGCTGCGGCGCACCTCGGGGACGGCGCAGGCAGCGGTAGGCGCGGACGTCCTCGTCCTCCTCGCGCACCACTACGATCGGCTGGCCGAAGAGGGTGACCTTCAATGAATCGCCGGCGTACGGAATTGCGCTGGTCAGGTCGATGAACTGCCAGCCCGATCGGTACGCGGAAGCCATTTCGCGACGGAAGCCGCGGTCGTCGGGGGTCATCAGGCGACCCGCGTCGGCATGGAGTCCCAACTGATGTCCCCCGCCTGAGCCGCGAGCAGGGGCGTCGTGTCCCAACTGATGTCCCCCGCCGGAGCCGCATTGAGGGGCGTCGAGTCCCAGCTGATGTCTGACTTGCCCACTCCGTTGACAGCACTGGCTGCCGCAAAGACCGTAGCGACGGAGAAAACAACGGCAAGCGCCGAGCGAAGCATTCTCTTGTACATGGTCGGCTTCGTCCTCACTTGATGGAATCCTCTCCCCCGCGTGTCAGACGATGGCTCATTCAGGCACGTCAGTGCCACAGGGACGATGCATCATGTTCTTACATGTTCAGGACCCTGGGGGGTGGAGATTTGCCTAATAACGATACGAACCCGACACATCCCCACCCGGTCACATGTATGTGCGCCGAGGGAACGCGGCTGTACGCCGCCGCGTTGAGCAATGGCCGCGTACCGCGCAGTGAGGTCGGAAACGCCCCCTGCCTGCTCGAATTCGGGCTGCTGCGACCCGACCCGGATGACGCGAATCAGCTCCGCGCGGTTCCCCCCTCGGTCGCACTCGCACAAAGGCTCCACCCCCTCGAACAGGAGATCCAGGAGCGTCGCCGCAGCGCCGTGGATCTCACAGACGCATTCGAGCCGTTCCTCGCCATCAGCGCCCGGTCCCCCGCGAACAGCCACGCCATCACCCCGCTCGACGGCCTGGAACAGATCAACGCGGCGCTCGACCTGGCCACCGCCGAGTGCCACACCGAGGTCCTGACGGTCCAGCCGGGCGGGGCCCGGCCCCCCTTCGCCCTCTCCGAGGCCCTGGAGCGCGGCACCGCCCTGACCAACCGCGGGGTGAGCATCCGCACGCTGTACCAGCACACGGCGCGGCACAGCCAGGGCACGCTCGCCTACGCGGACCGCATCGCCACGGGCAAGGTCGAGATCCGCACCCTGGAGGAGCTCATCGAGCGCCTCATCATCTTCGACCGCACCGTCGCCTTCATCCCGGCCGGCCCCGGCCGGGGCCTCGCACTGGAGCTGCGCCACCCGGGGCTCGTCCAGTACCTCATCAAGGTCTTCGAGCAGCTGTGGCGCCGCGCCGTGCCGCTGGACGACGAGGTGACCTACGAGCACACCCCGGCCGGCATCTCCGGCGTGCAGCGCTCCATCGCCCAGCTCCTCATCGAGGGGCACGTGGACGAGGCCATCGCGCGCCGCCTGGGGATGAACGTACGGACCTGCCGCGCGCACATCGCCAAGCTGGCCTCCGCCCTGGGCAGCGGCAGCCGCGCCCAACTCGGCTTCCTCATCGCCCAGTCGGGCATCCTCAAGGACCCGCCGTAGCCCCCAGGGGCCCTGGCGCGCCCCGCGGGGACCCCGGACACAAGGAAGGCCCCGATCCACTGGATCGGGGCCTTCCTGGGCTCTGGACGTCAGCCCTGCGGCCGCTTCGGCGCCGGGCGCCAGACGACCAGGGCGTTGCCCGGGACCGGCGGCTGGTACGGGACCAGGTCGCGGCGGTACGAGGCGTGGACCTGGGCCTCGCGCTGCTGGAGGACGGCGGCGGCGCCGTCGACGGCGCTGGAGAGCTCGGCCACGCGCTGCTGGAGCGCGGCGACCTGGTTCTCCAGTTCGATGATCCGCTTGATGCCGGCCAGGTTGATGCCCTCGTCCTGGGACAGCGCCTGCACCGTACGGAGCAGTTCGATGTCACGGGCCGAGTAGCGCCGGCCGCGCCCGGCCGTACGGTCCGGGGAGACCAGGCCGAGGCGGTCGTACTGGCGCAGGGTCTGCGGATGCAGGCCCGAGAGCTGGGCGGCCACCGAGATCACGTAGACCGGGGTCTCGTCGGTGAGCTGGTAGTACGCCTTACCCGTACGAGCCTGGCTGCGGCGACCGTCCATGTCATGCTCCCTTCGCGGACTCGAACAGCGCGGAGCGCGGGTCCTCGGACTCCATCGCGTCGCGGTACAACTCCAAGGCCTCGCGGGCCTTGTCGTTCAGCTCGGTCGGGACCGCGACCTCCACCGTGACGAGCAGGTCGCCGCGGGTGCCGTCCTTGCGGACCGCTCCCTTGCCGCGGGCCCGCATCGTACGGCCGTTGGGGGTGCCCGGCGGCAGCTTCAGCGTCACCGAGGGGCCGTTCAAGGTCGGGACCTTGATGTCGGCGCCCAGGGCCGCCTCCGCGAACGACACCGGGACGGTCACCGTGAGGTTGTCGTCCTTGCGGCCGAAGACCGGGTGGCCGTCCACGTGCACGACCACGTACAGGTCGCCGGACGGGCCGCCGCGCTCGCCCGGAGCGCCCTTGCCGCGCAGCCGGATCCGCTGGGAGTCGGAGACCCCCGCCGGGATCCGGACCTGCATGGTCCGGGAGCTGCGGGCCCGGCCGCTGCCCTTGCAGACGTCACAGGGGGTCTCGGCGATCAGGCCGCGGCCCTTGCAGTCCGCACAGGGGTCGGTCAGCGAGAAACCGCCGCCGCTGCCCCGGGAGACCTGGCCGGTGCCGACGCAGGTCGGGCACACGCGGGGCGTGCCGTTCTTGTCGCCGGTGCCCGAACAGGCCTTGCAGGGCGCCTGCGAGGACATCCGGAGCGGGACCGTGGCCCCGTCCACCGCCTCCGTGAAGGAGAGGGTGACCTCCGATTCGATGTCCTGGCCGCGGCGCGGCTGGGTACGGGTCCCGGCGCCGGGGCCGGCGCCGCCGCGGTTGAACAGGCCGCCGAAGACGTCGCCCAGACCGCCGCCGAAGCCGCCGCCCGCGCCGCCGCCCTGCTGCTGACCCCCGAAGAGGTCACCGAGGTCGAAGTTGAACTGGCCGCCGCCCCCGCCCGGGCCGGGGCGGAAGCCCCCGCTGCCGAACAGGGCGCGAGCCTCGTCGTACTCCTTGCGCTTCTTGGGGTCCCCGAGGATGTCGTTCGCCTCGGAGATCTCCTTGAAGCGCTCCTCGGCCGAGGTGTCGCCCTTGTTGGCGTCCGGGTGGAACTCGCGGGCGAGCTTCCGGTACGCCTTCTTGATCTCGGCCTCGGTGGCGTCCTTCGGGACACCGAGAACCTTGTAGTAGTCCTTCTCGACGAAGTCCTTCGTGCTCATCCCCGGTGTCCCTCCTCTCGCACTGCTTCTACTGTGTGTTCAGCGTCAGCCCTTTTCGGGGGCATCCGCGTCCTTGTCGGACGGCGCGTCGGCCTCGGCCGCCTCGGACTTCGGCGCCGCGCCCGGCTGGGGCTCGGCCACCGCGACCCGTGCGGGACGGATCGTACGCTCGCCGATCCGGTACCCGGGCTGCAGGATCGCCACGCAGGTGTCCTCGGTGACGTCCGGCGCGTACGAGTGCATCAGGGCCTCGTGGATCGTCGGGTCGAAGGGCTCGCCCTCCTTGCCGAACTGCTGCAGGCCCATCTTGGCCGCGGCGGTCTCCAGCGATTCGGCCACCGACTTGAAGCCGCCGACCAGCTCGCCATGTTCCCGCGCCCGGCCGATGTCGTCCAGGGTCGGGAGGAGTTCCGTCAGGAGGGCCGCGACCGCGATCTCCTTGACGGCGATCCGGTCCCGCTCCACCCGGCGGCGGTAGTTCTGGTACTCCGCCTGGAGTCGCTGGAGGTCACCGGTGCGCTCGCCGAGCGCCGTACGGGCCTGGTCCAGCTGGGCCAGGAGGGCCACGTCCGCTGCCGCTGCCGCTGCGTCCCCGGCCGGGGCCGCCGGCTCCTCCTTGGAGGAACCGGCGGTCTTCGGCTCGGCGGCTGCGTCATCCGCGCCGGTGGGGACTTCGGGCTTCTCGTCGAAGCCCGGGGTCTCCTCCGACATCAGGCAGCGCCGCCCTTCTGCTTCTCGTCGTCGACGATCTCGGCGTCGACGACGTCGTCGTCGGCGTGGGCCTGGCCGTCACCGGCCGGGGCGCCACCTGCGGCCTGGGCCGCCTGGGCGTCGGCGTAGATCGCCTGGCCGAGCTTCTGGCTGACGGCGCCGAGCTTCTCGGTCGCGGTGCGGATCTCGGCGGTGTCCTCGCCCTTGAGCTTTTCCTTCAGCTCGTCGATGGACGCCTGGACCTCGTCCTTGACCTCGGCCGGGACCTTGTCCTCGTTGTCCTTGACGAACTTCTCCGTCTGGTAGACGAGCTGCTCGCCCTGGTTGCGGGACTCGGCCGCCTCCTTGCGACGGGAGTCCTCGTCCGCGTACTGCTCCGCCTCCTGGCGCATGCGGTCGACCTCGTCCTTGGCGAGCGAAGAGCCGCCGGTGACGGTCATCTTCTGCTCCTTGCCCGTACCGAGGTCCTTCGCCGTGACGTGCATGATGCCGTTGGCGTCGATGTCGAAGGAGACCTCGATCTGCGGGATGCCACGGGGGGCCGGCGGCAGACCGGTCAGCTCGAACATGCCGAGCTTCTTGTTGTACGCCGCGATCTCGCGCTCGCCCTGGTAGACCTGGATCTGCACGGACGGCTGGTTGTCCTCGGCCGTCGTGAAGATCTCGGACCGCTTGGTCGGGATCGTGGTGTTGCGCTCGATGAGCTTGGTCATGATGCCGCCCTTGGTTTCGATACCGAGGGACAGCGGGGTCACGTCGAGGAGCAGGACGTCCTTGACCTCACCCTTGAGAACGCCCGCCTGGAGGGTCGCGCCGAGGGCGACGACCTCGTCCGGGTTGACGCCCTTGTTGGCGTCCTGACCGCCGGTGAGCTCCTTGACGAGCTCGGCGACGGCCGGCATGCGGGTGGAGCCGCCGACCAGGACCACGTGGTCGATCTCGGACAGGTTGATACCCGCGTCCTTGATGACGTTGTGGAAGGGGCTCTTGCAGCGCTCGAGCAGGTCCGAGGTCAGCTGCTGGAACTGGGCGCGCGTGAGCTTCTCGTCCAGGTGCAGCGGGCCCTCGGCGGAAGCCGTGATGTAGGGCAGGTTGATCGAGGTCTCCGTGGAGGAGGACAGCTCGATCTTCGCCTTCTCGGCGGCCTCGCGCAGACGCTGGAGCGCCATCTTGTCCTTGGACAGGTCGACGCCGTGGCCGTTCTGGAACTGCTTCACGAGGTACTCGACGACGCGCTGGTCCCAGTCGTCGCCACCGAGGTGGTTGTCACCGTTGGTGGCCTTGACCTCGACGACGCCGTCGCCGATCTCGAGGAGCGACACGTCGAAGGTGCCGCCACCGAGGTCGAAGACGAGAATGGTCTGGTCGTCCTTGTCGAGGCCGTAGGCCAGGGCGGCGGCAGTCGGCTCGTTGACAATACGCAGGACGTTGAGGCCCGCGATCTCGCCGGCTTCCTTCGTCGCCTGACGCTCGGAGTCGTTGAAGTAGGCCGGGACGGTGATGACCGCGTCCGTGACCTTCTCACCCAGGTACGCCTCGGCGTCGCGCTTCAGCTTCTGCAGGATGAAGGCGCTCATCTGCTGCGGGTTGAAGTCCTTGCCATCCAGGTTGATCTTCCAGTCAGTGCCCATGTGGCGCTTGACGGAGCGGATGGTCCGGTCCACGTTCGTGACCGCCTGGCGCTTGGCGACCTCGCCGACGAGGACCTCGCCGTTCTTGGCGAAGGCGACGACGGACGGCGTGGTCCTGGCGCCCTCGGCGTTGGTGATGACGGTGGGCTCGCCGCCTTCCAGAACGCTGACGACGGAGTTAGTGGTGCCCAGGTCGATGCCGACCGCACGTGCCATTTTGATTCCTCCAGCTGACTTGAGTGGAACAGACTCAAGGATGCCGCAACGCTGCGCTGGCGTCAACAGAGCTGAGTGGGCTCGACTCAACCTTTAGGCGTTCCTTAGGCGCAAGGCCCGAGCGGGGGACCCCCACCGCGCGGCTCACACACCCCGCCCGCCCCGTGGGGGACCGTGCCCCCATGCTCCTGCCGACCGTCCGGGCCAGCCTCCCCTCGCTCCCCTCCCTTCCCACCTGGCGGGCCCCCTCCCCCAAACGGGTCCTCGACCTCCTCGGGTCGGCGCTCCTGATCGCGGTGCTCCTCGTACCGCTCCTGCTGGTCGCCGGGCTGCTGTACGCGACCCAGGGCGCGGGGGTCCTCGTACGGGAGCCCGCGGCCGGGTTCGGCGGGCGGGCTTACGGGGCCTGGCGGTTCCGGGTCGGCAAGGGCCGGGCCGGGGCGGCGCTGGAGCGGTGCGCGCTGGACGGACTGCCGCAGCTGCTGAACGTGGCGCGCGGGGAGATGTCGCTGGTCGGGCCGCGTCCGGAGCCCCGCACCGACCGGCCCGACCGGCTCCTCGTGCGGCCCGGGATGACGGGGCTGTGGCAGGCGGGCGCGCGTTCGGACCTGCCGTGGGAGGAGATGGACCTGCTGGACCGGCACTATGTGGAGAACCACTGGCTGGGGATGGATCTGGCGATCCTCGCGCGGACCCCGCGGGCGGCCTGGCGGCACAGGCGACCCTGAGCGACGCAGATCACCGCACGCTCGGCTACATTGCGGCGTCGGGACTGGGTAACCTCAAGCCTTGACTGGATAAGTTACCGCTTAGTAAGTGCCGCCCGAGGAGCCCTTCCATGCAACTCGCCGCGATCATCGTGTCGCTGGTCCTGACCGTGGTCGGCGTCGCGCTGCTCGCCCGAGCCGTGGCGCAGATCTACCGCTTCGTGAAGCTCGGACAGCCCGTACCGGCAGGCAGCCGTACGGACGATCCGAAGGCACGAACGCTCACCCTGGTCCGGGAGTTCCTCGGACACAGCCGGATGAACCGCTGGGGCCTCGTCGGCTTCGCGCACTGGTTCGTCGCGATCGGCTTCCTGACCCTGCCGCCCACGCTGGTCCAGGCGTACGGGCAGCTCTTCCAGGCCGACTGGACGCTCCCGATCATCGGCGAGTTCCTGCCGTTCGAGCTCTACATCGAGTTCATCGGCATCATGACGGTCCTCGGCATCGTGATCCTGATGGGGATCCGCCTCGCGTCGCTGCCCTCGCGGGCCGGCCGCAAGTCGCGCTTCACGGGCTCGAAGGCCTGGCAGGCGTACTTCGTCGAGTACATCATCCTGACCATCGGCCTCGCGATCCTGTGCCTGCGCGGCCTCGAAGGCGCGATCCACCACGTGGACTCGTACGAGCCCGCGTACTTCGTCTCGTACCCGCTGGTGCTGGCGTTCAAGGGCATGTCGCTCGGCGCGCTGCAGAACGCCATCTACTTCACCGCGATGATCAAGATCGGCACCTCGCTGATCTGGATGATCGTCGTATCGCTCAACACCAACATGGGTGTCGCCTGGCACCGCTTCCTCGGCTTCCCGAACATCTGGTTCAAGCGCAACGCGGACGGCGCGGTCGCGCTCGGCGCCCTGCAGCCCATGACCAGCGGCGGGAAGGTCATCAACTTCGAGGACCCGGGCGAGGACGACGTCTTCGGCGTCTCCCAGGTCGAGCAGTTCTCGTGGAAGGGCATCCTCGACTTCTCCACGTGTACCGAGTGCGGCCGCTGCCAGTCGCAGTGCCCGGCCTGGAACACCGGCAAGCCCCTCTCCCCGAAGCTCCTGATCATGTCGCTGCGCGACCACGCGCACGCCAAGGCCCCGTACCTGCTCGCGGGCGGCGGCAAGGACATGGAGGGCAACGAGAAGGCCACGCCCGAGCAGCTCGCGAACGTCCCCGCCTCGGCCCTCGCCGAGGCCGAGCGGCCGCTGATCGGCACCGCCGAGGAGAACGGGGTCATCGACCCCGACGTCCTGTGGTCCTGCACGAGCTGCGGCGCCTGCGTCGAGCAGTGCCCGGTGGACATCGAGCACATCGACCACATCGTCGACATGCGCCGCTACCAGGTGATGATCGAGAGCGCGTTCCCGTCCGAGGCGGGCACGATGCTCAAGAACCTGGAGAAGAAGGGCAACCCCTGGGGCCTGGCGAAGAAGCAGCGCGTCGAGTGGACCAAGGAGGTGGACTTCGAGGTCCCGATCATCGGCAAGGACGCGGAGGACCTCTCCGAGTTCGACTACCTCTACTGGGTCGGCTGCGCCGGCGCGCTGGAGGACCGGGCCAAGAAGACCACGAAGGCCTTCGCGGAGCTGCTGAACATCGCGGGCGTCAAGTTCGCGATCATGGGCGGCGACGAGAAGTGCACGGGTGACTCCCCGCGCCGCCTCGGCAACGAGCCGCTGTTCCAGCAGCTGGCCTCGGAGAACGTCGCGATGCTGAACATGGCGTTCGGCGAGGACGACGAGGACCCGGAGACGAAGAAGCCGAAGTCGGCGAAGCGGATCGTCTCCACCTGCCCGCACTGCTTCAACACCATCGCGAACGAGTACCCGCAGCTGGGCGGCGAGTACGAGGTCATCCACCACACGCAGCTGCTCCAGCACCTGATCGACGAGGGCCGCCTCACTCCGGTGACCCCGGTCGACGGGCTGATCACGTACCACGACCCGTGCTACCTGGGCCGGCACAACAAGGTCTACACGCCGCCGCGCGAGATCATGTCGGCCGTACCGGGCCTGCGGCAGCAGGAGATGCACCGCCACAAGGAGCGGGGCTTCTGCTGCGGCGCCGGTGGCGCGCGGATGTGGATGGAGGAGCGGATCGGCAAGCGCATCAACAACGAGCGCGTCGACGAGGCCCTGTCGCTCAACCCCGACATCGTGTCGACGGCGTGCCCGTTCTGCCTGGTGATGCTGACCGACTCGGTGAACGGCAAGAAGAACGAGGGCCAGGCGCAGGAACACGTCACCGTGGTGGACGTGGCGCAGCTGCTGCTGGAGTCGGTGAAGCTGCCGGAGGGCGTGGTGGCCGAGGCGGAGGCTGCTGCGGAGGCGGCTGCCGAGGCCGAGGCGGCCGAGGCTGAAGCTGCGGCGAAGGCCGAGGCTGAGGCTGCTGCTGCCGCCGCTGCGAAGGCGGCGGAAGCGAAGGCCAAGGCTGAGGCGGAAGCGAAGGCGGCTGCGGAGGCTGAGAGAGCTGCTGAGGCGGAGGCTCCGGCCGAGGCCGAGGAGCCCGAAGCCGAGCCCAAGGCCGAGCCCGAAGCGGGCACCGAGGCCAAGTAACCCCCCGCACGACCGGAACGGCCCGCCCCACACGGGGGCGGGCCGTTCCGTCGTCCGGGGTCCGGGGCGGAGCCCCGGTTTCGGGAAGGGGCGGGGTGGGGGAAGGCCCCGCGCAGCGGCCCGAGTCAGGCCGGGTCGGGCCAGGTCAGGCCCGCTCGCTCCGGCTGCGGCGCAGCACGGCGAAGCCGAGGCCCGCCGCGCCCACCGCGGCCATGCCGCCGCCGGCGGCCAGCAGCAGCGGGGTGTTCGCGTTCGCCGAAGCCGGGGTCACGCCCTCCGCACCGGCCTTCACGCCGCCCTTGGGGACGACCCGCTCCCCCGTCTTCTTCACGGGCGCGACCGGCTTCGTACCGCCGTCCTTGGCGCCGTCCTTGCCGTCGCCCTTGGCGACCTCGTACCGCTCGATCAGCTTGCCGCTGGTGAAGTCGTAGACCCGGCTGTTCCCGCCGTTCTTGCCGTCGATGACGACGAACTTCACGCGCTTGCCGTCCTGGACCAGCTTGTAGGTCCAGCCGTCGTTGAACAGGCTCGGGTGCCTCATCGGGTCGATCGTGCCGAGGTGGGTCCCGTTCGGCGTGGAGATCTCGGCGGTCTTGCCCTGCGGGCCGTCGACGAGCTTCGCGATCCGCCCGTCGGTCAGGGTGATCCGTACCGAGCTCTCCACCTTCTCGACCGGCTTCGGCTTCTCGACGGGCTTCGGCTTCTCCACCGGCTCCGGCTTCTGCGCGCCCTCGACCCAGGAAGTCACGGTGCCGTTGGGCTGGAGGACGACGTGCAGGCCGTTGTTCTGGCCGTAGGCCGCCGCGCCGCCCTGGCTGACCAGGGTGTCCAGCTTGGTGCCACCCGCGAAGACGTCGGCCTCGAACCGGTCGGCGCCGACCTTGTAGACCTTGGCGACCGAGCCGTCGGCCAGCTTCACGGTGGTCACGAACACCCGGCCCGCCGGCTTGACGGGCGGGGCGGTCGGCTCGACCGTCGGGGTGGTCGGCGGGACGCTCGGGTCCACCTGCGGGTCCACCTGGGGGTCCTGCGGGTCGGCGGTCGGCTGCTCCATGCCGGGCAGGACCTGCGGTTCCGGGACCGCCGGGGAGTCCGCGAAGGCGGACCCGACGGGGAGGGCCAGGACGGCGGCCGCGCCGGCGACGACGGCGGCGGTACGGAGGGTGGTGCGGGGGCGGGGGCTGCGCATGGCGGGACGCTCTTCTCGGGCTCGTGCTCGTCGGTACTCGTTCGCGGCGGCGACACCAACGAAGCTACGGGTCCGGTATGTCCGTATTCCGTCGACCGTGTAACGGAGTCCCGCAGACTGCCGCGCAGCCGTGTAACCCACCCCGGGAAGCCCCATCAGAGCCCTGCCGGAGCCCCGCCGGAGCCCCGCCGGAGCCCCCGGGGGCCGCCCCTGAGACGACCCCCGACCGCCCCCTAGGGGATGTCACAGGTCAGCCGCAAAGGGGGCCGTTTCCGGCAGCCGGGCCACCGGGCCCCTCCGGAGCGGGTACTTTCGATCACGTGGCTGGATTCAGGATCGGACGCGGCCGGGACAACAACCGCACCCCGCAACAACCCCCGCGGCAGCAGCCGTACGGCTCGCAGCAGGCCGCGCCCCACCAGGCGCCGCAGGCTCCCGCACCGTACGGCCAGCAGCCCTACGCCCCTCAGCAGTGGCCCCAGCAGGCCGCCGCCGGGGGCCACGGCGAGCCCGAGTACTACGACCCGCACGGCGGCCCCGTGGGCCAGGGCCCGGGTGCGTACCCGGGTGACGCTCCGGGGTACACCCAGGCCTTCGCCATCGGCGAGGACCCGTACCCCTACAACCAGGGCGCGACCTACCAGGCGGGCGCCGCTCAGGCCGCCGCCCCCACGGGTCCGCGGCTGCCGTGGAAGGAACTGCTCCGCGGCATCGTGACGCGGCCCGGGGCGACGTTCCTGCAGATGCGCGACTACCCCGTCTGGGGCCCGGCGCTGACCGTGACCTTCCTCTACGGCCTGCTCGCGGTCTTCGGCCTCGACGAAGCCCGCAAGGACGTCATCAACGCCACCCTCTCGAAGGCGATCCCGATCGTCCTGTCGGCGGGCGTGGCCTTCGTGATCTGCGGCCTGATCCTCGGCGCCGTCACGCACACCCTGGCCCGCCAGCTGGGCGGCGACGGGGCCTGGCAGCCCACCGTGGGCCTGTCGATGCTGGTCATGACCCTCACGGACGCCCCGCGCCTGCTGTTCGCGATGTTCCTGGGCGGGGACAACATGTTCGTGCAGGTGCTGGGCTGGGCCACCTGGGTGGCGGCCGGCGTGCTCTTCACGGCGCTGGTCGGCAAATCGCACGACCTGCCGTGGCCGAAGGCCCTGGGCGCGTCGGCGATCCAGCTGATCGCCCTGCTGTCGATCATCAAGCTGGGCACGCTGTAACCCTGTAACCAGCACAGACACCGGAACACGCAACAAGGGGCCCGCCGCGCGAAACGCGCGGCGGGCCCCTTGTTGCACTCCCACTGCTCAGGCGTCGAGGACCTGGCCCTCACGCTGCACTACGGGCGGCTGGACCGACCACGGGAACTCGATCCACTCGTCGGTCTTCTTCCACACGTACTCGCACTTCACGAGCGAGTGCGACTTCTCGTAGATCACGGCGGACCGGACCTCGGCGACGGCCCCCAGGCAGAAGTCGTGGACCAGCTTCAGGGTCTTGCCCGTGTCGGCGACGTCGTCGGCGATCAGGACCTTCTTGTTGGAGAAGTCGATCGCGTCCGGCACGGGAGCCAGCATGACCGGCATCTCCAACGTGGTGCCGACCCCGGTGTAGAACTCGACGTTCACCAGGTGGATGTTCTTGCAGTCGAGCGCGTACGCCAGCCCGCCGGCGACGAAGACGCCGCCCCGGGCGATGCTCAGGATGATGTCGGGCTCGTAGCCGTCGTCGGCGATGGTCTGCGCCAGCTCGCGCACGGCGCGGCCGAAGCCCTCGTAGTCGAGGTTCTCGCGTACTCCGTTGCTCATGCCTCGTGCCTCACCTGGGTTCGGTGGAAGTTCTGGAAGGAGCGCGAGGCGGTCGGTCCGCGCTGCCCCTGGTACCTGGACTCGTACCGCTCGCTCCCGTACGGGAACTCGGCGGGCGAGCTGAGCCGGAACAGGCACAGCTGCCCGATCTTCATACCCGGCCAGAGCTTGATCGGCAGCGTGGCGAGGTTCGACAGCTCGAGGGTCACGTGCCCGGAGAACCCGGGGTCGATGAAACCGGCGGTCGAATGCGTCACCAGACCGAGGCGGCCCAGGCTGGACTTCCCCTCCAGTCTGGAGGCGATGTCCTCGGGCAGCGAGATGACCTCGTAGGTCGAGGCGAGCACGAACTCACCCGGGTGGAGGATGAACGCCTCGTCCCCCTCCGGCTCGACCATCCGGGTCAGATCCGGCTGCTCGGTGGCGGGGTCGATGTGGGCGTAGCGGTGGTTCTCGAACACCCGGAAGAACCGGTCGAGACGTACATCGATGCTGGAGGGCTGCACCATCGACTCTTCGAATGGGTCGATGCGAACCCGTCCGCTGTCGATCTCGGCCCGGATGTCTTTGTCAGAGAGAAGCACGTCCCGAGGATACGCAGAGCGCGCGGACCGCCCCAATCGAGGCGGATCCCCGCGCGCCGGTCAACCGTCTGCGGCTCCCACTGAGGCCACCCCTACCGCTTGGCGGCGCCACCCACGGGCACGGCATGCCTCAGTCGCGCGCAGCGCGGACACCGCAACAGCCGCCCCGGCCCGATCCGGCCGGCACCGAGGTGCTGCAGCGGGAACGAAGCGGTGCTGAATACGTGCCCTTCGGCACAACGGACGACGGTGTGCTCCATCGAGTCCCTTTCCCCAACCAGCCGTACTGCGACGAATCGCCACATTAGGGGATGAACAAGACCCACTCCAGCCGCCGCTCCGCAGTCCAAAGGTACGCCCCAACTCCCGCCCCCACGACCCTCCGTGCACCACACACGCCGGGACGACCCCCGGGTGAATTCACCAGGGGTAGATCATGGGGTAGGGTGAGGAACGATACGGATCCAGGCAACTGGACCGCTGCGCGGATGTAGTTTAATGGTAGAACATGAGCTTCCCAAGCTTATAGCGCGGGTTCGATTCCCGTCATCCGCTCTTATAAGAAGGCCCAGGTCAGCGACCTGGGCCTTCTTCGTGGCCTAGACCTCTCAGGACCCGCGCGTCATTCGCGTGCCACAAGTTCCCTCACAGGGCGGCAGATTGGCTGCTAAGTCGCCACTGGCTGCGCCAGAACGCCGAGTAGTCCCGAATTATCGAGACGCATCGTCGGATGATGTGCGCCACACGTCGGAGGGGTGCGTCACCTGACGTGGACGGTGTCGATCTGGCAGGCGGGCTGCGCGGCGGGGCTGGTGACGGTTCGGGACGTGGTCGATCCAGGGGTTACGTAGACGCGGACCTTCTGCGGGGCCGGTCCGCCGGCTCCCGCCCACCCCGACACGGCTATCTCGTACCAGTGCGATGCGGTGTCGTGGTTGGTGATCGTCACAGGGATGGTGACGGTCTACGGGGCGGTGACCATGCCGCCGAGGGTCGTGTACCGGTACGGGCACTGACCCACGGTCACGTCGCCGGTGCCGTCGTGCGCGGTGGCCGTTCCGGTGTCCTGGGGGCCGACGACCCACCCGAGGACCGCCAGGCCGAGGAGCCCTGCCAGGGCATAGCCGACCGTGCGCGGCTCGACCCGCGCAACCCGCAGTACGACGACCTGCGGCGTACCGGGCGGCGCGTACCAGCCGGCCGCGGCCGGTGCGCTGCGATAGGTGACGCGCCTGGTGGTGCCGTACGAACGGGATGATGGGGCCACGCGACCCCGCCGGATTCCCGTCGGCGGGGCCACGGTGTGCTGTGGCTGCTAGAGGCTGGCGGCGAAGTTCCCGGCCACCGCGTCCGCTTCGCTGAGGTTGACCTTTCCCCGGTGGCTGACCTCTACCTGGTAGAAGCCCGCGCCGGTCGGTACGCCGTCCACCGCCACTTTGTAGGCGCATTTGTCGACGCCCTTGTAACCCCCGTCGGTGAAGGTGCTCGCGCCGAGGGAGCCGACCGCGAGGACGGTCCCCGCCTTGTCATAGACGGTGACGGAAGCCCCCTCCCGTATGTCGTTGTAGCCCCCGGTGCCGAAACAGCGTCCCGCGCTGCTGGAGTTCCCAACGCTGTCGGCGTCAGAGAGGACGAATACGCCGTTCAACTGGAACGTCTTGGGGGCCTTCGACGCGTCCTGGCCGCTGCCGGCAACGGCCGCGACGCCGCCCAGCGTCAGGGCTTGCGTGACGGCCAGGACCACGGCGGCAGTCTTCCACCAGTTACGGGGGACGTCGGGATCAACGACGGGCATGGGCGGCGCGGCGGCCGGGACGGTCTCGGGGGTGGAAGGGTCGGGCTCAGTCATGGGGGTTGTTCTCTTCTTCAAAGGATGCTGCTGCCCCGCCGGATTCGCGCCGGCGGGGCAGCAAGGCGTTTTGGGGTCAGTGGCTGGTGAGGGCGCGATTGGTCTCGTACGCCAGGGCCCGTCGGCAGGTCAGCTCTTGTGGAGGGCGCGGAAGGTCTCATAGGCCAGCGCCCGCCGCGTCAGCTCGATCGCCGCATGGCGCGCTTCGGCGGTGTCCCCGAGCTGAAGATGGATCCGCTTGATCCCGGACGCGTTCGGGTTCTTCGTTCCGAACCTGACTCCCGTCCGCCCCTGGTAGTCGGCCGCGTGCTCCCACGGCAGATTGACTTCCAGGCGGGCCGATCCGTAGATCAGGTAGACGGCCGTGTTGGCCCCGGGCAGGTCGGGGAGCAGGCGCACGTACTGCTCGGGCTGGGTGGCGTCGGGGTTGTCGCGGCGCCGCTCTATTCGCACGTAGGGGGAGTCGGCGGCCGCGTGTACGTATGCCCAGGACCGTTCGATCCGCTCGGGATGGGTCTCGTCACGGCGGGCCTCGAACAGGGCTCTGAGTTCTTCGCGCTCTTCGCTGGTCAGGTGATTCATGTGGGTGCCTGCCTAGGCATGAGTGGGTCAGGTGGGATGGGCGGTGGTGGGGGGGGGCTTACGGCCGGGCCGGGGTCATCCGGGCCGTCAGAGCGGCATGCATGGCCGCGTAGTCGGGGTCGGGGGCGTTCTCTGCCCGCTCTACCCACAGTCGCTGCGCGCGCCGGTCGGACGCTTGGCGCAGCATGGACTGAAGGCTACGTGCGGGTAGTGGCACGGTCTGCCACTGGGCCGCCCACCCGCTCGCGCAGGGCTCGGGCGACTCCGCGATCGGTGGCCGCGATCCGCTCGGCCGACCGTGACACCTTTGTCAGTCCGTGTTCCGGGCGGCGCGTGTCGGTACGTCGCGCCGCCGCCCAGGATCACCCGCCGCGTGCCGTGTTCCAACTCGCTGAGTGGCAGCCACGACCCAGATGTCCACGGGCTCGAGAAGCGCACCGGAGGACGCGGGCTGCGGCGCGCGCACCCCTTCCCGCAGATCGCGGCTCGACCGGTATTTCCACATATCCCGGAGAGGTTCGGTCGTCGGCCGTGAGGTTCGATCCCCAGATGCTCCGCCACCTTCGTGAGCGAGCTGTCGGGATCCGAGACGATGGCCGACAACTCTTCACGGCGGTGTCGGCCATCGGCACATCTCAGGCAGATCACCACTGCCTGGCGGCCACCCGCGTGAAGCCTCACGGGGGCTCACGACGCGTCATCGGGGGGCGGGCGCCCGAAGCCCTCTGTCACCTCTTCGGGTAGCGGACGTAACGCCACCGCGGCACTGAACCTCTGGCCAACCACCGTGCCACAACGTGCCAGTAGGAGCGGTAAACAGCGGTCCGCAAAGGCTCGTCCGCGCCTCTCGTTGCGATCCCCCAGCAGCGGCGTCTCCGCAGGTCAACAGTCGTGCAGAGGTCCAAGTGCCGCGTGATTCCCAAGCTTATGGCGCGGGTTCGATTCCCGTCATCCGCTCTTATAAGAAGGCCCAGGTCAGCGACCTGGGCCTTCTTCGTTGCCCAAGACGGTTCAAGCCCGTTCAGAGTCCCGCACCACTTGCGCACCACTCGATCCCCGAGCGGCCTGCGCGACCTGCGTCTTTTCAAGAGCAAGCGCGTATGCCCGGTCGGCACTGACGGCCACGTCGCACCCAAGGGGCGGCAGGGCATCGCTAGTTGGCGTTCACGGAGCGCCTTCCGGTGAATCGTCAGGCGCATGATCGACGCGATAGATTCGTATATGAGTGCGAGACATTTCGGTCATCCTGACGTTCCGTCACCCATGTAGACCCATTTTTCCGATATACGGGGTATTGCCCTGCAATATGCGTGAGTAATGCCGGGCAACGGCGTATTACTACCTCTGGCAGGGAGCCGCTCGCCCCGCCCAGGGTGAGCCTGCACGAGGGATCGCAGGTGGGGGGCCTCCGCCCTGTCCAGTGACCGTCACGGGCGCCCGAGGTTCTCCTTCGGGAGGACTGAGGCTCGAAGCGCTCGAAGCAACAGAAAGGTCCTGCTCTGGCGTTGGATGCCATTCGGTCGGATCCACCCAACAGAAGGCCTCAACCAAGACTGCTCAAACGGGGAGCCATCTTCCTGCTTCCCACCGCGCTCTTCGCAGCGGCCACTCTGGTCCCGCAGTACGCTCACGCCGCGGAAGCCCCCGTGGGGCTGGGGACCGCCACCAACTACGCGGTTCTGGCCGGTTCGACGGTCACCAACACGAACACCCCCACCATCATCAACGGCGACCTGGGACTCTATCCGGGCACATCGGTGACCGGCTTTCCGCCCGGCATCGTCAACGGAGTGCAGCGCATCGCCCCCAACGCCGCCGCCCTTCAGGCGAAGAACGACCTCGTCACCGCCTACAACGACGCGGCAGGCCGGGGACCGGGGAACGTGCTCGCTTCGGCCGAGATCGGCGGACTCACGCTGGCGCCCGGCGTCTACACCGCCCCGTCGACCGTGGGCATCACCGGGACGGTCACTCTCGACGGCCAGAACGACCCCGCCTCCGTCTTCATCTTCCGGATCCCCTCGACCCTGATCACGGCTCCGGCGAGTGTCGTGGCCTTCATCAACGGCGCAAATGCCTGCAACGTGTTCTGGCAGGTGGGCAGCTCCGCCACCATCGACACGACCTCCCAGTTCAAGGGCAACATCCTGGCCCTGGAGTCCATCTCGGTGAACACCGGCGCCGTGATCGAAGGCCGTGCCCTCGCGCGCAACGGCGCGGTCACGCTGGACAACAACACGATTACGAGGGCGGCTTGCGCCGTTGGCCCGCCCGGACCTCCCGGACCGACCGGCTCTCCCGGCCCGACGGGTTCGCCCGGCCCGACCGGCTCTCCCGGCCCGACGGGTTCGCCCGGCCCGACCGGCTCTCCCGGCCCGACGGGTTCGCCCGGCCCGACCGGCGCACCCGGACCCACTGGCAGCCCTGGCCCGACCGGCGCACCCGGACCTGACGGCTCGCCCGGTACCCCCGGATCCCCCGGCGCACCTGGCCCGACCGGCTCACCCGGACCCGTCGGCAGCCCCGGACCGGTCGGCTCACCCGGCCCTGACGGCTCGCCCGGTACCCCCGGTGCCCCCGGATCCCCCGGCGCACCCGGCCCGACCGGCTCACCCGGCGCCCCCGGTGCACCTGGCCCGAGCGGCTCACCCGGCCCCGTCGGCGGCCCCGGACCGGTCGGCTCACCCGGACCCGTCGGTGCCCCCGGACCGGTCGGCTCACCCGGACCCGTCGGCGGCCCCGGACCGGTCGGCTCACCCGGACCTGCCGGACCTGCCGGACCCGCGGGACCCGCAGGGCCCGCCGGACCTGCCGGACCCGCAGGACCCGCAGGACCCAAGGGGCCGCGCGGGGACAAGGGCGAAAAGGGTGACCACGGCGAGCACGGCCACGGGCACCACAACCACGACGAGGGCGGACCCGGCCACGGTCACGACGACGAGGACGAGGACGACGGCGAGCACGGCCACGGCCACGACGGGCCCGACGACGGCGGACCCGGCCACGGCCACGACGACCACGGCAAGCCTCCATGGGCCAACTCCCTGCCGGGCAACCTCAACGCTGGTCCGGGCCCCCTGGGCGCCGGCCACACGGCCAAGAGCGTCAACTTCGCCCACGTGAGCGCCGCCACCCGCCAGCAGCCGGAGGGAGCCTCGCCCGTACTCGCCGCGAACCGCGCAAGCAGCGGGCCCGGCATCCTGGCCGCCTCCGCAGCCGCGCTCGCATTCATCGGAGGCTCGGTCCTCTTCACCATGAAGCGAGTCCGACGTACGGCGACTCGACAGGACTAGCCCATCGCGGACGTGACCGCCTCCCGCCCCCGAGCCATCGGGGGCCGGGGCCGGAGCCCGGTCACGCACATGGGACGCCCCTTGTCAGCCGTTCGGCGGCCGAGCCCCTGGAATCGTGGTCCAGGGGCTCGGTGGGGCTCGAGAGACCCCGAGCCGGCGCCCCCGAACAGCCCGTGCTGGTAAGTGAGTTGGCGGCACGAAATCGGCCGGCGGCCGGCGGCCGGATCCACTGACGGACTCGCCGTCAGGACATCGAAGGACAGGGCTCCTGCACGCGCTGAACTCCCTGCCCTGACCGGTGGAGATCAGGGCAGAATTCCGTACGGCCGTATGCCTTGACGACTTCGTCGACGAAATGGCGCGTACGGTCCGGGCCCAGCGCCAGGGCCTGCAAGTGCGCGTACATATCGCTGTAGCGCCGCACGTCGGATCGTTTCTCCAGATAGAGGTCGCTGGTGAACCTTTCGAGATACACCACGCCCACATCGGTGGCGTCGGCAAATTCGAGCAGCGCGAACTGTCCCGAAACGCCCGGGTGCGCACCCACATCGTGAGGGAGAACCTGCAGGGTGATGTGCGGCCGGGCGCTGAGGCGGATCAGATGGTCCAGCTGTTCGCGCATGACCTCGCGGCCGCCCACGACGCGCCGCAGCGCCGATTCGTCCAGTACGGCCCATAAGCGCAGCGGGTTGCGCGGGGCGCCCACTCGGCCCTGGCGCTGCAGCCGCACCTGAAGGCGTGTGGCCGCCTGTTCGGCAGTGGCGTGAGGGATCGTTCCTGCGATGACCGCCTGGGCGTAGGCGGGAGTCTGCAGCAGGCCGGGGATCACCATGGGCTCGTAGAAGCGAATGGCGGCCGCCGCGGCCTCCAGGCCGATGTAGGCGCCGTACGTGATGTCTCCGTAGGAATTCCACCAGCCCTGCTGACCCGATTCCCTGGCCAGTTGCATCAGGTGATCAACACGCCGCTGGTCCTGGACTCCGTACAACGCGCAGAGATCGCGCACGTCGCGCGGCTTGATGAGGCGGTGACCGTTCTCCAGCAGGCTGATCTTGGGCTGGGAGATCAGCAGGCGTTCCGCCACCTGCTGCGTCGTCATTCCGCTGATCTCCCGGAGCCGACGCAGCTCCGACCCCAGTCGACGCCTGCTGACGGTGGGATTCACAGTGACGCCCACAAGCCGCGTACCTCCCGTTCCAAATAGACCTTGCGCTAGCGAACAGACTGCCACGGTCGGGGCCGCCGAATCCGCCTTGGCTCCGTGTCGTGCACGGTGATTGCGCCGGGCGGAGAACGCTCTTAACTCGCATTCAGCCTCAGCCGGTTGACCATATATTCCGGTTCACATTAAGAAGAATCAGAACACCGCCTCGCAGTGACCTGAAGAATCGGAATCTCCCCGAAGGGGCCGCCACCAGGTGCAGGTTTCTGTGCAATATGCCAGCGCTTCGACTGCTCCGACCTGACGCTCTCCGCCTTGCGGAAGGCCGGCAAACGGCTGCCTCGTGCCGCCGCCGGGCAGCAGTACGAACGCACCCACCACATCCGACGCAGGCATCGCACGCCGGGCGCCCGAGTGCGACGGAGCGGATCTGGAGCGGAAGCATCCGATACGGGAGCGCCGCCTGGCCCGCATCGCAGCAAAGGGTCCTGATGCCGGACGTGCGCCACAGGCATAGGCTGATAGGTGGGTCATTGCACTCTCACGTGCGGCGGCCCGGAAGGGCGACCCCGGCGTGTGAATGCGCCGGGGCCGTTGCGTCACCGTCGCCGCGCCACAGGGAGCGAGGCACGATGCGTTCAGCCGACGCGCTCCTCTCGACGAAGCGATCTTCACGCAGCGTGGGAAGGTCCGTGCCCCGCGCATGCCCTTCGGGGCGGTGAACAGCGGTCAATACGGGTACGGGCGGACTCTCCCGATAGCGCATTCGCCAGGCTGTTTTCGCAGGTCAGAAGCCATATGGATCACCCCGCGCCATAGATTCCCAAGCTTATGGCGCGGGTTCGATTCCCGTCATCCGCTCTTACAAGAAGGCCCAGGTCGGCGACCTGGGCCTTCTTCGTTGTCCAGACCTCTCGGGGCGTGCGTGCCATTCGCCCGCCATACGTCCCGCAGCGGTGGGATCAAACTACGGTCGAGCCCCAGCGAGAGATCTGCGGCCCCAGTCCGCACCGAGGTCTACGACACCCCGGGTGAGCGGCATCCGTCGAGGACGATCGCGGTCGAGCCCGACCAGCTTTACCCAACGTCATTTGTTCGAGCGGTTGTTAGGGTTACCCGTTCCGATTCGAATACCAAGGGGGGCTTCGGTGACTTTCGACGAGGAATGGGCAGCCGCCAAGCAGAGCGCCGCTGCGACGAGCGGCTCGTCGTCCGACCTGGTGGTCACTCAGGACGACTTGGGCGCCGTCGGGCACGAGGCGTTCGTCATTCACGGCGAACTGCGCAAGAAGTCGGACATCGCAGGCACCGGGGCGACCGGCCGGGCCGGGACCGAATGCTCGGCCCGGAACCTGGCCTTGGGTGCGGAGCTTTCGGTGACCCTGTCCACGTGGGACTCGCAGGTCAAGACGGTGCTGCAGATGTATGCGCACGTCTCCAACCACCTCGACTACTCCAAGCGGGCCCACGCGCGTGACGACGAGGCCATCGCTGCCAGCCTGCGCCACCGCGATGGTTCCGCCATGTCGGTCTCCGAGATACAGAGGTACGTGAAGTGAGTGGAGCGACCTTCACCTGGACCGACCTCATCACCCTCGACCTGGGCAAGCTGAACGAGTCCGCCACGGAGTGGAGGACGGCCGCCGAGGAGCTGGCGAAGCTGCACGGCGCGGTGCGCGACGGCCTCGTGAACAAGTCGGAGGCCGCCCGCTGGGAAGGGGTCAACGCCACCGTCACACGTGAGTTCGTCCGCAGTGCCGCGAAGGAGGTCGACGACCTCCAGCGTGAGGCCAAGAGCATCCACGCGGTGCTCGCCGACGCGCATGCCGAGCTGGCAGAGATCCAGAAGAAGGCGAGAGACCTGGCCGAGGAGGCGAGGCAGGGCTCGCCCTCTCGCAGCCCCGAGCCGGACCCGGGGCTGCTGGTGACGGATGCCGGCGGCGGCAAGGTCCGTGTGGAGCCGTCCGTCTGCGAGGTGAAGGGCCCCTCTCAGCGCACCCAGGACATGGTGCGCTGGTACGCCGACACGCTCACCGGCCTGGTCAGCCATGCGGCCGAAGTGGACGCCGCCGCCACCCGGGCGCTGCGCGCCTCCCACGGCGCCGACCCGTACGACGCCGGTCACGCCGAGTACACCTCGCTCGACCAGGACCAGCTGCCACGGGCCATGAAACTGGCCGCCCTGGGCGAGGACGCGAAGCCCGCCCAGCAGGCCGAGCTGCGAAGGCTCTGGCAGTCGCTCAGCCCTGACGCCCGTGCGCAGTTGTGGACCGCGCACAAGGGCGACCTGCTCGCCGCCGGACTGTTCAACCCGTCGGTCAAACAGGTGGCGGCCGACCGGGGGTCGGGCAAGCACGGGGCGCAGGGAGCCGACTGGGACGACTGGGTCACCCGGACGAAGATGCAGTCGCTCGTCTTCGGCGCCGACTGGGGTGACCTGAACGACGCCTCGCGCAACATGAAGCACTACCTGGACAACACCGGCACCCCCATGGAGCTCCCGGTCGACAAGATGCTCACTGACGACAAGGGCTTCCAGCGCCACGTGGACCAGGTGTTCCTCCAGGACAACGAGAAGGCGTGGCGGGAGCAGGCGCTGGCGGAGTACGAGCGAAGTGGTGGCCGTCCGGTCGCCGTACCCGTCGAGACCATCAGCGAGGACTACTCCTTCACCGAGACATCCGACCAGAACTGGTTCTACGCGGTCGGGTCCGCCCGGTCGAACGTGACAGGGGTGGTGACCGTCGTGCCGGGCGCCGACGGCAAACCGGTGGTCGGACTCGACTACCAGGTCAACGTGTGGGACCGGTACAACTGGGACGAGGGCAAGGGCGTGAACATCGGGCCGATGGACATCCCCGACGGCGAGATGGGGCGGCAGCACAAGGTCGGCCTGGCCCAGGAGTTCAACATGGCCGGGAGCAGTTCGGTCAAGCACTACGAACCCGGCAGCGACGCCGCCCCGCCCGCCCCCGATGCCTCCGGACGGGCCGGCGAGCGCAGTGATCCCGGCCGCCACGCCCGGGACGGAGGAGGGGACGTCGACCGATGAGCCACCGTCCCGCGCCTCCTGCCGGTGCCAGAAGGCGAAAGCCCTGGCAGCGGCGCCTGGCCATCGGCGCCTGGATCTTCTCGGGCCTGTGCATCCTCGGTTTCCTCGGGACGGTCCTGACCGTCACGTACGGCTTGCGGCAGTCGGCCGGGCAGGCGTGCTGCTGGGCGGAGAACGCCACACCCGAATGGGCGGCGAGGACGATGGGGGTCCAGGTACCGGAGACGGCCACCGATCGGCGGGCCGGGCTCCACAGCAACGTGCAGTACGACGTCGCGTTGCTCGCGTTCACCGTCCCGACCGACGAGGCGGACCGGCTGTTGCGGCCGCTTCGGAGCGAAGGCTCCGAAATGGCCCGCAACCGGTATCCGGAGAAGCCGGGTTACACCCGCGGCGACGGCTTCACCCACCTCGGACTCCCCGAGCCCGAGACCTTCGTCGAAGGCATGCGTATGGGCAGCGTCTGCCCCCGTGACGCGAAGACGCCCCAAAGCGAGTCCCTCAGGCTGTGCGCGAACGTCTACGCACACGAATTCCAGCCCGGCACCACCCGCATCTACCTCTGGGCCAGCAGCGAAGCGCCCATCCCGAAGCCGACGGGCTGACCGGATGCCCAGCCGACTCCCACCCGCGCCTTGGCCCGCTTCCGCCAGCCGAGCGCGGTGTGCTGGATCAGAGCAAGGGCGTGTGTGGTCCGGGCAGTTGTGGGAGGCGGAACAGGCCTTCCTGACCACTGTCCGGCAGGAGTGGGGTCTCCAGGCGATGCCGCGCAACCCGGCGCAGGTTGATCAGGTGGCGTAGGTCAGCACGCCCCCTTGCACCGGCCCGCCGCGCCGTCGGTACAGTCCACTGGGCCGCACCGCAGTCCGGCGGCCGACCCGCCACCCCCGCCATCCCCGCTTTCGCCCGTAGCCCGCAGGGGCGGGCGGGCAGCGCACGTACACCTCCCCGGAGCCAGACCATGACATGGCAGTGGATCGGCCTGATCGCCTTTTCCCTCACCCTGCTGCCCGCCGGCCTGGCCATGGCAGCCGACCGGATACCTCGCCGTCTGCGCGCCAAGCTGACGCCCGTACGGCCGCGCGGCTGGGCCCTCCTGCTGATCTACGCCACCGCCCCCGTCAACGCGGTCCCCCGCCTGGCCGACGCCGCCCCCGGCATCACGCTCGCCTGCACGGCGGCCGGCGGAGCCCTCGCCGTCGCCGGCTGCCTGCTTCTGGGCTTCGCCACGCACCGGCGGCAGCGCCAGGCGGTCGCGACCCCTCGCTGAGGGCCCAGCCGCCCGCACGGCGGACCGCGTCTCGCCGTCAGACGGCTGCTCCGGTTCCGGTGGAGAGTGCTACGTGGCGCCATTGGTCGAGTTCACGTCGCACCAGATCCAGCTTCGCCTCGACGCGCTCGATCGCGTCCGCACCCAGCTGCAGGCGCAGCGGCGGATCGGGCACCTCGGTGATGTCGACGACGGCCTTCGCCGCCTTCACCGGATCGCCCGGCTGGCGGCCGTCGTTGGCAGCCAGTGCCTCGCGCACCGGGCCCGCGCCGGCCGCGTAGTCGGCGATGGAGGCCGGTTCGACCTGCATGCTCAGCTTGCTGAGGAAGTCGGTGCGAAACCCGCCCGGCTCCACGATCGTGACGCGGACACCGAGCGGGGCCAGTTCGCCGTGCAGCGCCTCGGAGATGCCTTCGAGGGCGAACTTCGAAGCCCCGTACAAGCCCACCGCCGGGGCGGTGGCGAAGCCGCCCACCGAGCCGATGTTCAGCACGTGTCCGGAGCGCTGGGCGCGCAACGTCGGCAGGGTCGCCCGCAACGTGTTGAGCACGCCGAAGACGTTGACGTCGAACAGTGCCCGGACGGCCTCGTCGGAGGTCTCCTCGATCGCGCCCACGAGACCGTAACCGGCGTTGTTGACCACGATGTCGAGCCCGCCGAACTTCGCCACGCCGGCCTCCACCGCAGCCATCAGCTGCTCCGGTTCGGTCACGTCCGCGTCCACCGCCAGCAGTCGGTCCGGCTCGTGCGGGTAGGCCCGGAGCACCGCTGACGCGTCCCTCGCCGTAGCGATCACGCTGTGTCCTCGCTCCAGCGCTTCCCGGGTTATCTCCGCGCCGAGCCCCCGAGATGCCCCGGTGACAAACCAAACGCTCATGTTCTCCCCTGTTGTGATGGGCCGATGGGCCGGTGCGCCCGATGGGCCGACACCTTGACGCTAGAACCTAGAGTCGGGTCTAGATCAACAGCTGGGTGAGGGAGGGGCGCTCATGGACCTGAGCATCGGTGAGGTGGCACGGCGCACTGGGCTGAGCGTGCACGCGCTGCGGTTCTACGAGCGGGAGGGCCTGTTCGCCAACCCGGTGCGCCGCCTGTCCAACGGCCGCCGGATCTATCACGAGGAAGACCTGGAGTGGCTGGCCATCTGCACGAAGCTCCGCTCCTCCGGCATGCCCCTGGCGATGATCCGGCAGTACGTCGAACTGGCCCAGGAGGGCCCGGGCAACGAACACGAGCGCCTTCAGCTGCTGCGCCGACACGAAAGCCACGTGGAGGCGCAGATCCGCGAACTGCAGGACACCCTGGACGTGATGCGGCACAAGGTGCGGATCTACGAGGACCACGTCGCCCGCGGTGAAGCCGACCAGCTCTGGAACCCGTCCCGCCCGGCAAAGCCCCGGGCCGACCCGCCGATCGTCCGTCTTCGCGCTCAGTCCCCCGGAACGACGAGCCCCGACTCGTAGGCCGCGATGACGAGTTGAGCACGGTCGCGGATCGCCAGCTTTCCCATGATCCGGCTCACATGGGTCTTCGCCGTGAGGGGGCTCAGGGCCAGCGCGTCGGCGATCTCGGTGTTGTTGAGGCCCCGGGCCACGAGGGTGAGGACCTCCCGTTCCCGCGCGGAGAGCGGGTCGAGGACGGCGGGGGCCGGGGCGGAGCCGGGGGTGCGCAGGACCCGGGCGATCAGCCGGGCCGTCGGGCCCGGGGAGAGGAGGGACTCCCCGCCGGCCACCGTACGGATGGCGGCCAGGAGTTCGGCCGGCCTGGTGTCCTTCACGAGGAAGCCGGAGGCCCCGGACCGCAGCGCTTCGACCACGTTCTCGTCGGTGTCGTACGTCGTCAGGACCAGGACCTTCACCCCGGCCAGGTCTTCGGCGGAGGCGATGAGCCGGGTCGCCTCGATGCCGTCGGTGCCCGGCATCCTGATGTCCATGACGACCACGTCGGCCCGCTCGGAGTGGGCGAGGTCGAAGGCTTCGCGCCCGTTGCCCGCCTGTCCGACGACCTCCATGTCGGGAGCCGATTCGATGAGCATCGCGAAGGCCGCCCGTACGAGGGTCTGGTCGTCGGCGATGAGGACCCGGATGAGGGGGACGGTGGGGATCGCGGGGATCGCGGGGATCGCGGGGTCGTGCCCGGCGGGCGGTGGCGTGGTCATGCGGATGCCTCCGGGGAACGGGGTGGGAGCGGCAGGGCTGCCGTGACTTCGAAGCCGCCGCCGGAGCGGGGGCCCGTCCGTACGGTGCCGCCCACGCTGCGGGCCCGCTCGCCCATGCCGACGATGCCGAAACCCGGAGCGGTGGAGTCCGCTCCCGGGCCCCGGCCGTCGTCGCCGACGGTGATGCGGAGGGAGCCGTCCGCCGCCGCCACTCGGACCCGGACCGTGGCGCCAGGACCCGCGTGGCGGACCGCGTTGGTCAGCGACTCCTGGACGATGCGGTAGGCGGCGGCCCCCACCGCCGGCGGGACATGGACCCCGTCGGTGTCCAGGGTCAGCTCCGCCCCGGCCGCGCGGACCAGATCGGGCAGCCCCGCGAGGTCCGGCAGCGGCCCGCGCTCGTCGGCGCGGAGCACGGTCAGGGTGGTACGGAGCTCCGCGCGGGCCTCGCGGCAGGTGTCGGCGATGGAGTCCAGCGCCTCGGCGATCGCCGCCCGGTCGAGCCGGTCCGGGTCGACGGCGAGGACATGGGCGGCGACCGAGGTGCGGACGCCGATCAGGGTGATGCTGTGGGCCAGCAGGTCGTGCAGGTCGCGGGCGATGCGCAGCCGCTCCTCCGCGATCTTGCGGTCGGCGTCCTGTCCGGCCCGGGCGCGCTCCTCGGCCAGGTACCTGCGGTAGTTGCGCACGGCGACGCCGAGCACGAGGGCCGCCACCAGCCAGCCGGAGGTGCGCAGTACGTCCAGGGCGCGGTGGACGCCGTTGGACGACATGGCGGTCACCGCGAAGCCCACGACGCACGTGCCGGCCGTCACCGTCCGGCGGACGGTGCCGGTGGCGGCCACGGTGTACAGGGCGAGCATGCCGATCGGCACGGGGGCGGCGTGGGCGTTGTCGAGCAGTTGGTACGGGGCGATGCAGGCGACGACCGCGACCAGCACCCCGAGCGGGTGGCGCCGCCGCCATGCCAGGAGCAGGGCGCAGCAGGCGAGCAGCGCCCAGCCCAGTGCGTCCGGCCGCAGGGCGGTGTCGGCGTACGCCATGGCCGCGGCGAGGATTCCGAGGCCGGCCGCGATCACCGCGTCGTTCCGCGTCGGGTGCGCGGCCGCCAGGGGGTCCTGGTGCAGTACGCGCAGGACGCGCGCGGCCGCGCTCGGGGGGTCGGTCACTTCTGGCACCGGGACATCGTCGCTCTCATCGCCGGTCGCCGACCAGTGTGGGGGTGGGGGCGGCAACGGGGGCCGGGGCGCCGGAGGGGCGGCCCGGCCACCACACCCGGTGGCCCAGCAGCACACTGGCGCTGGTGACCAGGTACGTACGGACGAGGAAGGTGTCCAGGATCACCCCGACCGCGACGACCGTGCCCATCTCCACGAACATCACCAGCGGCAGCGAGGCGAGCACCGCGAAGGTCGCCGCCAGGACGATCCCGGCCGAGGCGATCACCCCGCCGGTGGTGCGCAGCGCGGTCAGCGCGGCCTGCCTCGGCTCGGCGCCGCGCCGGGTCTCCTCGCGGGTGCGGTGCATCAGGAAGATGCCGTAGTCGACGCCGAGGGCGACCAGGAAGACGAAGGTCAGCAGCGGCAGCCCCGGGTCGACCCCGGTGAAGCCGAACAGCGGGCCGAAGACCAGTCCGCCGATGCCCAGCGCCGCGCCCCACACCAGGACCACGGCGGCGACCAGGAGCAGCGGGGCCACCAGGCTGCGCAGCAGCAGGGTGAGGACGAGCAGCACCGCGAGGAGCACGAGCGGGATGACGATCAGGCGGTCGTGGGCGTTGGTGGCGGCCAGGTCGAGCTGCTGGGCGCTCGCACCGCCCACGTGCGCGGCGCTCTCAGCGCCCATGTGCGCTCCGTCGAGTGCGGTCCGCAGCC
Source organism: Streptomyces sp. NBC_00454 (assembly GCF_041434015.1). Lineage (GTDB taxonomy): Bacteria > Actinomycetota > Actinomycetes > Streptomycetales > Streptomycetaceae > Streptomyces. Next base: position 4,113,759 of record NZ_CP107907.1, on the reverse strand, counting down.
GTCCGATGGTGGCGCTCTCCCCCGCGGACTCCGGTGCGGATTCGGCGGTGACGGCGATCTCGGTCCAGCCGCCTCCGCTGCGGCCCCGCTCGGCGCCCGCGACTCCCTCGACGGACCTGGCTCCGGCCAGGATCCGGTCGGCGGCTCCGGTGGGCGCCATGACCTCGATGGGCCGGCTGCTGCGGTCCGGGAAGGCCTCGGCCAGCGTTCCCATGGCGGCGATCGACTCGGGCTTGCTGGTGAAGCTGTCCTCCCGTTTGAGTGCCCCGGGCAGGGCGAACACGCCGAGCGCCAGCGCGCCCAGCAGCACGACTCCGGTCACGAGCACCGCCACCGGCCGCTTGCCCGCCGAACTCCCCATCGCGGCGAAGACGTTCAGCCCGCCACGCTGCTTGGGTTCACTGCCGTACGCGGGGATCAGCGGCCAGAACACCCGCCGGCCCAGCAGCACCAGGACCGCCGGCAGCAGCGTCATCATCGCGATCAGCGCGCACAGCACGCCCACCGCTCCGACCGGTCCGAGGCCACGGATGTTGTTGAGGTCGGCGGCGAGCAGACAGGCCAGCCCCGCCACGACGGTCCCGCCGGAGGCCAGCACGGCCGGCCCGCAACCGCGCAGCGCGCGGCGCATCGCGTCGTACGGGAGCGGCGTGCGGCGCAGTTCGTCGCGGTAGCGGGCGACGAGCAGCAGGGCGTAGTCGGTGCCGGCGCCGAACACCAGGACCGTCATGATCCCGGCGCTCTGGCTGGTCACGGTGAGTCCGAAGCCGGAGGCGAGCCCGTACACGGCGGCCCGCGCGCAGACGGCCGCCGCTCCGACCACCAGCAGCGGCACCAGCCAGAGCACGGGGCTGCGGTAGGTGAGGATCAGGAGCAGGGCCACCACCAGACCGGTCGCCAGCATCAGCGTCCCGTCGATGGAGCCGAACACCTCCTTGGCATCGACTTCTACGGCGCTGTCGCCGCCGACCCACACGTCCAGCCCGTCGCTGCCGCGCGCGTGGGCCCGTACGTCCTCGACGAAGGCCTTCTTCGCGGCGTCGTCCGTGCCGGGCGCGGCCGTGGACACCGCGTACATGAGGGTGGCGCCGTCCGCGGAGGGGACACCGGGGCCGCGGAGGGTCGCCCCGAAGTCCCGGGGGTCCTTCGAAGTGGCGAGCAGGGCGGGGGACTTGGCGGACCCGGACCCGGCCTCGTACCCGGACCCGGTATCGGTTGTACCCGCCGGGACCGTGACCGCCGCGACCTGCCGTTCGGCGGTGTCCCGGTCGGCGGCGGTCAGCCCGCCGTCGCGGTGGTAGACGAGCAGCACGCTGGTCGCCTCGCCCCCGGGCAGCTCCTCCTGGAGCCTGGCCACCTGCGTCGAGTCGGCGCCCGACGGCAGGTAGTCCGCCGTCCGGTCGCGCTGTACGTCCGCCAGCCCGCCCGCGAACGACCCGGCGACGGCGATCACGATCACCCACAGCGCCAGCACTCCCCAGGGAACCGCCTTGCGGCGTCCGCCCGTTCGCGCTGCGCGCGCCGTTCTTGCTGCCTGCCCCGCCTGCTCTGCCTGCCCCATCTCGGGCCCCTCCGCATGGACTCGGCCCGGTGGCCCCGATGGCCCGCCCGGTTGCATCCAGCGTCCCGTCCCCGAGGCCCCGTTCCCTCAGGCCGACGCAGGAGATCACCCCTACTCCCCCGGGCGTCCCGGAGCTCCCCGTACTCCCCCGGGAGTATGGGGGAGCGCGTCGGACGGGGCGGCGGTCCGGAGCCGTGTGCCCCTACGGGTGGTCCGGGGCCTCCGGTCCCTCCACGCGGCGCAGGGACTCCTGGACCGGGCGCAGGTTCGGTACGCCCGCCTCGGTGAAGAAGTCGCGGGCCCTGCGGAGGCGGTCCCGTCCGGTGGTCGAGCTCCGCCGCCTGCGTCAGGGTCTCGATCGCCTCGTCGAACCGGCCCAGGCCGCGCGCGGACATCCCGATCAGCTGGAGCGCCGCGGACTCGGCCAGGTCGTCTTGCCCGCGCCACCGGGGCCGCTGAGCAGCACCAGCGCCGGGGCGCCCTCCACCCGCCCGTCCCATGCTTCGTCGAGGAGGCCGGTCTCCTCGGTGCGGTTGGTGAAATGCGCTGGGACGGGAGGGAGTTGCCTGGGCACCACGCGCGGGGGCGGCTGGTGGTGGACGTGCAGGCCGCCGTGGATCGTCCCGGCCTGGACGGCCGTGCCGAAGGACCCCCCGGAGATCCCATTGCGCACCGCGATTCCGGCCCCCTCCGGCACACCGATGGCATCCCGCTCCCCCACGCCCCAGCCCCCTGCCGTTCTGACCATTCGCTCCTCCGACCCTAAGCCGTGCACCGTCACGCGCACCGGCCCGGCGCCGCCCCTGCGGTCATCGGACCTCCCGATGGGGCCCATCAGTGAAGCGGCCGGTGACAGGGCGCGATGTCGCCGTAGCGTCCGTTGCGGGGCACGCAACGCCGTCTCGCCGTGCAGGCGGCCTCGGCCCGACGGATACGAGGGCCCGACGGGTACGCGCGACGTGCTGCCAGGCAAACACCCTCACCAGGACCCGGCCGACAGCGCCGTCCCGGGGATTTCCTCACCTACCCGAAGCGAGGCGCCTCGATGAGACGCAGCACCACTGTCCGCAAACCCTCCGGGAGCCTGTCGGGACGTCTGGCCGCGTTCTACCGGCGCCATGAGGCCGTGATCCTGCGCGTGAGCGTGGGACTGCTGTACGTCTGGTTCGGCGTGCTGAAGTTCTTCCCGGCCCTGAGCCCGGCGGAAGGGGTCGCGCTGCGCGCCATGACCACGATGACCTTCCACTTCATATCGCCGGACATCTGCCGGCCGGCGCTGGCCACCATGGAGGTGCTGGTCGGTCTCGGGCTGATCCTCGGGGCGTACCCCCGCCTGACCCTGACGGTCTTCCTGGTCCACATGGCCGGCGTCTTCTCCACGCTCGCCATCCTGCCCGGAGAGGTGTGGCGGCATCCGTTCGTTCCTTCTCTGGAGGGGCAGTACATCCTCAAGAACCTGGTGCTCGTGGCGGGTTGCCTGTCGGCGGCCGCGGCCGGGGCAGCCAAACGGCACGGGCTCCGGGAGGCGCAGGGCCTCGGCGGCGCGAACCCGCCATGGGGGGAATCCGTGGCTCCGGAGGGTATCGGCGGCCAGTTGTGGGGGGATGGTAGACCAGCCACCACCAATCGCCTGAGGAGTGTGGCTGCTGTACCTCCCGCCCGGTCAGCCGAAGGGTGAGGCTGGCTGTTATGCACACCCGCACCCTCGCCCGCGATTGCTCCCCGGATCCGTTCTCCCCGACCCGCCCGTCGGCCGCATGCTGTGGCGATGTCCTGTCCGAGCTGGGAACCCTCGCCCTGGACTCGCTGCGTCGCAGTGACCAGCGCGCCAAGGGGCTGCAGTACGTGCAGGGGCTGCTGACCGCTCACGGCCGCAAGACGATCCGCAACATCGCGTCCGCGGGCGGCAACGACTCCGCCTTCGAACAGGGCCTGCACCATTTCGTCGCGAGCTCCACTTGGGACTGGATGCCGGTGCGCGAGGCGCTCGCCGGCTACCTGGACCGGGTCAGCGCGCCCCGGGCCTGGGTGGTCGAGCCGATGCCGATCCCCAAAGCGGGGGTGCACTCGGTCGGGGTCGACCGACGGTTCGTGCCGCAGTTCGGACAGGTCGTCAACAATCAGATGGCGTTCGGGCTGTGGTTCGCCAATGAGAACCTCAGCGTGCCCGTCGACTGGCGGCTGTACCTGCCGGGCGCCTGGCTGAGCGACGACGACCGCCGGTCCCGGGCCGAGATCCCGGCGGAGATCAGCCAGGAGAGCATCGAGGCGTGTGCGGTGGCCACCGCCCTGCAGCACGCGCGGCAATGGGGGCTGTCCCCTCGGCCGGTGATCCTCGACTGCCGCCTCACCGGACCGGCCGTCGCGGTGGACCGGTTCTCGGCCGCGCAGGTGCCCTTCATCGTCAGGATTCGCCCCACGGAACTCCTTGCCGTCGCGGACCCGGCGATGTCGGGCTCCGGCCGCCGGCCGGTGCCCGCCGAGCAGATACTCAACGCCGCCCGGCGGCTCCGTACTCCCGCCCGGTGGTCCGATCCGGCGGACGGCCGGGGCAAACGGCACACCACGCCGGTGGTGACGGTCGGTGTGACGCTGCCCGGCCTCTCGCCGTCCCGGCCGCTGATGCTGCTCGGTGAGTGGACCACCCCGGACGGCCCGCCCGCCGCGCTCTGGCTCACCGGCCTGGCCGCTCCCGCGGGCATGCTGCTGCGGCTGACGAGGCTGACCCGCCGAGTGAGCGCGGACAGCGACCGCATCGGCGGGGAGGTGGGCCTGCGCGAGTTCGAGGGGCGCTCGTACCAGGGCTGGCACCGTCACATCACACTGGCTTCGCTGGCCCACGCGGCGGCGGTGCTGACCCGGACCGATCGCTGCACAGCATGCGGCGTGTGCGCAACATGCTGAGCGCCAACTGGATTTCCAGGGCAGCCGAAGGCTTCTGCCATTGCGGGCCCAGCAGTTGGGCGATGCGTTCCAGGCGCCGCGAGACGGTGTTGGGGTGGACGTGGAGGGCCTCCGCCGCGAGGTTCCGGCTGCCACCCGCCTCGAAGAGCGCATCGAGGGTCCGGACCAGACTGGTGGACCTCTCCCCGTCGCTGTCCATGACCGGGCCGAGCACCGAGCCGATGAAGCCGTCGATGTCCTGGTCCTCGGCAAGCAGCACGCTCAGGAATCCGAGGTCGTGGGCGGATGCAGCGGCGCCTTTGCCGCCAAGGGCGGTCACTGTCTCCAGGCACCGCACCGCCTCCAGATGCGCGGCGCGTACCCGGGCCGGGTCCGTGACCGGCCCCGCCGATCCCGCGGTGACCGGATGCCCCAGTACGTTGGTGAGTTCGGCGCAGACCCGCCGGGCCGCGGCGTTCGGATCGTCGCCGGGCACCAGCAGGACGATCCGGCCCCCGTCCATCAGTTTGAGCCCCTGCAGACGGCGTACGTAGGAAGAGGCCCAGACCACCGCCCGGCCCTGCGGGCCCCCCTCGGGGCGGGCGACCACGACGACGTGCGGCCGGTGCAGATCCACCCCCAGAGCCCGTCCCCGCTCGGCCAGTTCGTCCGGCGGCCAAGGCGGGTCGGCGACCAGGTCCTCCAGCAGTTCGTCACCGGCCGGGCCGCGCACGGCGACCGTGCCCCGGCGCGGCATCATCAGCAGGGCGAAGGCGCGCGCGGCCGTCACCAGGAGTGCTCCGGCGCCCGGCTCCACCGTGTGCAGCACCAGGGCGCCCAGGCTCCGCTCGCCCGCTCGTATCGGTGCCACCCAGCCGCCGTCGGGGAACGGGACGGGCACGTTGCCGGCATGCGCCTCGGCGGCGGCCCGTGCCACGAGCTCCGGATCCGGCCCCGATGTCACCGCGTGGGCGCGGGCGGCCGCGATGAGCCGGCCCTCCGGGTCGAGGAGCTGCAAGGTGCCGCCCAGTTCGCCGGCGGCGGCCTCGGTGAATTCGGCCGTGGTCGCACCGTTGAGCAGCACGGTGGTCAGCCGGTTCTGCAGCGCCGCGTGGCGGCCGGTCTCGGCCAGGGTGCGCACGGCACGGATGCTCCGTGCCCGTTCCACTGCCACGGCCGCGAGATTGCCCAGGGCCCGGATCAGGGTGACCTGGCCGGGGGTGAACTCACGGCGCTGCGGTGCGGCGCCGCACAGTACCCCGGGCGGGCGGTCCCCGTCGCCGAGCGGTACCGCAATGGCCGCCCGCAGCCCCTCGGCCCGCACCACGGCGTCGATGGCCGACGCGTGGGCGATGTTGCCGTCGGCGAGGTAGTCGGCGGTCCACAGCGGGGCCGGGAGGCCGAGCCCCCGTGCGGGGGGCTCATGGTTGCCCGCGAGGCGGAGCCCGACCGTCAAGGTCGCCGACTCGCCGTCCAGGGCACGCACGTGCACGGCCTCGTCTTCGCACTCCTCGCCGCGCAGTGCGACGTACACGACCGCGAGTTCGAGCGTCTCCCGAACCCGGCGGCAGATGATCTCCAGAAGGGCGGCCAAGGAGTACGGGAGGGTCAGGTCCCGTACGGTGTCCGCCAGTATCGCCGTCTGCGCCCGCGACAGCACGGGCCGTCTTTCGTCATCGCTCGCTGCCACTTCGCCCCCGATCAAGAAGTCGCGCCCCGGAGCTGAAGGTAGGTTTCCTGATCAGGGGCGTCAACTTTTTGTTGAGAGCGCGGCCGTGGCGTTCAACTGCCTTCGGAGCAGCGGGAATGCGAGGAGGGAGGGCCGGGGGCTTCCGCCTCCAGCCCTCCCTCCTCCTGCCGCACGGCCGGTCAGGGCATGACAGCCATGCGGAACTCGGTGCCGCCGAGCGAGCCCAGTTCCCGCAGCTCGGCCCGGCGGATCTTCCCGGACACCGTGACCGGCAGCCGGGGCGCGAACTCCAGGGCCCGCACCCACTTCTCGGGCGGGAGTTCACGGCGTACGAGATCGAACAGTTCGTCCGGGAAGCCGTCCCCGGTCGCGGCTGCCCCCGTCGGCACGATGAAGGCCTTCGGGATCCACAGCCCCACCGGGTCGGGCACCGGCACCACGGCGACCTGTGCCACAGCCGGGTGTCCGTGCAGCACCCTCTCCAGTTCCAGCGGAGAGATGCGGTGGTCGAAGGACTTGAACATGTCGTCGTCCCGGCCCGCGTACCGCAGGGAGCCGTCCATGCCCAGCTGCACCAGGTCCCCGGTGTGGTAGTGCCCGTCCGCGAACGCCTTGACGGTACGGTCCGGGTCGTCCAGGTAGCCGTCCATCACCCCGAGCGGGCCCGGAGCGAGGCGTACGCACAGCTCACCGGTGGAGCCCGGGGCGACGGGCCGGGCACTCCCCGGGTCGAGCACCGCGATCTCGTACCCGGGCATCGGCCGTCCCATGACGCCGGGCTGCGGCTGCACCCCCGGCGGGTGACCGAGCTGCGCGGTGGTTTCGGTCTGGCCGTACCCGTCGCGCAGCCAAACGCCCCAGGCTTCCCGGATCCGCGCGATCAGGGAGGTCTCCAACGGCTCCCCCGCGCAGGTCGCCTCGCGCAGCCGCGGGGGCTTCGGGCCGAGGCCGTGGGCGAGCAGGGCCCGCCAGACGGTCGGCGGGGCGCAGAACGAGGTGACGGGGCGGGTGCGCAGCAGGTCCAGGACGGCCGCCGGGTCGCTCTGCCCCGCGCCCTGGACGAGGACCGTGGCTCCCGCGTTGAAGGGCACGAAGAACGAGCTCCAGGAGTGCTTGGCCCAGCCCGGTGCCGAGATGTTCAGGTGCAGGTCGCCGGGTTGCACCCCGTTCCAGTACATGCCCGACAGGTGTCCCACCGGGTAGCTGGCATGGGTGTGCAGCACCATCTTCGGGCGGGAGGTGGTGCCCGAGGTGAAGTAGATGAAGAGCGGGTCGCCGGCCCGGGTCGGACCGTCCGGAGTGAACTCCTCGCCGACGAGGTACGAGTCGTCGTACGGGATCCAGCCGGACACCTCGGGCCCGACGCAGATCCGGGTCCACTCGCCGCCCACCTTCTCGAACCGTTCGGTGAGGGCGGACTCGGTCACCACATGGCGCACCCCGGCCCGTTCGATCCGGTCGGCGAGGTCGTCGGGGGTCGCGGTCGCATAGGTGGGGACGATGACCGCGCCGAGTTTGATGCCGGCGAGGAGCGTCTCGTACAGCGGCAGCCCGCCGCTCAGCGCCAGCAGCAACCGGTCGCCCCTGCGCACACCCACCTCGCGCAGCCAGCACGCCACTTGGGAGGAGCGGCGCGACAGCTCCCGGTAGCCGACGGGCAGGTCCCCGTCCTCCCCGGCGAGGAGCAGCGCGGGGGCGTCGGTCTCCTCGGCGAGGACGTCGAACCAGTCGAGCGCCCAGTTGAAGTGGTCGAGGTCCGGCCAGCGGAACTCCCGTCGCGCGCCTTCCAGATCGGTGCGGTAGGTCAGCAGGACGTCGCGGGCCTCCCGGAACGCGGCCGTCGCGGCCGGGTTCCGGCCGGTCACGGGCGGCCCGCCGTCTGGATGGCCGGACGCTGCTCGTCCGTTGCGGTGCGCAGGCGCAGCATGTCGCGCGCGATGGCGTCCGCGTCCCGCTTGAACAGCGTGTTGAGGCCGGGCTTTCCGCTGCCGACCTGGGTGAACCAGCGGGTGTGCTCGGTCGGGATGCCCAGGGCGTACAGGTCCTCGCGGGGCGCACCGTCCGCACCGATCACGTGGAAGGGCGCGGGGGTGACCCAGACGCCGCCCGTGGCGAACGAACCGCCGGCGATCCGGTCGCTCAGCACGTATTCGTTGACCAGCCCGTCCGCGATCAGCCCGCGCATCAGCGCAGAGGTGTCCCGGTGCAGATCGGGCGTGGGGATGCGGGCGTCGACCAGGACATCCGCGAACCGTTCGGAGCCGGCCACCTGGGGCGAGCCGACCCGGAACCGCCCGCAGCCCTCGTCGGGGACGAACTCGGTGGCAGGGCCCACCACTTCGACCCTGCCCGCCTCGATCAGCGCCACCAGCTGCTCGACCCGCTCGGCCGGAGGCCCGGCCGAGAGGAGGGAGTTGACCGGAAGGAAGTCCCGTTGGAACTCACCCCGGTACGAGTCCGGCAGCAGCCCGCCGAAGTCGACGGCCTCGCGCACCACGTTGCGGATGTCCCGCAGCACGTCCAGTGCGGCCTTCAGCGGCCCGTCGGCATTGCCGAGTTCGGCTTGGCCGAGGTCGGCCCGCATGAGCTGGAGGAGGTGGGTCCGGAACTCTACGGGCGAGCCGAAACTGCGGCCCAGGAAGGGCCGGGCCAGTGCCCGCAGATCCAGCGGGGGCAGCTCTCCGCCGCCGTTGCCCTCGTGCGTGGCGCGGTAGACATGCCGCACCTCGTCCAGGAGCAGCGGCAGTACGTCCTCGGCGAACCGCAGCCGGCCCGTGCCGCCCGCCTCGATCCGCCGTCGGCGTGCCTCGGAGACCGCCTCCGAGGTGAGGATGCGGGGCTTGTGGGTGTGGTCGGGGCGCTTCTGGTTGCGGCCGCGTGCCGGGATCGGCAGACCGCTGCGGGATCCGGCGACGATCTTCGGTTCGCGCCCGCTGGCGACGTAGCGGAGGCTGCCGTTCTCGGTGGTGAAGGTGCCGCCGCGGCCCACCGTCAGGCTGAGCATCACGTCGTAGAACGAGAGCCCGAGTCCCCGGATGGCCACCGTCGCATCGGAGGGCACGGACGCGAGGCCCATGTCGGCGGCCGAGTCGCCGACGAAGTACCGGGCCCCCGGGTAGCTCTCGGTGAAGTCGAGCAGATCCCTTTCGTGGGCGTCCGGTTCGTTGAACGGGTGACCGGTGGCGAGCAGCACCTTGTCCGCCTCGACGAGGTACGGGGCCGCGTCCAGGTTCAGGACGTAGCCGCCGCCGTCGCGCGGTGAAAGCTCCCGGACCCGGGTGTGCAGCGGCACGATGGTGGCCCGCTCGGGCAGGTAGGCGACCACCGACTCGTACACGGCGCGCAGGTACTGGCCGTAGCGCAACCGCGAGGCGTAGTCGTCCGGGCCGAGCAGCGGCTCGCCGTACAGCGTGTGCCGGTCGTCTATCCACTCGCCGAGCGACGGGCCCGCACCGGGTCGGGAGGGACCGCCGTCCGGGGTGCCGGAGTACATGGTCACCTGGCCGACGACGGTGTTCATGGTGAACCAGTCGTCCTGATCGGTGCGCCAGATCCGGCCCGCGCCCACCTCGGTCTCGTCGATCGCGTAGATCGTCACCTGCCGGTCGGGCAGCTCGCCGGCGGCGAGCCGGGCGGCGAGCCGCTCCAGGACGGAGATGCCGCGCGGCCCGGTGCCGATGACGGCCAGGGTCAGCGAGGGGCGGTCCAGCTGATCAACTGTGGCCTCGGTCACAGCAGCTCCTTCGTGCGAGAGAGGGGTGGTGCGTCCAGCGCGGCGAGGTCGAAGGATCGCTGGACGTGCGAGAGCATCCCGAGGAAGTCCTCCGCGCCGAGCCGCGCCGACGCGGTCGGAGCGGACGATGCGATGGGCATGGATCCGGTGGACAGCCACTGGAGTTCACCGGCGGCGTCGATGTAGCTGCGGCTGCGCTGGGCGTTGTCGGCGTGCAGACAGAACGGCACGTCGAGGTAGCCGCGCGCGAAGGCCTTCAGCAGCGCCTGTCCCATGTCCTCGTCGAGTTCGAGGACCGCGTCGACCAACAGCCTGGCCTCGGCGAGCACCGGGTTGCCGGTGAGGGAGGCGGCGGCGTCCGGGGCGATGCCGTCGGCGGCGAGCGCCGCCTCCTCCAGCGCCAGGATGTTGTCCGCGACGGTGGGGATGCGGTGGGCCTCCGCCGGCGTCTTCACGATCATCCGCTCGGTGCCGGTGGCGGCCGCCAGGACCGCGCTGCTGCGCAGCAGCGCGAGGGCGCCCGCCTCGGTACGCGGAAACACCCCCATGTAGGAGTAGAGGACGACGTGCCACTGGACACCGCCGAGGTACTCCCGCGCCAGCGCCCGCAGCGCGGCGATGGCGTCCGAGTCCTGCTGGAAGCTGGTTCCCTGTGCGTAACTGAGCGAGACGCTGCGCAGACCGTGCTGCTTGAAGAAGATCCCTTCGAGCACGGAGATCGCCACGAGCAGGCTGGGCGGGCACAGCTGCCCGAGCATGCAGCCGCCGAAGCTCTCCAGATGAGCGCCCTCGACCCGCTCGGCAAGCAGTTCGCACGAGCGCGCCCACGCGTCCACGGCCTCCCTCAGCGGGGTACGGCTGTAGGGGAGGCAGTACGACACCGGTCCACCCTCGGTCGCGTCCAGGCCGGCGTCGAGCAGGGCCTCGACGATGCCGATCGGCAGCGGTGAGCCGTGCCGCACCTGGATCGCGAAGTCCGGAGCGTCCACATCGGCGAGCATCGCGCGGGTGACGTCGGCGCCGTGCGCCACGATGGGGAAGCCGTTGAGGTCGGAGCCGTCCCTCAGAGCCTTGCGCGCGGAATCGTGGTCGCCGACGCGGGTGTAGCTGTCCAGGGTGATGGTGCCGACGGCGGTGGCGTCGGCCGCGCGGACCGCCCGTAGCCCGGCGAGCATGTCGGGCACCCTCGGCATGCCCATCCTGGGCTGCACGACCAGCTGCCCCCGCGCCGCCGCGGCAGCCACCGCCGCGCCGAAGGGCGCGGTGGCGCGGCGCTGCGCGAGCGGCCGGGACGGGCGGCTCGCCACGAGGCCGGTCATGCGGCGCTCCCGGCGACGGCACGTGCCGCCAGCGGGCGGCCGGAGACGACCTGGTGGTGGGGGGCCACCGCACGGGCGGTTCCCGCGCCTTCGAGGAAACGGCGGAACGGCGCGATGCCGGCCGAGTCCTCGAAGACCGCGTCGAACCCGGCGGCCATCAGCTCCGGACCGTAGGCGCCGTTCTCCGCGCCCTTGATGCCGAGCTTGCCCCCGATGACGACTGAGAGGTCCGCCAGGTCGGGCTCACCGCGCAGCCGACCGATCAGCCGGCGCCCGTCGAGGTGGCCGTGGCCGTTGACGCTGCTGATCACCACCATGTCCGGGCGATGGCGGCGGCACTCGTCGATCAGCAGCTCGTCGGGCACGCAGGAGCCGAGGTTGACGACTTCGTGGCCCATCTCCTCGAGCAGCAGCTGAAGGAAGACCAGGTTCCAGGTGTGGGAGTCGGACGACACGCTCGACACCAGGATGCGCCGGCCTGACGAGCTGGTTCCGGCGGCCGGGAACGCGCTCCCGACCGTGGTGAGCGAAGACATGGAACTCTCTCAATCATCGTGTGGTGAGGGTTGGTTGAGGCCCATGGGGCTGATCCCCGGGCGTTGGCTCAGGCTGCCGCGCCGACCTTGCGGATCGGCTTCTGCGGAGTGCGGACCGAGGCGGGCTTGGTCCGGATCGCGAGCACCGTGCACCCGGTCGCGCTGGACATCTGGTGCTGGGTGCTGGGCCCCTCGACGATCAGGTCGCCCTTGAGATAGGAATCGCCGTCGCTGTGGTCCAGCTGCCCGTCGAGGACGAGCATGAGCTCGTAGCCCAGGTGCTCGTGGAAGTCGCCGTGCGCGCCCGGCGGAAAGCGCAGGAGCAGTCCGACCGAGTCCTCCTGCACGCTCTCGTCGGGCGCCCACAGGATGTGGTGCTCCACTCCGTCCCGACCCGGCTCGGCCCAGGTCGACCACGTGATGTCGGTCAGTTCGAAACCACTGCGGAAGACATTCTTGATGAGCTCTATGTCAGTCATGTAAGTCCGTTCCGGCCGCTGGGGTGTCACGGCGCCAGAATTCTTGACGCCGGTCATGGTGAAAACTCTAGGAACGGGGAATAGCATCCGATCGCGCACCTTCCCGATAGCAGGTATCAGGAGGCGGTGGGAGCTATTCATCCGAATGTCACCGAAGGCGCCGGACGGCGGATGCGTGAAGCGGCGGATGCGTGAAGCGGCGGACCGGGGGCCGCGAGGCCCCGAGGTGACGAAGTAATGGCGGACCTCTGGGAGTCCACCGCCGGTCGCCGATCATCGGAGTGGGGGCGCACCCGCGCCGAGAACGGAGTCACGGGTGGATTTCGCGATGTATCAACTGCGTACGTTCTGGGAGGTCTCCCGGGCGGACAGCATCACCAGGGCGGGCCGACGGCTCGGCTACTCCCAGTCCACGGTCACCTCGCACATCCGGGCCCTGGAGGCGCAGGCGGGGGCCGTGCTGTTCCAGCGGCTGCCGCACGGGGTCCGGCTCACCGAGGCGGGAGTGATCTTCCACCGGCACGCCGCACGGGTGCTGTCGGTGATCGACGAGCTGACGGGCGAGCTGGCGGCCGAGGGGGAGGTCCAGGGCCGGGTGTCGGTGGGGGCCGCCGCGTTCCTCATCGACCAGGACGCCACCCGGCTGATCTGGGAGTGCCGCTACCGCTACCCGCGGGTCGAGGTCGCTCCGGTGAGCATGGACTCGGGACGCATCGTGGAGGAGGTGGCGGCGGGGAAGCTGGACGTCGGCCTGGTGCTCGCGCTGCCCGGGGATTCGGGGCGGCGGCAGCTGTCGGGGCTCGCCACGGAGGACCTGCACCACATCGACGTGGTCTGCGTCGCCAGCCCCGGCCTGGTGGGGCCCGGCGGCGAGCTCGTGGGGCTGTCCAGCGCGCGGATCCTCCAGGTCGACCCCACCTGCGCCTCGCAGGACGCGCTGCGCAACGCGCTGGAGAGCCGCTACGACGTGCACTTGGACGCCATGGCGGTCGGCTCGGTCGGCGGGGTCCTGGAGCTGATGCGCAACGGCCCGTTCGTGGCGATGCTGCCCGAGCAGGCGGTGGCCAGGGAGATCGCGGCGGGCGACGTCCAGGTCCTCGACCTGCTGCCGAAGCTGCGCCCGACCGTCCGGATGGTCTGGTCGGAGACCTCCTGGCAGCCGCCGGCCGTCTCCGCGCTCCTGGAACTCGCCCGCCGGCTGGGGCAGGGACGCCGTCCCGCGGGCCCGGTCTCCGGTGCGGAGGTGGCGGCCGCCTGCTGAGCGGCAAAGAGCCGCCGCCCCTGGACCCGCGGGGAACCGGGGGTCCAGGGGCGGCGCTCAACCGCTGGTGAGGGACCGGCCCGCGAGGGGGAAGGCGCGGGCCGGTCCGGTCACTGGGGCGCGGTCAGTGCTGCTTGGCGTCCCACGCGGCCTTGGCGTCGAGGGCCGCCTGCGGGTACTTCCAGCCGCGGGGGGCCTCGCGCTCGTAGCGCAGCGGGGCGTCCTTGGGCAGGACGTAGGTCAGCTGGAGCTCGTTGGGTACGGAGCCCTCGTTGATGCCGTCCAGCGGCAGGTTCCCGGTCTTGATGAACGACTGGCCGGCCTTGAACACCTCGCGGTTGCCGTCCGCGCTGTACCGGGTGATCTCACCCTTGGTGACCGTCAGGAAGACGATGCCGGGGTGTACGTGCCAGCCGGTGTTGCCACCGGGCTCGATGGACAGCGTCTGCTCGACGACGTGCTCGAGGTCGCGCTGGTAGAAGCTCTGGGGCGAAACGAACTTGCCGTCGGCGATCGTCTTCGCGGTGATCTGGTGACCCGGGCTGGCGTTGGCGAAGCCGACACCAGTGCCCAGCGCCGCGACGGCCAGCGTCGCGATGACGGCCTTGGAGCCCCGGGTGCGCAGTGCGTTGATTTTCATGGAGATGACCTTCCTGGGGATCACGTCGAATTTCCTCGACATTTGAAATCCTAGGAGAGGAGACCCCTCCGCTTCATTGGTGATTTCGGGGAACTGGAAGCGGAAGATTCGATACCGGGCCCCATCAGCGGCCATCGGGCAATCCGATACCGGAAATCGGCATGCGCACACACCGGGGTCGCCGTCGGCTTATAAATTTCTCCCCGCCGGGGGAGGTTCTCCCGACTGCAGAGCAGAATGACCAGGAGAAACGGGAATGAATTCCTCCATTACTTTCCGGCGTACGGGTTTCCGTGCGGCCGCCCTCTCACTGGTGGTCGGCGGCCTCGCCGCCACCCTGGTACCCCAGTCGGCGGCAGCGCTCTCCGAAGCCGAATCCTCCGCGGAGTACTCCGCCGGCTACCGCATCGACCACGTCGTCTACTGGAACCGGGTGCTGCTCGATGCCTTCCGGCAGGCCGGCGGCACCCCCGGCCCGATCAGCCGCGGCGGCGCCATCACCAACATCGCCATCTACGACGCGGTCAACTCCATCCGCCCGACCGGCAAGCCGTACCTGACCCAGGTGACGGAAGGCCGGGGAATCCAGGGCGCTCTGGAGAGCGCCATCGACCAGGCCGCGTACACCGCGCTCAAGGGCGCCTTCCCCAAGCAGAACTTCGACGAGAAGTACAAGCAGGCGGTCGCACAGGAGGTCGGCGGATCGACGTGGGAGCGTGAGCTGGGCCGTTCGATCGGCACCAAGACCGCGAACGCCATCGTCGCGGCCCGCGTGGGCGACGGCTCGGACGACGTCACTCCGTACGTCGGGGTCGACGAGCCCGGCCACTGGCGCGCCACTCCGGGCAGCGCCGCCACGCCCGGTACCCCCAACTGGGGCAAGGTGAAGCCCTTCAGCCTCACCTCCGGTTCGCAGTTCCGGCCGACCGGCATCCTCGGTTACACCAACGCCAAGGACTTCCTCGCCAGCGACGAGTACGCCAAGGGCATCGACGAGGTGAAGCGGATCGGCGGCAAGAACTCCACCGAGCGGACCGCCGATCAGACCCAGATCGCGCACTACTGGGCCAATGACCTCAACGGCACGTACAAGCCCGTCGGTCAGGAGTACGACCACACCATCACGGTCTACGAGTCCGGTCAGAGGTACGTGGACTCCACCCGCAGCGCCAAGCTGTTCGCGCTGGTCTCCATCTCGCTGGCGGACGCCTCGATCGCGGTGTGGGACTCCAAGTTCGACTCGAACTGGGACCTGTGGCGCCCCGAGAGCGCCATCAACCTGGCCGACACGGACGGCAACGACAAGACCGTGGCCGACCCCAACTGGCGCCCGCTCTCGCAGGACGTCAACGGCAACTCCTTCTCGCCCGCCTTCCCGTCCTACGTCTCCGGCCACTCCGGAATCGTCGGCGCCTGGGCCGGTGCCATGCAGAGCTTCTACGGGCGTGACGACATCGCCTTCACCGGCGGTACGGACGACCCGCTGGCCGTCGGCGTGAAGCGCAGCTTCACGAGCTTCAGCCAGGCCGCCCAGGAGAAGGCCGACAGCCGCCTGTACGCGGGCGTCCACTTCCGCTGGGACAACGACGCGGCCCTCAAGCTCGGCTACCAGGTGGCCGGCTACGTATCCGCCAACACCTTCAACCAGTAAGCCAATTGGAGCCGACATGACCAGCCGCTACGCACAGATCGCCTTCACCGACACGGTCCGGCGCCACCAGTCCGCACACGGCAGTGCACGCGGATACGACCGGATGGCAGCGGCGGGACCGTGCGTGGCGGACCGGCTCGGCCCCGACGAGGCCCAGTTCATCGCCGAGCGGGACAGCGTCTACCTGGCCAGCGTCAGCGAGACCGGCTGGCCGTACATCCAGCACCGCGGGGGGCCCAGGGGTTTCCTGCGGGTCCTCGGCCCGGACACCGTCGCGTTCGCCGACTACCGCGGGAACAAGCAGTACATCACCACGGGGAATCTGGACCACAACGACCGGATCGCCCTCTTCCTGATGGATTACCAGAACCGGGCCCGGCTGAAGCTCTTCGGCCGGGCCCGGGCCGTGCCGGCCGGGGCGGATCCCGAACTCCTGGCCGCGGTACGGGACGAGGAGTACCCGGGGGAGGTCGAGCGGATCGTGGTCATCTCCGTCGAGGCCTTCGACTGGAACTGCAGCCAGCACCTGGTGCCGCGCTTCGACCGGGAAACCGTACGGGCGGCGATGGCGGACCTCGTCCGGGAGAACGCCGAGCTCAAGGCAGAGCTGGCACGGCGTCCCCGGTGAGCGGGGAGCGCTCGGCGGGGAGCCCGGCGGAAGGACCCGCAGAGAGACCGGCGGGAAGACCCGCAGAGAGATCCGCGCGCAGCTGCGCGCGGTAGCCGGCAAGGCGCCTCACCCGGTTGACGGTGAGGGCGCCCACCAGCCTGCCCTTGCGCAGGTAGCAGGCCTCCAGCGTCCGTCCCGGCAGGTCCAGTTCGATGACGCGCACCTCGTCGGCGAGGCCGGGCAGGCCCACCGATCGGATCTTCACCCCGTGCAGATCGGACCAGAACGACGGCAGCCCGTCGAAGGGCAGGGGCCGCTCGGGAGCGAGCAGGGTACCCGCCGCCACGACCGCCTGATCGACCGCGTTGGTCCAGTGGCCGAGGGCGACGGGTTCGCCGTCCGCCAGCGGATGCGGCCAGCGCACCACGTCACCGGCGGCCACCACCGAGCCCACGGGAGAGCCGTCGGTGCGCAGGGCCCGCAGGGCCGCGTCGCACCGCACCCCGTCGTCGAGCCACAGCCCGGAGCCCTCCAGCCAGCCGGTGGCCGGCACGGCGCCGAGCGCCAGTACGGCCACATCGGCGGCGATCCCGGTGCCGTCGGAGAGGGTGACCCCCGTCAGCCGTTCCCCGCCGTGGAAGGCGGTCACGGTCCGGCCGGTACGCAGTGTGATCCCGGCCTCCTGGTGCAGCCGGCCGATGTAGGCGCCGACGCGCTCCCCGACCGCCCGCTCCAGTGGCTGCCCGGCTGCCTCCACCAAGGTCACCTCGAGCCCCAGGGCCCGAGCGGCGGCGGCCACCTCACCGCCGAGGAAGCCCGCGCCGACCACCACCACGCTGCGGGCCGCGCCCAGGGCCTCCCGCAGCGCCTCCGTGTCGTCCTTGCCGCGGAGGGTGAACACCCCGGCGGGCAGGGTGACATGAGGGTCGGGCCAGCCTCGGGCGGCAGCCCCGGTGGTGATCACCAGGCCGTCGTACCGCAGGGTGTGCCCGTCGTCGAGGGTGAGAACGCGGCGCCGGCTGTCGAGCCCGACGGCCCGACGGCCGAGCCGCCATTCGGCCCGCAGCCCGTCGTCGGGCAGCGGAAGATCGTCGACGCGCAGCGCCTTGGACAGCGGGGGCCGGTCGTAGGGCAGATGGACCTCTTCGCCGACGAGCGTGAGCCTTCCGTCGTATCCGGCATCGCGCAGCGCCCCGGCGGCCCGCAGTCCGGCGAGCGAGGCACCGACGACCACGACCTCGCGCAGATCGCGGCTCACGACGCATCCCGCTGTACGGAGATGGCCCGTACCGGGCAGGACCCGGCCGCCTTCTCCGCCGCCGCGAACAGCTCGTCGGGCTGAGCCGGCTCGTACACCAGGTAGTCCTCCTCGTCGAAGGAGAAGATGTCGGGCGCGGCGAAGACGCACTGCCCGTGGCTCTCGCAGAGGTTCATGTCAACGGTGATGCGCATGGGAGTCCTTAAGTGCTTCCGGCCGCAGGTCAGCCGACCGGTGGGTTGAAGCGGGAGTAGGCGGGGTCGGTCCAGCGCAGCGCCACCGCGTGGGAGGTCTCCTGGACCTCCTCGACGAAGAAGTCGACCAGGCGCTGGGCGCCCGGGACTACGGCCGCGGCCGCGGGGTCCCACTCGGTGCGGGCGGTGCCGGTGAGCTGCAGGAGCGAACCGGTCTTCCAGTCGGGCACGACCAGGCCGGCCCTCGGGTGCAGCGAGAGGTTGCCGAGGGTGAGGAACATCGCGTTCCCCACGTAGTCGGGCCAGCGCAGGTGGGTCGGTGAAAGCGCCTTCAGGAAACCGGGGTTGCCGCCCCGGTGCGAGGCGTCGGCGTCGCCGTCGGGCGATGCGGTGGAGATGAAGAAGGTGTCCGTACCCGCGATGGTCGCCCGCTGGGCCCCGCTCAGTTCCCGGGAGCGCTGCACGGTGCGTTCCCCGGCGTCCGGGACCAGGGTGAAGTCCCGCTTCTGCAGGTACTTGGGGCAGTTGGAGATCACCTGGTCGAGTTCGACCCGCAGTCCGGCGCCGTCCGGCCGGGCCAGGCCGTTCATCCGCATCCGCCGGCGGCTGGCGGGCTCGATCGCGATCATGCCGAGCTTGGCCGGACCCCCGAGGACCCCCGCGAGGGGGTCCTCGGGGATGGGCCGGGCCCCGATGCTCAGGGTCACCGGGTCGGGGGTGTGGAGGAACCCCGGCTCGCCCGTGAGCAGCGAGGACCAGATCCGGCCCGCGTCGTCGGCCGCACCGACCACGATCAACGGCTGCGCGGTGAGGAATGCCGCGGCGACGGGTGGGACGGTGCTGCCGATGCCCTGGAGGGCATGGGCAGCGAACCGCTCGAGTCCGGCGCGCTCCTGCACCTCGACTTCTCCACTGTGGTACTGCGCCATGACATTCCCTTCCGGCAGCGTTCGGGCTTGTTGGATCCTGCGGTTTAGAAGAATCCGCAGGTGGGAGCACCCTCGGTGGGCGCGATCGCTTCCTCGGCGCCGGACGGCGCGTAGATCTCCAGGCGGATCCCGTCCGGGTCGCTGAAGAAGATCCCGCCGGAGGCGACGCCCTCGCCGTGCGGCACCACGCCGTCGTACGCGAACTCGGCGTCCAGGCCCCGCAGCACCTGCTCCGCCTCCTTGACAATGTCGATCGACTCCACCTGGAAGGACAGGTGGTGCAGACCGGACCGGTCCTTGGGGTGCGCCCCGGTGCTCTGCTGCCAGAGCGTGATCAGGAGCTTGCCGTCGGCGCCGAGGAACGCGAAGCGGCGGCCCTCCTCCTTGCCCTCGGCGGCCACCTCGAAGCCGAAGACCTTCGTGTAGAAGTCCACGGACCGGTCCAAGTCCGTGACGTTCAGCCCGACATGGCCGGTCTGAAGAGACTTGATGGCAGCCATTTTCACCACTCGCTTTCGGTAGGAAGAGAGAGGGTTCCTAACCCCTGAGAGCGACATTAATGGTTAGGTTCGACGGGTGTCAACTACTCCAGGGTCGTTAAGTGGTTAGGGTTGCCCCGAAGTGCTCGGAGACGACTCGCTCACCCTTCGCGCTAACCACTGAGGAAGGACGGATGCCGTGGCAATCCCGGACCCCCGGCCGCTGGCGGGCGAACCGCTCTCCATCGACCTGCTCAACACCCGTTGGATCGAGAACGAGAGCCTTCACGACCTGCTCGAGACCCCCGACGGCCTGGAGGTCTGGCTCGAATCCGACATCGCCGCCCGGGAGCTGACCGGCCACGAGGTCCGCGCCGACCGCGAAACGCTCGATGCCCTGCTCGCCGCCCGCTCCGCGCTCGCCGCCCTCGTCGACTCCCCGGCCGATCCGGCGGGGCTGAAGGCACTCAACGCCGTGCTCGCTCACGGCTGGGTGCGCCACGGCATCGACGGGGACGGGCCCGTCCAACGCGTCGAGGTCGACGGTGCGCCCTGGCTCCCGGCCTGGCTCGCTGCCGACAACTACCTGCAGCTCCTCCGGGACCGCGCCGAGCGGATCCGCCCCTGCGCCAACCCCGAATGCATCCTGCACTTCTACGACACTTCCAAGAACGGCACCCGCCGCTGGTGCTCGATGTCCGGCTGCGGCAACCGCGCCAAGGCCTCCCGCCACTACGCACGGCACCGCCGGGACTGACCCGGTGGGTCGGTCCCGGCGGCTCGGCGGCTCGACGGCCTGCGGGGCGTACGGCATGCCCGGACCCCCGGTGCGGCCTAGGCCGTCTCTTTCGGATCTTGTCGGTCAGGTCCGCGTCGTCCGGTGCCGTGCCTCGCCGCGCTGCCGGGGCTCCCGCGTACTGGACGTACTCGGGTGCCCCGGCAGCGCGGCGAGGTGCGGTGCCGGGCCGCACGGACCCGACAAGATCCGAAAGAGACGGCCTACCGGGGGTCCGACACATGGGGGGCCCGCTACCACCAGTAGGAGGGGTAGCGGGCGGTCCGCCCACTACGGCCCGTGACCACGCCGATCAGTACGAGCACCACGGTGGCGAGCAGCAGCAGCGGAAGGAACGTCGCAGCGGAGGGGTCCGCCGCCACGACGATCACGGCCGTCGCCGCCGCGGGTGAGTGCGGGGTCCTGGCGATCATCATGACCCCCAGCGCGAGGCCGCCCGCGATCGCCGAGCCCCACACCGTGCTCCCCGACACCGCGAGGACCACATAGCCGGTCAGGGCGGAGAGCAACTGGCCTCCGATCACGCTGCGCGGCTGGGAGAGCGGCAGGGTGGGCGCACCGAAGACGAGGGCCGCGCTGGCGGCGAGCGGCGGGATGAGAACCACCTGTTGGATGCCCTTGCCGACGGCCACGAGCACCACCAGGAGGACGACCGCGCCGGCGGTCGACACGGCGATGACGGCCGTGCCCGCCCTGGCCGGGGCCTTGCTGGCGAAGGATGCCCTCCGCCCTGCTGAGACTTCTTCACTAACCATGGCCACGAAGCTACGGAGACGGTCCGTGCGCCCGGCGAAATTCCGGGTTACTTAGTCAGGTAACGGCAGCCGCTCCGGGACAAGCCCCAGGTCACAGGCCTGGGGCTGCCCCGATACGGCTCGGTCGTGGACGCTCAGCGGGTGGCCGGGAGCCAGCCGTCCTGTACCGCGTGGACGCCGGCCTCGAAGCGGCTGCGGCCGTCCAGGCGCTCCATCAGCTCGGCGGCGATGCGGCGGGCGGTACGGGGGGAGACGCCGAGCCGTTTGGCGATGGACTCGTCGGTCAGCCCCTCCGCCAGCAGCTGGACGACCTCCTTCTCCTGCCGGGTGCGCCCGTCGCAATCGCGTACCGGAACCGCCCCGAGGGGGACGGCGGAGGCCCACGTGGACTCGAACAGGGCGCACAGTGCGGTGACGGCGCCGGCCCCGTGCAGGACGACCGCGCCGACATGGGCGTCGGTGGTGTTCACGGGAAGCACCGCGAGCCGCCGGTCCATGATGATCATGCGGACGGGGAGCGACGCGGTGGTCCGGACCTGGCCGCCCCGCTCGCTCAGCCAGTCGACGTGCTCCTGGGTCGCCGGGTCGTTGCGGACGCTGTCCAGGTAGATGGTGCGCATCCGCACGCCCCGGTCCAGCATCTCCTCGTTCGGGCCCCGGCTGGCCCGCAGATCGGCCTCCGGATGGGCGCCGCCCGGGGCGAACGTCAGTACCTCGCTGGCGACTTCGTCGCTGAGCTGCGCCAGCCGGTTGCGGATCGCCTCGATCCCGGACAGGGACTCGTTCTCTCCGGAAGACTGCGGCTGCGAGGTCGCGCAGTCGGCGATCAACTGCGCCGCCGCGGCCTGGGACAGCGCCAGGCGCTCCTGCTGGCGGGCCAGCAGGAGGTTCATGGCCGCTTCCGGCCCCAAGGGGGCGAATCCGCTCGGCGCGTGGTCCACGGAGCGGATGAGCGCCATGGCGCTGAGCCGGTCCAGGGCATCGCAGAGGGCCGTCTCCTGCAGTCCGAGGCGCTGCGCCAGCTCCGGCACGCCGTCCTGGGGATTGGTCAGCATCCCCCGGTAGACCTGCTCGGCTATGGGATCCAGGCCCAATGTCTGCAGCATCTGTTCTTCGTTCTCCCCGAGTGCGCGCAGGCGTACTGTGCCACCCGCTGTGTTGTCACGCCCTAGTCGTGGACGTTTCATGCAAATGCATAAAACGTCCCGCCTATCCCCTGGCGAGGCAATATAGCGCAGGCACACGATCTGATCCATGTACCTAATTCACCTCAAACTCGGCCTGGCCGCCGACCGGTTCGCGCCACCGGGCCTCGGGGACCTCATCCGCCGGGCGGCGCGCCCCGGCGAGGGCCTCCAGCACGTCACCGTCCATCCCGACGTCCCAGGTGGGCCCGTACTCGGGATGTTCCTGACCGCCGACCGGGTCGAGCAGGCGGAGGTGACCGCCGGCCTGCTGTGCCGCCGGGCGCTCGCGACCTCACCGAAGCTACGGGGCGTCACGCTCCTGCGGTGGAAGGCGGAGCTCGTGTCCCCGCCCTACGACGGGTTCCCGGAGCGTGGACAACTTATGCCAGTGGGAAATCCGTCCACCGGGAACCTCTTCCATCCCTTCTGACCAGCGGCCAGAGTTGGGGATGTCAGCCGGTGAGCAACAAACACCGGCTAACACCGAGTCGAAGGAACGCGGACGGGAAATCGGCCGCTTACGTTGCCCCGAGTTCCAAGTTTTCAAGAAGAAGAGGTACCACTCGTGACTCGCACCCGTTTCATCATGGCCGTCGCGACGCTGTCCACGGTGGTGGCGGCGACGCTCACCATCACCCCGGCCAACGCCGACACCCTGCCGGCCACGGCGACGGGTACGAACATGACGGACTCTTCTGGCGCTTCGACTCAGTTCGGGGAACCGAACGAGGGCAACGACGTGACCTGGGGTCACTGAGCACCCCCGGATCCCACCCCGCACGACCCCGCAAGACCTCGCACCACCCACATCCCACATCACCCGCCGTCCGTACCGAATCCGTGGAAGGAATCCGGACGTGAACAGTATTGAGGCATGGTCGGCCCCGCGTTTTCACGATGATTCCGACCCCCACGCAGAGGACCTTCCCCTGGGTTCCGGTCAATGGCCGGCGGGTCCGGGCGATTCCGAATGGGTCCTGGTCTGATCCGGACCGGCCGACCCGAAAACAAGAGGAGACACACATGTCCGAGAACGCCGAGACCAACGAGCAGATCCCCGTGGACCTGGCCCAGGACCTGGCCATCGAGGAGCTGAACGGCGAGCAGGGCACCACCGCCGTCAGCACCTTCGGCACCTTCGGCTGCTCCAGCTCCAACGCCTCCTGACACCGGACCCACCCCACCTGCCCCACCCGAGAGAAAGAAGAGAACGATGACCACTCCCGAGACCGTCTCCAACGGCGCCGAGGACCGCGACAACGACGTCGAGGTCGAGGACCTGAAGGCCACCAGCCAGGCGATCACCGCCACCATCTTCTCCTTCGGCTGCTCCGCCAGCTTCTCGAACAGCGAGGCCTGATCACATGAGCGACAACACCTCCGACAAGCTGACCGTCAAGGCCGACGAGACCACCGAGGTCGAGGTCGAGGACCTGGAAGCGTCCGCGGCGCAGGGCTGCGCGAGCACCGTCGGCACGATCAGCTGCATGGCCAGCTGATGAGCGACCCCCTGGACATCGACGCCGTCGACAACGCCGAGGTGGAGGTCGAGGTCGAGGACCTGTCCGGCGCCGCCGGAGCGGCCACCATGGCGTGCATCGGCACCCGTTACTGCTTCGAGAGCTGAGCCATGAACCACTTCGCACCCGACCCCGTCACCCTCTACGCCGACGGCTCCGAGATCGAGATCGAGATCGAGGACCTCGAAGGCGGCCACGCGGCGGCCGGCGCCTACACGGTCGGCTGCGGCCTGCCCTGCTGGGCCGCCTGATCCGTCCCCCGCTCCCCGCCCACACACCCGAAGGAGCACCATGAGCGACACGACCGACCCGACGGCCGTCCAGGCCGACGACAACACCGAGGTCCAGATCGAGGACCTCGACGGCGGCACCGCCGCCGCCTACTCGGTCGCCAGCAGCATGACCAAGGGCTGCTTCGCCGCCTGACCCGTCCCCCGATCCCGAGCACCCGGAGGGAGGACATTCCATGAGCGACATCACCCCCGACCCCACCGCCGTAGAGGCGGAAGAGGTCGACGTCGAAGAGCTCGAGCAGGGCGCAGCATTCCCCACCTGGCTTTCGCTGGGCTGTTACTCGTCCTGACCCGCAGCACATCCATGCACCACCCACACACACGGACAAGAAGGAACATCATGAGCGAGAACATCGACCCCACCAACATCCAGGCCGACGAGACCACCGAGGTCGAGGTCGAGGACCTCAAGGAAGCCAACTCCGCCTACACCCTGGGCACCGCGGGCTGCTTCACCTGCCCCGTCTCCTGAACCACCGCGCAACACCGCACACCGCACCACCGAACACCGCACCACGCAGTACCCCCGCAGCACGTGCGGGGAAGAACGCGGACCCGGCACCGCCGGCCGCGTAGCACCGGGCCCCATGCCATCGGGTAGGCGCCCAAACGCCCGTCGGCCACTGCACTTCGTGCCCGCCGACCGATCGCCCGACACCCCGCGAGGCCGCTGAGCGGCCCATGACCGGGGGGCGGCGACCCCGAGGCCCTGGAACGGCCGGGCCGCACCCTCTCCATCACGTACGGCCCGGCCGTCCCCCTCCCCTGCCCGGAATCCCCTCCCGGGGCGGTCCCGGAACTCACAGCGCCGCCCCGGCGCGCTCTCCTGCCCCTGCCTTCCCAAGGAGTCGACGCATGCCCCGCACCCTGCGGTTCAAGAGGTCAGCCAGTGCCCAAGTAGTGCCCGGAGAGGGGGTGTTCCTCCTCTCGGAGCAGCGCCAGTCCGTCCTGCGGGGCGCCCTCGCCGAACAGCTCGCCCCGCTCCTGGACGGGCAGCACACCCGCGAGGACATCGTCGAAGCCCTCGCGCCCTCCTTCGGAGCGGACCGGGTCGAGCGCAACATCGACAAGCTCCTCGGCTCGGGCCTGCTCATCGACGTCGAGGACGACACCGACCCGCGGACCGGCGGGTTCTGGGAACTGGCCGGCGTCGACGCCGACGAGGCCCAGCACCAGGTCGCCGGCGGACCGGTGGAGATCATCGCCCTGGGCGGCACCGAACCCGGCTGGTTCGCCACCGCCGCCCGGGCCATGGGTCTGGCCCCCGACTCCGGCGAGCCCGAGCTGACCGTCGTCCTGACCGACGACTACCTCCACCCCGACCTCGCCGACATCAACAAGAAGGCGCTGGCGACCGGCCGCCCCTGGCTCCTGGTCCGCCCGGTCGGCACCGAGGTGTGGGTCGGCCCGCTCTTCCAGCCCGGCGACACCGGCTGCTGGGACTGCCTGGAGCACCGGCTCGGCGGCAACCAGCTGATCACCAACTTCGTCCACAAGAGCGCCGCCACCGACCGCGCCCCCGTGACCGCGCTCGCCGGCCTGCCCGGCACCGTCGCCGCCGCCGCGCACCTGGCCGCCGTACAGGCCGCCAAGTGGTTCGCGGGCATCCGGGGCGAGGCCCTGGCCGAGGTGTTCGGCCTGCACACCCTCACGATGGAGGGCAGGCGCCACAAGCTGTCCCGCCGTCCCCAGTGCCCCACCTGCGGGGACCCGGAGATCCAGGCCCGCCAGGCGCACGAGCCGGTCGTGCTGGAGAGCCGGCACAAGGCCGCCGCGGTCTACGACGGCGGGCACCGCACCAAGGACCCGGCCCAGCTGCTGGCCGCGTACGACCACCTGATCAGCCCGGTCACCGGCGTGATCTCCCAGCTCACCAAGCACGACTCCGGCACCGACCTGCTGCACTGCTACCTCGCCGGGACCAACTTCGCGGTCGGCTCCGGCGGCCTGGACGCCCTGCGGGCCGGACTGCGCAGCCAGAGTGCGGGCAAGGGCATGAGCGACCTCCAGGCCAGGGCCAGCGCGGTGGCCGAGTCCATCGAGCGGTACTCGGGCGTGTTCCAGGGCGACGAGGCCCGGATCACCGCCACCTACCGCGAACTGGGCGACCGGGCCGTGCATCCCGACACCACCCAGCTCTACAGCGAGCAGCAGCACCGCGACCGCGCCGAGTGGAACGCCCGCGGCTCCAACTTCCACCGCGTCACGGCCGCGTTCGACGAGGACGCCCGCATCGAGTGGACCCCCGTCTGGTCCCTGACCGAGAAGCGGCACAAGTACGTGCCGTCCGGCCAGCTCTACTACCACTACAAGGGCCTGCCCGGCCCGGGGTACGTGGCCGCGGACTCCAACGGGAACGCCGCCGGGGCCAGCCTGGAGGACGCCGCCGTCCAGGGGTTCATGGAGCTGGTCGAACGCGACAGCGTCGCCCTGTGGTGGTACAACCGCGTCCAGCGGCCCGAGTTGGACCTCGACAGCTTCGGCGAGCCGTACTTCGGCCGCTGGAAGAAGGCCTACGCCGACCTCAACCGCGAAACCTGGGTCCTCGACCTCACCTCCGACCTGGGCATCCCCGTCGCCGCCGCCGTCTCCCGGCGCATCGACAAGCCGGTCGAGGACATCCTGATCGCGTTCGGCGCCCACTTCGACATGAAGATCGCCGTCTCCCGGGCGCTGACCGAGATGAATCAGTTCATCGGAGCCGTCATGCCGATGAAGAGCGACGGAACCGGCGAGTACGCCTTCGACGACCCGGACCAGGTGCGCTGGTGGTCCACCGCCACCATCGAGAACCAGCCCTACCTGTTGCCCAAGCCCGGCGCCCTCCACTCGTACGCGGACCACCCCTACGAACAGAGCGCCGACCTGCTGGACGACCTGGAGCGGGCCCGGCACACCGTGGAGTCGCAGGGTCTGGAAATGCTCGTGCTGAACCAGACCCGCCCCGACATCGGCCTGCCCGTCGTCAAGGTCATCGTCCCCGGCCTGCGGCACTTCTGGCCGCGCTACGCCCCGGGCCGGCTGTTCGACGCCCCCGTCCGCCTCGGCTGGCTCGACGCCCCCACCCCCGAAGAAGACCTCAACCCCATCGGCATGTTCCTGTAAGTCCGTCCGGAGGCAGCAATGAAAACGGCCACCCGCCACACCCACACCCGCCTCGCGTTCGTGGCGGGGGTCAGCGTCCGCAACCGTGAGGGCCACCTCGACGTGACCCGCGACGGCCGCACCCAGTTCCGCATCCGCGGGGCGTCCCCCGAGGTCTTCGCCGCCCTGGAGGGCATGACGGGCTGCCTCGCGGCGCCCGAGCCGCTGACCACGGCCCCGGAAGATCAGCTCGACGCGGTCCTGACCCGCATCGTCCGACTGCTGGAACACCACGTCGTGCTCGACGACACCGTGGCGCTGCGCCTGGAGCCCCTGGTGCCGGGCCTCGGGCACACCCCGGCCGAGGTCGGCCCCGACACCGCCGTCCGCCTCAACCGCTTCGCCTTCCTACGGGGCCACGAGGGCGACCTCGTACTGGAGTCCCCGCTCTCCCCGCGCCGCGCCCGCCTCCTGGCGGATCCGGCGCGGGAACTGGCCGCGGCCCTCGGCGCGGGCACCACCGCCCGGGAGCAGGCCCTCGCCCTGGACCTGCCCGTCACGGCCGTCCAGGACCTGCTGGGCCACCTGGCCGGAGCCCTCCTGGTGGACACGGCCGACGCGGACGGATCCTTCGCCGCCGACCGGGACGACGTGCTGCGCCAGTGGGACTTCCACGACCTGCTCTTCCACAGCCGCAGCCGCATGGGCCGCCACGACTACCCCTTCGGCGGGGTCTTCCCGTACCGGGGAACCATCGAGCCCCGCCCCGCGGTCAAACCGCTCCCCGCCGGCCCGGTGGTACTCCTGCCCCGGCCCCGCCTGGAGGACATCGCGGCGCACGACCCCTCGCTGACCGCCGTCCTGGAAGGCCGCCGATCGGTCCGCTCGTACGCCGAGGCCCCGCTCGACCTCGACCGGCTGGGCGAGTTCCTCTACCGCTGCGCCCGCGTCCGCGCCGTCACCGAGCCCCGCCCCGACGAGGGGATGCCCTACCCCGCGTCCTCGCGGCCCTACCCGACCGGCGGAGCCTCGTACGACCTGGAGCTGTACCTCTCGGTGCACCGCGTCGCGGGGCTGGAGCGCGGCATGTACTTCTACGACGCCGCCGGGCACCGGCTGGTCCTGGTCAACGCCGACGAGGACGACCGCGACTCCATGCTCGCCATCGCCCGGGTCTCGGCGGGCAACATCGACACCCCGGACGTGCTGATCACCGTCACCTCCCGGTTCCAGCGCCTGTCGTGGAAGTACCGCAGCCTCGCCTACGCCGCCACCCTCAAGAACGTCGGCGTGCTCTACCAGACCATGTACCTGGTGGCCACGGGCATGGGCCTCGCGCCCTGCGCCCTGGGCGGCGGCGACTCGGACCTCGCGGCCAAGACCCTGGGCCTGGACTACCTGGTGGAGTCCTCCGTCGGCGAGTTCCTCCTCGGATCGCGTCCCGCGCCCCACCAGCTCCCCCCGGCCGGGCACCTCACCTGGACCCCCGTGAACGACGCCGACTGGCACCTGCGCTCCGAGCGGGTGCTCCACCCCGTCCACCCCGGCACCGCCCCGGACCAGCCCGGAAGCCCGTCATGACAACGGCCTTCGCGCCGGCGCCGGTTGCCGAACCCGTACAGGTACGGGTCCCGGCCCCCCGCCCCACCACCGTGTTCCCGCTGCTGTCCACCCGGGTGACGGCCCTGGGCCCCGCCGATCTGGAGCCGCTGGCCGGGCCCGCCCTGACCGGGGCCCTGGCCTCCCTGCGGGCGGGCCGGGAGGCCGCCGCAGGGGCGGGGGAGGCGCTGTCCGAGGTGCTGTACGCCCTCGTTCCCACCCTCGACGAGAACCCGGCCGTCCGCCGCGCCGCCCTGCGGCTGCGCCGCGACACCCGCCACTCCCGCGGCGGCCCGCGCACGGCCGGGGCGGCGGCCGCCGTCCGCCCCGCGCTGGACCCGGCCGGGCAGGCCGTGCTCGACTCCTGGACCGCGGCGGCCGACCGGTTCGGCGCGGCCGCCGAGCACGCCGAACGCCTCGTGGCCGAGGAGGCCCGTACCGCCGGCGCGTGGATGCTCTCCCTGCTGCGGCGCCCCGACCTCGCGGCCGGACTGGCCCTGGCCAGCCCCGCGTTCACCCGGGAGCTGCTGCGCGCCGACCCGGCGCGGCCGCCCGCACCCGGCACCCGGCTGGCCCGCTCGGCGCTGTCGTACCTGACCCGTACCGCCATCAAGACCAGCCCGTTCGGCAGCCTGGTCACCCTCGGCCTGGCCTCCCTCGGACCGGCCCCCGCGGGTCTCGCCGCACCCGTACGTACCCCCGCGGCCGATACCGTCTCGCCCCGGCACCTGGCCGTCGAGCTGCTACGGGCCTTCGCCGCCGACCCCGACCTGTCGGACACCGTGGACCTCCGGGCCAACCCGAGCCTGCACCGGCTCGCGGGCACCTGGCAGGTCCTGCTGCCGCAGTACCTGAACCACGCCCTCCCGCACCACTGCGACCTCCTCGCCGACGCCGACCTGTACGCGCCGTACCTCGCCCCGGCCGCCGACGGGTCCGGCCCGGTGACCGGCACGTCCGGCCCGCCTGCCGTCTGGAGCGGCAACGGCACCCCCGGCGAACGGGCCCGTACCCGGCGCTGGGCGGCGATGGGGCTGCTGCTCCCCGACGTCCCCTGGCAGCCCCACGACCGGCACTGCCTGGCCGCCCTCGCCGATCGCACCGGGAACCCGCCCGGCCCGCAGGGCCCCCGGATCGCCGGGGCGCTCGCCGTCCTCGCCGACACCGAACGGGACCTGCCCGCCGCCGATGCCGCGACCCGGCTGCGCCTGGACGGCCGGGCCCGTACCGCGGCCGCCGAGGTCTTCACCGCCCTCGGCGCCCCGCAGCCCCACTGGCTCGCCTCCGCGCCGCTCTTCCACCAGAACGTCCCCGCCACCGACACCCCCGTACCGGTGCTGCCCGCCGCGGAGATCGAGCACGACCTGCGCACCCTGGGCCGACGCGTCCGGGCGCAGACCTTCCGCAGCGCCCTGTACGACGTATTGACCGCCCACTTCACCGGCCGCTACGGCTTCGGCGGCACCTGCCACGACCTCTACGACTTCCTCTACAGCTTCTGCCGCCGCGAGGACCACCACCGGCTGGTCCGACAGGCCGCGCAGGCCGACCGCTCGGGCACCGGCACCCCGCGCCTCCCCGCCCCCGTGGGCACCGTCGGCGCGGCCGCCGTGACGGTCTTCCACCAGCTGGCCGCCCCCGACGCCGCCGCACTGGCCCGGGGCGAGTACCTCATGGCCGTCAACCGGGTCAGCCCCGGACCGGGCGGACTCCTCGCCCGCTGGGGAGCCGTGCCCGGCACCGGCGAGGCGATCCGCGAACCCCTGCGCCGCTGGATCGCCGACCTGTACCCCGGCTGCGTGGTGCGCCAACTGTCCGCCGGGGGCGACTACTCCACCCTCCAGGCCCCCGCCGGCCCCCTCTTCCCGTACCTGCGCTGGCCCTCCGACCTGCGCGCCCCGCACGGCGAGCCCGGCCCCGGGCTCGACCTCACGGACCTGGTCCTGTCCCACGACCCGGCCTCCGACACCCTCCAGCTGTACGACCGGCACGGCGCGAACGTCGCGCTGCCCTACCTCGGCGTGATGCCGCCGCACGTGCTGAACGGCCCGGTACGGATCCTCGCGACCCTCTCCCAGCCCTGGAACACCCGCTACCTCACCAACGGCGAGCGGCTGCCCCACGACCCCACCCGGCCACCGCCGCAAGGCGTCACCGCGACCCCCCGCAGCCGGCAGGGCCGTCTGGTCACCGCCCGCGCCTCCTGGCGGCTGCCCGCCGCCGCCCTGCCCCGGCCCGAGCCCGGCGAGGGCACCGCCGCCTTCCTCGACCGGCTCGACGGCTGGCGGCGCGAACACGGCATCCCGCAGCAGTGCTTCGTCCGCAGCGAGGCCGCCCACGGAACCCTTCCGGAGAAGCCCTTCTGGACGCACCTCGGCTCCCCGCACGCCGTCGCCTCCCTGCTCAAGACCCTGAGCGCCGAATCGGGGGCCGTCGAGTTCACCGAACTGCTCCCCGGCCCCGGCGGGCACTGGCTCACCGACACCGACGGCCGCCCCCGTGCCGTCGAACTCGCCGCCCTGCTGCGCCTGGACCACCCCGACCCCCAGGAGACCCCGAGGTGACCCCGCCGACCCTCGCCCCCGCCCGCCCGGGCTCCGGCCTCGGACCCGCGCCCGGTGCCGTGGCCGATTCCGTGGCCGTGGAGCACGACTGGCTGTACTACCGGATCTTCGTCCGGGACCAGCGCGACCTCACCCCGCTCATCGACCACACCGTGCGCCGCATCGTCGCCGCCGCGCACGAACTCGACCCGCGGGGAAGCTGGTTCTTCCTCCGGTTCGTCGACGAGTGCGGCATGCAGGTCCGGCTGCGCCACCACGGCGCCCTGGACGCGGTCGCCGCCGTCGGGGAAGCGGCCGACCGCATCCTCGCCGACACCGCGGCGATGGATCCGGAACTGGCCCGCGCCTACCGGGGACACGCCAAGGGGCTCTACGAACCCGAGTACGCCAAATTCGGCGGCGCCACCGGGGTCCGGCTCGCCGAACGGGCCTCCCAGGCCTCCAGTGAGGCGGCCCTGAAACTCATCGGCCCCGACTTCCACCGGCTGCGGCTGGGCCATGCCCTGGCCGCCACGCTCGCCGCCCTGGAACTGCTGCCCGCCGAGCAACGCCTCTCGTTCGTCTACCACATGACCTGGTACTGGACCGGGCAGAACGGCGAGCGCTCCGGGCCCCTGCGCACCCAGGTGGACGCCGCCGCCCGCCGCGTCGCGCCGGACCTGCGCCGGCTGCTCGACCTCGTACGCGAAGGCCCGTACCGGTCGGTCCACGAGGAGTACCGGCTGGGCCTGCGGGTCCTGCTCGAACAGCACCGGGCCGCGGGCATTCCCCGTACCGCTCCCCACCTCCTGTTCCACCTCATCCACCTCACCAACAACCGGCTCGGCGTCAAACCCACGGAAGAGGCCGTCCTCGCCCGCTGGATCCGCGCCGAGTACGGACCCGGCGCCTCGTACGACGCGCTCTGACCCGACGGAAGGACGCCGCACCCATGGAGACGTACAGCGTGAAAGAGCACCGGCTCGACAATGGGCTGCGCATCGTCCTGGCACCCGACCACCTGAACCCGGTGGCGGCCGTCTGCGTCTGGTACGGCGTCGGCTCCCGCCACGAGAGGCCCGGCCGCACCGGCATGGCCCACCTCTTCGAGCACCTGATGTTCCAGGGGTCGCGCAACATCCCCGGCAACGGCCACTTCGCCCTGCTCCACGAGGCGGGCAGCCGGCCCAACGGCACCACGAACTTCGAGCGGACCAACTTCACCGAGACCGTCCCCTCCCACCACCTCGAGCTCGCCCTGTGGATGGAGGCGGACCGGATGGGCGGACTGCTCGACGCGCTCACCCAGGAATCCCTGGACAACCAGCGCGACGTGGTGAAGAACGAACGCCGCCAGCGGTACGACAACCTGCCCTACGGCACCGCCTGGGAACACCTGGTGGCCATGGCCTACCCGCCCGGCCACCCCTACCACCACCTGCCGATCGGCTCCATGGCCGACCTCGACGCCGCCTCCCTGCACGACACCCGGTCCTTCTTCACCCGCCACTACACCCCGGACAACGCCGTCCTGGCCGTCGTGGGCGACTTCGAGCCCGAGCAGACCCTGGGCTGGATCCGGCGCTACTTCGGCGGGATCGCCGGCCCCCGGTACACCGCGGCGCCGCCCGCGGCCGTGCTCCCCGAGCTGATGGGGACCGAGAGCCGCTCCGTGGTCCGCGCCGACGTGCCGTCCGGGGCGGTGCTGCACGCGTACCGGATGCCGCGCGACGGCACCCGTGAGGCGGAGGCGGCGGCCCTGACGCTCGCGATCCTCGGCTCGGGACAGAACAGCCGCCTCAAACTGCGGCTGATCCGCCGGGACCGCAGCGCCTCCAGCCTCTCCAGCGGCCTGATCCGGCTCACCGGAGCGCCCTCCCTGGGCTGGCTCGACATCAAGGCCTCGGCCACCACCCCCACGGCCGAACTCGAGGCGAGCCTCGACGAGGAACTGGGCCGCTTCGCCATCGCCGGACCCACTGGCGAGGAACTCGCCCGGGCGCGCGCCCACTTGGAGCGGGTGCTGCTGATGCGACTGGAGAGCGTGGGCGGCCGGGCGGACGAACTCTGCCGTCAGGCCACCTTCTTCGGGCACGTCGAACGCGGCGGGATCGCCGCGACGGCCCTGGCCCAGCTCGACTCCGTCACCGCCGAGGAGGTGCACGCCTTCGCGGCCGCCCGGCTGCACCCGTCCAACCGGGCGGTACTCGTCTTCGAGCCGGACGCCGTCGCCGCCGTACCCGCCGCCGTATCCGGTACCGCCCCCGCCGCCCCCGCAGAGGATGTCCACCGATGACCATCGCGCCCCCCGCACCCGCCCCGGTCGCCGCACCCCCCGCCGCCCCGGTGAACGTGCTCGTCGCGGACCGCCCGGCCCCTGCCCCCGCCCGCCCGTGGCACTTCCCCGCCCCCGAGCCGATCCTGCTGGCCAGCGGCCTGCGCGTCGGGCACATCGCCCGTCCCGGTCACCGGCTCGCCGCCGTCGGACTGTTCCTCGACACCCCGCTGGACGCCGAACCGGAAGGCCTGGACGGCATCGCCGAACTCACCTCCCGGGCCCTGCAGGAGGGTTCGGCCGCGCTGCACGGGGCGCCGTTCGCCGCGGAGATCGAGAGCTGCGGGGCGACCTTCGACAGCATCGCCGGACCGCACGGCATCGCCATCGCCCTCCAGGTCCCCCAGTCCAGGCTCGAAGGGGTCCTGCACCTGCTCGCCGACACCCTGTGCGCCCCCGCCTTCCCGGCCCGCGAGGTCGCCCGGCTGCGCGCCCAGCGCCTGGACGAAATCGGCCACGAGGCCGCCGCCCCGCACATCCGGGGGTTCCACAGCATGCAGTCCGCGCTGTTCGGCCCCGGCCAGCGCGCGGGCCGGCCCGGCGCGGGCACCCGCGAGACCCTCGCCCGGATCGACCACACCGCCGTCCGCGCCTTCTACGACGCGTACGCACGCCCCGCCACCGCCACGGCCGCCATCGCCGCCGACCTCCCGGAAGCGGAGCTGACCCGCATCCTGGAGCGCACCCTGGGCCGCTGGAACACCCCCGCGGCGCCCCTCACCCCCGTACCCGCCGTCACCGTCGACGACCGCACCCGCGTGGTCGTCGTCGACCGGCCCGGAGCCGTGCAGACCACCCTGATGATCGGCCGCCACGGCATCGACCGGCACGCCCCCGACTGGGCCGCGCAGTCCATCGGCATCCAGTGCCTGGGCGGCGGCCTGACCTCCCGGCTGGACCAGGTCCTGCGCGAACGCCGCGGCTACACCTACGGGGTCTCCGCCATCGCCCAGCCGCTGCGCGCCGGCTCCCTGCTGACCATCGGCGGCGCCGTGGCCACGGCGGTCACCGGCCCCGCGGTGACCGAGATCTTCGGGGTCCTGCGCTCCCTGCCGGGCGGCCTCACCCGCGCCGAACAGACCGCCGCCGCGCGGAACTTGGTGGGCGTGGCCCCCCTCCAGTACCAGAGCGCCGCCTCGACCGTGAAGGCCGTCGTCCGCGCCGCCGCCGAACGCCTCCCCGCCGACTACCTGGGCACCATCCACGACCGCCTGGCCGCCGTCACCGCCCCCGAGGCCACCCGGGCCCTCCTCGCCGCCTTCCCCGTCGACCGCCTGGTCGTGGTGGCGGTGGGAGACGCCGAGGCCATCCTCCCGTCCTTGGAGTCCCTGTCCCTGGGACCGGTCGCCCTCGCCCCCTGAACCGGGCCCCGGTATGAAGAATTCATACCGGGAACATGAGGTTTAGTACCTGGTGAGAGGCCCGAGTGATCGTGAAGACTCTGCTGTGGCAGAACACAGGCCCGCCGACCTGCGGGCCATCGCTACAGGGGGAGACCACTCATGAACGCCACCGCACTGCTCACACTTCCGGTCCAGGGCGACGCCGAATGCGGCATCGTCATCGAGGACCTGGACGCCGTCGGCACGGACGCCGTCGCGATGCTCACCTTCTGTCTCCGCCAGGCCGAGCTGCCGGGCCACACCGCGAGGACGGCCGGGCTCGCCGCATGACCGGCGGCGGTGGGGCGGCCGAGGCGCCGCTCGGCTTCAAGCGGCACCTGCGGCTGACGGTCGTCCCGGACGAGGCGGCCTATCTGGTCTCGCCCCGGGCGGTGACCGCCCTGCGCGGGAAGCCGGCCGAGGTGCTGGCGCCCCTGCTCGACGGGGACCGGACCTGCGCCCAGATCCTCGCCGAGGCGGCGCAGGAGCTGCCCGCCGAGCAGGCGGTGGCGGCCCTGCGCAGCCTCGTAGCCGGGGGTCTCGTACGCCCCGTCGCCGCTTCACCGGCCGCGGATCCGGCCGCCGAGGCGTACTGGGACCTCGCCGGTCTCGACGGCGGCACGGCCGGCGAGGAGCTGGCCAACGGCCGCGTGCAGGTGGTCGCGCTGGCCGGAACGGACGCCGCGGACGCCGAAGAGGCCTGCCGCCGCTCGGGGATCCGGGTGGCGGGCGAGGGCGAGACGGCGGCGCTCACGCTGGTCCTGTGCGCCGACTACCTCGACCCGGAACTCGCCGAGGTCGACGCCCGGCACCGGGCGGCCGGCCGCCCCTGGCTGCTGGCCCGACCGGTCGGCGCCGAACCGTGGACGGGGCCGGTCTTCCGGCCGGGACAGGGGGCCTGCTGGCACTGCCTGAGCACCCGGCTGCGCGGGCACCGGCGTTCCGAACTGCCGTTGCAGCAGGCGCTCGGGGTGACGGGACCGCTCGCCCGCGCCGAGGCCTCGCTGGACGCCGGACGCGCCATCGGCCTGCACACCGCCGTACTGGAGGCCGCCAAGTGGCTGGCCGGTCTGCGCCACGAGGGACAGGACGGCATCCACACCCTGGACACGCTCACCCTGCGCGGCGGCCTGCACCCGGTGACGCGCAGGCCGCAGTGCCCGCAGTGCGGTGACGGAGGGCTGGTGGCGACCCGCGTGCGCCGCCCGGTCGAACTGTCCCCGCAGCCCAAGAACCCGGCGGCGGGCAACGGGCACCGGGTGCTGAGCCCGGAGCAGATGCTCGCCCGGTACGGGCACCTGATCGACCCGGTGACCGGCATCGTCAAGGACGTACGCCGTGACCCGCGCGGCCCCGCGTTCGTGCACAGCTACGTGTCGGGGCACAACCTGGCGCTCGCCCCCGAGACCCTCGGCGGTCTGCGGGCGGGGCTGCGCGCCCTGTCGGGCGGCAAGGGCCTGACCGCCGAGGAGGCGCGGGTCGGCGCCCTGTGCGAGGCCGTGGAGCGGTACTCCGGTTCCTGGCAGGGCGACGAGCCCTCGCTGCGCGCCCGCTACCGCGAGCTGGGCCCCGTAGCCGTGCACCCGTCGGAGATCCAGCTGTACGACGAACGGCAGTACCGGGACCGGGAGGTGTGGAACGCCGCGCACTCCGCCTTCCACCACGTCCCGGCGCAGTTCGACGAGGACGAGCTGGTGGACTGGACCCCCGTCTGGTCCCTGACCGCCGGCCGCCAGCGCCTGATACCGACCTCCCTGCTGTACTTCTCGGCCGGCGCCGGCCTGCCGGGGGCGCCGCGGGCCGACTCGAACGGCAACGCGGCGGGCGGCACCCTGGAGGACGCGGTCCTCCAAGGCTTCCTGGAACTGGTGGAACGCGACGCGGTCGCGCTCTGGTGGTACAACCGCACCCGGCAGCCCGCGGTCGACCTGGACGCGTTCGGCGCACACGAGCCCTGGCTGGGCCCGCTGCGCGAGCAGTACCGCTCCATCGGACGCGAGGTCTGGGTCCTGGACCTCACGGCCGACCTGGGCATCCCCGTGATGGCGGCGCTGTCGCGACGGACCGACAAGCCGGCCGAGGACGTGCTCTTCGGGTTCGGCGCGCACCTGGACCCGGCCGTGGCCCTGCGCAGGGCGATGACGGAGATGGGCCAGCTGCTGCCCGCCGTCGCGGACGCCGCGGCGGACGGCAGCGGGTACGCCCTCAAGGACGAGGAGCCGTACACCTGGTGGACCACCGAGACGGTGGCCCGCCAGCCGTACCTCCTGCCGGACCGGGCGCAACCCGCCCGGGCACCCGGCAGCTGGGACTACGTCCCGCGCACGGACCTCAGGGAGGACCTCCTGGCCATGGTCGAACTGACCCGTCGCCACGGCCTGGAGATGCTGGTCCTCGACCAGACGCGGCCCGACATCGGCCTGCCGGTGGCCAAGGTGATCGTGCCGGGCCTGCGGCACTTCTGGGCCCGGTTCGGCCCCGGGCGGCTGTACGAGGTACCGGTGGCGCTGGGGCGGCTGGAGAAGCCGACCGGCTTCGCCGACCTGAATCCGATTCCGCTGTTCGTCTAGTCCGGTTCCCCGAGGAGACGCTGGTCAGATCGGTGGACGACGGTCTGACAGCAGCGTTCCGTTTCTTTCCGCGGACGGTACTCATATCGTATGCTCCGGTCCGGAATGCGGACATGGGAGCCAGGGGGGCCGGAATGAACGACGACCACAGCGCCGCCCGGACACCGCAGAGGCTGGCCGACGCCGCCGAGAGCATGGCACCGAGACTGGCCCGCGCCATGCTCTACGCGATCCTCGCGTCCTACCTGCTGATCACCCTGCTCAACATCCTCAGCGAGAGCCTCAGCCCCCTCGCCGTGCTCGCCAGCATGGCCGGGGTGCTCGGAGTCTTCGCCCTCCAACTCCTGCACTCCTCACCGGACACCCGCCGCGCCCCGCTGCGCCGCAGGATCGTTCCGCTCGCCGTACAGGCGGCCCTGACCTTCCTGCCGCTCATGGTCCTGCACTGGCAGTGGGGCAGCATGGGCGGCTTCTTCGCCGCCTCCTGCCTGCTGCTGCTCCCCCGGCGGACCGGCTGGGCGCTGTACGGCCTGACCGGCGTGCTGATGATGCTCTACGCCGGCTTCGCCGGGCTCCCCGTCGCCGACATCTTCTACATGGGCCAGTCCACCTGGCTCACCGGCATCGTCGTGTACGGCATCTCCCGGCTGACCGAACTCGTCGTCGTGGTCCACGAGACCCGCAGCGAACTGGCCCGGCTCGCCGTCACCAACGAGCGGCTGCGCTTCGCCCGCGATCTGCACGACCTGCTCGGATACAGCCTCTCCGCCATCTCGCTGCGCAGCGAACTGATCCGCCGGCTGCTCCCGGCCAGCCCGGAGCGCGCCCGCGAGGAGGTCTCCGAGGTGCTCGACATCTCCCGTCAGGCACTGGCGGACGTCCGGCTGGTGGCTAGCGGCTACCGCGACATGTCCCTGGTGCAGGAGTGCGCCTCCGCCCGGGAGGTGCTGCGGGCCGCCGAGGTCGACGCCGGCCTCAGCGTCTGCGTCGGCGAACTGTCGCCCGCGGTGGACACCGTACTGGCGACCGTGCTGCGGGAGGGGATGACCAACCTGCTCCGGCACAGCCGGGTACGGAGCTGCGTCATCGAGGCGGTCCAGCAGGACGGCGCCGTCCGGCTGTCGGTGGTCAACGACGGCGTCGAGGCCGGGGTCCGCGAGGTCGATCCGCACGGCGGCAGCGGACTGGGCAACCTGGGCCAGCGGGTCCGCGCGATGGGCGGCGAGCTCACCTTCGGCCTGTGTCCCGACGGCCGCTTCCAGCTGACCGCCACCGTGCCCTCCGAGTCGGCCCCTGCCTCCCCCGGGCCGGAACTGCAGCCACTGAAGGTGCTGCGCAGACTGTCGCGAAGAATGGCCGCCTGATGTCCGCGACCGCCGCAACCGCCACGCCCGCCGAGACGCCCGTGGTGCGGATCCTGCTCGCCGAGGACGTGCACATCGTCCGCGGCGCACTGGTCGCGCTGCTCGGGCTGGAACCCGACTTCGAGGTGGTCGCGGACGTCGCCCGCGGCGATGCGATCCTGCCCGCCGCCCTGCTGCACAAGCCCGACGTGGCCCTGCTCGACGTCGATCTGCCCGGCATCGACGGACTGGCCGCCGCCGCGCAGCTCGCCGTACAGCTGCCGTCATGCCGCACCCTGATGCTCACCAGCCTCGGGCAGCCCGGCACCCTGCGCCGGGCACTGGACGCCCAGGTGGCGGGCTACATGCTCAAGGACGCCCGGCCGGAGCAACTGGCCGCCGCGGTCCGGTCGGTGGCGGCCGGGCAGCGGGTGATCGACCCGCAGCTGGCGATGTCGGTCTGGGAGAGCCTGGAGTGCCCGCTCACCGCGCGCGAGACCGAGGTGCTGCAACTGGCCTCGCCGGGCGCGCGGGTCGCCGAGATCGCGCGGGCCCTGCACCTGTCGGAGGGCACCGTGCGCAACTACCTCACGTCGATCGTGGTCAAGGTCGGCGGCCGCAACCGCATAGACGCCATCCGGATCTCGCGCGAGGCGGGCTGGATCTCCTGACGCGGGATCCGGAAGAGACGGCCTAGGGGGTGTCCGCAAAGTAGCGCCGGGCGCCCGAAGGGCGCGGCCCGTGGCGTCTGGTGCGGTGCATCGCAAGGCGGAGGGGCTCCCGCGTACTGGACGTACTCGGGTGCCCCGACAACGCGGCGAGGCGCCGTGGCAGACGTCACGGGCCAGGCGCTACTTTGCGGACACCCCCTAGAGCCAGCCGCGCTCGCGGGCCGCCCTGGCGGCCTGGACGCGGGTCCGGCTGCCGGTCTTCGCGATCGCCGCGGAGAGGTGGTTGCGGACCGTGCCGTGCGCCACGTGGAGCCGGGCGGCGACCTCGGAGAGCGGGGCACCCGACTCGGCGGCCTCCAGCACCTCCCGTTCGCGGGGAGTCAGCGGGTTGGGTACGGCGGTCAGGGCCGTCAGGGCCACCGTGGCGTCGATCACCCGGTGTCCGGCCGCCACCTGGCGGACGGTCTTCACGATCTCCTGGACCTCGGTGTCCTTGGCCAGGAATCCGTCGGCCTGCACGGCCAGGGCGCGGGTGAGGTACCCGGGCTGCCCGAAGGAGGTCAGGAGGATCACCCGGCACTGCGGGAGGTTCTGCTTGACCCAGGCGGTCACCGCGAGGCCGTCCTGCCCCGGCATGTCGATGTCCAGCAGGGCCACATCGGGCCGGTGCCGCTGGATGGCGGCGACCGCCTTGTCCCCGTCGCGGGCCAGGGCCAGGACGGATATGTCCTCCTCCTGGTCGAGCAGCTGGCCGAGGGCATCGGCGATGACCCGCTGGTCGTCCGCGAGCACGACGGTGATCACCGAATGTCTTCCTCTCGTCGGGGCGCCCCCGAGGCCGGGGCGAAGCCGGTGGCCAGGGCGAAGCCGGTGGGTCCGCGGCCGGTGGGCCCGGGGCCGGTGGGCGCCTCGGCGACGACCTCGAAGTCCGTGCCGGAGCGCTCGGTCCGGAGCGTCCCGCCCAGCACCGACACCTGGGTCAGCATACTGGGCAGTCCGCTGCCCGGGCCGTGGCCGACCGGTGCCTCCGGGCGGGCCCGCGGAG
Source organism: Streptomyces sp. NBC_00454 (assembly GCF_041434015.1). GTDB lineage: Bacteria > Actinomycetota > Actinomycetes > Streptomycetales > Streptomycetaceae > Streptomyces. Next base: position 4,073,413 of record NZ_CP107907.1, on the reverse strand, counting down.
CCCCGTTGTTGGCGATCGCCAGCCGGACGGCGCCGGGGGTGACGCCCACCGTGATCCGCACCCGGTCGGCCGTGCTGTGCCGCAGGATGTTGGCGGTGCACTCGCGCAGCACCCATCCCAGCGCGTCGGACACGCGGGGCGCCAGGGAGTCCAGGAGGACCCGTACGGCCTGTCCGCCGGCCGACTCCGATTCCGGCTCCGGCTCCGGCTCCGTGTGGACGTGGACTTCGACTTCGATCCCCACCGCGCGCAGCGTGGCGACCGTGCGGTCGAGCGCCGCCCCGAGGCGGACCTGGCGGTAGCCGGGGGCCTCGAAGCGGACCTCGTGCAGGATCAGCCGCAGCTCCCGCTCCAGCCCCGCTAACTCCGCGCTGCGGTCCGGATCCGCGGCGGACCGCTCCCGGGCGGGTCCGAGACGGCCCGCCAGGGCGGCGAGCCGGTCCCCCACCGGATCGGCCGCCGGGGCCGGCCGGCGGCGCCACCGGGCGTACCAGGCCACCGTTACCGCTTCCGGGCGGCCCGGCGGAACGCTGCCAGCGCGAGTGCCCCGAACGCCGCGGTCCAGGCGGCGAAGACGACCGGGGTCTGCCAGCCGGGCATTCCGCCGGCGATCAGGGTCCGCCCCGAGTCGGCGATCTGGAAGGAGGGCGTGAGCGTGGTCAGCTTCGCGACCCAGGCGGGCAGGATCTCGGTGGGCAGCCACAGGCCGCCGAGCAGGGCAAAGAACATCAGCGCGATCATGCTGGCCGCGTACGAGGTCTCTCCGCTGGTCAGCAGTCCGATCACCACGCCCAGCGCGCTGAAGGCGAAGGATCCGACGGCCACGACGGCGAGGGCCAGCGCCCAGCGGGCCGGCGGCAGGTGCACTCCGTTGACCAGTGCGCTGGTCACGAACACCGCGATGACGGCCGGGACGCCGACCGAGACCGCCGAGAGCAGCTTGCCGAGCACCACTTGCGCGGAGGTCAGCGGAGTCAGCGTCAGCTGCTGGAACCAGCCGCTGCCGCGCTCCTGGGAGAGCCGGTGGCCGGCGGTCGAGAGGCAGGCGGAGACCGTCGCGAAGGCCGCCATGTTCATCATGTAGTTCGAGGCGAACTCGGCCGCCGAACCGTCGCCGATGCGGCCCTTGTTGAGCTGGACGAAGACGATGTTCATCATGACCGGCATCAGCAGGGTCATCACGAGGAACCGGGGGTTGCGCAGGGTGCGGCGCACCTCGAAGAGCAGGTAGGAAACCATGGGGGGCTGAGCCTCCGTGAGGGGTGGGGACCGGGGGACGGCGGGGCCGGAAGGACGGTGTGGGGGGGAAGGGCTGGGTGGCGGGAAGGGGCCGTCAGAGGCCGGCCGAGGCCACCACGGAGAGGTAGGCCTCCTCCAGGTCCACCGCCTGGACCTGGAGATCGGAGGCGTCCGGCACCTGGACCACCAGGGCACGGACCGTCGCGTCGGGATCGACGGTGGTCAGCTTCAGACCGTCGGCCTCCTCGCTGCACCCGGTCACTCCGGGCAGGGCGAGCAGTTCGGCGGACGGGACCGGGCGGGCGGAGCGGAACCGGACGGTCGATCCGCCGGAGCGGCGGCGCAGTTCCTGCGGGGTCTCGTCGGCGATCGTGCGGCCGCCGGCGATGACGACGACGCGGTCCGCCGCCTGTTCCACCTCGGTCATGTGGTGGGTGGAGAAGAGGACGGAGCGGCCGTCCGCCGCTGCGGCCCGGACCTGCGCCCAGAACGACTGACGGGAGGCCACGTCCATCTCGTTGGTGGGCTCGTCCAGGATCAGCAGCTGCGGCCGGCCGACCAGGGTCAGCCCGAACCGCACCCGCTGGCGCTGGCCACCGGAGAGCTTCTCGACCCGGCGGCCCGCAATGTCCTCGAGCGAAGCGGCGGCGAGCACCTCGGCCAGCGGCATCGGGTCGCGGTGCAGCGAGGCGACGAAGGAGATCAGCTCCTTCACCGACACCTGCTCGGCGAGTCCCGCGGTCTGCAGCATCGCGCCGACGCGGCCCGCCTCCAGCGCGCCGCGGGGCGTGGAGCCGAACACCCGGACCGAGCCGGCGGTCGGCTCGATCAGGTCGAGCAGGGTGCCGATCAGGGTGGACTTGCCCGCGCCGTTCGGGCCGAGCAGCGCGACGATCTCACCGGGGCGCACCTGGAAATCGACACCGGCCACGGCCTTGGTGTCCGCACCCGGATAACGGACCTCGAGGCCGCGCACGTCCACCGCGAGAATTCCCGCGTTTTCGTCCGGTGCCGTACTCCTGCGTTCCGTTTCCATCAATGTCACTCTCCTGCTCCGTTCTGCGCGTGGGGGCGAATCCGAGCCTATTCCGGTGGAAGTGGGGTTGCCCAGGGTCGCTTGTGACGACTGCCCCGTGACAGTTGTCATGGCTCGGCAGACGATGACCGGAGAGTTGACCGGAAATCCCCCGAGCACAGGCGTCCAGGCCGTTCGGGCGGGGCCATTCCATGACAGCTGTCATACCTCGGGGGTGATTTATGGATGGTCTGTCACCGGGCCCCTCTGACAGTTGTCACCGGAATTCGAAGATCCATTGACGGGTCATCGCCAGGGGTGCGAGAAATGTGTCACCGGCCGAACGGGACGAACGAAACCCGGAAAGGCCGGACACTGCGCTGAGAAACCACTTCAGCGAATTACCGAAAGAGGAAACACCATGTCGAACAACATCAACGCGGCCGCCGGCATCGACTTCGGCGGCCTGGACCTCGAGGTCCTGGAGGTCGGCGAGGTCCGCGACGCCGTGCAGCTCCCGGAGACCGGCGCCTCCTCCGGCAGCAGCAGCTGCGACTCGCACTCCACCTGCGGCTCCACCTCCACCTGCTGCGTCTGATCCTCCTCGCGGACGAACGACAGCGGATGACCTCACTCGGGGGGCGGCGGGAGCTCTGCCGCCCCCCGAGGGGGCGCCCTCGACAGACCTGACGCCAAGGAGACCCCGTATGCCGCGTGCAGCGACCACCCACCCGGCGGGGCCCGACGCGGCCACTGCCGGGGCAGCCCGGACCGGGGCGGCGCCCTGGGTCCTGGTGCGTGCCAATCTCGTGACCGCACCGCCCCGCCCCCGACTCCACCACCACGAACTCGAGAACCTCCACCTGCTCCGCGGCGAACGACACCGGGACGCCCGCGCCCTGCTTGCCGCGCTGTACCCCCTGGGCAGCCGCGATCAGCAGCCCGAACTGCGCCGCGCCGCAGTGGCGTTGGCCCGGCGGATCCAGCGCGACCTGGACTCCGCGGCGGCCCTGCCCGCCGTACCGCCCGCGCCCGGGGACGAACTCCCCGAGGACATCCGCGCGTTGGCCGAGCAGTGGCGCACGGCACTCGGCGTCGAACGCGAGGCCCTGGCCCGGCTCTCCACCCTCGTCGGAGAACAACTCGCGGGCGAACGAGCCTGGTTGTCGCGGACCCTGGCCGACCCGGCGCTCCAGCTCGCGGCCACGATGTCCAGCGCCTCGCTGGCGGCCACCGCGCGGCGCTACGCCGCAGCCGCGGGAGCGCCCGACAAGCAGCTGCGCAAGCGCGAACCCCGGCTGCTGCGCACCGCCGCGCGCGCCCTGCACCGCACCAGCCCCTTCTCCCACTACACCGCCGTCGGCCTGGCCTGGGACGGGAGCCGACGCGGCGAACTGCCCCTGTCCGACGGCCCCCTCGACCTCGACCCCGCCACCGGCCTGGGCATCCGGCTGACCACCGACCTCGCCGCGCTCCACCGCCTGGTCCGCGCACGCCTGGCCGCGCTGGGCGGGGCCGAGCCGCTCACCGCCGCCTCCCTCACCGCCGACGACGGCACGACCGTCGCCTTCCAGCAGCCCGTGGACGACGCCGGCGGCCAGTCCCGGATCGTGGACGGCCGCAGCCGGACCGTCACCCTGCGCGCCACCCTCGCCGTCCGTGCCGTGCTCGGCGCACTCACCGCCGGCCCCCGCACGCGCGGGGAGCTGGCCGCACTGCTCAGCGGCGGCGACCCCGAGCGGACCCCGCGCGCGGCCGCCCTGGTCGACCAGCTCCTGGCCGCGGGCGCGCTGCGCCGGTGGGACCCGGTGGACCCCGACGACGCCGACCCCGTACGGGACGCCGCGCAGCGCCTGCGCGCCCTGGTGATCCCCGGCGGCGACGCACTGGCCGACGACCTGGCCGCCATCGCCGACGCCACCGACGCCCTGCACCCGCGCCACGGCTCCGGAGACCGGGCGGCCGCCGTCGAAGCCCTCGCGCAGGCGTGGAGCGCCGCCGGGGCGACCCCCGCCCGGCCCGCCTACGAGGACGTGTCGGCCGCCCGCCCGGTGGCCTTCCCCACCGCGGCATGGACCGAGGTCCAAGACGATCTGGCCGCGCTCACGGCCGTGGCCGACATCTTCGACAACACCCACATCGGGCACGCGATCCTGCACCGCTCCCTCGCCGCCGAGGTCGGCGTCGGAGGCCTCATCCCCTTCGCCGAACTCGCCCGGCGGCTCCCCGAGTTCCTGGCCGGGCAGTCGCTCGACCGGGACCGGCTCGTCGCCGAGGTCTGCGCCGGCTACCCCGCCGTCGCGAAGCTCGTGGAACTGCGCGCGCAGGCCGCCGCCGAACTCGCCGCCGCGGGCCGGGCCGGACAGCGCGAGGTCGTCTGGACCCCGGCCAGGCTGCGCCGCTGGGCCGAGTCCGTACCGCGCGAACTGCGGCGTGAACGCCAGGCGCTGGCCTACTTCGTCCAGCCCACCGGACAGAGCACCCGGCCCGACGGGACGCCCCGGATCGACGGGGCCGTGCTCAACGCCGTGCACGACGGCTACGCCCAGATGACCTCCCGGTTCCTCAGCGGATGGGGCGACGGAGTGGTCGCGGAGGTCCGGGCCCGGCTCGCCGAACTGCTGGGACCGGACGCGGTCGAGCTGCGCCCCGTGCACGGCTTCAACGCCAACGTCCACCCGCCGCTGCTGGACCGCTCGTTCACCACCACCGACCGGCCCCGCCCGGAGCTGCCGGGCGGGTCCGTACTCGATCCGGCGACCCTGTCCATCCGGGTCGGCGCCGACACCCTGAGCGCCGAGGACGCCGCCGGACGCCCCGTGCACCCCGCCTACTTCGGCTTCCTCGTGCCCTTCCTGCTCCCCGCACGCGACGCCGCCCTCTACATGCTCGGGCGCGGCCCGCTGGTCCGGATGGACCTCGGCGCGGACGTCGAGCGGGAGAGCGACCCGGCTGCGATCGTGCACCACCCGCGGGTGACGGCCGGCCGGGTCGTGGTGACCCGCCGGGCCTGGACCATGCCGGCCGGGGCGTTCCCCGTCCGCGGTCCCGGCGACGACGACACCACCGCCCTGCTCGCCATGGAGGCCTTCCGGCTGCGCCACGGCATCCCCGCCCGGGTCTTCGTCCGGGCCGAACCGCAGGCCGAGGGCGCCTGGCAGCAGTTCGTGGCCATGCGCACCAAGCCCGTACCGGTGGACCTCCGCTCGATGCTCGACCTGCGCTCGCTGCCCGCCTGGACGGCGGGAGCGGCCCGGATCCGGGTCACCGAGGCGCTGCCCGACACCGAGGACCGCCCCACCGACCTGCTGACCGGCGACCGCTGCACCGAGTACGTCCTGGAGACCGTCGTGGCCCCGGGACCGGCCCCCCGTGAGGACTCATGACGAACGACCACAGCGCCGGGCTCCCCGTCCTGGTGATCTCCCACCACGCCGAGACCAAGCTGGGCCTCAGCACCGACCTCGCCGCCGCACTGCTGGCGGAAGGCGCGGGCCCCGGGCTCGGCCTCGAACGGCACTGGCTGCGCGGCCCGCACATCCGCATCTGGGGCGCCGAGGACCGCTTCGAAGCCGTGGCCGCACGCGCCGGAGCGGTGCTCGCCCGGCACCGCTCGCCGCAGCCGCTGGACGAGCCCACCCACCTGGCCCGGTCGCAGGCCCTCGGCCGCGCCGAGCTCGTGCCCGGCCCCTACGGGCCGCTGCGCCCCGACAACACCGTCGCCGTCGAGGAGCTGCCCTCCGAGCAGATCACCGGACTCATCGGCGCCGCCGGACTCCGCCTGAAACAGCGGGTGATGGCCGAATTCCTGCCCGCCCTCGCCGTGTCCCGGAGCCTGGGCGAGCTGCCCGGCGCCATCCGGGCCATCGCGCCGATGGTGGCGCTGGCCGCCACCTGGCCGGTCGGCGGAGTGCGCTCCGGACACCTCACCTACCGCTCCCACCTGGAGGAGTACCTCCACCTCAACGACCCCGACGGACTGCTGCGGACCCGCTTCGCCGAGCAGCACGCCCGGGTGGCGGTCTCCGTCGACCGGATCGTGGCGGACGTCCTCGACTCCATCGACGACGACCACCCGGACGGCGCCCGGCGCGGCCCTTACACCGGCGCCGACGAGGCGACCGCCGCCTGGTCCGCGGCCTTCGGCCGCGCCCTCGCGCACGCGAGCGCCGCCGCCGCACGCGGCGAACTGGGCGAGGACCTCGGCTCCGGGTACGCCGCCCTCGCGGCCGAGCACTGGCCCGCGGAGCGGACCCGCTGGGAGTTCGGCGCCGACCGCGGCTACAGCGAGTTCCACCGGACCCTGCGCGGCCTCGACCACCTGCCCGAGCGCGTCCACGTCACCGAGTTCGCCGCCTACCGCTTCGTCGTCAACCAGTTCCTGCGCACCGTCCCGCTGCTCGACGTCTCCCCGGTGGAGCGCTACTTCGCCGCGTTCGCGCTGTGCGACTCCGTCGAGCGGCTGCTCGGCGTCGACTGGCGCGAACTCCTCGCCACCGGGGCGGAGGCCCGCTCATGAGCGCACCGCTCGACATGCCGATCGACATACCTATCGACGCACCGTCCGCCGCACCGATCGACGTCCCGCCCTCCGCACCGCCCGCCGCCCCGCGGCTCCGGCCCGGGGCCCGGGTCCGGGCCGTGGAGGACGGGCTGGTGCTCCACCGCGCGGGTGGCACCGTACGGCTGCGTACCGCCGCCGGGCTGCCCGCGCTCTGGCGGGCCGCCGGAATCGAGCTCGTCAGCGGCGCCGAGCCGGCGCAGGACGGTGCCCGGCGGGCGCGGTCCGTGCTCACCGGGCTGCTCGACGAGCACGGCCTGCTGGTCCGCCGGGAGGTCACCCCGACGGCGGCCCAGACCGCCGCCCTCGCCACGGACGACTCCTGGCACGATCCCGCCTCCCTGCACTGGCAGTTGAGCGGCACACGCCAGTGGACCGACGCCGCCCGCACCGGCCTCGGCGGTCAGGCCGACCCGGCCCGGATCACCGCCGACGCCCCCGAACCGGGCCTGGTCCTACGGGTGACCGCGCGCGACTCCGCGGACCGGCCGGTCGCCGAAGCCGCCGTACTGGCCCACGGCGACGGCTTCGCCGTCGTCGACGGAGCGGGCGCCGACACCTTCGCGCGCTGGACGCGCGACCCGGGCGCCGCCGCCCCGCAGACACCGGGGCCGCTCTCCCCCGCCCTGGTGGCCGCCGTCGCCGTCCACCGGGTGCTGCGCGCCCTCTCCGGCCCGGCCCTGCCCCACCTGTGGCACAGCGTCACCCGCGGAGGCGTCCAGCTGCGGGCCCTGCCGGAACCCGCCGACCTCACCCCCCGGACGCCGCGCCCCCTCGGCACGTCCCCGCGCACCGCCCCGGACGACTTCGGCCCGGTCATCGACGCCCTGTCCGGCGACTGGGACCCCGAACTCGGCCCCTGGCGCGAGCCGCACCCCGGCCGGCTCCTCCAGATGCCCACCGCCATGACCTCCTGCACCCTGCCCGCCACCGGCCCGTTCCCGCCCGGCCTGCGGACCGTGGTCGGCCTCGGCGACACCCACGACGCCGCCTGGGTGGCGGCCGCCCTCGGCGCGGCCCGGCTGGCCGCGGCCGCCGTCGCCCCGCCCGGCGCCCACGCGGTGGCCGGGCTCGGGGACCTCGGCCTGGTCGCCGACCTCGCCGCCCGCTCCGCCGTGGCCCTCGCACCCCCGGTCGCCGAGGCGCCGGAGCAGTGGCAGCCCGTCGAACCCCTTCCGGAGGCGGCCCGGATCCGCTGGGCGGAGGGCATGGCCGTACTGGCCCGCTCCGCGCCCGCCGCGGCCCCGCCCCGCCTCGGCCCGGTCCGGCTGCACCGGGGTGGGCTGCTGCCCGTGGCCGAGGCCGAGCTGTGGCTGCCGCACGCCGCCGAGCCGGTCCTCCACCGGGCCTCGGGCCCCGACGAGGACACCGCCGTGGCGGAGGCGCTCCGCCTGGCCGCCGCCCGGACCCAGCTGCTGGCCGGGGACGGGGACGCCGACGCCCAGCTCTCCGATGCCCAGCTCTCCGCGGAGGTCGTCGATCCGCACGCCACCGCGCTCGCGGCACTGGCCGGGGACGCGGAGCTGGTGGCAGGCCTGGAGGCCGGAGAGCCCGAAGCGCACCGGCAGGCCCTGGACCGCCTCGCCACCGCGGTCCCGGGAACGACCGTACGCCAGCTGCTGGTCGGGCCGCGGTGGCAGGAAGCCGCCGTTCACGTGGGATGGGTAGGTAGATCATGAGTCCTCTGACAACCGGGGCGCCGACAGGCGCTCCCCCGACCACGGGCGACACCCTCACCGCCGCGCCCGCGCCGACCGGGCCGCGCTCCACCGCCGCGCCCGCCCGGCAGCGGCTCCTGGACGAGCTGCGCGCCTGGGCGGCCGGACAGGCACCGGCGCCGGAGGTCGTCGGCTTCGACGGATCCCCGGCCGAGCGGGCGAGCACGCTCGACAACTCCGCCCGGGAGCAGGGCCGCACGACCCTGGCGGCCCGCCTGATCGGCGACGTCCTCCAGCTCGGCCCGCTCCTGCCCCCGGACGGCCGGGCCTGCCTGCTCTGCGCCGACAGCCGGCACCGGGCCGTGCTCGACGACACCGGGCTCAACCCCGCCGAGACCGGGGCGGGCCCGGAGGTCGCCGACGACCTCGGCCGCGCCCTGCCCGGGGCGCACTGGCTGCCCGCCCTGCCCGACCTGCTGGACGAGCTCCGCGGGCGCACCGAGGCCTGTGACGAGGCGACCGGCCGGCCGGTGCTCTGCCTCGACCTGGTCACCGGGACGCTGACCTGGCACCGGCTCACCCCGGTGGTCGGCTGCCGGGGCTGCGACCGGGGCGAGGAGGACCCGCAGCCCGGCCCCTTCGTGCCGCGGACCATGAGCGGCCCCGGTTCGCTGCGCTGCCAGGAGGTACCCGACGGGGAACGGCTGGAACGGCTGCTGGTCGACCACCGCTTCGGCCCCATGCGCCGCGCCTACCGGGACGCCTTCGCCCCCGGCGCGCTGGTCGGCGTAGAGGTGGCCCTGCCGAACGTGCACCGGCGGCTGTGGGGATACGGCCGCGGCGACGACCATGCCGGTGCCCGGACCGTAGGGCTCCTGGAGGCGGTCGAGCGCGAGAGCGGCTGCCGCCCGCAGCGCAGGCACCGGCGGGTCACCGCGAGCTACCGGGACCTCGGCGCGGCCGCCCTCGATCCGGCCGTCCTCGGGCTGCCCGCGGCCGGGTACGAGAACCATCCGGCCACGATCCTCGACCCGTACCGGCCCGACACCGTCACCACCTGGGTGCCGGCCTGGTCCCACGCGGAGCAGCGGGAGGTCCTGGTACCGGAGCACGTGGCGCACTACGGGGTGCCCTCGCGCCCGGACCAGGCGATGTTCCTCTACGAGTGCTCCAACGGCTGCGCGGTGGGCTCCAACCGGGAGGAGGCCACCCTGCACGCGGCGCTGGAGTTGCTCGAACGGGACGCCTTCCTGCTGCGCTGGTACGCCCGCGAGGCGGCGCCGCCGATCGTCCCCGAAGCGCTCACCGACCCGACCGCACTGCTCTTCCGGCAGCGGGCCCTGGCCGAGGGGTACGAGGTCCACCTCTTCGACGCGACCACGGACACCGGCGTTCCGGTGGTCCAGGCCCTGGCGATCGCCGCGGACCGTCCGGACGCCGCCAGCTTCTCGGCCGCCGGCGCCCACTTCGATCCGCAGCGCGCCGCCCGTGCGGCGCTGCTGGAGGTGGTCGTGATGATCCTGCTCCAGGGCAGGCGCCCCACCGTGGACCGGGAGCAGCGGCTGCGGATGCTGGAAGACCCCACGCTGGTACGGGACATGGAGGACCACGTGGCGCTGTACACCCTCCCGGAGGCCCTGCACCGCTTCGACTACCTGCTGGATTCCGGCCTTCCCGCCACGGACCTGGGCGACCGTCAGGACGCCTGGGAACGGACCCGGCGCAGCGACGACCTGACCGGCCTGCTCACCCGGGTGCTGGACGAGATGACGGCGGCGGGGATGCCGCCGGTGGTCGTCGACCTGACGAGCCGGCGCGACGCCGCCCTCGGTCTGAGCACCGTCAAGCTCATCGCGCCCGGCGCGGTGCCGGTGACCTTCGGGCACGTCCACCACCGCACCACCGGCCTGCCCCGGCTGGACCGGGCCAGGGCCCGCACCGGCCACCGCGGCGCACCGCTGCCGCACCCGTTCCCGTAGGCCGGTCTCTTTCTCCTGAGGAATCCCATGCCCACCACCACGACCACGGCCACCACCCCAACCTCAAACCCAACCCCGGCCCCGGCCCCGGCCCCGGCCCCGGCTACGACCGCGTGGCAGTCCCTGCACGTCTTCGCACACGGCGACCGCACCACCGCCGACCACCTGTACCTCGCCGCCGCCGCGGAGGGCCGCCGGGCCGCCGAAGGCGGTCTCGCCACCGGCTGGTTCGCCCTGCGGTACTGGGAGGGCGGACCCCACGTCCGGCTCCGGCTGCGCGACGCCCGGCCGGGCGCGGCCGACGCCGTCGCCGTCCGTCTCGCGGCCACCACCGGCACCCTTCCGGGTGCCGCGCCGCTCGACCCCGGCGCCTTCTACGCCCACACCGCCGACCCGGACGGGGCCCGCAACCTCGGCTGGCAGCCGTCCGGCACGGTCCTGCGGCCGACTTACCAGCCGGAGACGGAGCGCTACGGCGGCCCCCGCGCCATGCCGCTCGGCGAGGAACTGTTCCAGCTGTCCAGCGAGGTGGCCGCCGCCGCCCTCCCCGCCGTCCTGACGGGCACCTCCCGGACCGGAGCCGCCCTCGGGCTGCTCGCCGGCCACGTCGCCGGTCTGCTGGACGCGGGCTTCGACGAGCTCACCGTCGCCGCCGTGCTGCGCCGGTACGCACTGTCCTGGGCCACCCTGCCCGGGGCACCCCGGGTGGACGTCGCAGCCGCCCGGTCCCGTGCCGAAGCGGAACACGACCAGCGGCCCGAGCAGTTCCGCACGGCGGTGACCCGGCTGCGCGGACGGTTCACCGACTGGACCGGGACCGGAGCAGGAGCCGGGGCGGGGACCGGGACCGCGGCCGGGACCTCGACCGCATCCGGGACCGGGCTGCCCGGCCGCTGGGCCGCCGCCGTGACCACGTACGCCCGTGACCTGGAGGCCATCGGCGACGACCTGCGCCACGGTCCGTGGCCCGCGCTGACCAGCCAGTGGCACATGCTGGCCAACCGGCTGGGCGTGCCGGTCGCCGACGAGGCGTTCCTCGCCTGGCTGGCGAGCCTCGCGCTGGCCGGCGCGGCCGGCCCGGACGCCCTCCACGCAACCGGCCGCATGGCGGCCACGGACTTCCTCCAGGCGGCCAAGTTCCGGCGCGGCGCGATGGGCCGCCAGGCCCCCCGCAAGGAGACGGACCGCCCCGACCCGGCCGCGGCCCGCGACCTGCTGCCCGGCGCCCCCGTCCCGCTGCCGGCCGCCGACCCGGCCCGGCTCGCCGCCCCGGACCTCGCGGACGCCCTCGGGCTGCGGCGCAGCGCCTACGGCCGCTTCGGAGGCGAACTGGACGCCGCCGACCTGGGCACCCTGCTCGGCCTCGCCGCCGGGGTCACCGCCACCGTGGACGTGGAGGAGGCCGGCCGACCGGTCCGGCTCGACCTGTACGCGCACCCCTCCGCGGGCGCCGTACGCCCGGTCCTGCTCGACGTCATCGTGCAGCGGGTGGCCGGAATCGCCCCGGGCGCCTACCGCTACCTGCCCGGCTCGCACTCCCTCGCCCCCCGTACCGCGGTGGACACCACCGCCCTGCTCGCCGCCTCCCCGTACACCGAGCCGCGCGACGGCGGGCTGCGTCCGGTGGCTGCCGACGAAGCCCCCGTCCTCCTGCTGCTCGGCATCGCCCCCGCCGCCATCACCCCCCGGTACGGGCAGCGCGGGATCCGCTTCGCCCTGCTCGAAGCGGGCCACCTCGCCCAGAACCTGCTCCTCACCGCCACCGCCCTCGGCCTCAAGACCCTCCCGATCGGCGGCTTCTACGACGACGAACTCGCCGTCGCCGCCGGCTGGGACGGCCTGTTCACCCAGCCGCTGTACCTGGTCCCGGTCGGGGTGAACCCGTGAACCTGGCGGGGGGCCGCGCCGTGGCCGTGGACGCGGCCTTGAACCAGACCCGGACCGTGGACCAGGCCCAGGCCCAGGCCGTGGACCAGGCCGCGGGCTCGGCCCAGGCCGGGGACTCGGCCAGGGACTCAGTCGTGAACCGGGCCGAAGGCTCGGCCGTGAACCGGGCCGGGACCATGGACCAGGCCGTAGGCGCGGCCCGGGGCCGGGCCGTGGACCAGGCCGTGGACGTGGACGTGGCCGAGGGCCGGGCCGGGCGCCGGGCCGGGGACGGGGACGGGGTCGTGGGCCAGGCCGGGGACTGGGCCGGGTCCGGGGGTCGGGCCGTGGGCTCGGCCAGGGACCTGGCCATGGGAGGGGGCGTGGACCGGCCGGTCGTCGCCGTGCCCAACCCCGACCTCCGTCGCCTCCTCGCGGCGCGCGGGCGGGAGCACCGGTTCGTCACCGCCGAGCACCGTGCGCGGGCCCGGCTGGCCGTGGTGGAGCGGTCGGGCTGGCTGGTGGTCGGCGACGCCGCGCTCGCCGACGCCCACCAGCCCGTACCGACCGGCGCCCTGCCGCACCACGCGGCCGTCGCGGCGGGGCTGCTGCGGCAGCTCGCCGGGGCCCGCCCCGGGGACTGGTACGCGCTCGACCTCGACGGGCAGCGGATGCGGGGAGGCAACGGTGCCCCGGATCTCGGCTGACCAGCGCATCCCCGCGCTGATGGAGGCGGTACGCAGCGGCCGGCTGCCGCCGCGAGCCGTGCCCGGCCGCCCGCCCGCCGGCCTCGGGGTCGAACACGGCCCCGCCGGGCTCCTGGTGACCGGCGGCCCCCGGACCTGGCGGCTCGGCGGCGCGGCGGGCACCCGGCTCGGCGAGGTCCTGGCGGGCCGGCCTGCCGAAGCCCACGAGGCCGAGCTGCTGCACGCCCTGGGCCTCTGGGAGCAGGACGACGCCCCGCCGACCGGAGCCGAGTACGGGTCCTTCGACGCGGCAGTGCAAGACGCGACGGCGCTCGACGCTGCGGCGCAGGACGCGGCAGCGCTCGGCCCGGCGACGCAAGACACGGCAACGCCCGGCGCGGCAGCGCTCGGCCCGGCAGCGCAAGACACGGCAGAGCCCAGCGCGGCAACACAGCACGCAGCAACGCTCCGCGCGGCAACGCAGCACGCGACGGCGCCCGCCGCCGCAACGCAGCAGGCGACGGCGCTCGACGCTGCGGCGCAGCACACAGCAACGCCCAGCCCGGCAACGCAAGACGCGACAACGCCCGCCGCGGCAACGCAAGACGCCACACCGCCCGGCCCAGCGGCGCAAGACGCGGCAACGCCCGGCCCGGCAGCGCCCGGCCCGGCAGTGCAGGACGCGATAGCGCCCGGCGCGGCAACACAGCACGCAGCAACGCCCGCCGCGGCAACGCAAGACGCCACACCGCCCGGCCCAGCGGCGCAAGACGCGGCAACGCAAGACGCCGTCCTGCGGTTCTGCGGGCGCTGGGCCGCGACCACCCGCCGCCACTCTGGCGGGGTCGCCGTGGTCGCGGCGTGGCGGCAGGTTCGGCCGGTCGTCGTCGGGGACTCCGCGCTGGCCCGGGAGTTGAGCCGGGAGCTGGCGCGGAGCTGGCCCGCCACGACGGGGGAACGCGAGCTGCTGCTGGTCGTCGACCGCGCTGCGGATCCGGCCGAGACCAGGCCTCAGCTCCCGGTGTGCGCTAGAGGCGGGACCGTCACGGTCGGGCCGTGGACCGAGCCCGGCGAAACTCCCTGCCCGGTCTGTGTCGCCCAACGTCCGCCTGCCACGGGGCCGGTGACGGGGGACCTCGGCCTGCTGGCCGCCCTCGCGGTCGCCGAGGCCGTCCACACCGTTGCCGGGATCGGCCGCGGAGCCCGTCCCGGCCTGGTGGTCGCGCACACCCCCGGCTCCGGCACCACCCGGGCCCACGGCCTCGGGCCCGCCCCCGGCTGTACCCGCTGCGCGGGCCGGCCCGCCCGGCCGGACCGGGCCCGTACCGCCGCCGAGGCCCTCCCGGCCGTGCTGCTCGCGGCTGCGCCGCCCCGTCGCTGGCGCGCACCGGCCGCGGAGGAGGTCCACTTCACGCAGGCCGCCATCGGCCTCCAGCACGCGGTGCTCCCGGGCGAGCCGCTCACCGCGGACCTGGCGGGCTTCCTTACGGAGCCCCGTTGGACGGAGTTCCTCGTCAGGGTCGCGGGCCGCCGGTCCGCCGACTCCGCGATCGACCGCTGGGCCCCCTCCGCGGGCAACCTCGGCGCGGGCACGCTGATCGCCCCCGGCCGGGACGGGGCCCTGCTCGTCCAGCCGCGGCACGCCTCGGACGATCCGGCCGCCCTCCAGGCGGCGCACCTCCCCGGCGGGCCGCCCGCCGGGGGCTTCGGCCTGGCGGTGGACGTGGCCCGGCTGGTGGGCAAGTACGGGGAGTCCGGGCGGCGGATCGCCTCCGCCGAAGCGGGTGCGCTGCTCGCGCAGACCGTCACGGCGGCTTCGGCGGCCGGTCTGCGGGCCCGGCTGTCCGACGGGCGGCTGCCCGAACTGCCTCCGGGGTTCCTGCCGTTCGGGTCCGTCGAGGTCACGGCGGGGCACCGGCGGAGCCTCCTGGCCGAGGCCGGGCTCCGGGCCCGCCGCAGCCGGCGCGACCTGGGCTGGCAGCCTGCCGACCGGGGCTCCCTCACGCTCGCGCTGCGCCGGGCCCGCAGCCGGGCCCGCGCCGCCGGGATCGACACCTCCGGCATCCGCCTGACGCTGCTCGCGCCGGGGACCGCGGGCGATGTCCTCATGCAGCCCGGCCTGCCCGGACGGGCCGCACTGCTCCTGGCCCACACGGACCTCACGCTGCGCGGCGACCCCGGCGCCCTGCGGGACGCGGCCGCGCTGCTGGCCCTCGTCGCGCTCGCGGGCGGTGCGGCCGGCCTGCACTCCTGCCTGGTCCACGGCATCGTCCCGGTCGCCGCCGCGGCCCGGCTCGGCGGGGGCCTGATCGACCGTGCGGCACTGATCGGCCTCCTGGTGGGGCAAGAGACCGGAGAAGGACATGCCTGACCACGAACCCGCCCACGGGACCCCCCACGGGACCCCGTCGACACCGGCGACACCGACGGACCCGCACCCCGGCCCCGCACCTTCCGACCGGGAGGAGCGGCTGCTGGTGCTGCGGCCCGCCACGGTGGCGGTGGCGACCCCCGACGGGCTGTTCGTCCGCACCCTCCAGGGCGAACACACGCTCCGCGCACCCGCCCTCGGCCGGACCTGGCCGCGGCTGGCGGGCCACCTCGAAACCGGCATCGGCCCCGAGCGGCTGCCCCGTTCGCTCCTCGACGCCCTGCTCTCCACCGGGGCGGCCGTCCTGGTGCCCGCCGCCATCGCCTCCTCGGAACTGCCCTGGCACCGGTACGCCCTCTCCTGGGCCGCCGACCCGACGGCCGCGATCGACCGCATCGCGACGACGGTCTGGGAACCGGTCGGCGACGGGGTGGAGACCGGCGCGCTGCGGGCCGCCGCCCGCGACTGGGGCCTCGACGGGCAACTCCTCCCCACCCGTCCAGGCGCCGGACTGAGGCTGTACGCGCACAGCGGAGCAGCCTCCACCGGATTCCGGCTGACCGCGGGGGGCGGCGACCTCGTGGCCGAACGGATCGGTACGGAACCTGCGGCGGATGCAGCGGGTACGGCGGATACGGCGGCCGACCGGCTGCCAACCGCCTTCGCCCCGCCGGTCCGCGCGCTGGCCGCCGCGGCCGTACTCCACGCCGCGCTCGCCGAAGCCTCCGGGCCCGACGGTTGGCACTGGCCCCAACTGCCGTTGTCCATCGACCCCCTGACCCTCACCCTCACCGACGCCGATGGCTCGTCCAGCCGCTAGGGAGCCCCCGTTGACCCTCACCACCGACACCAGCCCCGGCCACAGCCCCGCCTCCGCCGGGCGGCACCTGTGGGACCTGGTCGCGAGCGGCCGCCCGCAGGGCCGCCCCGTCTACCACCGGCCCGCCCCGGAGCCCGGACCCGCGCTCGCACTGCCGTACCCGGGGACGGCCCCGCTGGTCGGCACCGAGGCCAAAGTAGCCACAGACGCAACCCAGTTGACCGCCCTCACGGCCCTCACCGCGATCGCCGACGGCACCATCGGTGTGCGCCGTCTCGAACCCCGGGACCTGGTCGGACCGCACGCCGCCACCGCCTCCATCCGGGGCGTCCGCGTCGCCCGGCTCACCTTCGCTTCCGACGGACACGAAGCCGAGTACGACCCCGCGCGCCACGCCCTGGTGCCCGCGCGGGAACCCTTCGCCCCCACGGGGCTGCGCCTCGAAGCGGACCTCCACCGCGTCCCGGAGGGCTACGCTCCCGTGCGCGAGGTCGTCGGCCTCCTGGAAGCCGGGATGCACCACGCCACTGCGGCCTGGCTCACCGGTCTGCTGCTTCCCGAGTGGCCCCGCACCGACGCCGAGCCTGCGCCCGGCCGCTCCCCGGTCTCCGCCTGGCACGCCCCCGGCGCTCCGCGCACCACCCAGACGCACCCGCCCGCACCGGCCGCACCGGCTTGGCCGCTCGACCCCGGCTCCTTCGCCCGCCCCTTCGGCGACCTGCTCGCCGGTCTCGGGGTGCTGGACGTGCTCCGCCGCCGCAGCGCCGGCCGGGGCCCGCTGGGCCTCGTACCGAGCCGCAGACCCGACCCCCGGGGAGCGGAGGCGCTCCCCGCCCTGCTGCGGGCGGCTGCGGCGGACATCGGGCTGCCGGAGTCGAAGGGCGCGCCGCTGCGGCTGGTGCCGGTCTCCCCGGACGCGGTCGCCGCGGCCTTCACCTATCCCGCGCACCGGGTGGACGCGGCCGCCTGCGACACCGGCTTCCTGCTGGTCGCCCGCCAGGACCCCGCCGCCGGGCCCGAGACCGTCCGCGGCGCCCTGCTGGCGGCCGGGGCCTGCTACCAGCGGCTCGCCCTGGCCGCCGGCGCCCACGGCTATTTCCTCCGGCCCGTCCGCAGTGTCCGCGCACCCGAACTCGCCGCCGCCGCACGGCTGGAGCCCGACGAGACCATCCTGCTGACCCTGCTCGGAGGGCGCGGCAGGTACACCGAACTCTCCCTGCCGACCGGCTGACCGGCTGACGGAGGCGGGCCCTACAGCGCCGCCGTACTGGAGGTCCTGACGGGAGCCGCGGTGGAGGCCTTGGCGGAGCCCACGGCAGTCGACTGGCCGGGCGCGGTTCCGGGGCACCCGACTGCGAGTGCCCCGCGTACGAAACGCACGGCGTAGAGGGTCACCAGGGCGGCCGCGGCGCACAGGCCGATCTCGAGGAGCACCTTCACCAGACCCGTCCAGTCCCGTCCCGTCCCGTCCGCGGAGATCACCATGGCGAAGAGTGTGGCGAGTTGGCCGAAGTCGCCGGTCAGGGTGGTGGAGGCGGAGAGGACCAGCCCCCAGCCGTGGCCGACCGCCTTGAACTTCGCCGTCGTGAGCCAGCTGTCCTTGACCGAGTACGGCGCATCGATCGGCATTTTGGCGCCCGGCCAGTTCCTCCGCACCGTGCCGAAGGCATCCGCCTGCCAGATCATCAGCAGGAATACGGCCATGGCTGCCAGCAGGGCTTCCACCAGCGCCCACCCGTACTGCGGGGTGTGCTCCACGCCCCGGATCAGTGTGAACCGCTGGGTGGCCGGGGCGTTGTCGGGCAGCGAGAACGCGAGGGTGCCGGCCCTGTCCGCGCACTTCTTGTCGAGCGTCAGATCGACGACGGCCGCGGTGGGCACGTTCTTCAGGCTCAGCCGCTCGGCCAGGGTCGCCCGCAGCGCTCCCGCGTCGCCGTCAGCGCTCCTTCCCCGCCCCCGGGGATGCCGGCGCCCCGGACTGCGAGCGGCCCTCGCGGATCCGTTGTCCGGCGAGGGTTACGGCGGCGGTCGCGGGGGTGGTGCGGTGGGTGCGGGCCGTGTGGAAGACCTGGCGGAGCGTGTCGGCGATCCCCTCGATGCGCTCGGTCAGCCGCTCCTCGGACTCCTGGCGCAGTTCGACCCCGGTGGCGTGGATGACTCCTCCGGAGCTGACGACCACGTCCGGCGCCCAGAGGACGCCCCGGGCGGCGAGCAGGTCGGCGGTGGCCGGTTCGTCGAGCTGGTTGTTGGCGGGGCCGGCGACGGCGGCGCAGCGCAGCAGCCCCGCCGTGCGGGCGGTGAGCAGACCGCCGAGGGCGGCCGGTACGAGGACGTCGACCTCGGCGGCCAGGGCGCCGTCGGGGTCCACCCAGGTCGCGCCGAGCTCCTCGGCCAGGCGGCGTGCGGCCGGGTCGATGTCGCTCACCACGAGCCGGGCCCCGGCGCGTTCCAGGAGCCGCGCCACGTGGGCGCCGACCGCGCCGAGGCCGATCACCCCGAAGGTCCGGCCGGCGAGTTCCGGTGAGCCGAAGGCCTCTTCGGCCACCGCGCCCAGGGCCGCCAGGGTGCCGCGCGCGGTGTGGAGGGAGGAGTCGCCGCTGCCGCCGTCCTCGACGGGGCGGCAGCAGACGTGCGCGGTGCGTTCGCCGATCACGGACATGTCGGCCGGGCCGCTGCCCACGTCCGGGCCGGCGATGTAGCGGCCGCCGAGCGATTCGATCGCGTCGCCGATGTCGTGGAGCAGGGCCGTGCGCTCCACTCCGGTCGGCCGGTCCGCGGTCGGGAGGGCTACGACCGCCTTGGCGCCGCCGTGTTCCAGACCGGCGAGCGCGTTCTTCCCGGTCATCGCCTCCGCGAGACGCAGGGCGTCCGCGATCGGGGCGGCCGGGTCGGCGTAGTGGGCGATCCGGCATCCGCCCGCTGCCGGGCCGAGGGCGGTCGAGTGGATGGCGACGGTGATCGCGAGGCCGCTGCGGCGGCCGCGTACGACCTGCACCAACTCGTGGGTGGGGTGCGGGATTCCGAGGGTCACAGGGTGCTCAAGTGCGGCTGTCATGGCGCGAAGCTAGCCACTCCGACGGGCCAAGTGACCGGTGGCCGAACGAAATTCGGAGCGGGCGGCCATAATCTCCGCATGGACGAACTTGATTCGGCGATCGTCCGGCATCTGCAGCGCGATGCGCGGCAGACCAACCGCGATCTCGCCCGCGCCCTCGGCATCGCCCCGTCGACCTGCCTGGAACGGGTGCGGGCCCTGCGCGCCCGCGGGGTCGTCACCGGCTTCCACGCGGCGGTCGACCCGGCCGCCCTGAACCGTCACGTCCAGGCGCTGATCCACTTCCAGATCCGCCCCCTCAGCCGGGCGGTCATCGAGGCGTTCAAGACGTACGCGGCCGGTCTGCCCGAGGTCAGTACGGTCTACGTGGTCACCGGGGGCGACGACATGATCGTGCACGTCTCCGTGCCCAGCGTGGACTACCTCCACGGCTTCCTCATGGACAAGTTCACCGAACGCCGCGAAGTCGTCGGGTTCCGCACGTCCGTGATCTACCAGCACACCCACAACCAGGTGCTCGCGCCCCTCACGCCCTGACGCGCCCGGGGCGGGGCCAGTGGTGGTGGTACCGGTCGATGACGTAGTGGTGGTCGTGGAGCCAGCCGCCGCGGACGGGGCGGGCGCCGGCGAGATGGGGGTGGCCCGGGGGCAGTTCGGGGTGGACGTGCTCGATCTGCGACGGGTCGCGGGCGGGCCAGAGCGCCTTCGCGGCCACGGCGGCCGCCAGCGCGATGACGCCCAGCACGGCGGCCGTGGCGGGGAGTCCGGCGGCCGCGGCGAGCCAGCCCGCGAGCGGGTAGGTGAGCAGCCAGCAGCCGTGGGAGAGGGAGAACTGGGCGGCGAAGGCGGCGGGCAGGTCCGCGTCGGCGGTGGAGCGGCGGATGACCCGGCCGCCGGGGGTCATGACGCCGGAGCAGGCGGCGCCGATCGCGGCCCACGCGGCCAGGGCGGCGCACCAGGTTCCGGCGCCGGGGCCCGCGGCGGTGAGTGCGGCCACGCCCGCGAGGACCACCGGGAGGCAGAACGCGGCGGGGAGCATGACGGCGCGGTCGGTGAACCGGCCCAGCAGGCGCGGCAGCAGCAGCGCGGTCAGCATGGACCCGGCCCCGTACGCGCCGAGGGCGAGCGAGACGGCGGCGGCGGGGCGGCCGAAGTGCTCCCGGACCAGGACGACGGTGTTGACGAAGACGACGGCCCCCGCGGCGGCGACGGCGAGGTCGAGCGCGAGCAGGGCCCGCAGCCGGGGCGTGGCCCGGAACAGGCGCGTCCCGAACGCGGCCTTGGCGTACGCGCCGCCGGTGCGCGGGGCCGGCGCGGGCTTCGGCAGCGCGGTGGCGGCGACGAGCACCGCGGAGGCGGCGAACCCCACGGTCGTGCCGATGAACAGCCGGCCGTAGGAGACCAGGGCCAGCAGGGCGGCGGCCAGTGCCGGGCTGAACAGGCTCTCCAGGTCGTAGGCCAGCCGCGACATCGACAGGGCCTGCGTGTAGTCGCGTTCGGCGGGCAGCACGGCGGGGATGGTCGCCTGGAAGGTGGGCGTGAAGGCGGCCGACGCGGCCTGGAGCAGGAAGATCAGTACGTAGATCTGCCAGATCTGGGTGACGAAGGGCAGGGCGAGCGCGACGGCGGCGCGGGTGAGGTCCATCGCCACCATCAGCGTGCGGCGCGGTATCCGGTCCGCGACCGCGCCGGCGAGGGGGGCGATGGCGACGTAGGCGGTCATCTTGATCGCGAGCGCCGTGCCCAGCACCGCCGAGGCGTTCGCCCCCGCGAGGTCGTACGCGAGCAGGCTCAGCGCGACGGTCGCCAGCCCGGTGCCGACCAGGGCGATGACCTGGGCCGTGAACAGACGGCGGTAGGTGCGGTTGCTCAGCACGGAAAGCATCGGACCCCGTCCCGGTCGGAAGCCTCCATCGTAGCCAACATGTGCGTACGTGTGCACATGACGGGGACGGGACGTCCGACCGGCCCGGACGGGAGTGGGGTGGGGTCGGGTGGGGTCAGTCGTGGGGCGGAAGGGAGCCGAGCTGGTGGTCCGCGACGTTCAGGGCCTCGTCCACCAGCCGGCGCAGGTGCCCGTGCCGCAGGGCGTAGACCACGCGGCGGCCGTCCTTGCGCGTGGTGACCAGACCGGCCAGGCGCAGCTTGGCCAGGTGCTGGCTGACCGACGGGCGGGCGGCCCCGCACGCCCGGGTGAGCGTGGTGACGTCCGCCTCTCCCCGGCCGAGCTCGTCCAGCAGCGCCAGCCGGGTGGCATCGGCGAGGAGCGCCAGGACCGACACGGCAGCCACCAGCCGCTCACCCTGCTCCTGCGAAGGGTGCGCACCTGCCGGATCCGCGCTCGCGCTCATCCGCACATCGTAGGGCGGCGGGCCCGGACGCTCAGCAGCCGCCCGCGGAGGCGGGAGCGCCGACGCCGATCCGCAGCACGGCCGGGGCGGGCGCGGCGCAGCAGCCACCGCCCTCGCCCTCGTCCTCGCCCTCGGCGGCTCCGGGCTGGTCGAAGAGGCCGGCGCCGCCGCAGACCCCGGTTTCCGGGAGGACGAGTTCGACGCGCTCGGCGGCTTCGCGGTCGCCGGCCAGGGCGGCGGCGATGGAGCGGACCTGCTCGTAGCCGGTGAGGGCGAGGAAGGTCGGGGCGCGGCCGTAGGACTTCATGCCGACGAGATAGGCGTCCGCTTCCGGGTGGGAGAGCTCGTTCACGCCGTGCGGGTAGACCGTCCCGCAGGAGTGGACGTTCGGGTCGATCAGCGGGGCGAGGCCGACCGGGGCCTGCAGGCGCTCGTCGAGCGCGAGGCGCAGCTCGGAGACGAAGGAGAGGTCCGGGCGGAAGCCGGTGAGGACGATGACCTCGTCGACCGGGTAGAGGCGGCGGCCGTCCTCGGCGACGAGGACCAGGCGGTCGTCCTCGCGCTCGACGGCGGTGGTGCGGAAACCGGTGGCGGCGGTGGCATGACCGGCCTCGACGGCCGCCTTGGCGCGCAGGCCCAGGGCGCCGCGGGCGGGGAGCTGGTCGGCGGTGCCGCCGCCGAAGGTGTCGCCGCCGATCCCGCGCCGCAGGATCCAGGCGGCGTGGGTGCCGGGTGCGTCCTCGGCGAGGTCGGCCAGGAGGGCCAGGGCCGTGAAGGCGGAGGCGCCGGTGCCTACGACGGCGGTGCGCTTGCCCGCGTACCGAGCCCGTACGGCCGGGTCGGCGAGGTCGGGGACGCGGTAGGAGATCCGGTCGGCGGCGGCGCGCTCGCCCAGGGCGGGGAGGCCGTCGCCGCCGAGGGGGTTCGGCGTGCTCCAGGTGCCGGAGGCGTCGATCACGGCGCGGGCGAGGATCCGCTCCTCGCGGCCGGCCGCGGGTCCGTCCGTACGTCCGTCCGCACCGCCGTCCGTACACAGGATGTGGACGGTGAAGGGCTGGGCCTCGCGGTCGGCGTCGACGACCCGGTCGCGGCCGGCCCGGGAGACGCCGGTGACCCGGGCGCCGTAGCGGACGCGGTCGCCGAGGGCGTCGGCGAGCGGCTGGAGGTAGCGGCCCGCCCAGTCGCCGCCGGTGGGGTACGTGGCACCGTCGGGACGGACCCACCCGGTCGGAGCGAGGAGCTTCTCGGCGGCGGGGTCGACGACCTCGGACCAGGTGGAGAAGAGGCGTACGTGCGACCAAGCGCGCACCGCCGACGCGGCAGCGGGTCCGGCCTCCAGGACGAGGGGCTCGATGCCCCGGTCGACGAGCTGGGCGGCCGCCGCGAGGCCGACCGGGCCGGCACCGATGACGACGACGGGCAGGGTTTCGGCTCCTGTGGATGCGTTCACGACGGACTCCCCTATTGATTCGACATTTGTCGATGTCCCGACGCCTCCAGACTGACACCCTGTATCGATGTTCGTCAACATAGACATCTGTCGAATTCATGGGGATGATGGAGCCATGTCGACCACGAAGGCGTTGCCCCTGCTGGAGCCGGAGACGGCCGCGCCGTGCTGCCCGCCGCTGTCGGAGCGCCCGCTGACGGCCGAGGAGGCCGAGCGGACCGCCGTCATGTTCAAGGCGCTGGGCGACCCGGTCCGCCTGCGGCTCTTCTCCCTGGTGGCCTCGCACGCGGGCGGGGAGGCCTGCGTGTGCGACATCTCCGACGTGGGCGTCTCCCAGCCGACGGTCTCCCACCACCTGAAGAAGCTGAAGGACGCCGGCCTGCTCTCCTCCGAGCGGCGCGGCACCTGGGTGTACTACCGGGTGGAGCCCGCCGTGCTCGCCGCCATGGGCGCCCTGCTGACCCGGGCCGGCCAGGCCTGAGGGCTCACGCCGCTACGGGCGCCTTCGCGCGCATGAAGACGACCGCCACCAGCGCCAGGCCCAGGACGGCGCCGAGCACCTGCATGGCGACGAAGCCCGGCACCGAGGCGGGTGCGATGCCGGCGAAGGTGTCGGTGAAGGCGCGGCCGATCGTCACCGCCGGGTTGGCGAACGAGGTGGACGAGGTGAACCAGTAGGCGGAGCCGATGTACGAGGCCACCGCCACGGGCGCGAACCGGAGCCGGTCGGTACGGGCCAGACCGAAGATCAGCAGGATCAGCCCGGCGGTCGCGACCACCTCGCCCAGCAGCAGGTTCCCCGCCGAGCGGTCGTGCGTGGACCACTTCACCAGCGCTTCGCCGAACATCGCGTCGGCCAGCACCGAGCCCCCGATGGCACCGGCGATCTGCGCGGACACGTAGGCCGCCACCTCGCGCCCCGTGAGCCCGGACCCGCCCCTGCGGGCGGTCCACCACTCGGCCGCCGTCACCACGGGGTTGAAGTGGGCTCCCGAGACGGGTCCGAGGAGGGCGATCAGCACTCCGAGGCCGAAGACGGTGGCGGTGGAGTTCGCCAGCAGCTGCAGCGCCACGTCCTGGGTGAGTGCGACGGCCTGGATGCCGGAGCCGACCACGACGGCCACCAGGGCGGCGGTCCCCACCAGCTCGGCCGCCGCACGGGCCACCAGGGGCGGACGGGAGGTGAGGGATATCGGCGGAGCCGCGGGCTCGGTCGTGGTCACGGGAAGAACTCCTGGGCAGGGAAGGAGAAGGGGGGAGCGGGAGGGGGATGGCGGCAGAGGCCGGTCAGCAGGAACGCCTGCGACCCGTCTCGGCGGTGTCGCGGGCGGCCTCGGCCAGCTCGGCGAACCCGCCGGCGAGCGAGGCGATGACCTCCGGGCGCAGGCGGTAGTACGTGAACCGGCCGCACGGCTCCGTGTCCACGATCCCGGCCTCCCGCAGCACCTTGAGGTGATTGGAGAGGTTGGTCTGCCGCGCCCCCGTCTCGGCCACGAGATGGGTGGTGCACAGCGTCTCGTGGGCGAGCAGGTTCACGATCTGGAGCCTGAGCGGGTCCGAGAGCACGCGGATCAGATCAGTGTCGACTGACGTCATCATGGGCTGATACTTTCACATCGGCGGAGACTGATACCAGAGCCGCCAGAGCCCCACTGACGCCACTCCTCCCCCTGCCGCGAGAAGAGACCCGCCGTGCCCGACAAGCCGTCCGTCCTGTTCGTCTGCGTCCACAACGCCGGCCGCTCGCAGATGGCCGCCGCCTGGCTGACCCACCTCGCCGGGGACCGCGTCGAGGTCCGCTCCGCCGGCTCCGCCCCGGCCGGCTCGGTGAACCCGGCCGCGGTGGAGGCCATGCGCGAGGTCGGCATCGACATGTCCGCCGAGACCCCCAAGCTCCTCACCACCGAGGCCGTGCAGGCGTCCGACGTGTGCATCACCATGGGCTGCGGCGACAGCTGCCCCGTCTTCCCCGGCAAGCGCTACCTCGACTGGAAGCTCGAGGACCCGGCCGGCCAGGGCGTGGAGTCCGTCCGGCCGATCCGCGACGAGATCAAGAAGCTCGTCGAGGGGCTGATCGCGGAGATCGCGCCCGCCCCGGCGCCCTGAAGCCCTGAAGCCCTGAAGCCCTGAAGCCCTGAAGCCCCGAAACGCTAGGGCTTGATGTTCTGGTTGAGGTGGAAGAGGTTCCCCGCGTCGTACTTCCGCTTGACGTCGACGAGGCGGTCGTAGTTGCCCTTGTAGTTGGCCCTGATCCGGTCCTGGTCGTCGTCGGCCATGAAGTTGACGTACCCGCCCTCCTCCGAGTGCGGGGCGGTGGCCTCGTAGTAGTTGCGCACCCACGCCGTGTTGGCCTCGTTGTCGGCGGGGTCCGGCCACATGCCGGCGATGACGGTGGCGAACGAGGCGTCGCGGTAGGCGAAGGCCGTCGCCTCCGGCGCGACGCGGTGGCAGGCCCCGTTGATGGGGTAGATGTGGCACGTCGAGTTCACGGCCGGCAGCCGTGGCCCGTGCTCCAGGTGCGCCGCGATCGCGGCGTCGCTGAGATCGGTGACGAAGTTGGCCTTCCAGTAGTGCTGGAGGCCGGGCGGTACGAGCGCGTCGAAGGCGCTGTTGAGCGCGGGATACGGCATGGGCCCGACGTGCTCGGCGACCACCGGCGCGAAATCGTGGAAGGCCTGGAGGGCGCGCTCCCCCTCGTCCAGCGGACCCGCCCAGCACGACACGATCAGGGCGAAGGGGTCGCCGTGCCGGTCCTCCGGGATGAACGGGAGCGGCGGGGCCAGCTGGAAGGCCGGGAAGGCGCCGAGTTCCTCCGGTGCGTCGGCGATGTACTCGGCGAAGGAGCGCAGCACGGTGGCGGCGTCGTCCAGCTCGAAGAGCATCGGCCCGCCGTAGATGTCCTTGACGGGGCTGAGCCGGAACTCGAAGGAGGTCACCGCGCCGAAGTTCCCGCCGCCGCCGCGCAGGGCCCAGAAGAGATCGTCGTTCTCCTCCTCGCTCGCGACGAGGAGACGGCCGTCGGCGGTCACCACGTCGGCCGAGATCAGGTTGTCGCAGCTCAGCCCCAGTCCGCGGGAGAGGTAGCCGATGCCGCCGCCGAGGGTGAGCCCGCCGACGCCCGTGGTCGAGATGATCCCTCCGGTCGTCGCCAGGCCGAAGGCGTACGTGGCCGCGTTGAAGTCACCCCAGGTCGCGCCGCCTTCGGCACGCGCCGTCCGCCGCCCGGGATCGACGCGCACGCCGCGCATCGCGGACAGATCGGCCACGACCCCGGCGTCGCAGGTGCCGAAGCCGGGCACGCTGTGCCCGCCGCCGCGTACCGCCAGGTCGAGCCCGTTCTCCCGCGCGAAGTCGACCGCGGCCATGACGTCGCCCGCGTTGGCGCAGCGGACGACGGCGGCCGGCCGCCTGTCGATCATGGCGTTGTAGACCTTGCGGGCCTCGTCGTAGGCATCGTCGTCAGGGGTGACGACCACCCCGCGGACACGTTCACGCAACTGCTCGATCGAGAGCTTGCCCATAGCGATCGCTCCTCGCGCCACTACTGCGCCACGCGCCCTGCTACTGAGCCCGGTCCCTTTTCACGCTACGCCGATGGTGCGGGTCCTCAACCCGAGAACGCCGAGAACGCCGAGAACCCGGGGGCCCCCGCGGTGGTCACCCCGTGGACGAGGTCGCCCTGGGTGCGGCTCTGGCGGAAGACCAGGCCGCCTCCGATGAATCCGACGCCGGTGATGACTCCGGCGAGGGCGTTGGGCGCGCTGTCCTGGGCGAGGACGGCCACCAGGGCGGCGCCGACTCCGATCATCGAGAAGGTCCCGGTTGCCGGCGGCGGCCCCCCTCAGGGTGCGCTCGAAGCCGAGGAGGTAGGTGAGGGCGAAGGCCACCGCGAGGTGGACGAGCGTGAGGAGGGTGGAGGGGTCCGGCTGGCCGTGGTCCACCGTCACTGGTCGCTCTTCTCGGGGGTCAGGCGGCTGTGGAGCTCCGTGGTCATGGCGTGGATGGCCCGGGTCAGCTCGGTGTTGGTCTTCAGCTCGAGTTCGGATTCGATGAAGTCGTGGTCGGCCTTGGCCTGTTGGAACGCGGCGGCCCGGTTCTGGCCGATCATGACGAACGTCGACAGGAAGATGGCCTCGAGCGATACGACGAGGGTCAGCGTCGGCCACGGGGACTTCTCGACGAAGAGCATCCACACGGCGAACCAGACCGCGTGGAGGTAGACGAACATCATCGAACCCGCGAACTGCGTGATGCCGTCCGCGAGTCGCAGTTGGAGGTCGGAAGCGCGGCGCAGCTGGTGCGCTTCCACGACCGGGTGGTGCCGCTTGGCTCCCCTGGGACTGCTCATCGGGACTCCCTGCTGTTCAGTCGGTGTCCGGTGGCGTGGGCCCGACGAGTCGGCGGAGGTAGTCGGGCAGGGCCACGCCGGGGGTGATGTCGGCGGCCGGGACCGGAGCCCCGTAGGCCCGGGTCAGGGGGATCCGCCCCGACCAGTGGGGCAGACCGTCGTCCCGGGGCTCGTCGTTGGGGCCGCCGGTACGGGTCTTCGCGGAGACCTCGTTCAGGTCGAGGCGGAGCACCGCGACGTCGGCGAGCTCCTGCGCGCTGGGCGGGCGGGTGTCGGCGGACCGGCCGGGTACGACGTGCTCGACGATCGCCCGCAGCGCGCGGCCCGTCTCCTGCGGGTCGGTGACCCGGTGCGCGACGCCGTGGGCCACGACGGAGCGGTAGTTGACGGAGTGCCGGAAGGCGGAGCGGCCCAGGATCAGCCCGTCCAGGTGGGTGACGGTGACGCACACGTCGAGCCCGGCCGCGACGGCCTCCGCTCCGTCGCCCTCCTCCCCGGTCTCCGCCCCGTCGCCCCCGGCCAGGCGCACGGGCCGGGAGTCGACCGACCCGTGCAGGTAGAGGTGTTCGCCGATCCGGGCGTAGAGGGTGGGCAGGACCACGGGCCGGCCCTCGCGGACGAAGCCGAGGTGGCAGACGAAGGCCTCGTCGAGGATCGAGTGCACCAGGTTCCGGTCGTACGAGGCCCACTGCCGCATCCGGCCGGGCACCGTCCGCCCGGTGGGCGCGTACGACCCCGTGGGGGCGGCGGGCGGACTGTCCGGGGCGTTGCTCATACGGCCTCCACGCGAGGGGATACGACGGTTCGGGCCAGTAGAGCGCGCGGCGGACCGGTGGACCCGCTCGGCACGCGGGAGGGATTTATGCCGATTAGGGCGTTATCCTCCCGTGTGAGCTGGATCAGGACGTTGAAGGAATCGGCCCTCTCCGGTCTGCGTGTCGAGCGCGGCAGGCTCGAACCCCTGGTCACCCTGCGCGCCACGGCCGGCCTCGCGGCGGCGGGGTGCGTGGCGCTGGGGCTGTTCGGCGGTGCCGCCGCCGCGAGCGCCGCCTACGGGGCCCTGCTGGGCGGGATCGCGACCTTCCAGCGCAGCTGGCGGCCCGACCCGGTGCTCCCGGTGGTCTCCGCCCTGACCCTCGGGGTCACGACCTTCCTGAGCTACCTCACCGGCGGACACCTCCCCCTGTTCCTCGCCCTGCTCGCGGTGTGGGCGCTCCTCGGCGGAATGGCCTGGTCCCTGGGGTCGAACCCGGGCACCATCGGCACGACCAACGCCGGCGGCGCGGCGGTCAGCCGTGCTGGCCGGGCTTGTAGTCGCCGGCCGGCTGCTGGGTCATGACGTTCGCGCGGTTGAAGGCGTTGATGATGGCGATCTGGGTCACCAGCTCGGCGAGCTGGTCGTCGTCGTAGTACTTGGCGGCGTTCGCCCAGACCGCGTCCGGGACGCCGCCGGCCGCGTCGGCGATGCGGGTGCCCTCTTCGGCCAGCTCCAGGGCGGCGCGCTCGGCGTCGGTGAACACCGTGGCGTCCCGCCAGGCCACGACCAGGTGGAGGCGTACGTCGCTCTCCCCGGCGGCCGCGGCCTCCTTGGTGTGCATGTCGATACAGCCCGAGCAACCGTTGATCTGGCTGGCGCGGAGCATCACCAGTTCCCGGGTCGAGGCCGGCACGGAAGAGCCGGCGAGCGCCTGGGTCGCCGCGACGATGTGCTTCATGGCCTTGAGAGCGACCGGGCTGGCCATGAAGTTCAGACGAGCGTTCATCGGGTACTCCTCGGTTGTCTTTCGCTGTTGCCCTCTAAGACAAGGCACCCCGGCGGGCTGTGACAGGGGCGGCTGTGACGTGCGTCTCCCTGCTCGGATACCCTGCTGGGCGTTCTGTGGATCTTGGATCGGGCCGGGGGGAACTGGACCGACCGGGCTCCGCCGTCAGCGAGTTGGGGGAGGTTCCGTGTCGGGATCGGCGAGCATGGTGGAAGAGGCCGCGTACCGGCCGCTGATGTTCTCCATCGCCTACGGGATGACCGGATCGGTGGGCGACGCCGAGGACATCGTGCAGGACGCCTTCCTCGGCCTGACCCGGGCGCACCAGGCCGGTACCGAGATCGCCAGGCCCAAGGCGTACCTGACCACCGCGGTGACGCGGCTGGGCATCAACCACCTGACCTCGGCGCGGGTGCGGCGCGAGACCTACGTGGGGAACTGGCTGCCCGAGCCGGTCGTCGTGATCAACGAGCAGCCCGGTCCGGTCGAGCACGCCGAGCTGGCCGACTCGCTGTCCATGGCGTTCCTCGTCCTGCTGGAGGCCCTCTCCCCCATGGAGCGGGCCGTGTTCATGCTGCGCGAGGTGTTCGGGTACGACTACGCGGACGTGGCGCGCACCACGGGCAAGTCCGAGGCGAACTGCCGCCAGATCTTCGCCCGCGCCAGGAAGCACATCGCCGAGGCGGGCCCGGACCCGGACAAGGCCCCCGCACCGGCCCCGACCCAGCGGGCGGAGGGCGAGGAGCTGGCCCGGAAGTTCTTCGAGGCTGCCGGGGGCGGCGACCTGGACGCGCTGCTCGGCATGCTGGCGCCCGACGTGGTGTTCCAGGGCGACGGCGGCGGCAAGGCGCGGGCGGCCAGGAATCCGGTGGTCGACCCGCAGACCGTGGGACAGCTGCTCATCGGCGGGATCCGCCGGATCCGCACCTTCGGCGCGGATTTCCGGCCGGCCTGGATCAACGGCCGTCCGGGGGCCGTCTGGTACGACGCCGAGGGCCGCGTGATCAACGTGCTCGAACTCGACATCGCCGACGGCGTGATCCGCAACATCCACGCCGTGTCCAACCCCGACAAGCTCGGCCACCTCGGCCCGGTGTCCGACTGGGCGCTGCTGAAGCAGCGGTGACGAACCCTCAGGATCCGGGGGTGGAGGGCCCGCTGTGGAGCCGCCCCGCCTACGCCCCGGTGCTGGCGGCCGCCGCCGCGGCGTCCCTCGCCGGCTCGTTCGCCCGGGCGCCCGCCGTGTGGTCCATGGCGGGCCTGGCACTGCTGCTGCCGCTGCTGGGGCTGGTGACGCGGTGGTCGCCGGCCCGGTCCGGGTACTTCGCGGGTTCGCTGGGGGTCGCGGCGGTGGCGCTGTGGCCGGCCCCGCTGGTGTGGGACGAGGGGGGTTCGTGGCTGGAGGCCTGCGGGGCGGCCGCCTTCTGGACCCTGCCCGCCCTGGGGGCGGTCGCCGTCGGGGCCCACTTGCGCCGCCAGGCGTCCCGGACCCGGCGGGCCGTACGGGACGCGCGGCGCGACCAGCAGCTGGAACTGGCCCGGGACCTCCACGACTTCGTCGCGCACGACGTCAGCGCCATCGTGGTGCAGGCGCAGGCGGCCCGGTTCGTCGCCGGCACCGATCCGGGTCAGGCCGTACGCGCCCTGGAGCGCATCGAGGCGGCGGGGCTGAGCGCACTGGCCTCGATGGACCGCACGGTGCACGCCCTCCGGGAAGCCGGCGGCTCTCCCGCAACCCCCGCCCCCGGACTCACCGAACTGGCGGACCTCGTGGGCCGGTTCGAGGGCGGGGTCCTGGAGGCCGAGGACGCGGCGTCGGCCGGCCTGTCCCGGGAGGCGGACACCGCCGCGTACCGGGTGGCGGTGGAGGCACTGACGAACGTACGGCGCCACGCGCCCGGTGCGCACACCGTACGGGTGACCCTGCGCCGGATCCCCGCCGGAATCGAGCTCGCCGTGACCAACTCGGCGCCCCCGCGCGGCCCGTGGCTCCACGCGGCCCGGCGGCGGCGCACGGGCGGCGGCACGGGGCTGGCGGGGCTGCGGGAGCGGGTGGAGGCCGCCGGGGGCACGCTGGGGGCGGGCCCGGCCGAGGCTGCCGGCTGGCGGGTTTCGGCGGTCTTCCCTGCGGTCTCCCCTGCGGTCTTCCCTGCGGACGGGACCACCCAGGGGTGATCATGGTCCGGTGACCACGAGCATCCTGATAGCCGACGATCAGGAGGACGTCCGCAGCGGGTTCCGGATGATCCTCGACTCTCAGCCGGACATGACGGTGGTGGGCGAGGCCGCCGACGGCGAGAGCGCGGTGTCGCTGGCCCGCGAGCTGCGCCCGGACCTCGTGCTCACCGACATCCGCATGCCCCGCCTGGACGGGCTGGAGGTGACCCGGCTGCTGTCCCCGCTGACCCGGGTCGTGGTGGTGACCACCTTCGACCTGGACGAGTACGTGCACACGGCGCTGCGGGCCGGCGCCTGCGGTTTCCTGCTCAAGCGCTCCGGCCCCGCGCTGCTGATCGAAGGGGTCCGGGCGGCGATGGCCGGGGACACCCTGATCAGCCCCCAGATCACGGTGCGGCTGCTGAGCCGCCTGTCGGGCCCCGGGGCGGAGGCCCCCGCGAAGGCGTCGGCGAAGGCCCCCACGACCGCCTCGCGGGTCCTGACGGGGAGGGAGGTCGAGATCGTGCGGCTGGTGGCGCGGGGGCACACGAACGCGGAGATCGGCGCGGAGCTGTTCATCAGCGCGGGGACCGCGAAGACCCACATCGCGAACGTGCAGGCCAAACTCGGGGCCCGCAACCGGGTGGGCATCGCGGCCTGGGCCTGGGAACACGGCGTGGTGGGCCCGGAGTAGGGCCTCGGAACGGGGAGTTACGCGTCCACGGCGCCCCGGCGCCCCGCGGCCGGGTCGAGGGAGTCGACGTCCTCCATGAAGGACAGCATCCGGGCGTTGACCACGTCGGGGTGGTCGATCTGCGGTCCGTGCCCGGTCGCCGCGACGATCTCGGCGCGGGCTCCGGGAACGAGGCGCGGAACGCGTTCCAGCTGCCGCTTGGGGTGTACGAGCAGGCTGTGCTTGCCCATGATGACGTAGAGCGGGGTCCGGATGGATCGCAGCGCATCCTCGGCCAGCGGCAGCGGTGCGGGGCGGCGGATCCGGTACGCGCGGGCGCCGAGCTGGATCCACTCGCGCATCTCGGGGATGGCGAGGACCGGTTGGTCCAGCCAGGCGGCGAGGCGCGGGCGCAAGGCCTTGGGGGCGAAGGTGGCGAACAGGCTGATGAAGATCCAGACGAAGAAGCGCAGTCCCACCTTCTCCAGGCCGCCGGGGTCGAGGGCGGTGACCGAGGCGAGCCGCTCCGGGCGCCGGTGGGCCTGGTTGAGCACGAGCCAGCCGCCGTAGGAGGAGCCGACGAGGTGGACCCGGTCCAGGCCGAGCGCGTCGAGGGCCTCGTCCATCCACTGCGCGGCGCGCTCGGGCTGCCACATGGGCTCGCGGTGGATGCTGCGGCCCGCGTCGCCGGGGGTGTCGAGGGCGTAGACCGGGCGGTCGAGGCTGAGTGCGGAGGTGTTGGGGAACCACATGGCGGAGGAGTAGGCCGCGCCGTGGATCAGGACGATCGGCGTACGGGACTCGGCTGCGGGGTCCGTGGGCCCGTAGCGGTAGACGTGCGTGGTGCCGAAGCTGGTCTCGACGTCCCTCTCGGAGCGGATGGGCGCACCCATCGCGTAGAGCACGTCGGCGGCGGCGAAGTAGCGGTCGCGCAGGGAGTCGTTGACGTAGCGGCCGACGTCGCGGCGTACGCGGTTCGTGTTCTCGGGCACGGCAGGCACCTCCGGGAGGATCCGTTCTTCGTGATACGACCGTACCATGATGTTGATACAGCGGTACCATGAAGACGTCCCACGAAGAGAACACGAAGACATACGCCCCCACCCACGGCCGGAGACCCCACGGATGCCCAAGCGCGTGGACCACGAAGAACGGCGCACACAGATCGCCGAAGCGCTCATCCGGGTCGCCGGACGGCGCGGACTGCACGCGGTCGGCATGCGCGACGTGGCGGCCGAGGCGGGAGTCTCCCTGCGCCTCGTCCAGTACTACTTCCAGACCAAGGAGAAGCTGCTCTTCTACGGGCTCCAGCACCTGACCGAGCGCTTCACGGCCCGAGTGGGGGCCCGGCTCGCCGCCGTCGGCCCGGCCCCGGGCCCGCGCACGACGATCGAAGCACTGCTGCTGGCCTCCCTGCCGACCGACGAGGAGAGCCGCACCTTCCACCTGCTCTACAGCTCGTACTCGATCCTGTCCGTGACGGACGAGGCCCTCGCCGCCCAGCCCTTCATCGACAACCCCGACGCCGCGGAGAACGCCCTGACCGGCCTGATCGAAGGCGCCCAGTCCGCCGGCCTGGCCGATCCCGGCGCCGACGCGCGCACGGAGGCGATCAGCCTGCTCGCCATGGCCGGGACCATGGGCACCAGCATCCTGGTGGGCCAGCGCGGACCGGAGTCGGCCGTCGCCGTGCTCCGCCACCACCTGGACCGGATCTTCCGACTCCCCGCGGCGCCGCGGCCGGAGACGGCCTAAGCCGTCGTCCCGTACAGCGCACGCTCCAGCGCGTCAAAGGCCTCGTTCACGCGCGAGCGGTGGTCGTCCGCCACGTCGGCGGCGCGATCGCCCGCGAGCAGGCGGCCGGCCGTGGCCACGTAGACGGCCCGGTACGCGGCGACGGTCAGGGCCGCCGCGAAGCGTGGGTCGGGGCGATCGCCCGCGGGGTCGGAGGCGTACATCGCGTCGCCCAGGGCCAGTTCCACCTCCTCGACGCCTTCGCGCGCCCGTGCGCGCAGGGCGGGCGAGTCCAGCACGATGCGCCAGAAGTGCGGGTAGCCGTCACTCACCGCCGCCAACGGGTGCCCCTGGTCCAGGAGTCCGAGCAGCAGGGCGCGCAGCGCGGCCAGCGGGGACTCGTCGGCGGCGCGGTCCCGCACCGCCGCGGTGACGAGTTCGACGACCTCGGGGATCCGGTCCAGATAGAGGTCTTCCTTGCGGGGGAAGTGGTTGAAGACCGTCATCGTGGAGACCTGCGCGGCCTTGGCGATCTCGGCCACGGTCACCTGGTCGAAGCCGCGCGCCACGAAGAGCATCGTCGCCTCGTCGGAGATCCGCTGCCGCGTCTCGCGCTTCTTGCGCTCGCGCAGGGTGGGCGCCGGTTCGGCCGTGCCCTCTCCGGAGCCCGGCCCCGGGTTTTCCTCGATCATCATGGATAACACTATAGCGACTCTAAGATTTTAGTGACTATAGTAAGCGCCATGCATCCCATGGACTCGGACTTTGACGTGGTGGTGGCCGGAGGCGGCCCCGTCGGACTCATGCTGGCCTGCGAGCTCCGGCTCGGCGGCGCAAGCGTGGTGGTCGTCGAGCGGCGCACCGAAGTGGATCGGACGATCAAGGCGGGGTCGGTCAACACCGCGACCGCCGAAGCCTTCTACCGGCGCGGCATGCTGCCCGAACTGGCCGAAGTGCAGCAGAGGTCCATCGAGCGCTCCCAGGCCTTCGTACGCGAACTCCAGGCCGCCCAGCCGAACGCCCAACCCCCGCGCCCGGCCTCGAAGTTCATTGGACACTTCGGCGGGATCATGCTGAACCCCGAGCTACTGGACGCGGCCGACCCCGACTTCGCGAACGCCGGTCCCGCCGGAGGGGTCAGCCTGGTCCCGCAGCAGGAGATCGAGCGGCTGCTCACCGAGCGGGCCCGGAAGCTGGGCGTCGAACTGCGGACCGGCACGGAGCTGACCGGGTTCGACGAGGACCCGGACGGGGGCGGGATCGAGGTCCGGACAGCGCCGGTGGACCGGGCGGACGACGCCCCTGACCAGTGCATACGCGCACGCTGGCTGGTGGGCTGCGACGGCGGCCGCAGTACGGTCCGCAAGCTCGCCGGCTTCGCCTTCCCCGGCACGGACCCCCAGATCACCGGCCGCCAGGCCCTCGTCGAGATGACCGGCTCCGAAGCCCTGCGGCCCGGCTGGAACCACACGGACACCGGGACCTACGTACACGGGCCGATGCCCGGCCGCATCCTCACCGTCGAGTTCGACGGGCCGCCCGCCGACCGCGAAGCCCCGGTCACCGCGGCGGAGTTGCAAGGCGGGCTGCGCCACGTCTCCGGGGCGCAGGTCACGATCACCGGGGTCCGCACCGCCACCCGCTTCACCGACAACGCACGCCAGGCGGCCGACTACCGCGCGGGCCGGGTCCTCCTGGCGGGCGACGCCGCACACGTCCACTCGCCCTTCGGCGGCCAGGGGCTGAACCTCGGAATCGGGGACGCGATGAACCTCGGCTGGAAGCTCGCCGCGGTCGTACGCGGCCGGGCACCCGAAGCCCTCCTGGACTCGTACACCGCCGAACGGCATCCGGCCGGGGCACGGGTGCTCGAATGGAGGACCCGGGCGCAGATCGCGCTGATGCGCCCGGAACCGCAGGCCCGCGCCCTGCGCGGGGTCGTCGAGGAACTGACCGGGTCCGTCGCCGGCACCACGTACTTCGCCAAGCAGCTCGCCGGAGTCGCGCAGCGCTACGACCTCGGCCTCCCCGGAGCCCACCCGCTGACCGGCCGCAGCGCCCCGGACCTCGAACTCGCCGACGGCACCCGCCTGGCCGACCTGCTCCACGAAGGCCGGGGCCTGCTGCTCGATCTCGCCGACGGTACGGGGCTGCGTGCGGAAGCCGAGGGGCACGACGGGCACCTGCGCGTGATCACCGCCTCCTGCCCCGCCCGACCGGAACTGGCCGCGCTGCTGGTCCGCCCGGACGGCATCGTCGCCTGGGCCGCCGACACGACGGACACCGGCGACGGCCTCGCGGACGCCCTGTCCCGGTGGTTCGGCTGATCCTCAGCCATCCGTGCAGGTGGTGTCCCGGCTCGGGCGCCGGCCCGTCGTCAGGTACGTGGTCACTGTGCGGTCGGAGCAGGCGTTGCCGTTGCCGAGGTAGACGCCGTGGCCGCCGTGGTCGACCGTGAGCAGGCGGGCGCGGGAGCCGAGGGCGGTGCGCATCTCCAGGGCCCCGGAGTACGGGGTGGCCGGGTCGCGGAGGTTCTGGACCATCAGGATGTTCGACGGGCCCTCGTCGGTGATGCGGGCGGGGCGTTCGGCCGGGGCGTCCTTCCAGAAGGCGCAGGGGGTGATGTTCGCGGGCATCCCGCCCGTCAGGGGGTGCGCCGCCCGGTCCGCGGCCACCGCACGCTCGTAGCCGGAGACCTCCTTCGGCCAGGCCACGTCATTGCAGATGACCCCGACCATCAGCGCCGCGTCCTGGTCGGGCAGGGCCTGGGCGAGCTCCCTGGGCAGGGCCGGCACGGCGGCCGGATCGCGGGCCTCGCCGATCAGGCGGGCGACCGCGGGGAACAGCGCGTCACCGTAGAGGGAGTTCTGCAGGGCCTGGCGCAGCATGTTGCCCGTCAGGGGCACGCCGGGCACGTTCGAGGGCTTGGGCTCGCGGTCCAGCTGCGCCGCGAGGGAGAGGAACAACGGGCGTACGTCTTCCGGGTGTTCGGCGAGCCGCAGCCCCTCGGCCCGGCGCGCCGGGTCCGCGGCCCAGGCCGCGAAGTCGGGGAACCGGTCGTCGGCGCCCTGGGCCATGTTGGCGAGCCAGCCGCGTGCGACCCGCGTCGGATCCGGGTCTGCGGTGCTGTCCAGCACGAGGCGGTCGGTGCGCTGCGGGAACTTCTGCGCGTAGGCGGCGCCCACGTAGCTCCCGTAGGAGACGCCCCACGCCGACAGCTTCCGCTCGCCGAGGGCCTCGCGGAGCCGGTCGATGTCGCGCACCTGGTTGGCGGTGGTGAAACTGCGCAGCTCCGCGCCGCCGTTCGCGGCGCAGGCCTCGGCCACCCGGCGGGAGCGCTCGACGTTCTCGCCGATCCCGCCGTCCGGGCCGGCCCAGGAGCGCAGGGTCACCAGGCGCCGGTCCGCTTCGTCCAGTCCGCACTGTGCCCTGACGCTGCCGCCGACCCCGCGGGGATCGAGCGCGACGAGGTCGTAGGCCCCGGCCATCTCCCGGGCCAGCGCGGCCCCCTTCTGCGACAGCCGCTGGACGCCGGAGCCGCCCGGCCCGCCGGGGATCACCATGAGCGTGCCGCGGCGGGCGGCCGGCCGGTCGCTGGGCAGCCGGGACACGGCGAGGTCCACGTGGGGGCCCTGCGGGTCGGCGTAGTCGAGGGGAACGGACAGCTTCGCGCACTGCTGGCCGGGCAGGTGGCCCTCGTGGGTGCACTCCGCCCAGGCGAGGGGGGCGGCGGCCGGACCCGCGGACGGTGTCGCTGCCGTGGCCGTGGCGGTCGTGGCGCCCGCCAGGGTCGCGGCGGCGGTGGTGGCGCAGAGGGCGATGAGTGCGGCCTTGCGGCGGTAACTGGTCATGGCACGAGCATGGTTGAGCGCTCGCGCCCCTCCCATCCGGCAGCCGGGAAGGCCGCCCGGGGGGCTAACCCCCGGCCCCGGTCCCGGTGTTGACCCTGCCCCCGCTCACGACACCACGAACGCCACCGCCGCCGCACCCATGAGCGCAGCGGCGGTGTGGATGGCCGGGTGGCCGTAGTCACCCGACCAGAGATGGCGGGCCAGCCCGCCGACGGCGGCCAGGGCGGCGATGATGCCGGCCTGGGCGAACAGGGTGACCGAGGTGAAGGGGGCCAGGGGCAGCAGCAGCGAATTCAGCCAGAACGGGGCTGCCCCCGTCCAGCCGCGCCACTCCCGGAGTTCCCTGAGTCCGTGCAGGTCCCGGAACTCCCGGATCACCGTCGTCATCGTGCCGCCACCGGCCCCTTCGATCAACCTCGCGAGACGTCAACTCGCAGGCTGTACAGCCTCCTTGGGTGCGACGGCCGGGACAAGGGCCCGTTCGGCAAGAAATCCGAAAGCCAGGCCGAAAGTGGTCCACATCGCGATCTGGATGCCCAGCGTGGAGAGCCGGAACTGCCAGATGAGCGCAGCCGGGAAGTCCGCCGGGACCTCGTTGATGCCGGGCAGCGTCGCGTACGCGATGCCGATGGCCACCGCGAAGGCGAGCCCCGCGACGATCGAGGCGTTCCAGTTGCCCATGCGCGGCGCGAGGCGCCGGCCCAGGATCAGCGCGACCGAGGCCAGCAGCACGCTGAGCGCGATCATCAGGACGAACAGGGTGGTCCGCCGGACCACGGTGTCGGGGTCCCCGACGGCCGGCGGGTTGGCGGGGTACTTGAGGAACGGCACCAGGTTGACGGTGACGAACAGGCCGCCCGCGACCAGCGCCGCCGTGGACCGGGGTCCGAAGCGGCCGATGCGGCCCAGCGCGTAGCAGAAGACGAGCGCGGCGATGCCGCCGAGCGCGACCCCGTAGAGCAGGGTTCCGGTGCCGAGGCCGGCCGTGGCCTGGAGGGCACGGCTGACCGGGGCGGACTCGTCGCCGTGGTCGTGTGCGCCGGCTTCCTCGATGGCGATCGCCGCGTCCACCTTGGATTCACCGAGGAGGTACGCGACGAGGAACGCCGCGACTCCGGCCAGCAGGCCGGCGAGCATGCCCCTGATCAGGAGCACGCGGGGAGAGATGTTGTTCATGAGCGTGCTTGCCCCTCGCTGGTCAGTGGCAGGGGAAGCCGAGCAGGTGGCGGCCGTCGTGCATCCACTCGTGGATGGTGTCGCCCTGGAACACCGCGGTGGCGCCCTGTTCGGCGCCGACGAGGTAGAGCAGGACCAGCATGAGGACGCCGACGAACAGGGCCCAGGGGGCCAGGGCGGAGACGGAGATGGGGGCGATGCCGACGGGTGCGGCAGTCGTGGGCACGGCGGAGTGGGCCATGGCAGGAACCTCCAAGGGAACACGCGTCCCGGTCATTGGTGCTCGCGACGACGGTGGCGGGTCTGACTTTCCTCCCCCTCCGGGAGGATTCACAGTGGCGCGACCGTGCCGGATTCTCACCGGTGCTTCCGTCATACCGTCGTCTTGTCGTCAGTGACCGTACCGCGCTTACGCTCGCCTTATGAAGAGTGCAGTGGTTCGAGTCCAGCTCGTGAGACCTCCGATGAGCGAAGCCGAGCGGCTGCACCGCTTCCCCTACGGGGATCCGTGCCCCGGGTACGAGGGGCTGCGTGGGCAGGATCACGGCGCCTGGGCCGGGCGGACGATGGACGAGGTGGCCGCCGGTGAACCGGACGCGCTGCGGCGGTGGATGACCGACGCCTCGTACGCGCCCCCGGGCGGCGGGGAGTCGGTGGACGCGCTGATCGCGCGGGTCGGCGCGGCGCTGGCCGGGCTGGCGCCGGGGACGCACCGGCCGGTGGCCGGGCAGGGCGTCGTACGGGCGGCCGTCGTGTGGGCGCTGGAGCTGCCCGCGGCGGCCTTCTGGCGCCTGGACGTCAGGCCGGACTCCGTGACCACCCTGACGGGCCGCTCCGGGCGCTGGAACCTGCTCGTGGGCCGGCCGGAGGAGTAGGAGGGGCCCCCGGCCCCGAACGCCGGTTCGGCCCGGCCCCCTTGGCGGGGCCGGGCCGAACCGGTCGGAACGAGTGGGGCGTTACGCCACGATCCAGTCGCTGGTCGCGATGACCGGCTGCACGCCGTCGCGGTGGATGGTGCCCTCGATCAGACCGTACGGGCGGTCCGCCGCGAAGTAGACCTCGTTGTCGTTCTTGAGGCCGAAGGGCTCCAGGTCGACGAGGAAGTGGTGCTTGTTGGGGAGGTTGAGGCGGACCTCGTTGACCTTGGGGCAGTTGTCGAGCACGCGCTCGGCCATCTGGTTCAGGGTCTGCTGGAGCGAGTACGAGTAGGTCTCCGCGAACGCCTCGAGCATGTTCTTGCGGACCTTCTTGTACGACTGGTCCCAGTCGAACTCCGGGTCGTCGGCGGCCAGCGCCGAGTGCGCCCAGCGCGCGGTGACCTTGGTCGCCAGGATGCGGTCGTACGCTTCCTTCAGGGTCGTGTACTTGTCCTTGATGTAGCCGTGGAACTCGGAGTTGGTCGAGTTCATCACGGTCAGGTCCTTCAGACCCGAGATGACCTGGAGACCGGTCGTCTCGCTGTACGTGACCTGCGTGGTGCGCACCTCGCTGCCCTTGAGGGAGAAGGAGTGCTGCTCCTTGCGCGACGGGACCGGGATCCGCTCCCAGGCGAACTCCTCGATGCGGATCTGCGCCT
This sequence comes from Streptomyces sp. NBC_00454, assembly GCF_041434015.1. Classification (GTDB taxonomy): domain Bacteria; phylum Actinomycetota; class Actinomycetes; order Streptomycetales; family Streptomycetaceae; genus Streptomyces. The sequence goes on along the minus strand of NZ_CP107907.1, from coordinate 4,033,084 downwards.
CGCGGATCGGCTCCTGGGAGGAGACGAAGTGCTTGGCGAGCAGGATGCCGAAGGCCTCCGGGGAGTCGACGCCGTGCTCCTTGCCGAAGGCGTACACCGTGTTCTTGGTGGTGTCGGTCGGCAGGCAGTTGGCGTTGTCGCCGGTCAGGTGGACATCGCGGAACTCACCGCGGAGGGCGACCGAGACGTTCAGGTCGCGGATCTCGTGCCAGGAACCGTCGTTGCCCTTGCGGGTGACCTTGACGATGCGGTTCTCGGCCTTGCCGTACTGGTTCTGGGCGAGGACGTGCTTGCTCATGCGCTGTCTTCCTTCGGTACTCGGGAACACGGAGTCCGGTCATCTGGATCCCGTACGCCCGGCGTCCGGCGGACGCGCAGCCCGCCCCCCGCCGTTCGGTCACGTACTTCAGAGAAGACTCAGGAAGACGTGGACCGCCCCGGGACTGACGTGCATCCCGGTCCGTAGGTGCCTGTTGATTCCAGCACGTTCACATCCCGTTCGTAAGGGAGCGAATCCTCCGAGAACAGGCACCCACGGCTTGGGCAACCGTACGATCTGCGCAGGTCAGACCGTGTGTGCGTCGGCGACCGTGAGGGCTTCGTCGATGATCCGCAGCCCCTTCGCCACGTCCTCGGCCGACACGTTGCACGGCGGCGCGACGTGCATGCGGTTCCCCGCGAGCAGGGGCCACAGGCCGGCCTTCTTCAGGGCCGCCCCGAACTCCGCCATCGGCGCGTTGTCGGCGCCCGAGGCGTTGTACGGGACCAGGGGCTCGCGCGTCTCCTTGTTCCGTACGAGCTCCAGGGCCCAGAAGGTGCCCATGCCCCGGACCTCCCCGACGGACGGGTGCCTCTCGGCGATCGCGGCGAGCCCCGGGCCCAGCAGCTCCGCGCCGGTGCGGGCGGACTGCTCGACGATGCCCTCCTCCTCCATGACGTTCACGGTGGCCACGGCCGCGGCGCAGGCCAGCACGTGCCCGGAGTACGTCAGCCCGCCCGGGTAGGGGCGGCGGGCGAAGGTCTCGGCGATGGCGGCCGAGATGGCCACGCCGCCGAGGGGGACGTAGCCGCTGGTGATGCCCTTGGCGAAGCAGATCAGGTCGGGGGTGACGTCCCAGTGCTCGGAGGCGAACCACTTACCGGTCCGGCCGAAGCCGACCATGATCTCGTCGAGGATGAAGACGATGCCGAAGCGGTCACAGAGCTCGCGCACGCCCGCCAGGTAGCCGTCGGGGTGCACGAGCACGCCGGGGGCGCCGCCGACGGTCTCCAGGATGATCCCGGCGATGGACTGCGGGCCCTCGAAGACGATGGTGTCCTCGAGGTGGCGCAGGGCGCGCGCGCACTCCTCGGCCGCGTCGGCGGCGTAGAAGGGCGAGCGGTAGGTGAAGGGTCCCCAGAAGTGCACGACCCCGGCGGTCGCGGTGTCGTTGCCGAAGCGGCGCGCGTCGCCCGTGAGGTTGATCGCGGTGGAGGTGGCCCCGTGGTACGAGCGGTACGCGGAGAGGATCTTGGGGCGGCCGGTGTGCAGCCGGGCCATGCGGACGGCGTTCTCGACGGCCTCGGCACCCGCGTTGGTGAAGAAGATCTTGTCGAGGTCGCCGGGGGTGCGCTCTGCGATCAGCCGGGCCGCCTCGGAACGCACGTCCACCGCGAACCCGGGCGCGACGGTGCAGAGCTTCGCCGCCTGCTCGGCGATCGCGGCGGCGACCTTCGGGTGCTGGTAGCCGATGTTCGTGTAGACGAGCGCACTGGAGAAGTCGAGGTAGCGGTTGCCGTCGTAGTCCCAGAAGTACGAGCCCTCGGCGCCGGCGACGGCGAGCGGGTCGATGAGCTCCTGGGCCGACCACGAGTGGAAGACGTGCTTGCGGTCGGCATCTTTCACTGCGGCCTTGGCGGCGGCGGCGAGGGCGTCGGCTTCTGCGTTCATGGATCGAGCGTAGTTGTCCGGCATGTGGATACCTCTCCGTGTACGGATCTGCGTGCGGGGGCCGAGGTCAACGGGGCGGCGGGCGGGTCGGCGGCCGGTCGGACGAGGCGTCGGCCGTCCGGTCAGACGACGTGCCGGCCGCCGTCGACCGTGAGGACGTCGCCGGTTGTGTAGGCCGCGTCGACCAGGTAGAGCGCGGCCTCGGCCACGTCCTGCGGAGTGCCCACACGGCGCAGCGGGGTGTTCTCCGTGATCCACTCGCGCGAGCTCTCCCAGACCTCGTCCGCGCCCTCGTACCAGGGGGTGTCGATGAGGCCGGGCGCGATCGCGTTCACCCGGACGGCCGGTCCGAGCTGGGAGGCCAGCAGCCGGGTCATGTGGTTGACCGCGGCCTTGCTGACCGCGTACGGGATGGAGCTGCCGAGCGCGCGGGTGGCGGAGACGGAGGAGATGTTGATGATCGAGGCGCCACCGGGCTCCGTGGATTCCCGCAGGTGGGGGGTGGCGGCGGTGATCATCTGCCAGGTGCCCACGACGTTGACCTCGAAGATCTCGCGCCAGGCCTCCGCATCGGCCGCGTCCAGATCGCCCAGGGGGATGAACCGGGTGACGCCCGCGTTGTTGACCAGGATGTCCAGGCGCCCGTACGCGTCGATCGCCGTCTGCACGATCCGCCGCGCGTCGGCGGCGTCGGCGACGTCTCCCCGTACGTAGACCGCGTCCGGCAGCTCGGCGGCGAGCGCCTTGCCGGCGTCCTCGCTGCGCGCCGAGTTCAGGACGACCCGGATGCCGGCCGCGGCCAGTCTGCGGGCGATCCCGGCGCCGATGCCGGAGGACGACCCGGTGATCAGGGCGACGCGGGTCTCGGCCGGGGCTGCGGGGGTCTGCTCGGGCATTGCGTTCCTCCTGGCGGGGGGCGGGGGGATTTCCGTGTGCGGGACGGCCGGAGCATAGCGCGGATCCCGTATGTCGGAAGTGAGTTTCCGCTATCCGGAATTCAATCCTTCGAAGCAGGCCCCCGCATCACCCGTTATCGGGCGGATCAGCACATACACACCTAACCTGAGCGAACGGCACGCATCCACGGTGTTAGGGACCCGTAAAAGCCGCACCTCCAGGCGTATGGGCCCCGTCAAGGGTGTCTGTGAGACCCCCCGACAGGCGTTCCACTCAGAGGTGTCCGACACGAGGTGTCCTAAAAAGCACCCCGCCCTCGAAATCCCCGGGAGCTCACGATGGCCGATCTGGCCTTCGTCGTCACCACGATCGCGGTCTTCGCACTGGTGGTACTCGTCGCCAAGGGGGTGGCCAAGCTGTGAACGCCGAAAACATCGTCGGTCTGCTGGTCGCCGTGGCGCTGCTGGGTTACCTCGTCATCGCCCTCGTGTTCCCTGAGAGGTTCTGAACCCCGATGAGTCCCGTTCTTGCCGGGGTGCTCCAGCTGCTCGCGCTCATCGCGGCACTGGCCCTCTCCTACCGCCCGCTGGGCGACTACATGGCCCGCGTCTACTCCTCGAAGAAGCACTGGGCCCCCGAGAAGTGGATCTACAAGGCCATCGGCGCCAACCCGTCGGCCGAAATGCGCTGGCCCGCGTACCTGCGCGGCGTCCTCGCCTTCTCGGCGGTGAGCGTCCTCTTCCTCTACCTCCTCCAGCGCGTCCAGGGCGGCCTGCCCGGCTCGCTGGGCTTCGCCTCCATCAAGCCGGACCAGGCCTTCAACACGGCCGTCTCCTTCGTGTCGAACACGAACTGGCAGTCGTACGCCGGCGAGCAGGCCATGGGCCCGCTCGTCCAGACCGGCGGCCTGGCCGTACAGAACTTCCTCTCCGCCGCGGTCGGCATGGCCGTGGCGGTGGCCCTCGTACGGGGCTTCGCGCGCTCCCGTACCGGCGAGCTCGGCAACTTCTGGTCGGACCTGGTCCGCGGCACCGTCCGCATCCTGCTGCCCCTGTCGGCGATCGGCGCGGTGGTGCTGGTGGCCTGCGGGGTCATCCAGAACTTCTCCGGGATCCACGAGGTCGGCCAGTTCCTGGGCGGGCAGCAGCAGTGGAACGGTGGCGCGGCCGCCTCACAGGACGCCATCAAGCAGCTGGGCACCAACGGCGGCGGCTACTTCAACGCCAACGCCGCCCACCCCTTCGAGAACCCGACCCCCTTCTCGAACCTCTTCCAGATCTTCCTGATGCTCCTCATCCCGTTCTCCCTGACCCGCACCTTCGGCCGCATGGTCGGCTCGGTCCGCCAGGGCTACGCGATCCTCGCCACGATGGTGACCATCTGGCTCGGCTTCACCGCCCTGATGATGTGGACGGAATTCAGCCACCACGGGCCGGCGCTCCAGGCGGCCGGCGGGGCGATGGAGGGCAAGGAGACCCGCTTCGGGATCGGCGCCTCCGCGATCTTCTCGGTCGCCACGACGCTGACCTCGACCGGCACGGTCAACTCCTTCCACTCCTCCTACACGGGGCTCGGCGGCGGAATCCAGCTGCTGGGCATGCAGCTCGGCGAGATCGCCCCCGGCGGCGTCGGCTCCGGGCTCTACGGGATGCTGATCATGGCGATCATCGCGGTGTTCATCGCCGGTCTGATGGTCGGCCGGACCCCCGAGTACCTGGGCAAGAAGATCGGCACCCGCGAGATCAAGTTCGCGGCCTGCTACATCCTGATCACCCCGACGCTGGTCCTCGGCTTCACGGCCCTCGCGATGGCCCTGCCCACCCCGGTCACCTCGATGTCCAACGGCGGCGCGCACGGCTTCTCCGAGGTCCTCTACGCCTACACCTCGGCCGGCAACAACAACGGCTCGGCCTTCGCCGGACTGAACGCCAACACCCAGTGGTTCAACACGACCACCGGACTGGCGATGCTCCTCGGCCGCTTCCTGCCGATGGTCTTCGTCCTCGCACTGGCCGGCTCGCTCTCCGAACAGCAGCCGGTCCCCGCCACCGCGGGCACCCTGCGCACCGAGAAGCCGCTGTTCACCTTCCTCCTCGTCGGCACGATCATCATCGTCACCGGCCTCACCTACTTCCCGGCGCTGGCGCTGGGCCCGCTCGCCGAAGGGCTCGCCTCATGAGCACCATCACCCCCACCCGCGCCCCGCACGGGGACCTGCCCAGCGGTCACAAGCCCGAGAAGGCCCGGATCGGCGGCGGGATCTTCGACCCGAAGCAGCTGCTGAAGTCCTTCCCGGACGCGGTGCGCAAGCTGGACCCCCGCGTGATGGTCAAGTCCCCGGTCATGTTCGTGGTGCTGATCGGTTCCGTACTGACCACCGCCCTGGCCATATCCGACCCGGGCAACCTCTTCGGCTGGGCGATCACCGGCTGGCTGTGGCTGACCACGATCTTCGCCAACCTGGCGGAGGCGGTGGCCGAGGGCCGCGGCAAGGCCCAGGCCGACACCCTGCGCAAGGCCAAGACCGACACCGTCGCGCGCCGCCTGAACGGCGCCGTCGAGGAAACCGTGCCCGGCACGGAGCTCCGTATCGGCGACCTCGTGGTCTGCGAGGCCGGGGACATCATCCCCGGCGACGGAGACGTGGTCGAAGGCGTCGCGTCCGTGGACGAATCCGCCATCACCGGTGAATCGGCTCCCGTCATCCGCGAGTCCGGCGGCGACCGCAGTGCCGTCACCGGCGGCACCAAGGTCCTCTCCGACCGCATCGTCATCAAGATCACGACGAAGCCCGGCGAAACCTTCATCGACCGGATGATCGCCCTGGTCGAGGGCGCGGCCCGTCAGAAGACGCCCAACGAGATCGCCCTCAACATCCTTCTCGCGTCCCTCACCATCGTCTTCCTGCTGGCCGTCGTCACCCTCCAGCCCTTCGCGATGTACGCGCACGCCGAGCAGTCGATGATCGTCCTGACCGCCCTGCTGGTCTGCCTGATCCCCACCACCATCGGCGCGTTGCTCTCCGCCATCGGCATCGCCGGCATGGACCGGCTCGTACAGCGCAACGTCCTGGCCATGTCCGGGCGGGCCGTGGAAGCCGCGGGCGACGTCTCCACCCTCCTCCTGGACAAGACGGGCACGATCACCCTCGGCAACCGCCAGGCCTCGGAGTTCGTGCCGGTCAAGGGCACGACGGAAGCCGAACTGGCCGACGCCGCCCAGCTGTCCTCCCTCGCCGACGAAACCCCCGAGGGCCGCTCCATCGTCGTCCTCGCGAAGGAGAAGTACGGCCTGCGCGAACGCCACCAGGGCGAACTGTCACACGCCACCTGGATCGAGTTCACCGCCCAGACCCGCATGTCGGGCGTGGACGTGGACGGCAAGCAGACCCGCAAGGGCGCGACCGGCTCGGTCATCACCTGGGTCAAGGAGCAGGGCGGCACGGTCGCCGAGGACGCCCAAGCACTCACCGACCGGATCTCCGAGGCCGGCGGCACCCCGCTCCTGGTCGCCGTCAAGGACGACAGCGGCGCCCGCGTCCTGGGTGTCATCCACCTCAAGGACGTGGTCAAGGAGGGCATGCGCGAACGCTTCGACGAACTGCGCCGCATGGGCATCAAAACCATCATGATCACCGGCGACAACCCACTCACCGCCAAAGCCATCGCGGAGGAAGCGGGCGTGGACGACTTCCTCGCCGAGGCCACCCCCGAGGACAAGATGGCCCTCATCAAGCGGGAACAGGCCGGCGGCAAGCTCGTCGCCATGACCGGCGACGGTACGAACGACGCGCCCGCCCTCGCCCAGGCGGACGTCGGCGTGGCCATGAACACCGGCACCTCGGCCGCCAAAGAAGCCGGGAACATGGTGGACCTGGACTCCAACCCCACCAAGCTCATCGAAATCGTGGAGATCGGCAAGCAGTTGCTGATCACCCGAGGCGCGCTGACCACCTTCTCCATCGCCAACGACGTCGCCAAGTACTTCGCGATCATCCCGGCCATGTTCGCCGTGGTCTACCCGGGCCTCGACAAGCTCAACATCATGGGCCTGTCCTCGCCCAACTCCGCGATCCTGTCGGCCGTCATCTTCAACGCACTGGTCATCATCGCCCTCGTACCGCTCGCCCTCAAGGGCGTCCAGTACCGGCCGACCAGCGCCGACAAAATGCTCCGCCGCAACCTCACCCTCTACGGACTCGGCGGCCTCATCGCCCCGTTCATCGGCATCAAGCTCATCGACATGATCGTCTCCCTCATCCCCGGAATCGGCTGACCCATGAACAACTCTGTCGGAAACACAGTGCGGTTGATCGGCGCCGGCCTGCGAGCCCTGCTCGTCCTGACCGTCCTCTGCGGGGTCATCTACCCGCTCGCCGTCACCGGCATCGCCCAAGCCGCCTTCCACACCAAGGCCAACGGCTCCGAGATCAAGGACGCCACCGGCAAGGTCGTCGGCTCCTCCCTCATCGGCCAGTCGTACGGGGACGACCTGCGCTGGTTCCAGGGCCGCCCGGCGGCGGGCCTGGGGAAGAACACCCTCAACACGCAGTACGAGCTGCTGGTCTCCGGAGCCACCAACAAGGCGGCGGACAGCCCGGAGCTCCTGAAGGCGGTGGAGGAGGCCAAGGCCAAGGCCCTGCTCGACAACACCGTCCCCGGCTACACCCCGCGCCTCTCCGACATCCCTGCGGACGCGGTCACCTCCTCCGGCTCCGGCCTGGACCCGAACATCTCCCCGGCCTACGCGGACCTCCAGATCCACCGCGTCGCACAGCGCAACGGCCTCCCGGTGGCGGCGGTCGAGAAGCTGGTCGAGGACCACACCGAGGGCCGCACGCTCGGCTTCATGGGAGAGCCCCGCGTCAACGTCCTGGAGCTGAACGTGGCGCTGAAGGCCATCGCCCAGAAGTAGCCAACTCCCGGTTCCGGCCGGGAGGACGGATGCTCTACTGACGCTCATGGGGAGCTCATACACGGACTGCGGACTGTCGCGGGTGCGAATTCTGGTCGGGCGGCGTCCGGGCGGACCGGTCATGACCCGGGTGCGCTGATCCGGCGGCCGGAGATGCCCGGACCGCCGGCCGGACCGCCGCCCGGACCGCCCCCGTCACCTCCCACCCGCCTCCCCGCGCTGCTGCGGGCCAATCCCGACTTCCGGCGGCTGCTCTGTGCCTCGGCGTTCAGCCTGACCGGGGACTGGTTCACCCTGGTCGCGCTGAGCGGGTTCGTGTACCGGCAGACCGGGTCGGCCGCGCTGACGGCGGTGCTGTTCGCCGTCAACTCCCTTCCCCGGGTGGCCCTGGTCCCGCTCATCGGTCCGCTGACCGACGGCTTCGACCGGCGGCGGCTGCGGATCGCCTGCGATCTCGGCGCGGTGGTGCCGGTCTTCGGGCTGCTGGCCGCCCTGCGGCTGGGGTCGGTGCCGCTCGCGTTCTGCTGTCTGGCCCTGCTGTCGGCGTTCGCCGCGGTGTCCAGCCCGCTCCCCGAGACCGTGCTGCCCAACCTGGTGGACGACCGGGACCTGCCGGCAGCCCAGGCCGCGCTCGGCGGCGTGTACTCCGGCGGACTGCTGGTCGGCGCCGGGCTCGGCGGACTGGTCGCCGCGGTGGGCGGCGCCTCCGTCACGCTGCTCGTGGACGCGCTCTCGTTCGCCGCCTCCGCCCTCCTCGTCGGCCGGATCCGCCGCCCCTTCGCGACGGCCGTCCCCGACCACCGGATGCGGGTTCGCGCCGATTCCGCGGAGCTGGGGCGGTTCGTACGGGCCACGCCGCCCGTGGTCGCGTACCTGTGGCTGACCGCCGGACTGCGGCTCTCCTACGGCATGGTCGGACTGCTGCCCGTCTACGCCCTGGCCCGCTTCCACGTCGGGGAGTCGGGGGTCGGCGCCCTGTACCTCGCCCAGGGCGTCGGAGCCGTCCTCGGCCCCTTCGTCGGCCGGCGGCTCGCCGGTGGTTCGCAGCACCGGCGGTTCTACGTGACCTCGGGCGGCCTGGCCGTCTTCGGCGCCGGATACCTGGCCCTGGCCCAGGCCGACCACCTGGCCCTGGGCATGGCCGCCGCCGCGGTGGGCCACGTAGGGGTCGGCGCGTGCGGGATCCTTTCCGTCAACGGCCTGCAAATGGCCAGCCCCGACCACATCCGGGGCCGGGTCATGGTCCTGGCCTTCGGTCTGGCCGCGGGCCTGCAGGGCGTCTCCGCCCTCGCCATCGGCCCGCTGGCCTCAGCCTTCGGCATGGCGGCCGCCACCCGCGCGTTCGCGGTCCTCGCCCTCGTCTGGGCCACGGTCTGGATGATGCGCCTGGAGCGCACGCTCCGGAGCCGGGCCTAGAGCGTTCCGCCTTCGGGCGCACGTACGGAATTCCTCCCCGGCTCTAGCCGAAAACCGCCTGCGACCAGGAAGAATGGGGCCCTTGGTCGACGCGCGGGGGATGGTGTGACGGAAGGTCGGGAGATATCCCGGATATCTCGTATGCCCGGGATGGCCAGAAGCTGCGGGGTCCCCGGGACCACCAGGCCCACCGGGGCCGTGGGTACCACCAGGAGTACGGAGGTCCCCCAGGAGTACCTCGAGGGCTACGTCCGGATCCTCGGACACGCGGCGGAGACCGGCCGCCGCCCCGGCCGCGACGAGCTCGATGCCCGGCGCGCGGAGGGCGAGCGGGCCGCCGAGGCCGGGTACGGGCTGCGCACCCTGATCGGCGCGCACCTGGCCGTGACGCGGCAGGCGCTGGCCGGCCGGATCGCCGCACACCACGTGCTCGCGGCGGTCGAACAGGCCGTCGACGCCTTCGCCGAGGGCTACGAACGGGCCCAGCGGCTCGCGGTCCGCCAAGAGGAGGCGGCCCGCCGGGAGTTCATCGACGACCTGCTCCTCGGGCGCAGCGACCTGGGCCGGCTGAGCGCGCGGGCCGACCGTTTCGGCCTGCACCTGGCACAGGCGCACTCGGTGGCGGTGGCGCGCGGACCCGAGTCGTACGAGGACACAGGCGCGGCCATCCGGCAGGTGGAACTGGCCCTCGCCGGGCGGTTCGGCCACCGTACGTTCCTGCTCGCCACCAAGGACGGCCAGCTGATCTGCGTGGCGCCGGGCGACCAGGACGACCTCCTCGCGCACTTCGCCAAGTACGCGTACGCCGCCGTGGCCGAACGGGGCCTCGTCGCGATCGGCCGCCCCCATCCGGGCGCGGGCGGGGTCGTGACCTCGTACGAGGAGGCCCTGAACGCCCTCGACCTCGCCGACCGCCTCCTCCTCGAGGGCCCGGTGCTGCGCTCCGCCGACCTCCTGGTCTTCCCGGTGCTGGCGCGGGACCGGGCGGCCATGGCCGACCTGGTGGCGACCGTCCTGGGCCCCCTGCAGGCGGGCCGCGGCGGAGCCGGTCCGCTGCTGGACACGCTGACCGCGTACTTCGACTCCGGCTGCGTGGGCGCGGCGGCGGCCCGGCGGCTGAACCTGAGCGTGCGCGCGCTGACGTACCGCCTGGAACGCATCCACCGCCTGACCGGAACGGACCCCGGCGACCCGGTTCAGCGCTACACCCTCCAGACGGCGGTGATCGGGGCCCGGCTGCTGAACTGGCCGGAGCGGCCGCTGTAGCCGCCCCTCGGCCGTTCCTTGGCCGTCCCTCGGCCGCTCCTTGGCCGCTCCCCGGCTGCTACAGCCGTTCGGCGAGCGCCCTCGCCATCGCGACGGTCGGGACCGCCTCCCTCATCCGCCGGTATGGGGTCAGGTCCCGCAGGAGCCGTCCGAGCGCCTCGTGCACCGCGCGGGACTGCACGGCCGGGACGGCCGTGAGGAACGCCCGCCAGTGTTCGCACGCCCGGGTGAGGTGCCCGAGGCGTAACAGCGTCTCCGCGAGGGCGGCGTTCGTGAGCGCCGTGGCCCGGTGCTGCCCGACCGCGCGGCCGCGCAGGGACCGCTCCAGCGCCTCCACCGCGGCCAGGAACTCGCCGAGCGCGAGGTGGGTCCGGGCCCGGGCGAAGTCGAAGTCGGCGCGGGCGTAGGAGTCGAAGGGGCCGGCGGGCTTCTCCGCCGTGTGCCGTGCGTGCACCAGGTCGGCGGCGGCCAGATCGGCGGCGGCCGCTGCCCGCTCCCCCACGTGGGCGTGCGCCGTGGCGCGCTGGACCAGCAGGAACGCCAGCGTCCCGGGCTCCCCGTCGGCGGGAGCGGTGTCCACGGCCATCCGGGCGAGGCGCACCGCGTACCCGGGCTGCCCCAGCCGCCCGGCGTGCGCGCTCATCGCGCGGAGCGTGATGGCGTACATCCGGCGGTCCCCCGCCTGCCGGGCCAGCCCGAGGGCGATGGCGTGGTACTCCTGCGCGAGCCCGTGGTACCCGGCGTCCACGGTCATGTCCCCGAGCAGGTGCGTGAGTTGCGCGTAGCGCCGGAGCACGTCCTCCTCCACCGCCGTCGGGTGTTCCGCGCAGACCCGCGTCCGCGCGAGCACCCCGCCCGGGCCGGCCCCGTTCCCCGCCCCGGTTCCCGGCCGGCCCGCCCGGCCCGGCCGGGGACGGCGCGCGGCGAAGGCCCCCGCGTCCTGGGCCAGCCAGGCGGCGAGGGCGGCGCGGGTGCGGGTACCGCCATGGGCGAGGTAGAGCCCCGAGAAGCTCCCGGCCAGGGCCCGCAACTGCTCCGCGTGCGTGGCGAGATGGCGCCGCGCGGCGAGCTCCGCGACACCGGGGGCGGCGGAGCCGGGCCGGGGCGCGGGGGCGGGGGCGGCCCGGCTCGGCTCCCCGGCCCGGCTCGGCTCCCATTCCGCGATCGGGACCGGCTGGTACGGGCTGCGGAGCAGGGGCGGGCGGGTGTGCGGGTCCGCGTCCGCCCGGGCCTGCAGGGCGAGGCGGCGCAGCCCCTCCACCGTCGGCCCCGCGCCGGGGGCCGCAGCGGTGGCCGCAGCGGTGGCCGGACCGGCATCCCCAGCGGGGTCGGGGCCGGGATCCGCAGCGGCACCGAGTCCGGAAGAGGAACCAGAAGCGGAACCGGAAATCAGCCCGGAACCGGAACCCCGGCCGGACGGGTCGAAGCCCGCCTCCTCCACCGTCACGAACCGCCCGCAGCGGTCCGTCAGCGCCGCCGCTATCAGCTCGGGCACGGGCCTCCGCGGCCTCGTACCGGACAGCCAGTGCGCCACCGCGGTCCGGTCGTACCGCAGGGCCAGCCCGTGCAGCGTCCCCAGCGCGTTGACCCCGCGCGCCAGCTCCGCGCCGTTCCACCCGGCCTCGGCCAGCAGCTCCGCCAACCGCTCGTTGGCCCGTCTGCGGGTCACGGCAGCCACCCCGCATTCAACGCTTTCACCACTGCGCCCCCCACATTCCCTTCTTCCGCTGCGCCCCCTGGTGTTCGCTGGAGCCGTTCCCATCGGATTCCACGGACCGGAGACCCATGTCTGCCTCGGAAACGGCCACCGTCACCGCCGCGCACGCGTACTCGTTCCCCTATCGGATTTCCGGAGTCGGAGCCCAGATCGGCGACATCATCTCCGTCGAGGACTGGGCCGGGCTCGCACACATACCGCACCGCAAACGCGCCGGAAAGGAAGTCTCCGGCGCCGATATCGAGCGCATCCTCGGGGTCGCTTCCAAGAGCTGGGACCGCGAGCGGTTCGGTTCGCTCGACAGCGTCGTCGACGTCGCCCGCCAGGCCCTGCGCTCGGCCCGCGCGGAGCCCGGCGACATCGATGCGGTCTTCGTCGCCACGTGCACCCCGTACGAGATCATGCTCGACCAGGACGCCTTCAACCTGCTGCGACGCCTGCGCATCCCCGACGGCGTGCCGCCCTTCCAGCTGGGCGCCGGCTGCGGCGGGCTGTCCCGCGTCGCCGCCCATCTCGCCCGGACGCGGGCCAAGCGCGCGCTGGTGATCTCGTACAACGCCGCCAGTCCCATCGGGATCGACGACAACGGCGTGATTTCCCAGTACCGCGGCGAGGGCGAGGGCGGTTCCGGCGGCGGGCATCCCTTCGCGCACACCCTGTGGTGCTCCGGCGCGCTGTTCTCCGATGCCGCCACCGCGCTCGTATTCGAGCGGGACGAAACCTTCGACGGCGTCGGATTCTATTCGCGCGATTCCCTCGATTTCGGCGGCGAGCCCGGATTCAGCGATCCGCTCATCCATTACCCGGGTGGCGGCGCCGCCCACCCGCCGGGTTTCCCCGGTTCCGCCGAACTCTCCGCATTCGGACTCAACGGCCCGGAGTTGGCCCGCTATTACTCGCGCGGCATGATGCTGAACCAGGAGACCATGGACGCGCACCGGCCCGGTTTCGTGGACGAGGTCCGGCGCATCTACACCCACCAGGCCGGGCCGGCCCTGGTCGAGGACTACCACCGGCTCGCCGGGCTGGACGCGCGCAAGGCCCCCGCGCACGCCCGTGAACTCGGCAATCTGGTCACCTCCGCGACCCCGGTGCTCTTCTACACCGATGTCGTCAACGGCCTGGTCGACGGGGGCGACACCGTCTGCTTCTCCGTCATCGGCGCGGGTCCCGAGCGCGGGGCCTTCCTCGTACGGGTCTCGATCCCGGGCGAGGTCACCGTCACCGCGCCCCTGCCGCCGGTCCCGGCCGCCGTCGAAGCCGCCCGGGCCGACGGGCCCGCCCGGGCCGACGGACCCGACCCGGCCGACCCGGCCGACCGAGCCGCGAGAACCACCGCCACCGCGTAGGAGCACGTGCCCCCACCTCCTCCGAAACGAGTCCGCCGTGTACATCGCCCTCGCCGGTGCCGCAGGCCCCACCGGCATCCGGCTCGCCGCCGAACTGCTCGGCCGCGGTCACCACCTGACCCTGCTCACCGCCACCGACGTACGGCAGAGCAGGCTCCTGCTGGCCCGTCAGCTCGCGCTGATCGGGCTTTATCCCGAGTACGTCGACCTCCTCGCGGCCCGCCTCGACGCACGCCGGGCCTGCGAAGTCCTGGCCGGGGAGGCGGCCGGCGACCCCGCCGATGCCACGGCCGCCGCGCCGATGGCACCCGGCTTCGACGCCGTCTGGTGCGTGGAGCAGCCCGCCGCCACCGTGGCCGCGCTGCTGCCCCTCGCCTCCGCGGGCCCGCGGCCGACCGCGTTCCACCTGGTCACCACCGGGGACGCGGGTCCGGCCGGGCGGACCGTGGCCGCCGCGGCCGTGCGGGAGGGGTTCCCGGCCGGGGTGCACTGCCTGGCCCCGACCGTGAGCGACCTGCCCGACCATCCGGAGCTGCCGCGGCCGGTGTTCACCCGGCTCGCGGTCGCCGAGGCCACCCGGCCGAGCCCCCTGCCGGTGCTCGGCACCCCGGACTCCCCGGCTGCTCCGGCGGCCGTCAGCCTGCTGCCGCTGTCGGCCACGGCCGCCGCCCTGGCGGACGCCGCCGGGGCGGCGGGCTGGTCGGGGCTGCGCCACATCGGCTGGGTGCACGCGCACCCCGTCGAGGCCGCGGCCCTGGCCGGGGCGCTCGGCCCCCAGCTGGCCGTACGGGTACTGCGGCGCCTGTCGGCGCTCCAGCCGACGGCGGCGACCACCGAGCTGGCCCTCCCTCCGCTCTGCGCCGGCTACCTCACCCGGGCCGCGGCGCCCGCACGTCCCCTCGCCCGAGCGCCGGAGCGGGCGCCGGACCGGACCCCGGAGCGGGTGTGAGCACAGCCGCGCCCACCGGCGGGGACCCGGCCGAACGCCCCTGGCGGGAGCGGCACGTGGTGGACGGCGCAGGCCGTCTCTTTCGGATCTTGTCGGTCAGGTCCGCGTCGTCCGGTGCCGTGCCTCGGCGCGCTGCCGGGTCTCCCGCGTACTGGACGTACTCGGGTGACCCGGCAGTGCGGCGAGGTGCGGTGCCGGGCGGCGCGGACCCGGCAAGATTCGAAAGAGACGGCCTGGCCGACGCCCTGCGCGAGGCGGCCGCGGAGCGCGTTCTGGGCAGCGCTCTGACGGTGACGAAGCCACCGCTCCCGGAGCGGGGCCCGGCGGCCGGAGCGTAGCGGGGGCCCATGGCCAGGGCATATGCGTAAGGATCATTCATGGCTCAAGGACAAGCCGCCCGGTCCACCCCCGCAACTCGCGCCGACACTCCGTCGCCCCGTCCCGCTTGACAGGTTTTCGCATGTGGCAGAACGTGCCGCCGACCCGACACGCCCGGGGCCCCGCCTTGACGTTCTCACCCGTTCGGGCGCACGCCTTCCACATCCTGGTCACCGCCCGGCCCACCGGCCGCCATCTGCGAAGACGGTCCCACCTCGGGGTGACGTGACAGTGACGCGCCGTCAGTTCTTCGTGTTACACGAGGAGCCGGGGCGCGGAGAGGAGTCCACTGCTCTCAGGACCCGGCCGCCCGAGCCGGACCAGGAGGGATTCTCATGCCCCGCGCCCAGTGGATGGTCGGCGTGCTGACGGTGACTCTGCTGATCGTCGGGATAGGGGTGTTGCACTCCACCGAAGGAGCCCGGCCCGCCTCGCCCACCGCCGGCGACGCCCTGCCGTCGCGGGTGCTGGGACTGTCCGGCCCGCGGCGGCTGGCCCGGCAGCTGGACCATTCGGACGGGCACACCACCGGCAAGGGCACCCGGCGGCCCGCGCGCGCGGGAGTGGCGCCCCTACCGGCTTCACGACCGCTCCGGCTGGTCATCCGGAGCCTGCGGGTCGACGTACCGCTGACGGGCGGGACCCCGGTGGGCGGTGCGGGCGGGCCGGACCTGGTGGACGGGGCCGTCTGGAACTCCGCGGGTCCGGCCCCGGGCGCGGCCGGCACCGCCGAGGTCTCCGGGGAATCCCTCCGTCTCGCCGGGCTCCGGCGCGGGCAGACGGTCGAGATCCCCCGCGCCGACCGGCGTACGGCCGTTTTCACCGTGTACCGGGTCTCCCCCGCCGGGGTCTCCGAGCACGAGGGGGCGTCCGGCAAGGCCCAACTCCGGCTGATCAGCGGCGAGACCGCCGTCCTGGCCCGCCTCACCGGACACCGCCGCACGCCTCGCTGACGGTGCCCGGGACGCTCCCCGGGACCCGACGCGTCCCGGACCTGTTCACCAGTCGCCCCCCTCGGCCATCTGTCAGCCGTGGGGGGTGTCTTCATCCCCCGGTCGGGGGGATCTCGGGTCCGGGCGGGGAGTTGGTCCGCGTGCCGGGGCAGACCCTCCGCATGAGCGGGACGCGGCATGCGCGGATGGCACTGAGCAGGGCCCTGAGGGTGCCACTGACCGTGCTCTGCGTCGTGCTGCTGTGCGTGTTCGGCACCGGCAGGGGCGGCCTGTCCCCCGCATCGGCCGAAGGCCCCCGCTCCACCTCCTCGGCCCCCGCCGAGCCCGCCGAGAGCCCTGCCGACCCGGCAGGGGATCCCGAGGTACGGCTGGCAGCGCGGGTGACCGAGCGCGGCATCCCGGGCGTACGGGGGCTGCAGCGGCCGGTGTTTCACGTGAAACACGCCGTGGGGTCCGCGGATGCCGTCGCGCACCGGACGGGGACGGCCGCGCCGACGGCGTCCCTCCTGCCGGTCCGGAGTGTGGTCCTGCGCTGCTGAGCGGTCCGAGAGGACACGCAGCAGCACGCATCCCCCCACTCCGAGCACCGCGAGGTTCCGTCATGCCCATCGACCCGTACCTGGCCCTCAACGCCATGCTCCGCGCCGAGGCCGCCCGCTTCTCCCCGTCCGCCCCGCAGGCCGCCCAGCCCGGCCAGGCCGGACAGCTGCGCCGCTCCGAATCCGAGACGGCCGCGAACTCCGAAGCCCCGGGCCCGGACACCACGGCCGAGTAACCCGATCCGTCCGCGAGCGGACGTGAAGCGGACATGAGGCGGCACCGGTTCCCGCGCCCTCGGCAACGGAGAGTGGTCACGTGAGGTTCGACCACGGGGCACGGGAACCGGCGCCATCAATCAGTCTCCGCCGGGAGGGCGGCGGCCCGCCTCGACCGTTCGTCCGCAGTGCCCCGGCCGAAAGTACCGACCGCGACGGCCTGCTCCTCCCGCGGTCCTCCCGCGTCCTCGGGCTAGTCCTCCCGCGTGTAGTAGCGGTAGAAGGCCGCCGCGGCGACGCCCGCGCCGACCAGCAGGGAGATGCCGGAGGACTTGAAGATGCTCTCTCCCGCCAGGCTGTACAGGTAGCCGAAGGAGATGCCCGCGAAGGCTCCGTACGCCGCCGCGTGCAGCTCCCGCTTCAGCCGGGGGCCGATCCGGGCCAGGGCGAACAGGCAGGCGGCGAAGATCGCGCCGCACAGGATCCCGTAGAAGACGTTGCCCGCGTCCACGGGCCCCATCTGGCGCTTCATGAAGGCGGCGTAGACGCCGTAGACGAGTCCCATCAGCAGGGGACGGGTCAGGGCGGACTTGCTCAGGTGGGTCGTGCCGCCGGCGGCCGTTTGCCGGTTCCGCCCGGGGGCGGTGGGTGCCGCATGTGCCATGACGGGCTCCTCTCTCCCATCATCCAGGGCACACCCGCCGCCCCGGACCGGCAACTGGATCACTCGTACGGACCCCCGCGGAGGGCCGGCGCCGACCGGCCGCCACCCGCCCGCAGTACCCCCGCTCGCGCCGGGCGGCCGCCCGTCTTTCCCTGGTGACGTGCGGACCATTCTCTCGGCGGTACTCATCGCGCTCGTGGCCCTCCTGGTGCCCGCGAGCGCCGTCGCGTACTGGGCCGACCACGAGCTCGGCAACGCCGACCGGTACACCGAGGCCATGTCCCCGCTCGCCTCGGATCCCGCCGTACAGAACCTCGTCGTCACCCAGGCCGGGCGCGCCCTCTCCGGGCAGATCGACGCGGGCCCCTTCCAGGGCGGGGTCGACGCCCTGCTCGGGGAGGCGCTGCGCTCCTTCGTGGGGACCCCCGCCTACCGCACCGCCTGGGACGCCGCCAACCGGGCCGCCCACACCGCCTTCCTCGAAGCGCTCACCAGCGGCCACGGCGACGCCCTCACCATCGATCTCGCCCCCGTGATCGCCCAGGTCAAGGGCGATCTCGTCAACAACGGGGTGCCGTTCGCCGACCGCATCCCGGTGACCCACCTGTCGGTGAAGGTCATGGAGTACGACAACCTCGGCGCGCTCCGGAAGGGCTTCCGCATGCTGCAGATCGCCGGGGTCTGGCTCCCCGTGCTGACCGTGGTGCTGGCGGCGACGGCCGTCGCCGTGGCCGTCCGGCGCCGGCGCGCGGTGCTGGCCACCGGGCTGGGGCTCGTGGTCGGGGCCGTCCTGCTGTGGGTGGCCGTGGTGCTGTGCCGCCGCCTCACCCTGGACGACCTTCCGGCCGATGTGGACCGGGCGGCCGCCGAGGCGGTGTACGACGCGCTCACCGCGTTCCTGCGGACCACCACCTGGGTGGTGCTGGCCGTCGGAATCGCCGCGGCTCTGGCCGCCTGGCTGATGGGCCGACTGCGCCGCACCCCATAAGCTCGGAAGGTACGGATTACCACGTAAATCCGCGCAACAGCGCAGAAGAACCGATTCGCGAGCGGCGGAACCGGAAGCGGGAATGAGCACCGAACGCACCGAAGAGATACCGTCCGGGCGGGCCCGGCGGGCTCGGCACAGACCGGGACGGTCCCTCCCGCTGTCTCCGCCCGCCTGGCTCCTGAAGGGGCTGCGGCCGTCTTCCGCGCCGATCCCCTGGGCCGCCGTGGTGCGTGCCGGGATCGCCATGGCCGCCCCGCTGGCCGTGGGCTTCGCCCTCGACGAGCCCGAATACGGTGCGCTCGTCTCGATGGGCGCCCTGTCCGGGGTCATCGGCGACATCGCCGACGCCTACCGGATGCGCGTCCTGAACATCGCCGTGCCCCAGCTCTTCGGCGCCGTCGGCGTCGCGCTCGGCACCCTCGTCTTCGGGCACGGCTGGGTCGCCGTCGGCATGCTCACCCTGATCGCCCTGGTCTCCGGGATGATCTCCTCGATCGGTACGGTCGCCTCCGTCTCCGGGCTGATGCTCCTGCTGAACGCCGTGGTCGGCGCCGGTCTGCCGATGCCGCAGCCCTGGTGGACGGCCCCGCTGCTGCTGAGCGCGGGCGGGCTGTTCGTCCTCGCGCTGACCCTGCTGGGCTGGCCGCTGCGCGGTCGGCAGCCGGAGCGGGCGGCCGTGGCCGCCACCTACCGGGCGCTGGCCGACGCGCTGGAGGCCGCCGGCGGTCCCTCGGCCCGCTACGACGAGCGCCGCCAGCAGGTCACCCAGGCCCTGAACCAGGCCTACGACCTCGTGCTCGGCCGCCGGGCCCGGGTGCACGGCCGCAGCCCCGCGCTCGTGCGGATGCTGGCCCAGCTGAACGTGCTGATCCCGCTGGTCGAGGCCGCGCCCGCCGCGCACCTGCGGCGCAGGCCCCTCTCCCCCGAGATCCCGGCGGCCGTACGGGAGCTGGCAGAGGCCGTCGAAGAGGGCCGCACCGGAACCCCCGTACTGGACCTGCCCGCGCCGGACAGCCAGTCCGAGCGGGCCATCGACGCCGCCCTGCGCCACGCGGCGAACATCGTGCTGACGCCCGATCCGGACATGCGCAACGTCGACGACCGCCTCGGCCGGCCCGCCGCGCTGCGGGTCCGGGCCGTGCGGGCGGTGCGCGACATGATGTTCTCCGAAGCCTCCTGGCGGTACGGGCTGCGGCTCGCGCTGTGCATCGGGCTGGCCCAGGCGCTGGTGTCGGTGGTGGAGATCGAGCGGTCCTACTGGGTCGCGCTGACCGTCACCTTCGTCCTCAAGCCCGACTTCGGCTCGGTGTTCTCCCGCGCCGTCCTGCGCGCGCTGGGCACCGCCGCCGGGCTGGTCATCGCGGCCGCCGTGCTCTCGGAGGTGCCGCGCGGCTGGTGGGACGTGCCGGTGATGATGGTCCTCGCCGCGCTGATCCCGGCCTTCTCCGTCAAGGGGTACGCCTTCCAGACCGCCGCGATCACCCCGGTGATCCTGCTGCTCTCCGACCTGCTCAACCACCAGGGCTTCGATCTGATCCGGCCCCGGCTGCTGGACAGCCTGATCGGCTGCGCCATCACCCTGGTCGCGGGCTACCTGCTGTGGCCCGAGAGCTGGCACACCCGGATCGGGGACCGGCTCGCCGACACGGTGGACGACGCGGCGCGGTACGTGGAGCGCGCGTTCGGCGGCCACCCCGACACCGAAGCGGGGCTGCGGGCGGCGCGGACCGCCCGGCTCCAGGCCCGGCGGCGGATCTACCGGGAGCTGTCCGGAGTCCGCAGCGAGTTCCAGCGGGCCCTGACCGAACCGCCGCCCACCGGGGCCCGGGCCGCCGCCTGGTGGCCGCTGGTCGTGGCCGTGGAGCGGATCGTCGACGCGACCACCGCGGCCAGGGTCCGGGTCAACCACGGCGCGGAGCCCCCGCTCCCCTCGGAGGCCGAAGCCATCGCCGAGGACCTGCGCGGCCTGGCCCGCGGCGTCCGCCGGGTCCAGAGCCCGGAGCTGATGGATCCCCCGGCCGCCCCTTCGGTGGACGAGGACTCGGTGCTGGCCCCGGTCCGGCAGGAACTGGCTGCGGCCCGCGCCATCGCCGACCCGAAGCGCGAAGCCCCGTAGGCCCGACGCCCCGTAGGCCCGACGCCCCGTAGGCCCGACGCCTCGCAGGGCCGACGCCCCGTAGGCCGATGCCCCGCAGGGCCCCGGCCCGTGGCCCCAGGCGTTGCGCCGGTGTCCCTCCAATGGCCCAGCGCCCCGGGCCCCCACGGCCCCGGCGGGGGAGCATCGGGGCATGAGGCCCATCCTTCGACGCGCGCTCCCCCTGGTGGCCCTGGCCGCCCTCGCGGGCTGCGCCGATGTCGAAGGCCTGCAGAGCAACGGCGACCTGGGAACGGTCCGCGCACCCAAGAGCCTGTGGAAGAACATCCACCCCGAACCCCCCGGCCCCGGCCAGAAACCGGGGACGGCCGCCGTGATCCCGGGGCTTCCCAAGGTCGCCGACCTGTCCATGCGCGGGGTGAACCCCTTGGAGGTCATCCGCGCGGACATCACCGCAGCCACCGCCGGCGACGGCGGGACCGGCCGCCTCGTCGACCCGCGCGCGATCCAGCGGCTCGCGCTCTGTACACAGGCTGTGGACGGCGGTCCGGACTGCCCGGTCCGGCCGGGCGTGCTCCACGATCTGACCGGCAACGGCCGGGAGGAACTGATCACCGCCCTGGACCTCGACGGCAGACTCAGCGAGCTGCGCGTCTACACCGTCCAGGACGACGGGCGCATCGCCCGGATCCTGTCCCGGCGCGGGGTGCTGGAAGGCGTGGAGGTGGCCGCCGAACACCTCGCGGTGCGCGAGCCGACCTCGAACCCGGCCTACATCTCCATCTCCGACTACGTGTGGGACGAGAAGGCCGGGATCATGAACCTCTCCCAGCTCACCCTCGACACCTGCCCCGACGCCAACGATCCCTCCGGCCCCTGTGGCCCGGCGGGCGCGGCCTGAGCGCGGGCCGGGGCGGGCGGACGATGCGGGTACCGAGCGGGCTGCGCTGGAAGATCGCCATGACCACCACCGCGGTGTGCTGCATGGTCGCCGCCGCGCTCGGGATCCTCGTCCACAACGTCGTCTCCCGGCAGATCTCCGGCGAGATCCGCAAGGACGTGATCCGCGACCTGGAGCACGCCCTCGACCACTACCAGTACGGCACCGCACACGGTGACGCGAACGTGGACCTGAACCCGCCCGGCCTCCCGGAGCCGCTGCGGAAGCTGGTCGCGCGCGGGGAGACCGGCAGCATGGTCGGCGAGTACGGCCGCAAGCCGGTGATGTGGGCGGCCGGCCCCGCCGACCAGCAGGCGCTCGCGGTCTGGGTCCCGTACGAGGACACCCGCTCCCGGCTCCGGGACATCGACACCGCCATCCTGGCCTCCGCCGGCCTCGCCGCCGGGGTGGTGGCCCTCGCGGGCCTCTTCCTCGCCAACCGGATCAGCCGCCGGCTCGCCACCACCGCCGCCGTGGCCCGCCGGATCAGCGCCGGGGACCTGGACGCGCGGGTCGGTTTCCCGGCCGACGCGGAGGAACCGGCCCGGTTCCACTCCCGCGACGAGGTACGGGACGTGGCCCAGGCCCTGGACTCGATGGCGGGCTCGCTCCAGGACCGGCTGGAGGCGGAGAAGCGGTTCACGGCCGATGTGGCGCACGAACTGCGCACCCCGCTCACGGGTTCACTGGCCGCGGCGGACCTGCTGCCCGAGGGACGGCCCAAGGAGATGATCAACGACCGGCTCAAGGCCCTGCACCTGCTCACCGAAGACCTGCTGGAGATCTCCCGGCTGGACTCGGGCGTCGAACAGGCCGACCTGGCCCGGGTGGAGCTCGGCCGGGCGGTGGAACGGGCCGTGGCCTCCACCCGGCTGACCGTCTCCGTACGGATCCTGCGGGACGCGGTGGTGCTCACCGACCGGCGCCGCCTGGACCGGATCCTGGCCAACCTGCTGGTCAACGCCGCCAAGCACGGGCAGCCGCCGATCGAGGTGAGCGTCGAGGGCCCGATCGTGACCATCCGCGACCACGGGCCGGGATACCCTGCCGAGCTGATCGAGCAGGGCCCGCAGCGCTTCCGCACCGGCGACCCCGGACGGGGTCGCGGCCACGGTCTGGGCCTGACCATCGTGATGGGCCAGGCCGCGGTGCTGGAGATCGCGCTGCGGTTCTCCAACGCCCCGGACGGGGGCGCGGTGACCACCCTCCAGCTGCCCGTGGGGCGTCTGCCGGAGGGAAGTTGATCGTGTGGAGTGAATGTTTCACGTGAAACAGGCGTGCGGGGTGGGTGTTTCACGTGAAACACCCACCTCGTGGCGTTCGGCGGCGGCAGCGGTTGAGCCGAAGCGGCGGCGGGCTGATGAACGGCTGGTGAATCCGGCCCGTCGGAGCGGCAGTTCAAGGCTCTGACCGGTGTGTTTGGGCCGTGGGCGCCACGAATGGTGCCCCTGCCGAAGTTCCAGCCAAGGGGCCGATAACCTTACGTGTCCACTCTGGGCAGGGATCTACCGCGCAGCACGGACAAATGACGCACGCACTCATGCGAAAGGCCTGGCCCATGGGTATTCGGAGCTTGTTGCGCAAGGTATTCGGAAGGCCAACGGAGCCGGTTCCGGAGACGACCGACGCCACTTCGGCGGCCCTCCCGAGCCAGACCGAACGCACTCCACTGGACGCGGCGGCCGAACTGGTCGCGGCCTCCTTCGACAACCCCACCGTCCCCCCGCAGTCCGCTCCGCGCGACCGCGAACCGGGAACCGTCCTGACGGCCCCGGCCCCGGACCCGACCGTCCCGGAGGCACGCCGTCACGCCTCCGGCCCGTCGGCCTCCCCGACGCCCACCCCGCCCGCCCCGGAGCCGGTAGCGGCCGAGGCCGAACCGGAGCCGGCGGCACAGCCCGAACCGGAACCGGTCGCGGCCGAGGCCGTCACCCCTGCCGAGCCGGAGCCGATCGCGGCCGAGGCAGAGCCCGCAGCACAGACCGAGCCGGAGCCGGTGGCGGCCGAGGCCGTCACCGCTGCCGAGCCGGAGGCCGAACCGGCCGCCGCCGCAACGCCGGAGGCGGAAGCCGAACCGGTCGAGCCGCAGCCGGAGGAGGAGGCATCCGCAGAGGCCGAACCCCTGGCCGCCGCAGCCGCCGAACCCGAGCCCGTCGCCGTAGAGGCAGAGGCAGAGACCGAGCCGGAGGCAGCGGCGGAGCCCGAAGCCGCGATCGTCGAGCCGCAGCCCGTGGAGGCCGAGCCGGTCGCCGTGGAGGCCGAGCCGGTCGCCGCCGAGGCAGTCGCGGCAGAGGCCGAGGCCGAGCCGGTCGCCGCCGAAGCAGAGGCGGAGCCCGTCGCAGCCGAAGCAGAGGCCGAGCCGGAGCCCGAGCCGGAGGCGGCCCCGGCCGCCGAGCCCGTCACCGTCGAGGCAGAGGCCGAGGCCGAGCCCGTCGCAGCCGAAGCCGAGGCCCCCGCCCCCAAGCCGGAGGCAGACGCACCGGCGCACGCCCTCGCGGCGGTCAAGCGCCAGGCTCCCGCCCTGGCCGGGGCCTACAAGGCCGCCGGGCAGGTCCTGCGGAGCAAGGGCAAGGCCGGGGCGCGGGCGACCGTGTACCTCGTGCTCGACCGGTCCGGGTCGATGCGGCCCTTCTACAAGGACGGCAGCGCCCAGTACCTCGCCGATCACGCGCTCGCCCTCGCCGCGCACCTCGACGAGAACGCCACCGTCCACACCGTGTTCTTCTCCACGGACGTGGACGGCACCGCCGACCTCACCCTCGACGGCCACGACGAGGCCTGGGTCGAGGCCCGCCACGCCGAGCTCGGGCACATGGGGCGCACCAGCTACCACCGGGCGGTCGAGGAAGTCCTCACCCGCTACCAGAAGGACGGCGGGGAGGGCCGCGCCCTCGTCGTCTTCCAGACGGACGGCGCTCCGGACAACCGTCAGCCCGCCCGCCAGGCGATCGCCGACGCGGCCGCGCACGACATCCACTGGCAGTTCGTGGCCTTCGGCGACCCCGAGGCCAAGGCCTTCGACTTCCTGCGCAAGCTGGACGCCGAGAACGCCGGCTTCTTCCACGCCGGGTCCACGCCGAGCGAGCTGACCTCGGCCGCGCTCCTCAAGGGCATCCTCGACGGGTTCTAGCCCACCCGCACGGACACGCCGGAACACGCAGAAGGGCCCGGGATCCCCAAGGATCCCGGGCCCTTCACGCATGCACCGACGGCCCGGCCGGGCCGGTCCGGCCTACTGGTGCGGCTTGACCGACTTCTCGACCGGCTCGGTGGTCTTGGTCTCCACCGGCTTGCGCAGGGCGATGTTCAGCTCGCGCAGGCGGGACTCCTCCAGGATGGTGGGGGCGCCCATCATCAGGTCCTGGGCGTTGCCGTTGAGCGGGAAGGCGATGGTCTCGCGGATGTTGGGCTCGTCGGCCAGCAGCATCACGATGCGGTCCACGCCCGGGGCGATGCCACCGTGCGGCGGGGCGCCGAGGCGGAACGCGCGGAGCATGCCCGCGAACTCGCGCTCGACGGTCTCGGCCTCGTAACCAGCGATCTCGAAGGCCTTCAGCATGACCTCGGGCTCGTGGTTGCGGATGGCGCCGGAGGACAGCTCGATGCCGTTGCAGACGATGTCGTACTGCCACGCCAGGATGTCGAGCGGGTCCTTCTCCTCCAGGTCCTTCATGCCGCCCTGCGGCATGGAGAACGGGTTGTGGGAGAAGTCGATCTTGCCGGTCTCCTCGTCCGCCTCGTACATCGGGAAGTCGACGATCCAGCAGAACCGGAAGACGTTCTCCTCGAACTGGCCGGCGCGCTTGGCGGCCTCGACGCGCACGCCCGACATGATCTTGGAGACCTCGGCGAACTCGCCCGCGCCGAAGAACACCGCGTGACCGGCCGCGAGGCCCAGACGCTCGGTGAGGACCTTGACGTTCTCCTCGGTGAGGAACTTGGCGATGGGGCCGGTCAGGCCGCCGTCCTCGCCCACGCGGACCCAGGCCAGGCCCTTGGCGCCCAGCGAGATCGCGTACTCGCCGAGGCCGTCGAAGAACTTGCGGGGCTGCGCGGCGGTGTCCGGGACGGCCAGGGCGCGCACGTGCTTGCCGGCGAACGCCTTGAACTCCGAGCCCTCGAACACGTCGGTGATGTCGACGAGCTCCAGCTTGGAGCGCAGGTCGGGCTTGTCGTTGCCGTACTTCAGCATCGACTCGCGGAACGGGATCCGCGGGAAGGGGGAGGTGACCTCGCGGCCGTTGCCGAACTCGGTGAAGATCTCCGTCATCAGCCGCTCGATGGGCTGGAAGACGTCCTCCTGCTCGACGAAGGACATCTCGACGTCGAGCTGGTAGAACTCGCCCGGCGAGCGGTCGGCGCGGGCGTCCTCGTCGCGGAAGCAGGGCGCGATCTGGAAGTACCGGTCGAAGCCGGAGATCATCAGCAGCTGCTTGAACTGCTGCGGCGCCTGCGGCAGCGCGTAGAACTTGCCCGGGTTCAGGCGGGACGGGACCACGAAGTCACGGGCGCCCTCGGGGGAGGTCGCGGTGAGGATCGGGGTCGCCATCTCGTTGAAGCCGAGGGCCACCATCTTGGAGCGGATCGACGCGATGACGGCCGAGCGCAGCATGATGTTGCGGTGCATGCGCTCGCGGCGCAGGTCGAGGAAGCGGTACTCCAGGCGCCGCTCCTCGTTCACACCGTCGTCGGTGTTGATGGTGAAGGGCAGCGGGGCCGAAGCGCCGAGGATCTCGACGTCGGTGACCTCGATCTCGATCTCGCCGGTGGACAGCTCCGGGTTGACGTTGTCCGCGCCGCGGGAGACGACCTTGCCGTCGATGCGGACGACGGTCTCCTTGGTGACCGTGCTCAGCGCCTCGTTCGCGGCGGTGCCGGGACGGGCCACGAGCTGCGTGATGCCGTAGTGGTCACGCAGATCGATGAAGAGGATGCCGCCCAGGTCTCGACGGTTGTGCAGCCAGCCGCTCAGCCGGACGTCGGAAGCGACGTCGGAGGCACGGAGCTCGCCGCACGTGTGGGACCTGTACCGATGCATCAGTCATCCAGTTCTACGCGATACCAGGGTGGATTCAACCGTCCCAAGGTTACCGTCCGGGCCGGGTGCCGTGCGGGCGCGCCCGAGAGGGCGCTGAACACGGGCGGTGAACAGGCACGTCAGGCGTACGACCTGTAAAGATGACCACGTGCGCACAGAGGACGTCCTGGCCGCCATCGCGACCGGTTTGTGGCGATGGGACAACGCCTCCGGGACGGTCACCCTCGACAGCGAGGCCGCCCGGCTGCTCGGGCTGCCCGCCGAGCCGGTGGACCTGCCCGAGGTCGCCGTGCGCTCCCGCTTCCACCCGGTGGACTGGAACGAGATCAACGGCATCGTGAACCTGGCGGTCGCCGAGGGCACCCTCGCCGAGGCCCGGCTGCGGATCATGGACGAGGACGGGCGCGTGCTGCGCACCGTACGCAGCCGCTCGAAGCCGCTGGAGAACCGGACCGCGGACGGCCGGCTCGACTACGAGCTGATCGGCACCCTCCAGGAGATCGCCGAGGCGCAGCCCGGCACCACCGCCGTGCACACCCCGATCACCGGCGACTGGCGCCGCTCGCGCGAGGCCTTCCTGCTGGACGCGGGGCGGGCGCTGGCGGAGGCCCGTTCCACCGCCGAGGTGCTGCGGGTGGCGGCCTCGCTCTCGATGCCGGGATTCATACCCGACGGGCTGGCCGTCTTCGGCGTGGCCGGCAGCCGGCTGTCGATCATCGGGCACCACGGGCACGATCCGGGGGACGAGAGCCCCTTCGCGGACATGCCGGTGGACACCGACTACCCGGCAGCGGAGGTGGTCCGTACCGGGCGGGCGATCTACCTGCCCAGTCCGGAGGACTACAAGCGGCGCTTCCCGGCCACCTGGCCCCTCGCCCAGCGCTTCGGCCGGATCTCCTGGGCGTTCCTGCCGCTGGTCGTGGCCGGCCGGACCATGGGCGCCTGGATGGCCGCCTTCAAGCACCCGGTGTCCTTCTCCCCCGACGAGCGCTCCGTCCTGACCACCGTGGCCCGGATGCTCGCGCAGGCGCTCCAGCGCGCCGGAATCGCCGAATCCGAGCGGGAGCTCACCACCGGCCTGCAGCGGTCGATGATGCCCCAGCTCGGCCCCGAGATCCCCGGCATGGCCATCGCCGCGCGCTACGTGCCGACCGGCGGCGGGCTCCAGGTCGGCGGCGACTGGTACGACATGATCCCGCTGCCCTCGGGACGGTTCGCGCTGGTCATCGGCGATGTCCAGGGCCACGACGTGCGGGCGGCCGGGCTGATGGGCCAGCTGCGGATCGCGGTGCGCGCGTACGCCTCCGAGGGCCACCGGCCCGACGCGGTGCTCTCGCGGGCCTCGCGCTTCCTGGCGGGGCTGTGCTCCTCGCAGGAGCAGGAGGGGGACTCGAAGGAGGACCCCGACTTCCAGAGCCCGCGCTTCGCCACCTGCCTGTACGTGGAGTGCGATCCGCAGACCGGCCAGCTGGAGGTGGCCCGCGCCGGGCACCCCGACCCGGCGATCCGGATGACCGACGGCACGGTCCTGATGCGGCCCACGGCGGGCGGCCTGCCGCTCGGCATCGTCCCGGACACCGACTACCCGACGACCCGGTTCACCCTGGAACCCGGCGAGACGATGATGCTGTGCACCGACGGGCTCATCGAAACGGGCGGGCACGACCTCGACACGGGCTGGGCACGGCTGCGGGCCATCCTGGAGTCGGAGACCCACGACACCCAGAGCCTGGAGCCCCGGCACCTGGAACGCATGGCGGACCTGCTGGTCCAGGCCGTGCACGGACCCTCCTCGCACCACACCACCGGCCCCCTGGCCGACCGGCGCGAGGACGACATCGCCGTGGTCCTGCTCTGCCGCGAGGGCGCGGGCTGCGGCTGCGACACCTCGCTGCTGCACCCCGGCCGCCCGGCCCGGCGCACGATGCTGACGGTCGCCCAGGCCGAGCCGGAGCGGGTCTCCGGGGTCCGCCGCCAGATCCGGGAGCTGCTGCACGACTGGGCGGACGCGGAGCAGGTGGACTCGGCGGTGCTGATGGTCTCCGAGATGGTGACGAACGTACTGGTCCACACGGACGGGGACGCGCTGCTGATGGCCGAGGCTGTGGGCGAGCTGGGCGCGCGCCGGCTGCGGATCGAGGTGGCGGACGCCTCCGACGAACTGCCGCACAAGCGGCACCCGGGAGAGATGGCGTCGAGCGGGCGGGGCGTCCTGCTGCTGGAGATGCTGGCGGACGACTGGGGCGTGGACCCGCGCGGCGAGGGCAAGTCCACCTGGTTCGAGCTCCACGAACGGTCCGAGCCGGACCAGCTCTCCTAGTCCGCCGGTCCGCGCCGGTGGTACCGCCCCGGACGGCATGGCGTACGGGGCCTGCGCGCCGCGGCTGCTTGGATGCGGAGGTGGTGACCCAAATGCTTCCCCAGCCCGCCCGGCGGCTCCTCGCGTGGTGCGTGTTCACGCTCGCCGTCGCGGGCGTGGCCGCCCTCGGCGTATGGCTGTGCATCGTCCTCAAGACCGCCGTGACGCCCGTACTGCTCGCCCTGCTCGGGACGGCCCTGCTGGGGCCCCTGCACCGGCGGCTCACCCGGATCGGGGTCAACCGCTCACTGGCCGCCGGAATCACCTGCCTCGCCGTGATCGGCGTGGTCGGCGGGGCCATGTACGTGGTCGTGCTCGCGCTCATCGAGACCGGCGACCAGATCATCGCCTCCCTCAAGCAGGCCGGCGCGGACCTCGCCAAGCACTTCGGCGCCGCCGGGACCTCGTTGGAGGACCTCGCGATCAACGCCAAGGACCTGCTGGCGAAGTTCGGCGGCACGGCCGCCTCCGGGGTCATCACCGGGATCAGCGTGGTCGGCGAGATGATCGCCACCGCGATCCTGGCGCTGCTGCTGATCTTCTTCTTCCTCCGCGACTCCGACCGCGCCGTGTCCACCCTGCGCTCGCTGGCGCCGGGCGCCCGCGCCGACACCCTGGAGGCGATGGCCCGCCGCGCCTTCCAGGCCGTCGAAGGGTTCATGCGCGGGACCACCTTCATCGCCGCGATCGACGCCGTCTGCATCACCATCGGCCTGCTGGTCCTGCGCGTGCCCGGCGCGGTGGGGCTCGGCGCCCTGGTCTTCGTCGGCGCCTACATCCCGTACCTCGGTGCCTTCATCTCCGGCGCGGTGGCGGTGCTCGTCGCCTTCGCCGACCGGGGCTGGGTGATCGGACTGTGGGCGCTGGGCGTGGTGCTGGCCGTACAGGTGCTGGAAGGGCACGTGCTCCAGCCCATGATCCAGAGCCGGACCGTGCAGATGCACCCGGCGGTCGTCATGCTGGCGATCACGGCCGGCGCCAGCGTCGCGGGCATCCTCGGCATGCTGCTCGCCGTCCCCCTGACGGCCGCCGCGTTCGGAGTCCTCTCGGAGCTTCGGGCCCGGTACGGGGGCGGCGCCCCCGGCACCGCCTCCACCCCCGGGCCCGCGGACCCGGCCTAGCCCGTTGCGGAGCTCGGCCAGATCATGGCCGAGGCGAGTGCGGTCAGGTGGGCCAGGTACTGCGTCACCATGAACACCCGGTACGGGAGGCGGCGCCGGTCGCGCGAGCCGTCGGCGGGCAGCAGGGCCAGCGAGATGGCCACGGCGCAGGCGCCGAGCAGGGTGACCAGGGCGGCGGGCAGCAGGGCGGGTGCCCAGCGGGCGGCCGCGACGGCGAAGCCCGCGCCGATGAGCAGGGCGTGCACGGCCGCCAGCACACTGGTCCGGCCCTCTCCGAGGACGATGGCCCAGGTCCTGCGCCCTGCGGCGGCATCGCCCGAGACGTCGGAGAAGTCCTTGACCAGCGCGCCGACCAGGGCCGGCCAGAGCGACATGGCGAGCGCGAAGACCGGCAGCGCCGCGGCGTCGAGGTCGCCGTCGGCGATCACGCTACCCGCGTAGTAAGTGAGCATGCCGCTCAGCAGGACCACTGTCATGGCACCCGAGCTGGTGCTCTTGAGGGCCAGGCGCGGGGCGGAGTAGGCGTAGCCGAGCGCCAGCAGCCCGACGGTGGCGCCCACCAGCCGCGGATCCACGCACCCGGCGGCGACGAGGGCGAGCGCGGCGCAGCCGAGCGCGGCCTGCATGGCCCGCTCCGTACCGAGTGCGCCGCGTGCGATCGGGCGCGTGGAGTGGTTGAGCCAGTCCTTGTCGGCGTCGGCCACGCCGTTGTAGAGGTACGTGAACGTGGTCGCCGCGACCCAGGAGATCGCGCCGGCGGCGAACCTGAGGAGCCCGGTGCCGCTCGTGGTGACCCCGGCCAGCGCGGCCAGGGCGAGCAGTCGGATCAGGAACATGCACTGGACGGAGATCCTGGCCTCCACCAGGCAGAGACGGAGCATCTGGAGCAGTGGTTCCGGGTGGTGCGGTGATTCGGTGGCCCCGCGCGGAGTCCGGACGTGCGGAGTGAAGTGTCGAAGCTGCTGTGTTTCCCCCATGAGCATGATCTTCACGCTATCCAGGGCCACCCACCTGGGCATTTCCCACTTTGGCCCCTTCGCTACCACTTTTGGTCCGCTGCCTTCGGCCTTGGAAGTACGGCGCCGTTGAGCGGCCCGACCCGCCGGTAACGTTTCGAACCGAGCCGCCCGATCCGCCAACTGGCGGGCAGCAACGCCCACTTGTGACAGATCCGAGCCGGGCGCCCCGGCCGCCGGTCGGCGTACCGCCGCAGAGAGCAGCAGGAGTTGACGCAAACATGTCGAAATTCACCATCCCCTACCCGGCACCCCGGCAGCACGAGCCCTTCGGCCTGCCGCCGCACGGCTCGGGCGGCCCGGTGCAGGACGAGGCCGTCGAGGAGGCGGGTTCGTACAGCCTGTGGGAGCTCTTCGCACTCACCGGCTGGGCCGGCGCCCGTCCGGCGCACTAGGCCGTCTCTTTCGGATCTTGCCGGTCAGGTCCGCGGAACCACGAGAGGTGCCACCCGGCCTGCGAAGCAGCAGGCGGGGGGGCACCTCTTCCGCATGTCGTGCCGGTCCCGACCAGGCGCCGGTCCCGACCCGGCGCCGGTCTCAGCCCTCGCGGATCGCCAGGACCAGCGAGGAGACCGACAGCACCGGTTCGCCGCTCGCCAGGCGCGTCGTCCCGTTGAAGATCGCCGTGGCGTTCTTCTCCATCTGCAGGGTGGCCTCGTGGTGCAGGACGTCACCGGGGTAGGCCTCGCCCTGTACGAGGACCTTGCGGGCACCGACGAACAGCAGCGTGCCGACGGGGTGTTCGGGCTTCTGCAGCCACAGCGTCGCCGCGCTCTGCACGAAGGACTCCAGCAGCAGCGAGTTCGGGAAGGCGTAGCCGGCCGGCGCCAGGTCGTCGGGGAGACCGGCGTAGCAGGGCTCGCTGCCGGAGATCGCCTTGCTGGTACGGATCCGGACCCCGGGATCGAGTTCCGTCACCCGGTCGACGACCAGGATCGGGTGGCGGTGCGGCAGCGTCGACCGCAGTTCGGCGTGCTCAGTCATCGAAGACCGCCGAATCCGCCGGCCTGAACCGGACCGTCAACGCGGCCACCGGCACGCCGTCCTCGTTGGCACAGCTCGCCTTCACGGCCAGGCCGCCCAGCTGGTCGGTGCACTCGGCCTCGATGCACAGGGTGTTGCCGGGTTCGAGCATCCCGGTGAGCCTGATGCTCGGGATCTCCTCCATCCGCAGCGGCTTGCCGAGGTGGGCCTCGGCGGCCTGCAGGACGGATTCCAGGACGAAGACGCCGGGGTAGATGGGGCGCCCCGGATAGTGGCCCCCGAGGTAGGGGTCGTCGGCCCGGATGAGCTTGCGGGCGACGAAGCTCTCGCCGCTGGACTCCAGGGAGTCCAGCGCGCTGAGCGGTGCGGCGCGTTGAGGCGCTATCAACTCTGTGCCTTTCTTCACGAGTACGTAGGCCACCAGGTAGCCCTCGATGCAGTGGACCCAGGCGGACATCGAGATGTCCGGGGGCAGGAGATCCGCGAGCCAGTTGACCCGGTACTCGCGGTCGCCGAGCGGCAGGAGTTCGACGTCGAGGAACCCGGGCGGCCGGCTGGCCAGGCCCGACGTCGACTTGTAGATGGCCTCCTTGGCGGAGAAGAGGCCGGTGAGCATGCGGATCGGGCTGTCGCTGGCCATGATCCAGGCCTGTTCGGCCGGGGTCGCGATGAAGTGCAGGCCCTCCATCGACAACCGGACCGGCCGCTCGATGTCCACCCCGACGGCGACGACGTCCTGCCGGACGGTGCCGAGGCACACGCCGACCCGCCGCTCGCTGTGGCTGATCGATCCGCGCAGCCCGGGCGGGAAGACCGGCCGCCGGCCGTCCCTGACCACCATTCCGCCGATGTGCAGCAGGGCCTGGCAGGCCATCACGGCGGCGCGCCCGAGCACGAAGTCGGAGCTCTTCGCCACCGCCACGTCGTCGGGGATCCAGGACGGCCTGGCCTGGCAGGACAGGGCGCTGCCCTCGGCCGTACTGCTGGCCATGGTGAGGACCACCCCGGGCTGGAGGTGGAGGCAGCGGACCTGAACGGCCATTAGAGGCCCATGGCGATACCGCCGGCCACCGGGATCACAGCCCCGGTCACATAGCTGGCCGCGTCGCTGGCCAGGAACTGCACCACGCCCACGACCTCCTCCGGCGTGCCGAGCCGGCCCAGCGGGGTGGCCTGGATCAGCCCGGCCTTCCGCTTTTCGGAGAGCGGCTCGATCATGTCGGTGTCGATGATTCCCGGCGCCACCACGTTGACGGTCACGTTGCGCGAGCCGAGCTCCCAGGCCAGCGACCGGGCCAGGCCCATCATTCCGGCCTTGGACGCGGCGTAGTTGACCTGGCCCGGCGAGCCCATCCACCCCATGACCGAGGAGACGAAAATGATCCGTCCCCGGCGCATGGTGAGCATGCCCTTCGCCGCCTCGCGGGCGGCCCGGAAGGAACCGACCAGATTGGTCTCCAGGACGTCCTGGAAGACGTCGTCGTCCATCCGCATGGAGATCGCGTCGCGGGTGATGCCGGCGTTGGCGACCAGCACCTCCACCGGGCCCTGCTCGGCCTCCACCTGGGCGAAGGCCTCCTGCAGGGAGGCAGGATCGGTGACGTCGCAGCGCACCGCGAACACGCCCTTCGGCGGCGTCCCGCTGCGGTAGCTGACCGCCACCCGGTCACCCTGGGCGACGAAGGCCTGCGCGGCCGCGGCGCCGATGCCGCGGTTGCCGCCGGTGATGAAGACGGATCTGTTCGTCATCTGCTACTCCCAGCCAATGTCGACGAGGCCGCGGTTGAACTCCTCGATGTCCGCCTCGGCGAGGGCCAGGGCTTCGGCGATGCTCATCTTGGGCTCGATCCCCAGCGCGGCCATGATCATCTCCAGGCGCTCCTCGCTGGTGCCGCTGACCACCTCGTACTTGAGGCCGAGCTCCCCGAAGGCCGAGAGCAGCAGATCGTCGGAAAGGCTGCGGAAGCGTTCGGAGACCGGGCGGTGCCCGTCGGTGACGATCGAGAACTCGACCGGCAGGTGGAAGATCGTGTCGTAGGCGTCGGCCGCGTAACCCTTCATCGCCGAGCCGATGTTGTCGACCATGTCCTCGAAGAACCGCAGCTCGTCGGTCTTCTCGACGTCCCGGTCCTCGGGGGCCTTGTTGGGGTCGATCCCGGTGCGCACGCGGATCTTGCCGTAGACCCACTCGTTGATCGAGGTGCCGTCGGAGACGAACCCGGACTGCAGGTGGCTCTCCTTGGTCGACCGCTCGACGAACCGCCGGATGCCCAGCTGGGCGATCTCGGCCGGTGTGCATTCCTGCAGCCGCTTGCCCGGAACGGCGATCGGCAGCAGCTGCCGCATCGTCCGGGCCGAGGTGTGCGGGATGCCGGTGAGGTAGGCGACCGCCAGCGATGTGGTGGTCTTCCCGGTCGAGTAGGTACCGGATATGGCGATTCTCATGCCGAATCCCCTTCTGTTCGTGGTGAATTGTCGTGATGCAGGAACTACTGCTCTACGCCGTCGGGAAGTTGGTGCACCAGCGCACAGTGGGTGGAGAAGCCGCCCAGCGTCCCCTCCAGGGCCGCCGACCTCCAGGTGGCGCCGCGGTGCTCGAAGCGCTGGCTCTTGGAGATCCAGCTGACGGCGGTGAGGTCCTGGCCGAGCGCCTGGTCGGGCCGGTCGCAGGAGATGGTCACCTCGCGCAGCCACAGGGTGTTGCTGGTCTGCCGGGTGATGCCGTCGAGCCGGTACAGCAGGACCTGACCCAGCTGGGCCAGCACGGTCAGCGCGTCGAACATCGAGAGCGAGGCGTGGTGGTCCCCGCCGAGCCCCTGCGAGCCTTCCGGGCCACCGGGGTGCACCACCTTGGCGGTCGCCTCCACCCGGCCCTCGGGCAGGTCGAGGAGGACGTCCCCGACCGTGGACCGGGAGAGCTTGTAGCCCTCCCCGTAGTGCCGCCCGGCCGCCTCGCCGAGGAGGTCGTCGAGATGCTGGTGGAAGGCGGGCCCGGGGCTCGCCCCGCGGTGCTCCCCGAAGGCCTCGTGCGCGATCTCGGTACGGACCTTGATGCTGCCGACCTGGCAGTCGAAGACCGAGACCAGCGGCGAGTCGACGCCGGGGACGGTCTCCACGTGGACCGCCGTGGCGTCGAACGCCTCCAGGTTCTCCTGCGGCGCGGAGCCGGCCTTCATCACGAACCGGCGCAGCCACATGGCGCGCCGCTGCACGCCGTCCAGCCCGTGGGCGTGGGTCAGAAAGGCCTCGCCGAGCTGGACGGCGACGAGGAGGGCGTCGATGCTGCTGAGGTGCGGCCGCAGGGCGGTCTCGTCCTTCTTGGACCAGTCCGTCGGATAGTGCACCCCGGCGGTCGCCCGTACCGTCCCGGTGCCGTCGGCCTGCTCGATGCGGAGCTGCGAGACCCGCTGGCGGATCTTCCGGAAGCCGTCGGCGAAGAAGCGCGTCTCGCTCGCGCCGAGGAAGTCGTCGATCGATTCGATGCGTTCAGTCACTACTGCCATCTCGGGCCGGTCCCTCAATCCCTTTGCTGTGTCGGATGGGTCGTGCAGCGGCACACCGGCAGCGCCGACCGCTGCCGTACCGCCTGTACGAGCCGTACGGGCTGTACGAGCCGTACGAGCGCGGCTACTTCGCGGAGCCCACCGGCTCCGCGGCCTTCTCGGCCGGGGCCGGGGCGGGTGCGGCGGCGGGCGCCTTGCCCGGCAGCCAGCGCAGCGCCACGAAGGCGGCGACCAGTGCCACCGCGGCGGCGGTGAGCATCGTGATCTGCATGCTGTCCTGGTAGGCCGCGATGGCCTGGCCGGCCAGCTCCGGGGCCAGCTGCGGGGCCGTCTCCAGGGCGCGGAAGGTGCCGCCGATCGAACCGGCGGCCTGCTCGCGCAGCTCGGCCGGCAGGACGTCCACGGCCGAGCCGAGCGAGGAGCGGTAGACGGAGCTCAGCAGGCTGCCGATCACCGCGACACCCAGCGCGGTGGCCACCTGGCGTACGGTCTGCGCGACCGCCTGCCCGGCGCCGGCCTTCTCCGGCGGCACCACCGACATCAGCGAGGCGGTACCGGGCGCCATGATGCTGCCGAAACCGAGGCCGAAGAGGAACTGCAGGCCGATCAGGTAGGCCACGGGCGTGGTCGGACCGGTGGCGATGAAGCCGAGGAAGGTCAGGGCCATCGCCACGGTGCCGCCGGCCACGATGTAGCGCGGCCCGAACCGGGCGGCGAGCTTGGCGCTGCGGGTCGACATGAACATCGACGCGGCGGCCATCGGGACCATCAGCAGACCGGACTGGAACGGCGAGTAGTCGTGCACCAGCTGGAAGTAGAACGTCGTGACGAAGAGCGCGCCCATCATGGCGAAGAAGGCCAGGGCGATCGAACCCGAGCCCGCGGAGAACCGGGCGCTGCGGAACAGCTTGACGTCCAGGGCGGGGACGGCGATCCGGCTCTCCACCACGACCAGCAGGACGAGCAGCGCGACGCCGACGCCGATCGGCAGCAGTGCGTCGGTGGTCAGCCAGGAGCCCCGCTCGCCGCCCGTGATGACGCCGTACACCAGGGCGCCGATCGCGACGATCGAGATGAGCACACCGACCGGGTCGAACTTGTTGTTGGCCGGGTTCTTCGACTCCGGCACCATCCAGGCGATCAGCAGCACGGCGACGACCACCAGCGGCCCGTTGATCAGGAAGATGGAACCCCACCAGAAGTTCTCGAGCAGCACGCCGCCGGTCAGCGGGCCGACCGCGATGGCCACACCGGCCGCGGTGGCCCAGCCGCCGATCGCCTTCGCCCGCTCCTGCGGCGGGAAGATGTTGATGATGACGGCCAGCGTGGTCGTCGGGATGACGGCAGCGCCGATGCCCATGACGGCCCGCCAGATGATCAGGTCCGTGGCCGAGCCGGCGAAGGCCGCCACCAGCGAGGCGCCGCCGAACAGCACCAGCCCCGCGATCAGGGTCTTCTTCCGGCCGAACCGGTCCGCGATGACGCCGCCGGTGAAGAGGAACGCGGCGAACGCGACGATGTACGAGTCGAGGCCCCACTGCAGATCCGCGTTGGAGGCATGGAGATCGTGCTGGATCGTCCTGAGCGCGACATTCATGATCGTGTTGTCCATCACCGCGACCGTGACCACGAGCGACAATACGACCAGAATGGACCAGCGGCGCCGGTGTACTACTTCGGAATTCATTCCTGCTATTCCCTTCCAGAGAAACTCGAACCGGCCGCCATCGCCTCGGTCAGCTGCCGGCGATCGGGATTTTCCGCATCCTCCGGCGGAACCCAGCCACCGAAGGTGCTCCCGAGCGGGTTCGTCTCCAGGAGCCGAATGAATCCGCCCTTGAGATTGCCGGGGACCATCGACCAGCGGACGACCTTCATGTGCTCCGCCGACCTGGCGAATTCCTGCATCGACTCCATGGAGTCGAAGCAGGCCACCGTGCCGATCGCGAACGGAAAGCTGAACCACTTGGTGTGCCACAGGCAGCCCGGGGTCTTCTTCAGCCGACG
Organism: Streptomyces sp. NBC_00454; assembly: GCF_041434015.1. GTDB lineage: Bacteria > Actinomycetota > Actinomycetes > Streptomycetales > Streptomycetaceae > Streptomyces. Next base: position 3,995,842 of record NZ_CP107907.1, on the reverse strand, counting down.
GAACAGCTTGAAGACCATCGGCCCGCTCGTCATGAACCCTTTGAACGTCGGGCTGTTCCCACCGACGAACCAGACGGCCCCCTGGCCGATCTTCGGCACCCGCGAGAAATCGCGGGTCAGTGAGTTGTGAAATTCGGCCATGTCAGCCCAGTGCACCTTTCAAGGTGAGATGGCCGCCGGTCCCCTGCTTTTCGACCCTCGGGCGGCCCTTCCGAATGAATATGGCACAGCGCCGCCCGGCGGCCGTGTGTCGAAAGGAGTACTCGGCGTTCCAACGTTCAGGACATACGGGTACTCCACCAACGGGGTCTGTCGGCATTCCGTCCCGCCGGTCTAGATTCGGTCCAGATTCGGAACACCGAATCCCTACGGAGGGGCTGGGATCACGTTGAGTACGCTGACACTGGACACTGAGCTGAAGAACCGGATCCGCGAAATCGTCGCGGACGTTCTGGAGATCGAGCTCGACGAGCTGGAGGAGTCCAGCAACTTCGAGGACGCCTACGGCGCCGACTCCATCGTCGTCATCGAGATCCTGGCCCGCTTCGAGCGGAGCCTGAACATCAGCATTCCGCAGAACGCGGTCGACGGCCTCACCAGCCTCGGTGCCGCCTACCAGATCGTGGCCGAGAACGTCGCCGAACCGGCCGACCGTGGCTGAGCCGGCCCGGCGCAGGGTCGTCGTCACCGGGCTGGGCGCGATCAGCAGCCTGGGCATCGGCGCCCGGCCGTTCATCGACGGGATCAAGGCGGGCCGCAGCGGCATCTCGCCGATCGAGAGCTTCGACCGCACCGGCTTCCCGCGCTCCAACGCCGGTGAGGTCCGCGGCTTCGAGCCCGAGAAGCTGCTGCACAACATCTCGCCCGCCGAGTGGGGCCGCAGCGCCCAGTTCGCCGCCGCGGCGGCACGGCTGGCGGTCGAGGACTCCGGGCTGGACCCCGAGCTGCTGGCGGTCTCCCGCGCGGGCTCGAGCATGGGTACCACCAACGGCGAGTCCTCGGTGGTCGACAAGCTCACCGAGCAGTGGGTCCAGGACGGCCCCGGCCGGCTGACGCCCGAGCTGGTGGCCCAGGTACCGGCCGGGCGGATCTCCGCCGCGGTCAACACCGAACTCGGGCTGACCGGCGAGGCGCAGACCATCGGCACCGCCTGCTCGGCGAGCAACTACGCGCTGGGCTACGGCTACGACCAGGTCAGCCTCGGCGACAGCGACTACATGATCTGCGGCGGCGCCGACTCGGTGAACCGGTCGACCCACGCCGGTTTCTACCGGCTCGGCTCGATCGCCGCCGAGGTCAGCCGCCCGTTCGACGCCGAGCGGGACGGCATCCTCACCGCCGAGGGCGGAGTGGCGCTCCTGCTGGAACCGCTGGACGCCGCTCTCGAGCGGGGTGCGCGGATCTACGCCGAGGTGCTCGGCTACGCGGTCAACTGCGACGCCGACCACATGGTGCACCCGCACCGCGGGTCGATCGCGGAGTGCATCCGCCAGGCGCACCACAACTCCGGCGTCGTGCCCGAGGACGTCGACTACGTCTGCGCCCACGGCACGGGCACCCAGGTGAACGACTCCACCGAAGTGGGCGCCGTGCGCGAGGTGTTCGGCGACCGGATGCCGCCGGTCAGCTCGATCAAGTCGATGCTCGGTCACACCATGGGCGCGGCCGCGGGCTTCGGCGCGCTGGTCTGCTGCGCGGCGATCCACGAGGGCTTCCTGCCGCCCTCGGCCACCGTCCGCAAGGTCGATCCGGCGCTCGGCAGCGACCTCGACTGCGTTCCCGGGCAGGCCCGCAAGGCCAGTCCGCGCGTGGTCGAGAACCACGGATTCGCGTTCGGCGGCAACAACGCGATCGTCATGCTTGCGGAGGTGAACCGATGACGGGCTTCACGCCTCTGGACATCGAGGCTTGCGGTGTCCTTTCCCCGGCCGGATTCGGCCTGACCGCGCTGGGTACGGCGCTGCGTACCGGACAGCCCGGTCACGCCGACCCCGCCGGGATCGGCACCGAGCCGTTCCCGGCCCGGACTCCGGTCCGGGTGGTGCCCGATCTGGCGGTCACCGAGCGGCTCGGCCGCAAGGGGACGCGCAACCTGGACCGGACCACCGTGCTGGGCCTGCTCGCCGTCCAGGAGGCGATCACCGCCCTCGGCGAGGAGTTCGGCGAGGACGGCCGCGACCAGACCGGCGTGGTGTTCGGCACCAGTGCCGGCGGTACCGGTGCCATCGGCGACTTCGCCCGGGACACCGTCGTCCAGGAACGGCCGTACCTGGTCAACCCCGCGCAGTTCTCCAATCTGGTCCTGAACTGCTGCGCGAGCCAGATCGCCATCCGGCACCGCTTCACCGGGGTGAACGCGACCATGGTCGGTGGACACCTCTCGGGGCTGCTGGCCTGGCGGTACGCCCGCAACACGCTGCGGCTGGGGCGGGCCCGCCGGCTGTTCGTCGGTGCGGTGGAGGAGCTCTCGCCGCAGTCGGCCTGGGCCTGGCGGCGCAGCGGAGCGCTGCGCCCGCGCAGCGCCGTCGGCGAGGGCGCCGCGATGTTCTCGGTCACGCCGGCCGGGCAGGGCAAGGCCCCGCTCGCCCGGGTGGTGGCCTGCGAGGTGGGGTTCCACGCGCCGTCGGGCACGGCGGGACAGAACAAGGCGGCCCTCGCACTGGCCTCCTGCGTGGAACGGGCGCTCGACACCGCCGGAGTGGACCGTCAGCAGATCACCACGGTCGCCGTCGGGGCCTCCGCGCAGTCCGGTCTCGGAGAGATCGAGCAGGAGGCACTGGCGCTGGCGCTCGGCGACTCCGAGAACCGGCAGCAGCTCGTCATCTCCGACGTGCTCGGCGAGACCTACGGCGCGAGCACCGCACTCCAGCTGGCCGCTCTGCTCGCGGTCTGGCAGGAGGAGCCGGTGAGCGACGCCGGCGAGTACGGCCTGGTCACCTCGTACGACCGGGACGGCGGCCTCGGCTGCCTGCTGGTCCAGCGTCCGAACTGAACCAGGTGATGGCCCGGGGGTGCCCGGTCGGCAGTTCCACCGACCGGCTTCCCCGGGCCGCCTCAGCCGAGCAGTTCGGCCGCGGTCGCCTTGTTCACCGCGTCGATCCGGGACACGGCGTCCAGCTTGCTGAAGATGTTCCGCAAATGGCGCTTGGCGGTTCCTTCGGTGATGCCCAGCCTGGAGGCGATCTGACGGTTGCTCAGCGCGTTGGCGACATGAGTGAGCACCTCCAGCTCGCGGGCCGACAGCAGTCCGGCATCCGGGGCCTTGGCCGTCTCCCGTGCGGCCAGCCCACCGCGGGGCACCGAGAGCAGGACGCTCTGCCCCTGGGTCTCCTGCTGAACCACCGTGCGGATGGCGGAGATCAGCGTCGGCAGGCTCACGCTCTTGTGCAGATAGCCGCTCACTCCCGCACTCAGCAGTTGCTGGATCATCTCCGGATCGTCGGACATCGAGACGATGATCACGTGGATGCCGGGGCAGCTTTCCAGCAGCTGACCCACCGTGGTCGGCGCATGGTGGCCGGGCATCTCCACGTCCAGCAGGACGACCTCCGGCCGGTGCGCCATGGCGAGCCGTACGGCGCTCTCGCCACTGTTGGCCTCGGCCACCACGCTCAGCCCCGGGTCGGTGATCAGCGCGTCGCGCAGTGCCTCGCGCAGCAGCGCGTGGTCGTCGACCAGGAGGATCCGAATCTGCTCAGCCATGCGTCAGCTCTGTCAGCTCTGTCTCTGTGGGCTCTGCCGGCTCTGTCAGCGGCACGGTCATCGACACCCTGGTCCCCGCCCCGGGTGCGGCGGTGAGGACAAGGCCGCCGCCCACCGATCTCACGCGCTCGCGCATGGAGGCCAGTCCGTTGCAGGAGCGGGCCCTGCCGGTCGCGTCCGGATCGAAGCCGACGCCGTCGTCCACCACCTCGGCCCGGATCTCCCGATCCGAAATGTGCACGTCCACCGAGACGTTCTTCGCCTGGGCGTGCGTAAACACGTTGCGCAGGCATTCCCGCAGCACCAGGAACAGCTCGTCGACGATTTCCGACGCCGCCTTGCCCTCGGATCCCCTCACCTGCACCCGCACCGCGGGTTCGTCCATCCGCAGCGATCGCGCGAACCCGATCAGCGCGATCTCCAGCGACTGGCCCGAGCCCTCGCTGCGACGCAGCTCGGTGATCAGATCCCGGGCGTCGACGAGAGTCTCGGCCAGTGCCTTCTTCGCGAGCAGGAGCGGCCTTTCCGGCCGGTGCGCCTGCTCGCAGTCGCAGTCGCAGCCGGGCGCGAAGAGGTGTACCTCCAGCTGGCGCATGGCCAGGCTGACCCCGTTGCCCAGCCGGTCGTGGACGTCGCGGGCGAGCCGGGTGCGGGCGGCCGCGTTGGTCTCCCTGATCCGGCCGAACAAGTACGCGTCGTAGCCGATCGCGCCGGCCTCCAGCCGGGCGTCGAGTCCTCTGCGCAGCGAGGCGGTGCCGAGCTGGAGCGCCTTCAGACCGTGCGGGCTCTCCCCGATCACCGCGGCCAGGACGTCCAGCGTCGTCTCGAACAGCGCGGAGGCCGCCCTGGTGGAGAACACCGGGTGGATCCCCCGGCTGACCCGATGGGCCGCCAGCCGGCTGATGGACGTCGCCACGACCTGGTTCACCTGCACCCGCCCGGTCTGCAGGCTGTGCGCGCAGTCCGCGAGGATCCACTCGGCCTGCTGACGGCAGCTCCGCCAGGAGGCCGGGTCGACAGCCAGCGGGTTGCGCTCGGCGATCAACCGGGAGCGGTAGTGCTCGACGGTTTCCGGTATGCGCGCAATGAAATCCCCCGAAAGCACTGAGAGCGCGGATCTCTCCGCGCCTTCCTCCTTCTCGCCCCCTGGATCGTCCGATTCAGCCATCTGATGCCCCCACCTGCAAGTTTGCCGAGTCGCCTTGATCTTCGAGCCGGATGATAGTGGGGGCCGCAGACAGCAGGAAGTCCGATACCACGGAGTGGACTTGGCCCCTCCGGCAGGCGCGCCCGGGCCCGCTCGCACGGACCCCCCGCGCGGCCGGACAGCCGAATGGGCCCCCTTTCGGGGGCCCATTGAGGGTCAGGGACAGAAGCCCTGTCAGTCCTGCGACGCCTGGCCGGTGCCGCGGTGGCCGAGGCCGGTCCGGGCGGTGGTGGGGATGCGGCCCAGCCGGCCGGCCTGGAAGTCGTCGAAGGCCTGCTGGAGTTCGTGCTGGCTGTTCATGACGAACGGGCCGTAGTGCGCCATCGGTTCCCGGATCGGCCGGCCGCCGAGGAGGACGATCTCGAGGGCCGGGGCGTTGGAGTCCTGGGCCTCGTCCGCCCGTACGGTGATCGAGCCGCCCTCGCCGAAGACCGCGGTCTGCCCGGTGTGGACGGGCCGCCGGTCCTCGCCGACCGAGCCGCGCCCGGCCATGACGTAGGCCAGGGCGTTGAAGTCCTCGCGCCAGGGGAGGGTGATCTGCGCGCCGGGGGTCACCGTCGCGTGGATCATCGTGATCGGGGTGTGGGTGATGCCCGGGCCCTCGTGGCCGTCCAGGTCGCCGGCGATCACGCGGAGCAGGGCGCCGCCGTCGGGGGTGGAGAGCAGCTGGACCTGGCCGCCGCCGATGTCCTGGTAGCGCGGGGGCATCATCTTGTCGGAGGCCGGGAGGTTCACCCACAGCTGGAGGCCGTGGAAGAGCCCGCCGCTGAGGACCAGGGACTCCGGCGGGGCCTCGATGTGCAGGAGGCCGCTGCCGGCCGTCATCCACTGGGTGTCGCCACCGTTGATGATTCCGCCGCCGCCGTTGCTGTCCTGGTGGACGAAGGTTCCGTCGATCAGGTACGTGACGGTCTCGAAGCCGCGGTGGGGGTGCCACGGGGTGCCCTTGGGCTCGCCCGGGGCGTACTCCACCTCGCCCATCTGGTCCATCATGATGAACGGGTCGAGGTACTGGTAGTTGATCCCGGCGAACGCGCGACGTACCGGGAACCCCTCACCCTCGAAGCCACCAGGGGCGGTCGTGACGGCCAGCACCTTGCGGGCGGTCGTCGTCTCCTGGGCGGGCTCCGCGACGCGCGGGAGCGTCAACGGGTTCTCCACAGTCACTGCAGGCATGGTCGGAACCTCCTTCTGTCGCCGAGTTTAGTTGAAACTCGAACTTTCTGCCACATCCGACAGAACAGAAGGAACCCCGGGGTAATTCCCCCGGGGTCCCGATTCCTTGGTACCTCTGGATGTCAGCCGTTGCACGCCGGGTCGGCGTACCGGCACAGCGAGGCCGGAGCGGCCTCGGCCGGGGCCGCCGCCAGGGCGCCCACGCCCATGGCCAGAGCCGCCGTGGCCAGCGCGGCGACCGCCCTGGCGCGAAGCCGGGTACGGGTGGCGCGCGTCGCGGAAGTCGTACGGTTCATTACTGCCTCCTCATGTGTCGGATGTGCGGTTACGGCGAGACGATCACCGAGTTGATCGGCGAGAGGTTGCGGAACCGCCACACGTCGATGCCCATGTCCTCACAGGTACCGGAGCCGCCGTAGCCCGTGCAGAGCTTGAACTTCCAGTTCTGGACCTGGTTGTTGAGGATCCAGTGCCCGTTCTCCTGGCCGCTGAGGTTGTACGTGCCGGCTTTGTCCCACTTCAGCGACACGGTGGTCGAGTCCCAGCCCTCGGTTTCGATGCACGCGAAGCCGGAAGGGCACCCCTCAACCTCGTGATCGGAAGCCTGGGCCGGGCCGGCCACGAGGAACCCCGTACCGAGCGCCAGCATTCCGGTGGCCGCTGCCGCGCCGAGCTTCGTACGGATCGACATTCGCTTCATTGCCTTTTCTCCCTTGCAGTGGAACGCGTGATGGTGTGGTGCGCGGCCGGAAGGCCGGTGCCGCCGGCTAGCAGGAGATGCTGCTGATGACCGCGTTGGTGGGGTCCGAGATCTTGTGCCAGCCGCCGCCCCACACCAGGGGGTACGGGGCGGGGCCGACCATGAGGACGCCGTACGCCGTGCAGCCACCGGGGACGTAGACGCCGTCGACGTCGACTCCGCTGCGGTCGCCCCCCATGGACGAGTGGGGGAACACCCACCGCTCCCACCTCACGGCATCCTCCTCGGAATTTCCCCATTCGATGGTGACGGCAATTCCATGGTCGGTATTGTTCGTCACCTTCCCGCAGATCCAGTTGCATTCCCTCCCCGTGGTTCCCTCCGTGGCCGCTGAAGCGGGCTGGGCCGCCACGAGGAAGAGGCCAGAGAATGCGACTGCTGCGACCATTGCAGATTTCGCCGAGCGGCGCAGATTACGTAGAGACATGTCTCGCATTCCTCCGATGTGACCCTTTGTCCGCGGCGACTTCCGGCCCCCGCTGCGACACAGACTGCGAAAGGGACGGGCCTCGCCGCAATGGTGTGGACTAGGCTGGGATGCTGGGATGATTGACCCATCCTGACCTGCAAAAATGCCGGGTCCTGGGACGGACCTCCGGCGCTGAGGGGGATTTTTCGTGAGTGACTCCGCCGAAGGGCACACGCCATCAAGACAACCGGAGCCGGCCGCAGCGGCCGGCGCCCGGCAGCAATTCGCCGATCGGCTCACGGAGCTGAAGGATCGGCGCGGCTACAGCTACGAAACACTGGCCCGCAAAGCACATATGAGCCGTTCCTCGGTGCACCGCTATTGCCGGGGAATCATCATTCCCGTGGAGTTCGGCACGGCGGAGAGAATCGCCCGCTTATGCGGTGCGAGCGCCCGCGAACTGGCCGACCTGTACCGCCTTTGGGTGGCGGCCTCCGTTCCGGATCCGGATACCGTCGCCGTGGAGGGGACCGCGCAAGCCACGGAGCCGGAGACACCCCACCCGACCGGGGCCGCAGTACCAGGCGCACCGCCCGGCCCCGCGCCCCTGGTGCCCCGGGTGCCCCGTACGCCGACGTCCGGCACCGCACGCGTCGCCGTCACCTCGCTCGCCGTCATCCTGTTGTGCGTCGTCTCGCTGAGCGGCTCCGCTCGCTCCACCGCACCGCACCCGCCGACCGCGACCGCCGCGACCGGCACCACCACGGCCGCGCCGTGGACCCAGGCCCCGACGCCCGTCCCGAACGGCATCTTCGGGATGACGCTGAACTCCTCGACCGGCGCCATGCCCACCTTCCAGATCGACACGGTCCGCCTCTGGGACAGCCGCACCCGGTGGTCGAACATCCAGCCCCGGCGCGGCGCGTACGACTGGTCGATCCTCGACCGGCTGGTCACCGCCGCGAACCAGGCCGGCCTGCCCGTGCTCTTCACCATGGGCGGCACCCCCGACTGGGCGAGCCCCAACGGGCCGCACACGGCCTACGACGACGGCTCGCGCACCAGCCCGCCCGACGACCTCGCCGACTGGACCGCCTTCGTCTCGGCGGTGGCCACCCGCTACCGGGGCCGCATCGACGCGTACGAGCTCTGGGTCCTGGGCAACGACACCCGCTTCTACAGC